>DATGLM010000056.1:0-3557 GCA_035294125.1 Ktedonobacteraceae bacterium | reverse complement strand
TGCCGGAGTGATTGCCCTGGCATGAGGTACGGGGACCTATACCCATGCCGATCTCACCTCCGTGCATATGCTCTTTGGGCTGCTGGTGAGCCTGGCGCTGCTCGTGCTGGCGATCATCGCCGCTGCTACCAGCGGATTGAGAAGGTTGGGTCTGATCAGCATCGTCTATGCGCTACTCATGCCGATTTTTGGCGTCACGCAGCAGATGATTCTGGTTGGGAACCTGCACTGGCTGATCGAGGCAGCCCATGTCCTGGTGGGTCTGGGCGCGCTGGGCCTGTGCGGAACGATCAGTACGCGCTTCCTGCGCCTCAAGCAGGGCACGTCAGAGGTGGGCAGACAGTCGCAACTTGTACGGTAGAGCGGAAGCATGGCTCCCTCGCCCTCAGTGCCCTGCCTGCGCGCACCTGGTTGGCAGCACGTCTGCTCATCTAATGGACAGTGAAGTTTCCATAAGCAATAGTTCGAGAAAGGTTGATGTTATGACAAAAAGGTCTCCCGTTCCGCTTGCCGTGCGTATTGGGAACTGGTTTGTTACGCCCCTGGTGCGCCTGGGCGTGAATATCGGGCTGATCCATCTGCTCACGGTACGCGGGCGCAAAACCGGTCAATTGCGCACAACCCCGGTGGCCGTCGTGGAACAGCAGGGACAGCGCTACCTGGTGGCGGCCTTCGGCCTCGTTGGCTGGGTCTATAACCTGCGGGCGGCAGGCGAGGCCACGCTCACCCGTGGTCGTCGCTCTGAGAGAATCAAGGCCATTGAGCTTTCGCCAGAGGAGGCCGCTCCTGTCCTGAAAGCCTGTCTGGCCTCGACAGAGAGCTTTCAGGACTACTTTACGGCCACGGCACAATCACCCCTTGAGGAGTTTGAGCAGGAGGCTCGCCACCATCCCGTCTTCCTGGTGCAGCACATCGCAGAAAGGGTATCACAGAGAAGTCGGGGGCAAGCCTTGCATCCTCCAGAGGAAGAAAAATAGCATGAGAGTAGATGAAATAAGGTGTCCCATGTAGGGACATTTGTTGTAATAGTGTGCCTCTATTGTTAAAAATACCGTAACTACTCAGGTTTGCTCTTTTCCCCACTGCCAGCGGACGGTGGCAAAACATCGGTAGGGTTGCGGACAGAGGAGTCTGCAACCCTACCAAGAACGAGGCTCGATAGCTTGTCCCTTTTCACTCGGCCAGATCGAAGCTCACGGGCCAGATGAGGCGGCCAGCCGGGCGCTGCCCTGCGCGGACATGGGCCAGGTAGTCGGGCAGCGGGCTGGGGCCAGGCTCACAGGCCATGGCCGCTTCCCATGATCTGCAATCTTTTCATCGCCTATGGCATCGAGCCATTGAGAATGGACCTGGCCCCTGACTTACTGCGCCTGATTGATTGGTTACAAGCCGCTTCCTGCAGTATACTATGCCACTTGAGCGGCCTGCCCCGATGCAGCAGCGGCAACTGGACTTCAAAGACGCTTCTAGTGTTCCTAGTAGCATACGCCATGTCCGTTTGTCTCGCTATGCGGGTATGAATGCTAGATCGCAAGCAAGGGAAAAGCCACTTACTGCTGATATTGTGGCTAAAGGATGTACAGTAACGAGTGCCTTCCATATTCGTAAGTGCATGCTGCTGTTGATTATTATACGCTATTCTTTGCTGCTTCTCGCTGTGAGACCAGGCGGGTGATCAAGGAGGCTCAAACCGCATGGCAACCACCCCGAAGAGATCCCACTGGATGCACAACGAGATGGCGCGCAGCATACGAGTTGTCAAACGGTTTGACAGGCCGGGCACGTTCATACTGGGCATCGCGACGACGCTGGAAATCATTAGACCGCCTGGGTTAGCCATCATGGTCTTGTGACATCGGCTAAAGCTCGTATGGGGCGGCCTGGCCGTTGCCGGGATCGCACAGGGCTACGCACGATCCACACTCCTGCATGATTCTGCCCGAGGGAGAATCGGAGCCAGCGGAAACGCGCACTCAGGTGAACTCGGCCCAGAGGGGTAGATGGTCAGAGGCGATCATGGCTTCTGCATCTGTCACACGATCACAGGCCAGGAGGCGCCCGGCAAGCGATGGCGAAGCAAAGATGTAATCGAGCCGCAACGAGGGGTTGGGCGCGGCATACGTGTATCCCGGCTCGGCGGGATGCAGGGCACGGTAGCAGTCGGTATAGCCTGCCTCCAGCACCAGAGGGATGACCTGGCGAGGTAGCGGCTCTGCCGAGAGGTTGTCCTCTCCCTCCTCAGCAGCCGTGGTGAGATAGAGGGGGAGGTTGGCCTCATCGGTAGGATGCAGCGAGTTGAAATCGCCCACCAGTGCATGCGGCTGCTCTCCCAGGGTATGCAGCACATCGAGGATGGCCCGCGCCTCCCTGCTGCGAACCTGCTCATCCTCTGGTCGCCGGCCCGCATTCAGATGTGTCGCAAAGAGGGCTACAGGACCACCTTTCCCGGCCACCTCAATCTGGAGCAGCGTTTTCGCCAGCATCGGCAGGCGATAGTTCTCTGCCTGAAGAACCGGCAGACGGCTCAACCAGGCGATATGAAATTCGGTGTTGGCCTCCCCAAAGATCAGGCGCATCCCCACCTGCTGCGCCAGCAACTCGGCGTTGGCGCGACTATTGGCTTCCAGGAGCGCCACTACATCGGGCCGCTGCTGGCTGATCACGGTGGCGAGGTGCTCGTCACCTGCGGCGCCGGGGAAGCGATGCTCGATGTCTTGCTCTGCTACGTTAACCCGGGGGACCGGGTGCTGCTGACCAATCCCACCTATAACGGGATGGCGCAGCGCGTGCGATTGGCCGATGGGGTGCAGGTGTTTACCGATCTGGTGGAGGAGCGGGGCTGGCACCTGGATCTGGCCGCTTTGCCGACGCAAGCGCGTGGCTGCAAGGTGCTCTTCGTCATGTCCCCTGTCATGCCAGTCGGAACGGTGTTGAGCCACGCTGAGACCGAGGCGCTGGCCGACGCGGCCCGAGCGAACGATACGCTGCTACTCTTCAATGCCTCGCTTGATAAGATCGTCTACGATGGCAGGCGGGTGATCAGCCCTGCCACCTTGCCAGGCATGCGAGAGCGGACCATCATCGTCGGCTCGGTCTCCAAGAATTACAATATGATGGGCTGGCGCATCGGGTGGGCTGTTGGTCCCAGGGAGCTCCTCAAGCCAGTCCACGATGTCCATATCTTCAACACGATTATGCCCAGCGGCTTGGCTCAGGCCGGGGCCACAGCGGCACTTCGTGGCTCACAAGAAGGAGTAGCGGCCAGTGTAGCACGCTATGAGCGCAACCGTGATGTGCTGGTGGAGGGGCTAAGCGCGATTGCCGGGCTGCGAGTGGTGGTGCCCGAAGGGGGCTACTACTGCCTGGCGAACATCAGCGCGCTGGGCGTCCCCTCCACCACGTTTTGCCAGCAGTTGTTAGCCGAAGAGGAGGTCGCGATCACGCCAATGGTGGCCTGGGGCAGCGATACGTTTGGGCACCAGCATGTCCGCTTCATCTTTACCAACGAGCCGGAAGAACGCTTGCGCGAAGCCGCCGGGCGCATCGCTCGCTTCGTG
>DATGLM010000055.1:0-3888 GCA_035294125.1 Ktedonobacteraceae bacterium | reverse complement strand
TTGCCGCGCGATAGGGGTGGCGCTTTGCGCGTGATAGACCGTCTCCAGCGCCACCCCGGCCTGCTGCGCCAGCAGGGCCTCATCAAAGGGAAAAAGGGTCTTGAGTTGCTTGACCGTCACTTTTCGGCTCGGATCGTTCATTGTGCTCCTTCTCCTCTGCATGTATTGAGAGGCAGGTACATCCTGTCTGCGATGTAGTGTGCTGCTTTACGGTGTTCTTATGGAGAACAGCCACAAAAGCATTGCAAACGAGGTTGTAAACCCGGCCCTGATAGAGTATGATTTACTTTGCGAGGCAATGCCACAGACAACTTGTAATACAGACTTTACAAACTGTTAAGTTAGTTATTTGGGGAAGGGAACAATGGAAGAAAACGCTTTTGGGAAACTCGTTCGCGCGTATCGAAAACAGCGAGGATGGAAGCAAGAGGAACTGGCGGAGCGATGGAACGTTTCTTGTGCTTATGTCTCGCTTATCGAGCGTGGAAAACGAAAACTGGAGAAACAAGAACAGATTAATCGTCTGGTTGATATCCTGGGCATTCCAGAGGAGAGGCTAGCAGCGGTAGGCAAAGGAATGCCCAGGAGGAAGCCTGATCCGCGAGATAGTGATGATGTGTTGTTACAAGCTCTACTTGAACCTGCTCAAAACACGGTCAAACTCTCCTGGCTCATCTGGCATGGAGATAGTATGATTGTCGATATAGATGCGAATCTCCGCGATTTACAGCAGCGTTTGAACGAGGCACTGGCCCTTTATCATGGGCAATTCTATAAACCCGCGCTTCGACTGCTAGGCTATACCCATGAGATGTTAGGACATTTAGAGATAGAGAAGACGGCTACTAAGGAGGCTTTATTCCACTTTCAAGAAATGTATGACATTGCTGATGAGCTTGGAGATGTGGATATGATTGCGCTCGCGATCATCCATCAGGCATCTATGCTACGTCGGCGCGGATGGTATGATACAGCGTTTCGACGCTTCCTGGCAGCAGAGAAGCATATCAAGGAAGCTCCAGAGAAGTATGCAGAATCGGTCTCCCAATGGATACAAGGAGTACTTTGGAAAGAATGGGCCATTACAGCGTTTACGTGTGGCGATGAGCAAGGATTCTTACGCACTATCGATCAAGCTGAACAGATCGCAATGGGGATGGGATCCTCCATTGACTCGCTTGCCCACGACTTTCATCTCTTAGAAGTGCTACAGACCAGAGCACAGGGATTTACGATGCTCTGGCAGCCGGAGAAAGCACTTGCTATTTACCAGCGAACGGATATCTTACGCCCATTTCGTCCACTACGAGATCAGGCATCGTATAACATCATTAAAGCGCAGGCGCATTGTTATGCTGGTGATATCAGACAAGGACTTGCCTATGCAGAACAGGGCTTAAAAATGGCGGAGAAGCTTCATTCTACCCGCTATGTCACACGACTCCGACAGATGTCGGATAGGCTCAATGGTACTTCTATTGGCAGAGAGCGTGCTATGTTGGAAGCGCGTAAAGAAATTCTTTCGACATTAGAGCGAATGAAAGCAGGGAGATCAGAGTGATCTATCATATCCTTCTCCTGGAGCCGAAGCCTGAAACGGCATCGGAAGAGTTGCTTGCCGTCCTTGAACGGTTTAAGGCACTCAAAGGCCAGATTCCAGGGCTGGTGGAAGTACAGGTTGGAGTCAATCGCCATACGGTTAATCAAGGATATACACATGGTTTTGTTATGACCTTCGAGAGTGAGGAAGCATTGAAAGCCTACTCGCCGCATCCCGCCCACAAAGCGATCAGCCCTGAGTTAAGACGGCTTTGTAGCCACCTGCTCAACTTTGATCTTCCACGAGAAGAATGAGCGATGCCGGATCTTGGGCGATCTATCACCCCGGCACGCCGTGAGAGCATCACCAGCGGGATGGGCGCGAGGCGTGGCCGCTTCCTGAGGCTCAGGGCGACCTGATGGGGCACTGGTAGGAACAGGTCATGCTGAGCGTGCCCTGTCATCCTGTGGGCAGCGAAGGCGGCCACCAGGGCGACAGGACAACTGACCTCCGGGCACGCTCAGAACCAGGGGCCAGCGTCTTGCCCCTGGCAGCGTCTTTCAGCACGGGCGCCAGGTGTAGAGACGCCCGCAAGGGGCGTCTCTACACCTGGCGCCAGGCATCACCTCCACCTGGCGCCAGGCATCACCTCCACCTGGCGCCAGGCATCACCTCCATCTGGCGCCAGGCATCACCTCCATCCGGCACCAGGCATCGTCCCGGCGCCAATCAGGCCGGGAGATATCATCCAGGGCGCCGGGGCAAGACGCCCGCAAGGGGCGTCTCTACACCAGGCGCCAGGCATCACCTCCATCTGGCGCCAGGCATCACCTCCATCCGGCACCAGGCATCATCCCGGCGCCAATCAGGCCGGGAGATATCATCCAGGGCGCCGGGGCAAGACGCCCGCAAGGGGCGTCTCTACATTTCATGTGAGGCCGTCACCCAGAAATGTAGAGACGCCCCTTGCGGGCGTCTTCCTGCTGGTGCGGCCTCCGGCGCCCGGCTTTGAAGGACAACACGGGGAGAACGGGCAAACGGGCCTCAGGATAGGGAAGTACAATAATGCGCAAAGGCGAGAAATCTGCTATACTCTGCTCAACGGCTCAGTGGATGAGCCGCTTTGGCTCCTGGATACAAGGAAGAAGGACGATTCTATGTCAGAGAATACCTACGTGGCACCGACTGAGAGCGCGGCGGAGATGGCGCGCCTCATCGATCAGGACAGGCTTGTGACCGAGGCCATGGGGGGCCTCTTTCCCCCGGACCTCGATCCTAAAGCGGTGCGAGCCGTGCTCGATGTGGGATGTGGACCGGGCGGCTGGGCACGGGAGGTGGCCTACCAGTATCCTGACATCCAGGTCACAGGCATCGACATCAGCCAGACCATGATCGATTATGCCAACGGCTTTGTGCGCGTGGAAGGGCTGGATAACGCTCAGTTCCAGATCATGGATGCGACTCAGCCCCTCGCGTTCTCCGATGGCTCCTTTGATGTGGTCAACGCGCGCTTCATGGTCGGTTTTCTGCGCAGATCCGCCTGGCCCGGGGTGGTCAAAGAGTTTGCACGCGTCACCAGGCCAGGAGGCAGGATCATCCTCACCGAGTGCGATCAGACCGGCACGACCAACAGCGAAGCGTACCACACCTATACCGGGCTGGGCTACGAAGCCATGCGGCGCAGTGGCTTGTACGCCGCGCCGTTGAACCTGACGCCGCTCTTAGGCGCGTTTCTCACCGAGGCAGGCTGTCAGCAGATTCACCTGAGACCTCACGTGCTAGATTTCTCCGCTGGTACAACAGCCAATGTGGCGATGTTTGAAAACCTCAAAGTCGCCGGCAAGCTGGGCCAGCCGTTTCTGCTCAAGATGGGTATGGCGACGCAGGAAGAACTTGACGAGCTTTACGACAAGGTGCTGGCGGATATGCTTTCGGAGAGCTTCCGTGCTCTCTGGTATTTCCTCTCCGTCGATGGCCGGCTGCCACGACGATGATTGTATTGTTTATGACTTTACATTATTTTCTCTCACCAGGGCTGACCGGCTTCCCATCGCCGGCAGAAAGCTGGGAGGAGCGCCCGCTCAATGTGCACGATCTGCTGGTTCCCCATCCCGAATCGACCTTTTTTGTGAGGGTACAGGGCGATGGCATGGGTGGGGCTGGCATGTATGATAGCGACCTGCTGGTGATTGATCGTGCCCTCGAACCCGGTCATGGCGATATCGTCGTCGCCGTCTATGAAGGCCATCTTAGCGTGAAGCGGTTGCTGCTTCATCAGCAGCATGCGCGGCTGTGCTCAGAACCGCTGCCTCGTCCCCCGGTCCTGCTGGATGGACTGCCCTTCGAGG
>DATGLM010000054.1:0-73583 GCA_035294125.1 Ktedonobacteraceae bacterium | reverse complement strand
GGGCACTCCTGCCTCTCCTGCCACGGCACGGGCCAGCAGCGTCTTGCCGGTGCCCGGAGGGCCGACCAGCAGCACTCCTCGCGGTATCTTGCCGCCCAGTCGCTGGAATTTGCCCGGCGTCTTCAGGAACTCAACTACCTCCTGCAATTCGTACTTCGCCTCGTCGACGCCCGCCACGTCAGCAAAGGTCGTGCTGGGCCGATCCTCGAGAATCAGTTTGGCCTTGCTCTTGCCGAAGCTGAAGATGCCCTGCTGCCCCTGCGCGGCGCGCCGACTGAAAAAGAGAAACAGACCAATCAAAAACACCCAGGGTAAAAAAGCAATCAGAAGGTTGATAAAGAAGCTGTTGTCCTGCGGCGGCTCATAGATGACCGTCGCTCCTTTAGAAATGAGCAACTGCGGCAACTGCGTATCGCCATTGGGCAACTGGTAGACGTGATACTGTGTGTAGCCATCGACAGGCTGTTTGAAATCACCGGTGATATCTGTCTGCCCGTTGAAGGTCGCATCTTTAATGTTGCCCGCGTCGATCTGCTCGTAGAACTCGGTATAGGTGAGCTGGTCGCGCGGCGGCGTGCTGGAGTTGGTACTGCTGCTCGTATTAAAGTATTGAAAGAGATAGACCACGATCATCACCACGAAGATGATCAAGAGCCAGCGATTAAGCATCGACGGCCCTTTCTGCGGTGATTGCCCACCTCCACCAGACCGTCCATTGGGACCCTGGTCCTGTTGTTGCCTCTGCGGCAAGTTGTTATTATTGAGTAGCCAGAGTGGTCTGGCTAGCGATATGCTCATGCAAGTTACCTGCTTTCTGGGTCAAGATAGGTATAATCGGAAAAAATTTAAGAACGGTCATAAAAAACTATCTCCACCAATGTTCCTATTATATCTTACGAACGACTCTCTTTGCACGTTGCCATATGCTCAAAAAACCGCAAGCGACGCGCTGATAAATCCGCGCGCTACGATGATACCTCCTGTCGATTGAGCGGGGCCTACGCGGGGCAAATCAAAAAGTAAGGGCAGGTCGGGCAGCGGAAGGGATCAGGATTGATCGGGTATTCGTGACGTTCCATGCCCAGAATCAATTCTACGAGGTCTTGATACAGCTTCTGCTCTTTTTTCTCCGTCAAGGCTATTGGCACCACCTCGCCTGTACTCAGGTTGTGAAAATGGAGTTCAAGTTGCTGGTTGGGGTGGTGCTGCCGCAAAGCCCTCGCGTAGAGCATCTCGCGTGCCTCGACTGCAGGTTTCTCTCTGGGCTTGCGGAAGCCCGTGCGCACGAAGCGGACAGGCTTTTTCTCCTCTCCCTGCCCATAATCCTGTGCCGCTTCGACACGGTCTACCGGTACAAGGATGGTGCGACCATCGATATCAACGGTGTAATTCTGGCGTGTTCCCCATGGCTCGCTCTTGCCGCTTGCCAGCTTTTGCAGCAGCAAATCGACAACTTCATGGCCGTGCTGCTCGTACAACGAGGCAAAAGGGGTTAAATGACCGCCCAACTCCTGCCAGTGGCGCGTATAGAGATCGCGTGCCTCTTGCTGATTCGGCACTGTCCTTGTTGTTCCGGTCACGCCTTCCTGCTCCCTCTCTCCCAGTTCGCCCGTGACGCTTTTTTGCAACGCCTCGACCGTCTTCTGCGTGGCTCGCCAGAAGAGGGAGTACGCACCGGCCTCGCGCTGAAAACAGTAGATGCAGCTATAGGCATACTGGCGCGGGCAGCGCTGATAAGCTTCAATGTCCGAAACACTCAGCATGGCGGGCTGCACAAGCTGGATAAAATGCTCGCCTGGCTGCGAGGCGGGGATCAGGTCATCAGCAGCATCGGCCAGATAGCGATCTTCATCCCGGCTGCGCCATTCCAGATGCGTTACACGTTCCCCCGGCAGTCCGGCCAGCAGCGCGTCTATATAGGGAGAGCGTTTGTAGTTGCGTTTGCCATAGCGCGTGCTATAGCTCAAGATGAGCGCATCGCGGGCGCGGGTTACGCCGACGTAGAACAGGCACGCCTCTCCGCTTTCGTGCGCTGCCTCACCCTCGCTGCCCTCTGGAAGCATGCCTTCAGGGGCCGGGGTCGCATTGGGCTGCCGCCGGATGGGGAAACGCTGCTGCACCAGCCCCGGCAGGTAGACAACCGGGAACTCCAGACCCTTGCTGGCGTGGATCGTCATCACGCGGATCACATCCGGCGCTTCCTCACCGCCGTCCTCGCTCTGCTGCCGGTTGCCACTGTCCTGGTGCAGCATCAAAAGAATGCTCAGGTAGTCCAGAAAGCCTTTTGCCTGCTCTCGTAGCGCAGGAAGTGCCAGATTGTCGCTGCTGTTCTGGCTTCCCTCCGGCGCTTCCTGTGCCTCCTCTTGTTCGCGCGCCTCCTGCTCTTCTCTTAACTTGCGCAATCGCTCGGCCTGCTGCCGGTCGTAACGACGAGCCAGTGCGAGCAGACTGGCGTAATCGTCCAGCAGGTTCTGTCGCAGTTTACTACTGGGCGCGGAGAGCAGGTCACGCAGGAGCGAGGTTTCAATAAAGAGATATTGCGCCAGCAGCGACCAGACGTTGGGTGCGTGGCACAGGCTGCGCAAGATGGCAGAGAGACGAAAGAACGAGTGCCGTCCCTGCTCGCTGAGAGCCGCCGGAGCCTCTTCGTGCATTAGCAGGTCATACAGGCTGCACTGCCCTTCGCGGGCCGCCAGCAGCAGCGTCTCGATATCTTGCTGGTCCAATGGATGCCCGCTCAGACGGGCAGCGCGTAAGATGCCCATGCCGCTGCTATCGGCGAGCAGCAGGACGATAGAAAGAACATCCTTGATATGCTCCTGCCCCAACATACCGCCGGTTTCGATGACGGGCAGCCCGGCCAGCGCGAGGGCGCGCATGATCTTGCGGGCTTGCGAGCGCGTGCGGCAGAGCACCACGATATCGCGGTAGCTGTAGCCAGCCGCGAGCTTGCGTCGAATGTCGGTGAGCAAACCGGCCAGCTCTCCAGCCTCAGCATCAGCCTTCGCCACCGTCACATACGTTTCTGGCGCGGTCAGCCGCACGGGCTGATTTTTCACCGGCTCGACCTCCTGCCCCAACTCCAGTTGCTTATAGCGGAACGATTCCGCCAGGCTCACGATATCAGGCCGCGAGCGATAGTTGCGACTGAGCGGCACGATAACCGCGCCGGGATAATCCTGCTCGAAGCTGGCAATGTTGGCGGGCGAAGCTCCCCGAAAACCGTAAATGGCTTGATTGGCGTCTCCCACCACCCAGACACGCCGCTCCTCTCCTGCCAGATGGCGCAGCAGGATGCCGCTTGCCCGGTTGATATCCTGAAACTCGTCTACCAGAATATGCTGGTACTTCTGGCGCTGTTCGTGCAACACCTCTGGAAATTCCGCAAAGAGCCGCACCGCCAGCATAATCAACCCGCCGAAATCGGTATCTCCGCGCTCTTGCAGCGCCCCTTCGTACAGCGTATAAGCAGCGGCGACTTCCAGAGCCTTTTCAGCTTTTTGCCGCGCCTCGTCATCATGAGCCTCCTGCGCCTGCCGGAGCATCTCTTCAGCCAGGACGCGATACTGCTCCGGCGTAACCAGTTCGTCTTTGGCCCGCGAAATAGCCTTGAGCATGGCCGGGAAATAGAGGTCAGGGTACGACAGGTTGCGGTAGTGCTGCAAGCGCATCAAGCGCGCCTGCTGGCGCAGTAGAAAGTAGCCCTCGGTCTCATCGACCAGCGCGAAGTTCGGGCGCAGGCCAACCAGTCCTCCATAGTTGCGCAGGATTTCGGCGCAGAAAGCATGGAAGGTGCTGACAGTTGGCATCCGTGTGGTTTCGTGAGTTTCATGCAAGGCTGTTTGCAGGCGCTCGCGCATCTCCCGCGCCGCCTTGCGCGAGAAGGTCAGCGCCAGTATCTGTTCCGGCGGTACGCCCAGTGTACGCGCCAGGTATTCGGCGCGCCCGATAAGCGTGCTCGTCTTGCCGCTGCCCGGCCCCGCGACGATCAAGGCGGGCGTCTGAGCCTCGATAGCCGCCTGCTGGAACTCGTCATAGTGCTTTACCTTTGCCGGAATGGGAAAATGATCTTTCTGTTCTTCGCGCTCTTCCCGGTCTTCCTGACGGTCTCGTGTCTCCTCACGCTCTCCAGATAGCAATCCGGCCAGGCGGTTGAGCAGGGCAGCATTGGAGACATCGAAGGTCGCGGCAAGCTGGTGAGGGGGAATCTGCTCAACCAGGTAAAGGGTACGAACTCGTTCCAGGGGCATAAGCAGCTCAGCCGCGAAGAGATTGGCCTCCAGTTCGCGTTCGCTGCGCGGATCATACTGCACGCCTACGCCCAGCACCTCTGCCATGTATTCCTGTCCAGCCTGTACCGTCACCTCCTCCAGCACATCCGGCTGCTGGCATGGATCATCGGGAGAAAGCTCAGGGAGATCATAGGGAATATGGGTGGATTCCTGGTGCAGGACGGCATGCCCCAGTTCGTGAGCCAGGGTAAAACGGCGGAACGTCTCAGGCAGGCCACGGCAGAGCCAGATCAGGGGTTCGTCGCGTTCGAGAAAACCATAGGTTCCCCTGGGGTGGTCGTCCGGGTGGAACGTTGCCACCTCCAGGCCATACCAGGCAACCAGTTCATCAACGGGAGTGCGGTCATCCACCCATTGCGGCTGTTCAGCTTGAAAGCGGGCCAGCAATTGCCGTGCTACCTCCACAACCTCTACACGCCTGCGCTCATCCATGTGTCCACCTGTCTCTACAAAACACATTACGGGCTTGAATCTCCCAGAATTCGATCAGCCCCTATTTTACCATAGTTGGGGAGGAATGGCGTACTAGATTCAAGATCGGGAAGAGACAACCTTGCGCTGTGGGAGTGAGGTGGCGAGGCTCGGAACGCTGTGTTTGGCAGATGTTCTGGTTTTCACCGACCCCAATCACAAAATTCAGGGAAAAAGAGGTCACTGCGATTCTTCGCTGCGCTCAGCAGGATATGGCCGAGAACGTTTTCAATACCCTCCCATTACGCCTTGCCGGGGGCATGCTTGACACGGCGGTAGGTAAAGATATGATGGAACGAGAAGTTGTAGAACAGGACGATGATCAAAGCGATCGCCTGGGCAAAAATGGGCCGCACAGTCAGCAGGTGACTCAGAGAGAACTCGATCACAAAGGTGAGTATGCTCCCGCTCGCTGCTGTCATCTGGAAGCGCAGGCAGCGCGCCCACCACGACCGTTTATGCCCGGCAAGATGACGGAAGGTGAAGTAATCGTTTGGGATGAAGTTCGCCATGATGGAAATTTCAGCGGCGAAGATCGAAGCGATTATATTGCGCGCGACTTCATTCGAGGGTTGTGCAATGACATCGAAGACGAGATAGAAGACCGCTATATTGACGAGGGCTGCGCACCCACCGATAAAGGCGAATGTAAAGAAGCGCTGCACCCAGCCCGCGCGTCCGCCCGTAAGAGCATCAACGATATCAAGTACTTTATTCACAAAAGCCCATCGAGTTGGCTGGTAACTGTTTAAAGAAGGGGCAGGTTCTGCGTCCTGCGTATCTAACAAACTTACGACTTCCGCTTGCTGTTCCAACAAAGACTGTTTCATCTACTCTCCGACTTCTGTATACAAAGACGACTCTGATTCACCTGTCGGTACCACTAAGTGTTACTACCTACACGCTCTAGAACGCTTTGCTAACCAGATAGGTAACACCCGGCAAAAATTCCTACTTGTTTAGTAACAACGAGGTTACACACACAGGTGGGGCAAGAGATCCTTCGCCGCGCTCAGATGAGATACTTGCTACTCAATCGGCAAGTTTCGTATAATGGATAGTGAAGGATGTTATGGATGTTGGTGCAACGTATCGAAACAAAGGGGTTTCGGAATGCTGGTCGCTTGTAAAGATAAGCGTATTTTTCCCGCAGGGTACCCGCAAGGGGTATCACTACTCTACACGTTCCATACCCAACCCCATGTCGTTGCGCGCTCGCTTTGCGAGCGCGGCGCGTATAGTAGGGGCGACCCTTGCGGTCGTCCTGGGAAGCCGCCGGGGCAGCGGTTGCCCTGAGAGGCGGACGGGAAAAGTTCCTCACACAAAGGAGTGGCTTCAATGACTGAACAAGAACACGATTTTATGCCCATACAGAACTACGATTACATGGAGTTCTACGTGGGAGATGCACGGCAGGCCGCGTATTATCTTGAGCATGGCTGGGGTTTTGTTCCCATCGCCTATGCCGGGCTGGAAACCGGCGTGCGCGACCGTGCCAGCTATGCTCTTGAGCAGGGCAATGTGCGTCTGGTCCTGACCTCGCCGCTGGGA
Organism: Ktedonobacteraceae bacterium; assembly: GCA_035294125.1. Lineage (GTDB taxonomy): Bacteria > Chloroflexota > Ktedonobacteria > Ktedonobacterales > Ktedonobacteraceae > CADDYT01. The sequence continues at coordinate 67,269 of DATGLM010000054.1, read as the reverse complement.
CCAGAGGGCGAGATGGGCGAACATATCAAGCTGCACGGGGATGGCGTCAAATACATCGCGCTGCGCGTCGACGACGCGGAAAAGGCTTATAAGGAGGCGACGAAGCGCGGCGCGCAGGGGACGATGGAGCCAACTGCGAGTAAAGATGACTACGGCATGGTGAAGCAGGCCGCCATTGCCATCTATGGCGATACTGAAATGGTCTTCGTTGAGCGTCAGGACTACAAAGGCGCTTTCCTGCCTGGCTATCGACCCGTGGCCTCCAATCTACCACGCCGCGCCCGACCCGTCGGGCTTGCCGCCATCGACCACGTGGTGGGCAACGTGGAGCTGGGCAAGATGAACGAGTGGGTCGAATTCTTCGAGCGCGTCCTGGGCTTCACACAGCTTGTCCACTTCGATGACCGCGCCATCAGCACGGAATATTCGGCGCTTATGTCGAAGGTGATGCAGAACGGCAGCGGGCGCATCAAGTTCCCCATCAACGAGCCTGCCCCCGGACGTAAGAAGTCGCAGATCGAAGAATACCTGGACTTCTATCGCGGCCCCGGCGTGCAGCACATCGCCCTCAACACCGACGATATCGTCACCACTGTGCGTGAGCTGATGGACCGTGGCATCGAGTTTCTCAAAACGCCGTCAACCTACTATGATGATGTGCTGGAGCGCGTGGGCAACATCAAAGAGAACGTACAAGACCTGGCCGAACTGGGCATTCTGGTCGACCACGACGACGAAGGCTACCTGCTGCAAATCTTCTCCAGGCCTATTGTGAGCCGCCCGACTGTCTTCTTTGAGGTCATCGAGCGCAGGGGCGCACGTGGCTTCGGCGAAGGCAACTTCAAGGCGCTCTTCGAGGCGTTGGAACGCGAGCAGGAACTGCGAGGAAATTTGTAGCATGAAGCTGCTCACGTTCAGAACGCCCGATAACGCCACACACGCGGGCGTCATTCGCGGGAATGAGGTCATCGAGCTGGAGTATCCGAGTCTGCTCGAATGGCAGCGCGACCCCGATGGGCTGGCGCGAGCACGGCAGGCGCTGGAAGACGAGGGCAAAGAGTACCACAGCGAGGTTCCAGTTCAGGGAGAACCGGAACCCCGCTACGGCACCGCGCGCGTGAAAGGTGGCACCGGCAAGTCCTACCCACTCAACGACATCACGCTCTTAGCGCCCATCCCAGAGCCGCCCTCCATTCGCGACTTCTACGCCTTCGAGCAGCACGTCAAGAAGGCCCGTGCCTTACGCGGCCTCGGTATGATTCCCGAATGGTACGAGGTGCCCATTTTCTACTTCACCAACCCCGGTGAAGTCTACGGCACCGACCAGCCCATTCCCTATCCAGAGGGCAGTCAGGAACTGGATATCGAACTGGAGATCGCCTGCGTCATCGGGCGCGAGGGCAAAAACATTCCGGTGGAGGAGGCAGACCAGTACATCGCAGGCTACACCATCATGAACGACTGGAGCGCCCGCGACTTCCAGCGCCGCGACATGAAACTCAACCTCGGACCCGGCAAGGGCAAAGATTTCGCCACCTCACTCGGTCCCTGGCTGGTCACGCCTGACGAACTCGCGCAGTACCGCACGGGCAGTGGCGCGAGCGAACGTTACAACATGCCGATGGTCGCCCGCGTTAATGGCAAAGAAATCTCTCACGGCAACTTCGACCAGATCTATTACAGCTTCCCGCAGATGATCGCCTGGGCCTCGCAAAACGCCCGCCTGCGCATCGGTGACGTGCTCGGCTCCGGCACCGTTGGCACCGGCTGTATCCTCGAACTGGGCATAGAAATCCAGCCCTGGCTCCAGAAAGGCGACGTTGTCGAACTCGAAGTCGAGGGACTTGGTGTGTTGCGGAACCGTATCATCTAGCTTTTTATGCGGCAAAGGAGAGCACAATGCCGAGTTATCACCGCCTGGGGCAGATACCCCCGAAACGACATACGCAGTTTCGCAAGCCAGACGGAACGCTTTACGCGGAAGAAGTCTTCGGCACCGAAGGCTTCTCCGGCAACTACTCTATTCTGTATTACCACTACCCACCCACGCGGGTCACGAAAATCGAAAAGTTTCAGGATGTGAAGCTGGAGGAGTGGGACGAGGGCGTGCAGCGCCATCACCACCTGAAAACGGCCAAACTACCACCCGGCGGCGATGCCGTGCTGGGCAACCAGGTGCTCATGTTCAACAAGGACGTCGCGCTCGGCATCGCACAGCCCACGGAGCCGATGCACTACTTTTATCGCAACGGCGAAAACGACCTCGTCTACTTTGTGCATGATGGACATGGCACGCTGGAAACCAACTTCGGCCTGCTGCCCTACCACGAGGGCGACTACATCATCATTCCTCGCGGCACCACCTTCCGCTTCGACATTCCGTCCGACAGCCCACCAACGCGCTTCCTGACCATCGAGGCGCACGGCACCATCGAGCCGCCGCGCCGCTACCTCAACACCAACGGGCAGTTTCTGGAACACTCTCCCTACTGCGACCGCGACATTCGCCGACCGGAGGAGCTGGTCACGCATACCGAGCAGGGGCAGTTCGAGGTGCGCCTCAAGGTCGGCAATCGCATCACCAGCTACTGGTACGACCATCACCCACTCAACGTCGTAGGCTGGGACGGCCACGAATATCCCTGGATCTTCAATATCGCCGATTTTGAGCCGATTACCGGGCGCATCCACCAGCCGCCCCCGGTGCATCAGACCTTCCAGGGGCCGAATTTCGTCGTCTGCTCCTTCGTGCCGCGCAAACTGGATTATCACCCGCTCTCGATCTCCGTCCCCTATAATCACAGCAACATCGATAGCGACGAGATGATCTACTACGTCAACGGCAACTTTGGCAGCCGCAAAGGTATCGAGCGCTCCTCGATCACCCTGCACCCGCGCGGCATTCCGCACGGTCCGCAGCCCGGCGTCGTCGAAAAGAGCCTGGGAGCCGAACGCACCGAGGAACTCGCCGTCATGGTCGACACTTTCTACCCGCTCAAATACACAACCACCGCCCAATCCATCGATGACGAGAAGTATCCTTATAGCTGGCTATAGGCAATATTAATCAGGGGTACGAGCGCGCTGATCCAGCGCCCGCCCGTGCCCCTGATTAATATTGCTCCCCTGTTCTTTACAAACATTTTACAATCTTCTCAGCAGTTCTTAAGAAACATATGCTACGCTCTGCATAATTCCGCCCCGGTAATCCCTTGCTCCCGGCGCGCAGGACATCTACCACTGTCTGGCAGATTAGCTGTACAATAGACAGAGAGACACCTTACGATATGCTGGAGCGTATCTACTAAAAGGAATTTCTCCTCTGGGAGCTTACCCGGACATTCTCAGAGAGCCATCTCTTAGCAAGAGCGGGCCTCCATTAAAAACTTGAGTCGATGAGGAAAAGATTATGCGCATTCTCATTCTCGGTGGCGATGGCTACCTGGGCTGGCCACAGTCACTCTACCTGTCCACTAAGGGACATGATGTCTTCGTCTTCGATAACCTGGCCCGCAGGTACTTCGATCTCGAACGCGGCTTCAACAGCCTGCTCCCTATCTACACACTTCAGGAGCGCGTCGCGGAATGGCGCGAAATCTCTGGCAGGGAGATCCAGATGTGTATCGGCGATGTGACGGATTACGAAGCGCTGGCCTCCGTCTTTCGCGACTTCCAGCCTGAAGCCGTCGTCCACTTCGCCGAGCAGCGTTCCGCCCCCTATTCTATGATTGACCGCAAGCACGCTGTCTTCACCCAGACCAACAACGTCGTTGGCACGCTCAATGTCCTTTACGCCATCAAAGAATTCGCCCCCGACTGCCACCTTGTCAAGCTCGGCACTATGGGCGAATATGGCACTCCCAATATCGATATCGAAGAGGGTTTTATCGAAATCCACCATAAGGGCCGCTCCGACATTCTACCATTTCCAAAACAACCCGGGTCTTTTTATCACTTGAGTAAAGTTCATGACAGTCATAATATAATGTTCTGCTGCAAAATCTGGGGGCTGCGCTCAACAGACTTGAATCAGGGGGTCGTCTATGGCGTTGAGACCGACGAGACCACGATGAGCGCCCGGCTGGCGACTCGCTTCGACTACGACCAGATTTACGGCACAGCCCTGAACCGCTTCTGCGTGCAGGCTGCTCTGGGCTATCCTCTGACTGTCTATGGCAAGGGACAGCAGACGCGGGGATACATCAATATCATGGATACGATTCGCTGCATCGAACTGGCGATCATGTCGCCGCCGCAGGAGGGAGAGTACCGCGTCTTCAACCAGATCACTGAGCAATTCTCGCTTATGGAACTCGCCAATATGGTTGTTGAGCAGGGTACGCGCCTGGGCTTAGAGGTTGAAGCCAGGCATCTGCCCAATCCTCGTGTCGAGGCGGAGCAGCACTACTACAACGCCGCCCACACCCGGCTCATGGAGCTTGGCTTGCAGCCCCACCTGCTGAACGGTCCTGTCCTTGAATCGCTGATTGGCCTTGCCATCAAATACCGCGACCGCATCGACAGAAACCTTATTCTGCCTACTGTCAACTGGCGGGCGACAAAGAATGACGTGGCTCAATCTGCCGAGTCAGAATAAGCCGCCCCCCGACTGTATACCGGAGCGTGCTCGACAGCTCCCCCGGATACTTCGAGCAAGCGGTCAATCGTTGGAAGAATATGCTGGTTCGCCTGTATATTCCAGGCCCGGTAAGCCCTGATACTGTCTACCTTCTCGGTAATCAACGCTGGATTGCTGGCAAGCTTGAGCAGCAGCTCGATCTGCTCTGTGGCTCGTGGGCAGACCCAGCCCAGATTGTGCTGCTCGATGAAGTGGAGGTTGGGGGTTTCCTGGCCTGGGATGAAGGACGTGACGAGAAAAGGTTTCTCCAGGATGAAGGCTTCGGAGATAAAACTGGCCCCAGCTTTCCCGGCAATCACGTTCGCTGCCGCCATGTAGGGTGCGATCCTCTCGGTAAAAGGCAGCACGCGCACCTGCTTATTGCCCGTGTAATGCTCCACCAGCCCGTTATTGTTGCCACTGGCCAGGATAATCTGTACAGGTTTACCGGCAGATAGCACGCCTTCAATAGTTTGATCCACTCTGGCGCCCATTGCGCCGCCTTGAAGGAAGAGCGTGAAAACTGCGGGGTCGAAACCCAGAGAGGCCAGCGTCTCTTCTCTCATCTCCGGCGTCACCTCCAGAAACTGCCGCCGGATCGGTCTGCCGGTCAGCGACAGCCGATCCTGTTCAATGCCCTCCTCCAGCGCCTGCGCAAAAATTTCCTGCGTCGGAACCAGATAAGCATCGGCCTTTTTCTCGGCAAACCACGTTTTGTTCAATCGTCCCAGGTCGGTTAGTTGGAAGACCAGCGGAATACGAGGAATACGAGCACGGCCCTCCGCGTCTTTATGCAGACGGTCAAGAGCGCGAGCAGCGGTATATGACAGCATGGCATGGGTAGCAATGACGAGGTCGGGCTGGACGCGCTCTACAAGCGCGCGAAAGTATCTGCTGCCCGTCAACGCGAGAAAGCGCTGCACGCAGAATGAGACCGGCCTGAGATCAGTAAGAACAAAGAACCATTCTAGATATTTCACAAAATGGCGGCTGGCTGCTGTGTAAGAGTGACCAACAAAGGAAGGCTGCGGATCCAGAATGACTACCTGATAGCGCGTCTCCAGCGTTTCCTTCAACGCCTGGGCGAGATTCATGTGGCCCCCACCGGTATGTGTGGTCAGAATCAAAATCGTGGGCTTCGATACATTCATCGTTACTCTCTTCTATTCGGTTACAGGCAGCGAACCGCTGTCTTGTTTCCGCAACACCTGCTGGAGCTTCTCGCCTGCCCCGGCTTCATCCCGCGCTTTAGCTGTGGCCTCGTCGCGGGCCGCTGCCTCAGCCCTGGCTTGCCTGCTCTGGCGTACCTTGCGCAGGATGAAAATGGTGAGACCACCCGCTATCAGCACGGTGAGAACCAGGCTTGAGAAAGCCCCGAAGACCCCCGCGACCTCTTCCCAGCTTTCCGCGAAGGCATAGCCGAGGCCGACGGGAATAAGAACCCCCAGCGCCTGACCGCAGACATCCCAGAACAAAAATTTGCGGTACGCATAGCGCTCTGTTCCCGCCAGCAAGTTGATTGCTCCACCCAGCACAACAATGAGGAAGCGCGTGATAAAAATGGCCCAGCCCGTTCTCTCTCTGAAGTACTCGCGCCCGCGTTCGATGGCCTCCGGCGTAATCCAGCGAAAGCGTTTTTGCTGTCCCAGCCAGGTCAGGATAGGCGCGCCAACGCGAAAGCCGATGAGATAGGTAAGATTGTCTCCACCGACTGCTGCGCTCAAAGCGACGGGAAACAGGATGAAGACGTTGAAATCGCCCAGAGAGGCAAAGGCGCCGGAGGCAAAGAGGGCCAGCGAGCCTGAAATGGGGGCGCCCGCCGCAGCAACAAAAACAATGAGCCAGAGCGCTACATAGCCGTACTGCTGCAACACATCAATAAAGAAGGTGGAATTCAAGGTGACGTTCTCCTTTGCGCACGCGCAGGAGGACGCAAGCCAGGTCCAGGAGTCGGCGTCGCGATATGATGCTCGTTACGATACTTCACAATTGCTTGCTGAAGCGTGTGAATCACCTGTGTCGTCGTCTGCTTTTTACGATGCGCAATTGTATCGATCGTCATGTGACGGGTAGAGGTAGTATCTGGCAAACCGAGCGTACTGTACAGGTAATTCTCAGGGACATGGTAGATATGGGAGACCACGTGAATGGTCATCCAGGGATGAATGGCGCTTACATCCTGTGTGCGAACAGCCGTGTACTGGTGCTGAAAATTTTTCACCGCCTGGACAGTATTGATAGCGGCAAAGACAAGGACTCCCAGCATAACAAGCAGCAAAAGGCAAAGCAGGGCCAACCTGGCACGCTCACTCAGGCTTCCCATTGGCTGCCCCCTTCTTTCGTCATAAGGATTTGTATAGGCATTGCTCATAGTATCCTCAAATCCTCTCTCAGTATCCATTTCATGATCTCGTCTTCTGCTGCTTCAGTAGCTACGCTAGCATAGCATCTAGAAATTGGCTTCGTCAAATTTTTCATCATTTTACACATGTGTTCCAGTAAAAGTACTCATCCATGATGCTTTTCTCAGACAAATGTGTTATCCTACTACAGGATACGTTTGTGAGAAACAAAGGTTTTTCAATCTGGAAAAAGGTACCGGCGAGACTGTATTCGAAATTGTAGTCAGGAGCATAAGCGATGGCTGATCGTGTCGGGCAACGCATGGGGAGTTACCGGTTGATCCAGCTACTGGCACATGGAGGCTTTGGTGATGTGTATCTGGCGGAACATATGTACCTTCAGATACAGGCGGCCATCAAAGTCTTGCACACACAGATAGAGCAGGAGGATATTGCGCCATTCCGCCGCGAGGCCAGCATCGTCGCACGCCTGGTACATCCACATATTGTGCGCGTACTGGAATTTGCCGTCGAGGGTAGCACCCCCTTTCTTGTGATGGACTACGCGCCCGGCGGCAGCCTGCGCAAGCGCCACCCCAAAGGTATTCCCCTCTCTCTGCACACAGTGACCTCGTATGTCACGCAGGTGGCCTCAGCCTTGCAGTACGCCCATAGTCAGAACGTCATTCACCGCGATGTGAAGCCGGAAAATATGCTCATTGGCAAACAGAACGAAATTCTGCTCAGCGACTTCGGCATTGCCCTCGTCGCGCAAAGCTCGCGCTACCAGACTCAGGATATGCAAGAACTGGCGGGAACCGTCGCCTATATGGCTCCCGAACAGATGCAGTACCAGGCGATTCCCAACAGCGACCAGTATTCGCTGGCCGTGGTGGTCTACGAGTGGCTGACGGGCACACTCCCATTTCACGGCTCATTTACCGAGATAGCGGTGAAACACACGCTGGCGGCCCCGCCTTTGCTGCGTGACCGCATCCCAGGATTTCCGGCAGAGGTCGAGGAAGTAATAATGCGGGCGCTTGCCAAAGACCCGCAGTATCGCTTCCCAAGCGTCACGGACTTTGCCAGAGCGCTCCAGGAGGCCAGCGCGAGTGTTGCGCCGGAATCCTATACGCTGCCTCCTTCTCTATCCATACCGACTGCCGAACTCTCATTGCAATCGCCCTGGGAGACGCTGCCCGTCTCTCTTGAACTGGCTTCTACTCCGGCCTCACCTCAATTAAACCAGCAAGAGCAGGCAGAGAAGCTATCCCGCCCTACACCTGTGTTAGCAAACGAGCAAACAGATGGACCTACTTCGTCTATTCATACACCTGAGCTTGAGCAGATAGCAGCGCCGAACACGCAAGCCCTGAAGGGTAACGTATCACGCCGCAAGGTACTGCTCAGTCTCGCGGGAGCGGCTGTCGTTGTTATAGCAGGCGGCGGCCTTGCTTTGTTTGCCTACGAACGGGCACAGCAGGCCACGCAGCCACAGTCAACACCCATCGCGACATCGGGAACCGCTTTCTACACCTATCACGGTCACAGTGATCGGGTCTGGTCGGTAGCATGGTCACCCGGTATTAAAGGGGCCAGTACAAATAACGGGGCCGCATCTTCCTTCCAGCAGGCACACATCGTCTCCGGCAGTGGAGACAGGACAGTGCAGACCTGGGATGCTTTCAACGGACAAAACCGGTATATTTATACCGGTCACAGGGGGCCAGTCTATGCGGTAGGCTGGTCGCCAACGGATACCTACCTTGCCTCGGCAAGCTATGACAGGACGGTGCGAGTATGGAATTTCCAGACCGGCAAGCAGTCCTATGTGTATCAGGGGCATAAGGACTGGGTCTGGACGCTGGCATGGTCGCCCGACGGCAAGCGCATCGCTTCCGGCAGCCTGGACAACACCGTGCAGGTCTGGAATGCACTGAATGGCAGCCACGTGTTGACCTATCGCGGCCACAGCAACATCATTCACGCTGTAGCATGGTCCCCAGACGGCAGGTACATCGCCTCCGCCAGCGCAGACAGGACGGTGCAGGTCTGGGATGCAGCCAGGGGCCTTCAACTCTACACCTATCAACCCTATGCCACCTCCGTGTGGGGCCTGGCATGGTCGCCAGACAGCCAGCGCCTCGCCAGCGCCGCCGATAACAACACGGTGCAGTTGTGGGACGCGCTGACCGGCGATCACCTCTTCACCTATTATGGACATACAAATTTCGTTTATGCCGTCGCCTGGTCGCCCGACGGCAAGCGCATCGCTTCGGGCAGCGATGACAGGACGGTGCAGGTCTGGAATACCGATGGCAGCAATCCGTTCATCTACACCGGCCATACCGACAGCGTCCACAGTGTCGCCTGGTCGCCCGACGGCAAATGGCTGGCCTCCGGCTCCTTCGATAAGACGGTACAGGTCTGGCAAGCTCCTTCGGTATAATCTTAAGGGACAAAATGTTTCTTTTACTAGATTGAGCAGATATGATTTATCTTGACCACTTATTGAAAGCCACCGCAGGCACACTCATCTATCCTGGAAAACAGGAACGCTTTGAGGCGTTCAGCCACGATACCCGCCAGTTGTTGCCAGGAGAACTCTTTGTCGCGGTGCGCGGCGAGCATGGCAACGGACACGATTATGTGCTGGATGCAGCGCAAAAAGGCGCGGGTGGGCTGCTGGCCGAGGCGCAAACGCTGGCCGCGCTGCCAGAGGAGACCCACCACGCACTGGAAACTGCTGCTATTACCACCATTGCCGTTGATGATACGCGCCTGGCATTGCAGCAGTACGCGCAATTCATCTTGCAACGCTGGCATCCCACCGTCATCGCCGTCACCGGCAGCACGGGCAAGACCAGCACAAAGGAGGCCATTGCCAGTGTGCTTGCCAGCCATTTCGCCACCTTCAAAAGCTGGCAGAACTACAACGACCTGCTGGGCCTGCCACTCTCGCTTGGCCGCCTGGAAGAGCGCCACGAATACGCCGTGCTCGAACTCGGCTGCGACCACCCCGGCGAGATTGGCGATCTGTGCCGCGTCGTCAGGCCGCATATCGGAGTGCTCACCAACATCAGCCCGGCGCAACTCCAGTATTTCGGCACGGTCGAGGCGCTGGCAAACGAACTGGGGACGCTGCTGAGCAGCCTGCCCGCTACTGGAACGGCTATTGTCAACTACGACGACGACCTGGTACGCGCCTTGCTGATCGAAACACCGATGCAGGCAGCCATTGTACCCTTCGCGGCCTCGCTCGTGCGCGATGTGCGCGTCTCATGGAACGGCATTCAGGGAGAACTGCCCATTTCCGGTTACGAGACGCCCCCGCACACTCGCGAAGTCCACCTCGCCTCACGCCTGCTGGGCGAGCACCATATCTCGACCCTGCTCGCTGCCTTTCTGGTCGGGCAACAATGCGGCTTGCAGCCCGAAGAGGTGCAGCAGTCACTGGTGAACACCCACCCGCAGCCGGGCAGGCTCAATCCACTGCCTGGCCTCAACGCCAGCACTCTGCTCGATGATACCCACAACGCAACGCCCGCTTCGATGCTGGCCGGATTGGAGACGCTGAAAGCCCTGGCCGCCGGGAGACGCATCGCGGTACTGGGCGACATGCTGCGCCTGGGCGACTACGAAGAGACGGCGCACCATCTCGTCGGGCAGAAAGCGGCCCACTGCGTCGATTACCTGATCACAAAGGGCGAGCGAGCGGCCCTGATCGCCGAGGCAGCGCGGCAAGCCGGATTGGACGCCGGGCGCGTGATTGTTACTTCCACGCACGAGGACGCGGCACAGGCGGTCAGGCGCATCACCGCACAGCCGCTGCCGGAACAGGACGACTTCTACAGACAGCACCATATCAAAGATACTATCCTCATCAAAGGCTCGGAAGAGACGCGCATGGAGCGGGTGACAGAACAACTGATGGAAGAGCCAGGCCAGGCACCCGAACGGCTCGTGCGACAGACCCCGGGCTGGAAGCAGGTGGTCATCATGCAGTCCCAGCGGCCCACCTGGGTAGAGATTGACCTGAGCGCCATTGGCAACAACACGCGACAGGTGCGGGCGCTGGTCGGGCCTGAAGTGCGCATACTCGTCAGTCTGAAGGCCGACGCTTACGGACATGGCGCGCTGAAAGTGGCGCGTACCGTGCTGCACAACGGGGCAAGCATGCTGGGCGTGGCGACGGTGAGCGAGGCCATCCCGCTGCGCGAGGCGGGAATCAACGCGCCCATCCTCGTCTTCGGCTACGTTCCGCTCTGGCAGATGCGCGAAGCCGTGCGCCTGAACCTGACGATTACCCTCTACGCCAGCGAGTCGGCCCTGGCGCTTTCACGGGCGGCGCAGGCGCTGAAAAAGACGGTCAGGGTGCATGTGAAGGTAGATAGCGGCATGGGTCGGCTGGGCATCCGCGCCGAACAGGTTGAAGATATCCTCGCGCTCATACGCGAGATCAAGAGCCTGCCCGGCCTCGAACTTGAGGGCATGTTCACCCATTTCGCCATGGCCGATAGCAGCGACCTGACACATGCGCGCATGCAACTCTCACGCTTCCAGCAGGTCTTGCGGGCGGTCGAGGCTGAACACCTGCGCCCGCCCATCATCCACGCTTCCAACAGCGCGGCCATGCTCCAGCTTCCCGAAGCGCGCTTCGACATGGTGCGCCCCGGCATCGCCATCTACGGCCTCGATCCCTCGCCGGATGCGCGCCTGCCACAGGGCTTCCGGCCAGCGCTCTCCTTCAAAACCACCGTCGCGCAGGTCAAGGACATCCCGGCAGGCGAGTGCATCGGCTACGGCTGTACGTTCGTGACGGAACGGCCTACCCGCATCGCCGTCTTGCCCGTTGGCTACGCCGATGGCTTCCGGCGGGGCCCCGCCAACTGGGGAAGCGTGCTCATCCACGGCCAGCAGGCCCCCATCCTGGGCCGCGTCTGCATGGACCAGTGCATGGTAGACGTGACCGACATCCCCCAGGTGCGCATGGGCGACGAGGTGGTGTTGATCGGCCAGCAGAGCCAGGCTACCCTGACGGCAGAGCAGGTGGCCCGGCGCCTCGGCACTATCAACTACGAAGTCGTCTCCGCAATCCTCGCCCGCGTCCCACGAGTGGATTAAATCCTCAACGACTCGAAGAAGATACCTTCTTCGGTAAGCAACTTCCGCAGCTTCTGAAACGTATGAAGAGGAGAGGTTTCTCCTGGTTTTTTGTGTTGCTCTGCGCCTGTCTTTATGGGAGTGTATCGAGAATTGGCTGTGCAGCGAGTATTATAAGGGGAACCTATGCTATACGAGAATCGGCCAGCTTGCAGAGGTTTTCTCCTATGAGTGAGGAATAGAGCAACATAGGAAATCTCAGTAATTTGGATGGCAGGTACGAGCATGAAAGAAGACACTATAGAGAAGCAGGGGATTGCGCTGCGACCCCGTACCAGCGCCGTCATTATCGCCAACCCGACGTCGGGTGGCTTTCCCTATCACTCTCACCACCTGGATCAGGCACTGGCTTATTTACGCCGCCGGGGCTGGCAGGCCGATCTCTGGTATACACAGGCTCCGGAGGATGCGCGCCGTCTGGCACATCAGGCAGTGGCCGAGGGAGTGGATGTCGTTGTCGCGTCGGGCGGAGACGGCACCATCCATGAGATCGTTCAGGAACTGGCGGGTACGGAGACGGCGCTGGGCGTGCTGCCAAACGGAACGGTGAATGTCTGGGCGCGAGAGATTGGCCTTCCTCTCGACGACCTGAACGCGTGCGATGTGCTGCTGCATGGCAGAACACGCCGCATCGATCTGGGCCATGTCAATGACCGCTATTTTCTGCTCATGGCTGGTATTGGCATCGATGGCGAGGTGACACGAGCCATTGAGCACAGGCCGGTCAAACGGCTGGGTATCCTCGGCTATCTCCTCATCGGCACACTGCTGGGTCTGGGCTTTCCCAATTTTCAGGCCACACTGAACACCGATGGCAAAGAGACCAGAGCGAACGCTTTCCAGATCGTGATCGGCAATACGCAGTTGTGGGGTGGGGCGCTGCAATTTACGTGGCAGGCAAAGTGCGATGACGGCCTGCTCGATGTCTGCGTCGTGCGCAAAAGCAGCTTGCCGGGACGCCTGATCGTGGCGCTGGATTTTCTCCTGCGCCGCGAGAGGCGCCGCGAGCGTATCAGCTATTATACCTGCACCTCTATCGAGGTACGCACACGCCAGCCCATCCCCATCCAGATTGACGGGGAGATTGGCGGCTTCACCCCCGCAACCTTCACTATTGCCCCCCGCACGCTCAAGGTTATTGTCCCGCAGACCACGCCGGAGGAACTCTTCTCACAGGACTGAGCAAAGATCAGTTATGGCGGCTAAACACGGCATTGATGGCAATGATCGCGACACAAACAAGAGCCAGACCAACCAATCCGCCTGATAACCCAAAAAAACCACCTATGGCCGCCATAGTAATACCAAGAATGATTGATGTCAGCACCACAAGGGTGACAAGTGAAACGATGGCCAGCGCCAGGCGCTGCCCCGCAGAAGGCGCTGGCCCACTGAATTGCCCTATCTTCTGCCCGGAAAATCCGGCGAAATGATCGTCGAAGTGGATGCCCTGGCTTTGCGGAGTTCCCGGTGCCGAATAGCCACCCTGATAGTTGCGTCTGCCCTCTTCATATTCCATCTGTTGTGACATGCTATCCTGCTCCTTCTCTTCTCTTGTTCAGACTCACCTTGCAACACCTATAACTACGCACGGCAAAGGGATGGGTTACAAATCTCCTTCCCTTATCACTGCCATAGCAGGTTAGAACGTGTATAGAGTAGAGCGTCTGCGTCTTTCCGACCGCTTGCCCGTACAGGAAGCGGTCTCGCATAGATTGAGAGAAAGCATCACAGCTATGATAGGAACAGTTTTACATGAACGGCAGCGGGAGATCTTGCGGCAAGAGCGCCGCCTGGCCGCCGAGCTACAGGCATGCCTGGTCGGCTTCGAGGGCGCGGAAGCCTATGCGACGACGCTGCGACAGGTGACGACGGCGCTGGACGAACTCTTCCTGCTGGTCGTCGTGGGCGAATTCAACGCGGGCAAGTCCGCCTGCATCAACGCCTTGCTGCATGCCAATGTTCTGGAGGAGGGTGTCATTCCAACGACGCACCAGGTCATCCTGCTGCGCTACGGCGAGCAGCAAGAACGCATACTGGAGCCTGCCCTGCTGGAAATCTTTTACCCGGCGGATTTCCTGCGAGACATCACCATTGTCGATACACCCGGCGTGAATGCCGTCCTGCGCGAGCATGAGCGGCTGACCGAGGAGTTTATTCCACGCAGCGACCTGATCCTCTTCGTCACCTCGGTCGACCGCCCCTTCACGGAGAGCGAGCGCGCCTTCCTGGAACGTATCCGCGCCTGGGGCAAAAAGGTGGTGCTGGTGCTGAACAAGATCGACCTGCTACGTACGCCGCAGGCAATGGAGGAGGTGCTCACCTTCGTGCGCGAGCAGTGCGAGCATCTCCTGGGCTTCCAGCCGGACATCTTCCCGGTCTCGGCGCTAGACGCGCAGATGGCGCGCACCGCTATCGGACATGATGCCGTCAACCTGTGGGAAAGGAGCCGTTTTGGCCTGCTGGAAGAGTACCTGTTCCACACACTGGACGAAGCCGAGCGCGTGCGCCTGAAACTGCTGAGTCCGCTCGGCGTCATGCAGCGCCTGCAGGCGGAGACGGAACATTCGGTGGAGCAGCGAGCCAACCTGCTGGCCGAAGATGCGCGCACGGTGAGCACCATCGCGGAACAACTTCAACTCTATCAAGAGGATATAAAACGCGACTTCACTCACCGACTCAGCGAGATCGAAAATATCGTGCTCATCATGCGCAATCGCGGCGACCGTTTCTTCGACGAAACGATCCGGCTGGCACGCATCTTTGATCTCGTGCGCGCCCAGCGCGTGCGCACGGAATTCGAGCGCGAGGTGATCGGCGACAGCGCGGCACGCATTGACGAGGCGGTGCAGAACCTGATCGACTGGATGGTGGAGCGGGAACACCGGCTCTGGCAGGATGTGATGGAATACATGGATCGCCGCCGCCAGGTCAGCGCCCAGCGTGAGGGCGAGATGATCGGCTCGGTCAGTCGCCAGTTCGACTACAACCGGCGCGCGCTGCTGCAATCCGTGGCCCGTACCGCCGATAGCGTGGTGAAATCATACGACCGGCAGGCCGAAGCAACCGCCCTTTCAGAAGACTTGCGCACGGCAGTGGCCTCGGCAGCGCTCGCCGGGGCAGGCGGGATTGGCCTCGGCGCGGCCATCGTGGCGCTGGTCGGAACGGCGGCGGCGGATGTGACGGGCGTTCTGGCCAGTATCGCCATCATCAGCCTCGGCCTCTACATCATTCCCGCCCAGCGATCGCGTGCCAAGCGCGCCTTCAACGAGAAGATGAACGAACTGCGCGAGCGGCTGCACCAGGCTATGGAGGAGCAATTCCAGAAAGAACTCAACAACGCTATCAGCCGCGTGCAGGATGCTATCGCCCCATACACGCGCTTCGTGCGCGCCGAACAGAAGAAAACCAGCGCCATGCAGGAACGCCTACAAAATCTCAACTCCGCCCTGCTCAGTCTTAAAAATGAGATCGAGAGCATGTAGCAGCATAGATGCTCAGGAGGCAATGCTTGCACATGGCTGGAAGGGCGAGTTGCGGCTGACGCAGACGGCGGGACGATGCTCGCCAGTTTGCGCGGGAAGCGGTGGGGCAGAAGGCCGACACGGTCGTGGCAGCAGGCGGCGCAGGAATCGCCGGAGGGCCTGTTCTCAAAACCGCCAATCGCGCAAATGAGTTAGTCATGGCGCGACAAGTAGCCGCGCAGGACGGCGGCGTTGGAGTGTTCGGCATCGTGGGTGGCGAAGATGAGAGTGACCCGTCCTTGCGCCGCCAGTTCGCGGAGTTTGTTGATTTCAGACCGCGCAGGCTCTGTTGCCAGTTCGCTTTCATAACGGCGGCGAAACTCCTCAAATTTTTCGGGATCGTGGCCGTACCACTTGCGCAGTTCCGCGCTCGGAGCGACCTCTTTGAGCCAGAGGTCAATGCGCGCCCGCTCTTTGGAGAGACCGCGCGGCCAGAGCCGGTCAACAAGCACGCGGGTGCCGTCATCGGCAGCCGGTTCGTCGTATGCGCGCTTCAGAGCGATATTCAACATCTGCTCACCCATAGTATGCTCCCTTCCCTCTTCCATTGAATGACCACCAGGAACCGACGATAAGAAATGTATCACAGATCGAAGAAGCGTTAAAGCTCATTCTGGCAAGACGATATTCTCAATCCCTTATCCATCTGAATCAAGCCGTTTCTGTTATCCCCTCATCGGGAACTGCCCCTTCCACGGCAGAAGATAGCGCGCTTACTTTTATGGGCGTGGGCAGCGTGAAGATGAAGGCCGATCCTTTGCCAGGCGCGCCGCTGCTTTCAACGTGAATGGTGCCACCCATGGCCTCTACCAACTGCTGTGTGATCGAGAGACCGAGACCGCTACCACGCACGGTGCTTTGCATATCGCGTTCCAGGCGCACAAAGCGCTCGAAGATGGCCTCCTGCTTATCAAGTGGCACCCCATATCCACGATCGATTACACTGACGCTGACCTGTTCTTGCAGAGGGTCGAGCGCAGCGGTGATACGCAGAGGGGTTTGTGGCGGCGAGTAGCGCAGCGCGTTAGCGATCAGGTTGCGCAAGACCTGTTTCAGGCGCGATTCATCCGCCCAGACAGTGATCTGCTCGTCGATATCCAGATCCACCTGGCGCTGCTCCTGCAAGATCAGCGGTTCAAAGAGATCAAGCATCGTCTCGCAAGTCTCCCTGAGAAGCAGAGAGCTGCACTTTAAAGTTGCTGCATCGAATCCGATACGGCTGGCATCCATGATGTTGGCCTGTAAAAGCACCAGTTCCTCGCAGGCGCGGCGAGCCTTGTTGAGGAAGGCTCGCCGCAATTCGGGCGGTGTCGCCTCGTCCTCCATTTCGCACAGCAAGTCAAGATAGCCCTGGACAATGGTCAGCGGAGTGCGTAGTTCATGGCTGGCTGTTGTCAGAAAAGCATCCTTCAGCCGGTCGAGTTCGCTCAGTTTCTGATACGCGGTCTGCAATTCGCCATAGAGACGGGCATTTTCGCGCGCAGCCTTCGTCTGTTCGTTCAAACTGCCCAGCAGACGCGGATAGGCGGAGCCAAGCAGACCGACGAGGAGAGAGGCGAGGACAGAAATTCCCACCAGCAGCGCCCATTGGTTGCTGGGGATGAGAACACTGTCCCAGGAGGCGCTGAGTGTTGTCCAGATGCCGAGCAGGCTGGCGAGGCCACCGATAAGCGAGCAAAGATAGAGCAGCCAGAGGGGAGCGATCAGTTGGTCGCGCCGGTTTGCCAGGAAGCCGCGAAAACGCCAGAGCAACACGGGCAAATCGAGGAAGAGGATGACCATCGAGATGCACCAGATGATAGTAACGGTTGCTTGAGAGACGTCATACACCTGTTCGGAAAAGGCAACTCCCTGCCCCAGATAGAGCAGGGGCCCGATGATATAGGTGAAGATAGCGATTGCACTGGCGATGATTATTTGCACTATGAGTGCGCTAGAGGGAGCGCCGCCGCGGTTTACCTGCGCCAGAATAGAAGGAAGGCGCTGATCCAGGGCTGAGACGAAAAGGATACGCGAGAACGCGATATTGTAGATGATGATGGTGTACAGGAAGAAGGCGATGAAGATAATATCTACCACAGCAGCGGCGGGCGTGCCAAAAACCATAGAGATGGCGGTAAGCGTCGAGTAGTTTGAACTGGCCTCGCTGGCAGGCACAACAGCCATGACGCCGAAGGTGCCAATAAGATAGGCGAAGAGCACCAGCAGCGGACCCCAACGCAAGAAAAGTGAAGCCGCGCCGGGCCTCTTGATTTCAGCGCCCATGTTCAGCGGAACTTCCACGCCGAGCAAGGCCAGTACGATGAGGCCGTAGAGGACGACGTTGTGACCGCTTAAACCCAGGCCGGAAGGGCTGATGAGCGTCGACTGTGGCGCATGTCCACCGGCCAGCCACACCACTGCCGCCATACCTAAAGTAAGGATGCCAAGCAGGTAGAGACCAATGATTACTCTACCGATTTTCATAATGAGCGACAACGACCACGTGGAGACCCAACCTGCCAGCAGGAAAATGACGATGGCGAGTAACCCTTGCTGCCAGGGCATCTCCAACCAGGATGGGCTATTCCCTGAAAAATTGATACTGACGCTTTGAATGAGTGAGAGAATGCTCGAAACAGCAGCAAGGAGGACTATCACGCCGGGAAACCAGGCACAGAAGGCAGCGAAAAAGCCCCACAGCGGGCCGAGCGCACGATGAGACCAGACATAAATGCCGCCGTCAACCGGCATGAAGCGATTGAGCTGCCCACAAACGAGCGCGCCGGGCAGCAGGAAGGTGAGAGCGCCGAGAATCCAGTAAAGATACGTGGCGGCCCCCGCTCCCTGCGCGGCTTGCACAAGGGAGGCGTTGGGAATAAAAAGCACAATGGCGATGAAGATAATGAGGAGATCGACACGGGAGAGGACCTGTGGCAGCAGTTTGCCAGCGCGCTGTTCTGAACGCAAGGATTCCCCCATCGCACTTTGCAACGCGGTGGGAGTAAACGATAAATCGCCTGTATTTATTCCCTGCCTGTTAGACATAGACGCGCTCCGCTCAGGAAATGCATCATCGAATCATCTCTACGCTGTAGTATAGTATAGCAGGCAAAGTTTTTCAGGTAAATATAGGAGTTTTGGAATAAAGAGAAATGTATATCAGGATTCTGGTCGAGGAACTTCCAGAAGATCGAGTAGACCGTAAAGAGAGTGAACAAGCAGGCAATCCACGTTTTCTGCTTTGAGGTGCTGGGAGCGATCGAGCAGGACAGGCGTGATGCCGACGGCACGGGCGCCCAGCACATCATGGATATAGGAATCGCCGATGTGGAGAGTGTAGTCGCTGATGGCGTTGGCGCGCTCCAGCGCAAGCTCATAGAGCGCTGGTGAGGGCTTGGCGTGGCGGATCACAGCCGAGATCAGCAGGCAGTCGAAATAGTGGGTGAGCTTGAGGCGGCTGAGAATGGGGCCGAGCGCTATGCCCCAGTCGGAGATCACTCCCAGTGCATAGCCATGCTTCTTGAGGGCCTTGAGAGTAGGCAGGACATCATCATACATCTGCCAGCTTGTATGCTTCTTGAATTCCTCGTTGATGGCCCGCGCAAGCTGGTAGAGGCGCTGTTCGTTGTGTTCTTCGACAAAGGGACGCAGGATATTCATATAATAGCCGGTCCAGAACTCCGCTATTGCCCGCTCGTTCCCCCAGGTGTGACGGTTCAGCCGCATGTGCCTCAGGTAGTAATCCTGTGCCTCTGTCATACGCTCCCGCACGGCCTCAAGATTGATGTGCAGGTTGAGGCGCTGGCACACCTGTCGGCAGACTTCGGGTATCGAAGGATTGGGGGCAAGAAGGGTGAAGCCGGCGTCAAAAAATACGGTGCGAATTGCCTGCGGCTGCTCAAATGCCATATCGGTTCTATCCCTTTTGACTGGTTAGATAGCTAGTGTGGTGACATTGTGCTCGTCGCGTGTCGGTAACGAACGCAATGTCACCACATTGTAACTTACCTGTTCCTTGATTGGTAGACAGCGTCGGCGGCGGGCAGGGCCGCGCCAACGTTGGGCTTGAAGCCGCAGCGCGGCAGGATATGTTCGAGGGCGGAGAGCACGATTTCGACATTTTTGCGGTTGGAGTTATAGCCCATCAGGCCAATACGAATCAGGTGGCCTTTGAGCGGCCCGAAACCGCCGCCGATCTCAATATCGTACTCTCGCAGCAAACCATCGCGCACGGCCATTTCGTCAACCCCCTCAGGCAGGCTGATGGCCGTCAGGACGGAGAGCGCGTAGCCGGGCTGGGTGAAGACCTTGAGGCCCATCGCCTCGATGCCAGCTTTCAGCGCGTCCCCATTTAACTGATGACGCGCCCAGCGAGCCTCCAGGCCCTCTTCCTGCGCGATGCGCAGCGCCTCGTTCAGGCCGTAGATCAGGTTGCTGCACGAGGTATGGTGATAGGTATGGTCGCCGTTCCAGTAGCGATGGAGGTTTTGCAGGTCCAGATAGTAGCTCTGCACAGGCTTTTTACGACTTTTGATGGTCTGGACGGCGCGTTCGTTGAGGGTAACGGGCGCAAGGCCGGGTAGAGCGCCCAGGCTTTTCTGGCTGCCAGCGTAGCAGGCATCGATCTTCATCTCGTCAACATTCATCGGCACGCCTCCGAGACCACAGACGGCATCGACGACGAAGAGCGCGCCGTGTTCGTGCGTGATGCGCTGCAGTTCGTCCAAAGGCTGCAAGAGGCCGGTTGAGGTCTCGGCGATAGCCGTAGCAAATATTTTCGCCTCTGGATGCTCTTTGAAAGCCTGTGCGAGCACCTCCGGCTCCAACGGCTTGCCCAGCTCCGTCGTCAGGTTCACTACGCTGGCCCCGGCACGACGCGAAATTTCGGTAATCTGGCCGCTGAAGAAACCCAGACTGCCCGCGATGATTGTATCGCCCTCTTCGAGCAGATTGACCAGTACCGCCTCGGCACCGGAGAAGCCAGAACCGGAGACGCAGAGGGTCATCTCGTTTTTTGTCTGGAACATCCAGCGCAGTAGCTCCGCCGTATCCTCCAGGATGCGGAAAAACTCCGGGTCGAGGTGGCCAAGTTGGGGCGCGGATGCGAGCCGCAGGACACGCGGGTCCACATTGCACGGTCCGGGGCCGAGCAAGAGCCTGTAGTGTGGATTAACTTCGGTCGAGGCGTAAGGTGTGAATTCAACTTTGCCTTGTACCACTTGTGCCATCAAAACTTCCTACCTTTCAGCGGGGATGCGATTTCCCCGGGAGAATAGCCCTGACCACAACCGACGGGCTTCGGGCAACCATGAAGGATGCCCCTACAGGCTTACTTGCCTTTACCGTTGCTGTTGCTGTCGTCCTCGAACAGGTGCTGCAACTTATCTGCCTGATCGACTGTGATCAAGTTGTCGATAAATTCGTCGAGCTCACCATTGAGCACGCCGGGTAAATTGTGACGGGTGAAGCCGATGCGATGATCGGTCACGCGGTCCTGTGGAAAATTATACGTGCGAATCTTCTCACTGCGATCGCCGGTCTGCACCTGCGAGCGCCGTGTCTTGCTCAATTCCTCCTGCCTTTTCGCCTCTTCGATATCCCACAGCCGCGCCTTGAGCACGGTGAGGGCCCTGGCCTTGTTTTTCAACTGCGATTTCTCGTCCTGACAGGTCACAACCAGCCCGGTCGGCAGGTGCGTGATGCGCACGGCGGAGTCGGTTGTGTTCACACTCTGACCGCCATGCCCGGTTGAGCGATAGACATCCACGCGGATATCGCCTTCTTTGATATCGATCTGAATATCGTCGTCGGCCTCTGGCAGGACAATGACTTTGGCCGTGGAGGTGTGAATACGCCCGTTGGCCTCCGTGACGGGCACCCGCTGCACACGGTGCGTGCCGCCCTCGTACTTCATACGGCTATACGCGCCCTTGCCCTTCACAACGAAGGTAATGTCTTTGATGCCGCCCTGCCCCGTCTCGTTGCTATCCAGAATCTCGATCTTCCAGCGTCGTGCATCCGCGTAGCGCGTGTACATGCGGAAGAGGTCGGCGGCAAAGAGAGCGGCCTCATCCCCGCCGGCTCCGCCCTGGATGGTCACGATAGCGTTTTTCTCGTCTACGATGTCCTTGGGCAGCAGCAGGACTTTGACCTCGTTGAGAAGTGCCTCGCGGCGTCCTTTCAGATTCTCAATCTCTTCTGCGGCTAGCTCGCGCATCTCCGCGTCGCCGCTCTCATACAGTTCCTGCGCTTCAGCAAGTTGCTGCTCCGTCGCGGTCAGTTCGTGGTATTTCTGGACGATCTCTTCCAGTTCCGCATGTTCGCGTCCATAGCGCTGCAGCGCCTGCATATCTGCGACCACATCGGGGCGAGCCATTAAGGTATTCAGCTCTTCATAACGCTGCGCCAGCTTCGCGAGTTTATCCATTAAATCCATGTTGTGTATTCCTCCCAGATTTCCCTGTCCGCCGATAGCCGGTGATTTATCACATGGATGGCCCATGCATACTGGAACAGAGGGCAAGTATGGCGGTCTCCATACACATGGTATCATATTTTGCGGGCATATCGAAACGGACGAAATAGTATCCAGCTTCGAATTGTGTAGAGACAAAGAGGGACAGAGTGAGGCGCCGCTACCCTGCAGCCAGCAGGTAGCGTTCAACGGTGGCACGATGTTGAGTAAGAGAAGTAAATCGGTATCTCATAGTCTCTCATTATAGCATGTTTCGCCGTTTGACGCAGCAGGCTGCAACGGCATAGAGCAAGTTTCAGCTATATCTCCTCTTAAAGATAACACTGCCAGCCTGAAAAATCATCCAGCCTGCCATAAAAGGCTGATCCAGACATATCATGCTGAGCGACAGCGAAAAATCTGAGCAACCGGTCGGTCAATCCCGCCACCTCGGCTTCTTCGCTGTCGCTCAGCGTGATATGCGAGCAGGCTTTTTTTCATGGCATGTGGGTGAAACGTCATTAGCTCATACATCGTGCTTTAATGTGATTGATGTATATTCCCATTTCTGTCGTAAAGCGAAGTCAAGTCGAAAGGAAACGAGGGAGAACCATGAGTGTGAAATCGGTAGCTGATCAATTAAACGGAAATGCTGTCCAGCCGACCGCCGAGAAGGCAAAAAGCGTCACTGCTGACGTTGTAACAACGGTTTCCACCTTCATCGAAGATGCACTGCTACCCAACATCAGTAAGATACAGGCGGTCTTACTGGCGGGCCTGGCTCTGGGGCAAGAGATCATGAAGCGCAATGCAAGAAAGGCCAGCAAGGCCCAGGAAACGGTTGCGAGCACGGCAGCAGCCAGTCTGCACGCGGCGCAGGACGTGGCGCAATCAGGTCTGAGCACAACACAGGATGTCCTGCAAGAGAACGTGAAGCATGCCCGCAAGAACCTGAAAAAGGCGCAGAAGAGCATGAAGGTGGCCCAGAAAGCGGCGGCAACGGGCGCGACGGCTGTCCTGTCGAAGACGCAGGATGTCTTGCAATCAGGCTTGAGCACAGCCGGGGATATGTTACCGTCCAACCTGGTCAGTTCGCAGAATGCCTTACAAAAGAACGTGAAGCGCGCCCGCAAGAACCTGAAAAAGGCCAGCGAGAGCGTGGGAGAGAGCCTGGAGGATGTGGGGGAGGCGGTACAGCACAAGACCTCCAGCTTCTTGTTCCGCGTCGGCATCGTGACCGGCCTTGTCCTCGTCCTGCTCTACACGCCGTGGCCCGGTTCCGAAACCCGCGCGAAGCTGGCAGACCTCTTCCAGCGGGCAAAGCAGAATCTCTCCAATCTGACCTCTGGCTCTTAGAATCATTTGACCACAGCAACATATTTGCCGCCCGGCAAACATGTTGCTGTGGTCAAATTTTCATTTCATCGCCTTTTGAGATGACCGATATCATTAAGCACATAGAGCACGCGGTGATGATCCCGCACGCGCACTATGGTGATAGAGGTGTTGGCGGCGGGAAAGAAGAAATCTCTTGCCAGCCCAAGCACTTCGGCGGCATAGGCGTTGAGCACGCCACCGTGGGCGAAGGCGAGGACGCGCTCCCCCTTGTGGCTGCGCGCGATGCTGTCCAGCGCCTCAACCACACGTTTGCGAAAGGCGGCGGCTGGCTCGCTGCCCGGAATAGCATCCCAGCTTCCAGTTTCGCCCACCTTGCGCACAAT
Organism: Ktedonobacteraceae bacterium; assembly: GCA_035294125.1. GTDB lineage: Bacteria > Chloroflexota > Ktedonobacteria > Ktedonobacterales > Ktedonobacteraceae > CADDYT01. The sequence goes on along the minus strand of DATGLM010000054.1, from coordinate 43,465 downwards.
TTCGCGCTGTCGTTCCCGCAATGCCTGGCTTAACGCCACCAGGTCTTGCCCGTCCTCCGGCAGCGGCAGCACCTCGCCCAGACGAATCTCTTGCAGATCATCCACGATAGTCGGAGTCAGACCGAGGCGTTCAGCCAGCGGCGCAGCAGTTTCAAGGCAGCGGCGCAAGGGACTGCTGTAGAGCGCATCGAAGCGCAACTGGCTCAGGCGTTCGGCCAGCACCTGGGCCTGCTCGCGCCCAACCTTGCTTAGCGGCAGGTCGTTATAGACACCGCCGGGGATGATTTCCTCGGGGCCGGGCAGGGCGTCGGCATGACGGATAAGAAAGAGTTCAGACGCATGTGCCGAATTGAAAAGAAACGGGTCGTTCATAGCTTTTTCAGGTTTCCTATCTTCCGAGATAGTAATGAGCGATTGGGCGATGGTGCTGCCATCGCCCAATCGCTCATTACAGGAACTTCCATACGAATACTCATTGACCAGACTGGCGAATGATTGTGCGAGCCAGCGAACGCTTATGCACCTCGTCGGGACCGTCAACGATGTGCAGAGTGCGGCCATGCGCGTACATCGAGGCCAGGGGGAAGTCATCGCTCACTCCGGCAGCGCCAAAGACCTGGATGGCACGGTCTACTACGCGCGTCAGCATCTGCGGCACAGCAATTTTGATCATGGCGATCTCGTTCTGCGCGGCTTTTTTCCCCAGCGCGTCGATCATCCAGGCCGCCTTCAGTGTCAGCAACCGCGCCTGCTCGATCTCGATCTGCGAGGTGGCAATCATATCCTGAACCATACCCTGCTCCGAGAGGGGTTTGCCAAAGGCCACCCGCGTCGTGGCGCGTCGGCACATCAACTCAAGCGCGCGCTGCGCGGAGCCGATGGCACGCATGCAATGGTGGATGCGACCAGGCCCCAGGCGAGCCTGAGCAATCGCAAAGCCGCTGCCCTCTTCGCCCAGCAGGTTGCTGGCGGGAACACACACATTCTCGAAGAGAATCTCACAGTGGCCTTCGTTATCGACGTAGCCCATGACAGGCAGGTTGCGCAGCACCGTCACGCCAGGGGTGTCACGCGGCACGAGAATCATGCTCTGCTGGTGGTGCCGGTCGGGATTGTCCGGGTCGGTCTTGCCCATGACAATGAAAATCTTGCAGCGCTCGCGAGCCGCGCCCGAAATCCACCATTTGCGGCCATTCAGGACGTACTCGTCACCCTCGCGGCGGATGGAAAACTGGATGTTCGTCGCGTCTGAGCTTGCCACATCCGGCTCGGTCATGGCAAAGGCAGAGCGAATCTCGCCGTTGAGCAGCGGCAACAGCCACTGGCGTTTCTGCTCAGGCGTGCCGAACTGGGCCAGGATTTCCATATTGCCGGTGTCCGGGGCCGCGCAGTTGAAAACCTCTGAAGACCAGCCAACGCGCCCCATGACCTCTGCCAGCGGCGCGTATTCCAGATTGGTCAGGCCCGCGCCATATTCTTCATCGGGCAGGAACAGGTTCCACAGCCCCTGCGCTCTGGCCTTCTCCTTCAATTCATCGACGATCTCAGCATGGTGGTGCGGATTGCCCGAAGCAGCGATCTGCTCCCGATACGTGCGCTCGTTGGGGTAAATATACTGATCCATGAAGTCATTGAGCTGCTTCAACAGCCCTCTGACCTTATCCGAATAGGCAAAGTCCATAGCGACTCCTTACTTCTGACTGACCAATGCAATCATCAACCTGACTGCTTCAATCATCACCATCTTGAATATACCACATTCTCATCTGTCGCCTCTGGCAAACCACACACAACACCTACTCCTATGTCATTCTTCGCTGTACTCAGGCAAGGACTGGAATGAGCGCTGGCGCATTCAGAGGCCGCGCAGCATCCGTCCCCTGTACAAAGCATATACCTATCTCTTGCCTGTCGGATGATGTTGAAATCATTGCGTTGACAGGAGAAAAGGAAACTATTGCCCGCCAGAATACTGGAGTGCTCGCGCAAACTCTGCGAGGGAGGGAAAGCGCTCCTGTGGATTCTTCACCAGCGCGGACAGTACCACCGCGCTTAATGCCGGAGAAACGGCGGGATTGAAGCGGTACAGGGGTTGAGGCTGCGCAGTCAGGTGCATCTGCTGCAACAATTGCTCGGTTTCCCCCAGGAAGGGGAAACGTCCGGTCAGCAGGCGGTAAGTCAGGACTGCAAGAGCATACTGGTCTGAAGCGGGAAACGACTGTCCCTGCCACTGTTCAGGAGCCATAAAGGGGAATTTATCCGGGGTTCTGCCCAGGAAGCGATTCTCTTGAGGTGGCAAGAAATCAGCCAGCATCAATTGCAAAGCGCCGAGATGGTCAGACTGGCCGGAGATGAGCAGATTCGTCAGCTTGAAGTTGTTATGGATGATCTGGCGCTCATGCACAACGTGCAGCGCCTCGGCCAACGGGATGATGATGGTCAGAACCTCTTGCGGATTGTACCCCTGCAAACTCACATGCGCGGCAAGCCAGTTCGCCAGCGAGCCGTACTCGCACAGGAGCATGGCTTTATACATAAAAGGCGAACCGCTCACATACGACTTACCTATGGTATAGAGCGGAAGGATATGCGGGTGTTTTACTCCTTCCAGCAGTTTCTCCTCCCACTGGAACAAGGTCTCATCCTGTGAGAAATACGCAAAGGCATCCGTCTGTATCGCTTTGAGCGCGACATCTCGCTCGCGCAATCGATCATACGCCCTGTAGACGGCTCCCCAGGGACCATCGCCGAGGAGGGAATGTATCTGGTACCGTCCAAGATTCTGTTCTTCCAGCGAGAGTTTCTCCCGCGCTGTCCCGGCTTTGGCCGCTCCCTGCTCAGGCGCGAGAGGGGCAGTTGTCTGGGGTGAAATACGAGCAACGGGCGAGATGGGCAAGAGTGGCTCGGTTGTTTGCGGTATCAAAAGAGCGATTAATGCGGAGGGCAAACGAACCAGCGGCGGCTCCCAGCCGTATGTTTGCCTCATCTGCTGCACAAGGCGCTGGAGAAAAAAGCGATCCGGGATATCTTCCTGAGTTGAGAGAATGACCAGGGGAGCAAGTGTTCCCTGTAGAAAGAGGGTGAACGCCTCCATCCCGCTGCTGGCAACTCGCGATGCGTACCCCCTTGCCAGCAGAAACTGTGCTATATATCCGGCCTGCTCTCGCCGTGAATCGAGAATCAAAACCTGCGCCGCCCCGGCAGGAAGCCTGTTCTGAGCCGCAAAAGAAGCGCTCGCCTGTTGCAGCAGACGTAAAATATCTTCGGGTTGTCCAGATGGAAATACCAGTTTGCGTATCTCAGTCCTCATCATCATACTTTTATTATACACGATGATGAGCTTGGTGGGTATAAAAATGAGATTAATATTACGGAGGTGCCTGGAAAGGAATAAGCTATAGGTGATAGATGTTATCAACTATGAGAATATAAGAAACGAGCCGATAACAAGAAAGACTCCGCCTTCTGCGATTTTGCAACTGACTTTTCTCTCGCAACGTCTCCCGTAATAGAACGTAATGATATACAAACGAGGAATATCTCAGCTAACAGAGGTGTTGTAAAGGGTGAGTTAGCAATCTTAGCGGAGGAGTGCTAGACAAAGTCGGCGGTATATGCTACAATTCTAGCAATCGCCTGGCAAGTTTGCTAAAACTGGACGAAAAAAACGTCTATAGCAAGGAGCAAAAAAGTACATGCAAAAATGTGAACGTTGTCAAAAGAACCCCGCCCGCGTGCGCGTTGATCAGTTGGTCAATGGGAAGCGAGAGCAGCATTACCTCTGTCAATCCTGCTTTGATGAGTTGATGAGCGCCGCGATGGAACAGTCGGAAGGCTTCGATGAGGGCCAGGAAATTCCAGGTGCTCCTTTCGGATTTGGCCCGAACAATCGTCCTCCCTTCTCTCAGCAGGGCAGAAATACAACTATAGCTGAACGAAAAGCGCAAAATAACAGCAAAACCCCTACGCTCGATCAATATGGCCGTGACCTGACGAACGAGGCCGCTGAAGGAAAACTCGACCCCGCTGCCGGACGCGAGCGGGAGCTGCGCCGGGTGATTACTGTACTGGGGCGTCGTCAGAAGAACAATCCCGTGCTGATTGGCGAGCCAGGTGTCGGTAAGACGGCCATCGTTGAAGGATTGGCCCGTCGTATTAATGAAGGAACGGTTCCTGCCACACTGCGTGGCAAGCGCATTGTGACGTTGAATATTGGTGGTATGGTGGCCGGAGCGATGTTCCGGGGCCAGTTCGAGCAGCGTATCAAGTCTATCCTTGAGGAGCTGCGCGAAGCAAAAGACGTGATTGTCTTTATTGATGAATTGCATACCGTCGTTGGAGCCGGCGCCGCCGAAGGCGCGGTTGGCGCTGCCGATATGATCAAGCCAGCCCTTGCGCGCGGCGAACTGCGTTGTATCGGTGCGACGACTCTGGACGAGTACCGCAAGCACGTCGAGAAGGATGCCGCGTTGGAGCGCCGCTTCCAGCCGATCATGGTCGACGAGCCTTCCGTGGAAGAGGCCATCGAGATGTTGAAAACGGTGCGCCCCAATTACGAGGCTCATCATGGTGTCAGCATTACCGATGAGGCTGTTGAGGCTTCGGTCAAACTGGCCGATCGCTATATCAACGACCGCTTCCTGCCTGACAAGGCCATCGATGTGATGGACGAGGCTGCTTCCGCTCTGCGTCTTGAGGCAACCGAGCAGGGTATTATCAGCCCGACCTTGATTGCTGATCTGGAGGCAGAACTGGCGGATATCCAGGCAAAGAAGGAAGCTGCTGCCAACGCCGAGAACTACGAGCAGGCAGCCCTGCTGCGCCAGAAAGAGCTGCTGGTGCAGGCGAAACTGGATCAGGCTCGCGCCGAATCCGCCAAAGCGGTGACCTTGATTGTCACGCCGGAGCATGTTGCCCAGATTGTTGAGAACTGGACAGGTGTGCCGGTGAGCCAGATGCTTGAGAGCGAGCGCCAGAACCTGCGCAACCTGGAAGCCGACCTGCGCAAGCATGTCATCGGTCAGGACGAGGCGATTAGCGCCGTTGCCCGTGCCATTCGCCGCTCGCGCGCCGGTCTGAAGGACCCCAAACGCCCGATCGGTTCCTTCCTCTTCCTCGGCCCAACCGGGGTTGGTAAGACGGAACTGGCGAAAGCGCTGTCCACCGAACTGTTTGGTGGCGAAGATAACATGATCCGCCTGGATATGTCGGAGTACATGGAGCCGCACACAGTCTCGCGCCTCTTCGGTAGCCCTCCCGGTTACGTGGGCTATGACGAAGGTGGTCAGTTGACCGAGCAGGTACGCCGCCGCCCCTACAGTGTCATCCTGCTGGACGAGATAGAGAAGGCGCATCCTGAAGTCTTCAACGCGCTCCTGCAGATCATGGACGATGGTCGCCTGACAGACGGTCAGGGCCGCACGGTCGACTTCAAGAACACCGTCATCATCATGACCAGCAACGCCGGTACCTCCGATCTCAAGCGTGGCGCAAGCATCGGTTTCTCGGCCAGAAAGAACGAGGATATTCGCGACGAGCAGCACGAGGCGATGCGCTCGAAGGCAATGGAGCACCTGAAGCAGATGTTCCGGCCTGAGTTCATCAACCGTGTCGATCAAATCGTGGTCTTCCGCGCTCTGGGCAAAACCGAACTCTACCGCATCGTTGATCTGCTGTTGAACGATGTTCGCGCTCGCATCAGCGAGCAGGGCATCGAACTGGTGGTCACTGACGAGGTACGCGACCTCTTACTGCGCGAGGGCTTCGACGAGGCCTTTGGCGCCCGGCCTCTGCGCCGTGCCATCCAGACCTATGTCGATGACACGCTGGCGGACGCGCTACTGTCCGGTGAAATTGTTCCTGGTCAGGCTGCGATGCTCGTTGTGCGCGACGGCAAGGTTGCTGTCGAAGCGCAACCCGTCATCCAGAATGCGTAACGCCCACGCATAATCGGGTTGAGATAGACAAAAAAGCCCTGCATCCTTTCGTAGGATGCGGGGCTTTTTTGTGTTCTCCTGTTGTGTCCCCTTTGCATGGGCCTGATGAGACAAATATCCCTGTGCTGGAAAAAGTTGCCGCACTTCTCAAAAGTATGTTGTATAATCTAGCAGATCAAGTTGGTTTCATAAAAAGGGGTTAGAGCGCACAACCCTGGATATCACTCACTTGCTAGAGGAGAGTATTGTATGGCAGCCAACGACGTAAGTGCATCCACACCATTCCAGGATTCAGAACACAACCGGCATCATCCGCCTGATCTGGATCGCTTTGTCGACCACTTCCTCTCTATTATGTGCGACCATAGCCGCCGACAAATTCTTGAGCTGCTGGCGAAGCCGAATGACGATCTTCCGCCAGAGGAACTTATTTCACCATTGGAGAGACGGTCAGGTGATATAGCCAGGGAACTCGGGCTTTCACCCGGTACGGTCTCCGGCCATTTACGGCAACTCGCGAAGGTGGGGCTGGTGACATCGCGGCGCGAGGGCAATGCTATTTACTATCGACTGAGCAATCATATGCTCGTGCGTGCATTCCACGACCTGCTCGTGGCGCTGAACCAGGAGCACACGGAGCGGTTCAAAAAGGCGATTTGACCCGCTTTGTCTCTTCCTGCTACAATTGTTACAGCTAACACAAAGCTGTACGTTTGCCTGCTTAGAATAGGGAGTGAGGAGAAAACCTGCCTGACTACGATTCTAGCAGGAGAGGAGGAGGGTTTCACAGGGTGAAAGTACGTCATTGGATTGCACTCGGCGCTGGCGTACCTGCAGCCGCGGCTCTTGCTATGGCTATCAGTACGTTCTTGCCACAGCGTTTTGAGACGTTTCGCTGGCCGGAAACAGGCGCTAAAGGTTTCTCGCCATCAGCGCACGCGCCAGAGGTAGAGATTGAGTTCCTGCGCTGCGGCACCATTACTATTCCCGAACCAATTGCGGTGCGCGGCTCGCTCTCGCTTGTTCCCTGCACCATTGCCCACAGCGCCGTGCTGGTGCGTCATCCACGAGCGACCTTTTTATATGATACGGGCCTCTGCTCCGATATTTTCAGCTACCTGGAGGACCAATCGCTCTTCTTCCGCAAGACGCTGGCAAACTTTCACTTCGTGCAATCGCTGCGCAGCCATCTGGTGCAGCAGCAATTGGAGCCGGGTGAGCTCGCCTTCGTACTGCTCTCGCACCTGCACTGGGATCACGTCAGCGGCGTTCCCGACCTGCCCGGCGTACCTCTGCGCGTCAATCGCGTCGAGTACGATGCAGCGCGCCTGGGCCTCTACGAGGCAAGAGGCGGCCTGGTAAGACGGCTGATGGGCGAGAACGAGACCGAACTGTTTGATCTCGATGGGCCACCCTACGAGGGCTTCCGTGCCAGCTACGACCTCTTTGGCGATGGCTCGGTGGTGCTGGTTCCCCTGCCCGGCCACACGGCAGGCAATACGGGCATGTTCATCAATCGCTCCAACGGGCCGCGTCTCTTTTTGCTGGGCGATGCCGCCTGGGTCTCCCAGCACTATCTGCGCCCGGCCACCATGCACCCCTTCATCTGGTCGCAAGTGACTGGCGACGACGCAACCGCCCGCCAGACGCTGATCGACCTGCACCATTTCGCCAACCAGCATCCCGAAGTCGCTATGATCGCTATGCACGATGCCGCCCTGCAAGAGCAATTCATGGCCAACGAACGAGAAAACGCCACCACTGTCGAGTTATCATAGATGCGTGATGAATAAACAGTTAGTTGACGGGCGAGGGCAGCCTTTGCGATTGATGCGCTTGCAACAGACAATAGAAATGCGCCGGAGGTATCTCTCCCAGATACCCTGGTGGCGTCGTCCTCTGGTTGGCTATATCGCTGCCCTACCAATGGTCGGTCTGGGCTTTCTCCTGCTCACCACGATGCAACAATGGTTGCCCCAGTCCTCCTTTCCTGACGCGCCCCTCCTCGTGGCCGTGTTTCTGATCGCCCTGTTCTGGGGAGTAGGCCCGGCAGTATGGGCGGTTCTTCTCAGCACGCTCATCCTCGACTACCTCAATCAGACTTCCTTAAAAGCGTTTGATCTTACCAGCCTGCACGCATTGCTGCAAATCCTGCCGTTCGTTGTCCCTGGCATCATGATCGGTATTATCACCGGGCAACGCGAGTCGGCCCGGCGGCATGCACTCTTTGCCGAACAACTGGCAAAGGAGCAGGCAGAGGAACTTGCCGTGAAAAACGAGGAACTGCGGGAACTCAATCAGCACAAGGACCGTTTTATTTCTGTTGCTTCACATGAACTCAGGACACCTATTACCACTATACGCGGCCTGGTGCAGTTGTCTTTGAGGCGTCTGAAGAAGCACAGAGAACTGTCGGCTGAACTGCAAGAAGTGCGGACAACCCTTGAGAAGATTGACTACCAGACGCATCGCCTCAACGCCCTGGTGGAGGATCTCCTGATACTGAGCGGACTGCGTTCCGGGAAGCTCCCCTTACAGTCCGCTACATGCGACCTCGTGGAGATATGTCGCGAAATCGTAGAAGATCAGCGCATGTTGACCGACCGCTCCATCGTTCTGGATGCACCGCCTAAGCTTCCTCTGCAGGCGGACAGGGATCGTCTGAGCCAGGTGATCATCAATCTGGTGAGCAACGCCGTCAAGTATTCTCCGACAGAGAGCACGGTGCAGGTGAAAATCGGCACAACGGGGGGCAAAGCGCTTGTTCAGGTTCACAACGAGGGGCCAGCTATTCCAGAGGAGCAGCAGGCGCACATCTTCGAGCCGTTCTACCGCACACCAGAGGCTCAGACTTCCAGAAAGAGCGGCTGGGGACTGGGCCTCGCCATCTGCAAAGACATCGTCGAACGCCATTCCGGTCGCATCTGGTGCGAATCCCAGGAAGGCCAGGGAACAACCTTCTTTGTGAAGCTACCCATTAAATAGGTGGGAAGAGGAGCAAAAAGCTCTTTTTCAGTTTGACCCAAATCGCCACCATTTGCCGCGCTCCATCGTTTTTAGGCGGTGGCAGTTGGCGCAGCGTACCTCGCATTTGGCGATTTCGGCTTCGATAGCAGTCCAGGAAATAGCATGGTCTAATAGCCTCGCTATTTCAAGAGTTTTGTTTCCGCGCACATGGTCAAATTCGAGAACTCGAACATCGGTTTCACCGCAATCCACACAGGAATGAGAAGAGAGGTAATCATACAATCTCTGTTTATTTTCTGCATTCACAGGCAGGCACTATGGAGACATCTACTTGTGACTTAGTCTTAATAATCATGTGCGCCCTTCCTTTCTGCTAGTTTGATATGCTTGTACCATATACATGTATCAGATACATTTTATAGTTACTAGTATGATACGCATTTACAGAGATGTCAAGTCATGTTAGACTTAACAAAAACCGGGAGGGTTCTAGTATGAAACAGCGTCTTAAAGTAAGAGAAATAGCGGAGCAGCGAGGATGGACACAATCAAAATTACAGCGGGCTGCTGATGTAAATAGCAGGACTATGAGTGGCATATGGCATGATCCATACAGAAGAGTGACCTATGAAGTGCTGGTGAAGATTGCACGTGCGTTACATGTTGACGTAACCGATCTGGTAGAAGAGGAACCGGATTAGAACGTAAGAGACAGAAGCCGAGATAGAATCAAAGCACCTGGATTTTGAATATCCAGGTGCTTATTTACTGAGGCAGGGGTGGCAGGAGTCGAACCCGCCGATGACCGTTTTGGAGACGGTTGCCTTAGCCGCTCGGCATCACCCCTATATCTGGAGACGGACGCTCTACCAGCTGAGCTATGCCTCTCCGTTTGTGCCATGATAATAGCAGAGTGCGGGGAATTTGTCAAGGCTGTAGGGCATTCAATTTGCCATGATTCGTGAGTGATTCACCGTCAATCTTCCCGCCAGGAATGATGATTGGTCGTTCTCACTGCTGCTCTTTTTTCCTATGTCGTCTGCTGGTCTTGCGTCTCTGGATAAAGTCTTCAAGATCGGGTCGGGATATGCGATATCCCCGACCCGTGTCAAAAGCATCGAGTTCCCCGCTTCGTATCCATTGCCTGACGGTCTCAGGATGAACCCGTAGTTCTTCGGCAACCTCTTCGACCGTCAATTGCTGATCCGGCATACCATGAACTCCCTGATTAGTTTTACTTATTATAACATACCCGTCTTTTATCACACAAGATTGTACTGAGATGAAATAATATTGTCATATTGCATGAAAAGCGTATATAATTGCCCGAAGCCGTCAAATGGGAAGGGAGATACCTCGTGGGTGGCACATCACAGCAGGGTAGTAACGGAAGACAAAGTTTGCGTGTTTTTTTTGAGGAAGCCGTAGCAAGTGGAGTGAAGTATAATTGGGCCAAAAATTACAAAATCTAGCGGGAATACCTGCTAGATTTCCTGAGCCACATTCGTTCCTGAACGGGCGGAGAGGGAGGGATTCGAACCCTCGGAGGGCGATAAACCCTCAGCGGTTTAGCAAACCGCCGCACTAGGCCACTATGCGACCTCTCCTTGTCGAGAATATCCTACCATAGCAAAAGTCTGCTGTCAATAGTCAAAAATTCCCTATTGTGGCAAATCCGCCGGGAAGACGTAGGTACCTGGCCTCTCGGGTGGCGGGTAGGGTGCCTGGTATTCAAGGGTGATGAGATCGTGCGAGCGGAATCGTATCTCCGCTTTGGCCGGAGTGGTGGTGGCTGTGAAGGGCTGACCGTTGAGATAGAGCCTCCAGCCGGGCTGCTCCAGTTGTGAGGGAAAATTGAGGCTGGCGAAGCCATTGTGCCAGATGGCAATAAAGTCGTCGAGGGCCAGCCAGTTATCACTGGTGCTGGGAGCTTCGATATGGACAATGCCGTCGGAGGTGTGCGTATGGAGCCAGTAGTAACAATTGCCACTGCTCGGAATGCCGATACCCTGGGGAATGGTGACAGGGTTGCCCTTGATATAGATGGCGAGATGCACGTGGATATGGTAGGTAGCGTGCATGCCGGGATCGCAGGTGATGCCGTTGATGGGAGGATAAGTCGGGTTGAGCGCGGCCTGAAGGCGCAGGAAAAAGAAACCTAACAGGGCGATGAGTACAACGCAACTGGTGACGGTGGTAGTAAGCAGAATGCGCGCCTTCCTGCGCTGTTGCTTGCGCTGCATACGCGCGGCGCGCCGCTGCTGGCGCAGCTCCTCCTCTTCGGATATGGTTGGTGGCATCAATGGCGGACCCTGGTACATCGTATGCTATTCCCTCCCGTATCTACCGGTCTCTTTTCTCTATCGATGGAGCTTTCTGTTTCTTGAGACGGGATAGGCGGGTGAAGGTAACGGGCACGTGAAGTCAGGAGGACTATTCTCCCGGCTGCGCGAGTGGGAGAGTAAACCAGAAGGTAGAACCCTGTCCCTGCGTTGATACGACGCCAACCTGCCCGGAATGCTGTTCGATAATCGTTTGTGCAATGTGCAGACCCAGACCCAGTCCCACGCTGGAGCCGTTTTGCACCTCGATACCGGGAACGCGGTAGAAGCGCTCCCAGATATGGGATTGTACTTCGGGCGAAAGGCCCGGTCCCTCGTCCTGCACGGAGACCCGCGCCTGCTCTCCTTCCACCTGGAACGTAATATGTACGGGCTTTTCTTCCGTTGAATATTTGAGCGCGTTGTTGAGATAGTTACTGACGACCTGGGCGATGCGCTGTGCGTCAGCGTAGATGGGAGCGCTTACACCATCATCCATCTTGAGTAGAATCACGCGCTGCGGCCAGGCAGAGCGTTGTTCCTCGGTAACCTCGCGCACGATGGAGGCGAGGTCGCAGGAGGTAGGGAAGAGTTCCAGACGATCGGCCTGTACGCGCGAGACATCCAGCAGATCGTCGATCAGCCGATTGAGCCGCTGTGTCTGGCGATCCGTGCCTTCAAAGAGCTTGAGCATTCTGTCAAAGGTATCAAACGTACTTCTCATCTGCCGGATTGCGAGCTGGGTATTGCCTTTGATGGTTGTCAGGGGAGTGCGCAATTCGTGGCTGGCGATGCTGAGAAACTCCTCCATGCGGCGGTTGGCTTCGCGCAGGGCCAGTTCGCTGGCGCGGGACTCCTCTCGCTCGCGCATCAGGCGTTCGCGCTCAATCACCAGCGTGGTGAGCCTGGCAATCGCCTTCGCGATAGATTTCTCTTCGTCTGAATAGTCGTGGGCAACGCCTCCATAGTCGACAGTGATAAAGCCCAGGAGTTGATCGCCAAGATTCATCGGAGCGTAGAGTATCGCAGAGGTATGATAGGCCTGCTGCCAGTTCTTTAAAGGCTGCTGGCTGGCATCGAGAACGAGGACTTCACCCTGTTGTAATCTCCTGATATCTGCATCATCGAGGAAGTCGTTCAAGCGGACTTTTCCGGCATTTTGCCACAGACGCGGCTCTAGTTCCGGGGCAAGACCAACAATGGCGATGGGGAGAAGCCGGTCAGCCTCGTCGAGGCTGCTAATGCCAACACGCTGGCAGTTGAGCACACGACGTGTCAGTTCAGCCAGGCGCTGCGAGACAGCAGTGGTCTGAGCCGGGAGAAGATCGCCGGTCTCCCCGGTTCTGACTGAAGTTGAGACCAGCATTTCAGCCATCGTGAGCAGAGATTGCAGCGTCTCCGAAGCCCGATTTTGCTGCTCGCGTTCCGACTGGCGCAGGGCTGTGATATCGCGGGTAACGAGCACAACGCCATCAACATGCCCCTGAGCATTGACTAAGGGGGCCGCGCTCAGCAATACCTGCCGATCATGCCCTTCGGCATCACGAAAAATAACCTCGTTATTCGTCACCGTCTCGCCGTGCAGCGCCCGTGCGACGGGCAAATCCTCCACAAAGAGTGGTTCCCCCGTCACGGAACGTACCTGGAAGCGCTCGTGCGCGATTTCCAGTGGCTCGGCGCTCTCTCCCGGCCCCGCGTTCTGCCTGCCTGCATGGTTCAGTTGTATAATAGTTCCCTTCGCATCATGGATGGAGACGGCATCGGGAAACGTGTCGATGATCGTTGCCAGCCGCGTTCGCTCTGCCGCCAGAGAATGAGCCAGTTGCTCGCTCTGCCGACGCGCCCGCTCGCTCTGACTGGCACCAATGCTGATAATGCAGCCAACAAGCAGGAAAACGACTAACGCTATCACCTCAGATGTCGTGTTCAGCGTCAGCCTGAAAGCCGGGGGCAGAAGTGCATAATCCAGCAGTGCAGCACCGAACAGAGTGGCAAAGAAGCCTGATCCTCCGCCCCAGTTGAGAGCTACCAGCAGGATAGCCAGTATTCCCAGCAGGCCAACAAATAAGTAGTCAGGGAAGAAACGTTTAATAAATAGAGTAAGAATGACTGCCACAGTCTCTAACAAGACGGCGGCGAGATAGCCGACAACAGGATGGCGCAGCGGCGCTGGAAGCCATGCGGGAGCAAAGGTATTTGTCTGAAACCAGCCATGCAGGAAGCGCCAGATACGAAGCGGAAGGGGTTGCTGGCTCATCGCATCTTCCTGCCTGGTATCTTGTTGTTGCTGCTGGGAGAATGAGGGTATCCGCAAAGATTGAGTATTGTCTGATGTATTTGCTATACCGTTTTCGTTTTTATGTTGTGCGCTCATACTCATAACACTGGTGGAAATAGCCATCCCTGTGGCAGCGGAAGAGACCACAGGGATAACATACAGATAGCAGAAAAAGACCACCGCCGCTACTCTGTTCACGTTCCTGAGCTGTGTAAAGTTGCAGAGTTAGGCGGACTGTTCTGCCATTACTGCGCAAGAGGCGATGTATCATAATGCTCCAGCAGGTCAGCGGGATCATTGTAAATGGCGATGGCCCCGGCGAGTTCCTTATCCGTCCAGCCACCGGTGCGCAGAGCGATGGTGCTTACATTGGCTCTGGCCGCAGCCTCAATATCATAGGGAGTGTCACCGATCATCACGACTTCATCAGGAGGAAGACCCAGCTTCTCTAAAGCTACATCCACTATTGAAGGGCTGGGCTTGGAACGCTCGACATCGCTGTCGGAGACAATGGTGTCGATCAGGTCTTCGATGTTGGCAATTCTCAACTCAGCTTCCACTTCGTCCTGTTTTGCCGGGCTGCCGACAACAACCTTCAGGCCGCCAGCGTGCATGCGCTCGACCAGTTCGCGTACATCGGGAAAGGCTTGCAATGTGGGTATGTAGAGCTGATTAAAGACGGCCTGACGCCGGTAGGCGATCATTTTCCCCTCACTGCTCTGAGCAGATAGGCCTAACGTTTGCGGCATCAATTTGTCGCCGCCTTCTCCGATCAACCAGCGGATCTGCTCGTAAGGAACGAAGTGTCCATATTGTGCCATTGCCTCTACCCAGGCTCTTGCCAGCGCATCATTGCTGTCGATAAGCGTTCCATCGACGTCGAGAATAACGCCGCGTATGTTTGCCATGCGATAAGCCTCCATGATTGTATTATGGTATCACCAGATGGTACGTTCGCCGTTCCCAGGTCGCTTCATCCTGGTCGTGAAGGGCTAATGGAAGAGTAACCAGAAGAGATGAGAGCCGCCTTTCACTTCAAAAATATATGGCACAGTATCTCATGCTTACAGGCGATAGTCAAGCACAGCGAGATGCAGGTTTTCCATCCTTACAGGTATCCAGCAGGTTTGAGCTTACTGGATCAGCGCCTTTGCCTCTTAAGAACCTTCATACCATTTCCCTATCAAAACAATGGAGTGAATGCAAACATCGCCTGCACTCACTCCATTGGCTACACGCGCCAGTACAGACCACCTTCGCGCTGCATGAGCTTTTCGGCGATAAGTTCGCGGCGCAGGAAGGAGGCGTCGGGATGGTGGCGCTGGAGAATCTCGTTAACCTGCGCCTCTTTGTACATCACCCCCGGCTCAAACTGCTTCGCCAGCCAGCGCAGGATGGCAGCCCGCTTCTTGCGACTGGCGGGAATCTCCTTGAGGTGCGTTCCATCAAAGAAGTCGCGCAACACCTTGCGCTCCCAGGCATCGCCTTCCACGTCCTCGACAAGCGAGGCCATCTTTTCGGACGAAAGCAGCCCCCTGCTGCTGTTGCGCAGCGCTTCCGCATCGAGCCGGTAGATGTGCGTATTGCCCTCCGAACGCATGCTCACGAAACCCAGTTCCTTCAGCTTCGCCAGATGGTGCGAAACCGTTGGCGCACGCAGCTCCAGCAGAGCAGCCAGTTCCTCCACGCTCAGCTCCCGGTTCGCCAGCAAACCCAGTATTTTCAGCCGGTTCTCATCGGCCAGCACCTTAAAAAACTGCAACAACGCCTGAAATTCCTCTTCGGGCATATTCTCACTCTCCTTCGTAGATGGGCATCTAATTAGGTTTTTATCTAATTAGATATATATCTAATAATCCGAGGATTGTCAAGGGCCTGAGGGAACCGATTCGGGCATATCATTCTTCGCCGCACTCAGAATGATATGCGAGTAGCTTTTTCAGGGGAAGCTGTCTGTGCTATACTTGTGAGCAAGAAAGATAAGCAAACGGAGGGAGGCTAGATACATGTTCTGTTCAAATTGCGGCGCACCGGTCGAAGATGGCATGCATTTCTGTAGCAACTGCGGCGCTTCTCTTCAGCAGCCGGGAGCTATCGCGCGGCAAGCGCGACAACCACAAGCGGCAACGGGAAAACGCGGGCAGGGACAGGCTGGAGAACGCATGCCCGCGCCGAGAAGACAGGCGAAACCGCAGGACCCGTATCAACCGCAGATCAAGGCACTCCGGCTACAACTCAAGCAGATGAAGCTCTACCTCAAGCAGATCAATCAGGAGATGCAAATTACCCGCGCTCAATATGAGCAAATGAGACCATTGCTGTTCGGTCGCCTCGCCTGGCATCTAGGCATGGGGTTCGAGCAATTCAGACTGTGGAAGCCACAGCAGCAGAAGCAGGCATTGCAAAATCAGATTATGCAGTTGGAACAGGAACTGCTCTCACTGGAATACCAGCAGGCGCAATGGCAGGCACAACAGCAACAGAATCAGCGGTAGAGTTCTGAAAAAGAGACTGGCAGCACAGCGCGGGCGCTGTGCTGCCAGTCTCTTTTTCAGAACTCTACAATGGGATATTTCCGTGCTTCTTTGGGGGATTGGAGTCGCGTTTGTTTTTGAGCATTTCCAGAGCGGTGATGAGTTTGGCTCTGGTATTGCGCGGCTCGATCACCTCATCGACGTAGCCACGCTGGGCGGCAATGTAGGGATTGGCGAACTTCTCGGTATATTCCGCGATCAGTTCTTTGCGCCGCTGCTCCGGGTCTGGAGCCTTGTCGATCTCATCTTTGAAGAGGATATTGACGGCCCCTTCGGCCCCCATAACGGCGATCTCCGCGCTGGGCCATGCGTAGTTGATATCGCCGCGCACATGTTTGCTGCTCATCACGTCGTAAGCGCCGCCATAGGCTTTGCGGGTGATAACAGTGATTTTGGGAACGGTGGCCTCACAGTAGGCATAGAGGAGTTTGGCCCCGTGCCGGATGATGCCGTTATGCTCCTGACTGACGCCGGGAAGGAAGCCGGGTACATCGACAAAGGTGACAAGCGGAATGTTGAAGCAGTCGCAGAAACGTACAAAACGAGCGGCCTTGTCAGACGAATTGATATCGAGCACGCCCGCCAGCGCGCCCGGCTGCTGCGCCACGATGCCGATGGAGCGACCGTTGAGGCGGGCGAAACCAACGATAATGTTGGGCGCAAAATGCTCCTGCACCTCGAAGAAGATGCCCTCGTCAACGATATAGCGAATCACGGCCTTCATATCATAGGGTTTGTTGGGATTATCGGGGATGATGCTATCCAGCGCTTCCTCAGTACGCGCGGGCGAATCGATGGGAGTGAGGAGCGGCGCGTCTTCCACGTTGTTGGACGGGATATAGCTGAGCAGGGTGCGAATCTGGCGAATACAGTCTGCCTCACTGGGACAGGAGAAATGCGCCACGCCGCTGGTGCTGTTGTGTACCATCGCGCCGCCGAGTTCCTCGAACGTCACGTCTTCATGGGTAACTGTTTTGAGGACGTTGGGGCCGGTGACGAACATGTAGCTGGTCTGCTCCACCATAAAGATAAAGTCGGTGATGGCGGGGGAGTAGACTGCCCCACCGGCACAGGGACCCATGATGGCCGAAATCTGTGGGATGACGCCGGAGGCGAGGGTGTTGCGCAAGAAAATTTCCGCGTAGGCACCGAGGCTGACAACCCCCTCCTGGATGCGAGCACCACCTGAGTCGTTGAGGCCGATGACGGGCGCGCCGTTTTTCATCGCCATGTCCATAATCTTGCAAATCTTTTCCGCGTGGGCTTCAGAGAGGGAGCCGCCGAAGACGGTGAAGTCCTGCGAAAAGATGTAGACGAGCCGCCCATCGATGTAGCCGTAGCCGGTGACAACGCCGTCGCCGGGAATGCGCTGCTCATCAAGGCCAAAATCGTTGGAGCGATGGGTGACGAACATATCGAGTTCGTTGAAAGTGCCGGGGTCGAGCAGGAGATCGATGCGCTCTCGCGCCGTAAGCTTGCCCTTCTTATGCTGCGCCTCGATGCGCTTCTTGCCACCGCCGAGTTTGGCCTCCTCCCGCAGCCGATGCAGTTCCTCAAGTTTCTCCCGCGTGCTTTTCATGCCTGGGGCTTCCTGCCCCTGTGAGCCAGGTGTTCGTTCACTGGTGGTCATGTATACTCTGTCTCCGTTATCTCCGTTGATGGCTATATGAATGAGAAAGTAGCCTTAACTGAGTATATCACATTAGAAGCCACCTGAGAAAACTTCACCCGATACGGGGGCGTTTTATGACCCGGAAGTCTGGCTCTGGATTTTCCACTGCCCGTTTTCCAGGATGAGCTGGTACTGATCGGTGCTGCTGCTGCCGTCACTGAAGAAAAAGGTGATGGTGCCTGAGCAGGTCGTGCTGCTACAGGAGGAGGCGCTGGCCGAACTGGTGTCTACCGTGCAGGAAGAGACTTTCTGCGCCCGCCAGGAGTAGGCAAAATCCGATTCCCTCAGTTGATTTTTCATACCGCTTGCCAACTGTGCGTAAGCCGTCTGGTAATCGCCGCGTACGAGCGCATTACAGTATGTTGAGAGCGTTTGAGAGGCCGGATTGCTGGTCGTGGCAAAGGAATGGTTGAGGAAAAAAACGACGGAGCCAACGATCAAGACCAGGAGGACAAGACCAGAAATCCCGATGAACAACCATGCCCTGCCACTAGCAGGGCGCGTCGTGGAAGAACCCGCTGCCTTACGGGCAGACACGGGAGCCGCCGGGCTGGCATTGCCTCGGCGCGGCTGCGAGACAGAAGGCCGCGCTAGTGGTTGAGATGGCTGGGGCAGTGGTGATTGAACCGGTCGCCGTGGTGGTTGCCAGGCAGTCGGAGTGGATTGTTGAGGTGGTTGCCACTGCGGTGCCTGTCGTTGCGCTTGCGACGGCGGGAAACGCGAAGGAGAAGGCTCTTGCAGCGTCGCCCTCACCGGTTGGCCACACCTCCAGCACACAACGGCTGTATCAGGATTATTAGCGCCACAATACGTACAAATCATTGAAATTTCGGGTACGCGAACTCGCCTGCCCGCATGCGACAGGAGGAGCCACCCACTCCTTTCCTTGCCATTCATATAATAAGCTCTACCAGGATCATTGTACATGATTACCAGAGGAAAAGCAACTGTCATAGAAGTTTTGCACATAAAAATTGTATAAATAAAAACGAAAATAGGGATACCAGCAATTTGAGATAGACAGGCAAGATGCGTTGTGTTAAGATGGATGCGGTAATTCCCGTTATCATTGCATCCTCTTGCCGGTCACGAAGAGAAGCAAATTTTTGTGTTGAAAGGAAGAAAAGCAATGTCCTGGAATCAAAATCAGGGTCAAACAGGTGGGGAGCAGGACCCCTATCCGGGGTATGGAACTCCCCAGAACCCATACGAAACGCCTCCGCCAGGAAATCCCTACGTGGCACCACAGAATCCATATGGCGCGCCTCCCCCGCCGGAAAACCCGTATGGCACACCCCCTCCGTCAGAAAATCCCTATGCCGCGCCACAGAATCCTTACGCGGGTACAAATTATGGCGGCTATCAGCAGGGACAGCAGGGGTATGGGTACGCGCCTCCACAGGCCACTCCCCGGCCTCTTGGGCAGGCTATCCAGCAGTTGCCGGGCGAATATGTCAGGGTGCTCACTCATCCCTCCGCGCAAACCTTCGCTGCGGAGATCGGCAAGGCTGACTGGGGCATCGTCTGGGTCCAGCTTATTGCCTATGCCGTCATCGGCGCTGTCCTGGCGTTTCTGTCCAGCCTGATCTCGCCCACCCGCTTGAGCAGCGCCACAACTTCTGGAATCAGTCCTACGGCCCTCACTGCCCTCGTGGGCGGCATTTCCTTTGCCTACATTATTATCATTCCGATCTTTTTCTTCATTGGAATGGGCATTCTTTACGGACTTGCCAAAGCTTTCGGCGGCCAGGGAACATTCCTCCAGCAAAGCTATGCCACACTGCTGTTCCAGGTACCGCTTGGCATCCTCACTTCCTTGATCGGCCTGATACCGATCGCCGGGGCTTTTATCGCCCTGATTATCGACATATACTCCATTGTGTTGCAAATCTTCGCCATCATGGCCGTTCACCGGCTCAGTGGAGGAAAAGCGACAGCAGTCGTGCTCATTCCTGTTGCCGTCGTATTGCTGCTTGTTTGCGCATTCGTCGTCATCATCATCGCCATTGCTGCCAACGCTGTCAAAAACGGCGGCTACTAACAGGGGCCTTCTAACAGGATAGCTCACTCTGTCCGGCCCTCAGCAAGCCAGCCGCAAGAGGCCTGAGAGAGGAAACCACCTCTCCGTGGGGGCGATACCTTGTACCCGCCTGTTGAGGCAAAGGTCAGCAAGCAGACGGACGGGCACAAGGTATCGCCCCCACAGACTTCCCCCTCAAGGACGCCTGGCCAAAATTCTCAAGATTGGGTCAAGATGCGCCCGGATAATAGACAGTTCCTGCGGCTCATGTTATGATGGGAATCGTGGCAGCCAGTTTAGTCAGAAATGTGCTATTAAGCAGGCAAATAGTAATATGCAATAAACACTGAAGGCGGGAGGCGAAGCAAAGGTGGATATTCTTCCAGGCACATCTATAGGTGGTTACGTGCTGAAACAATTTATTGGTAGCGGCGGCATGGGGGCCGTTTACCTGGCGGAGGATCAGGCTATTGGTCAGCAGGTAGCGATCAAGATCATGCGGACCGATAGCGCCGAGCTGCTGGACGCATCGGCGGCGGCGCGCACGCTGGAACGCTTTAAGCAAGAAGCCCGGGCCGTCGCAAACCTGGACCACCTGCATATTCTGCCGCTCTATCGCTATGGGGAGGAGCGGACAGGCACGGGCCAGCGCGCCTACATGGTGATGCAGTACCGGCCTGAAGGCTCATTGTGGGACTGGTTGCGACGTCGCGGCGGCATGAGCGGCGGCATCGGTCGTTCCTCTCTGCTCTCACCTGTCCTGCCGGATAGCTGGCCGCTGCGCCTGGCAGAGGCGAACGAGTACCTGCAACAGGCGGCTTCGGCCCTGCAATACGCACACGATCGCGGCATCATTCACCGCGACATCAAGCCTGCGAACTTCCTGCTGCGCGTCGACAATGGCAATACAGTTCACCTGCTTCTCTCTGATTTCGGGCTGGCCAAATTTTTTGCCTCCTCCTCCGCCACCAGCACCATCCTGGGAACGCCAACCTATATGGCTCCCGAACAATTTGAGGGCAACGCTGGGCCAGAGAGCGATCAATACGCGCTGGCCGTCATGATCTACCTGCTGCTGGCGGGGCGGCCACCTTTCGAGGGTGAGCCACTGCGCCTGATGCACGCGCACATTACGGAAGCACCCCCACCTATTCGCTCATTTGCCCCCTCGCTGCCGCAGGGAGTCGAACTCGCACTCACGAAGGCGCTGGCCAAGAAACCGGCGGATCGCTATCCTTCGATCTCGGACTTTGCCCATGCCTTTCAAACGGCGGCCAGCGAGCAGTTGCACACAATCTCTCCCGCAGCATATTCCTATAACACCAGCCGACAAACGCCAGATAACGCTCCCACCGTCACGCAGCCCTGGGGCCGGTCAGCACCCTCGTCTCCATCGTCCCCAACGCCATCACTTCCCGGAAGGCCCTTCTCTCTATCAGCCGGGGACAATGGGAACAATGCCCCCACTGTCGCGCAGCCTTTCCGGTCGTCAGACGCCGCGCCCAGCGCTGCTCAAGCGCGGTGGGAAACTCCTGTTCCATCGCTGGCAACGAACACGCCCGGATCATTTGACGAAGATAATGCGCCTACCGTTGCACAACCATTTTTATCAGGTCCGCAGGGATGGCCAGCATTCGACTCTTCTTTGCCGGAAGCCGCGCCAGTTTCTCCCGATGCGCAGACAGGCACACAGAAAGTGAGCAGACGCGGCGTACTCGCCCTGGTCGCCGGTGGAGCCGCCGCGATTATCCTCGGTGGTGGGGGAGCCTACCTTTATCTGCATAGCGCAACCTCCACAGCCACGAACGCGACCAATCCAGCAGCTACGTCTACCACCAGCACAAATACGACCACTAACACAAATGGGGCGATTGTGCTCAGCGGCCACCAGGACATGGTTACAAGCGTTAACTGGTCTCCCGATGGCACCCAGCTCGTCTCGACCTCGCGCGACGGCACGGCACGAATCTGGTCGCTAGCAAACCGGCAGAGCACCGCCACATATACTGGACACCAGGGCGCGGTACTCACAGCAGCCTGGAGACCGGATGGCTACCTGCTGGCTTCCGGTGGAGCAGACCAGAGCGTGCAAATCTGGATTCCGACAGGAAACACCCAGCACGCCTTCCTCAACCTCGGCTCGCCAGTCAGCAGCGTCAGTTGGGCTGCAAACAATGTCATACTGGCAGCAGGAACATTGGGCAGCGGAACCGACGAGATTTCTCTCAGGACCGGGCGCGTCGTCAAATCGGCTCAGAATTTTATCATTCACGCGCTGGCCTTTTCGCCAGACGGTCACCAGCTCGCGCTGGCATTCGATAACGGCGATATCAGTATCTACGATACGACTACGCGCCATGCCAGAACATTTCACCGCCATAAAGGAGCGACTCTATGTTTGGCATGGTCATCTGATGGCACGCAAATCGCCAGTGGTGGAGCAGATAACACCGCTCGTATCATGAATGCCAGCACGGGCCGTCCTCTGAAAGTTCTCCAACATCACGCTCCCGTAAATGGCGTCTCATGGGAACCAACCGGCACAACGCGCCTGGCTACCGCCTGTGAGGATGGCCTGGTACGTCTCTGGGATGTGAGCGGAGGGGGTCACACCAGCTACAAAGCCTCCGCCCCGCTCACCTCGGTCTCCTGGAACGCTAACGGACTCGCCGCCGGTTCCGCGAACCACACCGTACTCATCTGGAAGGTATGAACTCCTCGCGATAGTACTTATTACCCCAGCATATTGAGTTCTACCTATGGAACAGGCTATAATAAGCCCTGTTAAGCGCAGTTGCGCTGGCCGCTCACAGACAGGATGATAAACTGTGGAAGTGTGTCATTCATTTTGTGCAGATGAGCTTATCTAAAAGAGTTTCGTAAAAGAGAAGGTGGAAGTTACACATGGAAATTAAAGGGAATCAGAAGGTAAAAGCCCCCCGGCAGCAGGTATTTCAGGCTCTATTGAATCCCGAAGTGCTCAAGAACAGCATTCCCGGCTGCGAAGGGGCCGAATTCGTTGATTTCCCAACCGGTCGTCAGTTGAAGATGACCATTTCGCCCAATATTCCCGGACTGAAAGGCCCCTTTACGGTCTTCTTGCAGACGGGCGAAGTCATTCCCCCGTCGCGTGTTGTGCTCATTGCCGAGCCAACCAGCAACGTTGGTTCCGTCAAAGCCGTCTGCGCCATCGACCTGTTAGAGGAGGATGGTGGCACGATGCTGAACTATAACGCTCAGGCGACGATGGAAGGCAAAATCGCCGCGACACCCGATATCGTCGTCAAAGGAGCCGTCAAAGTGGCGCTCGACCAGTTCTTCAAGAACTTCGAGAAGCAGGTCAGCAGCGTCACCGCTTAAGCATCGCCTGCCTAAAAGGAGGTTCAAGGATGGATCCTTGAGCCTCTTTTTAATGATCAAGATTTGGCGGCTTCAGTGCCGACAAGATCATAACCCTGCATCAGGAACAGAAGAGATCTGGAAAGAAGCCTCTGCCTCTCTCAATTTCTTGCGCATACCAGAAATAGCCCGCTGTACTGGTTTGATTTCCCCGCTCAGTTCTTGCGGGCCTGCTTCCCGCGCCTCCAGTATCTTTGCTCGACAGTCTGTGAGGGGGAGGAATGTAAGGCAAGACAACAGTTCTTCATAGGAAGGGTAACAGACCACCAGGAGGAAAATGTCATGAAAGCGAGCACGCCCTTTTTGATAGGGAGCACGGGCTGTATAGTTGTTGCCATCTTGCTTACATTCCTGGAACCGAGGAGCTTCTTTGTTTACGCCGTTGATGCTCTGCTTCTCCTCACTGTATGGATACTGGCTTTCCTTGCCGATCGCAAATCGGTGGCGTAAACCGATAACTGCCATGTCATGCTGAGTGCAGCGAAGAATCTAAACGGTCATAGACCCCGTCCTCGTTTAGATTCTTCGCTGCACTCAGCATGACATGGCATGGGCCTTGCTTATGGATATCAATACTGTCTGGTATTTCTCACGACACGAGATCGAGTTGTGGCACATCCAGGACACGCGCCAGGAGGCGGATGTGGTAGGGTTGAGGGTCCTCGCTCCCGTTTTCAAGGTGAGCGATGGTGTCGCGGCGCAGGCCGCTCATCTCGGCAAGCTGGCCGAGGCTGAGGCCGCGCTGCTGGCGCAAGACGCGCAGGTGAGGAAGGCCGTGTCTCTTCGTTGGCCTCCCCTTTGATGTCCGGTGTTTCATTCTTCCTTTCCTCTCCTTCGAGGTTGTAGTAGCTTACTATGTTCCGGCGACGCTGCCGGAAATGATTAGGAGCTACAGAGGGGTTTTCCCTTGACGAGTATCCGACCCTCTTCCACTTCCTTCTGGCTCCGTCTACCTACTAGCAGTATATACCATAGCGCATCTGTCAGGGAATGACAATAGACTTTTGGCTGATAGAAGCATATCACTCATGCATCGCGCCACCAGTCGGCAATGTTCCAGTCGCTGGCAGTGAGGTCGGCAGAGGGGAGAATGTCGTGAACGGTGCTGTCGATGGTCATGATAGTGAGGTCGGTATAGAGGGGAAGAATATAGAGCTGGCTGGCGAGCCGTTCCAGGAACTGATGGTACGCACGCACGCGGTCGGCAAAGACGATGCTGTCGCGGCCCTCGGTAAGCGCCTGGTCGATGATGGGGTCGTTGACACGGGCATAGTTGCCGAGGTCGGGATTGCTGGCGGTGGGAATCTGCGAGGAGGAGAAGGTATTGTACTCGTCGTCAGGTTCGGGACTGTCGGCGTAGGCGAACAGAGCCAGATCAAACTTGCCCGTTGCCAGGATGCCGCCCTGCGTGTAGAGGCCAAAGAACTGGTTCAGCGAGTAGTAACGTATCTCTACCCGGATGCCTACAGCCTGCAAAGCGCGCTGGATATAGGCGGCAGCGGCGGCGCGCAAGGGATTACTGGCGGTCGTGACGAGGCGGAGCACAAAAGGCTGCCCATTCCTGGTCAAAACGCCCTGCTGTTTCGGGTCGGGCGACCATCCGGCCTGAGCGAGCAAAGTTCTGGCGGCTGCCGGGTCATAGGGGACGGGCTGAATGGCAGCGTCGTAGACCAGTGAGGGGGGCGGCTCGACCTGGGTAGCGCGGCGGGCGCAATTGGGCGCGTGCAGGACGGACTGGATAAGGCCGCAGACATTGATGGCCAGGGCGATGGCACGGCGCACGCGCACATCCTGCAAAAACGGCTCCGCGTTATTGAAATCCAGGTGTTCATAGGCAGCGGCGGGCGTTTCCAGCAATCGCACGTTGGCAGGCAAGGAGGCCAGCGCGGGCAGTTGATACTCCATATAGCCCTGACTGACGTTGATTTGCCGCTGGCGCACCGCAGTTGTGAGGTCGGAAAGGCTGCTGTATGCCTGGTAGACAAGCCGGGCAAGGAAGGGGCCGCGAAACGTGCTCGAATGATAGTAGGGATTCGGCACCATCGTATAGCTCTGGCCGCTAACGTAGCTGGAGAGCATGTAGGGGCCGTCGGTGACACGCGGGGCAGAGTAGATGCCTGTCATATTTTGAAGCTGAATCGGCGCAATCTTGCCCCAGGCGTGCTGCGGCGCGGCATAGGGCAGGTAGAAGAGATAGGGACCAAACGGACGCTTCATATGCAGTACCACCGTGTACTGATCCGGCGTATCGATGCTGGCAATCTGATCGTAGCCACTGGTAATGAGCGCGCCTGTATCCGGGTTCTGATCCAACTGCCACCAGTAACGGAAATCGCTGGCGAGAATGGGCTGACCATCCGACCAGCGCAGATCATGACGCAGGTGCATGATAATGGTTTTGCCCCCGTCGAGCACGCCGCCATTCTCGGGCAAGGGGACCTCGGTGAGCTGGTCGGGATGCGCATGGAAATTCTGGTCATAGAAGACGGGGCTGGCCCAGAGCGCGTCGCGTACTGCGAAATCGCTGTTGGAACCAGCGAAGAGAGGGTTGACCGAGTCAGGAAATTGCATATTCGAGTAAACCACAGTGGCGTTACGAGAGGAAGCGGCAAAGGGGGTCGAGACATATGGCCCGGAAAGTGGAGACTGAGATGAACCGGGTTGCTCTACAACTGGTACAGAGGGCGCATTGCTGCACGCGCTCACCATCTGTACCACAAGCAAGGCGATGACTACAAAGGAAACTCTTCTACACTTCACAACTTTCAATCCTAAACAGGAGATGAGAAAGGGCCGCGTTCCTGCTCATTCCTCCAGCTTGCGCGGGAATAGTATACCATCAAATCCGCGCAGATCAGGCGCAAAGGCATTATACGGACAGTCAGATCAGAGAGATGCCTGCTAGGATTTTCCGGTTGTCTTTGTTTGTTGCTGGTCGGGTCCGGCAAGCTCAATCGACATACCACTCAGGTCTTGATTGGGAGAGACTGCGACGATATCGCCAGTAAAGAGGCCGGTCGAGTCGCGATTCAACTGCGTGACGGAATAGATATTCTCAGTGACATGCAGGCCGCGCTCGAAATCGAGGGTCTGCAAGGAATTAGCGATATTCATGAGCACACCTTTCGTGATGCCGTCGCGCTGGTCACCGACAATCCAGAAGACGACGCCATCGCGCTGGTAAATCAGCTCGCTGCGCTGTCCAAAGATCCAGCTATGGGAGTAACGATTTGTCCTGACCCATTGACCATCAACATAGATGGCCTGCGCCTGACCCATATGATCAACATTCAAAGGATAAGCAGCGCCACGCTCCACAACCTGAAAGACATTGCCATTCGGTAAGAACTCGCGTATGGCAATCTTGCCGGTTCCGGCGGGAGTGACGCCGGGAACAGAGTAGACATAGTTCAATTCCAGAACAGGTCCATCGGCCCATGTTTGATCCGCCGACTGGTACAGGTAGATGCTATCCAGGTTATAGTTAGCCGGGACATACTGTGGCAGGTACATGGGAAATTCCAGCAACTGCTCCGTCTGCAAGATCGTCATTTGCGCAGGTCCAGACTGCTCCGCCCGCATACCGGGCGATGTGCTCTTGATATTCGCCTGCGTGTCCGTGTGTACTCCTGTCGGGTAGTGTACCATTTGCATCACGCCGCTATGGGTTCCATGCAGCAAGATATCCATGCCCGAGGCGAAGGACTGGCCGGTGAGCAACACGGTACACACCATAAAGAACAGGGCAGCGACGCTGAGCGTCAGCAGCGTCTGTCTGGCAGGCAGGGCATTGACGATGCTGGTCAGAGGGGGCCGCCGTTCATATAAACGATGATGTAAGTTGAGCTGGCGGAAGACACGAGCGCGTGTCTTCTGTTCAAACCCAGGCTCAACCGCATTAAAGCGTGGGTCCTCAGCTTCCAGTAAGGTCTGAACGAAGTAAGGAGGTACGATCTCTTCCTCGACTGAGAAGAGAGCTTTCAGTTCCCGGGCAAAAGCCTCGTCCTCCTCGCTGAAATCAGCGGGTAGTTCAGGGCCATGCCGGGAAAGAGGCGTTACTCCTCTTCCATCGTCCTCTTCTCTCTCAAATTCGCTCATACTCATGGACATACTCCTTGAGCGCTTCGCGCAAGCTTTTCCGCGCCCGCCAGATTCTCGTATCGACAGCATGGCGGGTCAGACCGGTTTTCGCTGCCAATTCCTCAGTACTGGCGTACATAAAGTATCGCTGATAAATCAGGTAGCGGTCAAGCTCAGGCAACTTCGCCAAGGCGAGGCGCAGTTCTTCGCGCCTCTCACTCTGTTCCAGCAAATGTTCCATGCTGGCTTCTGGATGCGGAGGAAGCGCAACACGCGCAGTACTCTCACTTCCGGCCCATCCAGCCGCTTTCCGCCCCCCACTGCCATCGGACGATGCCCACTGGCGATTTTCATCCGCTGATTGCACATTGTGTGGCTGCCGCCGCAGCAAATGCCGTCTCCGATCCAATGCGATATATTTCGCTCGCATCGTCAACCAGGTTCGCAGTGTGCCGCGTTCCGCATCGAAGGTGTCGATCTCTTGCCAGACAACAAGAAACAGATCATACACGCATTCTTCCGCATCTTGCGCAGCCCCGACCCCATCCAGCACCAACCGGATAAAATAAAAGAGTTCGCGGGAATACCGTGCAATGAGCGTTTCCAGCGCTTCCGGGTTGCGCTCGCGTAACAGTCTGGCAAGGTCTTCATCCGACCAGTTCTGTCGTATCATGCTTGCTCCTTACAGACCCCGGTACACCCCTCTTGCCAGATATGGTCACAGGTTGAACTACCTATTCGCTTCGACGCAGAAACGAGAAGGCTCCAATCTGCCCAGGTCTCCATCGTCCAATGGAAAGCGATGACGGTAGAGGGACTACCAGATCGGTGGCGCACTCACCTTCATCACGAAAGATATACGTTCGCTCCAGCCGAAATCTCTCATGCTCTGACCTCACCTGGCAGTCAGAGATTGAAGGCTTTTTACAATTTTGCTTGATAGAACGAAAAAAGTCAAGGTTTATGGGATGAGTTTAGATGGTAGAGAGCGGCAAATACACATATTTCCAGGCGAGAATACTGGCAAATAGCCTATCATACAGGCTATGTAGACGTGCTATAATGCCTCTACTATCTTAATTTTTCAGGGGAGTAAAAGCGGATGACATTTTCAATTGTAGGGCGGGACAGGCAAACCGGCGAACTGGGAATTGCTGTGCAGTCAAAGTTCCTGGCGGTAGGTGCGGTAGTCCCCTGGGCAAAGGCCGGGGTGGGAGCTATCGCAACCCAGTCGTGGGCCAATACCAGCTACGGACCACACGGTCTGGAACTGCTGGCAAGCGGGCTGTCGGCGCGGGAGGCGCTTGAACGACTGCTGAGCGACGACGAGGGACGGGCCAGCCGCCAGGTCGGTATCGTCCCGGCGCAAGGAGAACCGGTAAGCTATACCGGCAAGGACTGCTATCCCTGGGCAGGCGGCATAACAGGAGAGGATTACGCCTGCCAGGGCAATATTCTGGTCGGAGAAGAGACGGTGCAGGCGATGGCACGCACCTTTGAGCAGACGCCCGGCGCGCTCTGTGATCGCCTGCTGGCGGCGCTGGCAGCCGGGCAGGCGGCAGGGGGAGATAGCCGGGGACAGCAATCGGCGGCGCTGCTCGTGGTACGCGCAAGGGGAGGCTACGGCGGCTTCAACGACCGCTTCATTGACCTGCGCATAGATGACAGCCCGCAGCCAATTCAGGAGTTGCAGCACCTCCTGCAACTGCACAAGCTCTACCTGTTCCCACCCAACCCGGAGGACATTCTCCCGATGGACGAACACATCGCGCGCGAAGTGCAGCAATTGCTCACCGCCAGCGGCGATTATACAGGCAGCGTCAACGGTATGTATGATGCTGTGACCCGCGACGCCTTCCGTTCCTTTGTTGGCCGCGAAAACCTGGAGGAACGCTGGTTCGAGGATGCCCGCATCGACCGCGTGGTGCTTGACTTCATGCGCCACCGGATTCAGGGACAACAGCCGGAGGAGAACATCAGCGCCTAAATTCCGGCGGCATGGCATCGGCCAGCCAGACCATATCGTTGCCGGGATAGAAAGCAAGCTGTTTGTCTGCCTGCGTCATCACCGCTTTCTTATCTTATCTGGCGAAAATGAAAAACAGGCTGGCAGCACTCGCCAGCCTGTTTTTCATTTTCGCTAAGAGCCTACCCAACATTCAACATTGGTATCTTGGAGACCGTCCAGCGGTCGTTGGGGCTGGCAACCTCGAATTGCACCATAGTGATCGCGTCTGTCGGGCAGCGCACAATGCAAAGGCCACAACGGATACACTTCTCCTCGTCGATAATCATATCGGCACCACCTTGCCAGGTTTCCGAGGACATATGTATTGTCTCGTTCTTGACCACGCGGGAGAGGCCCTCCATGCTGATGCAGTCATAGGGGCAGATGTCGACGCAACCGGAACAGAGAATACAGATCGAGGGGTCGATCATAATATTCAACTGGCATTGCAGGCAGCGCCGCGCCTGCTCAACGGCCTGCATGGGCGTATAGCCCGTCTCGGTCTCGCGCGTGTTACTGTAGCGATCCTTCAAAGGCAGCGACGGGATCAATTGGAACGGGATGGACTCGTAGTCGTCGACCATGCCACGGCGATAATCGGGCAATTCTACCTCTTCGGGCGGCTCGGCAGGCTTGTCGACGCCACCGAGGTAGCGGTTGATGGCACCGGCGGCATCGCGGCCATCACCGATGGCCGATATGAGGTTGCGCGAGCCTTGCGTGAAGTCGCCACCGGCGAACAGGCCTGGCACATTGGTCATCCAGGTCTCAATATCGACCAGCGGCAGCCCTGTGCGCTTGCTCACTTCGAGGCCCAGTTTGTCCGCGTCAATCCAGGACGAGTCGCCATACTGACCGAAGGCAGGAATGACGGTGTCAACCTCAATTTCAAACTCGGTGCCCGGAATCGGAACCGGGCGGCGGCGACCGCTGGCATCGGGATCGCCCAGCTTGTTGCGAATGAAGCGCACGCCGCTGGCATGCACACCGTCTTTGGTCAGAATAGCCACCTGCGTGACAAGATACTGGAACTCGATGTGCTCTATTTCTGCCTCATCAACCTCGTACTCGTCTGCAGGCTGCTCCTCTTTAGAGCGGCGATACATGACGTAGACCTTTTCCGCGCCGAAGCGGACGGAGGTACGGCAGCAGTCCATCGCGGTGAAGCCGCTGCCCAGCACGGCCACACGCTTGCCAATATAGGCGGGTTCGCCATAGTTGGTCTTTGCCAGCAGCTTGATGCCATCCTCAACGCCTTTGAGGTCGGCACCGGGGATGATCTTGCCATCCGGGCCGGTCAGAGGGTTGGAGACATAGCAGCCAGCCGCGAGATAGACGGCATCGTATTGCTTGAGCAGGTCAGAGACCTGGATATCGCGCCCGACGTAGGTGTTGTACTTGACTTCCACGCCGAGGTCATCCATATACTCGTTGCATTCCTCGTAGGTCACGCTGCGTGGCAAGCGCCAGACGGGAATGCCGTTGACCATCACGCCGCCCGCCGTTGGATACATCTCGTAGATGGTGACGGCGTAGCCCATCTCGCGCAGGTCGCGGGCGCAGGCCAGCCCGGCAGAACCGGCTCCGACAATCGCCACCTTCTTATCTTTGGTGATGGGTGGACGTTCGGCATGGTGCCGATACTCGCGGTGATCGGCGGCGGCACGTTTGAGCCAGCAGATAGCAATGGGCTTGCCATCGATCTTGTTGCGGCGGCAAACCGGTTCGCACGGGCGGGCGCAGGTGCGACCAAGCACACCCGGCACCACATTCGCCTTGCGGTTCAGCAGATACGCCTCATCGAAACGAGCCTGCGAAATGAGGCCGATATAGGTGGAGACATCGGTATGGGCCGGACACCCCACCTGGCAGGGTATATTGGTCTGATACCAATCGGGATTGGCTACAACCGTCTGGTAACGCAATCCAAGTTCGCTATCGGGATCTATCATGGAAAACGTCCTTTCCTGGCCATCCAACGCCTGTTCTTGCTCTCTTCGCGCCGGAAGCAGGGGAAATTCACACCTTTTGTGCCTGATATGCCTATACAGGACAATGATTTCTAGACAGATTATAGCACACCCGCTCCAACGGAACAAGCCAGCAGAGTCAATTTAGCCCTGCGAGCCAACGACGGTGATCAGACCGGCCAGCAGGGCAGTGCGCGGGGCGACGCTGCTCGCCATCAGGTATTCTCGCGGGCTGTGGTCGAGGCCGCCGATGGGGCCGAGGCCATCAAGGGCGGGAATGCCCAGCGTCGATGGGTAGCTGCCATCCGAGGCGCCCCCGGTCAGCACGTGCTGGAGCGAGAAGCCGAGGTTCTGGGCGATCTCCTGAGCATAATCGGCAAGCCTGAGGCTGGCAGGAGTGGGAACCATCGGCTCTTTTATATCAGCCTCGACATGAAGCGTCAATTCGACGCCCGGCACCAGTTGTCGTTGCATCATTTCGCGCCAGCGTGCCTCTGTAGCAGCGAGATCTTCTTTATGCAGGAAACGCACATCGAAGCGTACCTGCGCGAAATCGGGGACGACATTGGGCAGTGTTCCGCCACTGATGACACCAGCGTTGATGGTGATGCCCTCACGCCAGCCGTTGAGACGCGAGAATTGCAGGGTCTGGTGCGCGATCTCCAGAATAGCGTTGCGCCCCTTTTCCGGCTCTACGCCCGCGTGTGCCGAACGCCCCTGCGCCGTCAGCGTATACCAGGCGTTGCCTTTGCGGGCACTGACAATATCGCCGTTGGCGCGAGCTGCTTCTAGCACCAGCGCGGCATCGCAGCCTTCGCAGGCCGCTGTGATGATCTGCTGGCTGTGGCGATGATCGTTGACCTCCTCGTCTGAGACGCACAGGAAGCGCAGTTCCTCAAACGGGCGCTGCCCGGCGGCATGCAGGGCCTCGACAGCGTAGACGGCGGAGAGCACGCAGCCCTTCATATCACAGACGCCGGGACCATAGATGGTGTCGCCCTCGACACGCAGGGGCCGCTCAGCCGCGACGCCGGGAGGATAGACGGTATCGATATGGCCCAGCAAGAGCACTTTGCCGCTGCCCTCGCCACGGACCACGCCCAGCAGATCATTGCCCCACTCTTGATGCTCATAGATGGTAGTATCCATCCCCAGCCCGCGCATCCGTCTCGACAGGTATAAAGCCACCTCATCCAGTCCGGGCTTATAAAAGCTATACGAATCGATGGCGCAGAGTTCGCGCAATTCTTCAATATACTCAGGTAAATGGCTCCGCGTATACGCCTCCACTCCCCGAACCACTGACGATACTTCCATTGACACAATTTCCTTCACGATGATAGTTCGCTCTTTCTCCCATGCGATAAAAACCGACCTGTCCATGTCATTGTGAGCTTCTTTGCCACGCTCACAATGACATGGACAGCGCGCTTTCAATGGCATGACATGGATAATATACTATCTAAACGCAAAAGGGACTCAACAGGTATCATCCAAAGGATACTTTCTCGCACAAGGAGAGCTTATAAGCTGCCTGAGCAGGTGAGAAACAGGTTGTAGGGAAAATTGACGCTTTGCAGGCCAGTAGTGGAACGTTTGCTCCAGTTTCGCCGTTAGTCGGTCCGCAGCCCGAGCAGGCGCACGGCGTTGTCAGAGTAGACCGCAGCCAGGTCCTCTCTGGAAAGACCTGCCGCGTCGATGTCCGCTATTGTCGCCTCGACCGCGTTGGAGGGTCCAAGAGGCATGTCGGTGCCGAAGAGCACGTGTCGCGGGCCGAAGAACTCGAGGACACAACGCACCGCATGTGGCGCGCCGAAGAGCGCCGTATCGACGTGGAAGCGGCGGAAGTAGTCCAGCGGCGGTCGCGGCAGTCGGTCCCTGACCTGCCGATAGCCGGGCCCCATCGCGAGCCGGGCCGAGAAGTGCGGCATCATGCCGCCGCCGTGGTGCGCGATCACGAGCTGGCTCGGGTGACGCTCCATGTGCCCGGAATAGACGAGGCGTGACAGGGCGGCAGCAGTCTCGTAGGGCCAGCCCAGGGACCACCACAGGCCAAAGTCGGAGCGGCTCTCGGTTGGATAGTCGGCCCACGCCGCGCTGCGTGTCGGGTGAAGCCACGCGGCACGACCGGCATCCTCGAGCCTGCTGAACAGCGGCTCGAAGCGTGGATCGTCGAGCGCGATGCCCAGGACGTTAGTGTAGAATAGTGCGCCCAGCGCGCCGAGCTGCGTCAGGGCGCGCTCGAGTTCGCGCAAGGACTCCTCGACGTCGCTGAGCGGCAGCGCGGCGGCGAAGCCGACGAAGCGGTCAGGAAAGCGCCGCACCAGTTGTGCCATCTCGTCATTGGCGATGCGAGCAAACTCTGCCGCGACTGCTGGTGGTCCAACCTCTTCAAGCGGCGGTACGGCAAGCACCAGCACCTGGGCGTAATCGCCGTACGGCTCGATCTTGCGCCACCTCGCATCCAGATCGGTCAACACCGGATCGAAGAAGAAGACACCCTCACGGTAGTAGTCGAGCTGGCTGGGAGTCATGGTTTTCTCCAGTTTCCGCTCCAGCCGCTCCAGATAGAAACGAGGCAGGATGTGCGCGAACGCATCGATCTTTCTCATGTGTGACTCCTTTGCCGAACGAGAGACTCGTCTGGTGGGATCAGACTTCCTTCGGTGTTTGCAGCGTCGGATTGCTCAGAGCGCGTCCAGTTTCTTCCCTGGGATATGGCATAATATATCTACCGATATGATGCATGATACATCACATCCGTAGATATATTATGCTATAATCCGCCAGGACCAGCAAGGAGGGTATGGACTTCTCTTCCCCAATTGGCAGCAGGACTCTTTGGTTGACCTGTGGAACTGGTCATGCTCGCGGGGCGCAGCCCCGCTCGCAGAACGTGCATCACCTGTAAGAAGAGAAACCCAAAAAGCCCTGAATGGACAGCCGCAGGATTGACAATCACGAGAAAATCAGAGCAGAATGGAAAGGGAGGAAACTCCTCTTTTTCTGAAATTTCAGCAGGACATCGGTGAACCATTGCAGATGTACCAGGAACGGGAGGAAACAGAGAGGACAGATGACACGCTATCTTTTTCACAACGCCACTATCCTGGATGCCGGGCGCGGCGACTATCTCCCTGATAGCGCGGTTCTCATCGAGGGAGAGCGCATTCTGGAGGTCGGGGGGACCGACGTGCAAGCCAGCGATGCGCAGAGTTTTGACCTGCATGGCATGACTCTGATGCCTGGCTTGATCGATGCCCATGTCCATGTGACCGCCGTCACCGCCGACCTTGCCGCGATGACCGGGTGGTCCCCAGCCTATGTCACGGCGCGAGCGGCCCACGTGCTGGCGGGCATGCTGCAGCGCGGGTTTACAACGGTGCGCGATGTGGGCGGAGCTGATTATGGGCTGGCACAGGCCGTTGCAGAAGGTTACTTAGAGGGGCCGCGCCTCATCTTTGGTGGCAAGGCACTCTCGCAGACGGGAGGACATGGCGATTGGCGCAGTCCAGGCAGACAGGCGTATGATCTTTGCCACTGCTGCGCCGGATTGGGAGTCATCTGCGATGGCGTGGCTGAAGTGCGCAAGGCAGCCCGCGAGGAGATTCGACGCGGGGCATCCCATCTCAAGCTCATGCTCAGTGGTGGGGTCGCTTCACCAACTGATCGCGTGGATTCGGTCCAGTTCTCGCGCGAGGAGATCCGTGCTGCCGTTGAGGAAGCCGAGGCAGCCAACCTCTATGTCGCCGGACACGCCTATACCTCGCGGGCCATCAATCGGGGCCTGGAGTGCGGCGTGCGCAGTATCGAGCATGGCAATCTCATGGACGAAAGCAGCTTGCCCCTCTTCCAGCAGAGCGGAGCTTTTTATGTGCCAACCCTGGTGACCTATTCGGCCCTTGCCGAGCGCGGACGCGAATCTGGGCTGCCTGAACATAGTTATCGCAAAGTGTTCGATGTGCTCAATGCGGGCCTGCATGCGCTGGAATTAGCGCATCGGGCGCAGATTCCGATCGTGTATGGGACCGATTTGCTGGGTGGCATGCACGACGAGCAACTCCGCGAATTCACGCTGCGCCGCGAGGTGCAGCCACCAGCCGATATCCTGCGCTCGGTAACGACGGTGGCGGCGCGTCTACTGCGCATGGAGGGCCAGGTGGGCGTGGTAGCTGCTGGGGCATATGCCGATCTGCTCGTTGTCGATGGTGACCCACTGCACGATATTGGTGTTCTCACCGATCCGCAGCGTCGGCTCAAGCTGGTCATGGCACGCGGTCGCCTGTGCGTCAATCATATCGAGTAGGGGGACATGCCTGCTCTACCCTGCATGCCCGGCTCGGGCTTTTCCATTGTTGAGTGAAGCCCGGCGCCAATGCAACTTTTGCCCTCTGCCTGGAAGCTAGCTATTTGACGTACAGCCTGCGCATTTGATACCATTTCAACAAACCGTTGGAGCCATTCCCTGGCATTACTAAAGTAAGGAAGAATCGCGTATGGCTATTCCTGAAGGTTCACAGACGAACACACGTATCATCAGAGCACCGCGTGGCACGACACTCACAGCAAAGAGCTGGCAGACCGAGGCACCGCTGCGCATGCTGATGAACAATCTCGACCCGGAGGTCGCCGAGAATCCGAACGAACTCATCGTTTACGGTGGCATTGGCAAGGCGGCGCGCAACTGGGAATGTTTCGACCGCATTGTCGAGACATTAAAAAATCTGGAAGAAGATGAAACCCTGCTCGTGCAATCGGGCAAGCCGGTCGGCGTGTTCAGAACCCATGCTGACGCCCCGCGAGTGCTCATCGCCAACTCCAACCTGGTGCCGCATTGGGCGACCTGGGAATACTTCCGCGAACTCGACCGTAAGGGTCTGATGATGTACGGCCAGATGACTGCCGGTTCATGGATTTACATTGGCAGCCAGGGCATCGTGCAAGGCACGTATGAAACTTTTGTGGAAATGGGGCGCCAGCATTTTGGCGGTGACTTATCCGGTAAATGGATACTCACTGCTGGTTTAGGAGGAATGGGCGGTGCGCAGCCATTGGCTGCCACAATGGCAGGTGCCTCCATGCTTGCCGTGGAGTGCGACGCAACTCACATCCAGCGCCGCCTGGATACCGGCTATTGTGACGCCATCGCCAGCACGCTGGACGAGGCGCTTGATCAGATTCGCGAGGCGTGCAATCTGAAACAGCCAATCTCTATCGGGCTGCTGGGCAACGCGGCGGATATCTACCCCGAACTGGTGCGCAGAGGCATCAGGCCGGACATGGTCACCGATCAAACCGCCGCGCACGATGTCCTTAATGGATATATTCCTGCCGGGTTGAGCCTCGCAGAAGCCGCAGAGCTGCGCAAGCGCGATCCAGAGAGCTATGTCGAGCGCGCGAAGGAATCGATTGCACAGCAGGTGCGTGCCATGCTGGAGTTTTATCATCAGGGTATTCCCGTCGTCGATTACGGCAACAACATCCGGCAGGCGGCGTATGATGCCGGGGTGAAGAATGCGTTTGATTATCCCGGCTTTGTCCCCGCCTATATCCGCCCGCTTTTCTGCCGGGGCATTGGTCCGTTCCGCTGGGTAGCCCTCTCTGGCGACCCGGAAGACATTTATAAAACCGATGCCAGAGTGAAAGAGCTGATCCCGGATAATCCGCATTTGCACCGCTGGCTGGATATGGCGCGCCAGAAAATCCATTTCCAGGGGTTGCCTGCCCGCATCTGCTGGGTGGGACTCGGCGAGCGCGCAAGGCTCGGCCTGGCATTTAACGAAATGGTCGCCAGAGGCGAATTAAGCGCACCCATAGTGATTGGCCGCGACCATCTCGATTCCGGGTCGGTCGCCAGCCCCAACCGTGAAACCGAAGGGATGAAAGATGGCTCCGACGCGGTGGCAGACTGGCCGCTACTCAATGCGCTGCTCAACTGCGCAAGTGGTGCGACCTGGGTTTCCATCCATCATGGCGGTGGCGTCGGCATAGGCTTTTCGCAGCATGCTGGACAGGTCATCGTGGCGGACGGGACAAAGGAAGCGGCTAAACGCCTGGAGCGCGTGCTCACCAATGATCCGGCAAGCGGCGTCATGCGCCACGCGGACGCAGGCTACGAAGAGGCCATAGAATGTGCCAGGGAAAACGGTTTGAAACTACCGATGCTCTAGGTGACACTCCTCGTCCTGTAGAACGGGACGGGCATCCGATGTTTAGCGCAGCCATAGAGGTGCGTGTTGTTTCACATTTCGGATACCTCCATCTGGAGCGTCTCCATCCGGAGTATCTCAACGTCGTGTTCTGACAAAAAGCCATGCGGCCAGCAGTGCGAGAACGAGGGCGCTTCTGGCGACCACAAAGGCAATGTGCATGCCGGAAAGAAAGGTCTGCAGATTCCCCACAAGCGTTCCCAGGATGGCGACCTCCAGGACGCCACCAACCTGCCTGCTCACATTGAGCATGCCCGCCGCAAGTCCTGACTGAGCTTTGGGAGCATGCGAAATCACCGCCTCGGTCATTGACGGTAAGACCAGGGCCAGCCCGAAGCCCAGAACGGCGATGATACAGGCAAGAAGCAGGTAGCTGGTTTGCGTATTGACTATCAAAAAATCGCGAGTACAAAAGCCTTTTCGGCGTCCCTCCCATGCGCGATGTACAACGGCTGAAGGAGCAGGCCCCGCAAAGCGCCGGTCGGTAAGAAAGACAAGAACGGCTTCCAGCGCTGCTGACAGACTGTGGCATGAATCCTCGTGCCGGTGGGACGCGACCTGATCGCGCCCCACAAGCATCAAAGCTGGCTTTAGAGCTTCCACACCTTCGCGTTGTTGTAGGCGGCATCGCTGGCAACGTTGACGGCTTCGGCGACGACTCCAATCGAGCCAGAGGTCAGGGTACTGTCGGTAACGCTGCCAACATTCTGATTGTTGATGTACAGGTTGATCGAACTGCCCTGCGCCACCACGCCAAGCACGTTTTGCTGGTTCAATCCCGTTTTGATGGCCGAGCTATCCTTTGGCTGGATCAGTATCTTGCCATTATTGTTGGAAAAGACGCTCAGTTCCAGCGCGCCAGCCTGGCAGACGACAAAATTGTAGAAGCTGCTCGTACTCACGTCAGCGCGGAATACCATGCCTCCACAGTCACCTTTATCAACTGTCATCGTCACCTGATAGGCAAAATCGGTGTAGTTGGTATTGCCCGCGACACAGTAGACAAAGTAGTTCGTAGTGGTGTCAGAGACGTGATAGGCGCCACCGTTGAAACCGCAATTTCCGCTCGAGCCAACCGTCTGTTCGGCCCAGTTATAGCCTGCCGAGTTATCCGTCATAGGGTCAATGAGGGCCAGCGTGCCGGTATTGGGAGGATATGGGTTGGGATTGGCGGCGACGACGGAGGCAGTAGCGGTTGCCTGCGCATTGACGACAGCAGTCTGTGTGGCGAAGACCTGGGCAGTCGCCGTGAGGTGAGATCCCTGAACGGCTGTAGCTGTCGCGTGCTGGTTATCTAGCTGCACCTGGTTATTGTGGACAACGAGCAGGCCAGCGCTAGCGACAATAAGGATGAGTACAATAGCAGCAATCAGCACAATCATGCCTGTTGAGCGGCGTTTTGGCTGCTGTGGGACCTGCGGAGGCACGGCACCATAGGTACCCGGCGCTTGCGATACAGGAGGAGGATAGGCTGGCTGTGCCGGATTGTAGGCCGGAGGCGGTACCTGATAGCCGGGCGCTACGGAAGGTGGGGGTGGCGTGTAGGACTGCTGCGGCTGAGCATACGACGGGGTTGGCGCTGCGGGCGGCGGATACAATGGTTGCGCGCCTGGATATGGTGATGGCGCGCCAGCATTATACTGTTGAGCGCCGGGAGCCGGATAGGCAGACGGAGCGCCCGCGTTGTAGGGCGGATAATTGGGCGACGAGGGCTGGTAGCCCTGTGCCGCGTTGCCGCCATAGGCGGTCGACGGAGGCGGAGACGGAGGCGAATAAGGAGCGGCGGGAATCGTCTGGTCAAAGCCGCCGCTCTTACCATCGGCAAAGGCAGTGGATGCATATTGCGAGCCGCTGCCACTGCTGCTCCCTTCGTAGTTGTACTGTGTATCGCCGATACGGATAGCATCACCCGCATTGAGCTGACGCGGCACGTTGGGAATCAGGCGTTGTCCGTTGACAAACGTGCCATTAGTACTGCCGAGATCGGTGACGCTGTAACCCTGTCCATCGGGGCGAATCTCCGCGTGGTGGGTTGAGGCTTTGGGATCATTGACAACCAGTTGATTGTCCTGCGTGCGTCCAATGGTTACCGCTGTTGGGCCAAGAACTGTTCGTCCATTTGGGCCATTGAGTGCCGCTTCCATTTTCCCCTCCTTTGTAAAAGGCGTTGACGTAACTCAAAGAAAAGCGTATAAAAAAACGGAAAGAAGAGTATTCATCAGGTAGTTAGTCTAGCATACAGACCTGCCATTGTCGAGTGAAATTCTTCACATTTACGCACGATTGCTGAGAGAAATGACAACATGAAGGAGCACCTGGTGGAAGAGATTGTACCAGAATACGACGAGAACACGATTATCAGCACCAGCCGCCTGACGAAAGTCTTTGGAAGACTGGTCGCTGTGAACGATCTCCACCTGCAAGTTATGCGCGGTGATGTGTTTGGCTTCCTCGGCCCCAACGGTTCGGGAAAAACCACCACGATTCGCATGCTGCTCGGCTTGATTCGCCCGACAGCCGGGCGAGCGGTTATCTTTGGCATGGACAACGCCTACCAGCTCTCACCCATTCTGGCCCGCATCGGGGCAATAGTGGAAATGCCTGTCTTTTATCCCTACCTTTCAGGCTCCGACAACCTGCATGTTATCGCAGCCGCTTCCGGCATGATGCAGGGCAGTGCGAACAACCGGCGCATCGACGAGGTACTTGAGATTGTGGAACTGCGCCGCCAGGCCAGACAGGCGTATCGTACCTATTCGCTGGGCATGAAGCAGCGCCTGGGCATTGCCGCTGCACTGCTGACCGATCCTGAACTGGTTCTGCTCGATGAGCCGACGAACGGGCTTGACCCCCAGGGCGTCTTTGAAATCCGGCAGTTGATCAAACGGCTCTCTGAACTGGGCAAAACCATTTTTCTTTCCAGCCACATCCTTTATGAAGTGCAGCAAGTATGCAACCGGGTAGCCATTCTGCAAAGGGGCAATCTGGTAAAACAGGGAGATGTCGGCGAATTGCTGCGGCGCGGCGAACAGATCGAGCTGCGCTTCAACACAGAGGACGAAACACGACAGGCGCTGGCAACCCTGCAGCACCTGCGCGATCAGGGCCTCAATTGGATCAGCGAACTCCAGGAAGATACAAATAGAAAAGGACAACCACTGCTGCGCCTGACAGCGCCAACTGCTCGTTCTGCTGAGATCAACGCGCTGCTGGCTCGCTACCAGCTTTTTGCCGCCGAACTCCATCCACGAGAAGGCAGTCTGGAAGAGATTTACCTTGAGCTTACCGCGCCCACAGCCAACGAGGGACACAAAGCGGGCATGGCGGCGCTGGCCGAACCGCTCTCTCAACAGGAGATGGAGACAGAAATGCCGGGAACGAGCAACGGGAAGCGAGGAATGCGATGAATTTTGTCGAACCGGCAATGCCAGAGCCACGCACATCCAGGCCTGCACGCTCAAGCTCCGTCATGATGGGACGCCAGGACTTTCTCAGTACCGTCCTGCGACTGACCAGCACAGAACTGTATAAGATACGCCGTCGGGCGATGTCAAAAGTCATGGGCATCATAGCGCTGGCCACTATCCTCTTTACTTATCTGTTCGCTCCTTTCATCTCACAGGACCTCGTTCACCTGCCGCTTTCCGTGACGGTCGCGGTCGAGGTGCCGCGCCTGCTAGGCATTGTCCTGACCATCGTCCTGGTCGGCACCATCGTTGGGGGTGAGTACGGCATCGGCACCATCCGCCTGATGCTGACACGCGGTCCCTCACGCATCCAGTTCCTGCTGGGCAAAATTGGCGCGGCCCTGGCTTGCATCATGCTGGGCTTGCTCTTCATGTTCCTTGCTGGTATTCTGTTGGGACAGGCAGTAAGCCTCTTTATTAACGTTCCGACGAACTGGCATTTCTTCAGCCTCGACTGGCTTGGGCGCGTACTCCTCTATCTCCTCTCCGCCATGTTCGGCCTCTGCATCTACGCCATGATGGCCCTTTTCCTGGCAATACTTGGGCGCAGTTCGACGGCAGGGGTTGCGGGCGCGATGACATGGAGTTTGCTGGAGCCGGTCTTCGGGCTGCTTGTCAGCACTGTTGGAGAGCGGATACATGGGCCACTGGGTGCGTTCTTCGTGAGCATACCTGATTACTTAATCAGCAACAATGTCGGTGTGCTCTTGCAGAATGAAAGCATCTTTTTGACACACGATCAGCCAGCCACGCTCAGCAATCTGCACGCGCTGCTCGTGCTGGCGCTCTACCTGCTCGTGTTCTTCGGCCTGTCCTGGTGGCTTTTAGAGCGGCGCGATATAACCAATTAAAGCAATGTTAGACACAAATGTTATCAAAGAATACGCCTATACGCTTGGCTTCGATATGGCGCGTGTGACCGGCGCGGAGGGCTTTCCCGAAGCCGAGCGTGTCATCAAGGAGCGCATCGCGCTAGGCCTGATGGATGGCTTACCGTGGTTCACAGCAGAACGTTCGGAGATATCATGCCACCCAGATGCGCTGCTGCCCGAAGCAAAATCCATTATTGCCCTGGCAATGTTCTACCTGACCGGGCAACCCGAAGCAGATGAGGACAACGTACCGCGCGGGCGCATCTCACGCTATGCCTGGGGCGACGATTATCATGAAATTATCAAGCCAAAACTCCAGCAGTTCGCGGGGTGGTTGCGCTCTTACGCACACGAGGAGATGGGCGAAGAGGCGC
This sequence comes from Ktedonobacteraceae bacterium, assembly GCA_035294125.1. GTDB lineage: Bacteria > Chloroflexota > Ktedonobacteria > Ktedonobacterales > Ktedonobacteraceae > CADDYT01. The sequence continues at coordinate 1,358 of DATGLM010000054.1, read as the reverse complement.
AAACACGTCTCTTCGTCGATACGGGGCGCATGGTTGATCGTGCGGTAGCCCGGCGCGCGGGGCTGGGCTGGTATGGAAAAAATACGAATATCCTCACCAAAGGCTGGGGTTCCTGGGTATTCCTGGCCGAGATCGTAACCAATCTGCCATTGAAGGCGGATGAGCCGCTGAAGGCGAACTGTGGAAGCTGCGAAATCTGCTTGCATGCCTGCCCAACCCGCGCTTTACCGGCCCCCTACGTGCTGGACAATACCCGCTGCATCTCCTACCTCACCATCGAGCTGCGCGGCAGCATCCCATTGGAATTGCGCCCGCTGATGGGCAACCTTATCTTTGGCTGTGATATCTGCCAGCAGGTCTGCCCCGTTAACAAAGTGGCGGAGAGACGACTCGGACTGCGGGAGCAGGAAGAACAGGGAGAGCACGGGCAACAACGACCGCCGCTTATCCAGGTGCAGCGACACCGTGAGTTCCAGCCACGACCCGGCATCGGGAGCAGTCCAGAACTTATTCCGCTTCTCTCTCTGTCAGAGGAGGAGTTCCGCGAACGTTTCAGGCACAGCCCGATCAAGCGTACCAAACGGCGCGGCTTGTTGCGCAACGTTTGTGTCGCGCTCGGCAATATCGGAGATCCGCAGGCCATTCCGGCCCTTATCAGCGCATTGCATGACACAGAACCCCTCGTGCGTGGACATGCCGCCTGGGCGCTTGGACGCATCGGCGGAAAAGCGGCGCAGCAGGCGCTTGCCGCTCGCCTGAACACCGAAGAGGATGAGGAAGTACGCCAGGAAATCCGTTGCGCCCTCAGTATGTTCCTTTAAAGTAAAGACACCCTGCAGATTTCGATTTCCGAAGGCAAAACAAAAAGCCAGCATCATGATGCTGGCCTTCTATTTCAGTCGCGGCACGCTATTCCCTTTCGCGATCAATGAATGTACCCTCAATTTTGCCGACCTGTTCTCTCAGCTCAGCGTCACCGGGCGCACGCGGCACATAGTATGACATTTGCCTCGCGCTTTGCGCCTTGCTTCGACGATTCCTTCTTCTTGACACACCCGCTAAGCATACAGGCTTAGATGACCAAGCCGTACGATCATTAGGGCCACTTGGCTGAGCCGGTTACCCGGCTTACACCTGTGGTCTATCCACCAGGTCGTCTTCCTGGGATCTTGATCTCACTCAGGAGATGGGAAGACTCATCTTGGGTGCGGCTTCGCGCTTAGATGCTTTCAGCGCTTCTCCTTTCTCGACGTAGCTATCCAGCCTTGCTTCGGGCGAAACAACTGGCTCACCAGCGGTCGAGCCATCTCGGTCCTCTCGTACTGGAGATGACTGCCCTCAATCTTCCTGCGCCCACG
>DATGLM010000053.1:0-2208 GCA_035294125.1 Ktedonobacteraceae bacterium | reverse complement strand
ATTGGAAGTAGAGGTATTGGTGCAAAGCTGCGGAACTGCCTGGGGGTTCTCGGCATCAACAATCACGAAGCCGGGCGTGCTGCTGTTGGCGAGATTGACAAAGATGTTGTTGTATTCCAACGGCGCAACGTAGTAGAGATGGTGCCGGATGGATTGCAGCGTATAGGTGGTCGGGTCGATGCCATAGCTGGACCCCAGATTCTGCCCGTTTGATCCGAGAATTTGCTGCCCTTTGTACGCTGCCACATTCTGGCTGACCAGGACAATGTTATTGGGATCTGTAGGTGGCAGAGTCGCTGATTGCGCCATCGTGACATGCGGAATAGCCGCCAGGGCTTTTGCGTTGCTATCGAACCAGGTGGTAAAGACTACGATGAGGCCAGACACAATCAGGCCGATTCCGGCGGCCACGACTAAACCGAAGATGCCGGCTGCAATTGCGCCGCGTGAAGCGCTGGCCGGAACCCGCGTGGAATTACTGCGCGTCGCTGAGCGACGCCCCTGGCTGATGGCCGAAACATCTTCTAGAGCGCCCATCATAGGCCGGATGAAGGCAAGCAGGTTCAGCAGGCTACTCAATACCAGCGGCCAGAGCACCCACTGCCAGCCGCCAAACGGGCCGGTCAGCGCCGGCTCCGAGACGTAAATAATAAACAGGCTGACTACATAATTGAAAATAAAATAGCGAATGAACCAGCGCACAAATTTTTTTCTGTCAAATGGTTCGCTGCGTCCGAAGCCTAGCCGCCCGATGGTCAGGATGGCCATCACGATAGCCGTACCGATCAAGGCCAGTAAGAGGATGATCATGGCCGTTGTCTCTCCCTTAATAAGCTTATCTTTCACTGCCGCTTCTTATTGTAGTACATGGCTCTGGTAAAAGAAAGGTTCTTTAAACATTATTGAGAGAGCAATGAGACAGAGTCCAGGTATTCCTTAAGCAAGGAGAGCAGATCTCCCTGCGCTTCCTGCTCAAGCCACTCTTCAAGAGCTACCCGCAACGCTGTCATGTAGATGGCTACGAGGAAGCGGAGCTTGTTGCGGCTCGCTGCGGCTTCCAGGCGGGAGCACAGCACCTCATACATATCCATCTCTGTACCTGGCACTTCAGTCTGAACTCGCGGAGTCTGGCTGCCCTGCCTGTGGCTTTTTAGCCGATAAGACTTGCCGTTTGCGTGGGACAAACCTCGACAATCCTTGCTATAATGCGTTTGTATAGGCAAAGGGCAATTTTGCCGGGAGATGCCTTGAGCAAGGAGAGTGAGCAGGATGTCCGAAGAGCGCAAGCTGGTGACAATTTTATTCGCGGACGTGACGAACTCGACCGGTCTGGGGGAATCGCTGGACCCCGAAGACATGCGCGCCCTGATGGGACGTTACTATGAGCATGCCCGCGAGGTAGTGGGCAGCTATGGAGGCACGTTAGAGAAGTTCATCGGCGACGCGGTGATGGCCGTTTTTGGTCTGCCAGTCGCTCATGACGACGACGCGGAGCGCGCGCTGGCTGCGGCGCTGGCCTTGCGCGAGGCCACACAGCAGGACGCGTTTCTGGGCGAAGCATTCCAACTGCGTATGGGGGTCAATACCGGCGAGGTCATGGCGACGACCGACGCCACACGCAGCGATTTTCTGGTTACAGGCGATACAGTCAACGTGGCCGCGCGCCTGGAGCAGAACGCCAACCCCGGTGAGATCCTGGCCAGCGAGCGGACCGCGCAGGCAGCGCGCATGGCCTTTGTGTTCGAGGAGCCACGTGAGATCCAGGTCAAAGGCAAGCAACTTCCGCTGCGGATATACCCCCTCAAAGAGAGGCGCGCAACCCGACTGATCGAGCGGCCGCCTCTGGTCGGGCGCAAACAGGATTTGTTGCAATTGCAAATCCTCTGCGAGCGAGCGCTAGAAGAAGATCGCCCCCAATTTGTCTCAATTATCGCGCCTGCCGGAACCGGCAAGACGCGCCTGCTGGAAGAATTTCTTGCGCGGCTTGACCCGGAAGAGGACTTTCATGTAGCCATAGCACGCTGCCTGCCTTATGGCGAGACTATGGCGTATTTGCCGCTGCAAAGTTCTCTACACGAACTGCTTGGTGAGGAAGTGACGAAGGAACGGGTAGCAGCCTGTTTCACACGTGGCGGGTATAAGGCGGAGGATGCGTCCAGACTGGCTGATCACGTGCTGGCTACTCTGGGCATGAAGGGTGAGGGATCT
>DATGLM010000052.1:0-8561 GCA_035294125.1 Ktedonobacteraceae bacterium | reverse complement strand
ATCGTGCAGGATGCTGGCGCCATTCCAGTTCCTGGTGATCTGGAGAACCAGCAGGCGCTGCAGCAGGGGATGGAAGGCTGCGAGGTCGTCTTCCATCTGGCAGCCATGAAAGGGATGTGGGGGCACCTTGAAGATTTTCAGCGAGTCAATGTGATCGGAACAGCACGGGTGCTTGCTGCGGCACACACGGCAGGTGTTTCGAGGGTGCTCTACACTAGTACCGAGGCTGTCCTTGCCGGTGGAACACCTCTCGTGTATGTCGATGAAAAGCGGTCTCGCCCGAGACGACCAGTTGGAGCCTACGCAGTGACAAAGGGCATGGCCGAAGACCTGGTGCTGGCTGCCAATTCGCCCGAGTTGGCAACGATCATTGTACGGCCTCGCCTGATCTGGATGGTTCGTGCCAGAACAATGAGCACGAGGTCAACGGGATAAAGATGTTAAGTGCTTGATAAGTTTCTAGCACTTCTTTTCCCGTGTTCCTATCGACGGCATTGCCTGCCTGAGAGAAGTTGACGAATGGGAAAAGGAGTCCTTGTTACAAGGAAGAAGTGATACCTTCATGACTCGATTCATCATCTCCTATAAGGATGCGGTATCCCTCGGCCCTCAAGCCGTCGGAGGCAAGGGATGGAACCTGGGGCGACTGCACCGCTACGGGTTTGCTGTGCCCAGGGGCGGCATCCTCGTCGCGAATGCCTATACGCAGTTCTTGGCAGAGCCGAAGCTCCAGTCCCTGTGCGCCGAATTGGCGCGAGTTCAGAGCGGAGACGGTGTCGAGAGCGAGATCACCGAGATCCTGGACACCTTGCGGATGTGCATTGTAGCAACGCCTTTCCCGGCAGACGTCGAGCGAGCACTGCACACATTTCTTACGGATGCGGCACTGGCCGAGACGTCAGTTGCCGTGCGTTCGAGCGCGACGGCAGAGGATAGTGCCGCCACTTCGTTTGCCGGTGTCCACGAAAGCTTCCTCGGTGTAAAGGGACACGAGGAGGTCGTGCGGGCGATTAAGGGTTGCTATGCCTCGCTCTGGACGCCGCGCGCTGTGGCCTACCGCCGACAACAAGGGCTGGCTGATGACGATGTCGCCTGCGCCGTCGTGATTTGTGCCATGGTGACGGGGCCCAAGCAGACGCCACCCGCTGCAGCAGGGGTGGCTTTCTCGTGCGACCCGCGCACTGGTCAGCGCGACCGCGTGACCATCAATGCCGCCCCCGGCTGGGGTGAGGCCGTCGTCAGCGGCACGGTCTCCCCGGAAGCGATCACAGTCGTGCAGCGTGCCGATGGTGAACTCCTCCGTATTGAGCGTGCGCAGGGACAAGAGCAGGTGCTCACTGATGACCAGGCGGCCGTACTGGCCTCTCTGGTCCGCCGTGTGCTGTGGGCTTTAGGAGATGGGCAGGAGCAGCAGGACGTCGAGTGGACCTATGATGGTGAACAGTTCTGGCTCGTACAGGCCCGTCCGGTCACGCACCTCCCGCGCGTGACCTTTCCTGCCGTCGCTGCGCTGCCCACGATCTGGTCGAATGCCAACCTGAAAGATGCCGTGACCGGCGTGCAGACGCCGCTCAGTTGGAGCATCGTCCAGTTGACCGTGGATGCCATCCTGTATGCGCCCTATCGCACGATCGGGTACCGCTTGCCCGAGGGCATGGAACTGATCCGGCGCTTTCGTGGGCGCGCTTACTTCGATTTGACCGCCATGCAGTGGGTCTCCTACGACGCCTTTGGCCTGCTGCCACACGAGTTCAACCAGAGCCTGGGTGGGCACCAGCCGGAGATCCCCGTCCCATCGCAGCATCCACTGCGCGGGTGGAGCGGCTTGCGCCGCAGGCGCGCCCAACTCCGCTTGCTGCGTGCCAGTACACGCAATGCACGCACGCTTCCAGGTGAAATAGAACGTGTACGTGCAGAAGCGCGCACGTATGCACACCTGCCGCTAATCGACCTCTCCTGTGCCGACCTCTTCGCGCTCCTGCAGCAGCTCCTTGACCGCGGCCAGGCATTTGGTGCGCGCTTCCAGCTTGCCAATCTGAGTGGCATCTGGGAGCAGGTCCTCGCGCATCTGCTTGAGCGCGAGCGCCCCGGACAGGGTCAGGCCCTGGCCGCGGCCTTGATGGCGGGCAGCCGTGAGGTCGTCAGCGCTGAGCAGGGCTACCGGCTCTATGATGTGGCGGCTGCGGCGGCGTATGATCCGGCGGCTCGCACCTATCTGGCAGTAGCGCCGCTTGACCCTCAGGGCTGGCGCAGCCTTCCTGAGCATTCACCCTTTCGCCAGGCGCTCGCCGCTTTTTTGGACGACTTTGGGCATCGGGGAGTCTACGAAACCGAGCTTGCCAACCCGCGCTGGAATGAAGACCCGGCGTACCTGCTCGATGCGGTCCGAGCACTGCTGGCCCAGCACTCGCTCGAGGCGCCTTTCGATGTGGCCCAGCAGAAACGCCAGGCTGCCCAGGCAGAGGTGGCACATCTACCGACATGGCTGCGCCCACTGGTCTCCTGGCTGGCTGAGCGGGCACGCCGTGCCGCTGCCCAACGAGAGGCTGGTAAGTCAACGATGGTGGCCCTCCTCGAACCGCTACGCCAGATCGTGCTGGAGATCGGGCGGCGGATGGTCGAGTCAGATGTGCTGGATAAGCAGGGGGAAGTGTTCTTCCTGACCTGGTATGACCTCGTGGCGTTCTTACAGGGGCAGTGGGATGGACGAGGAGCACGAGCACTGGTGGCAGACCGCCAGGCACAGCGCCACAGGTGGCTGGCCAAGACGCCCCCGGATAGCTTCATCTGCGATAGCCAGGGCCGACCCGCTGAACTGCCCTCTGCTGCTGAGCAAGAAGGGATGCCCGTTGCACATCAAGTAGGAGGGCAAGTAAGCAGGAATGCGCGGGAGCTGCACGGTGTCGCCGCTTCCTCGGGTCAGGCGACGGGACGGGCACGCATCATTCGCCACCCCAGCGAAGGACACTTGCTGCAAGCCGGAGAGGTTCTGGTCGCGCCTTCCACCGATCCGGGCTGGACGCCGCTGTTCCTGCGAGCCTGTGCAGTGGTGATGGAGACCGGAGGCTACCTCTCGCATGGCGCGATAGTGGCTCGCGAGTTTGGCCTCCCGGCGGTGGTCAACATCCCGGGCCTGCTGGAAATCGTGCAGGATGGTCAATCGGTGATGATAGATGGCAACCGGGGCTGCATTCTGCTGGATGGGGTGGGCGAACAGGGTGATTGATATGTTTTCCTACGAGAACGCTTGTATGCGGAAAGGAGACGTGATGCATTTGATCAATGCGATCCTGGGAGTGCTCGATATCGGAACGGGACTGCTCTGCATCGCCATCAGCATTCCACTGTTGAGAGGCTCCATTCCCAGAAATTCATGCTATGGATTTCGCTTTCGCCAGTCCTTCGAGTCAGAAGCCAAATGGCAGCAGATCAATACATATGGGGCGAAACGGCTGATGTCCTGGTCAGTGCTCATCGTGCTCATGGGCATCGGTACCTTCTTTCTCCCATTGCAGGAGAATCTTGTCCTCATCCTGATTGTGGCGCTTGTACCGCTGCTCATTGCGCTGATTCCGGTCTGGGAGGTGTTTCGGTATGCTCGAAGCCAGCAGTGACGAAAGTGTTCTCTCTGGAAGATGCTGATCGATCTCACCTCGCCAGGAGAAACTCAACCCCAGAAAAGAAGCAACTCGATGTTAAACGGACGATAAGCTCCTCTCTTCTCTTTCCACTATACTCACTGGCATAATGCAGAGCAAAGGACATTGAGGAGAGTTTCCTCGAAAGGAGTACATCTATGGGGAGTGTCATGCTCATTCAATGGCTGCATATCCTGATGGGCATTCTCCGCGGAACCGTCTTTGGGCTGATCCAGAGTCTGAGCGTGCTGTTTGGGATGGCCTATGGCATCACCTGGATGCTCGCCCTGGCTTTCGCGCTCTTCAACTTTGTGGAGGGCATCGGCATCGGAAAACTGGCCGAGAGCCTCAACACGATCGAGGTGGCTGCCCAGAGCTTTGAAGAAGGGAAGGTGCCAACGGTACTCGCGACGAAAATGCAACAGATCAAGAAGAGAACACTCGTCTCACTGCTGGTGTTTTTTCTCATCTTCACCTGCATGATCCTGATGCGCTTTGGCTTCTAGGCGCACCGGGATCATGGCTGAGCCAACAGGAGGAGGAAATGGAGAGCGGGACTCATTTCTGGCAGGCATTTGATATGCTGGTCTTGAGCAGCGAAATAGTGATCGATCGACCTCGTGGGACGGCGCATCCTCGCTATCCAGACTTCATCTATCCCCTGGACTATGGATACCTGCAAGGAACAACCTCGGGTGATGGCAGTGGCATTGATGTCTGGATCGGGAGCCAGTCTGCCAGGCGGGTAACCGCACTGCTCGTCACGGTGGATGGACAGAAACGCGACGCGGAAATCAAATTGCTGCTTGACTGTATTCCAGAGGAGTGCCAGGCACTTCTGGCTTTGCACGACCAGTCCTCCTGGGGTGGTCGCCAATCAGCATTGCTGATTCAGCGGGATGCTCTGTAAATGCCTAAAAATGAAGGACCTGGCTCTCACCTCTCGGCACAGATAGGGAGTACTCATGGGGAGGGCGCGGTCGTGGTTAGCCAGCATCTCTTGTGTTTCCTTCCACTCCTACATGAACTGTACTGTTACGCAGCAGCCAGACAGTACGTAATATGATTGTTACCATACTATTTCGCTATCGACCGAATTTCTGGGAGTTTACTATGACGGATGACACGGTCTCCGAGGTTCGGAAGAATGAGCCTCCATTGCACATCCTCCTGGTCGTCGAGGACGATGGAGAGATTGGGGCATTCCTGACGGATGCCTTGCATGAGATCACCCCCTATCATCCCTTCCATGTCACCAATGCGGTCCAGGCATTAGAAGCTGTCGCGACCATCACTCCCAGCCTGTTCATCCTGGATTATCACCTGCCCGGCATCGATGGCCTGGAACTGGCGGATCGCCTGCGTACTATCAAGGGGCTGGAAAGCGTGCCGATCCTCATGCTGAGTGCGACTCCTCCCTCGCGGAAAGCCTTACAGCAGCGCGGCATCCATTTCCTCGCCAAGCCGTTTGACCTTGGTGCCCTGCTCGAGGCCGTTGAGCAACTGCTTCCCAAGAAGCCAGGCTGATCGATTCGCCGCTGCCTGTACACGCCAAAGGGCAACAAGTTCGTGGTTTGCATTTCCTGAGGAGGACTAAAGCAGTATCCATGAAGCCAAACCAGTGGCAGAGTCTGGCAAATTTTCAGACGTACACGCTTCAAGAAAAACTGGACCTGCTGCAGGTGCGACGTGAAATGTGCTTGCAACAGCAGCAGGAAGTGCTTGGGCGACTGGCTGAACTGGCATGTCACAAGCATGAACTGATTGAACGGCAAACCATCTACGAGCTGCACTCCCATGTGTTCTGGCTGAGACCAGGGCAGGATGCATGTGCGCACCACCGCGATGAGGCGGTGACTACCCTGCAGCAGAACACCTCCCTCAGGTAGATACCTCGCCAGAACTCACCTGCTGACATGCTCTCCCAGAGAGACAGGAATGGGTCAAGCCAGGCCGCGAAATGACTTGTTAAAGAGATGATAAGTCGGCGCTAAGTTGTTTGCACTTTTTCCCGGTATCCTAGAAGACGCAGAGATAGTCCTCTGCCTGATTCTCTGGGAAGCAAAGCCTGTCACACATAGAAAGGGATGAGGGCAGGAGATGAGAACACATGTGGAGACGGCCAAACCTGAAAAAGACACGCTTGCCCAGTGCGGCTTTACCGAAGGGGAAATCATTGCGCTGCTCTGGCTGCGGCAGTGGTACCAAACGGGTGGCAGCGATCGGGCCGCTTGCTGCATCACTGGGAGTTCCTCAAGCGTATGATCAGGAATGGCAAACTGGACCTGTAAGAAAGAAAGAAGGACGTGATGGTGATCGTCATGGTTCAGTTCATAGCATTGGTAGTACTTGATGTAGCGGCCCTGCGCTGGGGCGCTGAGAGCACAGAGGGTCTTGATAGCTCCAAATGGGAACGCAGGCGGCAATGGGGAGCTTTCATGTGCTCGCTTTACCTCCGAAGAATGTCATCTTGAATCGACCATAAACACCAATTATGCATACTGAGAAAGGATAAAAAGCTCTATGTTTGAGGCAGGAATCAACCCGACAACTCTTCGCACCTTCAAAGCCCACCTCCACGGCGAACTGATCATGCCGGGCGACGAGGGCTATGACAGCGCCCGCAGGGTGTGGAACGGGATGATTGATAAATATCCGGCGTTCAATGTCCGTTGTACTGACGTTGCTGATGTGGTCGGAAGCGTCGCGTTCGCACGCAGCCAGCACCTGGAAGTGGCCGTGCGCGGTGGGGGACACAGTTTCGCGGGCAACGGGACGTGTGAGGGGGGCCTGGTGATCGATCTTTCCCCAATGAAGCGCATCCAGGTTGATCCTGCCAGGCGCACCGCTTCTGTACAGGCTGGCGTCACGCTGGGAGAATGCGTACGCGAGACCCAACAATTCGGGCTGGGCTTCCCGGTCGGCACGGCCTCGGAGACGGGATTGGCCGGTCTCACCCTGGGTGGTGGCACCGGCTGGTTGATGGGCAAATACGGTCTCACCATTGACAACCTGCTCTCCGTCGAGCTTGTGACTGCTGATGGACGAGTGAAGAGGGCGAGTGCTGACAGCCATCCCGACCTGTTCTGGGCCGTGCGTGGTGGGGGCGGCAACTTCGGGATCGTCACCTCTTTCGAGTTTCAACTGCACCCCGTGGACACCTTATTGGCGGGCCTGGTCAGCTACCCGGTGACCAGGGCAAGAGAGGTGCTGCACTTTTATCGCGAGTTCACGCGCACCGTTCCCGACGACCTGACTTCCGGTGTGGCTCTGGTAAGCACTCCTGATGGACTGCCTATAGTCGCTCTTGGCCTCTGCTCCTGTGGGCCGCTCGCCGAGAGCCAGCGCCTCCTCGATCCCATCAAGTCGCTGGGTACACCGCTGGTCAATCAGATTCGCCCCATGTCCTACCTGGAAGTCATCTCGATGCTCGATGCACTCGTCCCACGCGGGCGACACTATTATAGCAAGGCCCGCTCGCTGGACACGCTCTCCGAGGAACTCTTCGATGCCATGATCGAGGCGCATACCGTGCGGCCTTCGCCCTGGACGCAAATCGTACTCCAGCATGTGCATGGCGCGACCAGCCGTGTCGGCCCGACCGAAACCGCCTTTGCGCTGCGCAAAGAGTATCACTCCATGCAAATCATGGTCTCGTGGACTGCGGAGGAAGCCCTCACAGCAGACACAACGATCAACTGGGTGCGCGACCTTTGGACAGCGGCAGAACCCTTTGCCAGCAGCGGAACCTACATCAATTTCCTGGGTAGTGAGGAGGATGAGTCGGCAGCCGTGCGGGCCAGCTACGGCCCCAACTATGAGCGGCTGGTGCAGGTCAAGAACGCCTATGACCCGACCAACTTCTTCCACCTCAACCACAATATCAAGCCGACGAGCTAGGAGGATGATCATGAACGGAACCAATCGAGCAGGGCAAGCCTATGTGATGGCGTTTTCAACAGAGGAGGTCCGGCGCTTACAGACGATGGCCGAACTCCTCGCGCCGACGACCACGCAACTCCTGGAGAAGGCAGGGATTCGGGCCGACATGAAGGTACTGGATGTGGGCAGTGGCGCAGGCGATGTAGCCCTGCTCGCTGCCGACCTGGTTGGTCCAACGGGTACCGTCGTTGGCATAGAGAGCAACCCGGCTATGCTGGATATCGCGCAAGCCCGTGTTCAGGACGCCGGACTCACCACTGTTTCGTTTGTGGAAGGCGATCTCACTCACATCCAGCTTGACATCGCTTTTGATGCCATCGTGGGCCGCCTCATCTTGCAGCACCTCAGCGACCCGGTCGCCGCGCTCCGTCACCTGGTGCGCCATCTTCGACCCGGCGGTATCGTGGCTTTCCAGGAGATCGACATTCCTTCTGGAGAAAACAGCGCTCCTCTCGTCCCACTGTACGAGCAGATGTTCTCTTGGGCAAGAGAGGGCCTGCGAAGCGTAGGAGTGGATAGCCGGTTCGGCCTGCAATTGTACCGGGTGTTCCTGGATGCGGGCTTGCCAGCTCCGCAGCTACATGGCGATGCTTTTGTTGGGGCCGGGCCGGATTGGGGCTGGTATGACGTCATAGCCGAAACGATACGGAGCCTGTTGCCGGTGATCATCAGATACGGAATCGCGACCGCCGAGGAGATCGGGATCGATACCCTGGCAGAGCGCTGTCGTGAGGCAATGGACAGGCAGCGCAGTGTAGCAATAGGACCAAGTTATATCTCTGCTTGGACGCGTATCTAAATGCTTCCAGTGAAGAGTTACGGAATAGGTATAACCTGCTGGGGCTCAGGACTTGATTAGCAGTATGGTCTCGGATTGCCATCTCGCAAGAATAACATGGAAGCATTTAGCAGAGCGATCAGATAAGCTCACCAGGAGAACATGGTATGGTTCTCGATGCAACCTGGAGGGAGATCCGATGG
>DATGLM010000051.1:0-24606 GCA_035294125.1 Ktedonobacteraceae bacterium | reverse complement strand
AGCCGCGCCTGCCTTCGAGCGATTCCATCAGCGCGCTCTCCTCCCCGCAGATATAGGCGCCAGCGCCGTGATGCACGATCACATCCACGCTGAAATCGCTCCCCATGATATTCTTGCCGATGAGGCCCGCTGCGTATGCCTCCTGCACGGCGCGCTCGACCTGCCGCCCTGCCAGCTCCAGCTCACCCCGGACGTAGATAAAGGCGGTTGAGACACGGCACGCGTAACAGGTGATGAGCACGCCCTCGATGAGACGGTGCGGGATCTTTTCCATCAGCATGCGGTCTTTGAATGTGCCCGGCTCGCTCTCGTCGCAGTTGCAGCACAGATAGCGCGGCTTGTCGTTCTTAGCCAGGAAGCTCCACTTCATGCCTGTGGGGAAACCCGCGCCGCCGCGCCCCCGCAGTCCTGACTGCTTGACCAGCTCGACGATCTCATCGGGCTGGTACTCCCTGAGCGCTTTCGCCAGGGCTTCATAGCCGCCATACTGACGGTAGACCTCAAGCGTATCTATACCTGGAACATCTATATTTTTCGTGACAATCAGTTCTGGCATTATGATACTTCCTCTCACGGCTCCTGACTGCGAAGCAGTAGACGCGAAGCGGCGTTGGAGTCGTGTATTTCAAGAAATTCCTTTATGGCATCCTTACTTCGGCTTTCAGTTCTTTATCAAGTCTATCTATAAGCGCATCGGCACGCTCCAACGTTACATTCTCGACAAACTCGCCGTTAACTTGCAGCACAGGCGCCGTGCCGCAGGATGCGAGACATTCGGCAGTGAGCAGGGTATAGTTGCCATCGGCGCTGGTCTCACCGCGCTTGATGCCCAGACGCTCTTCGAGATGTTCCACGAGGGCATCGCAGTTGCGCAGATAGCATGAGATGCTGGTACAGACCTTGATGACTTTTTTGCCAGGAGGCCGCTGATGGTACATCGTGTAGAAGGTTGCGACACTCTCTACATCATCGACAGTGATGCCAACGGCCTCCGCGACTGCCTGCAAGCCTTCGCGTGTGATGTAGCCCTCTTCTTCCTGCGCTACGTAGAGCGCGGGCATCACCGCCGAACGCGCTACCGGGTAGCGAGCGGCGAGATCGCGCATACGCTGTTTTGCCTGTTCTGAAATCATCTATCAACCTTTCAGACGACCGCAAGGGTCGTCTCTACATGCCCGTTCTAGACGACCGCAAGGGTCGTCTCTACATGTCCATTCTATCGGTCCACCTCGCCGAGCACGATATCGATGCTGCCGATGGCCGCCACGACATCGGAAAGGAAGGCTCCCTCAATCATGCGCGGCAGAGCTTGCAGGTTCGCGAACGACGGGGCGCGCACATGCATACGATAAGGCTTCGCGCTGCCATCGCTGACGATATAGTAGCCCAGTTCGCCTTTCGGCGATTCGGTGCGCGCGAAAACATCGCCCTTCGGTGGGCGATAGCCCTCGGTAAACAACTTGAAATGATGGATCAGCGCCTCCATGCTCCCTGTGATCTGCCACTTGGGCGGAGGCACGATCTTCGGATTGTCGACGCGATACGGCCCTGTGGGCATGCCCTCCAGCGCCTGCCGGACAATATTCAAACTCTGCTCCATCTCCAGCATGCGCACGAGGTAGCGATCATAGACATCGCCGTTGGAGCCAACCGGAATATCGAAATCGAACTTCTCATAGCCGCTGTAGGGGAAGACCTTGCGAATATCCCAGACGACGCCGCTGCCGCGCAGCACCGGGCCGGTAGCGCCGTAGGCAATGGCATCCTCTTTGCTCAGGACGCAGACGCCTTTAGTGCGTTCGAGCCAGAGCTGGTTGTTGGTCAGCAGGTCGTGATACTCGCGCAGGCGCTCCGGGAAAATATCGATGAACTCGCGCACCTTTGCATCGAAGCCCGGCGGCAGTTCGGCCTGGAGTCCGCCGGGGCAGATGTAGCTCGTCATCAAGCGGACGCCGGAGACGTACTCGAAGATATCCAGCAGCATCTCGCGCTCGCGGAAGCAGTAGAGAAAGACGCTCATGGCTCCCAGGTCGAGCGCCGAGGTGCCGAGCCAGACGAGATGGCTGGCGATGCGCTGCAACTCCGCCAGGATCACGCGCACATACTTGATCTTGTCGTTGATCTCATCCTCGATGCCCAGCAGCTTCTCGACGGCGAGTGCGTAGCCCAGGTTATTGCAGAGCGGCGCCAGGTAGTCCATGCGGTCCGTCAGCACCAGCGCCTGGTGGTATGTTTTGGCCTCGGCGGTCTTCTCGATGCCGGTATGCAGGAAGCCAATATCAGGCACAGCTTTGACGACATTTTCGCCCTCAATCGTCAGGATCAGGCGCAGCACACCATGCGTACTGGGATGCTGCGGTCCCATATTGATGGTCATGGTGTCGACGCGCTGCTCTTCGTCAAGCTGCTGGCTGCTCTCAATAGTGTAAGTGTTCTCTATTTTTGGTTGCTGCATAGGTCATCCTTCTTCATGCTTCGTCAACCCCGGAGGGTTGAAAGGAAAGAGTGGGGACACCCCACGCCCCGCAAGGGGGCGGCCGCCCCCCTGACCCCCGCTTCATCAGGCTTCGCTTTCATTCGCGCGCAGGGGAGTACCTGGCTCGCGGTTCGGGTTGATCACATCACGGCTCTCGTTGAGTTCACGTCCCTCTGGACTGCGCAGCGACTGCTGGTAGTAGTGGCTCTCGACGCCAGGATCGGCATTATAAGGCACCTGGCCGCCCCAATGCGGCTCGGGCAGGTCAAAACCCGTGAGGGGATAGTCCTTACGCAACGGATACGTCGTCCAATCGTCAGGCATCAGGATACGGCGCAGGTCGGGATGACCTGTGAAGGTGATGCCGAAGAGGTCGTATATCTCGCGCTCATACCAGTTCGCGCCCGGCCAGACCCCCGTTACGGTTGGCACGGCAGGATGCTCCTCACGGCGCTGGCCCACGCGCACCTTGAGCCGTACAAAGCAGAGATTCGGCATAGAGAGCAGTTGATACACAATATCGAAGCGCGGCACACGCTCAGGCCAGTCAACCGCCGTAATGGTTTCGAGGAAATCGTATTGCAGATTTTTTTTAAGATAAGTACAAACCTCTACCAGATTTTCCGGCTTGAGTACGATTGTCTGCTCGTCGCGATACTCGACTGTTTCAACGATTGCCTGTGGGAACTTCCCCCGCACCATCTCTACCGTTGATGCTGCTGTTATGACCATAACTACCAATAATCCTCATCTATAGCTCCTCACCCACTGGCCCCACCAGCTTGAGGCCACTGGCCTTGAGGGGATCAGGGGGATTGGGAATACCTTCGCGGATCTTCCGCTGGAGTTCATTGAAGCCGAAGAGCAACATGTCAGGCGTGGGGGGACAGCCGGGGATGAAGACATCCACCGGGACGATCTTATCTACCCCCTGCACGATAGCATAGTTATTGAAGACACCGCCGCAGGATGCGCAGGCTCCCATCGAGATCACCCACTTGGGTTCGGGCATCTGATCGTAGATCTGGCGCAGCACCGGGGCCATCTTGATCGAGCAGCGGCCCGCGACAATCATCAGATCGGCCTGCCGGGGCGAGGCACGATAGACCTCCGCGCCGAAGCGTGCGATGTCGAAGCGATCAGCGCTGGTCGCCATCATCTCGATAGCGCAGCAGGCCAGGCCGAAAAGCGCGGGCCAGAGCGACGAACTGCGCCCCCAGTCGATGAGCTTGCTTACCTGAGTTGTCAGGATACCAAATTCGCCGTCCTTTGTGTGCATCGGCAGCGGACGCCGGGGCGTCTGCGAATTTGAAAACGTCTGTACCGGCTCCCAGGGATTTTTTACTCCCATGTAAATGCTCCTTTCCGCCAGACATAAATATAGCCTATCGCCAGCACGAGCAGAAAGACGAGCAATTCGATCAGCCCGAAAACTTTGAGCTGGTGGAGCAGGATCGCGAGCGGATAAAATGAGACGATTTCAATGTCGAATGCGATAAAAAGCATACCCACCAGCAGATACTTGATGGGGAAGCGCCGCCGGGGCGCTTCGATCTCCTGGATACCGCACTCATACGGGGCCAGCTTCTCCGGCGTCGGCTTTTTAGGGCCGATAAAGGTGGTGATGACCATCACCAGGATGCCGAAGAGGATAGCCAGGCCGACCATAATGAAAATCGGGATAGTTGTTCCCATAGGTGGGATTCCTTCATAGCATATGTGGCGCGATTAGCGCACACCAGGGGCATCCCCGGTCCATTGACGGGATAGGATGCCTGAAAAATTTCATCCAGAAAACGTTTGATGGACAAATAACAACATGAGGTAGTGTCCTGAATACACTTCCTCAATGTTAATTGTAGTACAGCGGAGCCAGGGTGTCAATTAAGAGGTGGAGCAGATACAGAGGCTCCCATGACTCGCTGCCTAGCGTTGGCCCAGGCGCTTCATCTTTAGCCCATAAAGATATAGCTCGGCAACCGCATACCGTTGTGTATCAGTATTATCAGGCGAACGGAGATATTCTTGCAGGATCCCTGCCTCAACCATGCTTGCAACCAGCACTTTTAACCTACCGCTATCGCGGTCCAAACCCCAGATCTCTCCTAGATGTTCAAGGGCAATGGGTGAACGGTCTCCTTCGAGCTTGTCGAGCAGGTTATCAAACTCGGGATACTCGTTGCGTACCTCAGCTACTCGCTGTTCTGAGGCAAATGGCAGAGCTTCAATCAAAGCACGTGGACGCAGGACAGCATCATATGTATTACGATCAACAAATACTTTTTCAAGATTTACAGCTTTCTGCAAAAGTTGTATCAGGCTTCGTGGAAAACGATTGTTCCTACTATCGCTGATGCGATTGCGTACCCAGTTATAGGTAAAAGCCTTTTTCTCACGGCCCATACGTTCACCCCACAGTGGATACAAACTTCTGCGCAATTGCCCTTGCTCAAGATTATTTAACCCTTCTTTCTCGATTCCCAGCTGCTGACTTACCAGATTGGCAAATATCGGTGAGCTGTCAAGCGCCTGCCGTAAGACGAGGCGCCACAGATCCTCTTCCTCCCAACGCAATAGCACAAAGCGCGTCGAAAAGTAAGTTTTATTGGTAAAGTTTAGATTATTCCAAATATCTTCACGCAAGAAAATCTTTGGAATAATAGCATTCAGCGCTGAACCCATTTCCATCCACCAGCTAAGCAGACTTTCCAGGGCTCTGCGGCGGCGTTCGTTATCTCGTCCAAAGCCGACATCCAATTCATCATAGAGCAGCCAGACTCTTTGATGATGCTCTAACAACCATCTATCAATTGTAAGTAATTCATCGGTAGTCAAGGGAGCAGCTTCCGGCCATAAAGCTCGTTTAACCAACCATGTGACAATATCAGCGTGCCGAGGCTTCGCCTGCGCACCTAGCCTTAGCAATTCTGGATCGAGATTAGCCAGATCTTGCAGTTCTGGTAAATTTGTAACAAGTTGGAGCAGCATGTAGTTGAGCCAGAACAGCCCCCAGGACTTCTCTCCAGCCTGTTTCTCATAGCTTTCTAGATCTGTGCTGTTTAGCAATGTACTTCGTAACTCTGGCCGTCCGTGTCCCGGAATGAATTGCACATTGTGCAAATCAGCATCAGATTTTGCCATTCTACGTGCATGATCCGATCTTTCTACAAAGAGGCGGAATAGTAGAGTTTTCCCTGTGCCTTTAGCCCCCCTCACTAACCAGGTACGATCTTGTAAAAATTTGGAGAAGTCTCCAGTACGCTGAAAAATCGCAGGTATATCCTCGGGTTTCATCTCTTGCGCAATTGCAGCACGGAAATTGAGTTCCGCAAGAATTTTCTGACGGTTATCCGCCAGTTTAGGAATAGCAGGAGTTTTTTCCGAGAGACTGGCGCTGATAGTCTCGGCAATTGGCTCATACGCAGCTAATAGTCCCGGCGGCATCTCACCTGACAGGCTGGTCAGTGTTGTAATAATCGGGTTATATGGAACCTGATAATATAGCTCATCTACTGTCACGGAAGGTGGAATACCCCAGTGTTTTGTAATCCATTCAGCCGCATGAGCAACCCATACCTGCTGCTGGCTCTGTGCGACTGCCGGGATCGGTGTAAGCACGAAGCGCAGATCAGGAATACCATGATAACTACGCTGCTTGCTCGCAGCTTTCACTACCCACTCAAGACCGGCAAAGTTCTGCCCGGTAGGAGAGAAGCATATCATTCCTAGATCTGCCTTATCGAATAAGGCAATTGCTCCCATCTCCGTAAAACCTGTGCGGGCATCTATGAGTATGACATCAGGATCAAGGTAAATTTTTATGTTTTCCAGCAGTTGATGAATAGGATTCACTTCCCGCTGATAAAGCAAGCGCACATCGAGATCGGCAAGGCGATGAATGTATCCCTCATCGTATTCGCCAGCAGGTATTAAATACAATTCTCCACGCGTGGGTGTTTCTACCTGTTGAATACAGTCAGCAATTACCGGTACATCTTGCTCGGGAGTCAGATATCGCTGGTGAATATAGTCAAGTACACCATACTTATTCGATGTGGACAAATCTTGCGGAAACATAAACGAGAGGCCCGGAGCTTCGAGGTCAAAATCAACCATCACAACCTTGTGCCCACGGCTTGCCAGGATGCCGGCCACCAATCCCAACGCAGTGCTACGACCTACCCCACCTTTGAAGGAGTAAAAAGTCACGACGAATGGACGCCTGATCTTATTCTCATTATTGTCATCATCATCTATCAGGACCGGGAATTCGGGCTCAGGCATCATGAGGATTTCTGACCAGAGGGGTAACTGAACAGGCTCAGGTGAACTCTGATCAGCGGCTTCCCGGGGAGTTTGCAGCACATAACCGCTGAATGGGAAACTACCCAGGCTAAGGTTCAGGTTCCCTAAAATTGCGTCAATCTGTCGCTCGCGATCAATGGGTGATTTACCCTCGAAGAAAGTAGTAGTAACATTTAAATGCAACCAGCCTATCGAATTGCGTCTGACCTGGATCTGCGCATCCCGGTCATGCTCGCGTAGCACCTGCCTTAGCTCATCGCGAATCCGCTGTGGTAGATCTGATTGGGCAGTCATGAGGTTTCTCCTTGATGACTCAGAATGAATTGATGCATCACCTTTACTGCTTCAATAAAGCGTTTGCATCTGCTCTCATCTTCCAGTTTATTCCAATAACGCAATTCGTCCTTCTGCCACATGCTCGTGATAGTATTCCATGCATTTTTGTAGACCCCTGTACGATCAAGGCTAATAGCTCGCTGTAAGACAGGCAAATATTCTAACAGGTGAGATAGATTGTGTAGCGTGGCGTTATGGCTCCCACTCCTGAATATTCGTGTGTCTCTGAAACTACTTTTAGCTTCCATAAAGCATATTAGCGATTTGAGCGAACACTCAATAGCATAACCGGCCAGGTACATAGCACCCGTCCATCGACCTGCACTATGAAGGGCCTCTGCGTCTTTACGCCGCTCACGTGAAGCGCCGAGCTGAATACGACGGTCATAAGTATCGTGATGATATGGCAAAATCCCAGTCCTCCCTGACAATCTAAATATTAGAGAGCTATTGCTTTTAGAAATTATCAATTCCTTCGGTCCATCATACCTGATACCGCATCAATACTACGCTTTTCTCGGCAAGATTTCAATGATGCAGGTATGCATCTCGGCACTATTCCAGGCAATAGAAAAAACGGCAGGACGATCATGAAAAATCGTCCTGCTGCATGCTTAACAAGAGTGTTCCTGACAGTAATGCCTATGGTTTGCCGATGCCGAAGACGGCCCCGGGGTTGTCGGTGGGGATGGCATTGGTGGGAGGCGTAATGGTGACGGGCGCGTTGAAATTGCTTAAATCAACGATGGTGTTGAGATTGACTGCCGTGGTTCCGGGTGCAGCAGTGCTCACTGCCCCCGTATTGGCCGTGAGGTTGAGCTTGAACTGCGTGCGATGCACGTAGAAATGCGTCTCGTCGATCCACACATCTATCGTCGATAGAAACGACTTCGTGTTGTTCAGCAGGGTATCGATATCCTGGGTGCCAAGCGCGCCCTTCAACTGTGGATTGTTGGTAAGCAGTTGCCGCAGCGCATCTTTATCGAGGGCGGCTGTGATGTGGCGCAGGCTCTGCCCGTTAAGCGATTCGGTCCCATGATCGGTAATCTGAGTGTTCTGAATAAGACCGAGCAGAGTGTTTTGATCGAGGCTGATGCCGGCAAAGGGATTGCCGACCATGCCTTCCAACTGGCTTGCGTTCAGCACATACCACTTCCCCTGCGGATTCTGCACGTAGACCTGGTTGCCCTGAACGATCTCTGTGAGATTCGTTACCTGGTTCAGAGCATTGATGGAGAGCTTCAGTTGCTCCTGGTTCGGCAGCGCCTCGTCGCCGCTGCCCGTAATATTGATGGTCACGTTTTGCGGGTTTGACGACCCCGGGCTGCTGCTGGAACCGGTAGTTTTCAGATTATCGCTGGATTGCAAGCTCACGTGCGACGATTTGAGCTGCTTCATGGCGTTCGAACTGTTCTGTAGCACCTGCAACGGCGTCAGCGAGCTGCCCGACGAGGGCGGCTTGATTCCGACCTGAGGGCTACACGCGCTGATGGCTACTATAATGGCGGCCAGGGCAATGAACGGGATGGCATACTGTTTTATGATACTCATAAAGAAAGCTCCTTGCCTGATTGTTAAGGGCGATAGCTATCTGCCCCCCAACTTTCAAAAAGCTGTGATACGTGCATGATAGTCTATAGTTAGGATACGTATCAATGCCAGAGGATGGTTTCTGGCGCGTGTAACCAGGCCATGAATAGACATAGTATCAAGATAGTGTTAAATTCTGGAAAAGGTGTCGCGTTATCATTAATATTGCCTGGCTGCTCAGACGCTTCCCCGTCTTCCCGATCTTTGGCAATGGAAGATATAGCCTTCAGCCTGTTTATATCGAAGACATGGCAGATATCGTGGTTCAGGCGGGCGCACAAAGTGATAATATGATAATAGATGCTGTGGGACCTGATATCTTTACATTTGAAGAGCTGGTGCAACTCATTGCGCGCATATTGAGACGCAAAGTTCTGATTATGCATGTTAATCCCTTGCTGGCATTCTCTCTGGCAAAAATGATTGAGCCGCTGGTTGGAGATGTAATTATCACGCGCGATGAGGTAACGGGGCTGATGGCCGATCTACTCATCTCGCATCAACCGCCAACCGGGCACACTCATCTCGCAGCATGGCTTGAGGAGCACAGCGATCAAATAGGGAAACGATACGCATCAGAGATGCATCGGCACTATCACTAATACGAAAGGCATTGAAATATATGAGTATATCACCATTACGTATCAAAATCGATAATGACACTGAATTGCGTCTATTAGATGAACGGGATGCAAAGGAGATTTACAGGCTCATAGATCAGAACCGGGCCTATCTGCGCGAATGGCTGCCCTGGCTCGACGTGACGCGTTCCGTCGAGGACGAAGTTGCTTTCATTCGCAGCGTGCGCGCCCAGCACGCGGACAACAGGGGCTTCGGCTGTAGTATCTGGTATAGAGGTCAGATCGCCGGGACGATCAGTTATCATCCTATTAACTGGCTCAACCGCAAAGTAGAGATTGGCTACTGGCTCGGTGCGCAGTTCCAGGGCAAAGGGCTGATGACCAGGGCTTGCGAGAATCTGGTTACATATGCATTCGATGAGTTAAAGCTGAACAGAGTCGAGATACGCTGCGCCACAGGCAACAGGCGGAGTTGCGCCATACCAGAGCGCCTGGGATTTACGAAGGAGGGCGTCATTCGGCAGGGCGAATGGCTCTATGACCATTTTGTAGACCTGGTGCTCTACGGCTTGCTTGCCAGCGAATGGAAACATCGATAGGGGATAACATAAAGCCTCCGGCGCGCTGCTGCAACTCATTCCTATACAGGACGTATCTTCTTATAATAATGGGCTATAATATAGATACGTTCTTCTATCCACTTTGAGTTTGTCTGATTGCCAGCACCAGTGCCTGCTCGTACCTGCGACGCTCGCATGAGGATGGCATATGGTGTTGTGGAAACATGCGCGAAGTGCATGTTTCCACAACACCATATGCCATCCCTGGCGCGGCTCCGCCGCGCGAACGTCCGGCCCGGGCGAGAGAGCATGCGCAGCAGCAGATACTCTCTTAAAAGAGAATAAGGATAGGGTACAGAATTATGTATAAAGCGAGGTATCTGCATAGCATACGCCGGTGGTATCAAAAGGTGCTAATAGCGGGGATAGTGTGGATTATATGCACCTGTCTATTTGCTACCCTGGGCAATGCTATGACTACATACGCTGCCGGTGTGCCCGGCGGCAATATTGCCAACCCCGTCGTGCGGGCCGTGGACATCGCCGAACCTGCGGTTGTGCGTATCATCACTACCACCAGCGGAAAACTGACCGTCCATTTCTCCGCTAACAACGATGTCACCTTTCCACAGGGCAGTGGGAAAGTTTATCAATTGCAATTATCGGGCAGCGGCACATTTATCAGTTCAAAGGGCGATATTCTGACCGCCGACCATGTGGTTAATCCCCCTGCCGAGGCGCTGCAACAGGCAGCCGCGCAGGATGTAGCGAACTATATCAATCAGAATCCCAAACTGGGGTCAGGCTCCATCACTGCCGACCAGGCGGCGCAGGCTTTGCAGAGCGGGCAGCTCCAATCGAGCGCCAGTTACGACACGAAAACCAGCCAGGTTTTCCTGAGTACCAGCTACACCGGGCCTTTGAGCGCTCCGGATCTGGCGAGCGTGCCGTCGCAATATCAGGCAACCGTCGATAAAATTGAGAAGGAGAGCGCCGTTGACCAGGAAGATACGGCTATTGTCCACGCTCCTTTCAGTTTCGACACGCCCAGCGTCCAGCTCGGCGATTCTTCCAGTGTGCAGCAGCAGGACCAGTTAACGATTATCGGTTTCCCAGGCAACGGCGACGTGAGCCAGAGGCCCACCGATCTGCTCACATCGTCGGTGAATACGATCAGCGTGAGTTCGATCAAGACCACCAACACTGGCGCGCCGGTTATCCAGGTCAGCGGCAATGTCGAGCACGGCGATAGCGGCGGTCCCGCGCTGGATAGCAACGGCGATGTGGTAGGTATCGTCAGTTTCGGCCTCGCCAGTCCCGGCTCCTCGACAGGGGGCACGAGCTTCTTGCAGGCCAGCAACAGCGCGCGCGCGCTGATCCAATCGCTCAACCTGGACACGACGCCGGGGCAGTTTCAGAAGCTATGGAGCCAGGCATTTACCAGCTACGCGGCGAATACGCGGGGCCACTGGCATACGGCGGCGCAACAATTTCAACAGCTTGCGACTCAATATCCGCAGTTTCAAGCCGTCAGGCCATATCTGTCCTACGCTCAGCAGCAGGCCAGAACCGAGGTAGTGACTCCGGCAGCGACCGCGACGGCGCCGGCGAAGAGCAAGCAGCCATCATCCATCATTCCCTCACTTTCTGGCAGCGCGTTTAGCTCCATGACCTTGTTGATCGGAGGAATAGTGATAGTGCTGATTCTGGCGCTCTCGCTCTTCGCCGTGATCTTCCGGTTCGGCAGGAAAAAGAAAAAGCCGGAGCCGCCACAGCGCCAGGTTCCAGCCCAGAAGCCAGCGCCAGTTCAAACTCCGACTCAGAAGCCAGCAGCGCAACCACCTACGAGCGCACCGGCGGCGCCAGCAGGAAATGGCATGCAGGCGTTTGGAGCGCCGCCTGCGCCCGGGGCTACTCGTGCGCAACCGGTCCAGCCGCAGCAGGCGCCGCCACGCCCGCAGCCAGGCGTACCATCGGGCACCTTCTCTACCGCGACCTTACGTGTGTGGCCGTGCGGACATATGAACCGGCCCAACGCCCGTTTCTGTAGCGTCTGCGGCGAGCCGGCACCCACACCGCCGCCAACCATAAAGCGCGTAGAACAATAGGTAGGAAACCAGCTGGATTACCGGCGATGGGGGCATGGAGAGATGGGGGCAAGCCCCATCTCTCCATGTCGCACATTCCTGAATGTAGAGACGGGGCTTGCCCCCGTCTCTGCATGCCCTCGTCTCTGCATACCCCCGTCTCTGCATGCCCCCGTCTCTGCATGCCCTCGTCTCTGCATGCCCCCGTCTCTGCATGCCCCCGTCTCTCCATACCCTCGTCTCTGCATGCCTCGTCTCGCTTCACAATGTCAGACAACTGTGTCTGGTATTATGCCCCCATGATATTGTAGCCGGCATCGACGAAGAGGATATCGCCGGTAATGGCACGCGCATAGGGGCTACAGAGGAAGAGCGCGGCATCGCCCACTTCGCTCTGCTCAATATTGCGGCGCAGCGGCGCCACCATGCCCATGTGCTCACGGAAGCTGGTAAAGCCAGAGACGCCGCGCGCGGCCAGCGTGTTGAGCGGCCCGGCGGAGATCGCGTTGACGCGAATGTTATGCTCGCCCAGCTCATATGCCAGATAGCGCATACTGCATTCGAGGGCTGCTTTCGCTACCGCCATCACATTATATCTGGGCATGACGCGTTCGCTCGCCATATACGTCAGCGTGACGATGCTGCCGCCACCGCGCGCCTGCATCAGCGGAGCCGCTCGCTTCGCCATCGCAACCAGCGAGTAAGCGCTGATATCCAGCGCCGTATGAAAGCCTTCGCGCGTAGTCTGGAGGAAAGGGTTCTCCAGTTCAGAAGGGGGCGCAAAGGCCACCGAGTGGATCAGGATATCAAGGCCGCCGAAAATCTCGCCCGCGCGCGCGAAAGCGGCGTCGAGCTGGTCATCCTGCTGTACATCGCAAGGCATCACCTCCGTGCCGGGGATCTTCGCCGCCAGGTCGCGCACAAATTTTTCCATGCGCTCCTGATAAGCCAGGGCAAGCTGCGCGCCTTCGGCAGCAAGCGACTGCGCGATGGCCCAGGCAATGGAACGGTGGTTGGCGACGCCAAAAATAAGCGCTTTCTTTCCTTCTAATAAGGGCATACGATGTCTCCTCTCAATATTGATTACCGCTCGATGGGATAGCGCCGGCTAACCCAACCGTTCATGCCGTTAGCCAGGTTATAGACCTTGCGTAGACCGGTGAGCAGCGCGATCTCCGAGGCCACAGCGCTGCGCTGTCCCGACGCACAGACGAAGATCACCTCTTCATCAGGCGGCAGGTTCAGCTCCTTGAGCGCCTTGCCAAAGGCATAAATGCCGTTGAGGGGCACCAGTTCGGCCTCGGCGATATGACCCCGGTTCCACTCCTCCGGCTGGCGCACATCGATGACATGCGCTCCCGCCGCTATCTTGCTTCTGGCATCATCGGTACCGATGGTGCTATAGGGCATGGCCTCTTCTTCATTGTCATATGCCATTTTTTTACTCCTTGTGCTCGCTATCATATTGTTCCAGCCAGAGACGGCCCATCAAGGTAGGGGTTATCATGTACTCGTCGCCTATAAACTCCATCGTCAGTAAGCCCTGATCCTCCATCTCGCGGAAGTCGTCTGTAACCAGGAAGTAGTTGTGCAGCATACGTGCTACGTCGCTCTCCGGCAATTGCTTCCAGATTTGCAGGACGCGCAGCACAGCAGCATATCTGGGGCTGCTGTCATCGATGGCCCGCATACACGCACCTCGCTCTCAAGATCACCCGGTTCTACCTGCCGGCAACGCTTAACTCTTTGCACAGTGTAACAAAATTAGCGCCGCCAGGGCAAGTATGCACACACACGTCGCGACTTCGTTGCTCTCAATGGCCTCCGTTGGACCATCTTTCACTGTGTTAGAAGTTTGTTAGAAATCTTCCGAAAACCATCATATCACTTTACAA
Source organism: Ktedonobacteraceae bacterium (assembly GCA_035294125.1). Lineage (GTDB taxonomy): Bacteria > Chloroflexota > Ktedonobacteria > Ktedonobacterales > Ktedonobacteraceae > CADDYT01. Next base: position 10,776 of record DATGLM010000051.1, on the reverse strand, counting down.
AATTTGTAAGATGATATATTATCTGGATGGAATATGTAAGTAAGCTTTGTTGTTTATGGCAGTAGAGAGATGAGAGGCAGGAGTCTCCCCTGCCATAGACTGCCAGGCCAAAAGAAGGAGGTGTGTCAGAGTATGTCAACCTTGATGCGTTACGATCCTTTCCGCGAAATGCTGCGTCTGCGCGACGCTATGGATCAGCTCTTTGAGCAAAGTTTTGTCCGTCCGGCATGGGCCTGGAGTGGGACAGCATCCAGAGGCGGCCTGTGGGACGTTTATGAGACGGAGAACGGCTACCAGGTACGTGTCTTGCTGCCAGGGGTGAAGCCGGAAGATATCGAAGTGACCATTCAGCAGAATACGCTGAACATCAAGGGACAGTTCCAGGCTTCGACTGAGCAGAAGCAGGTTAACTGGCTGGTACAGGAGATCGGCTCCGGCTCGTTTGAGCGTACCATCACTTTCCCACGGCCTATCGATGCCGATCACATTGAGTCTCACTTCGAGAACGGTGTGCTGACCATCGCGATACCGTTCCATGAGGCCAGCAAGCCACGGCGCATCAGCATCTCGGGTGCTCAACCCAAACAAATCACGGTTGAGGCCGGCGCGCACTGATCGTCGTGGTATGCCGGTGGGCACCTCCCGTATTGCCCTGTCTGAAGCAGCTTCTCGTTAACGGGAAGCTGCTAATCAGGAGGTGAGCAGTGATGCAAGCCCAACCCGTCATCGTTACTGGCAGGTTTGCAGAGCTAGAGTGTGCGGTGCGCACTATTTGTGCGCAGATCGACACACTGACTCATCATATTCCAGATGAAGAAGATCGCTCTTATGCCAATATAGCTAAAGACGCTCTATGGAGGATGGTTCACAGCGCTCAAGAACATGCGCTTGCCCGTACCGGACTCCAATAAAGAGCGTGAAATTATCTTCTTCTGAAGGCGCGAATCAAGGACGCGCCGCCAACTGTACATATACGTGATGATGAAAGGAGGAAGTGACCATGATGATTTCTGTAGGGTTGCTACTCTTACGTCTCACACTTGGCGGTATCTTTCTAGCGCATGGAGCACAGAAGCTCTTCGGCCTCTTTGGCGGCCCCGGCCTGAGCGGGACAACATCCTTTATGGATAAGCTTGGCCTCCAGCCGGCGAAGGGGTGGGCCATTGCAGCGGCTCTGGGCGAGTTTGTCGGGGGCCTGCTTATGGCGTCAGGGCTGCTTACACCCGTGGGAGCGTTTCTGATTGCCGCTGTGATGCTCACGTCTATTCTCAAAGTGCACCGGGCAAAGGGCTTCTGGAATAGTCAGGGCGGCTATGAATATAACCTGGTTCTGTTCATCCTGTCCGTGGCTCTCGGGCTGATGGGCGCGGGAGCCTGGTCTCTCGATACGCTATTGAGCCTGCACATTCAGAGTCCGCTCTTCTACGGCATTGCCCTGGTGCTGCTGATTATCCTGGGCGTGCTTATGGAGCAGCCCTTCGCCAGCTGGTTCAAGTCCGCGCATCCTTCGCACGCCTGATACTCTGTCAGAGTGACGATCTATCCGGTCGTCACTCTTTTTTATAGAGGATGTCTGAACCAGAAGCTACCATCTGGACCAGGCAGCCTGCGTGTGCTATAACATTCAGGAGCAATGAAGATATTTAAGGAGGCACAGCGGGCGCATGGCATCTGATTCACTCTCCACGCCAAAGATTGTGGCCGATACGGTCATTCGCAATATCGGGCAGCTTGTCACCGTCGCGCAGCAACCCATTCCAGGAGCCACGGGGCCGCTCCAGGTACTTGAGCATGCCGCCCTGGCCGTACAGCGCGGCATTATTGCCTGGGTTGGCCCTGACGACGAGACCGGCCCGCTATTCTTGCAGGGAAAAGATGCCAGCGTCAACGGTACAACCATCGTAGATGCGCAGGGAGCAGTCGTTACCCCTGGCCTCGTTGATTCGCATACCCACCTTGTTTTCGCCGGAGACCGCGCCGAAGAATTTCACCTGCGGCGCGCTGGCGTCAGCTATGGCGACCTGCTTGCGCAGGGGCGCGGCATTCTGACCACCATGCAGGCCACGCGCAGCGCCAGCACTGATACGCTCATGGCGCTGGCGCGCGGCAGGCTCGATAGCATGCGCAGCCACGGCACCACCACTGTCGAAATCAAGACGGGCTACGGCCTCAATATGGTGACAGAAGAAGCCTGCTTGCAGATCATCAATAATCTGAATGCGATTGAAGAGAATGAACCGCGCCAGCATAGCGGGATGCGCATTATCCCCACATTTCTCGGTGCACACAGCGTTCCTCCCGAATATCGTGAGCGGCGCAAAGAGTACGTCGACCTGATTGTTGAAGAGATGCTGCCTTCTTTTGTGGGCCTGGCGCGCTTCTGCGACGTATTCTGTGAGCGCGAGGCATTCACGCTTGAGGAAAGTCGCCGCATTCTGACGCGTGCGAAAGAGCTTGGCTATCAACTCAAGCTCCACGCCGATCAGTTGAGTCCTTCCGGCGGCGCGCGCCTCGCGGCAGAACTGGGCGCCACGTCGGCGGATCATCTCGACCATGCCAGCGATGCGGACCTGGAGGCAATGCGCGCGGCGGGTGTGGTCGCGACGCTGCTGCCTGGCTGCTCCTATACGCTGCGCAGCCCCTATCCCTCGGCGCGCCGCCTGCTTGATCGCGGCCTGCATGTAGCGCTGGCGACCGACTTTAACCCCGGCACTTCGTATTGTGAGAACATGCAGATGATCCTGGGCCTGGCAATGTCGGCGATGGGCATGTCGCTGGAGGAGGCGCTGACGGCGGTCACGATCAACGGCGCACGAGCGCTGGCCTTACAGGATCAGATCGGCAGCATCGAGGTCGGGAAGCGCTGCGAGCTTGCTTTCTGGTCCATCAGCGACTATCACGAGATCGGCTATCATTTCGGTGTTAATCTCGTTCAATCGGTGCTCGTCGCACGCTGATGTTTCACATGAAACGCTGTAGAAAGCAGGGAACTAATGACGCGCAAAGGCTGGCTGCTGTTCATCGCCATGTCGGTATTCTGGGGTATCCCATATTATTTTATCAAGATCGCTGTGCAGCAACTTGATCCAGGCATAGTAGTACTCTCTCGCGTTGGCATTGCAGCCCTCATTCTGGTGCCCTTGGCAATCCTGAGCAAACAATGGAAGCCGCCGTATAAGCGCTGGGGAGTGGTCGTTGCCCTCGCATGCATACAGATCGCGGTGCCATTCCTGTTAATCAGCTACGGAGAGCAGCACATCGCATCATCACTGACCGCCCTGCTCATTGCAGCGGAGCCGCTGCTCGTTGCGCTATTTGCACGCCTCTTTGACTCCAGTGAGCGCGTGCATGGCCTGCGTCTGGTCGGGTTGTTTGTCGGGATGGTGGGCGTGATAGTGCTGCTGGGCTTCGATGTCGGCAGCGATGGACAGAGGCTCCTCGGAGCAGGCATGGTACTGCTGGCTACTGCATGCTACGCCATCAGCGCCCTGCTTATGAAACGCCCGGCTATCGCTTCATTGCCCCGGCTCGGTGTGGTCGCCGTCGAATGCAGCACCACGTTTGTAGTGATCGCGCCGCTGGCGCTGGCGCGGCTTCCCAATCACGTACCTGCGCTCCCGGTGCTCGCCAGCCTGCTCGTCCTCGGCGTGATCTGCACGGCCCTGGCCTATGTAACCTTCTTCGCATTGATAGCAGAGGTCGGAGCGAGCCGGGGTACCGTCTTCACCTATGTCAACCCCGCCGTCTCCGTTCTGCTCGGCGTGCTTTTACTTGGCGAGCCACTTGGCGCAGCTACGATTGCCGGCTTCATCCTGATTATTGCCGGCTCCTGGCTCTCCACCGGCGGCATCACTTTAACCCGCCGGCAAGAAACGCTGCCTGGTAGAAGCACTGTGTCGAAATAACCCGGGATGTGGTGCGGGGATATGCGTAAAGCGCATATCCCCGCACCACATCCCGGGTAAAGCGAGTGCCATGGACGCAAACATGTGCGTGTCGAGAATCAGACACACGCGGGAAGGGTGTTTCTATAAATAGTGAAACAGGAGTGAAACAAACTCTTTGAGAAGTTCCCTTTTCTCATTTTAATTGTATCATGTTCGTCAATAGATTCACATCGTCCAGATGGACGATGTTTTTTTTGCTTGCTCACTGTATACTCTTTCCTGGCTCACACTACTTCTTAACCAATGCAACCTCGTATCACCAATTGAACACGTAAGAAAGGATCGCACCTGCTATGACCAGCGAAAACAACTCTCGATCAACGGATCTGCACGAGGAGACGCGCCGCATCTGGGACCAGAATGCCGCGTTCTGGGACAGCAAAATGAGCGGCGACGGCAACGACTTTCAGCGCATCCTCGTTCATCCCGCCTGTGAACGCTTGCTCAACCTGCAAGCGGGCGAAACCGTACTGGAGATCGCCTGCGGCAACGGCATCTTCGCGCGGCGTATGGCTCAGGCTGGCGTCCATGTCGTCGCCACCGACTTCAGTGCGCGACTGCTCGAACGCGCCCGCGCTCACAGCACCGAATACGGCGAGCGCATCGAATACCGCCTGGTCGATGCCACCAGCGAGGAGCAGATAGTTGCACTTGGTGTGCAGCGCTTCGATGCCGCCGTCTGCAACCAGGGCATTATGGACATGACCGAGATCGATCCCCTGATGCACGGCATTCGCCAGGTCGTCAAACCCGGTGGCCGCTTCGTTTTCTCGCTCAGCCATCCCTGCTTCAACCATACAGGTATGGCCCTCAGCGCCGAGGAAACCACGATCAATGGCGAACTCGTCACTACCTATTCCATCAAGGTCACACGCTACCTGCATAAAGGCCCGGAGAAAGGCATTGCCATCATCGGCCAGCCCGTCTCGCAATACTACTTTGACCGTCCCCTGCATGAACTTTTCAACGCCTGCTTTCGCGCCGGCCTGGTCATGGACGGATTGGAGGAACCGGCCTTCAATCATCCCCACGACGGCTCGCAGGTCAGCCGCCTGTTTAGCTGGGCCAACTATCACCAGATTCCACCTGTCCTGGTGGCTCGGTTACGTGTCCCCAATTAAACACACAGGAATCCAATGAAAATATGAGGAGAGCAACCGAATAACTTCATTTTGCTCGCGCCTGCGGCGCTCGCCACGACTATGAGAAAGCCGGCAAGTCTGCCGGCTTTCAAGATAAGCCTCAATGGCAGCAAGCATGTATTACAGCAATATACAATATCACCGCCAGCTTGCTATAGCATAGACAAACACAACAAAAACAAGTTATAATTATTGATATAATAGCCTATAGACTGATTGGCACTGATGCAAAATACAGTCTACAGGCTCCAGAGAGAATCAACAAAACTATGAGCGAGGTTGCAGCAGAAACTTCACGATAAGGAGGATATAAGTGGCTGAGAATGGTGCACCTCTTGAGGAGACAAATAGCTCTGGTAGCTTGCCTTCTAAAGTAGAGGTTTGTGATGCAACCGCAGTCGAGCCGTCATCTCTCTTCGGGAGAAAAGGCGGCATTCTTATTGCCATTACAGGGTTATTGATTATTGTTATCATCATCGCCAGTACTACACTGGCACTTTTCGCAGCGTTTCATAGAACGACTCTTGCAACTCCGACGCCTCCTCAAAAGTCCGTCGCCACTCTGGCATCTTCACCTGGAGCGCCAGGAGCATCATATCCATCCTATCTCCCTGGACATGGATCACTCGTATTTGCTGACTCTTTAAACGGCACAGGTGCTCAAACCTGGAAGCCTGCAATCGGCTGTACCTATAGCCAGGGACGCTATCAAGTCACTTCGACCATGAAACAACCTCTTTATGTCTGTCTGGGACCAGCTTTGAACAACTTTGCCTTTGAAGTTCAGATGACCATCATACAAGGAGATTGCGGGGGAATCGTCTTCAGGGGAGACATGAAAAATAACGTCTTCTATAACTATATGGTTTGTGCTCTGGGTGTTTTCAGTCTCGCAAAATACGTTGGCAATAATCCAGGAGTATCTCTGATTCAACCTACCAGCAATCAGGCCATTAATGGTGATGTCAACCAGAGTAATACGCTGGCAATATACGCACAGGGGAACAGTATCATTTTATACGCGAATGGTAAGCGGCTGGGGCAAATACTTGATAATGCATCTGCAAAGGGTTTACTAGGTCTGGATTCCGTGTCACTGGTGAGCAACGCGACAAAGGTAGCTTACAGTAATGCGCGGGCCTGGTCACTATAAGGGAACATACAGATATTCTACCTGTTTTCCATCAAAAATAGCTAGCCGATAAAAATAAGGAAAGGCGACATGAGTACGGATTCTCTCGATACATGGGCAGTGAAGCTTGCAGAAGTGGTAGCGCCAGAGGAGGTCGCACTGGCGGCTGTGACGGTGCAAGCATATGTCGCTGATGGAACAAACCGGTCAGATCTGTTCCGGCAAAGTCAGAGAGGAACTCCTGGAGGTTTTGATGCTGGCGTGTTCCAGGAGATTCTTCCTTATGTACTGCGAGGTCTGCATAGCGCTGCCCCGATCATTGTGCCAACACTCTCGTCAACGCTCAGCGGCATTTTTCTGGAGGTTGTCAAGCGAAGCCTAAAAGAACGCAACGAGGCTCCAGCAAACAGCCAATCAATGGAGCAGTTGCCAGATGATCCATATAAACCTCTGAAACAACTCATCGCCACTCTCTCCAGAGAGCTACACAAAGGGAATGTTGCCGAACAAAAAGCTGAACTTATCATTTATCACACAATCCAGGCCGTGCTAGAGGACCCCGAGGGAACACGCCAATTTCTGCAACGGTTGTCCGATAAATCTTCTGAGCTTAGCGGTACAGGCAAATCATCCAAACCAGCTTTGATGAAGAAGCGTTTTAAGCGTAGCCCCACAGAGACGCATCAAAATGGCAAGTAGGAACACAATTCAAAGGAAAAGTGTACTTCCGCCGTGGCTATGGCTCTGGCTGCTCTTCAGCCTGTTCTTGACCTTCACAAATATCGATGTTCGACAGTCATTGATAGATTTTCTCACAGGCACAATCGTTGCAAATAGTGCCCATGCTGAGAATTTGACGCGCTTCCCATGGTTGTATCGAATAATGAACCTGGTAGATTTATGGCCTCCCATGCTCTTCGTACTGGGAGCGCTTACAGCGTTAACTCCCCAGCTACGAGCAAAATATCTGGAGAAGAGATGGAGGCTCGAAGGGGATTTGAGTAATCTTCCACCTGATCTCGTCGCCTTTGTTCGCCATGCTGCTCCAGACCTTCAGATCAAAACGAACCTGAGGCGCTCTGATCGCCAGGCGTTTATCTATCCATTGAGATACCGCAAAGCTGCAATTGCTATTTTCAGACCTATCGTTCTGCTCTGGTACAATGAACGTAAGCGCGCGGAGGCTAAAGCAATTTTGTTGCATGAAATCGCACACTATCAGCATGGAGATGCGCTGGTAGTTGGAGAAGGAAGTTTTCTGGATATAGGCTTGAACTGGTGGCTGCCAATCTTCCTCGTGTTTGGTCTGATTCCAATGATCTTCTTGTGGGCTGAACAATCTATCAATTTTGTGCAATCTTCAACTGGCTCAGGTAATCTCTCACCGACATTGCTACATGAGCTTATCGATGCGCTAACGATTTTCCTTCCAGGGTGGTTGCTCATTCTTATAGAAGAGATATTGCAGACAATTAGCCTGATTCTGCTCCCGCTTCTGGCTTTCTGGTGTATTGAACTCAATGCAGATCAAGCAGTGCTCAGCACATTGCATTCCGGTGAGGATATTATACGTGCGCTCGCGCAATTCAAGGCACCCTCAAGCTGGCAAGACAGGTTGTTTGCTCTGGCAACGCACCCTCCAAGAAGTTTACGGCGCTGGATAGCGCGCAATGCAGGGAAGCGTGAAGGCATCTGGCTTTTGCTGATGAGCTTTCCCCTTGCTGCCTTTTCGCTCCTGCTAGGGGTTGTGCCTCTGTTTATTGTACAGGTATCGCAAGAATCTGTTTTTCACAACCACACTGATCTTTTACAAAGCCTTGCCGTCGACATAGGATCAACACTGGTGAATCTGGCTCCGCTGTGGGGAGTTACAGCAATTATTCTACTCGTCTGGCCGTTGGTCAACTCCTTCTGGATGCGCATATTTGCTGGTCCAGAGGAGATTCGCAGAGAAAGTCAGTTTGTCGACTGGACGAATTACAGGATATACTACTTCAGTGCCTGTCTTACAGCATTATTGGCTCTCTGGGGCTGCGCCCTCTATGTGCTGGTTCAGATAAAGCTATAGCCAGCGGGGGCATTTTAGCGCATACCGCAAGTTGTTGCTGAGTAATTGTTTCACGTGAAACATCTCTTCGAAAGGATATAGACATGCCTCTCCATGCTCTCCCCGACTATCTGCTTGAACGCTGGTTTGCCGAGTTTGAATTCCTTCCGGGTATACGCAACCTGGCGGCCAGTGGTGCCTACGCCGCGACAACGCAAGAACTGCTGGCCCTGGATGAAGCAGAAACGACGGCTCGTTACCTGGCGCTTGGCCTTGATTATGTCGAAAATCCCGGCAACGAGCAACTGCGCCAGGCGGTTAGCAAACTCTATACTACTCTTGAGGCCGGGGATATTCGCCTCACGACAGGAGCAAGCGAAGCTCTCTTGTTACTGATCTGGACGATGGTTCAGCCCGGCGACAACATTCTCGTTGAAGAGCCAAACTATGGGAATATCGTGGGTGTAGCCCGGTCACGCGGCGCTGAAGTCCGCCCCTTCCCTTTCCATATGGAGCGAGGCTGGAAACCCGATCTTGAGCAGATTGACTCTCTCGTCGATCAGAAGACACGCCTGATTACTCTGACTCATGCTCATCATCCAACAGGCGCGGTGCTCCAGGTGGAGGAGATGCAGGCCATTGCGCGCATTGCAGAGCGGGTTGGCGCACTGGTCGTCAGCGATGAAGTCTTCCGCCTCATCGCGCTCGATGGAGCGCCGGCGCCGTCGGTCATCGATGTGGTTGAGCAGGCTGTGGTGATAGCAGACATGACCAAGCCGTGGGGACTTGGCGGGCTGCGCGTCGGATGGATTGCCAGCCGCGATCACACATTGCTTGAGCGCATTAGCGGTGCGCGCGACTACTCGACCATCTGCGGCAATGCTCCGGGCGAGTTTCTCGCAGAGGCTGCACTGCGCCACAGGGAGAAGATTATAGCGCCGCGCCTGACTACTGCTCGTATCAATCGCCAGCGCCTCGCCGACGCTGTAGCGGGAAGCCGGGGCGTCCTGCGCTGGGTGCCACCACAGGCTGGCTATACAGCCTTTGTCCAGCTTCCCTTCCCGGCGGAGCCGTTCTGCCGATATCTGGCGGAAAAGAAACGCCTGCTGCTCCTGCCCGGCTACGTCTATGGGAAAATGTATGAACGCTTCATTCGCATCGGGTTCGGGTGTAGCACAGAGCTATTCGAGGAAGGGCTGGCAACGCTGATGCAAGAGTTGCAAGATTGGTATGGGTAGGATCGGGATAGAGAGCTATGTATTGCGGAACTGCGCGATCTGATTATGCACAGATAGCGATTCTGGCATGGCACCGCTCTCTATATGTTTCACGTGAAACATTAATGCATCAAATTTACCAGGAGGACAAATGTCTTTCATTCAAGATACCAGGCTCGAAGTACGCCCGCTTACGATTGAGGATGCTCCTGCCTGTGATCAAATTATTCTTTCACTGCCACATCACTTCGGGTACGAATCAGGCCGGGCAGCCTGTGCTCAGGAGGTGCGCACAGGTAAGGGTTGGGTTGTCACTCTGGATGGTCATGTCGTTGGCTTTTTGACAGTGCAGGATTACTTTAACACGACGGCTGAGATCACCTGGATGGCGGTTCATGCGCAGCATCGTGGGCAAGGGATCGGAAAGCGGCTGATCCAACGGCTGCGGCAGGAAATGAAAGCGCGAGGATATCGGTTACTGCTGGTTTCAACGCTGGCTTCTTCCTACGATGAAGGTCCTACCGAAGATGGCTATGCCAGAACACGGGCCTTTTATCAAGCAGTGGGCTTCCTTCCAGTACGGGAGGTTCCCTTGTATTGGGGCGAGGGCAGTGACCCGGCTCTGCTGCTGGTCATGCCCCTCTAAAGATGGAGGTGGAGGCATGGAACACAGCGCCCGCAGCGACAATCAATTCGTTGTTGACCTGCTCACGACATTGCGCGAGGAGCGCTTCAGCCTGCACGGCTGGTGGCGCTTTTTCGCGCGCTCCTGGGCAATGTCATGCTCCACCGCCCGCGCCAATCCCTCTCTGAAACGCTCGTGGCTGCGTATGACGCTGCTGATAATTTCTGCTCGCCGCTGTCGTGCTCACCGCCACGTTCACGCTTGAGGGCATAGGCGCCGCACTGCGACTGCTGTCCAGTTTTGCCTTCTGCGTCGCGTGGCAGCAGAGCGATCTCTTCTGGCACCTGGGCCTGAATCGTCATGCCCGGACAGGTGCATTGTTGCAGAAGATCGGTCTCGCCAATATGCTGAGCGGTCTGCGCGGATTATGCGCGGCCTACCTGCTGGCGCGGCTGATCGGCGGCCTTGCTACGTCTCCAGTGCTGGTGCTGTTCGTTTTTCTCACCGGAATCGCCAGCGATATCCTCGATGGGCAGGTCGCGCGATTGACACATACACAGAGCAGGCTGGGACAGATCATGGATGGCGAGACCGATTTTTGCCTGTACCTGGCGATGACGATTATTCTGATCCAGGACCATATCCTGGCGCTCTGGATCGGCATTG
>DATGLM010000050.1:0-4665 GCA_035294125.1 Ktedonobacteraceae bacterium | reverse complement strand
TACCTGGCGCATTTCAGCGAGCGGGAACCTGATCTTGTTGGGCCTTTACCTCTGCCTGTGTTGATGAAGGAGGCGTCATGAGAGGGAAGAATGAGAAGGCGATGACTGAACGTCATTTCCCCTCAGAATTCCGGTTAGCCGGAGGAACGGCGATGACCAAACACGCTCAAGCCCGGGCTACTGGTACACCACCCGGTGTAGGACGTATCACGATCCATCTGCCTACTACTGACATGAGCGCCGAGGATCTGCGCGCCTGGTTGGAAGGATTGCAGAAGCGCCTGGTGGCAAAGCAACAGCGCGAGCGGGCCTATCTTGACCGGCGCGCGAAACGCGGGACGCATACGCCGACTGACGATGCCTATGAGGAAGATCAGCGCCTGGAGGATGAATTGCTCGCGCTGCTTGATAAGTTGCAGGGCAATCTTGCCCTGATGACATCGTAAAGGGAGAAGGTCATGGGTAAGGTGGTCTTGCAGCAGCAGCTTCCTGGCATTGCGCCCGATACGGGCGAAATCTGGCCTCCCCCAGATGTGCCAAAGAGAGCACAGATCAAGCCATTGCATGAGCCAGCAGCGATCTATGCAACGCTCTCTATCCTGGCAATTGGCGAACAGGTGCCCCCCGAGGTCTACATCTGCGACTACGATACGGGCGGCATCCCACCCTGGATGCTCAAAGAACGCAGGGATCTGAGCGGGCCATATCAGACGCTGACCGTAATTGATACCTCAACCCGGCATAAGCGATTTGAGGGGACAAGTTGGGTAGCATGTGATGTCTTCTGCTGCCCAACCAAGATACTGAGGACGCCACTCTATACCTACTATGCTGGCTGTGTGCATGAGTTCAACGAACTCGCGGATATCAGGCAGCATGCCCGCCAGATTGCGGATCGATGGCAAGCCCGGGTACAAGGCGAGGGGGGGGCAGCCTGATGGTAGCGCGGATAGCCGGGTGCAAAAAGCGCAGGGCTGGCAAAGAAAGCACAACTCCCCCTCGACTCTTCGCAACCCTGACCGATATTCGTCAAACCGGAATTCAACGGCTCTGGGATGGCACGACGATCTATAGTTTCACCGCCCAGATAAGCAAATCGTATCCCCCCATCATCTTGACCTTGACAGTTTCTCCAGCGCTCACCATCCAGGCACAAGCGGTCTTTGATTACTCATCATGGCACGCATCAACGGGGGGTGAGTCAGGCGAGGAGAGCATCACAGAACGACCGTAAGTTAGCCGGGGCTATGGCGACACAGTTGGCAAGCTGACAAACGCCATAGCCCCTAGTCGGGGTTGCCCCTGTCGGGAGTATACCACAGGGCGGCCCCAAAGAGAAGCGAGGATATGTATGAAACAAGAAACACGTCTCATCCAGCAATCAGAGCAAGCACTTCACCCTGATGTGGTTGCACTCTGCGCCTTGCTCGCTCAAATTATGAATCGCTGTATCAAAGAGCAAGACCCCCGCATCATGGCTTTGATCCAGACTCCTGAAGCGTCCACAGTGCAGGATGGGGGGAAATCACATGCAGCCTAATGAAAATTCTTCTCTCGTTGTTGCCGCCTATGTGCGCCGCTCCAGTGAGATGCAGAAAGACAACTTCAGCATTGACGCACAAAAGCGCAGTATGATTGAGGAATGTGCACGCCGGGGGTTTCCGCCCCCGGTCTTCTACATCGATGACGAACGTAGCGCGCGCGGAGAGCAAATTGCGAAACGCCCAGCCTTTAAGCGCTTGCTTGATGACGTGCAGGCCGGGCGCGTGCAGGTCGTGATGGTCCACACGCTGGATCGCTGGTCACGCAATGTGATGGTCACGCTCCAAAGCTTCCGTATCCTGGCCGATCATCAAGTCGCGTTCATCTCTCTCTCCGAACATATCGACTACTCGACACCCGAAGGACGCCTCCAGCTTACGATCCTGGCGGCGTTCGCAGCCTACTTCTCTGACATGCTCGCCAAACATACCAGCAAGGGCAAAGGCGAGCGGGCGGCTCAGGGACTGCACAACGGCGATGTTCCCTATGGCTACCAACCTGCCGGGGCAAAAAAACCGCCTGAGATCAACTCCGCAACCAATCCCGGCGTGCGCCTGATGGGCGAACTACGCATACGCGGCTGGGAAGCAGAAAAGATCGCCGATGAGGTGAACGCCGCCGGCTATCGCACTGGCAGCAAGCGCTTCGGCCAGCGCCTCTTTACCAGAGACACAATCAACGCCATTTTGCGCAACGAATTCTATGCGGCCTATGCCCCCGGTGATGATAGAGGAACGGTTTTCTATAAGGGGCAGCGTTACCGGGGGCAGCACCAGGCTACTTTCACCTACGAAGAATGGCAGCAGATACGTCAAGCCACAGAAGCAATGTACAACAAACCGAAACGGGCAAGCGCTGCCAGGCGCGCCTATGAATTCGCCGGCTATATCGTGGAGGCTCACTGCGGGCTTGGTATGCGTGTTTCAGGTGGGCAAAACGGGCGCAGCTACTACAGGGACGTTGCGAAAACGCGCCGCTTGCCCTGCCCTATCGGCGGTGATTTGCTGGTCCGCACTGACCTGGTACGCCGCCAGTTCGGTGATTTGCTGAAAGATTTGCAGCTCCCTGAAGACTGGCGCACCCTGGTAAAGCGCCAGATGCAGGAAACAGCAGCAGCAGGCACCGACCAGGAAGCGCAGAAACGCGAAAGCGAACGTGAACGCCTCAAACTGAAAAGGACGCGCCTTATCAAGCTGTACCGCGAGGGGTATATGGACGAGAAGGAGTTCCAGTCAGAGATGGCCGCGACGGAATTGCTGCTCAAAGAACTCGAGTCTCCTCAGCTTAACGGAGTGAGCCTGGAGCAAGTAATCGCTGCGGGGGAACGCCTGCCAGATATGGCGGCTTTGTGGGAAGTATCTACACCGGAGGAACGCCAAAGAATGGTGAAACTCTTGCTGCAACCAGAGGGACTCTACTATGATCCGAAAGAAAAGGTGATCGTTGCACTCAGGCCAAATCCAGCTACATCATATATTCTGCGTCTGATCGATGGAATTGAGCCAAAAGAAGGAGATGAAGGTATACTTTTGATTAGAAAAAATTGTCAAGAGATACACGTAATCCCGTCGGTTCCGCCGTCGCTCCCGAAGCCATTGTGCCGTGACAAGCGTGCCAGTGGTTTCTTTATATTCACGAATATGCTGTAAAAACCGAAAGGCTGGCACAAAGGCCGGGCGGGGCGTTACAGCCGCGATGGTTTGCAGTTCCACGTCGTACAGTAATCCTCCTGGCTCCAAGAGATGCAGCACGATCTGCCGCCGTTCCTCCACGGAAACAAGAGACCATCTGGCAGCGCTCTCCAGCAGGTAGTGGCCTGCGGCAATGACTTCCTCCAACCGGAGATCGCCAATAACAGGAGCCGAGAGTGCTTCCAGTGCGAGAGTGATTGCCGCCATCTCCCCCTCAAAGGCCGTTTCGTCGAGATAGCCGTCACAATAGAGCTTGAGGAGCCGTTCTTTCTTGCGCGTCAAGCGCTCTTCTTCCTCGATCCTGGTCGCCGTATCTGTGCTGGACTGCTCTGCCGCCTGGCGCATCTGCTCACGGAGAACCTCTTGCCACACTTCCGGGAACACCAGGTCGGAGAGCAAGGCGCCGAATTGCTCGGTGAGGCGAGTGGATTGGACTTGGAGGTAGCCACCAGCCCAGCAGGGGAAGCCTCGGGCCTTTGCCATATCCTTGTAGTAGGCATGTGGCTTTCCGCCCTTACAGCGCAGGTTCAGTCCGCAAAAGACACAACTCACATGCCCGGAGAATTCATAGATGCGGTGGGCCTGGGCGTTTCGATGGGGGGCATTGTAGTTGAGGCGCGAGCCAGCGCGGATCAGTTGCCACTCCTCGTAGGTAAAAGCCGCCTGGTGTTGGCCGCGATAGCGCTGGCCCTTATAGACAATCGTGCCTCTATCGTCACCTGGAGCGAAGGCGGCATAAAACTCATTGCGACAGATGGCATTGATCGTATCGACGGTAAAGAGCCGCTCGCCAAAACGCTTGCTGCCGGTGCGATAGCCAGCGGCATTGACGGCCTGGACAATCGTTTCAGCGGCCTTACCCTGCATGCGTAACTCCCCAATCATCCGTAAGCCGGGGAATTTGTCAGGATGGGGTTCTGGTGGGCGCTTGGGACCGGCGCTCTTGTAGCCATAGGGGATATCACCATTGTAGAGACCTTGAGCGGCGCGTTCACCTTTGCCTTTGCGGGTATGTTTGGCCAGCATATCGGAGAAGTAAGCCGCGAAGGCGGCCAGGATCGTAAGCTGAAGGCGCCCTTCGGGGGTCGAGTAGTCGATGTGTTCCGAGAGCGAGATGAAGGCCACCTGATGATCGGCAAGGATGCGAAAGCTTTGCAGCGTGACCATGACGTTGCGCGACCAGCGATCCAGGGTGTGGACCATGACGATCTGCACGCGCCCGGCTTCAACGTCATCGAGCAGGCGCTTAAAGGCGGGGCGTTTGGCGCTCTGCTCGCCTCGGGCGCTGCGCTCATCGTCTTCATAGAAGATCGGGGCGGGCAGTCCCCGCCTGGCACATTCCTCCGTAATCGCGCGCTTTTGCGCATCAATGCTAAAGTTGTCCTTTTGCATGTGGCTGGAACGACGCACATAGCCGGCCACCACTATCTGA
>DATGLM010000049.1:0-361841 GCA_035294125.1 Ktedonobacteraceae bacterium | reverse complement strand
TATTCTTCTCGCAAGACGTTTTTGATCTCAGGCAGATCGCGCTGCTGTTCGTAGTAGCTGATTGACTTGCCCGCCATACGATAGGCCTCTTTGCGTTCGGCAAGGCCAGCATTGTACAATTCTCGACAGCGTGCCAGTGTCCAGAAGAGGATTTGCTCCTGCCTGGATGTAGGATAGAGCCGATATTTGAAAGCCTTTCTCATCGGTTCTTTTGTCCTTCCACATAGCGTTTGAGCGTTTCCAGAGTCACGCCCCCTACCGTACAGACAAAATAGCTGTTTGTCCAGAGACTCGGCAGTTTCCGTCTCAACTGTGGAAACTCCTGCCTGAGATAGCGGCTTGAAGTTCCCTTGATATACTTGACCAGCCGGTGAATACCGAATTGTGGGTCACATCCGAGCAAGAGATGCACATGATCGGGCATGACTTCCATCTCAATTAATTCTTGCCCCCACTTTTCTACCGTTTCCAGAATGATAGTCTTGAGCCGTTCATCTATGGGCGGTACAAGTACCTTACGGCGATACTTCGGACAAAACACCACATGATAATGGCAGTTGTACGCTACATTGTTGCTTATCTTTACATTATATCTCATACAAGAGATTATACCACAGAGCAATAGATATTACAAGTGTATCTATTGCTCTGTGGGGGCCTTCTATCCCCTTGCCCGAAGGCAGGGGGCTTACGGCGCAGATGCTAAATGCATACAGGCTCAGACTGCCAGCCGCTTGAATACTTTCTCCGGCAAGGCTTTGACGACCAGCATGATATAGCGCCAGTACCAGGGCAGATAGACTACCTCTTTGCCCTGCTTGATAGCGCGGTAGATGCCCTCGCCAACTATGCGCGGGCTGGCGAAAAGCGGCCCCTTTTTGAGCGCCGCCGTCATTGGCGTATCCACCAGCCCCGGCTTGATGGTCACAACGGAGACGCCCGCCTTGTACAGGCGACTGCGCAGGCCCTGCAAAAAGAGGCTGACAGCCCCTTTCGTCGTGCCATACACGTAATTGCTGCGCCGCCCGCGATCACCTGCCACCGAAGTTATCACGGCAATGCAGCCGTGGCGCTGCTGCTCAAAATAGTTCCCCAGGATCGTCAGCAGCGAGATGACACTGGTGCAGTTGGTGGTGAACTCCTTCAGCGTCTCCTCGACGCTCTGCTCGCTCTTCTGCTGGTTGCCCAGTGTGCCATGCGAGATCAACACGGTATCCAGCCCATCCAATGTGGCAATGGCATGCTCGATCAATTCCTGATGCCGTGCCAGGTCGTTGAGGTCGAACTGGCAGATCTCCACGCGCTTTGCCCCGCGCACTCTCAGGTCTTGCGCGACAGCATCCAGCTTCTCCGGCGTGCGCCCTACCAGAAAAAACTCCGCACCCTCGCTCGCGAAACACTGCGCAGCCTCATGCCCGATGGCTGAGGTCGCTCCCAGTAGCAACATCTTCATACTCTTCTTCACCATTCTCAGTAGTGACCCGTCGCCAGAAGCTGGACGAGAATTGCGGGTCTTTATAGCGAGCAAATTCCCGCCAGCGCGGGAAATACGCCTGAAACGACTGCGCCGACATGCGCGCATCCTTCGCCGGGTAGACCGCGCCGCCGCTCTGTCGCACAATCGCATCCAGCTCGTCCAGCAATTGCAGCGTTTCGCGTCCATGATAGGCAAAGTCCAGCGCGAGCGTGAGACCGGGACGAGGGAACGAGAGCAGGCCCGGCGAAGGCACATCCCCAAACGTTTTCAGCACCGTCAAAAACGACCCCTGCCCCGAACGGCGAATGCGTTCCAGCAGTTCGCGCATAGACTCGCGGCCTCCCTCGAACGGCACCACGCACTGATATTGCAAGAAGCCGCGCCGCCCGTAGAGCCGGTTCCAGTCCTTAATCGAGTCCAGCGGGTAAAAAAACGGGTCGTAATGCACAACCTTGCGCACCGCGCGGTTCACCTGAGAGCGATAATACAGCGCGTTGAACGCTTTCACTGTAAACGCATTGAGCGCCAGCGCGGGCAGGTCAAGCGGCACGCTTAGAGGCAGCCTGGTACGCTGCTTTACTGTTCGCGCAGTCGCAGGCGCGTGGTTGCCGCGCATAAAAATGCCCCGGCAGGAATCCTTGCCTCCGATCAGGCAATCCACCCAGGAGACGGTATATTCATAATCGCGGTCGGACTGCTCCGAAAGCTCCAGAAACTCCTCAAGCGAGGCGAAGCGGATGCGCTCCATCTCAATCAACGGGTTCGCGATAGGCTTGAGCCGGAACTCCGCCCACAGAATCACCCCCGTCAGGCCCAGCCCGCCGATGGTAGCGCGGAAAAGTTCGCTATTCTCGGTCGGGGAGCAGAGCAATCTCTCGCCGCTGGAGCGCAGCAGTTCAAAACAGGTCACATGGCAGCCAAACGTTCCCGCTCTATGATGATTCTTGCCATGAATATCGCTGGCAATCGCCCCGCCGACCGAGACATACTTCGTCCCCGGCGTCACCGGCAAAAACCAGCCGCGCGGCACCATCACCGCTAAGATCTCCGCCAGCGAGACCCCCGCCTCGCAGCGCAGCAGCCCCTCGCGCTCGTCAAAGGCCAGCAGGCGACGCAGGTGACTCACATCCAGCACCACGCCGCCCTCGTTCAGGCAGCTATCCCCGTAACTACGCCCATACGCATATGGCAGCACCGGCGCCCCGAAGCTTGCCAGGTTCGGCACCTCGTGCCGCCAGTATACGGGCACCACCCGCGCGGGCGCAACCTGCGGATAGCGCCCCCAGGATCGCACGTTTTTAGATGATGTCATTTTTTCTGACCTTTTACCACCATCCAATAGAGTACCATTATTGCCATACTATCATAGCATACTCTACGATTTACTCGTCAAGGCTGTAGCGAAGTACCGGCGTTTTCGGCAGGCAGAAGAACAATTGCACGGCAACATGTGAACAATACGCACATACCCGACCCGCTTCAGTGAGAGGTTCTCCGTCCTTTGCGGGGAAGGATGGGGAAGTCATGCGCGGGGCGAGGCAACGCCTTACAGCGTTGTAGATATCGCCTGCTTCGTCCTGGACTCATATCGCCCACGGCGCACGCGGTTCATGTATCGTGATGGACACCTTGTCAGCATTGCACTGAAAACGCTCGAAGGTATCCAGCAAGAACTCAAGCAGCCAGACCGGGCGCTCTGGATCATTCCCAACTTCCGGCAGGCACGAGTGCTGCTGGATAAAGATGGCTCCATGCGCGAGTTGCAGCGGATGGTTAGTGAGCGGCGCTGTCCCGTCATCGAGCAGGTGCTGCAACGCATCGAACAGGCATTGGAGTAATCTCCGTCAACCATTTCCTCGTATAGGCTGCGTGAGACCTGAATGACGCATTTCTGATGTGTTATACTACTCATAGTTTTTTATGAGGTAAATGTATTTGTCTGCAACCATCCCGTGAGGAGAGAGAAATGGGCATGACCAACGATGGTCTGTCGTACTGGCAGGCCGAGACCTCTGACGAGCCACTGCTTGAAACGACTATTGGTGACCGCTTAGATCAGCAGGCTACCGAAACACCCACACGGGAAGCCGTCGTCTATACCGGCTACCCCGAATTTGGCGACGCGCTCAACATTCGCTGGAGCTATGCCGAGTACCGGGCGCGGGTCAACGCGGTCGCGAAGGGGCTGATGGCCCTCGGCCTGAACAAGGGCGACCACATAGCAGTATGGGCAGCAAACGTGCCTGAATGGCCACTGCTCCAGCTTGCTGCCGCGAAAATCGGCCTGGTGCTGGTCACCATCAACCCTGTACTGCGCGCTGCCGAGGTCGAATACATCCTCAAGCAGGGCGATGTGCGGGCATTGTTCATGATGGCGCAGATACGCGACCACAACTGTCTGGCTACTATGCGCGCCATGACCACGGCTGGCGGCAAAGCGGGAGAAGTGAGCGGCGAAGAAGGCGGGCGTCTGCCCCTGCTGCGTTACGTCTGCCTGCTCGGTTCGCCGCCCACCGATCTTGAGCAAGGCGACTGGCGACCCGCGCTCTTCCGCGAGATGGTCGCGGGAGGCGCAGCCATCAGCGACGAGATTCTTGCCGGGCGCCAGGCCTCTGTCAGGCCCGACGACCCAGCCATGATTCTCTATACCTCCGGCACCACCGGCTTCCCCAAGGGGGCAGTACTGAGCCACCGCAACCTGCTCAATCAGGCATACTTTTCAAAGAAACAGGGCAAGGCTGAGGAGGATTTTCGGGGCTGCGTGCTCGTGCCATTCTTCCATGTTTTCGGCTGCGTGGGCTTTACCCTCATCGCCCTCATTTCCGGCGGCACCATCTATCCTCTACTCGGCTTCGACCCTCTCAAGGCCATGCAGATCATCAGTAGCGAGCGCTGCACCTACACGGGCGGCGTGCCCAGTATGCTCATGGCGATCCTGCACCATCCCGACTTCGAGAAGTACGACCTCTCGTCACTCGAGCAGATCAGTTGCGCGGGCGCGCCCGTTCCGGTTGCCTTGATGGAAGAGGTCAAGAACCGCATCGGGGCCGATGTCATCATCGCCTTCGGTCAGACGGAAAATACCGGCGCGATGACCGTCACCCTGCCCGCCGACCCCTTCGAGCTTAAGGCCGCTACAGTCGGCAAAGCCCTGCCCTATACCGATATCAAGATCATCAATCCGGCCACGGGCGAGACGGTTCCCGTTGGCGAGCGCGGGGAAATCTGCTGTCGCGGTGCCATCGTCATGTCCGGCTACTATAACATGCCGGAGCGAACGGCGGAAGCTATCGATACCGGGGGCTGGCTGCATACCGGCGACCTTGCCACGATGGATAAGAATGGCTACATCAATATCGTGGGCCGTCTCAAAGAGATGGTCATTCGCGGAGGCGAAAATCTCTTCCCGCGCGAGATCGAGGAGTTCCTGATTCGCCATCCCAAAGTGGCCGACGTGCAGGTGCTGGGCGTGCCCGACAAATTCTTCGGCGAGGAACTGCTGGCTGTCATCATCCCGAAAGCAGGCGAGCAGTTGACAGAGGAGGAGCTACGCGGGTACTGCAACGGCCAGATCAGTCGCCAGAAGATTCCGCGCTACTTCCAGTTCGTCGACTCCTATCCCATGACGGGCAGCGGCAAAGTGCAAAAATTCATCCTGCGCGAACAGGCCATCAAAGCCCTGGGCCTCGAAGATGCCGCGCAGATCAAAACCGCGTGATACAGAGAAAGATATCAGGGAATGCCATGCTATGAGTTTGCAAGCGCTGAGCATGGCATTCCCTGATATCACAGGTTCAGGAGTAAAGAACACAGGGAGCTTCATGCACGTCATCATCTTTGCGGGTGGCACGGTACGGCCTGGTAAAGCCGTTGCGCAGGCGCTGGAAAGCGCGGATATGATTATTGCAGCCGATAGAGGGGCAGCGACCGCGTTGCAACTCGGCCATGTCCCCTCTATCGTCGTTGGCGATTTCGACTCGCTGGAGGCGCTGCCCCTGCATCAGCTAGAGGCACGGGGAAGTCAGATCATTCGCGTTGCCGCTGAGAAGGACGAGACCGATACCGAACTTGCCGTTCAGACCGCTATCGAGTGCGGGGCTACTACCATCACCATTCTCGGCGCGCTGGGCGGGTCGCGCTTCGATCACACGATAGCGAACGTCATGCTGCTGGCAGGTTTCGAGTCGCCCGCTCTGCGCATCGTTGATGGCCCGTCTACCTGCTGGCTGCTGCGCGGTTCCGGCAGCAGCGCAATCAACGGCCACAGTGGCGATCTTCTTTCGCTCATCCCGCTCACAGCCGAGGCTAGCGGCATCTGCAGCACCAACCTCTACTATCCCTTGCGCAACGAAACCCTCCGCTTCGGCAAACCACGCGGCGTCAGCAACGTCCTCACCTCTGACTATGCAGAAGTCTCCCTGCAAAGCGGCCTCCTGCTGATAATTCACACAGACGTGCAGGAACTCGCTGATTAAATCCTGCCTTTCCAGTTTCCTTTTCTCATTCAATCATAACCGCTTGCGCGAAAACGCGATACCCAGCCGCCGCTGCCAGTGCAAGGGAAGGGACGTTCTCTACCGACGCACTGTAGAACGCGACAAGACCTTCCTGAGTGACTGCGGTCGCCCACAGCAGAGTCGCGGCGAGCGCATAGCCTTTACGGCGCGCCTCTGGCAGCGTATCGATGCCCAGTTCACATGCGCGGACCGTGCGGCGCGAGCTATGGGCAAGACTGAGCAAACGTCCTTCAACAATGACGCCAACGAGCGGGCGCCGGTCTGGATGGAAGTAATATTCGACCTCCCCAGGCGCGAAGATGTCCACCAGTGTCCGGTCACCCGGGGTAAGAAGGCGCGCAATGTGTTGAGCAGCCTCAATACTTATGGCCGGAGATGCTACTTGCTGAAGAACGACCTCTCGATGGATATGCGGAGCGACGTGTCCGGTCTGAGGAATTGCGAGTGCTTCCCCCGCAGGGGCTAACAGGGCTTCACGCTCAGACGCCGGGACATCGGGTCGCCAGATAGCCACCTGCTCCCCGGCCATCTCGGCGACATACAGTTTCCAGGGCGGCTGCACCCCCTCGCGCAGAAGTTCAATCGTGTTCTGCGTAATGGCAGGAAGCCGTACCCCCAGACAGCCTCGATATGCAAACGAAGCCATGCTCGTGTGGTTGATTCCACGACGATCCTTTCTGTTTTGTATCCTGTTCCTTGACAGGAAGCCATCTGGTACCCATAATAAGTGACCAGTAAAGTAGCAAGAAAGCGAGTTATCAACATGCGTTCTGAGATTGAAGCGGCCAGCAGACGGATAGCTGGCTATGTGCGAGAGACGCCGGTGGCACATCTAGAACCGGGCTTCTGGGGAAGCGATGCCCATGTGACGCTCAAGCTTGAGCAGCTTCAACATACCGGTTCCTTCAAGCCGCGCGGGGCCTTCAACCGCATTCTGAGCAATACAGTGCCACCGGCGGGCGTAATCGCGGCCTCTGGCGGCAATCATGGCGTGGCAGTGGCCTATGTGGCGCGGCAACTGGGCTATCGGGCGGAGATTTTCGTGCCGGAAGTTTGCTCTGCTGTCAAGGTGCAGCGACTGCGTGACTATGGCGCAGATGTGACCATCGTTGGAGCCAACTATGCCGGGGCGCTGCTGGCGAGCCAGACGCGAGCGGCAGAAACGGGCGCGCTGGTCGTCCATGCCTACGACCAGCCGGAAGTTGTGGCAGGGCAGGGGACACTGGGCTGCGAGTTTGCGCGACAGGTGCCAGAGCTGGATACCGTTTTGCTCGCGGTAGGCGGCGGCGGCCTGATCGGGGGCGTGGCAGCATGGTTCGCGGGTGAGGTGCGCGTCATCGGCGTCGAGCCGGAAAGCGCGTCCACGCTAGCAAGCGCGCTCAAAGCCGGGAAGCCCATCGATGTCGAGGTAGGCGGCGTGGCCGTCGATTCGTTAGGCGCGCGACGCGCAGGAGGGTTAGCTTTCTCGCTGGCGCAGCAATACGTGGAGCGCGTTGTCCTGGTCAGCGACGAAGGCATCCGTACCGCCCAGCGCGCGCTCTGGAACGACCTGCGCATCGTAGCGGAGCCAGGAGGCGCAACCGCCGCCGCCGCGCTTCTCAGCGGCGCATACCGGCCCGCTGCGGGCGAGCACGTAGGCATCGTGGTGTGCGGCGGCAACGCTGATTTGAGCCAGCTTTGCTGAAACGCAACGCATCGCCCCTACGGCGTTTATTGCGTTTCAGCAAAGAAACCGATCATGTCGATGACTTCATCGTGTTAATCAGGGCCGGGAGCAACTTGTAGGCGACGGGGGTGCCGAGGCCGGTGATGGGGTCCCAGCCGGTGGTGGCTGAATACCCCTGGACGTTAACGCCGTGGCTATGCACGCTGTTGTTGCCGGAAGTGATGTCAGAGAAATCCTGGTTGTACTGGCTGGAAGTGCCCAGTTTGTAGAGCGCGGGATTGATGAAGCCGAGGGGGTGACCGGCCATCTGGTTGGCGATGGCTTGCAGACCGGCCCAGAAAGGCGCGCTCGCGCTCGTGCCACCGGCAAGGCCCCACTGACCCTGAAAGTAGATGGCGAGGCCGGTATTGGGATCGGCGGGAGCGGACACGTCGGGAACGCCGCGCCGATGATTCAGCTCGCTCTGGTCGGAGGCGGGCAGCAGTTGCTGGTAGCCCGGCTCAGAAGAGAAGATGCTGAAGCCGCCGCCACTGTCGCTCCACGCCGTCTCTTGATAGGTTCCTCCGTTGTCGGTGATGGTAGTGCCGCCACAGCCGGTGACCCAAGGACTGTCGGCGGGGAAGCTGGTCGTCGCGGTTGGCGAAAGTCTGGTGGCCTGCAGGTTGTTGTAGTCGGTCGCGCCGTTGTCGCCGGAGGAGCCGAAGAAGGTCATGCCTTGCTGAGTGGTCGCCTGCTGATAAAAGCCGTTCCACTGCTGGAGTTCCTGCTGGCCCGCCGCGTTATTCAACGTCACCTCCGATGCGCCCCAGCTTTGTGAGACGATGTCGCCGAGATGATGGGAGAGAGCATATTGTTCCAGCTTCAGAAACTCAGGCAGGCCGACAGTACCCTCGGTCTCCGCGACGGGGCTGGTCATGACGATGATCTTAGCATCTGGCGCAATGGTATGGATGATCTGCACGTCTAGCTCCGTTTCACCAGCCCAGCCAGGTCTGTCATTGTTGGGGTCAGAGATCGGCTCATTGACGACGTTGGAAATGACCTGAATCTTGATCGGTGGCAGGCCAAACTCCTGATCGAACGTGTCCATGTCCTGCTGGAGCGTGGGGCTGCCAAAGGAGACGATATCAATGATCGTCTGTCCCTTGCCTGTGTAGCCCTGCTCGATCAGCGGCTCGATGCCGAAGGCAACGCGAAGCTGGTGCGGTGTCAGGCAGGTAACACCACTGCCATTGCTGTTATTGAGGCCCTGAATGGGACAGACATCGTCCAGCGTCGGCGTCGCGCCGTCAGGACTAGGGACACCTGCTGTAGCACTGGAAGAGGGCCTCGTCGGCGTGGGCGTTGTGTTTGCGCCCAGCGGACCGAATGAGCTGCACCCTGCCAGGAGCAGGAGCGAGAGGATAAGGATGGGAAAGAAACGCCGTAACGGATATCTGGTCATGTAAGAAAAACTCCTGAAGTTATCTGAGGGCGGCGATCAGGTCGGGAATGAATTTGCTGGCTCGCGGACTGCCCCAGCCGGTTACTGCATCCCAGCCGGGTGCGGCCGGGAAGCCCTGCACCTGCACCGCTCCATTGACACTGTTATTGCCGGTAATAACATCGCGAAAATCCTGCTGCGCCTGTGGTGAAGCAGCAAGCTTGTAAATGCCAGGATTGATGAAGCCGAGGGGGTGACCGGCCATCTGGTTGGCAATGGCAATGATAGCGGCCCAGAACGGCGTGCTGGCGCTCGTGCCGCCCGTCTGGTCCCACTGGCCGCCGAGATAGAAGGCCATGCCCGTGTTGGGATCAGCATCGGCGGCTATATCAGGGATGCCGCGCTGGCCCCCGAGCAGAGACTGCACCGAAGAAGGCATACTGCGCTGGAAATCCGGTTCGCTGAAGAACTTGCTGGTACCACCGCCGCTGCCCGACCAGGCCGTTTCATCGTAGCCGCCGGTTGTGCGCAGTAAGGTGGTGCCACCGACGGCTGTAACCCAGGGAACGTCCGCCGGGAAGTTGACGGTGCGTGTGGACGCGAGTTTCGTAGCGGCAATATTTTCCCAGTCGGTCGCGCCATTGTCGCCGGAACCATTAACGATGGTGATGCCCTGCCGCGTGGTGATCTGCTGGTAAAAATTGGCGTAGTTCTTGATGAATTGCTGTGAGGCACTGCCGATAAGCGTCGCCTCGGATGCGACATAGCTCTGTGAGAAAATCTGGCCGAGGTGGTGAGCGACGGCGTATTGTTCCAGCTTCAAGAATTGCGGCAAGCCAACCGTCCCCTCGGTCTCATCGACCGGGCTGGTCATGACTACGATGTTAGCACCGGGCGCGATGGCATGCATGATCTGCACATCCAGTTCGGTCTCGCCTGCCCAGCCGACCATATCCTTATTATTCGGGTTGAAGGGCACAGTACCCAGCGGCGCCACGACCTGTATGTTGATGGGAGGCAGCCCGAATTGCCGGTCGAATACGTCCATGTCCTGCTGCAACGTGGGGCTGCCATAGGAGACAATATCGATGATGGTCTGCCCCTTGCCCGTGTAGCCGCGCTCTGTCAGCGGCTCTACATCGTAGGCCACGCGCAGGGCATAGGGAGTATAGCAGCTCTGAGTATCATTCAACGGCGCGGGGCAGGTGAGCTGCGCCGCAGTCGTGGATGAGGCACTTCCATGCGTTGGTGCCGTCGTTGGTGTGCTATTTCCGCTGGTGTTCCCGCTATTGCCGATCGGCAGAGTACAGGCTGCAAGGAGGAAAACCAGGATAAGCAGTGGCAATAGCCGGAATGCAGGGAGAGACCTGTGCATAATGCCCTTCTTGCTCCTCTAGAAAATCGAACGCGCTAAGAGTTTTATCTTAATTTCTCCTATAATAACCGCAAATGGGCAATCTGAGAAGAGGAAAAAAATTTCTCTTGTGCTTTTGTGGCGAATGGTGTAAGGTTTGCGTAGGTGAGAAAGTAATTGCTGAGCCTTGACCGGTAAAGTTCATCATACATGAAAAGGGAGATTGCATGTCGGCAGAGAAGACACTGGCACAATTTGATCCTGATGTGCGCATTTCTGATTTTTCCCTGGTTAGTGAGCTGGGTGACGCGACGCTGGTCGGGGAATGGTTTGTGTTTGTGAAACCAGACTGGCTGGCGCGTAGCGGCATGGAGGGCTTGCTGGCTGCTTCAGGCATTGAGCAGGCGCAGGCTAAACCGGTGATTTTCTTTCGCGGTGAGGAGGTCGTGCTGCCGGGGGCGCAGGCGCAGGCGAAGAAACTGCCGCGCCCGCACCTGGTCTCACTGACCAGCGATAAGATGCTCTACCGGGTCAATCGCGATACCGTGCGTTTACTGCTCGCGGACCCGCAGCATCCCAATGCCTCTATACGGCTGCGCCTGCGCTTGAGCAGCAACCCGCACGCCGATTATCCTGTGACGCTGGATGAGTATGGGCTGTGTCTCTGGTCAATGCAGGGCCTACCGGAGGGCGAATATGAAGCGGTGATGGTTGCAGAGGAGGGTGAATCGGCGCCCTGCCGTTTCGAGGTGGCCGAATACCGGCTCGCGCCTCTCAATGCCGAGTTGACCGACCAGCAGCTCAGCGGCGATGTGCTGCGCTATACCCTCACGGTGACGGCGTTCGGACAGCCCTATAGCGGCCCTATCGAGGTGGAGTTGCAGGAGCGCGGGCAACGTGTAGGCAAACGAGAGAAACTGAACTGCAACCACGAGGGGATATGTCGCGGCTCGGTAAAGCTGACAGGGCAGGGGCCATACACGCTCAATCTCTTCGTGGGCGAGCGCACAGCAACGATTGCTCTGAAAGGTTCCGAGCAGGAGCGGCGCGAGACGCTGGTGATCAGCGCGCTGGGCGAGGAGCGGCTGCTGAGCCTGCTGCCCCTACCCCAATCCAACCAGTGCCGGAGCATGTATATCACACGTGGCGCGTCCAATACGCAGCCATTTCTGGTGCGGCGCGTCATCGGCAGCATGGTGGAGATCACGGCGCGGGTGGATGTGGAGATGCTGCGCGTCGTGGTGGTGAATCCGGCGCGTGGCACGTATGAGCAGGCGCTGCGCGAGGGACTGAAGGCCAATAGCAGCGCGCAGGTGCCCATTCCAGAGCCGTATGGAGTGGTGCTACTCGGCGCGTTCATCGCTGATGAGGCGTGGGAAGGCTGGTGCGCCGTTTTGCGTCCTTCAGAGATTCAGTTGCAGTGCGAGGCTCCGGCGCAGGCAAAGCCTGGAGAGCGCGTCACCATTACCCTCAAAACAGGCATGCCTGAGCGCGTGGTGCCGGTGCAGGTAATCGTAAAGGATCAGCGCCTGATCTCGCCCAGCGATCCGCAGCTCGAACTGGCGGTGAGCATCAAAAAGAACCTGGCAAGCTGGCGCGAGAGCGCATTCACGGGGAAGGTCGAGCGCGAACTGCGCCAGGTTGGCGTCCCCCTGCCCCCTCCATTTCCGCCGATGCAGCCGCGCTTCCGGGCAATGGCTACAACTTCCTGGTCGCAACCTGCGACGGCACTTCCCCCAGCGCCGCAGCCCATGATGACTGTGATGCCGGGGGCGGCTCCCACTACGGGGGCGCGGTCGGCGGCGGGGACTGCGCAGGTGTATGATAACGCGGCAGTTTACACACCTGTCACACGCGGGCAGGCGCAGCAGGTCGCTACCTCTGCACCCGTTGCCTCGCTGGCGAAGATACGGCTGCAATTTCCAGAGGTCGTGCACAACACGATTGTGAAGGTGCAGGGCGAGACTCGCGTTGAGGTGAAGCTGGGCGATAGCATGACGCGCTACACCATCGAGGCTTTCGCGCTTTCGCCGGAGACGATGGACTGGCAGCGCGTGGAGACGACGCTGGAAGCGGTGCAGCCCGTCTATGGAGAGCTGACCGTTTCGCCTTTTGTCTTCCCCGGCGATCCGGTAATGGGTCGGCTGGACGTGGGGGCTGCGTCGGGCAGCGCTCTGGTCGAGGTGCGCCATGATGGAGAAGTGCTACCACTGTTCTCAGAAGATGGCTCAGAGGTGACTGCTGCTCTGCCCGTTCCATCCGGCTCGGTGCTGCGCTTCCCTGTGCGACCAGGGGCCATCACGGCAACGGTGCGCGATGCGCGCAAGGGCGGCATAGACGTGAGCGAGCGCTATGTAACGGAGCCGGGCAAACTGCGCCACATCACGCGCCACCTGCGTCTCCTCACGCCCGGCGACGAAGTAACCCTGCAAGATCGCTTGCTGGAGATCACACCACTGCCCGGGTTGGAGCGACCCTTCCAGTTCTTTGTGGAGGGCGCGGCCAAATATCCCTTTGGCTGCATCCAGCAAACATCGGCTAAGGTCCTGGCCATGTACACCGGTTACATCACCAATCAGGACAACAAGGAAGTGGCTTGCGAGTACGAGGCGGCGATTCTCGTCTGGTATAAGAGACTCAAGAGCATGTACCTGCCGAGGAGCGGTTTCTGCCTCTACCCGCCTGAAGAGGGTGGTGAGAGGAAGCCCGATACCTACTGCGCGCCGCTCGGTGTCAAACACCTGCTCAACCTGCCCACTGCGCAGCGTTCTGGCCTCAAGGAGCAGGCACTGCGCGAGATGCTGGACGATATCCGGGCGATGGCGAGCGACGCCGCGAAGTATTACAAGCTCGACTATCCACCGCAGAAGGTTAGCGATTGCCACGCGGCCTATCAGGTGCTGGCAAATGGCTCCCAGGCACAGGCGAAGAGCGAGGCGCTGGCCTATGTGCGCTCGCGTCTGAGAGAGCACGATAGTCAGACCTATGTCGAAGTCCCTGACAGCCAGCCATCGTATCGATTGTGGGGTATGGCGGTTTCGACGCGCGAGGAGACGGCCTACGCGACTGCCGCGCTGCTGGCAGGCGGCGAGCCGGGAGATTTGCCTCGTGCCATCGCGGCGACCAACTATCTGACAGGCCAGTTAAACGAAGAGGGACGGCTCTACAGCACCGTCGATACCGCAGCCTGCCTGGCACTGATGCTCGGCCTGCGCGCTGCTGGCGTGGTGACGACGCCGGAGAACGGGCGCGTGACCCTTAACGGACAGGAGATGTCGCTGGCCGAGGCGCTGGCCTACGAGGGCAAGGTGGAGACGCTACGCGCTATAGAGGGCGTGGTGTCGACCCAACTCACTTCCGCGGTGATCGAGGATTGGAGCGCCTTCAAGAGCAACCTCCAGGTCGAGGTGCGGCTGGAACGCAAGGGTCACGTACAG
This sequence comes from Ktedonobacteraceae bacterium, assembly GCA_035294125.1. Classification (GTDB taxonomy): domain Bacteria; phylum Chloroflexota; class Ktedonobacteria; order Ktedonobacterales; family Ktedonobacteraceae; genus CADDYT01. The sequence goes on along the minus strand of DATGLM010000049.1, from coordinate 347,967 downwards.
AATCATTTCAAGGTGGGAGATGCACTGGACCTGGTTATCAGCGTTCCGCGTTACGAGCCGGGCTTGATCGCTCATGTCTGCCTGCCGGATGCGCTGGCGCGTGTCGTAGGCGGAGGACAGGTCAAACGCTTCAGCCTGGATTTCACCGAGAAGTCCATCCTGCGCGTGCCACTGGCCGCCGTTGGCTCAACCGTGCTGCCACAGGGAAAAGACGGGGCGGACGAAAGGAGCCTGCTGCACTGGCTCGGCATCAAACGCGATTCCGCCCGTCCCGTCCAGCACTGGGCCGTCATCGTGCGCAACATGTTCAAAGAGGAGCAGGTCGGCAGCCCCGGCCTCCTCGAAGTCTCTGTCGAATAACGCTACAGGCCAGCTATGTCACTGCCCAAAGCCCATGCTCGCGTAGCCGCCACTGGCGCCGTTGAGGTTGAAGAACATGGTCTGCTCTACCACGACAGGCTGCGTTGAGTAGATGGCTGTGCCCAGCACGTCGCTGGCTCCCACCTCGCTCGTTAGAGTGAGCGTCATGCGCGTGTTGGCCGCGAGCGTGCATGTCTTGACGATAGGCGTGCCGCTGGCCTGGTAGTAGACGACCTGAATTTGCGCCGGGCCTGTGCCGGGGTTTGCCAGCGCCAGCGACTCCGCGCGACCGGCGCTCGTATCTCCTTGCGCCACGTACCAGCTTGTATACGCGGCGGGGCTGCCCATTACCGCCGTACTGCCTGCCACAGGACCGGTGCCATCGATCTGCGTACTGAAGAAATCTTCCCGTTCCGCCACGATGGGCACAGACGAGGTAATCATCGTGGCGTGCAGCGCCGACTTTACGATGTTATTGACGCTTATATCGCTGCGTCCCTGCGCAGGGGCGCTCGCATTCTGCGTGATGACCTGCCCGTTTGCGAGCAGGTAGCGCACCTGTATGTTTGCTGGCTGCGTACCGGGATTTGTCAGCACCAGGTGCTCATTGAAGCCCGTCGAGGTGTTGCCCGCGCCAAAGTACCACGTCTGTCGCGGCGTCGTCGCACCTGCCACGGCGCTGCCTCCCCTGAGATTACCGGTAGTCAGGTACAGCGGCTCCTCAATCGCTACAGGGCTGCTGGCCTGAATTACCAGTCCGAATTGCTGGTTGGGAAAAGCCGCATTGAGCACAATTGTTCCCCGCGAGTTCGCCGCGATAGTGTAGTCGGCGCTATTTCTCGGCGCGAGGCCGCTGTGACGATTGGTGAGAGTAGTGACATTGAGCATGACAGGCTGCGCGGACGGGTTCAGCACGGAGAGCAGGGTATTCCAGCCGGGTGTAGTACGACCATCGGCAAAGTACCAGTTGTTGCTCAGCGAGGCCATACCCACGCTGTCCGTCGCGGCCACGAACTCACTCTTCCGCGTGTACATCGTGCGCTCAGCGACAAAGGGCTGATTCCCTTGCACCACCATCCCAACCGTCTTATTCGTACCCACCTCCTGGTTGATGTTCAGCACGCTTTCTTCCTGCGCGGCCACCGTGTATGTACGTGTCAGCGGCGCGCTCCCCTGAAAGAGGTAATTGATGGTAACGCTGGCTGGCGCGGCTGAAGGGTTGGTCAATGACAGGTACTCGGTCGTTCCTGTTCCTGTGTAGCCCTCGGCAAAGTAATATATTCTGGGCAGGCTGGGCGTGATGGTCACGGTGAGCGTGAGGGGAGTCGCGCCCTGCGAGGAGAACCATATCCCCTGCTGCCGGAAGTCATAGACCAGCCTGTACGTTCCCGCCAGAGCGGGGGTGTGCAGCGCCAGAGAAACCGTCGTGCTGTTCCCTGGCCCGACATCGGCGGGCAGCATTCCCGCGCTGGACGGACCCGCAATCGCCGGAGCCACGGGTTTTCCTGTGTTGTCCAGCCAGGAATAACCCAGCGTCACCTGCCCGCTGCCTGTTGCAGCCCAGCTTTGCGCTCCAATATTCTGCGCGCTCACACTCACATTGACCATCGCTCCCGGCGGCAGATTCGTTGGCAAGCCGGTCGCGGAGATGGAGGCAGCATAGGCGGCGATTTCAACGCTGTCGTTGTGTGTCTTTGCCCCCTGCTGTGAGAAGACCGTTGGCCCCTGCACCATATCCCATTGCAGCGTGTACTTGCCCACAGATACAGCAGGCGTCTGCACGGAAACGCTGAGCAAGACCGGGCTATTGGGACTCACATCCTCTGGCAAAGCGATGCTATTTCCCGCCAGCACCACATGATTTTGCGCGTCGAGCCAGCGATAGGTGAGGGCGACCGCCGCTGTTCCCAGCGCGGGCCAGGTGAAATTGCCCGTGTTTCGCAGCGTCAGATCGACCTTCGTTGTGCTGCTGGGCAGCATGGCGACGGGAGTATCGTCATTGGAGACGGAGAAGCTATAGACGGGCGGTGTCGTGCCGGGTGTGCTGGCGACAGGTGCGAACTCCACGCCGTCCGCCGCAAGCTGCGTCCCATTCTCGCCCGTGGCATTGCTCAACACGACGCGCCCATGCATGGAGGCACTGAAGTAATAGGTGCCGAGGCTCACCCACTGCGGCCCCGTGTTCTCCCAGCCATACGGACCCTGAAACGAACCGATATGTTCCTCATCCACGTAAACGGTATGCGCAACCTCCGTTCCCGGCTGGTTCGGATCATCGCTATAGATGGTATAGGGTGCCCAGCCGCTGCTGGCGTGATTATCGTCGACAAAGACACCCACCTCGTAGTAACCATCCTCCGGCAACTGCGGCTGCCACGTCGCGGTCGCTGTTGCCGCGCCACTGCTGCTGGTCGTCCAGTGCAGCCCACCCTTGATATCAGTCGCAGACGCGGCTGTGTACCAGGTTCCCGTGCTGCTCCAGCCCGTAGCGCCATCGTCCACCAACGTCGCCCCAGAATAGACGGCGCTGCCATTGCTACTCAAGAGCGGAACGGTGTTGTTGCTGCCGGGATTATTGACCCAGAGGTAGTAATCAGGTACGACGTTGGGGTCTGGATAGCTGCCGGTCCAGCCAAACGGATCAGTCGCATTCCAGTAGGGGAGATAGTAGGTTGCCAGGTGCAGGTGCGGCCCCGTCGAAGAGCCGGTGGTGCCACTGGTGCCAAGCTGCCACTGTGTTCCTACCGTCTCACCTACAGCCACCGTCAGTGCGCTTAGATGCCCATAGGCCGTGACAAAGCCGTTGCCATGGTCGATGGCAGCCCACAGGCCCAGCGCGCTCTCGTGATTCGTCGGATCGTACCACCCGGCGCGAATCACGGTTCCCGCCGCAACGCTCAGCACCGGTTCGTACCAGAGGTTCAGATCATAGCCGTCATGCCCATCGTAGCAATTGACGCCACCCGTGCAGGAGCCGATAGACACGCCCGTCCATCTCTGACCATCGTAGCGCACAAAAAGGCCATCGTAATCGTACCAGGGTTTATCATGGTCAACAAACGAGACTGTGCGCGCGGAGATCGTTTGACCGCCGTAATAGGGCCGGTGCATAAATGGCGTGGGCGCGTTCGCCTGCTGCCGCGCTCCAGCCATAACGGTGCTCTTTTGCGCCGTTTGCCCCCGCACCGACGGCTTCCCACCCACAAAAAGGCCGCCGACAATGCTCGCCAGCACCACCAGATGGATAAGTCCCAATAGCAATGGTCGTTCCACTTTCAGCATCTGCATACGCATCTTGCTTTACCTCCTCAAGCTGCTATCCCGCCGCGAAAATGCGCATTGTCGGGGCCGCCAGCGAACGCACAGCCGGGCGCATCGCCGCGCTCATCACCTCAGCCGACCAGTAATGAGGCACCGCACCAATCAAGGTGTTCATGGGAACGAACGAGGTGAAGGTAATGCTGGCGCTATTGGCCGCCCATGCAGGATTGATGTTGATCTGCATATTCGTCTGCTGCGGCGAGGCAACCAGCCAGCTTCGCCCGCTCGCCACGTCCGCCACTGCAATACCGCACCGCAACGCCTGCGCGGAGTTATCAGCCTGTTTGTCTGTCAGGTTGGTACGCTCGACAAAAGCGATGCGCGTCCCATCCGGCGACCAGACGGGCGCGTAGCCATGCCCACCATCCGCCTGCGCCAGAAAACGCTGCCTGCTGCCGACATTTCCCACGCCATTCATCACCCACAACCCGGCGGCCAGAAATGGTACCGGGCTATCGGAGATGCGCTCGTAAGCAATCTGCTTGCCATCGGGCGACCACGTAAAGAGACCGGCGATGGATTGCGCGCCGCCCGCGAGGTGAAACAAATGTCTCTGATCGCCGCCAGTGCTATTCATCAGCCACGTGTCGCTGCCCAGCCCCAGCCCCTTTGAAGTCGAGTAGACGATGCGCGCCCCATCTGGAGAGGGTGCGGCATCCACCAGAAAAGCCGAGGGCATATGAATGTTGATGTTGAGATGGCTCCCCGTCGCGGCGTCCACGATCCACAACCCCGGATTCCAGCCGTTGTTGCCATCCATCGGGGCATCTGGTCCCATCGGAAACATGGGCCGGTAGAGAAAGCGGTCGCCCGTGGGCAGCCAGTGCAAGAAATTACCCATCACATTTTCCGGCGTCAGCCGCATCACCATATGCTCAGTGTCGTACACCCACACCTGCTCGCCATGGTCGCGTGTGCCATTGATCGCCAGGTACTTCCCATCGGGGGAAAGCTGCATCGAAAGCACAGCGTCTCCCCCTACCTGCCCAAAGGCATCGTTGAAACTGGCAATCACCTGCGGCGCGCTCACCGGCTGGCCCTCTGTCCCCTTGAGCGCCCGCGCCAGCACGAATCCCTGCGACTGCTTCAAGACATAGTAGATATAGTCACCAGGAGCCAGCGAGGCAGAGGCCCTCACATTCGTATCGCTGTGCATGCGCAGCGCCACCGCGCCCAACCCCATAGCCACCACCAGCATCACAGGCACCAGCAGCGCCACCGATTTTATTCGTCGCATGCTGTCTCTCCTCCCTCTCTTCTCTACAAAATCAGCGTCAAACACCACTATGTTTATCGGCAGTATTTGAGAGAGGCTGAAGGAGTTGGAAAAACTCCCTGGGGGGGTAACCAGCTACCCGATGTTCATTGGAAGTAACCTTTTTGCCACACCCATCGCCCGTGGATGCAACACATGCTCGTAGCAGCCGACGAAGCGCACGATCTCGCCACCCCAGCCGCTTTTGAAACGATAGACACCTGTCATGGCCTCATTTTCATCGTCGGTGGCGGGAATGCCCCAGAAATCGTAGCGGGTTGCTCCCCGCTCCTTCGTCCGGCGGATCGCTTCCCATTGCAGGAGATAATTGGGCATCAGGTTGCGATGTTCGTTGCCCGAAGCGCCGTAAAGGTAAATTCCTTCTCGCGCGAACAGGGCGACGAATATTCCGGCCAGCAACTGCCCGTTATATTCCGCCAATAGCAGTTGTGCCTGCTGGCGCGGGGCGAAGATGCGCCACGCGGAAAGATAATAGTCGAGCGTGTGAATACCGAAGGCATCGCGTTTGCCCGTTGTACGCAGCAGTTCATACCAGACGCGCACATCATTCTCCGTCTCAGCCACGCGCACCGTGACGCCCTTACGGCCCGCAAGGCGCGCGTTGTAGCGCCATTTCTCTTTCATGCGCGCCAGCAGCGTCTCCTCACAGGGCGTCACATCCAGCAAGACGGAGCGCAGGGGTTGAATAGCTTGCGCGGGACGCACAGGCAGCGGCGCGAAACTCTCCCACAGACAGTCATCTCGCGCCACCTTTGTAATAAGCCCCGGCTCTAGCAGCAGTGTCATAGCACCATCACGTCTGAGGCTGTCCCGCAGTTGCGTCAGCATGGCCGCGCACAACTCCGACCGCTTCCAATCCACCACCGGCCCCTTTGGCACATAGGCCAGGTATCCGGCTCGCAATGGAACATGAGGCAGCGTGCGGCACAACACCTGCGCCGCCCCCACAATACATCGCTGCTCCTCATCCCAGAGCACAAAGCGGCGCGGCAACCACCCTGCCCCACCTTTCAGCTCTCCCCAGCCCCAACTCTGCAACAAATGCCCGTTTTCATGCTCACCTACAAAATTATCCCACCACTCACGCTGCCCGCGCCCATGCTCCACCACCCGCAAAATATATCGCTGCGACATATGAAAACTCCTCACATAGCCCTCTTGATTTAATCTTTCCGGCCCGTGCCACATCCTGCTGCTACAAGCAGATAACGCGTGACTGAAGAGGCGGGATAATCTGCTCGCCCCGCGCGAGATAGCCCGGAAATTCCGGGCATAAATTGTGCCAGCGTAGACTTACCTGAGCCGGGTACGCCCTCGATCAAGATGCGCTTTGTATTTCACATATAGTATGTCTTTCCTGAATATTCTGAACCAATCACGCTCCCATTCTATCAAACCGGGCAACTTTCGTAGCATCAGTTTTCCAACCAGGCACGCAAATCGAGCTGAATGGGATTAGGCAAGCTCAGTACAATGTTTTGTAGGAGCCGGGGTTGCCTGAATGGGGAAATGAGGATGAAGCGAGAGAGAGATGAAGAAGGGATGCGGGAATACGACGCAGTTGAGCTGCTGGAAACGGTAAAATTGCGTGGTCCCGGCACAGGAGAGCAGGTGAATGGTGGCGAGAGCATGTGGGAGTGTAAGCAGCAAGGCGAGGTGGAAGAGGATGAGCAAGAGGAGCGAGGAGCGGCGCTGGCCGTGCTGCTGGGGCGGATGGTGGCGTATCTGAGCGGCAGGGCCGCTATGGATGAACTGGATACGGTGAATTTTGGCCTGCACCACCTGTTTTGTGGCCTGGATTCCCTCTATCGCGTTCTGCTGCCTTCCTTTGTGGCTTCGCTGGCGCTTGAAGCGGGGGAGGAAATGGACGCTCATAGCGAGCAGTTACGCCCGCTGATATGGTTGCGGCTGCAGGAGATGCGGCAAGTGGTACGACGGATGCTGCCGTTGTGTCAGTTGCTGAGTGAGGTCGGGGAGTGCATCCTGGGTCAACTGGGATATAGCCGCGAAGGCAGGGCAGGCGAGGGAGGAGCAGATAACAGAGAGGACAGGGCCGCTTTACAGCAGAAAGAATATGCAGCGGGACGCGCTGAGGGGCACGAGGCCGGTGAGCAGGAGGAGAGCGAGCGGGATACCCTGAACGTGGCTGACGTTGAAAGGGGGGAGCAGGCACTGCAAAACCTCGCAGCCAGCTTGATGTGCTGGCAGCAGCGATACTATGACCTGCCGCCCTTCAGAGCGCGGCTGTATACACTGTTTCCCACCATCCCTGTACCGCTTCAACCCGATACACCTTTCAGGCGGCTGCTCGAATATGCCATTACGCTTTTCGGCGATATCTTACCGGCTTTTCACGCGCTTTCGACCGACGATGATGCAGCAGTCGTCCTGCTGCTGTTCGATCTCCTGCAACAGGTTGACCTGCTGGCGGTCGATTGTGAGACGCTGCTAGCACTATTCCACTTGCTTTTCCAGCAACGCCTGGTTGCGGTCCCATAAACTGATCTTAACCGCAAAAGGGCAGTTCTTAACTCAATCACAACCGCATTGATGGTGGATTCTCCCCTGCTCGTGTGTAAGATAGGCGTACTCAAATTAGCTATATTACCCCTGATTTTAAGGAGATGGTGAAATGACGAACGCGGAAGTTGCCACCCATCCTATAACGGTACACGTCCTGCAGACGCGGGCTTATGAAATACTGGAAACATCAAGGGACCTGTTTGCAAAAGCCGCGCAGATAACATCAACATATGACGGGAAGATCGCTCTGGTTACGATGCGCTTTGAGTTCGAGAGGAAAGTAGCGGTAGAACATACCGCGCAAGTCGAGCACAGCACCGTCTCCTTTTTGCAGACACTGCGCCCGCTTGTGCGCAAGACCGATGCCGTCTTTCTCCTGGATGATACACTCTATTTCTTCCTGTTTGATGCCAACGCGCAGGGCGGACAAATTGTGCAGGATAGGCTCTGGGATACCGTGCTCTGGAGCCTTCATAATAGTCAGGGGGAGACCTTACAACCCTGTAGCATCACAGCCGGATACGGCGCCTATCCAGTGCCTCACTCCAGCATGGATGCATGCATAGAGGCCGCGAAGAAGGAACAACTGCGCTTCGAGGTGCCGGGGGAAAAAGCGGCGCGTAAGATGGCGCGCGGACGGGCAGCACAGGGCCAGCCGCGAGAGGAGGCGACAGAGGAAGAGCTATCTCTGCTGGCGCGCAAACTCGGCATTCCCTACCTCTCGCTGCTGCCAAGTGAGACGCCGAAGCGCGTGCAGCAACTGGTCAATCCGAGGTTGGCGCACGAATTGCGCTGCTATCCCCTGGGACGCGAACGCAATATGCTGACGGTTGCGATGATCAACCCGCAGGATGGCACTGCCCTGGCTCGCCTGCGACAGGAAACGGGCCTCGCGATCTTTCCCGTCCTGACCAACCCATCCGCCCTGCAAATCGCCCTCGAAAAACTGGGTTGAGCTTTTTCATGGCATGCTTCATAGACAGCTCTCTTCAGCTATGCTAAACTGCTCTGTGTACAATATAGCTGTGGAAGATTTGCAAGAAAGGTACCATCATAGATGAGAATACTGGTGACAGGTGGAGCAGGCTTTATCGGGTCGCATATCGTCGATCAGTACGTGGCGGCAGGTCACGAAGTAGCGGTTGTTGACAATTTCTGGGAAGAAGGCGGTGGGAAACCGTCCAATCTCAATCCGAAGGCACAATTGTACCGGGTCGATATTACTGATGAAGAGGGTCTGAGGGGCGTTTTTGATGAAGTGCGCCCGGAAGTGGTCAATCACCAGGCAGCGCAGCATAGCGTGGCTATTTCGACGAAGAATCCACAACTCGATGCGCGGGTCAATGTGCTTGGCCTGCTGAACGTGCTGACCAACGCGACTCGCATAGGCGCACACAAGATCATCTTCGCCTCCTCCGGGGCAACATATGGAACGCCAGCATATCTGCCCGTCGACGAACAGACGCCGCAGCGTCCGGAGTCGCCTTATGGCATTACCAAGATGGTAGCGGAACATTACCTGCGCTACTGGCACGAGACCAACGGCCTCAACTACACCGCCCTGCGCTACGGCAATGTCTATGGGCCGCGCCAGGACCCGAACGGAGAAGCAGGCGTGATCGCCATTTTCGCCCGCCGCTTCCTGGAGCACAAACCGGTGCGTATCGATTGGGACGGGGAGCAGCGGAAGGACTATGTATATGTCGGCGAGGTAGCACGCGCCAGCTTGCTGGCCCTTGAGCGCGGCGATAACGACATCTTCTGCATAGCCACCGGCAAAGGCACCTCGGTCAACGAAATCTATCGCTTGCTGGCACAGGAGACGGGATACGAGCCAGAGATCGTTCGCGCGCCCAAGCGACCGGGTGATATTTACCTGACCTACTTCGATTGCAGTAAAGCCGCTCAGGGGCTGGGCTGGAAACCAGAAGTGGGCATGGAGCAGGGTATCAAAACTACCCTCGACTTCTTCATTTCAATCAAGAACGGGGGTCGAGAAAGGGGCTAGTTCCTGCTATTTCGTCTGGATACTTTTAATTCGTCGTCACAGTAAGCTCGAGGTTCCGGGCGTAGGAGCGGACGACCTCGCGCATGTGGCGGGTGATGATGTGGGCGAGGATCATATGCGCGTCCTCTTCCTGCTCGATATTCTGGCCTGGGGCCAGCACATAGGCATCGACGAGCTCTTTGATCTTGCCGCCTTTAGCTCCCAGCAGGCCGATGGTATAGGCCCGCGAGCGCTTCGCCAGTGTCAGGGCGTTAATGACATTGGGCGAGTTTCCGCTAGCGCTGATGCCGATGGCAACATCTCCCGGCTCGACCAGGTTGGCAAGCTGTTCGGCGAAGATGTGTTCGTAGGCAGTATCGTTGCTCCAGGCAGTGATGAGGGGAACATGATCGGTTAAGGAAATGGCCTTCACCCGTGGGGCATTGGGCATGATGGTGTTCTTTGCCAGGTCGAGCGCGAAATGGGAGGCTGTAGCTGCGCTGCCCCCGTTGCCCATAATGTAGATGCGACGCCCGTTATAGTAGGCATCTTCAAGCAGGCGCAGTACCTGCTGAAGATTTGCCAGCGAAATGGCCTCTACCATCTGCTCTAACTCGCTAAAATACTGGCTGATCTGCTCCAATGTCTTGTTCCTTCTTCCTTACAATATACAGCGCTCATGTCTTTGCATTTGACCTTTTCGGATTTGATGGTATCCTTTCTCTGGCCGGGAGCAAGAAACCGCGTCCTTTCCCGGCCTCCTGTCTGGGGTTGAAACTTACTCCTCCGTCGTTTTCCGGTAAGGTTCGACCCAGCGCGAGTCAAAGTTGGCGACGTTGAGGATGACTTTCGCTCCCTGCTGGTCGAAGCGGAAATTCATACGCTTCAATCCTCGTTCTTCCAGCGCGTTGGTGACCGCCTCTTGCCGCTCTTCAGGGGAGTAGAGCATGAGGAAACCACCACCACCGGCCCCGGTAATCTTGCCGCCTAGAGCGCCGCGCCGCCGGGCCAGATCGTAACATTCGTCGATAAAGCCGGTGGAGAGGCCGGGAGCAAGGCGGCGCTTCTCCTGCCAGGAATAATGCAGCAGGCTCGCAAACTCGTCCAGCTCTCCCTTTTCCAGGCAGCTCTGGACGGCTACCGCAACCTGCTTGATATTGTGCAGCGCCTGCAAGACCGACTCATCCTGCTGCTCAGTCGATTTACGCTGGTGTTTGAGAATCGAGGTTGACTCGCGCGAGCTGCCTGTGAAAAAGAGCATCAGGCGGCGCTCCAACGCCTTATACACCTCGCGCTCGACATTGAGCGGCTCAACGGTGACGCCTTCGCTGCTGAACGTGATTTTATTTAAACCGCCGAATGAAGCGGCATACTGATCTTGTTTGCCAATCGGCATCCCCATTTTGCTAATTTCTATAAAGGAGGCCAGTTCGGCAATCTGCTGCTTGGTCATAGGCTGCTCAAGCAGGGTAGAGATGGCATGGACCATGGTCACGGCTGCCGCACTGGAAGACCCCAGACCGGTGCCGGGTGGCACCTCGCTGGCAACGAAGAGATTGATACCCCGACGAATCCCAAAATGGTGGAGAATGGCCTTGGGCAGGGCCAGGTCGCCGTTCCAGAAAAGATCATTGTAGGGAGAATGACGGAACAGGGAACGATAATCAGCAGAAATGACCTGCAAATCATCGGATTCATCGGTAGTAATGACGGCATAGAAATATTTATTGATGGAAGTGCTGACGACGAGACCACCATATTTCATATAATATGCCGCAAGATCAGTTCCTCCACCACCAAAACTAATACGCATAGGTGCTCTGGCAATAAGCATGTTCCTCGCCTTCTCCTCTTCGTAACATTCGCAATTTGTATGGCCCCGGTAACGCGCATTAACAAACCGGATCGGGAACGGTTTGATCTGGTTCCCGACCCTGGTTGTCCATATTCATTACCGGCAATGCAGCCGATACATTGCGCACCGGGCTAATTCTGCCTATATCACGCGACCGGTTGCTTCATCGCTTCAATCAGGATCTGAGCGACCTCCGGGCGCGAGAATTCGCGCGGGGGCATCTGTCCCGCCTGGAGCATCTGGCGCACTTTCGTGCCACTCAAGGTCACGTGCTGGTCGTTGCTATGCGGGCAGGTCTTCGAGGAAGCCATCCCCTCACAGGCGCGGCAGAAGAAGGTGTGATCGAAGAACATGGGCGTGATGCCCAGCTTCGCCGGATCGAATTCGGCGAAGATGTAGTGGGCATCATAGGTACCGTAATAGTTGCCCACCCCGGCATGGTCGCGGCCCACGATGAAATGCGAGCAGCCGTAGTTCTTGCGCATCAGGGCGTGGAAGATGGCCTCACGCGGCCCGGCATAGCGCATGGCGGCTGGCAGCACGCCCAGGATCACGCGGTTGGATGGGTAGTAGTTTTCGAGCAGCACCTCGTAGCAGCGCATGCGCACGGAGGCGGGAATATCGTCGCCTTTCGTATCGCCTACCAGTGGATGGAGATAGAGACCATCGACAGTCTCCAAAGCGCACTTCTGGATGTATTCGTGCGCTCGATGCACCGGATTGCGTGTCTGGAAGGCCACGATACGCTTCCAGCCGCGCTCCTGGAACAACTGGCGCGATTGTGTGGGAGTGTAGCGATACTGCGCAAAAGCCTGGGGCTGCAAAGCGACGACCCGCACCGGGCCACCAAGCAACACCTCGCCCTGCGCATAAAGCACCTTCACGCCGGGATGGGCTTCTTCGGTCGTGCGATAGACCAGGCTGGCTTCGTGCTCTTTGTCATAGCCAAACTTCTCCTCCACCGTCATAACCGCCTGCAACGCGCCCTCCGCGTTGACCAGAGCAATCTGCGCGCCTTCCTTGATCGCCGCCGCCTGCTCCGAACCGACGGCCAGTGTAATGGGAATGGACCAGGGCAGGCCATTGGAGAGATGCATCGTATCGACCACGCCGTTGTAGTCGGCCCTCGTCATGAAGCCGCCAAGCGGGCTATAGGCCCCGTTGGCCAGCATTTCCAGATCGGCAAGCTGACGGGAGCCAACCGTCACCCACGGCAGACCCTTCGCCCGCTCGATCAAAGCCGGTAGTTCCGCCTCGGTCGCCATGTTGATGATCAGTTCTCCTCCATGAGGAGCAATCAATGCAGTATTGGTCATCGTTTCCTCCCTACCCCTACAGATATCCCAGAGCGGTCAGGCGCTCGGTGACGACTTTTTCGTCCTCTTCATGCCCCTCTTCCGCTTCGAGATAACCGAGTTCTTCCAGTTTGGCGAAGATGCGGTTCACGCTCTCCTCGATGGTCTCTTTATCTGTCTCAACGACCAGTTCAGGATGCTCCGGCTCCTCATAGGGGTCGTCAACGCCGGTAAAGCCCTTGATCTTGCCCTCATCAACCAGCTTGTAGAGGCCCTTGACATCGCGCTGGCGGCAGACCTCGATGGGACATTTGACATAGACTTCGACGAAATTGCCAATCTGCTGCCGCGCCCATTCACGGGCTTCACGATAGGGAGAGATGGCAGCGGAAATACACGCCACGCCATTGCGCGTCAGCAGACTGCAAACAAAAGCGATACGTTTAATATTGGTATCGCGGTCCTCACGGCTAAAACCCAACCCTTTGCTCAGGTGCGTGCGCACCACGTCGCCATCTAGAATCTCCACGTTGCGCCCTCGCGCCTTCAGGCGCTGCTCCACGATTTCCGACAGCGTACTTTTCCCGGCACCGGAAAGCCCGGTAAACCAGATCGTAAAACCGATCGTGTTTGCCATTTATTAATCTAATCTCCTTGTTTTCGTTGTCGTGATAGAATTTTCCAGCATTCAGATGTAATCTCTATCCCCAGACACATACCACGGGCAGATAAAGCCATTCGCTTCACCCCAGGGAGCGCTTTTCCTAAAATGCTTTACCCTGCATGTCGGCTGGCACCGGCACATCCAGTTGCTTGAGGATGGTGGGGGCCATATCCATAAGTTGCAGGCCGCGCAGCTCGCGCCCGCCGGAGCCTTCATGTATGTCGGGGTCATGCTTGATGACGATGCCAAACTGCGCGTGATTGCAGTCATCCGGGCCAATGTCATTCTCGAAGGTGTAGACCGAGCCGTGGCCGACGGTTCCCACCGAGCGCCAGTAGAGGTCGCCGAAGTAGACGATCAGGTCGGGCGGAACGCCGTTGCATTCCCTGTACACTTCTTCCGGCTTGTAGACGGTTGTGCCGATATTGACGCCATCAGGGTCGACGATGGCCTCAAATTTGGCCTTCAGTTCGTTACGCAGGGCCTCAACCTCGTGCGGCTTGACAATGCCCTGCGGCTCGCGTCCCTCAATATTGAGGAAAATACGCGCATAGTAGCCGCCGTCGCCCCAGACCTTCGTCTTGCTCCAGTCAATATCGCACTTCTCAATGGGCGTCAATTTGCCTGGCCGCGACTTCAATGTCAGGTAGCCCTCGCGCATAAGCCACTCGTTGACGCAGATGCCACCGTCCATCTTTTTGGCACCATGATCGGAAACGACGAAGACGGTGGTGTTCTCCAGATCCACCAGCTCCAGAATCTGCCCAATCTCACTGTCGATATAGCGGTAGTAGTCGTGGATGCTGTTGTTCAAGCGGGGATTCACCTCGTACTTGTGGTGCGTCGGGTCGTGAAACTTCCACAGACCATGATGAATGCGGTCGGTTCCCATCTCCACGAACATGAAGAAATCCCAATCCTTTTCCGCGATCCAGCGTTTGACCAGCTTGAAGCGCTTCTCGGTCATCGCGTAAATCTGCCGCAACAGGTATTCTTTGTCTTCCGTGCGGAAATTGGGGACGTCCACCAGGTATTCGCCAACGACAGACTCGATCTCCCGCATAGCCGAAGCCGGATACGTGTAAGGCTTTTCTGGATTTTTGGTGGAAGGGGAGAGGAAGCAGCCAACCTGAATGCCGTTGACCGGCTTCGGGGGGTAAGTCTGCGGCACGCCAACGGTGATGACCTTCTTGCCCGCACGCGAGAGTACATCCCAGACGCGGTCGACCTTCACCGAGTTGGCATTCGCCAGAACCTGCTTCTCATATGAGTGATCGCCACGATTGCGAAAGCCATAGAAGCCGAGAGTGCCGGGGTCTTTACTGGACATCATCGAACTCCAGGCCGGAACGGTGATCGCGGGAATGCAACTCTCCAGTTTTCCCCAGACGCCGTCATCCATTACTCGTTTGAAATTCGGCAATTCATCGCGCCACTGCTCAAACACCAGTTCCGGTGGGGCGCAATCCAGCCCTATCACCAGGACCTTCTTTCGCCGGGTCATATACAATCTCCTATCTAGCTTTTGTCAATAGAGGCTCTTCACCGGCTCAACAATCGCTTATCCGTCGTTTAATATCCTTATCGATATATTGCAAATATCGCTTTCTCTCGCAATTTCAACAGGGTTCCCTATCGCTGCGATTGCCAGGATTGGCGTGTTTTGAATACGAGAGTGAGCATATCACCCCCGACAGATGAAAAAGATTGTTGAGAAGTAAAGATGTGGTTGCGAACCCTTCTTTAGAGTTATGTTTACTCAACCATCCTCACTACAAAGCTTCTCAAAAAATGTAACGACAGTTGCAATGAAATGGTATCATCTCCCTTGAAAATAGGCAAGAGGTACCGTGTGCGGAAACGCAAGTTACAAACATCCTTCTCTCCTCCACCATTATAGCCAGCCTCACACCTTCACAGTCGAAAGCGATCCAGCAGAGAGGGGCCAAAAAAGTGTATAGTATAAGAAGTCAGATGCGGCGACATAGCCGCCGGGCAAGATGCCTGGATATCGTACAACGAAAGGATGACAAAATGAGTAAGAAGAAAG
Organism: Ktedonobacteraceae bacterium; assembly: GCA_035294125.1. Taxonomy (GTDB): domain Bacteria; phylum Chloroflexota; class Ktedonobacteria; order Ktedonobacterales; family Ktedonobacteraceae; genus CADDYT01. The sequence continues at coordinate 332,636 of DATGLM010000049.1, read as the reverse complement.
TTCGTGTAGCAATTATCGGCGTCGGCAACTGTGCCAGTGCGCTGGTACAGGGCGTCCACTATTATCGCGAAGCCAGTCCTGATGGCTTTGTTCCTGGATTGATGCATGTCAATCTTGGAGGATATCACATCAATGATATAGAATTCTCCGCGGCCTTCGATATTGATCAGAACAAAGTGGGAAAAGATATCAGTGAAGCTATTTATGCCGCACCGAATAATACCTATCGCTTTGCGGATGTGCCGAAGCTGGGGGCGAAAGTCTATCGCGGCATGACCCACGATGGACTGGGCAAGTACCTCTCACAGGTGATTACCAAAGCGCCGGGGCAGACGGACGATATCGTGCATATCCTCAAAGATACCGGCACGAATGTGATTATCAATTACCTGCCCGTCGGCTCCGAAACGGCGACCAAGTGGTACGTGGAGCAAATCCTGCAAGCGGGTGTTGGTTTCGTCAACTGCATCCCTGTCTTTATCGCGCGTGAAAACTACTGGCAGCAGCGTTTCAAAGAGGCCAACCTGCCGATGATCGGGGATGATATCAAGAGCCAGGTTGGCGCGACCATCGTCCACCGCATGCTGGCGCGTCTCTTCCGCGAACGCGGCGTCAAACTGGAGCGCACGATGCAGTTGAATGTTGGCGGCAACACCGACTTCTTCAATATGCTGGAACGCGAGCGGCTGGAATCGAAGAAGATCAGCAAGACCAACGCGGTGACCAGCCAGTTGGACTACGATCTGGGCGAAGAGAACGTCCATATTGGCCCTTCAGACTACGTCCCCTGGCTCGCCGACCGCAAATGGGCCTATATTCGCCTGGAAGGGCGCACTTTTGGCGACGTGCCACTCAATGCCGAGCTGAAGCTGGAGGTGTGGGACTCACCCAATTCGGCAGGCGTGGTGATCGACGCGGTACGTATGGTAAAACTTGCCCTCGACAGAGGACTGAGCGGCACGCTGGAAGGTCCGAGCGCCTACCTGATGAAATCGCCTCCGGTTCAATATCCCGATGACGTGGCCCACGAAATGACCGAAGCCTTCATCAATGATAAGACCATCACCCCACCCACGCCAGCGCCACAGGCATCCGAGCAAGCCAACGGCTACAAAGAGCAGGCGACCGCCGAATAAGCAGTAAATAGCTGCGTCAGACCAGCCGCAGGAGTAGCCCTACTATACCTGTCCCAACGCCGCGCGCGCGGCGTTGGGACAGGTATAGTAGGGCCGACCCTTGCGGTCGGCCTGGAAGGAGGGGTCGGCTTGAGATGGATAGCATACCCTCGCCCTGCTTATCGCTGCGGTACTGGATGATCGGGTGCTATCTGCCTTTCAGCGATGTGCAAGAGTTCTTCGCGCACAATCGATACATCTGGTGGGGCGCTGATACCAATTTTGACACGTTCGCCTTCAACTGCCAGCACTGATATATGGATAGACCCCGCGAGTATAATGCTTTCACCAACTTTGCGTCGTAATACTAGCATATAAGCTTCCCTTCTTCCTGGAAGAGCGAAGTGAGTACGTATTGCATCCCTGCTCTGCTATAGACCCGGTACCGGGCCTTTCTCAGGCGAAATAGCATGAGAAGAATGAGCAGAGAGTCGATTGCAAGCATTTCTACCTGCCTGCCTCTCATCTGTTTCCTAGATGTCAGGATTACAACGAACGGGTAAGACTGTCGGTCAATCCTTACAATATCCATTCTCCATTCAAAAATTCCCCTCATCGTAAGACAGACCCAACATCATCTTCTCAGCCAGCGCCCGGCTATCAAGCCGGTAAGTTCCGGCTTTGACCTGCGCCCGCAACACCTCAACATGAGCGGCACGTTGTTCGGGAACACGACATGCCGCGTACAAAGCAGGCTTGATTGTGCGTTGTTTTTCCGCCCTGGTCGGCCTCACCTTCCAGGGGGTTCGGCCCTGCTTGCGCGTTCGTTCCTGTACCGCCTGCCCGCGCATAGCCTCCCGCGCCGTCTGCGCCAAAGAAAGGTGTGTTTTTACCTTCATTTCGTTCCTCGAAAATGTACTATGCCGCTGTCTTCCGATCAGCTCATTCTGAAAGATCAGGTGACAGGCAGCGTTCCCTGCGATCATCCGCTATAGTAGTAATATCGGCGTCGGTTGGCGTTACAACAGGGTTAGAATCTGGCTGGATTCCATCTCCTGTGCCAGCGGCCATGCGCCAGTGAGCTTTTTCCTCCAACCTCGCTCACCTGCTCGCCCTTCTCGTCTTCTTTCTCGTGGTCGTGCTGCCCGGCCACATTGAAGATCGAGCGCAAACGCATGATAGCCTGCATATGCAACTGGCAGACGCGCGATTCGGATACACCCATCACCTTACTGATTTCCTTCATCGTCAACTCCTCTTGATAGTACATGGCGAGCAGCAGCCGCTCGCGCTCCGGCAGGCGGTCGAGGGCGGAGGCCAGCAGGGATATCCTCTCTTGCCTCTCCAGTTGCTCGACCGGCCCTGGCGTTGACTGATCCTCCAGGAGTTCGCCCAGCGTGGGAAACTCGTCTTCCTGCATGATCGCAACCAGGGGTGTATCCAGTGATAAGACCACGATCCCGGCTTCAAAAAGCATTTGCCGGTAGCGTGTGAGTGGCACGCCAAGCTCGGTCGCGACCTCGACCTCAGTGGCAGGCCGCCCTAACTGCTGTTCCAGCCTCGCCATCGTCCCCTCGATCTGGCGCACCCGGCTCACTGCCGCACGGGGTAGCCAGTTCAACGCGCGTAACTGATCGATGACCGCACCCCGGATACGCGCCGTGGCGAATGCCTCAAAACGCACTCCTCGCGTGGGATCATAGCGATCCACCGCGTTGATCAGCCCGATCATCCCGTGGCTGAGTAAATCGCCAGCCTCCAGTAAGCCGGTGGAGGGAATACCTAGCCTGCCAACCACCAGGCGTACCAGAGGAGCATAGCGCATAATCAGGTCGTCCCGCAGTTCCGGTCGCCGCGTAGCCACAAACTCCGTCCAGAGATTTTCTACCTCCTGCGACGTCTCCATAGATTATCCCCTCTCCTTCAGCAAGCAATGTCTATTGACTGCCATACATAGTGCAGTGATTTATAGGATAGCAATTCAACTCTCATGCTTTCAGTGTAGTGAAGCCGGGAGGAAAGCGATATTGACTTGAGTCTTTGAACTGGCGGTCAGAAGTCCTTTCTTGCCGTGGCGCTCTATTTTGCGCCAACCTGAGCCGATGAAAAGGTGTAGAGCAAGGTTTTCTATGAGAGAGAGGAGAGAAAATTGCTATGAAAGACCCATCCCAGCCAGCGCATAGCAGCTTTCCCGAATTCAACGAGCATTGTGTCCCACCAACTTCGGTCGAGGGGACCAGGAACGAGGGCAGAGAGGAGCAGATGTTTCTCGATTACCTGCTCGCAACGGGCTTCGAACTGGAAGAGGCAAGAAAGCTTGTGGAGATGCGCGAGCACCTCTATGAGAACACAGAAATGCGTCAGCGCGTGGCCGAGGATTACCGCATGCACTTCGCCCGCTGGCTCTATGAACAGGGAGAACTGCGCGAACAAGAGGGGTAAAAGGCTTGCCAGGATGGGCAGGATATGCTATACTGCGCGGTGGAGAGATGTCTGAGTGGTCGAAAGTGCCGCTCTCGAAAAGCGGTAGGGTGAATAGCCCTCGTGGGTTCGAATCCCACTCTCTCCGCCACCCCTACTGGAGGAGTCTCATAGTGGCCTAGTGAGCACGACTGGAAATCGTGTAGGGTGAATAGCCCTCGTGGGTTCGAATCCCACCTCCTCCGCCGGTTATTCCTGAAGCAGAAGGCAGGAGAGAAAAGAGGCGTTCGCGAACGCCTCTTTTCTCTCCTGCCTTCTGCTTTTCCCTCCCGGCGGCGCAGCAAACAATGTATAATAGCAGCAGAGGAAAAACGTCGCCTCTTCGTGGATATACATCGAAGGAGCTGTATGATGAAAATCGGTGTCTTTCTTCCCATATCCGGGCGCGCAACGGGGCCGGAGACACTGACGCAGGCGGCACAGAGCGCCGAGCGGCAGGGCTTTGACTCGATCTGGTCGGCGGATCGCGTAGTCACGCCCTGGCAGATCAATACGTTCTACCCCTACAGCGAGAACCATGAGTTCATCGTCCCGCCTGATCGCCCGTTCCTGGATTCGTTTACCTGCCTGGCCTTCCTGGCGGCCTGCACGGAAAAGATCGCGCTCGGCATCAGCGTGCTGGTGCTGCCCTATCGCCATCCCCTCTACTGGACGCGAGTAGCGACCTCTATCGAACGACTCTCCAAAGGAAGGCTCATTATGGGCGTGGGCGTCGGCTGGATGGAAGAGGAGTTCGCCGCCCTCGGCGTTCCCTTCAAAGAGCGCGGCAAGATGACCGATGAGCAACTGGAAATCATCGAGAAGCTGTGGAGCGAGGAGCATATCAGCTACGAGGGCCAGTTCTATTCCATTCAGGATGTTGCCTTCTCCCCCAAGCCCATTCAGCAACCGCGCATTCCCATCTGGGTCGGAGGTGAAGGCATGGCGGCGATGCGGCGCACAGCAAAGTATGGTGATGCCTGGTTCCCCTACTACATCGATATCACCCCATCGCAACTGCACGAACGCTTCGATACGATCCGGCGCATGGCCGAAGAGGCAGGACGCAACCCCGACCAGATCCAGCTCGCCTGTTGTCGCGCCATCGAGGTGACACGCGAAGCGGTACCACAGGACGAAACTCGCCTGCGCGGCTCGCCTGAGCAGCTCATCGAGGCCCTCAGCGCCTACCGTGATGCAGGAGTCGACCACATCGCCCTCCAATTCATGGTGCCGCGCTGGCCCGACCGTGTGGAGCAGATCGAGCGTTTCGCCACCGCAGTCATGCCCCACGTGCGCTAACATCACTCTGGACGGGGTAATCTGTCGCGCTATAAAAAGCGTATTCCAGGTCAAGGCAGACAGATTGGAGAGTCCACGATGAATTGCAAAGAGTTTGAAGAAATATCGGGCGCTTTCGCCCTTGATGCGGTGACACCACAGGAACGCAGGGAAGCGGAGACGCACCTGGCGGAGTGTCCTCGTTGCTCAAAACTCTACCATGAATTGCGCGCCGTCGTGGACCTCCTCCCTCTGTCCGTCCCCCAGGTCAATCCCTCCTCCTCGCTGGAGAACCGGCTCATGAGCACCATTCGCGAGGAAAGTACCCATAAGAGCAACGACAGCCAGCGCCAGCACAGAAGGCCAGACTGGCAAAAGCTGGCAGTGCTACCCCTGGTCGCGTCAGTAGTGATTTTGTTCGCCCTGCTCGGAGTAATGACAGCCTGGAATATCTCGCTACAACACCAGCTCACCAGCTTGCAGTACGCGCAGTTCGCTCCACAGATCATCACAGTCCAGGGCAGTGGAGCAGAGTTGGGAGTAAGCGGAGAACTCATCTACTATCCCCAGCAAGACATTACTGTGTTGATTATGCATAATCTGCCCCGCCTGCAAGGTACTCAGGTCTATCAGGGCTGGCTGCTGCGCGGCACACAGACAACCAGTATCGGCCTGCTGAACGTCCAGAATGGCACCGCCAGTGTTACTTTCCAGGGTAACGCCAGGGCGCAGGGCTATAACACGACCGCCGTCAGCGTCGAGCCTGGACCCAACGCCACACAGGGCGCGCCGAAGGGGCGAGTAGTCGCCATCGGCGTGATTAATACGTCATCTCACTGAGAACCTGGCTCAAAGGGTCTATGCCTGCTCCTTCTCCTTTTTATAGTGGCGGCGCGCTTTGGCGCGGTTGCCGCAGCTTTTCATGCTGCACCAGCGCCGCGTATGATTCTTGCTTGTATCCAGAAAGAGCCAGCTACAGTCCTCGGCAGCGCAGACGCGCACGGCTTCCAGCTCCGAGGATGTCAGCAGATCGGCGGCGGAACGGATGACGGGCCAGAGCAGGCTGTCAAGCTCGCACCCTCCATCCTCCCAACTCCAGACAAAGCCGCCATCCCGCCCTACAACACGGGCATGAGCCATAGCCTTCGCAAGGGCGGCATTCAACGTGTACAGATCGGCTTCCGCTGGCTGCGCCCCCTCGGTAATAGCCAGGAAAATGCGATACATCACCTCGCGCAGGTCTCTCGCACGCAGCAGGACCCCTCTGGCCTCTTCGGAATTCCGCCTTGCCTCCTCCAGCAGCCGCTCCGCCCCGGCATCCGTCACCAGACCCGCCTGCCTGCTCCAGGCAACAAGGTCAACGTAACTATTGAGATTGTCATGCACATCTTCGGTTAAACGATCATCTAATGTATTAGTAAAGTCCAGGCACAACCAGTTAGCGGATAAGGCAAAGAGTGGTACCTGCTCTATCTCGCTTGCAACCATATGTCCCTCCTGCATACAAGTCTATCACATTTCCGAATAACCATCAAAATCCACTTGACAGGTTATAATTTATCGGCTATAATTTAACCATCAATAACATTTTAGATAGTTAAGTCGGTTCTGTCAATGGATGCGAACCAGCAGGAGGCACATATGGAGACTATTCTCTTCTTACTCGCGGCCCTGATCGTCCTCGACCTGGCGGCCTGGAAGTGGGGAGTTGACAGCGGTGACGGTCTTGATAACCGCGAATGGCAGCAGCGACAGGCATGGACAGGCTTTCACTAGCCATCCATCTCTAAAGGACAGGCGCGCGGCTAGCCATCTTCGTGATTTGTTCGGCCAGTTGTTTAAACGCCGCGCGCAGTTCAGGCGGCTGGCGGACGACGAAGGGAAAGCCCAGACTGGCCAGGACACGGGCTATCCATTCCAGGTTTTTTGTGTAGCAGCGGAACAAGACGCCGCCAGAAGTTTCTTCCAGTACGGCGAGTGCGGGGGGCACCTCGCATCTCGCCACCTCTAATGACGTTTCAAGCAGCACCTCCACAAACCATTTGTCGGGCATCAACGCGACGGCGCGCGCCACATGTTCGAGGCAATCGAAATCGGTTGGACGAGAAAAGCTCTCCTCGCATATCTCGGCCTGCAGGACGCGATCCAGCCGGAAGACGCGCACATCCTGGCGCAGGTGGCAGTAGCCAACGGCATACCAGAAGCCCCCGCGACAGACGATCCCATACACGTCAATTGTGCGCTCCGTTACATCAGCTCCCCAGGCCTGATAGCGCAGCCCTGCACGCCTCCTCATCTGCGCGGCGGTACAAAGCGTCACGACCACGTCGCTGGCAGGGGGCGCTTCAGAGGCGGGAAAATCGAGGATAAGAATATCCTGCACCGCCTGCACGCGCTCGCGCAGGGAGGCAGGCAGTACGCGCCCAACTTTTGCCAGTGCTCCCTCGACATCCGGCGCGGCCACGGCCAGACCGAGACGGCGGGCCGCCAGCAGGCCTAACGTCACGGCCAGCGCCTCATCCTCCGTAAACATCAACGGCGGCAGTTTGAAGCCAGGGCGCAGGCGATAGGCTCCGTAGCGTCCGCGCACCGTCTCAACGGGGATACCCAGGTCTTGCAACATCATGATATAGCGGCGCACCGTGCGAATATTGACCTCCAGCCGCTCGGCCAGCTCTGGCCCGCTCAATTGCCGGTGCGATTGCAACATTTCCAGCACCGTCAGCACCCGTGTCGTCGGAAAATACATCGCTTCACTCCTGAAATCTCCAGTAAAAAGGACTACTTACGGTTTTCTTACAATTTTCTTACATTTCCCTGCAATTTTCTTGAGAATAACGAACTATCCTAGAAGTACATACATGAAGTGAGCAATGGCACTTAAGCGTCACACAGTCATGTATGGATTGGATACTACCACTCCGCAACAAGAAGCAAGCAAGCAAACGAACAATGAGCAAAACGAGAGTAACAAGTAATCGCCGTAAGGTGAGAAAGGAGGTGCGCCGACAGAGAGAATACCAGGCTCCATCAGACCTGCCTTACACAATACACAACACAAATGACCACCTCATTTGCTAACAACGTTCGCTCCAACAGTTTGACACTATGAGGTGTCGCTCACACTGGCCGCGTTTCGCCTGGGAACGCGGCCACTGTTGTTATATCACAAAACCTCACCAAAATCAGCGCCTGTCCCTATTTTCATTCATAGGCAAGCGCATATTCCCGCAAACGTTGGGAAGAACGATGGTCTTAACACCTTAAGACACAGGTGCGGGTGACAGACAATATCATCTGGTACGCGGTGCCCCCTGGCTGCGCTGACCGGCAGCACCGCACATACTCAACATCATAGAGGGCGGGCGAACATATTGGCCCATTCGCGGATATACCACCTGCTGACCATGCCGTTTTGCACGAACGGATCGCCTTTGATGTAGTCTTCGGCGGCCTCATAGGTAGTGAGAACGCCCATGGTGCTGAGCGGCTCCTGCGGGTTATCCAGGAAGGCGCCCGACATGAGGAGCGTGCCACGAGCGTGCAATTCCCGCGAACGGGCAATGTGAGCGGCAATCATAGCGGGCGCTTTCGCCAGGGCATCGTCAAAGGACTCGTAGCGGGTGACGGCAAAAACAACATAGTAGACACGTTGCGAAGGCACTTGCATGGTTTTATCCCCTTCCTTTTCAAAGCTCAGGAGCCGCCCTGGACGGCATCCAGTACCTTTTATACCAGCAGTATATTCGCTGCGAGTGACACCAGTATGTCAGCAATACAACGGCTTTTTGAAAGAGCCAGCGGGCAAAGCCCCTTCGTCTCGCAGAAAACTATAAGTGCGCGTGCATATGCAAGCGATACTCGCACTTATATGCGAGAGTTCTCCTTCTCTCATGGGAGGTTTTTCTTTTCACAGCAGGAGTTTCTCCCTTTTATCAGGGTTCCCTCGAATCAGGGCGTAATATAGCCGCTTTTCGTGGTACACTGTTTGCAGGCTACAAAAACTTTAAACATTCGTTTGAGTGAGAAGGAGAAGGCTATGAGCGCAGAGACAGAGAGAGGCACGGCCCTGGTGATTATCGATACGCAGGTGGGGTTGATCGAACCGGCGTATAAAGGCAAAGAGGTGCTGGAGAATATCGGCACGCTGATCGCGAAGGCGCGGGCGGCGGGCGTGCCGGTGCTTTATGTGCAGCATAATGAAGATTATGAAGAGGGATTGAAATTTGGCTCGCCACAGTGGCAGATTCATCCGGCGATTGCTCCGCAGGAGGGCGAGCCAGTTGTTCACAAGCAATCCCCCGATTCGTTTGTCGGGACAACACTGCAACAGGAATTGGAGAAACGGGGCATCAAACATCTTGTGATCGTTGGCTTGCAGAGCAATTACTGTGTGGATACGACCTCGCGCCGCTCCGTCTCGGCAGGCTACGATGTGACGCTGGTCGGCGACGCGCACACCACAGAAGATAACGATGTGCTGACGGCTGAGCAGATTATCGCGCACCATAACAGCACACTGAACGGCTTCTGGGCTGGTGGGCACCGGATACGGGTCAGGCCAACCAGCGAAGTGGTTTTCTAAGAAGTCGTCTAAAAAGCACTACAAAATGATAAGAAAATAGTGTATACTCAGGACGAGACAGCTAAAGCTGAGGTAAGAAGCAGGCACTGTTCGTAGTAGCATCGTCCCGGTTCAGATGCAAAAGGGCATGTTATGGATCAATCAGGGAAAAGCAGCACGCTTCGTCCTTCTTGCGGCATGTTCACGGGTTTGATCTTTCTCCTTGTCCTCGTCTCCTGCGGCGGAAAAAGCCAGAGCAATCTGACCATTGTCAAACAACCCGCTTCCCTCTTCTCTCCACTGCAATATCAGGTAAACTGGCAGCGAAATGTGAATTATGGGCCGCTACCGCAGGAGAGGCTGGATATCTGCCGACCAGCAGAGGCCGCCACACGCCGACCAGGTGTGGTTCTCATTCATGGCGGCGGTTGGATGTTAGGCGACAAACAAACTGATACCTCGCTCTGTAAAAATCTTGCCAGCCTGGGTTTCGTCGTGCTCAATATCGACTACCGACTCGCAACGAAAAACCTGCAACCGCAGCTTATCTGGCCCGCGCAACTGGTTGACGCGCAGCTCGCGGTACGTTGGATGCGCGCCCACGCCAGCCAGCTCGATCTGGATAGCAGTCACATCTGCTCCGATGGAGATTCGGCAGGAGGACAACTCGCCGTCTTTCTCGGCGTCCTTGCGACAATACATCCCGGCAACGAAGCGAGCTCATACGCAAACCAATCCCCGAAAGTCTCCTGTGTCGTGGATAACTTCGGGCCGGTCGATCTGGTCAATCCTCGCTTGAGCGCGCCCCTGAGCGTTTACTTCTCCGTTTTCGGCAAAGCGACACAGCAGAGCGATCCCGCCATCTACCGCGACGCCTCGCCCATCTTCGATGTCACGCCTCAAAGCGCCCCCATGCTCATCGTCCAGGGAGCGCAGGATATGCTCGTGCTGCCAGCACAATCGCGAGAACTGCAACAGGCGTTGCTGCGCAACCACGTGCCTGTACAGTACATCAGCTATACCGGGGGTCATTCTTTCTCCCATGTGAGCCAGCAGCAGATCTCAACCATTTATGGGCAAGAAACGGCGTACCTGATCGCGCAAGAGCACCCGTGACAACGCTACGAATCCATAGAGCGGAGAAAAGGGGCCAGCTCACAACCTCAGAACTCTAGTCACGTATGCTATAATGAGTGTGAATGTTCAGGCTGCCTGAAATGTTTCCAGTAATTGGAGTGTTTATAGATTACTTCGGGCAACCTCACGAGCAGAGATCAGAAAGAGCACACCTGCCAGAGTTCGCGCATATTTGGAGTTTGGAGAAAAGAGAGAAAAGAAGACAATGCAATTACTTGGAAAAATTATGGGGGATCCCAATAAACGGGATTTGAGAGCAATTCAGCCCCTTGTTGATAAAATTAATGCGCTTGAGCCATCGATACAGAAATTGAGTGACGAGGAACTGGCAGCCAAGACGGTGGAGTTTCGCTCGCAGCTTGCCCTGTACCTCAAGGGCGGCATGGTGCTCGAAGACGATCTGGTCAAGCTCTTTCGCGAGGCGCTGGCAGAGGTCGAACCTCTGGCGCAACAGGTGAGCGACGCGCAGTTACACGCCGCTATGCGAGAGCCGCGCCAGACCATAGAACAGCGCCGCACTCCCGAATATGACCTGCGCGACAATCTGTCGCATACCCTCTCCGAAGCTTTCGAGAGCGCGTATAAGAATCTATCACCCATCCTGAACAAGTTGCGCGTGACAAAGGCGCTGGACCTCGCGGAGGAGCGGCAGGAATGGCCCGACCAGACGGAAAACCCGCAGGAGGCAACGCTCAAGCTGCTGGCGGAGGTTGAGCCGACACTGGCAGAGGTCGACGAGGATTTCAAAGTCGAGGCGTTCGAGCAGGCGTGGTCGCGTTTTGAAGAGATTCGCCGCAGCGCGGGTGACAACGATGAGCTGATCATCGACAACCTGGAACGCATGCTGGATAGCATCCTGCGCGACCTGGAACCTGAAATCGTGGCCCTCAAAGCCGAGCAGATGGACCAACTGACGGGCGAGATGGCAAAACGCTATCGCTCCGGCAAGACACTGGACGATCTGCTACCCGAAGCCTTCGCCGTCGTGCGCGAGGCGGCGTGGCGCACCATCAAGATGCGTCACTACGATGTACAGTTGATCGGCGGCATCGTGCTGCACCAGGGCAAGATCGCCGAGATGAGAACCGGTGAAGGGAAAACTCTCGTCGCCACGCTGCCGATCTACCTCAACGCGCTGACCGGCAAGGGCGTTCACCTCGTCACCGTCAACGACTACCTGGCGCGCCGTGACGCCGAGTGGATGGGGCAGGTCTACAAGTTCCTGGGCATGACCGTCGGCATCATCGTCAACGCCGTCGAGCCGCAATCGCCCGCGCGCCGGGCCGCCTACGAGGCGGATATCACCTACGGCACCAACAACGAGTTCGGTTTCGACTACCTGCGCGACAACATGGTCACCTCGCTCGCACAGACGGTGCAGCGCGATCTCAACTACGCCATCGTCGACGAGGTGGACAACATCCTCATCGACGAGGCGCGCACACCGCTCATCATTTCTGGTCAGGGCGAGGAATCAACCGACCACTACGCCAGGTTCGCACGCTGGGCGAAGATGCTGAAACCGGAGGAAGACTATACCGTCGAGGAGAAGATGCGCACCGTCATCCTGACCGAGGCTGGCATCGACAAGATCGAGCGGCTGGCCGGGCTGCAAAACATCTATGACGAGCGCAACATCGAACTGACGCGCTACATGGAAAATGCCATCAAAGCCGAGGTGATCTTCAAACGCGACAGGGACTACATCGTCAAAGATGGTGAAGTCATCATCGTCGACGAGTTCACAGGTCGCCAGTTACCGGGCCGACGCTACAGCGAGGGTCTGCACCAGGCCATCGAGGCTAAAGAGGGCGTCAAGGTACAGCGCGAAAATCACACCCTTGCCACCATCACCTTCCAGAACTACTTCCGCCTCTACAAGAAGCTGGCGGGTATGACCGGTACCGCCCTGACCGACGCGGAAGAATTCGACAAGATTTACAAGCTGGACGTGATCGTCATTCCGACGCACAAGCCAATGATTCGTAAGGATCAACCAGACCTGATCTACCGTACAACCGAGGCAAAATTCAAGGCCGTGGTTGAGGAGATCAAGGAACGGCACGCGAAGGGACAGCCGGTGCTCGTAGGCACAACGGCGGTAGAGACCTCTGAATACCTGTCGAGCCTGCTTGAGCGCGAGGGAATCCCGCACAACGTCTTGAACGCGAAACACCACGAGCGAGAGGCGCAGATCGTCGCACAGGCAGGTCGCAGCGGCGCCGTCACTATCGCCACCAACATGGCCGGTCGCGGTACCGATATTCTCTTAGGCGGCAACCCGGCGGGCTTTCTCGATAGTGTCATACGCAAACATGCCGAGAACGTCGATTTCATTCGCGAGATGCCGGAGCAGACGCCGGAGGAGCGTGAGGAGAAAGAGGAGGCCATTGAGGACTACATCGCGCACATGAGCGAGGAAGAAAAGCAGAAACTACTCGAAGAAAAGGTGCGCGAGTGCGAAGAGGATCATGAGCGCGTGGTCGCACTGGGCGGTCTCTACATCATCGGCACTGAGCGCCACGAGTCGCGCCGTATCGATAAGCAGTTACGAGGCCGCGCCGGACGCCAGGGAGACCCCGGCGAATCGCGTTTCTTCCTCTCGCTGGAAGACGAACTGCTGCGCCGCTTCGTGCCGGATGCGCTCTCGAAGATCATGCAGCGCGTCGGCCTGGAAGACGACGTACCACTGGAGCATAGTATGGTCACCAACGTCATCGAAAAAGCACAGACGAAGGTCGAGGGCTACAACTTCGACCTTCGTAAGAACGTGGTCGATTATGATGATGTGATCGCCAGGCAGCGCGAGGTCATCTATGCAGACCGCCGGGCCGTGCTTGAACGCGCCGACATGCACGAGCGCGTTCTGGACATGATACGCGCCGAGGTCAGCAGTCTGGTAGATAGATTCATTCCCGGCAACATGGTCACGGAGGAAGAGCAGCTAGAGCAGCTCTTTGCCGCGCTGGAACAGTGGATACCTGTGCCGGAGGAAATGGTGCCGGAGAATATCCATGCCGTGCGCCGCGAAGACCTCAAAAAGCAGCTCGTCCAACTGGCGCTCGATCATTATGAGATGCGAGCGCGGCAGATCGAGGAGCAGCACGCGCAGCTCCGCCGCGAGCATCCTGATATCGCGCCCTTCTCGATTCGCGACCTTGAGCGCAACATTACCTTCCAGGTGGTTGATCGCCTGTGGATGGATCACATCGACGCGCTGGATATCATGCGCGCCAGCATCCACTTCCGCTCTGTTGGTCAGCGCGACCCGCTGGTCGAATTCAAGAACGAAGCGTACCGCATGTTTGAGGAGCTGAAGGCTGCCATCCAGCACTACATCGTCTCCGCGCTGCTGCAACAACTGCGTCACGATTTCACGCTCGCCGTCCAGCTACCTGAGCCGAAGCGCAAGATGCCGCGTAACGTGCGTACCAACGCCGACGCCATCGCTCAGGCCAGCGGGCAAACCAAAAGCGATACCGTCGATGAGCGCCCGCGCAGCAATGGACATGGTCAGGGTCAGGGGGCGCGTCGCAGTGGTCAGAAAGCAAACGCCGCGCGTGCAGCGCAACCTGCCACCAGGCCAGCCACAACGCGAGCCAATAGCGGCCCTGCAACTCCACCCGCCAAGATCGGGCGCAACGACCTCTGCTACTGTGGCAGTGGCAAAAAGTACAAGAAATGTCACGGGGCATAAAATAACCGTGGCTTGCTTATATGAAATGACCACCGACGATGAGCCGGTGGTCATTTCATATAAGCGAAAAGTTATGTATCTCCTCAAAACTTCTATAGCCAATAGCTGGCATTTTCGCTTAGCCGCATGGTAAGCTTCTTTACAGGAGGAGATGACGATATCTCTCCGCAGCAAAGCAAGGCTTAAGTATAGTTTTCCTGTTATATAAGGTAAACTTCGCTTCCCAGGAGGGCTACAGTATGATGAGCGGTCGACAGGTCATGAGTGAGAATACTGTGTTGAAGAGTCATCAGAATGGTCATCAGCTAAAGCATGGTCACGATATTCGTCAAGAACAGAAACAACGAGAGCAGGAGGAGATAGAGGAGCTGACACGCGACTGGCATGAGAATCCGCGCTGGAAGGGCATAAAGCGCACCTATAGTGCGGCTGACGTGGTGCGCCTGCGCGGTACCGTGAAGATCGAGCACACGCTGGCGCGCATGGGCGCGGAGCGGCTGTGGAGACTGCTGCATACCGGGCAATACGTCGCGGCGCTGGGCGCGCTGACAGGTAACCAGGCCGTGCAGCAGGTCAAAGCCGGTTTGCAGGCTATCTACCTGAGCGGCTGGCAGGTCGCGGCAGACGCGAATCTGGCCGGGCAGATGTATCCCGATCAGAGCCTCTACCCCAGCAACAGCGTGCCGCAGGTCGTGCGTAAGATCAACGCGTCCCTGCAGCGTGCCGACCAGCTGCATCATGCCGAAGGGAAAGATGACATCTACTGGTATGCTCCTATCGTGGCCGATGCCGAGGCCGGTTTCGGCGGCCCGCTCAACGTCTTTGAGATGATGAAGGCGATGATCGAAGCCGGAGCGGCAGGTGTGCATTTTGAGGATCAGCTTTCTTCTGAGAAGAAATGCGGCCACATGGGCGGCAAGGTGCTCATTCCGACACAATCTGCCGTGCGCCATCTCACCGCCGCCCGTCTCGCCGCCGATATAATGGGCGTCCCCACCCTCATCGTGGCGCGCACCGATGCCAATGGCGCGCGCCTGATTACCAGCGATATCGACCCCTACGACCAGCGCTTCCTGACGGCTGAACGCACCCCGGAGGGCTTCTTCAGGATGCACGGCGGTTTGCAAGCTGCCATCGCACGCGGCCTGGCCTACGCTCCCTATGCCGACCTCATCTGGTGTGAGACCTCCGAGCCAGATCTGAAGGAGGCGCAGCGCTTCGCCGAAGCCATCCATGAGCAATTCCCCGACAAGCTGCTGGCTTACAACTGCTCGCCCTCGTTTAACTGGCGCAAAAAGCTTGATGCCGGGACCATCGCCGACTTTCAGCAAGAACTGGGCAAGATGGGTTACAAATTCCAGTTCATCACGCTGGCAGGCTTCCACGCCCTCAACTACAGCATGTTCAAGCTAGCGCTGGGCTATCGTCAGGAGGGCATGGCCGCCTACTCTAAACTGCAACAGGCCGAGTTCGATCTGGAACAGTACGGCTACAGCGCGACAAAGCACCAGCGCGAGGTTGGCACCGGCTACTTTGATGACGTATCCCAGGTCATCTCCCAGGGCCTATCCTCAACCACCGCCCTCAGTGGCTCAACAGAAGAGGAGCAATTCCATTAAAAATAGTGTGTGGAGAAGTGGGGCGCACGCGCTGATCGGCTGTTTCACAGCCGATCAGCGCGTGCGCCCCACTTCTCCACACGGTGTACTTTCGTGCCAGACAGCCTGACAAATATGCGATAATACAGGGTGAAAATATGAGGTTGTATCTCCTGCATAGTGAAAGGATGGAGGACAGAAGCGATGATGAAGCAATATCCAGAAGGCGTTGAGATTACCGGTCCTGTTACGGCGGAGTTCGCGGAAATATTGACCCCAGATGCCATGAACTTTGTAGCGAAGCTGGCCCGCGAATTCGAGGGACGGCGTGAGGAACTGCTGGCGAAGCGCACGCAGCGCCAGCAAGAAATCGACGCGGGCAAATTGCCCGATTTCTTGCCGGAAACCGAGCATATCCGCAATAGCGACTGGACGGTAGCTCCCCTGCCTGATGATTTGCAGGATCGCCGCGTCGAAATCACCGGCCCCGTTGATCGCAAGATGGTGATTAACGCGCTCAATTCAGGAGCAAAGGTCTACATGGCTGATTTCGAGGACGCGCACTCGCCGACCTGGGAAGGCACCATTCAGGGGCAGATCAACGTGCGCGATGCCATCGCAGGCACCATCAGCTTCACGAGTCCAGAGGGGAAAAGCTATCGTTTGAACGAGAAGACGGCGACGCTGCTGGCTCGTCCTCGCGGCTGGCACCTGAACGAGAAGCACGTACTGGTTGATGACAAGCCCGTCTCCGGCGGCATCTTCGACTTCGGGCTGTACTTTTATCATAATGTTCGTCGCCTGCTTGAGAAAGGTACTGGCCCCTACTTTTACCTGCCGAAGCTGGAGAGCCACCTGGAGGCCCGACTCTGGAACGACATCTTCGTAATGGCGCAGAACGAACTGAGCATTCCGCAGGGAACAATCAAGGCTACGGTGCTTATTGAGACCATCCTGGCAACGTTCGAGATGGACGAGATTCTCTACGAGTTGCGCGAGCATTCCGCAGGGCTGAACTGCGGGCGCTGGGACTACATCTTCAGTACCATCAAGAAGTTCCGCAACATCCCCAATTTCATTCTGCCCGACCGCGCCCAGGTGACAATGACCACACACTTTATGCGCTCCTACTCGCTGCTGCTCATCAAGACCTGCCACCGCCGCAACGTCCACGCTATGGGCGGCATGGCGGCACAGATTCCCATCAAGAATGACCCGGCGGCCAACGAGGAAGCCCTTGACCGCGTGCGCGCAGACAAGCGGCGCGAGGCCACCGACGGCCACGATGGTACATGGGTGGCCCACCCCGGTCTCGTCCCAATCGCGATGGAGGAGTTCGACCTCGTGATGAAGACGCCGAACCAGATTTATCGCAAGCGCGAGGATGTGCATGTGACGGCTGCCGACCTGCTGGCCGTCGCCGCTGGTACGATCACTGAGGCCGGGTTGCGCAACAACATCAGCGTGAGTCTGCAATACCTGGAATCGTGGCTGCGCGGCATTGGCTGCGTGCCGATCAACAACCTGATGGAAGACGCGGCCACCGTCGAAATCGCCCGCTCGCAAATCTGGCAGTGGATTCACCACCCGCGCGGCATCCTCAACGACGGGCGCAAAGTCACCGTCGACCTGTACCGTGAACTGACCGACGATGAACTGGCGAAGCTGAAGACAAAGCTCGGCGAGCAGCAATTCGCCGCCAGCAAATTCGGCCCCGCCCGCCAAATCCTCGACAAAGTCATCACCTCCGACGATTTCGTTGAATTCCTGACCCTGCCTGCCTATAGCTACCTGGAATAGAAAACCACCTCGCTCCGCCCCAGGCCACCCGCAAGGGGTGGCCTGGGGATTGCCGATTCCTGGGACGGGGGCTGGAATATTATAATTGCCCACTCCTGTCAGTAATCACCCGCGTAACGCGCTCTATGAAATCTGCCAGGGGCATGGCTCCCAGATTTTCGTTGCTGCGCAGGCGCACGGAGACGGATTGCTCCGCTGCCTCTTTGTCTCCAACGATGAGCATATACGGGACTTTCTGCATCTGCGCCTTGCGAATTTTGGCATTCATGCGCTCACCGCTGCTGTCCAGTTCTACGCGCACTCCGGCAACACGCAGGCGGGACGCGACCTGCTGCGCGTAGGGCAGGTGGCGGTCCGCAATCGGGATGAGTACAGCCTGCACGGGCGCGAGCCAGACCGGCAGGGCACCGGCGTAGTGCTCAAGCAGCATGCCAACCACGCGCTCCAGCGAACCGACGCTGGCATGGTGAATGATGGCCGGACGATGTGGCTGCCCATCCTCCCCAATATAGGAGAGATCGAAGCGTTCGGGCAAGTTGAAATCGACCTGCGCCGTGCCAAGTTGCCACTCTCTGCCCAGCGCGTCACGCACGAGGAAGTCGAGCTTGGGCGCGTAGAAACCGGCCTCGCCCTCCGCTACTGTGTACGGCAAGGCAATCCGCCCCAGCGCGCGCACGATCACGGCCTGCGCCCGCTCCCAGACCTCATCACTGCCCACATACTTTGAACTGGCCGGGTCGCGCAGCCCGAAGCGAGCCGAGAAATCGTTCAGGCCCAGCGCCTTGAAGATGAATAGCGTCATTTCGATCACGCGCACAAATTCGTCCTCCAGTTGCTCAGGAGCGGCGAATATGTGCTCGTCATCCTGCGTGAAGTTGCGCGTGCGCAGCAGGCCATTGATCTCGCCGCTCTGCTCATAGCGATAATCGCTGCCAAACTCTGCCAGACGGAGGGGCAGGCTGCGATACGAACGCAGTTCGTGCTTGTAAATCTCGATATGATGCGGGCAGTTCATCGGCCTCAAGATGTAGGCATCATCCGGCACATCCTCGTCTTCTCCGACACTGAGAGCATGGCCGCAGCAGCTATCGAGAGATGAGTTCCAGCCGGATTGCTCGCTCGCGGACATCTCTTTCTGGTCGCGCACAATCATCGGCGGATAGATGCTATCCCGGTACTTGTACCAGTGGCCGCTGGTCTTGTACAGCCCTACCTTGCCGATGCTGGGCGTGATAACGTGCTGGTAGCCACGCTCTCTCTGCTGCTGGCGCAGGAAGCTTTCCAGCGTCTCGCGCAGCACCACCCCTCGCGGTAGCCAGAGCGGCAGACCCGCTCCCACCTCCGGTGAATACAGGAAAATGCCTGGCGCGCGCCCTGACTCACGATGGTCGCGCTCACTCTTCCCCTCACCCGGCACATCCTCAAACTGCTTCATCTCCTCCGACATAATTGTGCTCCTCTCTGCGATATCTTGCCTTCAATAAAAAAAGCCTTTTCATCCCTCAATGGGACGAAAAGGCACAAAAGCTTTCCGTGGTTCCACCCACATTCCGCGTTTGAAAAACGTTTCAGAACGCGCTTATGCGACCGGTAACGGGGTCGGGCCGTACACATTCCTGACTCTGTGCAGGCTGGCGAGGGGTATCACCGTCGTGGACGGGTGGCGCACTTTCAGCCGCTGATGCGCCTCTCTGTTCCCTCCTGACGAACGGGACATGGCTCGCGTTATCGCCATTATGCAATTGTTTTTCGACGAAACCTTACAGTTCCTTGCTACGAGTTTTGATGCGCCCGGTGACGCGTTCGACGAATTCGGGCAGCGAGACGGGTCCGAGGTTTTCGTTGCTGCGCAGGCGCACGGCAACGGCTCCGGCTGCCGCCTCTTTGTCTCCAACGACCAGCATGTACGGTATCTTCTGCATCTGCGCGTCGCGCACTTTGGCGTTCATACGCTCGCCGCGCGCATCGACTTCGGCGCGCACCCCGACAGCTTTGAGCATCTCCAGCACCTTGTTGGCGTATTCCAGATGACGATCGGCGATGGGAATAATCATTGCCTGCACGGGCGCGAGCCAGACCGGGAAGGCACCGGCGTAGTGCTCGATCAGCATCGCCATGAAACGCTCGGTCGAGCCGGTGACGGCGCGGTGAATCATCACCGGGCTATGGGGCATGCCATCCTCACCGATGTACTCAAGCCCAAAGTTCTCCGGCTGCACGAAGTCAAGCTGGACGGTTGAACACTGCCACTCGCGACCAAGCGCGTCACGCACCATGAAGTCCATCTTGGGACCGTAGAAAGCCGCCTCGCCGATAGCCTCCTGGTACTGGATGCCACGATTGTTCAGCGCGTTGCGCAACGAGCTTTCCGCCATCTCCCACACCTCGTCGCTGCCCACGTACTCCTCTTTCTTATTCTCGTCACGCAGCGAGAGACGAATCCAGTAATCGCTCAGACCGTAGGTATCGAGCACTTCGAGCGTCAGGTTGACGGCGCGATCGAACTCCTCCTGGATCTGGTCGGGGCGCAGGAAGACATGAGCATCATCCTGTGTCACGCTGCGCACTCGCGCCAGGCCCGTCAGCGTCCCGGCCTTCTCATAGCGGTAGAGCGTGGCAAACTCGGCGTAGCGCACCGGCAGCTCGCGATAGCTATGCATCTGCGACTTATAGAGCGTGATATGGTGCGGGCAGTTCATCGGTTTCAGCACAATGCCTTCGTCCTCCACGCCCTCCTCATCCGGCATAACCGGGAACATATTCTCGCGGTACGTGTACCAGTGCTTCGAGGTCTTGTAGAGGTGCACCTTGCCCAGATGGCCCGTCCAGACGTGCTGGTAGCCATACTTCTCCTGCGTCTCGCGCACATAGTTTTCCATTTCGTGGCGCAGCGTCTCACCACGCGGCAGGAACATCGGCACACCGGCAGGCAGTTCATCGCTCAAAACGAACAGCTTGAGGTCGCGGCCCAGCTTGCGGTGATCGCGTTTCTGCGCCTCCTCCAGCCGCCACAGGTACTGGTCAAGCTCCTCTTGATTGAACCACGCCGTACCATAGATACGCTGCAACATCGGGCGATGCTCATCACCGCGCCAATAGGCACCGGCCACGCGCATCAGCTTGAAGGGGCCGATCTGACCGGTATTCTCAACGTGCGGACCGCGACACAGGTCAAGGAAGTTGTTCTGCTGGTAAATGCCCACCTCTTCGTCCGGCAGGTTCTCGATAATCTCTACCTTATAATTCTGCCCCTTGTTGCTAAAGTATTCCAGCGCCTTCTCACGCGGCCAGCGACTGCGCACAAAAGGATGCTTGCCCGCCACGATGCGCGCCATGCGCTGCTCGATCTCCGGCAAATCCTCCGGCGTCAGCGGGCGCGGCAGTTCAAAATCATAGTAGAAACCATCCTCAATGGCCGGGCCGATGGCAAACTTCGCCTCCGGGAACATCTCTTGCACGGCCTCCGCCATCACGTGCGCGGCAGAGTGACGCATGCGCTGGATCGGCGTATAATTCACCGACTCCTGCAGCTCCATTTCCACTGACATACGATTATCCTCCTTTACAATAAAAAAACCTTTTCATCCCCAACTGGGACGAAAAGGCATAATAAGCTTTCCGTGGTTCCACCCACATTCCGCATTTTAAAAATATTTAAAACGCGCTCATACGACCGGTAACGGGGTCGAACCGCACACATTCCTGGCTCTGTGCAGGCTGGCGAGGGGTATCTCCATTCCGGTCAGGCAGCGCGCTTTCAGCCACCGACGCGCCTCTCTGTCACCCACCAGCAAATGGGACATGTCTCGCGTTCAAGCCACAACTATGAAACATCTGTTGATTGTCTCAATCATACCATACTTAAAACGCTAAGTAAAGCGATTTTTCGACGAAATAAAACATAGTTTTATAGAGGAGAACACGCAGAAGGCAAGATTTATTCTCACCCAGGCATCAGCCATTTCATGAATTGACTCAGGTACCCGTTTGTTGGGGTTTATGCGCTGGCATCCATCTCCTGTCGTCTTCATTCACCAGACCGGGTTCAATGCTCGTCCGGGTCAGCGCTACTGTCACGGTCAGCCAGCGGCGATGGTGTTTTTCTGGCCGCAGCCTTGAGCAATCCCAGGATGATCACGCCCGCCGCAACAAGATAGCCGCCAATGCAAGACAGCGCGATGGCCAACGGACTCATGAGCCTCCTCCTTTTGGAGCAAGTATAGCATTTACATAGAAGTTGAGCAATCCATAGTTAAACTCTTGCGACCAATTGCTTCTCATGATATAGTGTAACAGCAAATCCAAATGAAGAGGGGGGAAATTCTCTGTTGCTGAGAGAGCGATATGAGATACGAGAGCCGATAGGATGGATGTGCACGCACGAGGCGAGATCGTCAGCCGCGCAACCGACACCCACGCGCTGGGCTGCATACTCTACCAGACGCTGACAGGGTGTCCGCCTTTCGATGGCGAGACTCCCGTTGCGGTCGCGATGCAACACATTCAGGATGTGCCAGCGCCGCCGAGCCAACTGAATCCCAACATTCCGGCACAGTTGGAACAGATCATCCTGCGCTGCCTGGAAAAGCAGCCAGAGATAAGCTAGCAGGATGGCAACCTCTTAAATCCCAACACGATGCAGAAACTACGCAGCTTTCATCGCCCGACATACCAGAAAAATGCCGTTATTCCAGGCGTAGAAGCGGCAGGGCAAACCAGAAGGTGGAACCTTTGCCGGGCGTGCTGTGAACACCAACCTCGCCGTGATGGAGGTTGACGATGGTTTTGCAGATGTGCAGGCCGAGGCCGAGACTGACGTTGGAGCCGTTGAGGATTTTGATATCTCTGGAACGGTAGAAACGCTCCCAGATACGCTCTCGCTCGGCCTGAGAGAGGCCGGGGCCTTCGTCGCGCACGGAAACCAGGGCGTTCTCGCGCTCCTGGCAAACGGAAACCTCGATGGGGCGGGCGGCGGGCGCGTATTTGATGGCGTTGGCCAGGTAATTGATGAGAACTTGCCCGATGCGATTGGCGTCGACGATGACGTAGATATGCTTCTCCGGCGGCAGATCGAGCAGGATGGTACGCTCCGGGTAAATCTCGCGCTGCTCGCGCACAATGCTCTGCGCAAGAGAGATGAGGTCGCATGGAGCAGGGTTGAGTTGCAATTCGAGGCGGTTAGCGCGAATACGGGAAATATCCAGCAGGTCGTTGACCACGCGATTGAGCATCCCGATCTGGTTGTCGGCGCGGTTCAGCAGTTCCTGAGCCACCATGAGCTTGGAAGCGAAACCCTCGTTGTACGTGTCCTCTTGCAGGTAAAGCCGGATGCGCCGCTCGGCCAGTTGAATATTCGCTTTGATGCTGGTAAGCGGGGAGCGTAGTTCGTGGCTGGCCATGCCGAGAAATTCGTCCATGCGGCGGTTGGCCTCACGCAAGGCCAGTTCGTTCGCACGGGCAAGCTCTCGCTCCTGCAAAAGCCGGTCGCGCTCCATCACGAGGATCAGGAGGCGCGCCACGGCACGCAGCAGCATTTGCTCGTCAGGGTCGCATACATGAACGCTGCCGCCATAATCAATGGAGAGGATTGCGAGGAGTTGATCGGCAAGAAACATGGGAGTAGCAAAAATTCTATGAACACCTTCCAGAAAAGAGTGTCCTTTCTCTGCTATGGCAGGCGTCGCATCGAGCATCAGAATTTCATTGGCTTTCAACCGGGCCAACAGGTGAGGGTCGGCCAGGCAATGGCTCAATATGGCCTGCTCGCCTTCCTGCCATTGCTGTCCCTGTTCCGAGAGGGAACTTGCTACCGCCATAAGACTCAGTTCTTCTGTATCAGGGTCTACCGTCACAACACAGGCACGCGAGCAACCGAGCATCCTGCGCAATAATTCGAGCAAACGCTGTGCTGCCTCTCGAGTCGCGCCTGTTTCGTCCTGTTCGCCACTTCCCTCCGCCTTATTTGAAACCTGGACGAGGATTTCCGCCATATCCAACAAGACATGAAGCGCCTCCTGCGTACGCCGCTGCATGTGCTGCTGGTCAGGCATATCACCTGTTCTGGATAGCACAATTTCTGTCATATCTTTCTCCTCAGAATACTGCTCCGTCATTCGCCACCTTCCCTTTCTCCCCACCGATCGAGAAAAAGTTGCACAAACAAGGCGCACTAAGCGAAGCCCGCTGCTGTTATACAAGACAGATTCAACATACCTGTTACCTACCTGAGCGAGTTCAAGGGTCGCCACACAAACCAACCAGCCATTTCGCCCCTACTACACATTGTGGTAGCTCTATTTTCTCCTGTCCCCCCTGACAGTTCACATTTTTTCAAGACAGAGATGAGACCGGAACATTTTCTGCTAGCGATTAAAGTATGGCATAGTTCTATGGAAAAAGTCAAGCTTTTTTCGGGAATTATCAGTAGAGTTAAGCTGTAAGCTAAGCGCGACAAGAAATTTTTATAGAATTTTAATGTGATAAAAGTAATAGAAGAATGCATTAAAACCCTCCCACAAATTGTTCTGTTTATATCATTGCCACTACTATATAACTGCTATATAACTGAAACTTCTCAGCAACTCTGCACCAGGATAGCAAAAAAGGGCATGACCTGGTCACTCTTGCGAGATCGACGGGAAATGGCGCACGTGGGTAAAATAGCTACGGAAGAGATTGTAAATATTCTCAAACTGGCTATTGACGTTTCTCTGCTGTAGTGGTATGGTTCTAGCAACCCCAGGTAGGCGTAGTTATTTCGTTCGTTTGTATGTTGTACAGGAGAGAGCAAACGAATTTCCTGGTAAACCATCCGGGTGCATAGAGATATGCGCCCCTAGATACTGGGGAGCCTCAATATGTGCGCATCCTTACCCGTAATGAGCAAATATCCAGTCGCGGCCATTCAGTACGAGTCGACACTGGGTGAGAAAGAGAAGAATGTGGCTGATCTTCTTCGCCTGTGCGAGGAAGCAGCGCGGCATGGAGCACGGCTCATCGTCATGCCGGAGATGGCAACTACGGGATATTGTTGGGATTCTCGTGCCGAAATTGCCCCTTTCGTCGAACCCATACCGGGACCGACAACCGACCGTTTTCAGGAATTAGCGACTCGCTATAACTGCTACATTACGGTCTGCCTGGCGGAAGTCGACCCCACGACCGACGTGTACTATAATAGTATGGTCCTGCTTGGCCCGGAAGGCGCCGTTGGCACCTACCGCAAAATTCACTCCTACATCGCGGAGCCGCGCTGGGCGCGTGATGGCGACCTGGGCATGCCCGTCTGGGAGACACCGCTTGGTCGACTGAGCGGCCTCATCTGCATGGATATTGAATACTTTGAGGCTGCGCGCATTCCTGCTCTGCGTGGGGCGGACGTGCTGCTCTTCCCCACCAACTGGCTCGATGAAAAGTGTCCCAGCAGTCACTGGATGGTGCGCGCCTTTGAAAACAACGTCTACGTGATAGCAGCCAATCGTTACGGGCTTGAGCGCGGGACGCAATTTAGCGGCGGAAGTTGCATCCTCAACCCGGATGGCTCTATCCAGTCGTATCTCGATAGTGGCGATGGCATCGTCTACGGCGAGGTCGACCTGGAGCGCAGCCGGGACAAGCGCTGGGGACGCTCAAAGGACGAGTTCGTCGGCGATTGCCTGGCTGATCGCCGTCCCGCCGAGTACATTACGCTGGTCAACAACACGTATCTCTGGGAGCCATTGCGCTATCATGGCCTCTACGGCCTCGGCGAGCTCCCTCCCGGCCAGCTCTCCTGCGTCGCCGTCACCCAGATGAACCTGCACGAATTGCCTGCGACCCATGCTCACCCCTCTTCACCCCTCGATACAATTTCCCGTCTGCACAGCCTGATCGCTACGCTCATCAACGAACACGCTCCGGCTTGCCCGGATGTACTGGTGCTGCCTGAACTGGTGCTGCCAGGCCCCATCCCCTCCTCCCCCAGCTTCCCTGCTGGCGAAGAAGAGATCATCGCACACTTTCAGAAAGGCGCGATTACGGTGCCGGGGCCAGAGACCGAGGCGGTGACAGCAATTGTCCAGGAATTTCAAATCAGCCTCGTGCTTGGTGTCGCGGAGCGCGAAGATACCGGTGAGGCAGACCGCGCCCCGGCCTACTATAACACCGTCCTCTTGATCGACCCGGAAGGTGTTTACGGTCAGTACCGCAAGCTGCACCTGACACGGCAAGACCGGCTCTGGGCCAGTCCGGGTAATCATGCATTGACCACTTTCGATACGCCCAGCGGACGCATCGGGTTGGCAACTGGCTACGACGTGCTTTTCCCGGAAACGCTGCGCGTGCTGGCAGGTATGGGAGCCGATCTGGTATGCGCCCCGGCCCTGCTCAACTTCCCTGATCCTATTGGCCTCGGCCCAACCAGTATCCCCTTTGCTCCCAACATCGCCCCGGAGGGTTATGATCCCCTCCATTACCTGATCTGGCGCGTGCGGGCCGCAGAGCACAATGTCTATCTGGCGCTCGCCAACTGGTGCGGCCAGCACATGGGCACACAGGCGAACGGCTGCAGCGGCATCTTCTCGCCTACCAGTCCCACCTATCCCTGGGCGGAAATTCTCGCCGACGAAGGCGAACCTACGCTGACTTTAATGACGATTGATACTCGCGAGCAGCGAACCGGGCGCCGCACAACGCAGCCTCTCAGCTACACACCCGGCGATGTCGCAGGTTCGCTCACCGGCGAGCTTGCCTATGATATTCGCGACAGCATTCCTGGCAACGCGGTACGCAGCAAACCAATGCTGCGCAAGCGCCAGCTGTTCTGGTATCTTGACCTGGTGCGCACGCCGGTATGAAGTTTGACAAATTATCGCGGATTTGAAAAGGAGTTTGTGCATCCATGAGATTGACCGACAAAGTGGCGATTATCACCGGTTCCGCTGGTGGCATGGGCAAAGCCGCCGCTGAACTCTTCGCGCAAGAAGGCGCAAGCATCGTCGTGACCGATATTCTGGAGCGGGAGGGCGAGGAAACGACTCGCGCCATCCGTGAAGCAGGTGGGCAGGCGATTTTCGTCAAAGCCGATGTTTCCAACGAGGACGAGGTCAGGCACATGGTCAACGCCGCCATCGACGCCTTCGGCCATGTCGATGTGCTCTACAATAACGCGGGCATCATGCCGCCGGAAGATGGCAGTGTGACCGATATCAGCGAGACGACGTGGGACCGCATTCTGGACATCAACCTGAAAAGCGCCTTCCTCTGCTCGAAATACACTATCCCCCACATGGTAAAGCAGGGCAAAGGCTCCATCATCAATGTCGCCTCCTTTGTCGCCTTCATGGGCTGCACGGTTCCCCAGGACGCCTACACCGTCTCGAAGGGCGGCATGCTCTCGCTCACCAAATCCCTCGCCGTCCAGTATGGCCGTCACGGCATTCGCTGCAATGCCATCTGTCCCGGCCCCATTGAAACGCCACTACTGCGTCACCTCTGGACAAGCGAGGAGGCACGCAACCTGCGCCTTAACCGCATTCCTTTAGGCCGCTTTGGCGAGGCGAAAGACATCATCTACATGGCGCTCTACCTCGCCTCCGACGAGTCTTCCTGGACAACCGGCGCCTGGCTCATGGTCGACGGCGGCATCTCCTCGAACTACTTCTAACCCGCAGGCGCAATGGGGTCGTCCCATCCTCGCGACTCCATTGCGCCATCAATCACAGTGAAGCTGTGACCCGTCCCATAGTTTCTTTTGCTCCGGGCGTATATCATACAGGTAAAGACATCCAACTACGCGGCTATTTCAATAGCCAGAAAGGACACATTCATGTATAACGGAACCTATAGCACCGGGGCAAGCGCCCTTCTTGGAGGCAGCCTGATAGTAACGCTTATCATCAGCGTTGCGGCTATCATCTTCGCCATTATCATCTGGTGGCGCATCTTCTCGAAGGCGGGCTATAGCGGAGCGCTGAGCCTCCTCCTCTTCATCCCTATCGCCAACCTGATCGTCATCTGCGTACTGGCCTTTGCCGAGTGGCCTATCCTCAAAGAATTGAACCAGCTCCGCCAGATGGCCGCGCAGCGCCCTCAGTATCCCAATCAGCAGTTCCAGAATCCTAACCCACAGTACCCCTACCCCAATCCACAGGGTCCGCGCTATTAGACCACACCTGAAGCAAGCAGCAAGAAAAGGAGGTTGTGCGCTGCTTGCTTCAGGTGTGGTAGCGCTCCAATTGCAACATCTCTCTGGCCTGTGCGGGCGTTGCCACAGGGCGATCCAGTTCTCTGGCAAGGCGGACGATACGGGCCACCAGTTCGGCATTGCTGCGCGCCAGTTGCCCCTTACGATAAAAAATATTGTCCTCGAAGCCGACGCGCACGTGGCCGCCCATCGCCAGGGCAATCGTTCCCAGCGTCAACTGATGACGACCTATGCCCGCGACACTCCAACTGCTGCCCGCTGGCAGGCTGCGCACCATGTGGACAAGATGAGCCGGGTCGGGGCCGATGCCGCCGGGAACGCCCATCACGAAATCGAAATGCAGCGGGTCGCTGATCAGGCCCATGCTGCGCAGACGCATAGCTTCGTCGATCATGCCCACATCGAACACCTCGATCTCCGGCACAATACCGGCTTCGCGTAGTCGCCGCGCGAACGTCTCCACCAGCCCCCGGTTATTCATGAAGACATCGTTGCCAAAATTGACGGTGCCCGTCGTCAGGGTTGCCATATCCGGCGCGCATTCAATGCTCTGCAGACGCTCTTCGGCGCTCATCCAGACAGCGCCACCGGTGGACACCTGCGTAATCGCATCACAGCGCGAACGAATACCCGCCACCACCTCTCGAAAGAGGCTGGCATCCTGCGTTGCGTTTCCCACTGCGTCACGCACGTGAATATGGATAATAGAGGCACCGGCCTCATAACATTCTACAGCCGAGGCAATAATCTCAGCAGGCGTAACAGGTAGAGAGGGCTGCTGCTCCCTGCTGACCTCCGCGCCGACCAGAGCAGCAGTAATCATAACGGGCTGCATTGTAACCTCCTTTCTTACTTATCCAGACATATCATTGTGAGCGAAGGCGAAGAATCTCGAGTAATCATCTGTTCGACCCGGCTCACCTCAGATTCTTCGCCCTCGCTCACAATGACATGGGAACGACTCTCTCGTATGCTTCTATTATGCGCATCAATGCCGATAGGAAAAAAGGGGGGGAGAAAAGATACAGGATAAGAGAGAGAGAATACTGTCTGTCTGCCAGTATCCTTTTCCAGTCTCAATTTGTCGGAATATTTCGTTGACTCACCCGTTACGTTTCTAGTATACTTTCGACGAGATTCATTGATGCTGGTATGTGCGCTCCTGACGGAGGTACGATGAAAGCTATTGCGGTCGAACGGTTGACTCGAAGCTATCTGGGGAAGTTGTATTTCCAGAACTATCTCGCGGCGATCGCCACCTTTGCGATTGTCAGCCTGAGCGTATACTGGCTCGTTTTTCGCATTGGTGGACAATATACTGTCACCCTCTTCTCCGACAGCTTGTATGCCGCTTCCTCGCTCATCGGCGCGTGGTGGGCCTTTGTGACCGCCTATCGCATGCGCTATGGACCGGTGAAGATGGAGTCGCGCTATCAGCTTGCCTGGTTATTGATCGGCATTGGCCTGCTCGCCAACAGCGCGGGTGGCTTTGACTACCCCATTCTGGAACAGCGTGGCTATCTCAACCCGGTTCCATCGACCTCCGACATTGGCTTCACGCTCTTCTATATCTGTGGCTTCGCCGGATTGCTCATTCTGCCAAAGCAAAGTGGGAAGAGGCGTTTTCACCCGCGTATCGGACTCGATGCATTGATCACGACACTCTGCCTTTTCGGGGTGAGCTGGTTTTTCTTGCTCAGCAAAGTCTTTCTCCTGCAAAAAGCGGCGCATGTGCCGCTGCCCACACTCATCACCGTGCTCTCCTACCCTTGCTGGGATATCGTGCTCCTGTCCGCCATTATTCTCTTTTTCCAGACGCGCACGGCTCACATTCTTTACCCATCCCTGCTCATTTGCGCAGCGGGCATCCTCTCAATAGTCTTCGCAGATAGCGCTTATGCCTACACTATCGCGAACAATACATACTTCACCGGTACGCCCTATATTGACCCTTTCTGGTTCATCGGCTACATACTCATCGGCCTTGCCGCGCTCTATCAATATACATCTCTGCTACAAAGGGCATATAACGAGAATACATTACCGCGGCGCTCAATCACACGCCCAAAGATACTCCTGGCGCGCAGCAGGAACAGAGGCGTGCCGAACCGGTTGAGAGGAATGCTCATCTACCTTCCACCTGCTGCCCTGATTATTCTCATGCTTTACAGCGAGGTCGCGTTGGACAACAACAGTACCTCTACCCTGCTGGTTTTGCTTACTGCCGCCGTGGGCATTCTGATGACCGCACGCCATCTCCTCATCTTGCGAGAAAACGAACGGCTTCTACAAGAACGGGAGCAGCGACGTGAAGCCTCCGAACACCTGCAAGATTTGAGCACGCAGCTCAGCAAAATCTTTGAACTTGACCTCCTTTTGACGGGCATCGTGAATATGGCAATCACTGAGCTGGGCTTCGAGTCGGCCATGCTTATTCTGATCGAGGAGCAGGACCGACCACTGAGCGCGTACTCTCACCTGCTAGTACGGGCCGCAGCAGCTCTCCCCGGCATCCCTTCGCCCGAACCTTTCACCTGCCGTTTGCATGGCTCCCGTACTCCGTTCTGCACGGTCCTGAACAGGAAACAGGTGGAGGTTTTCTGGCCCGATCAGGCGCTGGCGCTGCCCCCGGAAGTCGAGCGCTGGCAGAGCGAGCAGGGCATCCACACAACTCTGTTCATGCCACTGACCTATAAAGAGAAAACGCTGGGCAGCCTGGCCTTCTCGCGCCGTGCCATGCAGCCCTTTAGTGAGGACGAACATTACGTTGCCAGGCGCTATAGCGAGCTTGCAGCCGCCGCCATCGAGCACGTCCAGCTCTATCAGACGGCCCGCGAACACGAGATATTTGCGAAGGCAATGGCAAATATCGCCACCAGGCTCAATTCCGCCGTCGTCGAACCGGCGGAAATCCACCAGTTTATCTGTCGCGAAGGGGCCAATGCCCTGCGCGCCGATTATGCCCTGCTCTATGGCTCAACTGACGATGGGAAGATGGTGCCACTGGCCGCTTATGTAAGCGAGCAGGAGCCAGGCGTCGCGACGGAGGAGTGGCCCGTCCTTCCTGCCCGAGACCCCGATGCGCAGGCCCTCCACTCGCTCCAGCCTATGCTGATCTCCACCCATTCCGCCTGCTCGCTCGACGATGATTTCTCTCTTAACCCGATCTCTCTGCCACTCCCCCGCCCTGGCTCATACCAGGCCCCGCGTTTCTTGCAAGAGCCATCTCAGCAGTCCTCCTCGCTCCGTGAGTTGCTGAAGAGCCGACACGTGCAAACAGCAATCCTGGCGCCGCTCATCGCCTACGGAGACGCTACCGCCCTGCTCATTCTGGGCCGTTCCGTCCCATCCGGTACTCATGATAAACGCTCATTTGAATTCACCGACCTCTCCCTTGCACAAGACTTCTCGGAGCAAGCCGCCGTTGCTTTCAACAACGCCCTGCTCTACCAGCAGCAGCTCGCCGCGCACCAGCGCCTGCAAGAACTGGATCAACTCAAGGATCAGTTTATGATTACTGCCTCACACGAATTACGCACGCCGCTGACTGCCGTGCAGGGCTATCTCGAACTGCTGGCCCAGTATGATGAGATGCTGCCACCCGAGCAACGGCGGGAATTTTTGCAGAAGGTGCAGCGCAGTTGCGATGAGCTGGTGCTGCTGCTGGACAATGTCATGGATGCCAGCCGCCTGGAAACTGAAGCTGGTCTGCGCCCCGTTCACCTGGAAACAGTCTCGCTGGAGGAGATGATTGACGGCGTAGTCATGCTGATCGAGCCGCAACTGACGAAAGAGGAACGCGAACTGCGCGTGCAGATTCCGGCGCCCCTGTTCGTGCAGGCCGACCCTGGGCGCTTGCGGCAGGTGCTCATGAATATCAGCACCAATGCCCTGAAATATTCGCCGCCGGGCACACCCATCACCTACTCGGCCCGCGCAGTCATCGATCAGGAGTCATATATCGTTATCAGTATCTCTGACAAAGGCAAGGGCATCGCGCCAGAGGATCAGGCACAACTCTTCCAGCGCTTCGTGCGGCTGGAAAGTGACATCAACAGTCCCATTCGCGGCTCCGGCCTCGGCCTCTACATCTCGCGCCGCCTCGTAGAAGCCATGCACGGCACCATCTGGATCGAGAGCAGCGGCATCCCCGGCGAAGGCTCAATCTTCCATATCAAGCTGCCAATGGCATCCTATCAGCAGCATGAGTAAGGCGACGGGAAAGCGCTTGCCTTCCCGTCGCCTTACTCATGCTGCTTATGGCCTACTTCTTTGTTCCCTTATTCGCCGCTTCCGCAGCCTCGGCCTGTTTTTTGACCAGTGGCGGGACATGCTGCTCGCAAAAACGGAAGGTACGACCTGCCGGAAGCAACTGAGCATACGCCGCTGGCTCACCACATGTATCGCAGCGTCCAACGTGTGTTTTAACAGCTTTCATCTATAAAGAGCTCCTGAATTTGATGTATGTGTTTAGAAAGCGGCCCTCTCATCACAGGGCACTTTCTCCATGAGGTATTGTCTCACCCATATTATATCACGTGTTCCCCACGCCCGGTCTCTCT
Source organism: Ktedonobacteraceae bacterium (assembly GCA_035294125.1). Lineage (GTDB taxonomy): Bacteria > Chloroflexota > Ktedonobacteria > Ktedonobacterales > Ktedonobacteraceae > CADDYT01. The sequence goes on along the minus strand of DATGLM010000049.1, from coordinate 300,239 downwards.
CCTCGACAAACGCTCTCGTAATTCAGGAGGTCCTGCACAACAGCGAAGCTATGCGTGCTGAGCAGCCGCTTTCATCCTGGCATACGGACGCGTCTGCGAGACCAGGACGAGCGCGATCACACCCACTCCGGCGATGACGTGAGGCAACCAGACGTTAGGAGCATCCTTGTAAAAGCCGAAGATGAAGGGTGAAAGGGCGAGCAGGGCAGAGGCCACAAAATCCAGCACCAGGTGTACCGGCATCGGGATAAACTTCAAGGCGCGAATGCCTCGCTCGTAATTGGTCAGGAGGCTATAGATGATGAGGCCGACGCCAAGCACCATTGGCAGGATAACAGCCGGACCACCTGTTGAGAAAAAGCCGAAGACAAAGGGGGCTGCAATCAAGCCGACACCTCCAACATAATCGAAGATGCCATGCAGCCACGTCGGAACGAAACGAATGCTGCTCATAAATTCTGTGTCCTTTCTGCTTGACCCTGTTCAGCAAGGTCAGCCAGCTCATGATAGGATAGACATTGGAGAAAGCCTCTCACCTGTTAAGGGCCTTCCCCGTTTTGCTGGCATATGTACGAGCCGCGCATCATTCTAGATCATCGCAAAGGGATTGTTTTTATGCCTTTGTGTATCATGAGCTATAACATTTTGCCCGGCGATGATGATCGTCTGTCGCTGATGCAAGAATCTCTTGTGTAAGATGAGCTTGTCTTATGTAAGACTGACGAGAAAATCTTCTGTATGGTGGTTATCGCTGCCGACAGAGGATAGTGCGTTTCCGCTCAGAAGAACGCTTGCCGACAGATAGACAGCGGAACGCACATTAAGTGATAACAAAGGGAGAGTGAAGGAAGCAGGTGTATACTGATACTGGTGGTGGTGATTGAACGGGTGCCAATTTGTGCTATTGAGCATTGCTCCGGCTTTCGTCGTTGAGCGCGAGCACATGGGGAAGCGCGCCGTCGAGCCTCGCTCCGGTATGCACAGCGCTCGCGACTCCGACAGTGAACCGTCACAACGATGCTCCAGCCAGATGCGATCATCGCCACTGCCAGACTTCCCAGCTTATGCTTCTTCCATGCTTTTCTCGATCTCCGCCTCCTCCGCCTCTTCCGTCTCGGCAAATGGCGCGGTGATGTCAATGGCAAGTTTGCCATCGGCGGCCGCGACGTGTACCTCGCCGTGTTCAGGGATGTTGCCGAGCAGAATACGCAGGCTAAGCGGGACGGTGAGCAGGCGCTCGATGACGCGGCGCAGTGGGCGAGCGCCCTGCGTCTGGCTGAAGCCCTCTTTACAGAGCAGATCGATGGTACTGTCATCCGCCTGCAAGACCAGACCTTGCTCCAGCAGGCGCGTTGCCAGTTCATTCATTTGCAGGCGTGTAATGGCTCGCGCCTGCTCCTCGTTGAGCGGGTGGAAGATGACCACTTCGTCGACACGGTTCAGAAACTCCGGGCGAAAAGTCTGGCGCAGGCGCTCCATCAGCCGGTCGCGCTGCATCTCTTCAGCGGTTCCTTTCATCGTGGCGCGGAATCCACTGGGTAGGGAGCGGCCCAGCATATCTGTCCCAACATTGGAGGTCATAATCCAGATGGCGTGTTGCGCATCGACGGTATGGCCCTGCGCATCGGTCAGGCGACCGGCATCGAAGACTTGCAGGAAGAGATCGAACACTTCGGGATGGGCCTTTTCCACCTCGTCGAGCAGGACAACACAGTGTGGGCGGCGGCGCAGCTTGCCGGTGAGTTGCCCCTCCTGGTCGTAGCCCACATAGCCGGGAGGCGCGCCGATCATGCGCGAAACGGCGTGTTTCTCCATATATTCCGACATATCGACACGAATCAGGTGTTCATCGGAGCCAAAGACTTCGGCGGCCAGTGCTCGTGCCAGTTCTGTTTTGCCTACACCGGTCGGCCCCAGGAAGAGAAAGACGCCCGATGGGCGATTGCGCGGCTTCAACCCGGCTCGCGCAACCTGAATCGCCTGCGTTACACGTCGGATGGCCTCGTCCTGACCAACGACTCGCGCCTTCAGACGCGCTTCCAGGTTGAGCAGGCGATCGCGCTCCTCGCGCCCCGGCGCCTGCACAGGAATGCCGGTACGAGCAGAGATCACCTCCGCGATCATGGCAGGTACAATTACCGGCGGCTGCCCCACCTCGTCACGATCGTCCTGCTCCGGCGATTCGTCCTCAATGGAGAAGACACGCGCGCGGGAGCAAGCTTCGTCGAGCACGCTGCACGCTTTGTCAGGCAGGCGCAGGTTAGGCAGGTATTGCACGGAAAGATGCACGGCGGCATGCAGTGCCTCGTTCGTGATGATAACATGGTGATGGTCCTCGTATAAGCCGCGCATCCCCGTCAGAATCTCCAGCGCCTCGTCGGGAGTGGGTTCCTCAATCATAATCGGGCGCAAGCGGCGTTCCATTGCCGCATCCTTCTCGATAGTGCGATACTCCTGCGGCGTAGTCGCGCCGATGCAGCGCAACCTCCCACCGGCCAGGGCAGGCTTGAGAATACCGGCGGCATCGATGCTGCCATCGGCGGCTCGTCCCGTGCCGATGAGCAGGTGCATCTCGTCGATAAACAGGATAATGTTGCCGCTGCTTTCTGCCTCTTCCAGCACCTTCAGCAGGCGCTCTTCAAATTCACCCCGGTACTTGGTGCCGGCCACCAGAGAACTGGCGGACAGTTCGATCAGGCGTTTGCCGCGCAGTTCTGGCGGCACCTTCCCATCGACGATGCGCTGCGCCAGACCGCCGATAATCGTCGTCTTGCCCACGCCCGACTCACCGATCAGGATAGGATTGTTCCGATCTTTGAGCATGAGGGTCTGGATCAACTGGCGCAATTCTTTCTCGCGCCCCACCAGAGGCGTCAACAGCTTCTGACCGGCCTGCTTCGTCAGATCGCGCCCCAACCGATCCAGCGTCGAGGTGCCCCCCTTCGCGCCATTATCGATATTGAGGCTGCCCGGCATCTCAATCGGTGCGGCAATGGGGTCGGCGCTAGCCGAGGGAACGAGTTCCAGCAGGGCGTGCGCGCTGCTCGACAGGCAAAGATCGATCAGTTGTGCTGGATTGATGCCCAGCTTGGTGAGCAGTTCGTGGGTGACGCCATCACCTTCGCTCAACACTGCCTGCGCGATGGCACGCTCATCAATGGCGGTGGACCCGGCGTTGAGGGCCAGGCGCTCCGCCGTCTGCAAGATCTCTTTGCAGCGCCGCGTTGGCAGAATGGGCGTATCGCCGCTGGCCTTGCCGTTGCCAAGCGCGAGGCGAATGACATCTCGCACCTGCTTGGGCGAGAAGCCCAGGGTGCGCAGGGCATCCTGCGTGCAGCCGCCATCCAGTTTGGTCAGCGCGATGAACAGGTGGGGTGTGCCCAGATAGTCTTTGCGCATGCGGCGCGCCTCGGCCAGCGCGAGGCCCAGCACCTCTTTCAAGAAGCGGCGATCAAGCACATTGGGATTGGGGAAAATCGTGGGCATGACCTGACTATCGTCAATGGCATCGTAGTCCGGCTCGTAGCCGCGCTCTTTGCTGGCGGCGGAAACGGTGACAAGGCGTTGGGCCGGGTCACCATAGAGCAGGAACGAGAGCCAGGACACATCCTCTGGCCGCTGCCGCGCCATACTGACTCGCGTCCGGCGCAGGGCTTCTCCCAACGCGACGCCATCAGCCACTTCCTGATAGAATAGCACCGCGAACTCACGCAGACGGGCCGTATTGACCGGCCAACGAGAGACGAGTACAGCCCCGGCGCCTGCCGTAATGAGATTCGCCGCCAGGCGCTCCATCGTCTCTTCCCGCTCCTGCTGGCTCGTTGCCATGCTGCCATTGCGACCATGCCCCTCGTCGCTCTGATAGCTCAGGAAGATGAGCGGGCGTTTTGGCAGGGACTGGAAAAGTTGCTCAACAGCGCTGCCATCCAGGCGCGAACTCCCGGCCAGCGCCAGCACCGGTTCGCCCGCCGAGGAAATAGGCAGCGGCCCCGCATAGTGCAGCACCTGTGGATTATCCGCGCCGATACGCATGCGCATCTCTAACTGGTTCGCATGCTGCCTGTAGAGAATGATACGCGAGATCGCTTCGGGTAGGGAGGTGCAGAGCGCAGCAACCTCTTCCTCGGCCAGTGGATGCTCTTCCGTCGGATTCACCAGGAAAAGCACCGAAAGCCCCGTCGGTTCGCGCCGCCCCACGTTCAATTTCCGCGTTCGATCTGGCAGCGCCACACGATTGAGCGTATCGCGCCCGCGACTGATCTGCCGCCCGATACTCAGTGACTGACAGAGGAAACGCCCCGATTTTGCGCTATCAAAAAGCGCCTCCCAGGGAATATCAGGTGTATTGGTGTTCAGGATCAAGGTGCCGTCGAGACGGCGCAGGGTATCCTGGAGCGTGGGCGGTATCAATGTATCGAACAAAAAGCTGCCCAATTTCAGAGGTGAGTCACTGAGGACGCTCATTTTTGTTGTCTGCCGCTTCGCCTCAGCAAAGGCCAGCATCTGCATGTGTTGCGCCGCTCCCTGCAGGTTACGCCGCAACCGCTCAGCCATCTCCGCGTTTAGTTCGGTTACATATTCCTGGCTGCCATGAGTCAGATTATCGGGCAGGTCGAGACGAAATCGATAGAGATTATCGGTTCGTATGATCGTTAGTAGGGCCGACTGCTCCATTGCTGCTTCTCTTCCACATATATCCGAGAGGATTTCGATAGTACCATGTTGCCATGCTGTTATGCCAACTACAAAAGCGCATAATAATCTTTGCAACAGCCAGTATACGTGCCTTCCTATTGAAGTGTCAATAGGAACAGCAAAAAGGTTTAAAAAGCCGACAGCACAGGGCGGCAGATTTTTGTCACTCTACCGTCATATATGCTCACTCACACGCCGGGTTGTGGATAGCAGTTCGCTCTGGTGGCGCTAGAAGACGGCAGTGTTCTGGGTGTAAAGGTCATATCTGTAGTCATCAGGTTATCAAAGTGCAGGCCGAACGTCTTGAGCGCAGCACAATCACCCGGCGTGGGCAGGATCGTCAGGTTCAGTTCGGGGAAGGTACCGGCCTGACGCTGAACAAGCAGAGAATAGGGGGCCGAACTCTGCGGCGGTACGTACCAGGAGAGTGTGACGGTCATGCTACAGTTTTTTGGCACGACCACAAGGCCACCAAACATGGCGCGTCCCGGCTCGTCGCTGGTCATTTCGGTGGGAGGGCCAATCGTATCCAGCGGGAGAAAGGCGCCACCGTCGGGATCAATGGGCGAAGGAGCTGCCGCCCCCGCCTGGTAGAGGCCCGTCGGGCAGAGAAGCTGACCACCTGGATAGACCCCATTCGGCGGGCAGGGAGCATAGGGACCTCCACAGAGTGGAGTGCCCGTATCAAAGCCATCACCATAGAGAAATTTACTCTGCGGCGGCACGTAGACACGAATGTAGTCACGATACGTGTCGTAGCCATAGACAGGGCCGATCTGCGTATAGTCCAGGCGAATCTGCAAGACATGCGTCGCACCGCCCTGCGCATTGAGCGTCACCGTGTCATTCATAATCGTGCGCACGTACTGCGATGCCTTGCTGGCGCTGATATTGGCCTGCACCACGTAGAGACCATCGTGAGTGGTTGAGCGGTCCATCTGCGCTGCATCTCCATACTGCTCGAGCAGTCCCTCGACCTGGGGATTGGTGAAGTACACTTCCAGATCCCTGGTCTTCAAATCATGCAGCAGTTCGTGGCCGATGGCGAGCAACTGGCTCGGTGGTGCCTGACGCACTTTCTGGATGATGAGCTGGGCCAGCAGGGCAGTGAAACGCTTGCGAGCGGAGGTCGAGGTAACGCCGGGCTGCGTAATGATCTGCTGGTAGATGCCCTGGTTATTTTGCTGGTAGTAGTGCAACTCCTGCTCAAGATTCTGGGCGGTAATCACGACATGGTAGGCAGGAACCGGAATCGGGCCGATGATATTCAGGACGTGCTCAAGCAAAAAGGGTGTGAAGGAGATAACGCCATCAACCTGCTGCCCCACCTCATACTTATAGAGCCTGATAGCTATCCGCGCGGAGGTCGGGAAATCGGCGGAGAGGTTCGAGTCGCGCAATCCCCAGTTAGCAAAGGGCCACCACGAGCGATACTGCGTCGGCGGCAGTTGCCCGATCGTGGGGCTGTTATCGGCATACTCTATGAGAGAGATATCTTTCAGCGAGAAAGGAGCGATACGCCCGCCACTGATCTCCAGTTGGCCGTACTGGCCCGTAAAACCGCCGGTCGGGCGCAGTTCTGCCCGGTCCATCGTCTGCACGAGGAAGATACGAGGGCTGTCCACACCAAGCAGCCAGCCAGCAGCTCCGAGCAGATCATGTACCTGCGCCAGATCGGTCTCCGCCTGTGGCAGCGCCTGAAGCAGCAGCGCAAATGCGCTGCGATCCTTCGCACTGATGGGCAGCGAGTCCAACGAAAGCAGGCGTGACTCTGCCTGGATATCGGACAACTCTGGCAAGACGGTCGTAATAGTGCTGCCTATCATGTTCAGCGTAGCTTGCGTAACCAGCGGAGTCTTCGACGTGCTCAGGAGCGAACCATGCAACGAAGGTGCCATAACCTGAGCAACCGCGACGACCTGCTCCCCAATTCTCGTCGCGTCAATACCAATCTGGCTGGCAGCACGGGCACTGACCACCTCCTTTTCATACTGAGGGGCAAACTGCGTTACCATCTGGAGCAGACTCGTGTGATCGAGGGTATATTGTAGCTGCTGGAAGTTCTGTTGGGCGGCAGCCAGTTCCTTTTGCGTCTCCTGCAATTTGCTGGCCTCAAGCATACTGCTGGGATGCGCTCTGGCTCCATCGAAGAGCGTTTTGATATTGAGCAGGTGCTGCACTCCCCCATACGCCTCCTTGCGCAGCGCCGTATACGTCTGATAGGCATTCCAACCCAGAAAAACGGTCAGAATACTGCCGGGTAAGAAACCGGCGACAAAAATAACCAGCAAGATAATTGAGAGTACTTTCCGGCGTCTGGAATGCGGGCGCCGGGAGCGGGGAATCTGTAACTGTCCAGCGGTCACAACGATATCTGTTGTACCAGTATCAGGGCCAACTGCCTCAGCAGCATGCAGCAAATCGGTGTCAGGGCCAATATCAGCAATGGATGCCGGAGATAGTGGTGGAGCTCCATCATGGTCTGCTTCAGCAGGAGAAGCTGGCGAGTCAGCATCAGAAGGAGCCGCGACAGCAGCATCCAGCGAGCTAACCTCAGAGCCAGTATCAGAGTCACTATCAGCAGCAGCATTGGAGCCAGCAGAATCAGGCAACACCTCAGACATATGCGACCTCAAATATGGAAAACCGGTGAACGATCCACACCCCAAATGATAAGAATAAGCTATATACCTCTATTTAGTACGTTCAGGCAGGCTTCCCCGTTTCTCTTCCGAGGAAGAATTTTGCGCTTCCTGTCTAATTATAGAGAATCGTACCCAATGGTGTTATATCACGTTTCAACGGCAAGCGTCCAGTCATTTCACAGTTTTGTCAATTGTTGGCCGCTTATCCACAACATAAGAGTTTTTCGTGTTAATAATGATATGCTTACAGAAGAGAGTATCTTCGCAGAGAAGCTACAAAAACTGACCCGCACATGTTATTCTGAAGCGCAGGACCCGCCGACGAACGCTCTGTTCTGGCGGCTCGTTTTGGCTGGCTCGCTCGGGCGAGCCAGCCTCCTGCGGAACCGGTGCGAAGCGCCTGCGGCGCTTCGGAGGCAACACAGGGGAGTTCGTCGGCGAGACCTGCCGTTTCAGAATGACATGCCAGATGAAAGACAGAAAAGGAGCAGGATATGGACCTGGTATGGAAGATAAAAGAAGGCACAAACGTCAAGCTGAAGGATTACGACCCGGACTTTACTAACGGCTATAGCCATCATAATGAGGCGAAAGAAGATCTGGAGTCGCTCGGTGATGAACTCAGTGAGCTACAAGAGCTATTGTGGGCCGCGGCCCACAATAGCTTGCTGATCATCTTACAGGGCATGGATACGAGCGGCAAAGATGGTACGATCCGTCACGTCTTTTCGCACGTCAACCCGCAGGGCTGCCAGGTTCACTCCTTTAAGCAGCCAACACCGGAGGAACTGGCGCATGATTTCCTCTGGCGCGTTCACTGTGTGACCCCTCCTCTGGGCGCGCTGGGTATTTTCAACCGCTCGCAATACGAAGATGTGCTTGTCGTACGAGTGCATAATCTGGTACCCGAATCGGTCTGGAGCAGGCACTACCAGGAAATCAACAATTTCGAGTCGCTGCTGGCGCACAGCAACACCATCATCCTCAAATTCTTTCTGCACATCAGTAAAGACGAGCAGGAGAAGCGCCTGCTGGCGAGAGAGCAGGAGATCGATAAATCCTGGAAGATCTCAGCAGGAGACTGGAAAGAACGCCAGTACTGGGATGCCTACCAGCAAGCCTACGAAGACGTGCTTTCGAAATGTAGCACCGACGGCGCTCCCTGGTACATCGTTCCCGCCAACCACAAATGGTATCGTAACCTCGCCGTAGCGCATACCCTCGTCCACACCATGCGTCAGTACAAAGACGACTGGGAAAAAGAACTCGTCGCTCGCGGCCAGAAAGAGCTTGAGCTACTGAAGCAGATGAAGCTGCAAAATGCGTAATTACAACTTGCGGGTGGGGCGACCGCGAGCGCGCGTTGGCGGCGGGTAGTAGGCTGGAGTGATGGTAACGATATCCCCAACGCGCAGTTGCACCTGCAAGTAGTGATAACCGGTGCGGTGATGCTGTGCGAAGAGCATGAGCGCGTGGTGAGCGATGATGTCGGCCTCGTCGGTATGGCGCGAGAGCACCATCTGACCGCCAATCGTCTCCTCGGCATGCGTGATACTTACTTCCTCACCCTCCTCTCCCATCACCAGCTTGCGGGTCTCGCGACGCACCGTGCGATTGGGCCAGAGGATAAGAGCAATGGTCTGCCCCTTCAGACGCTGCTCACGCAGGCGGCCACCGAGGTAATCCGCAAGCTTGCGAATGGCGGCGCAAGTTTCGTCCGCGTCGGCAACGTGCTGGAAGCGCACGCGGGCATTCTGGCTCATAGGCGGTGCATCCGGTACGACAAGACTGGCATCCTGGCCGCAAGCAACCTGATAGACCCAACTTCCAAGCCGACCCAGACGGCGGCGCAGACCTTCTTCCGTCAGCGTAGCCACCTGCGCAAAAGTGGTAATGCCAAAGTCTCTCAGGTGCGCAATCAGTTCCGCCACCGCTACCGAATCGATTTGATCGCCTCTGCCCTCTACCTCTGGGCGCGAACCATTGCCATTGCTGGTCGCGTGGGACGCGTGAGATGCGCCCGCGCTGCTCTGTGGCTCCGCCAGCTCTGGTAAGGAGCCGGGAAGGTCGGGAAGACCGGCACCGGCAGCACGAATTTGCAGCAGGAGCGAAAGGGGCAGCGTCTGCACGAACGAGGCTTCGCGGCCAGATGGTATGTAGAGCACCCCCTGTCGCCCATCCCTGCGACTCAACAGGGCCGCCAGTTCGGCAATCGCTTTCCCGCTGGCGATGCCGATGAGCGCGGTCAGCCCCATCTCGGCAATCTCGGCACACAGCCGTTCGGCCAGCGCTACGGGCGCATCAAAAGGAAGTTCGCAGCCGCGCAGATCAATAAAAGCATCCGCGATGGGCACAGACTCGATGATGCGCGAGTAAGCACGATAACGCTCGCGCAGTTGCTTCAACACCGGCTGGTAGCGCTCATATGAGGCGGGCAAGAAACGGGTGCGCGGCGCGAGGCGATGCGCACGGCGTAAAGGCATGCCCGGACAGATGCCCAGGCGCATGGCGGCCGGTGAAGCATCGATAACACGCCCCGGCTCATTGGGACGCCCCGTCCCCGTCCCAATCACAAAACTCTGGCCCCGTAAAGAAGGATCGTGCATCTCTTCGAGGCTACAGTAAAAATGGCGGATACGCACATGCATGATGCTCTGGCGCAGGCGCGCGCGCCCGGCGGCACGCGCAGCCTCAGCCATGCTGGCCGAACTGGCAGGGCTGTTAAGTCCGCCATACTGGCGAGCATTGCCCATACCTCCTGGAGTCGGCGGCAACGAACTATATGGAGTGTTCTGCGAAGTATAGAATGACATCCTTATCTTTTCTCTTTATGAACCGTTTTTCCCTGCGTACAAAGATTTCCTGGCGCGCTACAGGGCCTATTTGTCTCTATCTATCTAATCCAACGCTCAAAGACAGAGAGGTTCGCACATCCGGCAGTTACATTTACGCGCCTCGACCAATCCGCTCTATCCTGTAATGCATTTTCTTACTTATCAGACTGAGTGTCAAGAGATATTTTTTGCCAGAACATCAACACTGTACAGTTCAACGTAGTTAAGGGTATACTAGTTCTGGTACCTCGATTTTTTGTTGTCTACTCGCTAAGGCGCAGGGAGGTGCAATATGCAAAGCCGCGACAGATTCGACAAATTTACCGAACGGGCCAGAAGAGTGATGCATCTCGCCCAGGAGGAGGCGCAGCGACTCCAGAACACGTACATAGGAGTCGAACATCTCTGGCTCGGCATCATGTGTGAAGGCGAGGGAGTGGGAGCGAAGGTCCTGGAGCGCCAGGGCGTGACGTTGCAAAAGATGCGCGATGCCGTTGCCGCCACGCAGAGCAGCAGCAAGCAGTCCTCACAGGACAATCTCGGTCTCACCACCGCTGCCAGGAAGGCCATAGAACTGGCAGTTGACGAGGCGCGCCACCTGAGCCACCACTACATCGGCACCGAACACCTCCTGTTGGGACTGGCACACCAGGCAGATAAGACCTCGCAAGAACTCTTCGCCACGCTTGGGGTGAAACTGGCAGACCTCAGCAGCCAGACGATACAAATACTCTCGTCGGCAGGAGTAACGCAGCAGAGCGGACCGGCGCCGCGAACACAGGGTGGTACACAGAAACGGGATAAATTTAGCAGTTTTTCGCCTCGTGCCCGAAAGACTCTGGCCTTTGCGCAGGAGGAGGCACAACGCCTCCGGCACGGCTACATCGGCACCGAACACCTCCTGCTCGGTCTGCTGCGCCAGATTGACGGCCTGGCATATCAGATCTTAAGCAGTTTCGGCGTGACACTGAATCAGGCCCGCAACGCGCTTGAGCTTATCGTAGGGCAGGGAGACCGCATCGTCCTCGGCGAGATGAGCACGACACCACAAATGAAACACTCGCTCGATCTGGCAGTTCAGGAGGCCGACCTGCTTGAGAGCGAGAACATCGAGACGGAACACCTGCTCCTCGCCCTGTTGCACGAAAATGAGAGCGTCGCTCTTGCCATTCTGGAAAGGCTGGGCGTTAACAGGGCGAAAATTTACGTGCAAACGCTCTACATGCTTCGTGACGATATCGCGCAGAAAGCCGCACGCTCTCCCATCGACAGGGGGGAAACCGGTCAGGCGCGACAGGCACAGATGGCTCCAGAGAGCGAGAGCTTGCCAGCCCCGTCTGACGAAGACGGGGCGACGGCTGCACGCCTTATCCAGCAACTCAACGATCAAGGATACGGCGCTGACAGGCTCAATGAAGAGGCGAAAAGCGCGCTAACGTTTGCCTTGCAGGAGGCACAACGCTTCCAGCACAACTATATCGGTACCGAACACCTGCTGCTGGGCGTCTTACGCACCGAGGGCAGCATCGCTACCAGGGCGTTGGCCCACCTGGGTATCCACCTGGCAAAAGTGCGCAGCAGCGTCGAGTTTATTATTGGACGGGGAGACCGCATTTTGCTGGGCCAGATAGATCTGACGCCACGCGCAAAAAAAGTCGTTGCACTGGCAGAAGACGAGGCACAGCGCTTGCAACACGACTATATCGGGGCTGAACACTTGTTGCTGGCGCTGGTACGCGAGGGCGAGGGCATCGCCGCCGGTGTTCTGGAAAGCCTCGGCGTGACACTACCCGCCGTGCGCAGGCAGGTAATGCAGCTCATCGAACGCGACCAGGAGCGCGGGCAGCAGGGTTAGAGACTTCTCTCCCCCCTTGTGATACAATAGGTAGCAAATTCATACGTATTACTACCTTCTTCATCAGAGCAAGGATGGTAGAGACGCAAGACAGGTTCTTGCAACCACCAATGATATAGAACAACACATATGTTGGCTGTGAAGCCGACAGGAGGCAACACGTGAAAATAGTGATCCTGGGCTGCGGTCGTGTTGGCGCAACACTCGCCAACATCATGGATCAGGCAGGTCATAACGTCTCGGTGATAGATTACAGCAGCGACGCTTTCCAGCGCCTGCACCCCGACTTCAGCGGAGAAACCATTGTCGGCAACGGCGTGGATGAAGAGGTGCTCATGCGAGCCGGTATTCAAAACGCTGACGCCTTCGCCGCCGTCACGAACGGGGATAACCGCAACATTATGGCGAGCCAGATCGCCAAAGACATCTTCCATGTCAAAAAAGTGGTTTGTCGCATCTATGACCCCATCCGTGAGTCTACCTATCACGAACTCGGGTTGGAAACTATCTGTCCCACTATCGTCGGAGCAAAATTGATCTCTGAAGCTCTCCTCGGAGGTGTACCAGCGGTACCGGCAGTATCAGCAGCGACACCTATAAAAACTTCAGAAAAAGAAGGATAAAGGCATCGTATGTATATTATTATAGGAGGTGGTGGCGATATCGGCTACTACCTCACAAAGACCCTGTTGAGCCAGGGACACGAAGTGCTCTTGTTAGAGAAAAACGCCACCCGCGCTCAGGCCCTGGGTGAGGAATTAGGGCAGGCCGTAATGCGTGGTGACGCGTGCGAGGCCAGAACGCTGGAAGAGGTAGGCATTAATCGAGCCGACGTCGTTATCGCCGTCACCGGAGAGGACGAGGACAATCTCGTGATCTGCCAGATGGCGAAACGCCGTTTTAACGTTGGCCGCACCATCGCCCGCCTCAATAACCCCAAGCACGAGCAAATCTTTCAGAAACTGGGCATTGATTCGACCGTCAGCCCCACAAGAACGATTCTTTCTCTCATCGAACTCGAGCTCTCCAGCACAAACTTCGTCCCGATCATGACACTCAAACGCGCTGGCCTGGATGTCATCGAAATGCGTATCTCTCCCGACTCGCCAGCCGCCGGTAAGTTGCTGCGCCAGGTGAATCTACCTCCCAACGCCAGTGTCATCCTGATTATTCGCGATAAACAGCATATCTTCCCATCAGCCGAAACCCGCATTTTCGCCAACGACGAAGTTTATGCCCTCGTCAGTCATGATGACGAAGAGGCTCTGCGCAAAGCGCTTGGTGCGATCAGCTAAACAAAGCCAGAAGCAAGAAGAGCAAGCACCGAAACTATGCTTGCTCTTCTTACTTCTGGCTTTGCTTCAATCTGCCTCTGATTCTCTTGTGACTGCATCTGCGCGAGGACTGTTCTCGTTCTCATCGTTGGACGCGTTCTCGTGCTTTTCTCTTCCTTCCCGGTAACGCAACTGCCGGTTCCTTTGTCGCAAGAGCTTCCCGGTAGGGGTTCTGATCTCCCAGGCTCTGCGCCTGTGCGCCAGCATCTGATCAGCAGTCTCACCGCGCAGCGTGTGATAGATACTGACAATCACCACCCAGGCAGCGCCGACAAGTGGGGTAGCCAGCAACGCTCCAAAGGCGCCGAAAAGCTGCGCGCCAATAATCAAAGCCAGTATTGAAGCGACGGGATGCAGCCCAACCGCGTGTCCAACAATACGCGGCCCCAGAATATTGTTCTCAAGTACCTGAATACAGATGAAGTAGGCTACCACGTAAAATGTGCGCGGGAATGGATCTGGCAAAAGCAGCGATATCAGGATGGCAGGAATAGAAGACAGCGTCGGACCTACCATCGGAATCGTCTCGAAGAGGAAGGCCAGCACACCGATAATCAAGGCATAATCCGCGAGGCCCATAAATGGCAGCAAGCAGCCTATACCGGCCATCAGGCCAATGATGACCGCCAGCGTCAATTGACCGCGCAGGTAGTTGCCAACTACCCGATTCAGCGCATCCTCGAACATCCGCACGTGTGGCAGCGCCCGCTCTGGCACAATGCCGATGATGCTCTCGCGGATACGCTTCCCATCCATCGTCAGATAGAAGCTAATTACCACTACCACAAAGATGTTGATAATGGTATCCGTGACGGAAAAGACAATATTCAGCGCATTAGCCGCCAGCGTCTGCGCAAAATCAATCGCCGAGGTACGTATCTGGCTCAGTGCGTCATCGATATTCGCCTGCGGGATGCCCTGTTCATGCAGAAAATTCAGCACAGAATTATAGGTCTGCGGCAGATTGATAAAGTATGTCGTCACTGTATTGGACAGTACCACCACCTGCTGGATAAACGAGAACACCAGCGCGTAGGCAATGCCTCCCAGCATCACAAGTACAATAACATAGACCAGAAGAGTGGCAAGCACACGCGGCATATAGCGTGCCAGGTAATCGGCCGCCGGCGTAATCAAAAACGCTACCGCCATAGCGAGCAACAGCAGGACAACGGCGTGCAGGACTTCCCCCAGAATCGACGAAACAGCCCAGATAATGATGCCAATACAGATGACCGAGATGAGAATATCACGCACTCGCTGCCAGTTAACTCGTTCCATACTCCCCGCCTCGTGTTTCTCCTACATACAAGCTGCCAAAAAGCCAGTTCCTCTCCATGTACGTAGTACTATTGTGACAGGTTCCATGCTAAAGCGCAAGAAAGTATTGGTACTCGAAAAAACGTCAGCAAGAAAGCTTTGCTAAACGTGCTCCACGCGGCCCAGAATCCTGAAACTTTTTATGCTGAAGCAGCGTCATGTTATATGAAATATTCGGGGGGAATAGTATTTCACCTGTAACATTGAATCACGTCTATCTGTGTGCAGGACGCTGCTTCGATAGAGCACGTTAACCGGTACTAGGATATTTGTCTCAATTACAGCAAGTGTATAATCTTATCCGTTACTTTTAATGAGAACAAATCTGAAAGAGGACATACCGTGATGGATACAGCAGTACCTACAACGGCCACACAGCTCGCCATAATCTGGCCGCTGCTCGGCTTTCTCTTGATCTGGATGATTCTTTTTGCTGTGCTCGCTTTTCGCCCTGACCCGGCACAACGCAACGCTCCAGCAGGCATAACACTCACACCCGGGAACGGACATACATCCTCTGTCCCTGCAACATTACAGACACTCGTTGCCCAGTCATCGCCTACCGGTACAATCACGCCGATGAACCCGGCAAGCATCGCCAGCGCTCCCGACTCCACCAATGGCACAGGCACCTCAAATACGATAATTTAAATCGCTATAAAAATAAAAAAGGCCTCCGGGCATGCCATAAAAAACCGGCCAGAACATGTCATTCTGAACGCAGCGAAAAAGCCGCAGCCATTGCTGGTCAAACATGGCTCACAATAGAAGCTTCGCTGCGCTCAAAATGACGTGCGAGAAGCTCTTTTTCAGAGTATTCCGCCCGCATATTAGCTTCCCGAAGTTGGACGAAACTCCGTTCCAGTATTGAGAAAGATAAAATGGCTCCCCTGCACATTGACAATCATATCGATCTTCCCATCGCCATTCACATCTTTAAAGGTGAGCGTCACGGGCGTAAGGTCCTGTCCTGACCCGATCAAGTGAGGCCCCATATAAATTTTCGCCTTCGTCGCGTCACCGCCCGGAAACTCGATGATCTCCACCTGACCGCGCAAATTAATGGCAATAAAATGGCTCGGATTGGCCGGTGAATCATTATGGCCCACAACGGCATCTACCTGATAGGTACGCGGGCGACCGTACTGCCAGTCATCCAGCGTCACCTGCCACCAGTTCGCTACTGTGGTCAGGAGAATCCAGCCAATGAGCATAGTAAACATGGCAAGGCCAACAAAAAACAGCCAGTGGAAACGTCGTCGCCTCCGTCCATACCCCTCACTGTCGAAGCCAGCAGCGGTTGTAGGATTGACCTGCTGCCGACGAGAAGGCGCAGTGGAAACCGTGGGAATATTTGTCTGCGTGGCACGACGAGGTACATTGGCAGCACGTCCTATGCCCTGATAAGGGGCTGTCGTCTGCACATCCCCGGATACCCGCCCCAGATTTCCCTTCACATCTGAGCGAACCTGGTAACGACGCACGCTGTTAGGCAGGCGCCCAGTCCCGGAGTCATCAAAGTCATATAACTCTTCCTCATAATCCTCGCCATCGACATCCCCGTCGACGCCCATGTACGCATCGCTTACCCGTGACTGGCGCGGTGGAATGCCCCGCTGCTGCTGCTGTTGCTGCCGCCGCATGCGGCTCTGATCCACGTCGTCACCTCCTCTCATTGAAAATATGTTCTAGTCGCAAGTATACATAGTGATGAGGCATTTTGCAAGAGGGAAATATGAAATTTTGGACCAATTTTTGGACAAAATTTCCAATTCGTCTCTATTGTCCTCTCCTTTTTCGTGGGCTATACTGTCATTAATTCCTTTTTCACCACTGTTTGCAACGTGCTTATCGGACTCTACTAGAAAAGGACAATAGCAATGACCCTGGCATTGACAAACGGCATCCTCATCGATGGTCGCGGCGGCGAACCACAGGAAGGTATGACCATCCTTATTGAAGACGAACGTATCATCACGGTCGGCTCCGACGAGCAGGTGCAGATTCCGCGAGACACCACCGTAATCGACGCGCAGGGAGGGAGCATCCTACCGGGCCTCATTGATACGCACGTCCACTTCATGATGGAATATCCCGACGTGCTGCGCGGACTGCTCACGCCTCCATCGCTGAGCCTGCTTCAGACCATCCCTCGCATGCGCGCCACGCTGGAGGCGGGAGTGACCACCATTCGCGACGCGGGAGGTTCGCCTGCCGGTCTCAAGATGGCTGTCGAGCGCGGCATCGTGGCAGGCCCGCGCATGCAGGTCGCCGTTTCCATCATCACCCAGACGGGTGGACACGGCGACGGTTACTATCCCTGCTGCGTCGACATCGGCTTCTTCGGCATCAACCTGCCCGATGTCCCTCATACCGTTGTCGATGGCGTTGAGGCTGTGCGCAAGGGAACGCGCGCAATCCTGCGCGCAGGAGCGGACTGGATCAAGCTTGCCACCACCGGCGGCGTCCTTTCCACCGCAGATGCCCCTACCTCCTCGCAGCTCACCATTGAAGAGATCAGCACCGCAGTCTACGAGGCAGCCGCGCAGGAGAAACGCTGCATGGCCCACGCGCAGGGAACCAACGGCGTGAAAAACGCCATCCTCGCCGGTGTCGCCTCCATCGAGCACGGCGTCTACCTCACCGACGAGGTCATTGACCTCATGCTGGAACGAGATGTCTGGCTTGTACCCACGCTCGTCGCCCCACTCGCCGTCGTCAGATTCTCGCAGGAGCACCCTGAAATCATCCCGCCCATGATGGCCGCCAAAGCTCTCAGCGTCGTCAAAGACCATCAGCAGAGCTTCCGCAAAGCCGTCGAGGCGGGCGTCAAGATCGCTATGGGAACCGACTCCGGTGTTGGCCGTCACGGCGAAAACGGCTACGAACTCCAGCTCATGGTCGAGAACGGTATGACGCCCCTGCAGGCCATCCTCGCCAGCACCGCCCGCGCCGCCGAACTGCTGCACCTCGATAAGCAACTCGGCACCATTGAAGCGGGCAAGCTCGCCGACATCATCATCGTCTCCGGCAACGTCCTCAGCGACATCAGCCAGATCGCCAACCCCGACAACGTTCAACTCGTCCTCAAAGGCGGCAAAGCCGCTAAAAACACCCTCGAAGCAAAGGTACCATTGATGGCGGGGCTGACGTAGCTGAATCGATCCTGAGGCTATAAGAAAAGAGATGCTGTCGCTGGCTGAGGTGGCATCTCTTTTCGTTGTTGAGGTGGAAGTGCCGCGAGTGAGTCAGGAGGTCAGGTCAGGGTCAGGTTGAGAGTGGGATTGGAGCAGGTGGCGTACCATGTCGACCATCTGGTCGACTTCAAAGGGTTTTTCGAGGAAAGAGATATTCAGGCCCTGTAGTGATGGAATATCATTGAAGCTGGCAGCCGTGGTCAAAACAATGGGCAACGCTTGCATTTCAGGTACTTCGCGCAGACGGCGGATGACTTCCGTTCCTGAAATCGAACCGTGCAGGCGCCAGTCAACGATAAGAAGATCGATGGGAAGAGGTCCCCGCGCTGCCTGATCGCCAGGAAGTAGTGCTTCAAGCGCGGCAGTGGCATCTGGATAGATAACGACAGCATAGCCTTCATCCTGAAGTACCAGCCGTAACATTTCCTGGATTGCAGCATCGTCTTCCAGCAGACCAATTGGCATAGCTTTGTCCCATCCCTTCCCTGTCGTTACGGAATATTACGTCGTGTTAGAAACACTATAACAAACTGGATGACGTTTCGCAATAGCTGGACAAACACTTTGCAATAGAGTATCTCTATCCGTGTGGTTATAGATAGGCAGTGTGAAAGTGACAGTCGTTCCTTCGCCTGCGCGGCTTTCCAGTTTAATCTCGCCCCCCATCGCCTGGATGAATTTGCGCGTGATATAGAGTCCGAGGCCGACACCGCCGACATCGCCGATCAGGGGATGTTCGAGGCGGTGAAATGGCTTGAACAGGTGGGCCTGTTGTTCCGGGGATATGCCTACCCCATGATCGCGCACTGTTACCGCTATTGCTGGCCCTGCAAGCGCAGGCGAAAGAAAATATTCTTCCTGGCAGGTCGGCTGTGAGGAAACGCACACCTCTATCACACCGCCGTTGGGCGAATATTTGACGGCATTCTCCAGCAGGTTCGTCAGCACCTGCTGAACGCGGTCGGGGTCGGCCCAGGCAGGTGGCAAAGCGGGGGGCAGCACACAACGAAGATCGCAGGTGGGCGCGTGCTGCCGAACGTGGGGCTGAAGCAGTTCAACAACGCGCTGGCAAAGCTGCGCCAGGTCTACGGGAACAGAGCGCAGAGAGAGGCACCCTGCATGAATACGCGAGATATCGAGCAAATCGCGCACCAGGACTTCGAGGTGCGTGACCTGTTCCATAATGGTGGCGAGATAGCGCTGCTGACGCTCTGGGGTCATCGCGGCCACCTCCGCCGACGTGCCAATCAATCGGTGTTCTGCGCTTGTGCGCGCTCCCGGTTGACCGGCCCCCGTGATTTGATTGCTCACCGGAGGATAAGCCTGCAAAAGGGCCGTGTAGCCCTTGATAGCAGCCAGGGGAGCGCGCAGCTCGTGCATCACCATCGAGAGAAACCTGTTATCGATCAGATCGGACTCTTCCCGTTCCTGCGCCATCGCTCGTTGCTGGCAAGCCTCCCATTGACGATGAAGGTGAAAGAGCCGCTGTATGAGCGCGGGGCTGAGAAGGCAGCGCAGCTCTCCTTCCAGGCGCTCCGTCAGAGACGGCAGGTAGCTCTTCAATAATAGCACCTCTCCATGGGTAAAAGCTTCAGGACGCTCGTCAAGTAGCAAAAAGAGGCCGAGGAGACCAGCAGGCCGCTCAAGAGGAATGATGGCGAGACTCTGAAACGGTGCCGCGCCGGGAAAAGCGGCCAGGCACTGTATCCTTCCGGTCTGGGCGGCAAGGTCACAGCGCGCGCGCAGATCTTCGCGCTGGAGCAATACCGTGAGGTCGACCGGATCACGTGGGCAATACATGCCGGTAGGAGCATAATCCACAACAGCAAATAAATCAAGCAGCGGATGGCGCAATGCTGGCTCCGCGCAACCAGGAAGCAGGTACGCGGCCTGACAATCGAGCAGATCACAGACCTGGCGCGCCAGGTGATGAAAAGAAAACTCTCCCTGCACAGGCATCTCCTCCACTTGCGCAGCATACACAGGATGCTTCTCTTCCAGTATATGGAAGCAGCCAACAAGCAAGGAGTATTTAAGGCCGAGGAATGTATTAGCGGGCACTCAGGCTGATATCGCCGCTATTCGTAGTGATGGTCAAAAGCGCTCGCGGCGCGTTCCCCACATTCCCATGCAGCGTCGCGCCACTGCCTGTTTGCTGCGGCTGCTGCGAGAAATCGGAAGCATCGATTGAGCCACTGCTCGTTGTGGCAGCCAGAGAGAAGGCGCTGCTTGAAGGCAGGGTGAGATCAACGGAGCCGCCGCCCGTGCTGATAAACTGGTAGCTGCCGCTGGGGTCAAGCTGGCCCTGAAAAGTGATATCGCCATCGCTGGACTTTATAATGGAATCACCCGTTAATGTATCCCCCTGCATGGTAATATCACCACTGCCACCGTTCAGCGTCATCTGCCCGCTGACATCATCAACATTTACGTCGCCATCACCTGAGATGATTGTCAAATTCACATCGTTAGGAACCGTAACAGTCACATCCTCTGAACCATCCGTGTTTATACTCAATGCCTCTGGAGAGGACTGATTGACAATAGCGTCCGGGCCATCTGTCTGAACGACCACAGCGCCCTGGCTATTACCCCCTTGAATCTGCACATCTCCCTCTGCATCATTGATGACAATCGTAGGAACAGCCTGGGAGTCTACACTAAAGACCTGTTTCTGACCAGACGGTTGCTGCTGGTAGGCCGGGAAACTGTGTTGCTTCATAGGCATGAAATCAGGAGCACTCCCACCATAACGGCTCATTATAGTGCCGAGAAGAGAGAAGACGATAAGCACCGTAACAATCCAGAGCCAGGGACTACGCCTGCGCCGCGACCTGACTTGCCCGTACTGATACTGGCTGCCCGTTGTTGGGGGCTGGTAGGGTGGCGCCTGATAGGGCGGCAGTTCCTGGGCCTTGTAGACACGCTCAGGAGTCTCTTCCCACTGTGGCTGTTCCTGCCGGGGACGGTCGTCATTGATGGGGCGCGGATTATAGGGCTGCGACTGCGCATACGAGCCATTCTGCCTCTGAGCCGGTTGCCATTCAGGGTCGGCAAACTGCATCTCCTGATCGTTCATCATAAGCCGTTCTCCTCTTGCTTTGCTCTGATCTCCTCCTTCATTCATCTACGCGCCACTTCCATGAGAGTTGCACTGGTTCTGCCCCTCGTGCTTTCTACTCTTGACCATAGAGGCTGAGAACGGTACAATGTGCCAGAATGTTGAACCGAACTAACATGCGCTAAACATAGCGATGACGTATCAAAACACAGGAGAAATTGCAGGAAGAGGAATTTTCGTATGTCTGAAACAAATCTGGAGCAAACAGAAGTGACACAGGGACCCGATATTGACAGAAATGACCAGGGAGAACTCCATCTGGGCGAAGCGCCTGAGCCAACAGCGCAGGAAGTAGTTCCACCCTCACCCCCTGTTCCAACCCCGGTCAGCGCGGCAACGCGGGCGGAACGACCGGGTACAGCCGAGCATCTCGCCGCGCGCCGTCCCGTTCCCCCGCTCGATGTTGAATCAGCCGAGGTAAAACAACAACTGGCAGCGCTGCGCATCGAGGTCACCCGGCTTTTGACCGGCCTGCGCCATGAAGGCGTATCGGCTCAGGAAACTGCCGACGAACTGATACCACTGCTCGATCTGGGTCCATTCCTGCAATGGTCGCCCGTCCTGATCCCCTTCCTGCTAGAAATCGACCGGGCAGGCAATCTTATCCCGGTCTGGCTCAAAATCATTGACCAGGGCGACCCGACCGACCTGCCGCCGGACACAAACCTGTCCGAGACGGAGGTTGGCAAGGCAAGACGTATTGCGATTCTCATGCTCGGCAACTACAAATCGGCGGAATTTTCCGAGAAGAGCGCCTCCCCGATCGGCTTCAGACCCGGAAGGTCGGCTCCCACGACAAAATCTGATCTCTATAAAGTGCTTGGACGGCTGGCCCTCGACCCCAATACCTCCCTGTACGCGACCCAGGCGCTGGTGAAGCAGGGAAATTCGCCCGCCATGCAAACGCTGGTCAGCGCGCTGAAAGAGGCGGAGGGCTGGGCTAAGGTAGATATCATCGAGGCGTGCCTGGAGTTCAACCAGCCCAGCTTCTATGATTTCCTGCTGGCAAGCGGTTTTGAGCGAGCTTCCGGGCTGGAAAGCTACATCGCGATTCCGATATACCGCTCTCTTCCCCTGGAACGCTACCTGCGCGGCGAGGGCAATGTCACGCCCCGTCTCTCGCAACAGGCGGCGCTGGTCTTCGCTCAGGTGGTGCAGGACAGCATGAAACAGCCGTCAGCCGAAACCGATGAGGTACCGGTGCTTTTTGAGGGCAACCTGCCTGCGCTGGCAAGCGCGCTGTTTGACGGCGCGCGCCGCAATCCATCCTGGCAGTCTGCTGTCGCGCTGCACCGCCTCGGTCTTCTGCTTGGCCGTTACTGGGGCGACATCGCGCGAGGAACGCTCAAGGATGCGCGCATTGTCCAGCCCGTCGCTGAGAGCTTGCTGCTGATGCCAGAGGTAGAGCGCTGGATGAACGGGCCGGGACGCGACGTGCTTCTGGAGGCACTGTCAAACTCCGACGAAGAGACAGCCCCACCTATCATTCGCGTACTGGGCGACCTGCGCGAGCCACGGGCCATCGCCATTTTGCTGGCCCGCGTCGATACGGTCACGCAGCTTGAGGGGCGCAAGCAGGCCAGCAGCGTGGGCCTGATGTGCGAGACGCTGGGAAAGATGGGTGATCTGCGCGCCGTTCCCTCCCTGTTCGGCCTAGCTGGCCGCGTACTCTCCATCCCGTCACGCGCCGGTCGCCCGAAACGCAAAGAAAACCTGCCAGTTGGCGACGCGGATATTCCGGCCAGCATCGTCTATGGCGCCATCGTGCGCGCCCTCGGGCAACTGGCCGACCGCAGCACGGTCGATTTCCTCCTCCACGCCAGCAACGACTTCGACCCCTATGTGCGCACACAAGCCCTGGAAGCCCTCAAGCGCGTCGACGAGAAAGGTGAAATGATGAGCAGCCGCCTGGCTGCGCGTGAGGCGTTGAACGATCCCGCAGACAGCGTTGTACGAGCCGCCTGCCAGCTTGTCGCGCAATATCGCGACCGCGAGGCCATTCCGCAACTGCAAAACCTCGCCGCGACGCGCATGGAGCTAGCCCCGGCAGCCTACGACGCCCTGCGCCAGCTTGGATAGTCCATCGCCCTATAATCAGCGTACGAAACGTGCCCATACCGTACCAAAGTGTTCCGGTATGTAGCACGTTTTTCTTATATGCACCATCATTTTTTGAGCTTCCCTGTATACTGAATAAGAGAGTATTGAGAAGGTAACTGAAACGGAACACAGGTGAGGGAGCATGCAATCTCTCACGCCATTCTTTTGAAAACTACCGACAGGAAGATAGAGAATACAGGAAGAAAGTTGGGGCATGACAATGCTGGTGGGGAAGACTCTTGGCGGGTATCGCCTGCTACAACTCATCGAAAGCGGCGGTATGGGTGATATCTACCTGGCTCAACACGCACGTCTGGGACGGAAGGTCGCGATTAAAGTCGTTTGCGGGGATTTACGAGCCGTTCCGAATACACCGGAGGGCAGGCAGGCGGCGCTGCGTTTTGAACGCGAAGCGCGGGCTGTGGCTGCGCTGGAGCACGAGCATATTTTGCCGCTCTATCACTTCGGTGAGGAGTGCGCCGACGGAGGGGGAGTGCCCATTACCTATCTCGTCATGCCATACCTGCAAGAGGGTTCGCTCTGGAACTGGCTGCAAAAACGCACGCAGCAACTTGGATTCGCATGGCCTATTACAGCGGAAGAAGCAGGGTACTATCTCTTACAGGCGGCGGCGGGCCTGCAATGCGCGCACGACAACGGTATCATTCACCGCGATATCAAACCGACAAACTTCCTGATCCGGCTGGAGCGCGGCACGTTCAAACAGGATCAGCGCGCCTACCTGGCGAGGATTTTTCCCCAGGGCAGGCCGCATCTCTTACTGGCTGATTTCGGGCTGGCAGCTTTCTATCGCAATGGGCGCTCCCTCCATCGCTCGGTCGGCACACCGCTATATATGGCCCCCGAACAGTTCGATGATCCCTCCCTCTCTACCTCCGTCCACGTCGGGCCAGCCGCCGACCAGTACGCGCTGGCGGTGATGATCTACCAGTTGGTGACCGGTCGAGCCGTCTTCGAGGGCAACGCCTCGCAACTGCTGCACCATCACCATCACACGCCGCCCACACCACCCAGCGTCTATAACCCGTTTTTCCCGCCGGAACTGGACGAAGTTTTCCTGAAAGCTCTGGCGAAAAAGCCCGAAGAGCGCCACGAATCCATCATGGAATTTGCTCTGGCCTACGATGCCAGGCTACAGGAGATATTGAGACAGCGCACGGAGAAAGCGGGGCAGCAGTTCGTAGATATTCCGGCACAGGAGGCTCAGAGGCCGGTCGCGGCCCTTCATTCGCGGCATTATAATACGCTCAGGCTGCCTTCTATGCAGGTCACCGGCAACCTTGCCCGCGGCCCGCAGCCATTCCAGAACGGGCCGGAGATTCCCCCTGCGGCCCCCATACAGGCCAGGTCGCAGGCGCAGTCAGAGGCACATACAAACAGCACGAGATACGGGCAACTCGCAACGCTGGAAGTAGCGCGACCTGCCCTCAAAACACCTTATTCCTCCTCAAAATTTGTGGAGAAAGAGACAGACCCCAGCAATGCCATTAGAGCGCTCTCCGTCCAGAAGCAGCAAAGAGACAGAGATGACACACCCACAACACGCGCATTCCAGCATCCTCCCATATTCAACCTTATCGTCGTTGGCCTGCTCGCCCTCCTGCTCATCGTGCTCGGCCTCCTGCTCATCATGATGTTCAAGAGCCAGAGCCACGCAATGGCTGCGTATAGCAGCATCAAGGGGATGGAAGCTCTTTTCCAGATATGGCCTCCATCCGGGCAAACCACTTTACTTATTCTTTGAATCGAGAGATACCCCGATAGCGACGCCAACACCTATACCCACCGCGAACATGGCCGGGTTGCCCGATACGACACTCAGTGCGGCACCGATCCCTACACCTATTGCAATCCCCATAGCCATGTTTGAACGAGGGGAACGTCTTCTACCGGGATTTCTGTTGTCAGGTTCGCGTTGCATGTTCTTTACTATCCTTTCGCAACTTTCCGGGAAAAGGTGCTAACCGATGCCTGTCGCCCTTCATATCCATGAAAGGTGACAGGCTCTTTGCGCTCAGAATGCCATAAATTGGAACCCTACTGTGCCGGGATAATAGGCAGCAGGACGTAGGATGGGTGCTCGCGGTCATGCAGGATGGTCTGGTGGGCGACGGCAAGCTCGGCGTTGGCGCCGAATTCGTGGCCGGTGTTGGGATTGCGGTCCCAGCGTGGGAAGCTGCTGCTGGTCACGTCGAGGCGGATGCGGTGTCCGGCCTTGAAGACGTTACTGGTAGCCCAGAGATCGATGTCGTACTCGTAGGCCTGGCCCGGCTCGATGAGCGTGGGGTTCTCGCCTTTACCGAAGTTGCGATAGCGGGCACGGATGATGCCATCGGTCAGGTTCCGGGCGTAGCCATCGGGATAGACATCGACCAGGCGTGCCACGAAGTCGGTGTCCGGCGCGCTTGAGGCAGCCCAGAGATGCACAGTAATGGGGCCGGTAACCTCGACATCCTGTTGCAGCAGCGGAGTCGTATATACCAGCACGTCCTGGCGGCCCTCGATCGGGCGCTGGTCGTAGGGGCCAGCGGGGAATTCGGGTGCCATCAAGAGCGCGCCGCCGCGAGTGATAACGGGATTGGCGGGGTCGTAGTTGTAGGTATCGACGGCTTCATCGGCAGGCCGCTCGATGCTCAAGATGCCATCGCCGTTGAGGGAGTTGGCATGTCCATCGCTGTGCAGGTAGTAGGGCGTCCACTGCGTGCGGGCGAGCGGCCACTCCTGCTCGTCGCGCCAGACATTGGCGCCCATTACGAAAATTTTAATGGGGGCCTCCTTCATCATGCCCGTATCGATGCCCTTGAGCCAGTAATCGAACCAGCGCACCTGCAAGCTGACAAAGTCGATTTGCAGGTCGATGAAGGCAGCAGTTGAACCCATGCCGAAGTTGATCTCACCCACGAGTGCGGCATTGCCGCCGTGTATCCACGGGCCGATGAGCAGTTTGCTCTGCCGCGCCTCCGGTGTGCTGCCGTGCTCGCGCATGATCTTGAAGTTGGTGATGGTATCACTGAGGAAGATATCGTACCAGCCACCGATATTGAACGTTGGCACCGTGACCTTTTCATGCTTGCCCAGAATCGTCATCGGCTCCGTCGCTTCGCGGTCCATAGGACGTTCGATGGGTTCGAAGAAAGCGGGAGCGACGTCGTTGCGTCTGAGCGGGGCAAATTCCTTGAGCGGCAGCGACCAATAGCCCTCTTTGCCCATCGCATCCATATCCTTCGCCAGCGCGTAAATGGCCTTCCCCAGTTCCTGCGGGTTAGCGCCGTAGCGGCGCATCTGCACATCAAGACCCATCATCAATTGCCAGTTTGCCATGATGCCCAGTTCCATCGCTCCACCCCGGAACATGACACCGTTGAGAGGGTCGTTCCAGGTGATAAAGGGGATCATCGCTTTGAGCGCCGGGGGCTGCAAAGTCGCTGCCGACCACTGTGTGAAGCCAAAATAAGAGGCGCCATACATACCCACATCGCCAGTACTGTACGGCAGTTGAGCGGCCCACTCAATCGTGTCATAGCCGTCCTGAGCCTCGTGGCGCATCGGCTCCCATTCTCCCTCCGAGGTAAAGCGCCCGCGTGTGTCCTGTATGATAACAGCATAGCCACGTCGTGCCACCTGCACGGGGTCAAGGAAACCGCCCGCCAGCGGAAAATCTTTGCCATAGGGCAGACGCGTCAACAGCACGGGCCACTTGCCCTCGCCCACGGGCCGGTAGACATTGGCGCGCAGAGTTGTGCCATCGCGCATTTTCGCCGGAACATCAAGATCGACAGTGATCTGCTGCTCCCTTTGCATTGCCATAAAAACGTTCCTCCTGACTATCGCTACTTCATCGTTCTGTACACTGAAAACACGTCCGTGTGGGTATGATACAACGCACGAAGCAGGAAACGCCAGTTTTCAGGCCTTGACACTCGACTATTCCATTGGCTATACTCACTGCATACCAGGAATGGAACACTATTCCATTGTGTAGAACAGACAGGAAAGATGCCGGAGAGGAGCGGTTTGATATGCGACATGGAGAGCCGTTAGAGGGCGAGAAGACGGTGCAGATTGTCCAGCGTATCGCCCGTGTCCTGCGCGCTTTCAACAATCAGGGGCTGCTGGGCATCACGGACCTGGCGAGCGCGACCGGGCTGCCGAAATCCACGACCCACCGGCTGGTGACGGCGCTGGTCAACGAGGGGCTGCTGGTGCAGGACGAAGACAGCCATAAATACGCGCTGAGTCTGCGTGTGACAGCACTGGGGGCCAGCATTCTCAGTTCACACACGGTGCGCAAGGTCGCGCGGCCCATGCTGATGGAGCTGCGCGACCAGACGCGCGAGTCGGTACACCTGGCCGTGCTGGAAGGCATGGAAGCCGTCATCATCGACACGGAAGATTCATACTTCGTGGTGCGTGCCGTCAACGTCCCCGGCCAGCACCTGCCCGCGCACGCCGTCTCGACGGGCAAAGTGCTGCTTGCTTATCAATGGGAGGTGCGCCTGCGCGAAATCGTGAGTCACGCCCGGCTTGAAGCCTATACCGAGCGCACTATTACCGACCCGCAGCAACTGCTTGAGGAACTGCGCCACGTGCGAGCACTCGGCTACGCCATCTCATGTGGAGAACTGGAGGATGGCATCGACGCGGTAGCGGCTCCCATCTTTGACCACATGGGAACTGTTGTTGCCTCCGTTTCTATCGGCGGCCCCAGCGAACGCTGCCGTCCGAAGCAGGCGGAACATATCGCGGCAGTCACCCGTGCAGGCCAGCAAATCTCGCAGGCGCTGCGCTACGTGGCCTGGCACTAGCAGGACTTGAGAACGAGACAGGGCAGGGGGAACGGCACCATGACGAAGCAGAACAAAGTTAAAACGAATGCGATGCGCCTGCTGGACAGGCATCATATCCCCTACACGGCATTTACCTACCCGGAGACGCTGCACTCGGCCCCGGAAGTCGCGCAAGCGCTGGGCGTAGCAATCAATCAGGTATTTAAAACGCTGGTGGTCTTCGCGGACGAGGGACGGCACCTGCTGGTGGTGGTGCCGGGCAATCGCGAGCTCGCGCCGCGACTGGTGGCGCGAGCGGTGGGAGCGAAGCAGGTGCATATGGCCCCGCAGCGTGAAGCCGAGCGCCTGACAGGCCTCAAAGTGGGCGGCATCTCACCCCTGGCGCTGCTCGACAAAGCTTTCGAAGTCTATCTTGATGAGAGCGCCACCGGGCTGGAAGAATTGTATATCAACGGCGGCCAGCGCGGCATCACCTTGCGCCTGCGCGTGGCAGACCTGCTTGCAGTGACGCGCGCAAGGATTATTCAGGCAACAAATGCGCAGAACGGGACAGAAATGTAGAGAATGAATTTGAACCATCAAGACGGGAACGGGGTCTGCGGGTTGGTCCGGTTACCATTCTTGTTCGTCCAAATTCATTACCAGCCCTGGAAAGGAAAGCGGTTTGCAGGAGTGATTCGACACACAACAGACGAAACGACAGCGCGCAGGATAGAGCAGAGCCTGGTCGCGGTCAAGGGCGCAGGCGACCTCGCGACAGGCGTGATTCACCGGCTGCATCGCGCCGGTTTTCCGGTGGCGGCAACCGAATTGCCAGAGCCAACCGTGGTGCGGCGCACTGTCTCCTTTGCGGAAGCGGTGCTGCTGGGAGAGATGACCGTTGAAGGCGTCACGGCGCAGCGTGTCACTTCACTGGAAGAGATCACAGGCCAGCTCGCCAACGGGCGCGTCCCCGTCATTGTCGATCCTGAAGGGCATGTGCTCAGGCAGCTTCGTCCGCCAGTGCTGGTCGAGGCTACGCTTTCCAAACGCAACACCGGCATCACCATCGATGACGCGCCCATCGTCATCGCCCTCGGTCCGGGCTACGAAGCGGGCCGTGATGCGCATGCCGTCGTTGAGACAAATCGCGGGCATAACCTGGGGCGCGTCTACTACGAGGGCAGCGCTGAGCCGAACACGGGCGTCCCCGGTGCCATCGCTGGCTACACCATCGAGCGGCTGCTCAAAGCTCCCGCCGCTGGAAAAATCTATGGTGTGCGGCAGATCGGAGACATGGTGCAGGCCGACGAGGTCGTCGCTCAGATACATGAAGTGGATTGTCCGGGGGAGCCTTGTAGCTGCCAATCCGTCCCTGTCATCGCCGCCATCCCCGGCATCCTGCGCGGCCTGCTGCGCGACAGTCTGACTGTCAGCAAGGGTATGAAGGTTGGAGACATCGACCCGCGCGCTGCGCGCGAACACTGCTTCACCATCTCCGACAAATCTCGCGCCATTGGCGGCGGCGTTCTGGAAGCGATACTGCACCTGATGCAGCAACTACCGCAGTAAAATACCCTCTTGTAGAGCCGATACCATGATGATATGATGAATATCACAAAGATTTCTATCACAAACTTGATTGTCTGGTGCTTATGCTGAAGATCACGATGTATTATAGCCCTGAGACGGTGGCGGAAGCGGTAGCTCTGCTGGCCGAGGAGGGGCGTACCGTTATTGCGGGTGGCACCGATCTGCTGGTGAACCCACGTTACATGGTTGGTGTGCGCGAGGTGGTGGATATTCGGCGGCTGGGGCTGAATTATATCTGTGTCGAAGGCAACTGGCTGCGTATTGGCGCCGGCGCCACGATGCGTATGGTAGCGAAACATTCCGTGGTGCAGGAGCTTGCCAGTGGCATACTGGCGCGAGGTGCTGCCGCCTGCGGCTCCCCCAATATTCGCAATATGGCGACGCTGGCGGGCAATGTGGCCTCCGCGCTGCCCTCAGCAGACACGCCGCCCTCCCTGCTGGCGCTCGGTGCCGAGGTACTGCTGGTGAGCACGCGGGGAGAGCGATGGGTACCGCTAGAGAAGTTTTTCACCGGCCCGGCGAAGAGCGTGCGCGAGCGCGAGCTTATTCAGGAGGTGCGCGTTCCTCTAGACACAACACGCTTACAGGGCGGATTTTATAAAATTGGACGCACCGCCGAAGATATTTCCATCGTCAATGCCGCCGCCGCACTTGCTCTCGAAGATGGAGTGATTCGCGTGGCGCGTCTGGTGCTGGGGGCAGTCGCGCCGACACCACTGCGCGCCATGCAGGCTGAAGCAGCTCTGATCGGGCAGCCAGTGACGGAGGAGACATTGCGGCGAGCAGCGGAGATTGTGCGCGAGGAGGTGCGCCCGATCAGCGACCAGCGCGCCTCGGCGGATTACCGACGGCGAATAAGCGGGGTAGCGGCGCTGCGCGCCCTGAGACAGGCTGCCGGACTGGCGACACGTGGAGAGGAATGGCATCATGCCTGAGATTGAAATTACCCTGAAAGTGAATGGACGCCCGGCGCGCTGGCGCGTGGCACCGGGCGAGACGCTGTTAGAGGCGCTGCATCATCACCATCTGGGAGGGACAAAGCTTATTTGCGGCACAGGAGACTGCTGCGGCTGCGGCGTCATGCTCAACGGGCGCTCCGTCAATTCCTGCTGCATGCTGGCCGCGCAGGCCGAGGGAGCGGAGGTGTTGACCATCGAGGGGCTGGCGCAGGGAGAGAAACTACATCCCATTCAGGAAGCCTTCGCCGGAGAGGGCGCGGCCCAGTGCGGCTACTGCACGCCGGGCTTTATCATGCGAGCCTACGCCTTCCTGCAAGAACACCCGCATCCAACCGAGGCCGAGGTGAGGGCAGCCCTCGCCGGCAATATCTGTCGCTGCACCGGCTACGTCAAACCGGTAGCAGCCGTGCTAAAAGCAGCGGAGTTGATGCAGGCTCAATAGTTGTTTCAAACTCGAACAGAAGGTTGAGAAGGGGTTTGCATCTTGCTGCTTCCGCCAGAGAGAAGTATACTATCAAAACACGTCAAGTGCAAAGGCGCTAGAAAACACCAATTCTCATGAGCAACGAATACTACGAACCAGGAATCGGAAATATTGACGACGCGGAACACCAGGCTGCGCGCCAGCGAGCGCGTACCCGCGTGGTGGGGCAGAAAGAGCGGCGCGTGGATGCGCGCCCACTGGTCACAGGCGCGCCCGTCTACGCCTCCGAATTTGAGCAGCCAAACATGCTGCATGCCCGCATCCTGCACTCTCCCTATGCCCATGCCAACATCGCGCGCATTGATAAGAGCAAGGCGCTGGCCCTGCCGGGCGTGTGTGCCGTGCTCACGTATGAAGACGTGCCGAGAGTGGCGCACAGCACCGCCGGACAGCCTTACCCGGAACCTTCACCCTATGATACCTATTTGCTGGATCAGCGCGTGCGCTACGTGGGCGACTGGGTAGCCTTTGTGGCAGCGGAGAGCGAGGCCATCGCTGAAGAAGCCCTGGGCCTGATCGACGTTGAGTACGAAGTTTTGCCAGCCGTCTTCGATCCTCTTGAAGCGATACAGGAAGGCGCGCCACAGTTGCACGAGCCGGATGTTACTCATCCCAATGCCGGCAGCAACTTCGGCGATATCTACGATGCCGCGCACAATATCTCCGCACACGAAGAGATCGAGCGCGGGAATTTTGAGGCCGCAATGCGCGAGGCCGATATCATCGTCGAGGGAGAGTATCGCGTCCCCTATATCTCGCACGCTGTGCTGGAGCCACATGTCTGCGTGGCCTACCTGGATGGCTACGATCGCCTGATCGTGGTCAGCAGCACGCAGGTGCCGTATCATACGCGCCGCCAGCTTGCCGCTGTATTGCAGATGCCCATTGCGCGCATTCGCGTGGTCAAGCCCCGTGTGGGCGGCGGCTTCGGCAGCAAGCAGGAGATGCTGCTGGAACCCGTTGCCGCTATTCTGGCCCTTAAGACGCGCCAGCCGGTACGCATCGCCTACAGCCGCCAGGAAGAATTCACGGCGGCGCGCTTCCGCCACCCGATGATTATGCGCATGCGCAGCGGGGTGAAGCGCGACGGGACGCTGGTCGCCATCTCCATGCACTCGATCGGCAACGCGGGCGCGTATGGCACGCACAGCTTCACCGTCACGCGCAGCACCGGTCACAAAACGCTCTGCCTCTACCACGCACAGGCGTATAAATTCCAGGCCGACGCCGTCTATACCAACCTGCCCATTACCGGCGCCATGCGCGGCTACGGCGCGCCCCAGGGCTTCTACGCGCTGGAATCGCACATTGACGAGATCGCGCACAGGCTCGGCATGGACCCGCTGGAATTTCGGCGCAAGAACCACGTGCAGAAGGGCGACTGGGACCCGATGGAGGGTGAAGTGATAGATGGGGTTTTTCACTCCAAACGCCAGTTCCGTTCGTGCGGCCTGCCACAGTGCCTGGAACGTGGCGCGGCGGCTTTTGGCTGGTACGAGCCGTTTGATCGTGGCGATGGCAAGCCGATCCGGCGCGGGCGCGGCATGGCAACGGCGATGCAGGGCAGCGGCGTCGCCAGCTTCGAGCTGGGCGGGGCATCGATCAAATTGAATGAGGATGGCTCGTTCAATGTGATGACCGGGGCCACCGATATCGGGCAGGGCAGCGATACCGTACTCGGCCAGATTGCCGCCGAGGCGCTGGGTGTGGGGATGGACAAGATCATCATGCACTCCGCGGACACCGATTCCAGCGTCTTCGACTACGGCTCCTATGCCTCCAGCACGACCTATATCAGCGGCGGCGGTGTTAAAGTCGCGGCGGAGCGCGTGCGACAGCAGATACTGGAAGTGGCGGGCGATTTGCTGGACTGCTCACCCGAAGATATGTCAATTGTCGACAGCGTGATCTACACCCCGAAGGGAGCCAGCCACCTGACCGTGGCCGATATCGCCAATGAGACGCTCTATGGCAAGCACCGCCAGCAGATCATGGCAAAAGGCGACTTCTGGACGGAAGATTCGCCCGCGCCCTTCTTCGCGCAATTCGTCGAGGTTGAGGTAGATACCGAGACGGGGCAGGTGCGCGTAACACGGGCGGTCAACGCGCTCGATCTCGGCAAAGCCATCAACCCTACGCTGGCCACGGGGCAGGTCGAGGGAGCTGTCACGATGGCGTTGGGCTACGCGCTGAGCGAGGAGGTGAAATTCGACGAGCAGGGTCGCGTGCGCAACCCCGGCTTTGTCGACTACAAGGTCATGTCTACACTGGACATGCCGCAGATGACGACCATTCTGGTGGAAGACACCGAGTATACCGGGCCGTTCGGCGCGAAGTCCGCCGGTGAAGTGCCGACCAACTGTATGGGGCCAGCCGTCGCCAACGCGATCTATGACGCCCTTGGCGTGCGCATACGCAGCCTGCCCATCACGCCAGAAAAGATTTTGCAGGCGCTGGACGCATTGAAATCCCATCAATAACACCATTAATTTGGAAAGCGAGTAGCACGGAGATGGCGGACGAGGATATTTCAACGGCCTATTTACTGATTCAACGTGGGCCGCAGGCGGGAAAACGTGTCGAGCTATGGAAAGATATCACAACCATCGGACGCAGCCGCCACTGTGATATCTTTCTTGAGGATATTACCGTCCATCGCAAACAGGCCAGCATTATCTTTACCCCGATGGGCTTCGTCTTGCGCGACGATAACGGCAGCGGCGATAGCTTTGTTAACGGCAGGCCCGTCAGCGAACAGGTGCTGCGAGATGGCGATCATCTCCTTTTTGGCACCACAGAACTGATCTTCTTTGCTCACGAAGGGACGCGCCCCTTTCAGCTCGCCACCTCGCGCGGTCGCGAGTTACATAGAGGGAAAAAACAGGACCCCAATACCAGCACGATTGCACGGCTGGAAATTGGCAGCCTGCACGGCACAACACGCCGCTTCGATCTGCAACCGGAGACGAGCATTGGACGCAGCAGGGATTGCTCTATTTTCCTGGAAGACCTGACCGTCAGCCGCGTCCACGCGATTATCCGCCTGCTCCCTGATGGCACTTACGAGATAGAGGATCAGGGGTCGGCAACCGGCACGTTTGTCAACAATATGGCAATTCAACGCTATCGACTGATCGAGGGAGATGTTATTCAAATCGGAGCCAGTTGCTTCACGTTCAGGCGCTCGCGTTCTTGAGCAGCTTCTGTAGCTCTTTGATACGCTCTCCGTAATAATCCACCTCGGTGCCACCAGGCAGATGCTGCGGCGGCTCGTAGGCATGTGTTGTGCGTATAAATTCCTCGACTTCCGGCGGCACATCACGCCGGTGCGCTTCGGGATGCTCGCGCACCCTGGTCGAGGACATGTCGCGATAGGCGCTGCTGAGCGGCAACTCATGAATAAAAGGGGCAAAGATACGGTTCTCCGGCCTGTTTAACAGCTCTGCCAGTTGCTCCGAACCGCCCTTCCCACGCGGCGCAACCAGCAACTGCGCCAGACTAAAGAGGTCTTTGAGCGCGCTATTGCGATCCTTATAGTAATGCGGATCGAGTATCTGTACAATTTTATCGAAACCAATCAGAAAGAACAAATGCTTGACGGTGGGAAACGCATTGCGCACCGCCTCCGCCTCCTCCACATATAACCCCCGGTTAAAGAGCATAATGCCGGTATAGGGTAGCTCTTTTTGCAGAACCTCACACAGCAAGAGAATACGATCAAGCAGCAGCGGACGCTCGACGTTTTCCTTATCGACCGTCACCTTGCTGAAAGCAGCGTAAAGCTGCATAGGCGCGTGGTGATTGGCATAGCGCTGCGCCTGCCGCAGCAAACCCAGGTGGGCCTTCGTCGGCGGGTTGAATGAGCCAGGAAAAACGATAATGGAACCATGAGGTACTGGCGAAGCGGGAAGCACTTCCGCTTTCGGCGGCTCATCCGGTTGCAATTGATCCAGCAATGATTGAATTTGCCGCAGCCGTGGCAGTGTTTGCTCAGAAATCTGGAAGGATACGTCCATATTTATATTGTAGCACAGAGGAGACCATAGACGACAAAATCTGGCTTCTCATTTGCTCCCTTCTTGCTAGAAATAGCCCCCTTGCCCTTTGTAGACGAGCGTCGCTTTGATCCTTCTCTTGCTCCATCTATATATGATATACTTCTTCTATTAAATTTCCTTTAACGGAAGATAAATATACCTTTATGGGAATATTAACCAGCTCTTTCTCTCAATTTATATAGATAGTATCCATAACACTGTTTTTTTTGCTGTATGACTCATCCATTGTATTTCTCATTCGCTGCCTGTTACACTGAGACCAGATAGCTCTTCGACAGAGCCATTGCAGTCTCATCCTCTACTCCATGCTAGAGATTATTTACTACAATGTGACGTAGTACAGACATACAGAGTCGGTTTCGTCATTTGTGGCGAAGCTGAAGCGCAGTGTATTACATGTGTTGTATGTAATACACCTATTTATCATCGTCAGTCCCTTTAGCCTTTCAGCCTGTACAGGCGATGGAGGTATCCGGCATGAACAACGAAGAATTTGAGCTATTTCAGAAGTTGCTCGCTCCACACAGTCGGCGCGACTTTCTGAGGCGGGCCGGGGCGCTCGGCCTCTCCGGCGCGGCGCTCTCCACCTTTCTGGAGGCATGTGGCAATAGCAGTTCCACATCAGGGTCGGGTTCGAGCGTCAACATGGCAGGCCCGATTGACATGCAGACGCTGATCACGAACGCGAAGAAAGAGGGCCAGTTGCAGGCCATCGGCATTCCGCCTGAGTGGGCCGATTACAAGGATATTCTGGCGGGCTACACCAGCAGCTATGGTATCCCCATCTCCTACCAGGCAGAGGCAGAGTATTCGTCGGCGCAGGAACTCGAAGTCTTCAAGAACTCGATTCACCACCCGCACGGCGACATCGGCGACGTGGGCTTCTCCTTCGGGCCGCAGGCCGTCCAGCAGGGACTGGTAACGCCGTATATCCACTCGAAATGGGCGGATATTCCGGCCAACCTCAAGGACCCGAAGGGCAACTGGTGTACCGAATACTGGGGCGCGCAAGCGTTCGTCGTCAATACCGACAAGGTGAAGCAGATGCCCGCCAGCTTCCAGGACCTGCTCAACCCGGCCTATAAGAACATGATTGGTATCGACGGAGACCCGCGTCAGGCCACCGATGCCTTCATGGCCGTCTTCTCGGCGGCGCTAGCCAACGGCGGCAGTCTGGATAACATCCAGCCGGGTATCAATTTCTTCGCAAACTTGAAGAAGGTCGGAAACTTCACCTCGGCCCGTTCCAGCATCGCCAACATCACCACCGGCGAAGTCGCCATTGCCATTATGTGGGATTACCTGGGCCTGGGCTTCCGCGACCAGCTGGCCGGCAAACCTAATATTCAGGTTGTCATCCCATCCGATGGCTCACTGGCCGGGCCGTATGTCTCCATTGTGAACAAGACGGCGCCGCACCCCTTCGCCGCCCGCCTGTGGATTGAGTACATCTTCTCGGACGCGGGGCAACTGGACTACCTGAAGGGCTACGCGCACCCGGCTCGCTACCAGGTGCTGGTCAACCAGAACAAGGTGCCTGCTGATCTGGCCTCAAAACTGCCGCCCGCTTCGCAGTACGCGAACGTCAAGTTCGTCACCGACCAGACGCAGCTAGCCAACGCCACGCAAACGGTCTCACAGAACTGGGCATCGCAGGTGCTGGGGCAGTAATTTCACGGTAAGCAGTGCCTCAGATAGTGTATAATGGGGGTCATTGCAGGGATAGAATCACAAACATTTCCCCGCAATGATCCCATTCTTATGTTTACAGGAGGTGGCGCGATGCAACAACAGATAGCCGGTGGGCAAATCAGCAACATTGCAACCGGCGCCAGAACAGCACCAGGGAGCCGGGCTGGTCGCCTGCGCGGAGGCAATTGGAGCTATACGCTGACAGGCTGGCTCGGGCTGGTGCCTTTTCTCCTCTTCTGCCTGCTCTTTGAACTCTTGCCCGCGCTGATCATCGTCTTCGGTAGCTTCAGTGATAGCAATAGCGGGGCGCTGACGCTTAATAACTACCAGCGCATGCTGTCCCAGGCGCAGAATATCCACGCTTTTGAAACCAGCATTGCTCTCTCCCTCGTCACGGCCCTGATCGGCGCCATCTTCGGTTTTCTGGCATCTTACGGCGTCTATAATTTGCGTACCGGCGCGCTGCGCAACTTCATCGTCGGCTTTTCCAGCATTGCCGCCAACTTCGCGGGCGTTCCTCTGGCTTTTGCCTTCGTCGCCACGCTGGGGGCGGAAGGCTTTATCACCGTCCTGATTCACAACTGGTTTCATGTCAACCTCTACGATATCGGCTTCAGCCTCTACACTTTCTGGGGGCTGGTGCTGGTCTACACCTATTTCCAGTTGCCGTTGATGATTCTGGTGACGGTACCCGCCCTCAGCGCGCTGCGACCGGAGTGGCGCGAGGCGGCGACCAATCTGGGCGCGTCCAGCTTCACCTACTGGCGCCGCATCGCCCTGCCCATCCTCATGCCCTCGCTGATCGCAGCAGCCATGCTGCTGTTTGCCAACTCCTTCGGGGCCTACGCCACCGCCTACGCGCTGGCGCAGGGAGCCATCAACATCGTCCCCATCCTGATCGGCTACGCGGTCGCGGGCAATGTCAGTATGGATGTCGGGCTGGGCAACGCGCTGGCCGTCGGCATGATCGTCGTACTGCTCATTGCCGTCTCGCTCTATACAACAATGCTGCGCCGCGCCAATACCTGGACCGGGAGGTGAAGTATATGAGCATGCAACAAGACGTAGCGAGGCACCCCGGAGGCAGCATCTGGGCCGGTTTCGATAAGGTCTTTCTCGCGCTGGTCATCCTCTATCTGCTGGTGCCGCTGGTCGTCACGCTGGTCTTTGGCCTCTCTGGCGGCAGCGGCGGCATCAGTTTCCGTACCTACCAGCAGATTTTCAGCGATCATGATTTCTCGCAGACGCTGCTGCTTTCACTGGGGCTGGCCTTTTCGGCCACCATCCTCTCCGTCGTGCTGGTCACGCCCACTGCTTACTGGGTGCAGATGCGCCTGCCCAACGCGCGGCCTTTGATGGATGTCCTCTCGCTGGTGCCGTTCGCCGTGCCAGCCGTGCTGCTCTCGCTCGGGCTGGTCGAGGTCTACGGCTCATCCAACCCGATCATCAACGTAGTCTCGCTGGGCCTGGTGCCGCTGTTGAGCAACAACCCCTTCAATATCGTGAATACGCCGCAGCTACTCGTCTGCGCCTACGTGATTATTTCCCTGCCGTTTGTCTATCGCCCGATTGATAATAGCCTGCGCGCCATCAATACGAGAGTGCTGACCGAAGCGGCGTACAGCCTGGGCAGTGGCTGGTGGCGCACCTTTCTGACAGTCATCCTGCCTAATATCACTCCCGGCGTGATCAGCGCAGCCCTGCTGACCTTCTCCACCGCGATGGGTGAGTTTACCATTGCCAGCCTCTTCGGCCTCTACACCTTCCCCATCTACCTGGATGAAACCGGCCAGAGCAGCCCGTACAAAGCGGCATCACTCTCGGTCCTCAGCTTCGTCCTGACGCTGATCTGTGTGCTGGCGATTATCCTGCTGGTGCGGCGCGTAGCTGTGGGGCCGCAGCAAGGCGAAATCGAAGTCGCGGCAGCAAAATAACAAGGAGTTGTATCGTGGCATTTCTGGAATTAGAGAACGTAACCAAACGCTTCGGGCAGGTCACAGCCGTCGATGATATCACGTTGGCGGTGGAACGGGGCGAATTTCTGACGCTACTCGGCCCCAGCGGCTGCGGCAAAACGACCATCCTGCGCATGATCGCAGGCTTCGAGACGCCTACGGTCGGCAATATCCTGCTCGATGGCGATGATATCACCAATCGCCCGGCCAGCAAACGGCCTATGGGCATGGTTTTCCAGTCCTACGCCCTTTTCCCGCACATGACCGCCGCGCAGAACATCGCCTTTGGCCTGACCATCAAACACACGCCCAGAGACGGAATCCAGCGCCGCGTGGCCGAACTGCTGGAACTGGTGGGCCTCGGCGACAAGGGGCGCAGCTATCCACACCAGCTTTCGGGCGGGCAGCAGCAACGTATCGCACTGGCGCGCGCGCTGGCGGTAGAACCCAAAGTGTTACTGCTCGACGAGCCGCTCTCCGCGCTAGACGCTAAAGTGCGCGTCTCCCTGCGCAACGAAATTCGGCGCATCCAGCAGCAACTCAAGATGACGGCTATCTACGTCACACACGACCAGGAGGAGGCGCTGGCTATCTCCGACCGTATCGCGGTGATGGCGCGCGGCCACATTGAGCAGTTGGGGCAACCCGAAGAGATTTACAGCAACCCACAATCCGTCTTTGCGGCCACCTTCGTGGGCAACAGCAATCAGTTCAGAGGCGTGCTTACCTCCGCCGGCGAAGGGCTGTGCCAGGCCGGTCCCTACACGCTGCACGTGTCGCCACAACCATCTCTGCGCAACGGCGAATCCATTATGGTTATCGTCCGGCCCGAAGAGATGACCATTCAAGGAGAGGGAGAAGCTGCTGCCCAGGGCATCGATGCTGTCATGAGCGACACGGGAACGAGCAATGAGATCGCCGGAGTGATCGAACTGCGCACCTTCCTGGGGCCATTCACGCGCTTCCACGTGCGCGCTAGAGACGAAGGCGTCCTCACCGCCGACGTGCCGAGCCAGCAGGCGCGTGGCTACTCCGTCGCCCAGCACGTCACGCTCTCCTTCCCTCCTTCCGCCTGCCAGGTTCTGCCCCTCGTCGCCGGAGAGGCCGCGTTGAAACACATGGCTGAGGAGGAAGCGGAGGCGGTATAATAGCTTTTTCAGATATCCAGGTGGGCCGCTTGCAGGCCACTCAGTGCAAGCCAGCGGTGCAGGCCACCGCGCGTCACAGGCCAGCCGACGCAGGCCACCGCGCGTCACAGGCCAGCCGCACATACAGCAGGCCAGCCGACGCAGGCCCCCGCGCAGGCCACCCGCAAGAGGTGGCCTGCTCCCGCTGGCCACCCGCAAGAGGTGGCCCTACTCTACGCGACCGCTCCACCGGCCCGGCTCGCAGGCCACCGCGTCACTGCCCAGCCGACGCAGGCCACCCGCAAGGGGTGGCCCTACTCTACGCGGCCGCTCCACAAGCGGCAAGACCGCATCGTCTATAGTAGGGCCACCCCTTGCGGGTGGCCTGGGCGGCCTTCCGGTAACGCTTCTGGGGGTGGCCCTACTCTACGCGACAGTTTCACCGGCCCAGCCGTGCAGATATCAGAACGTATATAGTAGGGCCACCCCTTGCGGGTGGCCTGCTCCCGCTGGCCTGCTCCCGCTGGCCTGTGACACGCGCTGGCCTGCTCCCGCTGGCCTGCGCGCGGCGGTAGCCGTGCTGCTCACAACAATCTACTTACCCCTTCATCAGTCTCCTCAGCACAGCCAGGAGAATGCCGCCATTTTCGTAGTAGGTGACATCGATAGGGCTGTCGAGGCGGGCAATGGTGGCAAAGGTGAAAGTTGAGCCATCTTCACGTGTCACGCGCACCGTCACCTCCTGACGAGG
This sequence comes from Ktedonobacteraceae bacterium, assembly GCA_035294125.1. Taxonomy (GTDB): domain Bacteria; phylum Chloroflexota; class Ktedonobacteria; order Ktedonobacterales; family Ktedonobacteraceae; genus CADDYT01. The sequence goes on along the minus strand of DATGLM010000049.1, from coordinate 259,732 downwards.
CTTGAGGCCCTGCTCAATGCCGACGATGTCGTAGGTCTCGCGCCCGGTCAGGCCAAGCGATTCTTTGTTCTCGCCCGACTTGAACTGGAGCGGCAGGATACCCATGCCGACGAGGTTGCTGCGGTGAATGCGCTCGAAGCTTTCGGCGATGACCGCCCGCACACCCAGCAGCAAGGGGCCTTTGGCGGCCCAGTCACGCGAACTGCCGGAGCCGTATTCTTTGCCCGCGATGATGAGCAGCGGCACGCCTTCCTGCTGATAGCGCACAGAAGCCTCATAGATCGTCGTCTCCTCGCCATCAGGCAGGTGAACGGTGTAGTAGCCTTCCTTGCCGCCCACCAGGCGGTTGCGCAGGCGGATGTTGCCGAAGGTACCGCGCACCATCACCTCGTGGTTGCCGCGCCGCGCCCCGTAGGTATTGAAGTCGCGCCGCTCTACGCCATGCTCGAGCAGGTACTTTCCGGCAGGGCTGGTAGGCCCGAAGCTGCCAGCCGGGGAGATGTGGTCGGTGGTGATCGAGTCGTCCAGCATGGCTAAGACGCGCGCCCCACGAATGTCTTTCACCGGTTCTGGCTCAACGGGCATGTTCTGGAAGAAGGGCGGCTCCTGAATATAGGTCGAGTCGGGATTCCACTCGAAGAGCGTACCGCTGGAATTGGAGAGGGAACGCCAGTGTTCGTCGCCCTCGAAGACGTTGGCATAGTCGCGCTCGAACAGTTCCGGCGATATAGCGGAATCTACCACCGCGCGCACTTCTTCCTGCGTGGGCCAGATGTCGCGCAGGTAGACCGGCTCGCCATTGATATCAGTGCCGACCGGTTCCGTCGTCAGGTCGATATCGACGGTACCGGCCAGGGCGTAGGCGACGACGAGTGGAGGCGAGGCCAGGAAGCTGGCGCGCACCTGCGGGTGAATGCGCCCCTCAAAGTTGCGGTTGCCGCTCAGCACAGCCGCGACTACCAGATCGTTCTCCTGCACAGCATCGGCCACCGGCTGCGGCAGGGGGCCGCTATTGCCGATGCAATTATGCACTGCTACCGTGCCTGCCACGAAGGCGTGCAGATCGTCTACTGCCAGATCGAATACCGCTCGCTTGCCAGCCGGACGCCGTTCCACCACCTGCAGCGCGAGCGTGGGCAACGTAAGTGATTCCTTCTCGATGCAGTATCGTTTCGCCGTCTCCCTATCCTCACGCGAGGGCAACGGCGCGAACCACTCGCGCGCGCCGATCTGATTGAACAGTTCGACAGGCGATGGAAAGTCGCAGGCATCTCTATGCAACGGCTGGAACTCGCGCGTTGTAGCCTGCGGGAGCCGCGAAAAGCGGTCGTGTCCTTCCAGCAGGGCGTAATGTGGGAAGACAACCGGCTCACGTTCCAGTAGCTCTACCGCCGCTTTTTTACGTGCATGGGAGAACGACAGGGCGTAGTCTTCCTGATGGAGTTCTTCCAGGCGAGCCGACATCCAGAGGCGCTGGCGGTGAATCTGGTCCATCAGCCGCCAGTAGACCGCCGCCGCGCTGGCTCGCAGGGCCTTGTCCATGCAATAGCGGAAGCCGACACGCTCCACGAACGAGAGGCCATCTGGAAGCTCCAGGCGCACTTCCACACGCGGCATGCCATCCTGTGCTGCCGGATACGTGGAAGCTGAGCGGCGCGTGGGGTATTCGTAGACGCTGGTTCCATCGGTCTTCACGCCACAACGCGCCAGCAGGCGGGTCACATCGTACATAAGCTGCTTGAGAGCTTCTACATGCTCAGGTATTGTACTCTGCGAATAGGCTGGCATCCCAAGTGAAGCATCGCCGTCGCGTTTGCCCCAGCGATGCAAGGTCGGCGCGTGTCCGTCGGCCCCGAAGAGGCCGCCCAGGAACTCGCGCACCACCGCGACCGGGCAATGTTCATCCAACACGAATACCGGAAGCGTCGGCACCTGCTGAATGCGCCGCCCGGTACGCACGCCGGGCAACGTGCTGATGGCATCTGTGAGCGGATTCGGCAGCACAATTGTCCACTTGCGTTCGTCGTAGCGTGTGGCCGCAGGGCGAACGCCGGTCAGCAACTCAATATCGTCGAGAACGGCCTCGCGGTCAAGGGCCTGTCCAACGTGCATCCGACCTTGCCCGGAGAGGCTGATCGAGCCGTCGCTGAGCAGGTAGCCGAGCAGACGAGCAAATGCCAGTGTGTGCTGGCGCTTACACGCAGTTTCCATTGTAAGTGTCAGTTTACCGACCTGCAGCGTATAACCGGCTTCGTCGTCTCCAGGCTCATCCAGCGGAGCCTCAAGGCCAACCACGACGCGATCCTGACCGGGGACAAGCTGGTCGGCGCGCAGCCAGCGTCCATCGACGCAGAGCAGCTTATGGTCGGGTGTGCAAACAAGCGTGCGCCCGTCTTGCAGGGTGAGCGAGACACATTCGCGCTCACCCTGAACCATCATCTCGGCCTGCCTCGCCCTGCCCAGTTTGCCATCTGCGGTGGGAGCGAGCAGCGAGGTGCCGCCGAGGCCCGGCAGTTGCTCAATGGGCCGGGCGGTACCGTTGGTAAGCAATACAGGCGTGCCTTCAGCAAGGCAGGTGGTGCAGCCGTAGCCCACAAGGTGGAAGCGCAGGGCCTCCAGGTAGGGCAGCAGTTCGGCGTTGCGCAGGTAGTCGATCACGGCGCGGGAGCCGGGGGCAAGGCTGGTCTTGATAGTTGGCTTGACACTCAGGCCGCGCTCAACAGCATGCCTGGCCAGCAGGCCAGCCGCGACCATGACCGAGGGATTAGAGGTGTTGGTACAACTGGTGATAGCTGCAATCGCCACCGACCCATCGGAGATATGCGTCTCGACATCACCCATCGTGACCGCGACATCCTTGACATGTCCATTGTGTCCATTCCGTTTGCCCGCGCTGGCAAGCTTCGCCAGGTCTTTCGCCTCGTCTTCCGTCTGGGCAACGGGATCGGGATTGGGCCGACCGCCTTCGGTGCCGAGGCGAATCAGGGGACGCTCGGTGGTCAGGTTCTCCTCGTCTTCCAGGAAGCGGTCGGGGTAGGCCCTGCGGAAAACCTGGCCCAGTTCGTGCATGGGAACGCGATCCTGCGGACGACGCGGTCCGGCAAGGCTCGGCTCTATCGTGCCGAGATCGAGTTCAAGCAGGTCGTCAAACTGCGGCTCCGGGGCCTCGTCGGTGCGGAAGAGTCCCTGCGCCTTCGTGTAGCGCTCGACGAGATCGATGCGCTTCTGGTCACGCCCGGTGCCGCGCAGGTAGCGCAGCGTCTCCTCGTCGACGGGGAACAGAGTCGAGGTCGCGCCAAATTCGGGCGACATGTTGGCGATAGTGGCGCGGTCGGCCAGTGGAAGGCTGCTGAGGCCGGGGCCGGTGAACTCAACGAACTTGCCAACCACACCGCGTTTGCGCAGCATCTGCGTCACCGTCAACACAAGGTCGGTGGCCGTTGAGCCGCCGGGCAGCGAGCCGGTGAGGCGCACGCCGATGACTTCGGGCGTGAGCAGGTAAAGTGGCTGACCAAGCAGCACGGCCTCGGCCTCGATGCCGCCAACGCCCCAGCCGAGGACGCCGAGGCCGTTAATCATGGTGGTGTGGGAGTCGGTGCCGACGAGGGTGTCGGGGAAAGCAAGGGTCTGCCCATCCTCCTCCTTTGTCATCACAACCGGGGCCAGATATTCCAGGTTCACCTGGTGGACGATGCCGGTGCCGGGTGGCACCACGCGGAAGTTGCTGAACGCCTGCTGCGCCCAGCGCAACAGCGCGTAGCGTTCGGAGTTGCGCTCGTATTCGCGTTCCACGTTGCGCGCAAAGGCCAGTGACGAGCCAAACATATCGACCTGCACCGAGTGGTCGATGACCAGGTCGGCAGGCACCAGTGGGTTGACCTGCTCCGGGTTGCCGCCCATGCGAGCCATCGCGGAGCGCATGGCGGCCAGATCAGCCACGGCAGGAACACCGGTGAAGTCTTGCAGCAGGACGCGTGCCGGGAAGAAAGGATATTCTGCCTCTACCTGCCCGGCCTGCCCCGGTTGCCAGTCCGCCAGCGCGAGAACCTCATCCTCGGTGACCAGCGCGCCATCGAGGTGGCGCAGAGCGTTCTCCAGGATAATCTTGACCGTATAAGGAAGTCGGTCCAGTTGCGCACCGCGTTTCGCCAGCGCGGCTAAATGAAAGTAGGTGACAGGGCCATACGCGCTTTCCAGCGTCGCACGAGCGCCGAACACATCGTCGTGAGTCGTCATACCAATACCTCTTATCGTAGTAAGTCATATTCAGGAGCAGCAGAAGGGATGCAAAGCAGATCCATCTCTGACAGCAAGCTTTTCATCACTATATTATACAACAGCAGGGCATACGAGTCCTGCGGTTCGCAGGATAGGAATCGTTAAGGGGCAAAAATGGGGAGGGCAGCGATTGATGAGAGCCGATGGATACGATAAAAGTTCACAGAAGAGCGAACACCGCACGGAGAGACAAAGATGCTACCCTCTTCTTCTGGATGATGGTTGATAGGATGCACGTCTTATCCCACAGAAAGGGGTCCCGGTTCCACTTTCTGGGCGTATCATCCATCCACCACCCAGTGCAAACTTCCTCTATATACAGGCAACTCTCAAAAAGCACTGCCCAGTCATACTATGCACCTTTCCAGATCGGAAAACAACAGCAGATATACCTAAAATCCGCAGAGAATAGAGCAGCGGGAGCTAAAAAGGCAGCGCCAGCGAGACTGTACAGCCGTTACCGGGTGAAGAGACGATGGAGAGATGCGCGCCAATAAGGGCGGCACGCTCGCGCATACCGAGCAGGCCAAGTCCGCTCTGCTCGCTTTCACCCGCTTCAGGGTGGGTAACATCCAGGTGCATTTGTGCAGGATCAAACCCATGTCCATTGTCGGAAACGCTAACTTGCAGACCTTCGGGCATGTAGTGGAGATGAATGCTGGCCTGGGTCGCGCCAGAATGCCGCCACACATTCGACAGGGCTTCCTGCACGATGCGGAAGATAGCGATTTCAGCTTCTGGCTGCGTGGTCACAGGAATCGGGGAGCCGGTACAGGTAAAAGAGCAAGGAACACCGCGCGCCGCCGAGCTATCGCTGAGCCACTCAATGGCCGCACGCAGGCCGAGATCATCGAGAACAGAGGGGCGCAGGTCGCGGCAAGCCCGGCGCACGCCTTCAAGAGTAGAATCGGCCAGGTTTTGCAGACTTGTGACCCACTGGATATCTTTCTCTGGCAGCGCATGCTTATTCATTGCCTGTCCCATACTCTCAAGACCCAACGAGAGGGCGATCAGCGCCTGCGCTGTGTCGTCATGCAGCTCGCGCGCCAGGCGGCGCCGTTCCTCTTCCTGTACGCGCGTAATGAGAGAAGCATAATCCTGCAATTCACCCTGACGGCGACGCGCACTGCTCAAATCCTGCAACGATTGCTGCAATTCACTGCTGCGCAGAGTAAGCCTCGTACTGATCAAAGCAAGATAGTAGATGGCGAAGAGTGGAACCAGGAAAAAGAGCCAGGCCAGCTCGGCGGCAAGGTCATCGAAGATATCGACCACCGGAAGCAAGGGGCCAACGGTGAGCACCAGCATCTGGAAGCGTATGACGGGAGAGCGCAGGTACTGCTTCCACGCCGTTCGCAGGCTCATATGGTTATCCACCATCAATATCGGCAGCGCAAAAAGCGAGATCAGCATCAGCATCACCAGCGCGGCTACGATGGAACCAATCAATTCCTGGGATTCGGCGAGATGATACAGCGGGGGACCCAGGGCAAAATCATTATGGTGTGGGCCCGCAATCAAGATATAGACAGCGCCGGAGAGAAACGCAAAGACAGCGCTACTGCCAAGCCGATAGCAGGCCTCGGCCCAGGAGACAAAGCCGCGCATCATCGTGTACCCCTGGAGAAGCGCCTGCGTTAACAACGCGCTCAGCACGGCAGCCGGAACCCCGATAAGCACAGCAGCAGCAAGATAAATAGGAGCGGTGATATCTAGAAGCAAGAGCGGCTTCCAGACTGTGCGCTGCTGCGTGCGCGTGCTTTCCGTCATCTCCTTTGTAAGCAGGCGCAACAGCAGGACACGGCCCAGCAGTGAGAGAAAGAGGGAAAGCACGATCAGGCTGTAAATGGCACGAGGGCCATAAAAGTTGGTTGCCGGCTGGTAATTGATCAGCGACCAGACGAGAAACACCAGGGCGACAGCCAGCGAACCGAGGGCAATGAGCGGTTTGCAGTATGCTGCCGGTTTTAAACGGGAGAGGGTCGTTTCAGCAGGGAGCACAGAGACGGGTTCGCGTGTCTGGTCAGGAATCATAGGTATCCTGGAGAGAAATCAGCCCCTCGCGCAAAGCCAGTAAGACGGCCTCGGTACGCGAGCCGACCTGCATTTTGGTAAAGATATTGGCAAGGTGGCTGTGAATTGTGCGAATACTCAGCCCCATACGGCGCGCAATTTCCTTGTTGGGCAGACCACGCGCAGCCAGTTTTAACACATCGAACTCTCGCTCGCTCAATAGCTCCGCCGCGCGACGCGAGGGGGATTGAGGACGCTCACTGATGCGGCGCATGACCTTTTCCGCCAACGATGGCTGTAGCACCGCCTCTCCACGCGCTACCGCCCGCACCGCGTTGATCAATTCCTTGCCATGCACATTCTTGAGCAGGAAGCCGGCCGCACCAGCTTCGAGCAAAGCAATGAGGTAAGGTTCATCATCGTAGGCTGAAAGAATAAGTACCGCCGTCTCCGGGCAGTCCTCTTTAATGACCCGTGTGGCCTCAATGCCGCCGATACCGGGCATGGCAATATCCACGATAGCCAGATCAGGGTGCAGGCGATGGGCCGCCTCAATAGCTTCCTGTCCATTCGCGGCCTCCGCCACCACTTCGACATCGCTCTCAGCTTCCAGTAAGCGGCGCGTTCCTTCACGAACCAGAGCATGGTCATCCGCGAGCAACACCCGAATGACCCGGTTGCTCTCCTGCTCTCCTGTCCCCTCGGCAGCAGTCTCGTTTACTGTTATATCTCCATTATTGCGTTGTACTGCCTCGTTTTGCATGCTATAACCTCTTTTTTCTCAACACCTGCTTTTTCCATATACTCCATTCCTCAACCGTCTTCCTGTTGCCCCCAAATATAGTACCTGAGGCTTGCCAGCCACAACCGCAATTCTGCTTACCTCCATAGTATCGCAGATATCTATGTTATGGTCAACTACGTAGCGGAGAACATTCCAACGCGTTGTATAAAACAGGTAGATATCAACATGGGGCAGGCGCTTATTCCTGGTCTCATTTCCGCTTTTTTCTATTGACAAGGTTTCTCTCTTTTCGTTAAAGTAGGGACTATACTGATTCTAGTGCGATTGAATAATAGGCATGTTTCGTAGTTTTAAGAATCTTGGGATAAGAAGGGAACGCGGTATGGGGATATGTCTTGATGAGGATTGTCAATTTCATAATCGAGAGAAGGCTCGCTTCTGCGCGCGCTGCGGGCTTCCTCTGCCCGGCGCATTTTTGCAAGGACGTTATGAAATTCAACAACTCGAATCAAAAGAGCGGGGAATCGTGACGCTACAAGCAATTGACCGGCACAGCGGCTTCCCGGTAATCGTGCGCGCTCTTCACCCGAAGCAAACGGGGGCAAGCGACCGGGAGAGTTTTTTGCAGGACGCAGAACTGGCCGTTGCGCTCTCCAGCCGGGTAGCGGAGCCGGGCAGTATTCACGTCACGGACTATGGGCAGGATGGACCCGTGACTTTCCTGATTAAGTCGGAGTTCGCGCAAACGCCACCCCAGGCGGCGCGTCCGCGCATGACCGTTCGCGTCGCAGGCGAGCGGGAACATGCCCTGGTGCCTCCACATGCGTCCATCTCCGTCTCCGCTAGCGAAGGCGACGAAGACAAGGTGAACACCCTGGTGAGGCAGACCGCTGTCGCAACTCCCGCCACGCCTATCCCACCGGTCACAGGCGATGAAGACAACTCTCACATGCCGCTTCCGGCCAGTATGGCCGTTACGCACGAAATCGCAAGAGCCAACCGGGCATACGAGCTGGGCAACTACGAGGAAGCCCGCACCGCTTACGAGCAAGCTACCAGACTTGACGCCAGAGCAGTGGAGGCGTGGAGCGGACTTGGTACCAGCCTGATTCATCTTGGCTACCCGCAAGAGGCGCTGCAAGCCTACGACGCGGCGCTCTCCTTGCGCTCCAACGATCCCGAACTCTGGACCTCACGAGCGCAGGTGCTGCACCTGTTGGATCGCTACGAGGAGGAGATGCTGTGCTACGAGAAGGCTCTCTCCATAGACCCAAACTACGTCTTCGCCTGGAGCGGGCGTGGCATGACGCTGGCCGAGCTGAAGCGCGGTGACGAGGCGCTGCTGGCATTCGACCGGGCACTGACGCTGGATCCGAAACAACATGTCATCTGGCAGGCCATGAGCGATACACTCTACAGTATGCAACGCTATGAGGAGGCGCTGCTGGCCGTCGAGCGCGCGCTCGAACTGGATTCCTCCAACGGGGCATTGTGGGACCTCAAGGGCAATATTCAGCGCCGTTTGCGACACCCTGCTCAGGCGCTGGCGCTGCACGAACAAGCCACCCTGCTTGAGCCTGAGAACGCCCTGTTCTGGTTCGATAAAGCCAACGACCTGCGTGACCTCCGGCGCTTTGCCGAGGCCCTGGCAATGTATGACCACACACTCTCCCTTGACCCGACACTGGCTGGCGCGTGGTATAATCGAGGCAACGTCCTCGCCGCCCTGCGCATGTACGAGGATGCGTTGGAGTCCTACGACCATGCACTTGACTACGATGACGGATTGAGTTCCGCGTGGTATAACAAAGGAAGCTTATTGCACGAATCAGGGCGTCACCAGGAGGCTATCGCCGCCTTCGACCGGGCGCTCGCCATCGATACGCACTATATCGCGGCCTGGAACAACAAGGGACTGTCTCTGTTCGCGCTTGGCAAGCTGGAAGAGGCGCTGGCCGCTCTGGAGCAGGCAACTTCGTTTGCCCCGGAGGAACCGGATGCCTGGTATAATAAATCCGTCGTGCTGGAGAAACTGGGACGAGTTCAGGAGGCTCTTTCATGCAGGGATTGGGCCAATTCGTTGGAGCAACGAGCGCGAGCTACACAGTAAGGCACCAAAACTAGAGGAGATGGCATGCGACGCTGCGCAGATCTGGTTGATTGCGGCTTTGACAATCGGGACAGCGACCGGTTTTGCCGCGCCTGTGCGCTTCCCCTGTTGAATACCGCGCTGGCGGGACGCTACCTCATTCACGGGCTAATTAGCAAAGGGGGGTACGCGGCGGTTTTCCGTGGCATCGACCAGCACCTTTCGCGCCGCATCGCCATTAAAGTCTTGCTGCCCAGCAAAACGTCGCCGAAAGAGCAAGAGCATTTCCTGCGCGAGGCCCGTATCGCCGCGACGCTTGATCATCCCAACATCGCGCCCATCCTCGACTACGGCCAGGATGGCCCCAGCGTCTTCCTCGTGATGCCGCTCTATACGTCAGGCTCGCTGCGCAACCGGCTCGCGAGCGCCAGCGGTCCCCTGCCTGCCCCGGAGACGATCTACAACTTCCAACAACTGGGCAATGCGCTGCACTACGCCCACACGCGCCCGCGCCCGGTCATTCACCGCGACATCAAACCGGAAAATATCCTGATACACCAGGAGGACGGGCGGCTGATGATTACCGACTTCGGTATTGCGCGCCGACTGGAACCTGGCGCTCGCGTGGGCAAGACAGTGACGGTGCGTGGCACCGTCGGCTACATGGCCCCTGAGCAGACCAGCGGCATCGTCGACCCGCGCAGCGACGAGTACAGCAGCGCCATCGTGCTCTATGAGATGCTGACCGGCTACCATCCGCTCGACCCCCTGGGCCATGCCATCCCTGCTCCCTCCTCACTTAACCCGGAATTGCCGTCTGGAATGGATGAGGTCGTACTGCGCGCTCTGGCACCCCGGCCCGAAGACCGCTTCCCCACCTTGCTGGAGTTTATGCAGGCTTTCGACCAGGTGTGCCGCCCTGATATACTCATGCAAACACCTCTGGTCAGTGGAGGGACTGATGTCGTGGCCGCGCCACGACCGAACACAAATCCCGGCCTGGCAGCCGTTCAGCCCCAGACCCGTGATGGGGGCCATGATGCCGTCAGGGGAGGCTCAACGGGGAGGGTACCGGCTGTGCGGCTAAATACGGCCAGCGTGCGCGAAAAGTGCGCTGAAGGCGATCAATTGCTCAGGCAGCAGCAGTACGCGCAGGCGCTGCAGGCGTATGAAGAGGCCCTGCGCATGGACCCACGCAATTTCCATGCCTGGAACGGGAAGGGAACGGCGCTCTACAGCCAGGGGAACTATAAGAAAGCCTTTGAGGCTTACCAGCGCGCTACCGAAATCGACCCTGATAACCCGGTGGTGTGGGTCAGCGCGGGACTGTCGCTCAACCGCTTGCAGCGTTACCAGCAGGCCATCGTCCACTTTGACCGGGCCATCTCGCTCGACCCTCACTACGTCCCCGCCTGGACGGGCAAAGCGGACGCGCAGCTGGATATGAACCAGCCAGAAGAGGCTCTGGCTTCTTACGAACAGGCGCTGACATACGATTCCAGGAGCTTTCAGGCCTGGAACGGGCTGGGCAATGCGCGTTCCAGCCTGCGCGACTTCGCGCAGGCCGTCGATGCCTACACCCAGGCTTTGCAGGTCAATCCGCGCAGCGCGGTTGCCTGGTGCAACAAGGCGGAGGCGCTCATCCAGCAAGGAAACTATCGCGCCGCCCTCGATGCCCTCCAGGAAGCCACCGAACTCGACCGCAGCTACGCCCGTGGCTGGACGCTCAAAGCCGACGTCTACGATGCCCTCGGCAATCAGCAGGAGGCCCAAAAAGCCAGACGCCGCGTTCGCCCCTGGGGGTTGATGAGTTAAGCACATAAATAGCCCAACGGATGCCGTTGGGCTATTTATGTGCTTAACTGATATTAATGCACGACGCGATCCAGGACCATGACGGCGAAGATGGCGGCGAGGTAGATGTTGGAGTACCAGAAAAGGGTACGCGCCAGCTTTTTGGTGCGTTCGCGCCAGAGCCGGAACGCGAGGAAGACCAGCCCACCGCCCAGGAGCAGCGCTCCGGCCAGGTAGAAGTAGCCCATCGCGCCCATCGCGTAGAGCACAATGGTGATCGCTACCAGGAAGATGGCGTAGAGCAGGATTTGCTTGCGCGTCTCCGCCTCGCCTTTGACCACCGGCAGCATGGGAATGCCAGCTTTCTCGTAGTCTTTGGAGATGAGCAGCGAGAGCGCCCAGAAGTGCGGCGGCGTCCAGAAGAAGATGATGGCAAAGAGCCAGACCGCCGTCCAGCTTACGCTATTGGTAATCGCAGCCCAGCCGACAAGCACCGGCACCGCACCGGCAGCACCACCGATAACGATATTCTGCGTCGTCGTGCGTTTGAGGCCAAGCGTGTACACGAAGACGTAGAAGAGAATGGCGGAAGTAGCCAGCACCGCGCTGAGCAGGTTGACGAAGACGTAGAGCACGACGAACGAGAGGACGGCCAGCACGATGCCAAAAACGAGCGCCTGCCGGGGTTCCACGCGCCCCGCTGGCAGCGAACGGCGCTGCGTGCGGCCCATGATCTGGTCAATGTCGCGGTCGATATAGCAGTTGATGCAGTTGGCGCTGCCTGCCGCCATTGCCCCACCTACCAGCGTGGGGATGAGCAGGCTGAGCGAGGGCAAACCCTGCTTCGCAATTGACATCGCGGCAGCGGTCACGCCGAGCAGCAGCACGGTCACATGCGGCTTCATCAGATCAAGATAATTGCCAATGGTTTGCCGGATTGCGCCGCTCTTTCGTCTCGTTTCCGCCTCAAGCTGCTCCATACGTTCAAGCTCCTGCGGCGCTACCGTCGCACGCAGTTGATTGACAGCCTGCGCAGCCAGCAAGACCAGTGTCCCCCAGACCCCGGCGGCAAACGCGAGATGCACGCCAACAAGCCACTCAGGCTCGTTGAGCAAGACACCCACACCACCAACAACGGCCTGACTGACGAAAAGCCCCCCGGCCAGCAGCGTCACAATAGCTTGCTCCCGCGCCATCTGCCAGCGCCGCACAGCCGCGACAACCAGCCAGAGCATGACAAGACCGACAAAAATAGCGTAGACGCGGTGCAGGACGTTGATATCGACGAGATGAGTACCGACAGCCCAGGGAGCCGGGGTACAGAAAGGCCAGCCTGTACAGGCCAGAGCCGCGCCACTGCTGCTCACATACGTTCCGAACAGAATCAGGATATAGACCAGCACAGCAGTCGAGGCGGCCAGTTGCGCGAATTTACGGGTTCGCGCCGGATGCTCTCGTGGGGATGCGGGTTTGCTGCTCAGCACGGCAAGCGTAATGACCCCAGAGAAAATTGCCAGCGCAACAGCCAGGGGCGCGGTAATAAGCTGTGGTGACAGCTTCCAGAGCAGCGTTCCCGCGAGCGCAATCAGCACATAGCTCACTCCAGTCGCCGTCCACGTGGCGTAATGGATGAATTTCATAACAACACTCCTTGTGCCAGAAGAGTAAAAGCGATTATGACTGTGGCAGCCATTGCTTCATGCCGTCTGCCATGCCAATTTCCTGATCGCTCAGGTCGGACTTGCTGGTTGAATCCAGCGTCTCATAGTAGAGACGCTCATGCCCATTGGCATCTATGATATAAGTGATAGGATCATGCGTTATCGAATTATCTGGATTCACCTGGACATACACGTTGTACGAACGATAGATAGCCTCGAGCTGCTGTGGCGTGCCGGTCAGGAAAAGCCACTGGTGCAGCATACCATGCTGGATGGACCAGGACTGGACAGCGGTGACGCTGGTCGCGGTGGTATTGGCATTGACGGCGATCAGCATGACCTTACTGGCGGCAGCAGTTCCCAGACTTGCCTTTGCCGCGTACATAATCTGAGCAGTCAGCGGGCACAGGCTGGTACAGCGGGCATCGATGAAGGCCAGGACAACCTCGTGTCCGCGCAGAGACGAAAGCGTGACCGACTGCCCGAACTGGTCGACAAGCTTGAAATCAGGGGCGGGTGTGCCATTGATGGGGAAGCCGCCAATGATATTGCTATCGGACTGAGCGCTCGCCTGATAGAGAGATTGTTCTTGTGACGCGGCAATGGTACGGACTCCCCAGACAGCAGCCGCCATGAGTATTCCCGCCAGAAAAATAGCAGAAACGATGAGGGTCATCCTCATACGGTCTGGATGCATACCTCTATTCCTTCCCAGATACGTCTTTGTATGCGTTGCCTCACGCCCGCTGCTCTTCTCCCACCTGTACCGCTACCTCGGGGCGTTGCGCAACAACCTTGTTGGCATGTTCGTCCTCATCTAATTGTAGCGCAAGCCAGCGCTGCAAGAGAATACTGATAGCAACACCAAAGGGAACATCACCGAATGTCCACATGATACCAGCGCCAAGCTGCTGATCTTGCAGCGCGGAGAATCCACCAAACCCCTGTACCAGATGAGCATAGGCGTAGAGAGGTACCGGCGCAAAGGCGATCAAGATAGCCAGCGCAACGTTTTGCGCCATCGCGAATCCCACGCACCCCATGCGCCCCAGATAGCCCACGCGAGGGCGTAATGGAGGCGAAGGAATCACCTGCGTCCAGAAGAGCGCGCTCACGAAAAGAAAGGTCAGATGCTCGCACCAATCGTGAACAATAGCATTGCTTAACGCGAGATTATAAAGGGTCGGCCAGTGCCACACCCACATTCCCACAACCAGCACGATGCAGGTAATAGCGGGCTGCCTCAGCCAGCTCCCCACTACGTAAAAAACCCGGCCAACCTTTAAGAACTTTACGCCCCTGCGCGCCCAGCGTGGCAGGCCCAGCCACAACGGAAGAAATGGCGCTCCCGCTACCAGCAGCGGGGCCATCACCACCAGGATGAGCAGGTGCTGCACCATGTGAACCCAGAAGAAGCGGGCCGAGAGGATATCAATCGGAGCAGAGCTTGCCAGCAGAAAGACGACGAGCGCCGCCAGGAAGTAGATGCCGCGCCAGAACCAGCTATCCCAGCGGTAGATCTCGGCGGCAGAACCACCGGTGCCCTTCCGGGCACCGGGGATCTTCGCCGCTTTCCTCTGCTCCGCATTGATCAGGATACGCCACCCACGAAAGTAGACGAGTTCGGCAACAAGACATCCGAGCAGTATCAAAGGTGGAACAGGCCACCCATTGACGTCAACCCAGATGCTCATAGCAGAACCTCCTCTCGCTCGCTCGCGTTATATAAGCAAACTGAATACCCATAGCAGCAGGCTCGCGATCACAGTGTAGTACCACCAGTAACCCGTCACCTCGGCAATGTACCCACGCCCGGCCAATCTGCCGCGCATAATCCGTCCTAAGAGAAGGACACCGATAATGATCGCCAACAGGAAGTGTACCCAGGTAAACCAGGTAACCAGCATGAGAACACTTTCGTAGGCATGGAAGGGGGTGGTGGTATATCCCAGACTCAGGGTGACCCAGGTTTGACCGACCAGCGCCAGCACCATCAGTATCAGGGATAGCACGAAGATGACCACCTGGCCGCTATCCTCATTCTTGCGCGCACCGCGCTCCCACCCGAAGTAGAAGAGTCCGCTCAGCACCAGTACGATGGCGACCAGCAGCCCCGGCAGCAACGTGGGGGGATGGTCTCCCGCAATCCTAAACTGGTTCTCGGTATTGAGTGCGTTCAGATAGCCGCCCGCCGCCAGGATGGCAAGCACGGACAACACATCCGACAGAATGAACATGATTACGGCGAGTCGCGCTCTTGCGACCAGAATGTGCGGCGCAAGTTCATGTTCATGGACTTGTTCGATAGATGTGCTCATCGTCTTTTTCCTCCGGTTCTCTCAACTCTCGGCCTGTGAGTGTGGCAGTAGTGGAGATTCCAGCGACCCCTCCACATCCGATGGGGCCGGTTCAGGCTCGCCGTAGTCGTAGGGGGTTGAGGTCACCACGGGCAGCTCTCCAGGAAAATTCTCCAGCGGCACCGGCGTGGGAACCGTCCATTCCAGTGTCTTGCCTCCCCACTCGTTGGCGAGGGCAGGCTCGCCACGCCTGAACGTGATCACCACGTTGTAGACGGCCACAAAGACGGAGGCCGCGATCAAAATGGCAAACAGGCTGGCAATCGTATTGGGAACGGCGAATGGGGGCGCAATATTCGCCTGCCAGCGGGGTTCGCCGATCAAGCCCGCATAGAACAGCGAGATGAAGGTTCCCAGGAACCCGATTTCAAAGAGCCAGAAATGGAGCTGGCCCAGGAAGGGGTTGAGGCGCTTGCCTACCATCTTGGGGAACCAGTAATAGAAGCCGGCGAAAAACCCGAAGACGCCTGCTCCGACGAGGGTGAAATGGAAGTGCGCTGTTACAAACATGCCGCCATGCAGAATTTCGTCGGTAGGAAGGTCTGCCAGGTAGATACCGGTAATGCCTCCGATGACGAAATTGACCAGCACGCCGACCACAAAGAGGACCGGAACCGTGACCCATATCTTGCCGCGCCAGTACGTGCCAACGAGAGCCAGGAAGAAGACGCCGGTGGGAATTGAAATCAGTTCGGTATCAAGCATAAACGGGGCATCCAGCGGGTCGTTGGAACCACTAAAGTAGAGGTGATGCCCCCACACGATCACGCTCAGGAGAGAGATGCCGACCAGGCTGCCAACAAGCATGCGACGGCCAAAGATGCCTTTACGGGCAAACACGGCGGAGACCTCGGCCGCGACGGCCAGGGACGGCAAGACAATCACGTAGACCTCAGGGTGACCAAAAAACCAGAACAGGTGCTCGTATACCCAGTTATTGCCTCCGAAGGCAGCCTCAAAGAAGGAAGTCTGGAAGACGCGGTCCATCACCACCATGATCTGAGACATCATGAAGGTAGGGAACGCTGTCAAACTCAGGAGAACCGAGAGTACCACACCCCACACCAGAACTGGCAATCGTCCCCAGGTCATGCCCCTTGTGCGCAGCACCATCACCGTCGTAATGATATTGAGGGCCGCCACCGTAGTGGAGATGGCAAAGACAATGATGAAGAAGCAGTACGCATCCGCCCCTGGTGTTAACTGCGCAACCTGAAGCGGGGCGTAGCCTGTCCATCCAGTCTGGAAGCCTCCAAGAAAGAGTGTTGTAATGATGATGGGAATGTCGGCGAACAACAACCAGTAGGAGAGCGCATTGAGACGGGGAAAGGCCATATCACGCGCTCCAATCATGATGGGCACGACGAAATTGCCGAAAGGACCGGCAACCATAATGACGGCAGCGACAATCATGATGATCCCGTGCATGCCCACAATGGTATTGTAGGTGGAGGGAGTGAAGAATCTGGCCCCCGGCATGGACTGCTCCAGTCGGATCGAGAAAGCGCCCAGTGAGCCGACGAAAAAGAGGAGCAGTGTCGTTATCAGGTACTGCAGGCCCACCACTTTGTGGTCGGTAGTCCAGCGGAAATACCGCCAGAGTCCCTGCCCTTTGCCTGCCAACTGCTGTTCTTCCTCATGTGTTGGTTCGCGGCGGCCAAAGCCCCACTTGATCACATCGTTGAAAGCTCCAATGCCCACCATGAAGAAGAACACCCAGGCAGTGTAGGCCGCCGACAGGGTCGCATCCTGGTTGCCTCCCTGAGTCAGGGCATTGACGATGAGGGCAACGACGACAGCACCGACAACGCCGACGATAATCCCGGAAACCACGCTGGGAAAAAGTTCTTGCATCAGGCCGCGCCGCTGAGGCTGAAGGGTAGTTTCGGTCGTGGCTTCTTGACTCATGGGTGTCCTCCTTGATTAATGATCCAGGAATTGAACGAGGAAGAATCGACAACGTTCACAGCTTCCCACATATAGCTATGCAGGAGGCCGCACATTTCCACGCAGTTCACAGTGTAGTTTCCTATCTGTGTCGGAGTGACGACAGGCGTGGTGGTTATCTCCCCCGGGTTGGCATCAACGCGAACGCCCAGAGCGCGTATAGCAAAACCATGCAGCACGTCTTCTGACGTGACAACGAACTGCACCGGACGATTGACAGGCAGTTCAATAACCTGGCTCTGGCTGGACACGCCGTACTGAGGGTAATTAAACGTCCACATCCACTGCTGCCCGGTGACCTGAACAATCAGGGTGTTCGGGGTGGCGGCAGCCGCTGTTTCCTGATAGTAGGCAACCATCCCCCAGATGAAGAGGAAGAGACAAAGTACACCTGTGACACCCAGCCATCCGATCTGGAGTCCTGGCCTGGGCTTTAAGGGAGGAGGATCCTCCGTTGGCCTCTCTCTTGTCCTGAAAAAGAGCAGGCTGTAGGCCAGGAAGACAAAGACGAACAGAGCAACCGGGATAGCAAGGACGGTCAGTACGATAAAGGTGAGATCGTCGGTACTGCTAAGATTGCTGGCCGCCGCCGGGAGAATAAAGGGGGCCAGCACAATCCAGAGCACAATGCCGACCACAGAGAGCACAATCCAGGCAATGAGAACCCGACGAAAATGGTTGGGTTCCTGTTCCGCTGGTGCTGTGCTGGCAGTGCTTGCAGTGATGTTAGCTTCAGACATCTTGCCCTCCCTTAATAATTGGTAACATGGACCATTCCTGCCATGTATCCCAGTGTCCACATCGGACCACTAAACCCATAAGGCTGTCCACGATCATTGCCACAGGGGACATAGCAATGCCACAGGTAGGTCAGGCCAGCCGGTCCCGTTTTGAACTGGAACTCGATAATGTTGGGCGTCGGATACTGGTTGCCGTTAATGGTCACATTATTGGGGGCATCGTCTGAGACCCCAACGAGCGGAACGCTCACGAAGATCGGATAGGGCGAGTTGGGGGTGGATTGGATGGTGAACGTATGACCTGGATCACTGGAGAACGTGTGGCCTTTCACCGTCTTTGCGATCTGGCTAACCTGACTCATATTACTATAAGGCTGGCCATCGAGTGAAGCTACGCCTCCAATCGTCCCTCGCACCTGCCCAAAGTAATTGTTGACTAAGGTGGTGCCAGAGTCGTATTGCCTGATGATGACTGTGATGACGCTGTTGGGCGGGAGTTCGAGTTGGGTAGCCAGACCATTATCGCCTGAGCAATAACTCACCCAGTCAATCTGCGGCTCTCCTGAATCGGAGTGGCAGACATGCGCGTCCGGGTAGGTGGAGAGTTGAAGCGTCGCACTATTCGGTCCCGTTTTTGTTGCTCGAATCACGCCCGATTCGGAACCAAGATCACTGATTGAGCCAAGGCCCCACCAGATCAGAATCAGGAAACCGAAACCTAAAATAATCGCGGCAACAATGCCAATGACAAAGCCTGATGAATGCTGTCTCAATGCAATCCTCCTTCACTTGTGGATTTGACGCGAGAGTTAGCGGTGTGCCTGCCGCCGGGCAAAGAGTATGACTAGAGCATTACACCAGTTGAATGCTCATGCTCATGAATAGAACACCAGCATCCAGCAATTGAGAATCCTCCGATCCCTCAAATCTTTTCACTCAACTGCTTGTTAGAAAGACAGCTTGTATCATAAAAAGATACCTTATTCCCCCTATAACGAAAAGATCAGAGGTATCAGAAAAATTCTCTCTAATTTGTAGAGGTACACAGGCTAGCGTAACATAAAAATATAAACTTGTCAATGTTTTTTGGCCCGCTTTATCATATCATCATACCAAATCACAATCTCATCACAAAATTTGCGCCTGGCTCATCTCTCTCTGCTGCTGGTCCCTGTTCATAGCTCCAGCCTCATCAAAGCGCGTGGAGAAAAGCGTTGTAAAGAAACGCAAAAAAAATCTGCTTGCCCCGCTGGCTCATTTCGAGTATACTGTTGAAAACAGAACATAGCCCTGGTTATCTACTCTATTTAGCGAATCAGTCAGTCCACCTTGAAAGAGGGATACATCGTCAATGCACATATCACGCAGATATTGCTATTTGCTATCCTTTTTGTTCGTATCGTTCTTGCTCATGGCACTATGCTCTCCAGCGGTTCGCGCGGACGGCGGCGCGCCCCAGATCGCCTACGTGGCCGGGGCAGGATCGGGTGTCAGCGCCATCGATATTGCGCAGCGGCGCGTGACCAGGACACTAACTCTAGCCGGAGAGCCGCACTCCGTCCTCCTCAGCCTCGACGGCCATGCCCTGTATGTCACGCAGCCCGCGCTCGGACAGGTTTCGGTGCTCAACGCGAAGACGGGCGCGACCATCTGCACGGCAAAGCTCCCCGGCCAGCCATCGTTCATGGCCCTCAGCCTGGACGCCACCATCCTGTATGTGGGTGGTCCGGGCGATACGAGTGTGCGCGCGCTTGATCCTTCGACCTGCCGGATAGAACGCACCTTCCAGACGCACGAACCCGTCTACGGGCTGGCAGTAGCGGCCTCCACGGCGGCAAACGCCACCCCCTTAACGCCCAATCAGATCTGGATCACGGGCAGCACACATCTCACCGTCTTCGACGCTAACGGAAACCAGCTCGGCACAGTTCCCATCGCAAGCGGGCCGCAAAATATCTCCATTCCCGCCGGTTTTACCGCCTACGTAACCACCCGCCAGGGCAGCCTTGTTGCCGTTGATCTGAATACACGGCGCGTTTTCCGCACCTTACTCATCGGGGGTCAGTTTGGCACAATGGACTATGATGCGAACACCGGCCAGGTCTACGTCCCCGACCAAAAGCACAACCAGCTCGATGTCCTGGTTCCTGTCACGATAGGGACAACGCCCATGCCACAGGAACCGGCGCGGGTCTTCCACCTGAACAGCGCTCCGCAGTCGGTCGCCATAACCAGCGATGGGCAGCTTGGTTTCGTGGCGCTTGCCAACGGCCAGGTGCTCATGCTCGATGTTCCCGGTCGCAGCGTCGTCACCAGCATCGCAGTTGGCGGCACGCCACACTTCATCATCACCGGTCTCTACCCGCCCGCCACTACCTCTACTCCACCCGCTCCACAGCAGACAACGATTTCCTCATCCCTCTCGCTCCTGCTGCTGGCCGCATTAATCGTGCTGGCGGTTGTGCTCCTGCTCGTCACCCTCTGGCTCCTCTGGCGCCTTTCCCGGAAGCGCACCGCTGACCAGAAACCAGGCCATAAGGCGGCGAATGAACAAGACCGATAATGACAGGGGGGATCGCCTTTCAGGATTGCATGACAATCCCTGATATTAGCGCACCAGCCCTCGCCTCATAGAGAGAATACCGAGCGCGAGGGCGGAGAGGGCCGAGAGGCTGAGCACTGTGATGTCGCGGCCAAGCTGGTCGGCTGAGGCATAGAAGACGGCCATCTGCAAGGCGTGGTTGCCGTAGGTCAGCGGGATGAAGGCGGCGATATTTTGCAGCCAGAGCGGCTCAAATGCGAGGACGGCGATGCCACCGGCCAGGAAGAACAGGTAGAGCGCCACGTTGATCGAAATGGCTATGACAGGCTGGATGCGCCGCAGCAAGGCCCCTATTGCCACGCCGAGACCGGAGCTAAACAGGGACACGAGGGCAATGATGAGCAGGGTGGTGAGCCAGTAGACCCCCTGCGGTCGCGTCCAGCCCAGCAAGTCGGCCAGCAAGAAAACGAGCAGGCCCAGCGTGAAGGTCGTCAGAAAGCCCGCCAGCACCTTGCCCACAATGATTGCGCCGGAGGTCGCGGGCGAAAGCAGCAGTTCTTTGATGGTCTGCGCCTCCCACTCGCGGGCGGTGGCAAGCCCACCGGTAATCAACCCACCAATCATCAGCAGCAGTCCGATGGTGGGCAAAACGCTGAATTGCAGCAGGCTGACATCCTGCGAGCGCAAATCTTGCTCGTTCATCGTCACCTTGATGGGGCTGGCGCTGCCCTGAGCCTGGTAGAACTGCGTGATGGCATCCGGCACCGAGCGGCGAATGTCATTGGTAAAGTCAAGATTCAGGTTATTGACTGTGACATCGATGGTGGCAGGCTCGTGAGCATCGACACGCCGCGTGAAGCCGGGGGGAATGGTGATGATCGCCACGACATCCAGGTTATTGATGAGCACTCTGGCCTGCTGGGCGTTGGCATCGGTGATACGAAACACATCGGCATTATGGATGATCTGGGCCATC
Organism: Ktedonobacteraceae bacterium; assembly: GCA_035294125.1. Classification (GTDB taxonomy): domain Bacteria; phylum Chloroflexota; class Ktedonobacteria; order Ktedonobacterales; family Ktedonobacteraceae; genus CADDYT01. Next base: position 238,590 of record DATGLM010000049.1, on the reverse strand, counting down.
TGCGCTCCCTTCACGCCCGTATCCTGCACCACCAGCGCCACGGGGCTGCGCCCGACGGCAGCAGCACCCAGCGCCTCCACCAGCAAGAATGCCAGTGGTGGGACGATTGTGGCAGCGACCGTGGATGGCTGACGCAGCCAGACACGCAGGTCTTTCCAGAAAATCGTCAACACGTTGCGTATAAAGGTCGATAGTGATGAAAACATACGTATCTCCTTCAAACAAACCGCATCAATTAATGGCTCACGGTAGCGCGTCGCAAGGTCCACGTAGTAAGCAGCAGCAGACCGAGTGCGTAGGCACAGATCACCAGGACGTTGCCGCCGGTGCCGAGCGTGTTGAGCCGGAAATTGTGGAAGGCGTGCTGCTCCAGCACAATGGCGTAGTAGACGGGAAAGAGCTGCGCCAGGAACTGCGTGGCCGGGGTATCGAAGGAAATGGGGCCAAACGCGCCGCTCAGGAAAAAGAGCGGGATGGCAATGCCGAAAGAGAGGGCAGTCACCGGTTGCCGATTCTTCAAGAGAGTTCCTAGCAACGTGCCGAAGGCGATGAAGATGAGCAGGAACAGCAGGTTGAAGCCGATCACTTCGTCCCAGTGCGCGGGATAGACACCGATGATGAAGATGAGCACGAGCAGCACCACAACGGTCGAAGCAAGGCTCATCACGCAAGCGGCCAGCATTTTGCCTGCGACAATGGCCCAGCGGCTGGCAGGAGAAAGCAGCAATTCTTTGATGGTCTCGTGCTCCCACTCGCGCGCCGAGGCCGTGCCGGACTGCAAGAGGCCGCCGATCATCAGGCCGACAACCAGGATGGAGACCGCCAGGTAAGGTACGTAATCGGTATCCTGGCTGTAGAAATCGTGCTCGGCGGGCGTAATTGTCACCACATCGGGGAAGGCCTTCGCGTAGAAGGTCGTAATCGAGAGCGGCACCGCCCGGCGAATGTCGTTCGTGAAGTCGGTGTTGAGATTGTTAATCTGGACGCCTACCTGCACTGGCTGGTTGGCGCGCACTCGCGCATCAAAGTCGGCGGGGATCGTCACCACCGCCACAATCTGCCCTGCCCGGATCATCTGTTCCGCCTGCGCCGCGCTAGTCTTTTGTAGACTGAAGGAATGGGCGTTGTTCATGGCCGTGTAAAATTGCCGGGCCAGCGGACCCGTGTCGTACATCACCACAGCAGTAGGCGCGTGGCTGCCGCCCAGGACGAAGAGGCTCATCAAAATCAAGACATTGACCGGCACAAAGACGCTGATGATGGTAAAGACGCGCTCGGTAAGCGCCGTTCTGATATCTTTCTTCATACAGGCCCGGATAACACGCAGCGTGTATAGCGGGCCTTGCGCGAGAGAAGGCGGCGCTTGCATATCGGCGGCGCCTGTTCGCTCTTCGACAGCGGGTTCTCCCAGCATTTCAGCCTCCTCTCCTAATCGCGCAGGGCCGTTCCGGTGAGGCGCAGGAAAATCTCGTTCAAATTCGGTTCGCGAATATTGATGACCTTGATCTCATTCTCCTGTGAGAGAATATTGATCACCTCGGCCACCACGTTGTTCACCCCCTGCGTCGTGATGGTCAGGTGCGTCCCCTCCTGAATGACCTCTTTGACGCCGGACAGAGCGCGAATCTTCCCCACCTCTTTGCTCGGCTGCGCGGTCTCCACCTCGATCACGCTGCCGCCATATTCCTGCTGTAAGTGCTGCGGCGTATCAACAGCAATCAGCTTACCATGATCAATGATCGCCAGTCGGTCGCACAATACCTGCGCCTCCTCCAGGTAGTTGGTCGTAATCAGCACCGTCTTCCCCTGCTCCTTTTGCAACAGGATATAGTCCCAGATGGCGCGGCGCGACTGCACATCCACGCCCAGCGTCGGCTCGTCGAGGTAGATCAGGCCAGGATTGTGCAGCAGCGCACGAGCGAGGGCAAGGCGGCGCTTCATGCCACCGGAAAAGGTGCGCACTGGCGAATCTTTGCGCTCTTGCAACTGCACCAGCTCCAGCATCGCCGTAATGCGCCCAATTTTCTCCTTGCGGGGAATGCCAAAGAGGTCGGCGTGAAACTCCATATTGGCCCACGCGCTGAGTTCTTCGTACAGCGCGGTTTCCTGGGGCACTGAGCCGAGCAAGCGGTGCACCTGCCGCACATGGTGGCGAATATCATAGCCCATCACCTTAACCGTCCCACCCGTTGGCTTGCTCAGCCCGCTCACCATATTAATCGTCGTCGTCTTGCCCGACCCATTCGGCCCCAGCAGCCCGAAAACCTCCCCCTGCCGCACCGTCAGAGACAAAGAATCGACTGCCGTAAACGAGCCAAACGTTTTGGTCAGGTTGATCATTTCTATCGCGGGCACCTTCGCCTGCGCTGACTGATCGGAAACAGGTACAACCTGTGTCTGCGCGGTGTTCTCACTCATGAAATACCCTCTTTCGCTTCTATTGGACCTCTGCTTACCGATTGCTTTCCTGTCGCACCTCTGACACATTTGCCCTGCTCATCCAGAATTTCCGCCCGTGCCAGTTCTTTCTCGCGTAGTTGCCCGGCCCACTCAAGCTCCAGGCGCCACTCGTCTATGCGGTGCTGCATGACATCCAGAATTGTCTCAAGCTGGCTCAGGCTTACAGGTGCATTGGCTCTGGAAGCAAGATATTCGCTCTCCGCCATCAGATGTAAAATGTGTGCCTGGCAGTAGTTGAGATAGTGATCAAGCAGATACAGGCGCTCCGAATGTTTCACAAGGTGGAGCAACGGCACCTTATGCAAAAAGAGTTTCTGGTACTCGCCCGGATTGGAAGTAGTATCTATCATCAGCTTATGAAAACGCTCGCGTCCGGCATCTGTGATCTCGTAGCTGCGCTGCTGCCGCTCACCTCGCGGCGTCTCCTCCGTACTGGTGCTGCCCACAATCAACCCCTCCTGCTCCAGCTTTGCCAGCAGAGGATAGAGCCGCCCATTGCTCAGCCGCGCATACGGACCTATCATATCATTGATGACATTGGCGATGAAATAGCCATGCGCGGGGAAGCGCATCAGCAAGCCCAGAATAATCAGTTCGTACATGCCACCTCCTCTCTTTTTGCCCAACTCAGGTTATGCGACAATCTTTCTGATAACCAGTACTATATCATAATGACCTGTCACTATGACATAGTATGAAGGAGAAGTCAGGAAAATGTCAAGGGGTTTGATGGCTTTTTGTGGGTATACCCTTTTCTGGTGTCTGGTACACGGCCTTCAAACTCCGAGTTCAAGGCTCCACTGACCTTGCTATCTCTCCTCTTCCTCCGCCTCACCTTCATCCAGGCGGCGCAATCGTTCCATAAAGCGGCTGCGCAGGGCGTCGGACATGGGTTGCCCGCTACCGTGATGGCGCATGAGGATGATTTCGGACATGATGGAAAGGGCAATCTCTTCAGGGGTGCTGCCGCCGAGATCGAGGCCGATGGGGGCGCGCACGCGGGCGAGTTTTTCCGCCGGAACGCCTTCGTCGTGCAGCAGTTTGAAGACGGCCCAGACGCGGCGCTGGCTGCCGATCATGCCGATATAGGCCGCCGGAGAGTCGATGACGGCGCGCAAGCCATGCACATCATGGGCGTGAGCGCGCGTGACCAGCACAATATGGGTGCGCGACGTGATGGGATAGCTGCGCAGGATAGCTTCAATGTCGCCGACCAGAATCTGCTTTGCGGCAGGAAAGCGCTCGCGATTGGCAAACGAGGCGCGATCATCGGTGACGCTGACGGAGAAGTTCACCAAACTGCCGAGCGCGGCCAGCGGCGCGGCAATATGGCCTGCTCCTGCGATGAGCAGCACGGGCGGCGGAATGAATGGCTCAATGAATATTTCGGCCCAGGCATCCGTTTCCAGACCGCCCGCATTCCCCAGGCCAACCGCATTCTCCAGGCCAACCGCATTCTCCAGGCCAACCGCAAGGGTTGGCCCTACCATACCCGTTTTGATTTTGCGGCCCTCTGCATTGCCAATGGTTTCGACGTGGGGTTTGCCAGCGAGAATGGCATTTTGCGCGGATTGGACGATTTGCTCTTTCAGAGTCGCAGCCATGTTTGGCAGTGCGAGGTTGCCCAGGCTGGTACCATTTTCGTGGATGAGCATGTGCTGGCCGATGGCTGGACGCCAGGCCCCACCGGCAGCGATGACGGTGGCAAGCACGCAGGCCTGCTCGCCCTGCAATGCCTCGCTGATGGCCTGTGCATAATCACGCATTGACGGCTGATCTGGTTCGGATGGATTGTCGTTAAACCAGGGCTGGACAAAGACATCGAAGATGCCGCCGCAGACGCCCTCGCTCTCCATCGCAATCTCTTCCGTGAGATCGACGGAGACCATACTCGGACGCCGCGTCTCGATCACATTGAGGGCACTGCGCCAGACCTCGGCCTCGCCGCAGCCGCCGCCGACGGTGCCGCTGATCTTGCCGCCGCGCAGCACCAGCATCTTCGCCCCCACCTCACGCGGTACCGACCCCTTGCGCTTCACCACCGTCGCCATCGCCACCGTCTCACCCTGTTCCAGTCGCTGTAATAGTTCTTGAAAAAGTTCTCGCACGATTGGTTCTCCCAACCAGAAATCCAGGTTGAATACTACATTAGTCGATTACCTGTTCCTCTGACAACAACAGCGAAAAAGCCCCGTTTCTCCCACACGTAGACACACTTACGCAACTCAGCACGGCCATGATTTCCCATCTGCTGACTGCTGTTTCCCTTCCCGCGTTCCAGTGTCCAGATATGGCGCGTCGTCAATCCGAAAGCTTCTGCCATATTCGAGAGGATGAGATCTACCGGCACCTCTTCGCCAGCATAACGAACATTATCATTGACCATAATAACGTTTCCGCCGGGTTTGAGTAGTCGCGCCATCTCATAAATGACAAAGCACATCTCATAGAAATAGTTGCGCACCATCCTGACAATATTGGTATTATTCAACTGGCCCTGATCTCGATACTGCTCAAGAACGGATAATACTTCGCGCAATGCCTCCTGACACTGGAATACCTCCTCAACTCGACGAAATTCCGCCTCTTTCGCCAGCCCGCTATACAGCTTATACATCTTCTCCCTTTTGTCTTTATTCTCTACCGTACAGGAAAGCATGGCCTGGCGCAATTGCTTGACTCTATCTTCATCGCAACCGAGATAGACCAGTTCAAGAGCATAAGTGCGCGTGTAGTCGTAGCGATTTGCGTAAGGGGGTGAGGTTAAGATCACATCAAGCGAATCGGCCTCCATTGTGGGAAGGATTTCAAGACATGAACCTTCATATAGTTCAGGTCGCCAAGTTCGCGTGTCCGGCGAAACACTTTCGTCAAAGAGCGATTGCTGAACAGGATGGACCTCAAGGTCAAAAACGATCTGATTCAGTTTTTCATTGATCGCTTCACGAAACGGATAAATATAACCCTTGTTAAAAATCTTCTTCCCCTGAGAGCGTCCAGAGCGAACGTCCCACCGTAAATACTGGCCGTCTTTTCGCGTATAGCTAATCTCTTCAAGCACGCAAAACGCAGCATAGAGCAGCAACCCGCGCACGCTCTCACTACAGGGCATATGGTGACAGTAAGCAATGTAGCCCGTAAGTTGTTGCTCCTCGGTGGGTGGAAATGCGCCCCGGGTAATAGTAATGTGCTTGAGCGCGTACTGTAAGTCGTAGTAATCCTGAAAGTTGATACATTTCAGTGTGTCAATAGCTTGACGCAGTTCCTGAATATCCGCTTGCCGGGCCATCACTCGCGCCTGGGTGGCATAGATGCCAACAGGAAGAACCTCTATTCCCTTCGTTTGCCAGCCCAGACCACTTGCAGCAAAGAGGGCTGAGCCGCCACCGGAGAAGGGGTCGAGCAGGATACCAGGCTGCATATTCAAATACTGGAGCAGGTACACAACCAGCGATTCAGAGAAGCCCTCTCTGTACTTAAACCAGTTTGTGAAAGAGCCGTTTTTATTTGCCTGGAAGCTCACTAAGGCGCGATCAAGCGCCGGATTTATGGAAATTTTTGATCGGAACTTTCTGTAAAGAGCTTCCCTCTTCGTATTCGAAGAACCGCTGCTTGAAGAACCCATAGGAGAAGAGATACAATTATCAACGGCTTCAATCATCTGGCTTCCTCTTTTCTTATGTTCATGGCATAAGTATATCACGAGGGCGCAACGTTCTTCAGTTATCGAAGCAAGCAGGAGTTCTTTTCATGGACACATCACAAAGCATTACTACTCAGAGCGCAAGCAGTGTTTCTCATGCAGCCACAGGCACTACGCAGGCCCGCAAGTTGATTGAGCCGGGGATGTCGTTGAGCGTGCGCTGGGCGACCGATGCGACGATCTCGCCGGATGGGCAGCGCGTGGCGTTTTTGCTGTCGGAATTTGTGGCCGAGCAGCCAAAGGAGCGGGTACGCATCTGGACGGTGGAGACATCGGGCAGGGGCGAGGCGCAGCCGCTGACGAAGGGGCCGAAAGAGGATCTCTTCCCGTCCTGGTCGCCCGATAGCACATCGCTTGCCTACGCTTCGGCTGGGGCGGGCGAGAAGGATAAGCCGCAGTTGTATGTTATTGCGGCACAGGGCGGCGAGGCGAAGCAGGTGTGTACGATGCCGAACGGGGTGAGCGATGTGGCATGGTCGCCGGATGGCAACCGTATCGCCTTCATCTCGCTGGAAGGCGCGGAGCCGCAGGAAGACCCGCTTGTGGTCACGCCAGCGCGCCACCGCAGACTATGGACGGTACGCCCCGGCTACGATATTCCCGAAGCGGTCACGCCCGATAACCTTACGGTCTGGGAATATGCCTGGTCGCCGGACGGGAAGCAGATTGCTGTCTACTACTCGATGAGGCCGGATGAGACGGACTGGTATAACGGGCAGGTAGGCGTTGTGTCGGCGAGCGGCGGCGCGGTACGGCAAATTTCGCAGTTGACAGGGCAGGCCAGCAGCCTCACGTGGTCGCCGGATGGCAGCCGCATCGCCTACGTTACCGGGCAGTGGAGCGATCGTGGGCTGGTCGGCGGAGACATTTATGTGCAGGCAGTTGAGGGCGGTGAGGTGCGCAACCTCACGCCCGATAGCGCGATCAGCTTGAGCCACGTGCGCTGGTTCCCCGATGGCAGGCGCATGCTCTACGCCGCGTGGTCGGGCGTGACCGGCCAGATCGGCATTCTGGATGAGGGCAGCGGCGAGATGCACGCCCTTGCCCCGGATTTTGTGATCGGTGAAGGCTCCGGTCCGCGCTTCTCTGCCGCACGCGACCTGCGCAGCATAGCCGTCACGCACTCGACGCACGACCATCCCTATGATGTCTGGTTCGGTGAGTTGACGGGTAAGGATGGCAATACCGACGGCATCGAGTGGCGCAGACTCACGCGGCTCAATCCCATCGCGGAAGAGACCTTCGCGCTCGGCCCCACGAGGCGCATTCGCTACAAAAGCGTGGATGGCTGGCAGATCGATGCGCTGCTGACATTGCCGCCACACACAGAGGAGAACACCCTGCCGCCGTTGATCGTGCATGTGCATGGCGGGCCATCGGCAGCCTACACCGATAGCTGGGGCTTCTGGGGGCAATTGCTGGCCTCGGCAGGATTTGCCGTGCTGGAACCCAATATTCGCGGCAGCCAGGGGCGCGGCGCCGCCTTCTCCAATGCCGTGCTGGGCGATATGGGCGGCAAGGATTTTCAGGACATCATGCGCGGCATCGATTACCTGATCCAGCAGGGCGTAGTCGACCCCAATCGCGTCGGCATTATGGGCTGGAGCTATGGCGGCTTCATGACGGCGTGGGCAGTGACGCAGACAGACCGTTTCAAGGCGGCGCTGATGGGCGCGGGCATCAGCGATTTCCACAGCTTCCACGCGCAGTCCAACATCCCCGACTGGGACAGACGCTTCATTAACGCGGACATGCTGGAAAATCCGCAAGCCTACCGCGACCGCTCGGCCATCACCTACGCCGCTCGCGTCACCACCCCCACACTGATCGTGCATGGCGAAAAGGACGAATGCGTCCCCGTCAACCAGGCTTACGCCTTTTATCGCGCCCTGCGCGAGCGTGGTGTCCCCACCCAACTGGTCGTCTACCCCCGTGAAGGTCACGGCCCCAGAGAGCAAAAGCACCTGCTCGACCTCGAAGAACGCATGGTGCGCTGGTTCAAGCAGTATCTGTAATTAACTCAGAAGAGGGAAGGCAAACGCGCGTTTACCCTCCCTCTTCTTCATTCACTCTGCAGGCGAGCCGGGATTTTTACTCCTCATCCGGTACAGACTCAAGTAGTTCGTTTACATTGACGCCTAACACATCTGCCAACCGCTGCAATGTGGAGATAGTCACATCAGTATAAGGGTTTCGCCAGAGACGACGAACTGTATTATATGCTACCTCAGAACGTTGTGATAGTTTCGTCGCGTCAAATGGCAGATATGGGAAGATCATCCATGTCTATGCTAAAGATGAGCAGCATGCCAGAGAGCGCGCCCGCAACTGGCTAGAGGCGCACTCTCATCTACCACAGGCCCGTTGCAAAGCCTATCCCAACGGCTTGCAGATTATGCATCGCTGGCTGCCGGGGTCGATTCGTGTGGGGGAAGAACTGTAGGCATCCTGGCAACTGACAAACGTGTCATGCTGAGCGCAGCGAAGCATCTGAGGCAACTACCTGATCATAATAGCTACCAGATATGCTTCGCTGCGCTCAGCATGACATGTTTGGCTACTGCTCCATCAATTTTGCATCCCCAGCAAATTTCCGCTTTCGTAGCGTCTCAAGCCCAGCGAGAAGATGGCGGTGGCGACAAGCACGATCAGCGTGGTGAAGCCCGCCATTGCGCCGAGCAGGGGCCAGGTGAACTGGTGCAGCAGTTGCAGCGGGATGAAGGAGATGAAGCCCGCCGGGACAACGGTGAAAAGCAGCAAGCGCACAACGCCGGTGAAAATCGTCATCGGGTAGGTGCTGAAGGAGATCAGCGCGCCCATCATCTGCTGCGCCATGCCTTCGGTGTTGCCCAGGAAGAAGGCCAGCGAGCAGAGAATCACGACGAACGAGACGAAGATGAGCGCGACCTGCAGCGAGAGCAGGACGAAGAGGGCGAAATGCCAGATGTCCGGGCGCAGCAGGAGCAGGTAGGCGCCGACGGCAAACAGCACATCTCCCCACGCCGACGGGTCGGTAGAGGCGATGCAGACGTGCAGCAGGACATTGCGCGGCATGCCGAGGTAGGCATCCAGCCCGCCGGTCATGATAATCGAGGCCAGTTTCGGCGCGTTGCCGAAAACGGCCATGCCGATGCCGAAACCGCAGGCGGAGACCGCCCAGAGAATGACGATATCGGTGTTCTGCCAGCCGTGCGTCAGCGGGAACTGGCGGAAGTAGTTCCACCAGAAGAACAGCCAGAGGCTGTCGTTGGCCGCCATCGCGAAGATTTGCACCCAGAACGCGGCGCGATACTCCATCGCCGCCTGCACATTCGCGGCCAGGTACGCCCTGATGAAGCGCAGCGTGCTACCAGCTGTTTTGATGATCTTCATATGGTCAGCCTCCATTGATATTGACGCGCCGGATAGCTATCGAGTAAATCGCCAGCAGAATCAGCGTTCCCCCGGCCAGCGTGATGATCTGCTGCACCAGCAGGAAGCCGAGGTAGCCCGCGTCGAAATGCACCAGCGTGCGCGCCGGGCCGTAGAGAATGCTACTGAAGGGCAGCGCCTGAGCGATACTGCGCAACGGCTGCGGGAAGATGTCCAGCGGGGCCAGCACGCCGCCCAGCACCAGCGTCAGTCGGCTGAAGATCAGCGAGAACGATTGCGTCTCCTCCGACCAGAAGGCCAGCAGACCGATGCTGAAGTAGGCGGTGAAATCGATGCAGACGGCCAGAAAGGCCAGCAGCGGCCAGGCAAGAAAGCCCTGCCAGGTGAAATGCGGCAAACCGGCGATGACGAAGGCCAGCACAGCGGCGACCGCGCCGTTGATGCCGATACGCACCACGCGCTCACCGAGATACTGCGCGAAATTGTACAGCACGTAGTTGCAGGGCCGCCCCAGCAGATAGGCAAGCTGGCCCGAACGCACCTCCATATCGATACGCCGCGTCAGCGCGGGCATGGACATGGCAATTGTCTCGGCGGCAGCCAGGTACCAGATCATGTCACCGATGCTGAAGCCGCTCAGGATGTGCGCGCCCCGCACCGAGAAGGTGGTCTTCCACAACTGCGCCAGGATGAAGACCAGCACAACCAGCAACAGCGCGCGGAAAAAGACCTCCATCATATAGGCCAGGTTGTTGGCCGCGCTGACACGCAACACGGCCACGTATTTTTGCAGGGCAAAGCGCGCCCGCTTCCATATGCTACGCCGGGGCCGTACCCGTGCTATGGCCGTCTCCATCTAAGTTCTCCTTCTGGCGCTATTCGACGCTTCACCCAGCTCGTAACGACAGATTGATATCGGCCAGCGTGTAATTCATGGCGTCACCTCCTCAATTTTCTCAGCTTCCTGCGCTATCTGCTCTTGCTTGCTATGCCCCGTCTCTACCTTGCCTTTCTCGCTATAGATGGCGGCGATAATCTCCTCCATCGGCGGGTCGGCGATGGTCATGTCCAGGATGTGCGAGTGCTGCATGATGGCGGCGATGATCGGCTCCAGCGGCGTTTGCGCGGTATCGACCTCCAGCTTCAGACCGTGTCCCTTTGCCTTGAGGACGCGCACGCCCGGCGTCTCCACAATCTCTTCGTGGATAGACAAGGGCGCGCGCACGCTCAGGCGCGGCTGCTCGCTCTCGCTATCCATTTTCAGCAGCTCCTCCGCCGAGCCTTCCAGCAGCAAATCAACTGTCTTCGCCTTCAGGTAGTCGCGTTTGAGCCTGGAGACGGGCGTGTCCAGGATGATCTCGCCGTGATTGATAACGATGGCGCGGCGGCAGACCTGCTCGATGTCGCCCGCATCGTGCGAGGTCAGAAAGACGGTCAGGCCCTCCTCCGTGTTGAGCTGGCCGATCAGGTCGCGGATGCGCTGCCGCGCGATCACGTCCAGGCCGATGGTTGGCTCGTCCAGAAAGACAATCGAGGGTTTGTGCAGCAGAGCCGCCGCCAGTTCGCAGCGCATGCGTTCGCCAAGGCTCAGCTTGCGCGCGGGCGTGGACATGTATTCGCCGATATCGAAGACATCGACCAGGAAGGCGCGGCGTTTGCGATACTCCGCCATATCCAGTTCGTAGATGCGCGCCAGCAGATCAAACGTGTCCTGCGGCGGCAAATGATACCACAACTGCGATTTCTGCCCGTAGACGCTGGCGATGTGATACGCCAGCGTGCGCCGCTGCTGCCAGGGCGCAAGGCCCAGCACATGTACCCTGCCAGCCGTAGGATAGAGGATACCGGTGAGCATCTTGATGGTGGTAGACTTGCCCGCGCCATTCGGCCCAATAAAGGCCAGCACCTCGCCTGCCTCCAGCGCAAAGCTAATGCCCTTCACCGCCTCGCGTTCGCGATAGCGCGGCGCGACAAACGAGCGCAGGCTATTCGCCAGCCCCGCCCCACGCTGCCGACTTCTAAACGTCTTGCGTAATGCCTCAACCTCGACTATTGCCATCGTTTTCCTCCTCCGAAACTGGCTTCCGGCGTGTCATGCTGAGCGAGAGCGAAGTATGACATGCATTGGAGTATTCTGGATACGCTGGTACAGTACAAAAAATTGGGGGCGCAGGTCTGTCGCCTGCGCCCCAACGGATGCTTCTACGGGATTTGACGGCTGCTCAAGTAAGCGTGCATCGAGAGGACAAAGACGACCAGTTGCGTGCCACGACGGGCATGTAGTATTCGGAGGTAAGGGTAATGTGTACAAATGAGACACAATTACGCTGCACGGTCGTTATCCTCTGATCTTTCAACACAATAATCAGCTCATGTGGATGAACTACGTAAACTGCTTGAAAGAAGCATAACCGGAAATGTTGCGATTTGTCAAGGCTTCTGAGTGTGTGTTTTTTGGATCAGCACTCCATACCTCTACAACTGCGTTTTTTCCGTCTGTTCAATGCGTGGGAACAGCAACTCCCCGCCCACAACCTGCCTCAGCGGCTCGCTGCCCCACGTGCCGCGCTCTACCCACGCGCCTCTACCAGCCGGTTCGAGGCCGAGCTGGGCGAGGATACGATCGGCGCTGGTGGGGATGTAGGGGGCGAGGAGAATGGCTTGCAGGCGCAGGGCTTCAGCAGCAGTGTGGAGGACGCTGTTGAGGCGTTCAGCCTGTTCGGGCTGGCGGGCCAGCTTCCAGGGTTCGTTCTGCTCGATATACTGGTTGGTGCGGCGCACGAAGGCCCAGATGGCGCCGAGGGCGGCGCCGAGTTCCCAGGCTTCGATGGCCTCTGCCGCTCGCTGGCGCGTCTCTGCCGCGAGTTGCTGCATCTCTTCCTCTAAGGAGCCTGCCGCTCCGGGCGCGGGAATAGCGCCGCCGCGATAGCGTTTGACCATGGAGACGACGCGGTTGAGCAGGTTTCCCAGGTCGTTGGCGAGTTCGTCGTTGTAGTAGCGCACGAGACCGGCCCGCGAGAAATCGCCGTCTGAGGCAAAGGACAGGTTGCGTGTCAGGTAGTAGCGCACGGCGTCCGCGCCGAACTCATCAACGAGGGCGACAGGGTCGATGATGTTGCCCGTCGTTTTGGAGATGCGCTGCCCCTCAAGCGTCATGAAACCATGTACTGCGACCTGCTCCGGCAGAGGCAGCCCGGCGGACAGGAGCATGGCGGGCCAGTAGAGGCAGTGGAAGCGCGTGATGTCCTTGCCGATGACGTGCGCGCTGGCGGGCCAGTAATGGGCAAACTGCGCCAGGTTGTCCGGGAAGCCGGCGGAGGTGACATAGTTGGTCAGAGCGTCGAACCAGACGTAGAGGACGTGCTGCTCATCGCCCGGCACGGGGACACCCCAGTGCTGCGCGCCGGGACGCACGAGGCGCGAGACAGAGAAATCGCGCAACCCCTGGCGAATCATGCCCAGCACCTCGGCGCGGCGGCTGGCCGGTACGATGAACTCCGGGTGCGCGCTGATGTGCGCGAGCAGGCGATCACTGTACTTCGAGAGGGCGAAGAAGTAATTTTCCTCTTCGACCCACTCCGGCACAATTGAGGGGTGGTTCGGACATCTGCCGTTGACCAGTTCCTCTTCAGTATAGAAGGTGTTGTCGTTGGGGCAGTACCAGCCGGCATAGGTGGCCTTGTAGATGTCGCCGCGCTCCTGCGCCCGCCGAAACATCTCCTGTGAGGCGCGAAAATGCTGCTCCGAGCGCGTGCGAATCCAGTAGTCATACGAGATATTCAGTTTGCTCCACGCCAGCCGGAAAGCTTCGTCCATGCGATTAATCCACTCCACGGGCGCGACGCCGTGTTCCTCGGCGGCGCGTACCACATGCTGGCTGTTCTCATCCACACCCATGCTGAAGAAAGTCTCGTCTCCCTGCAAGCGGTGATAGCGCGCCACCACATCGGCAGCCACCTTCTCTAGCGAATGGCCGATATGCGGCTCCGCGTTCGGATAGTCGATGGCTGTCGTGATGTAATAAGGTTTTCTCTCAGCTTCCTGCCCTTGCTCCGGGCTACCCTGTGCTTCATTTGCCATAGTTCACCTCATTTCTAAAAAACAATATAAAAAGAAAGGGGCGCGGTCCTGTCGCCCGCACCCCTGAGTCTGCCAAGCTCTTTACTTATATCTCTATGTCTTGTGAAGATGCAGAGGACAGCGACGACCGGCGGTATGCCATGGGCATACCGCTAAGCATGGACATTAACATGGGAACATGCCGCGTACGCTGCACGATTGTCATATCCTCTTTCCCATCGATAAATGTATCAAGGGCGCGCATGTTGCACCCTGAGCGCAATTCTTCAGATGTAAATATACTCATAAGAGCGCGATCTGTCAAGTTTTAGCGGTATGGGCGCTCGTCCGCGCCCGCAAACGATTGGACAGGGCGAGCGAGGAAGCATCGCCTCATTCCTGAAGGATGGGATAGCAGGTACTAACACGTTGTTTTTTTACATAACGTTCGTTATAGATAATGAGAAAATCGCGTGGAGGAATGGGGGGGAAATCCTCTAGAGCAATACTCCAGTATTATGGTTTAGGAGGTGGGAGCGTATGAAGAAAATCGTCAAGCTGCTGAGTCTCACATGGCAACGTCTGTACACCAGATGGAAAAGAGGACTGTATCCGGCACCCGAACCTCTGGCGAAAACTCGCGACTTCTGGATAGCGCTGGGACTTGTCACCCTGGCGGTGCTGGCCTATATCATCTATTTCAGCATTTTTCTGACAACAAAGCAGGACGCCTTCCTGACAAATGGTGAAGACCTGGGCATCATGGATCAGGCCATCTGGACCCTGCTGCATGGATCGATGCTGCACCAGACGATCTGCAATTCACTCACCGATACCAATTGCTACGGACTGAATGGCATTAGCCGCTTCGCGATCCACTTTGAGCCAATCCTTTTCCCCATTTCCCTGCTTTATCTGTTCTGGCCCGACCCCAAAACTTTGATGATATTCCAGGTGCTTGTCGTGGCAAGCGGGGCATTTCCCGCGTTCTGGCTGGCCCGCCTGCGCCTGCGCAATGCCTGGGCAGGGGTGCCATTCGCCCTGCTCTACCTGCTTTATCCAGCCCAGCAATACGCCGTCAATTTCGACTTTCACGCTGAGACGCTGACCATCGCGCTTTTGCTCTTTGCCCTGTATTTTCTCTATACACGCAAAACATTCTGGTTTCTTGTTTTCGCGGTGCTCTGCCTGGCCTGCAAGGAAGAGATTGCTGGCGTTATTTTCTTGCTCGGCCTGTGGACGCTGCTCTTTCAGGCACGCCCGCGCCTGGGATTGGGCCTTGCTGCCCTTGCCCTCGGCTGGACCGCTATGGGATTGCTTGTCGTCCACTATTGCAGTCCTATCGGGCACTCCCTGCTCGCCTCGCGCTATGCCTACCTCGGCAACAATCCCGTGCGGGTCGCGCTCAACATCTTGACGCACCCGGTGCAGGTCATTCAGCAGCACGTACTGGAGTCTGCCCATATGCATTACCTGCGCGAATTACTGGCCCCGGCTGGCTATCTGCCGCTGCTGGCCCCCTGGGTCTTGCTGCTTGCCAGCCCGACAATCGCGCTGAATCTGCTCAGTTCCACACCGAACATGTACAGCGGTGACTTTCAGTACAATGCGGAAATCATTCCCATTTTGATTTTTTCCTGTATCGAGGCCACCGTGCTGCTTCTCTGGTCAGTGCGCTGGTTGATGGTACACCTGAGCCAGAGAATAGAAAAGGAAGAACGTGTAGCCAGCGAAAAACAACAGGCAGTGCCTTTCCGTCCTGCGCAAACCTACTGGCCCTCGCTCTCCAGACTGGTACAGGTCAGCGTCATCGCGCTGGTGCTGTGCTATATGCTCGTGCGCGTTTTTAACAGCACGGTACAGTACAATGTCTACAGCGTGATGCCCTACGCGCACGGCTTCGTCAAGCCTCAAATGACACAGCACGATAAGCTAGCCAGCCGCTTTTTGAAAGAGATTCCGCCTGACGCCTCCGTCTCGGCCCAGACTACGTTGGTTCCACATCTCAGCGAGCGCCAGTACATCTATCTCTTCCCCTACGGCGTCGGTCATGCCGACTACATTTTCCTGGACGCCAGCAACTATACCTATCCCTTCAAGGACTACGACGACTATGCGACCACGGTGAAAGGTATACTCCAACAGGGCAATTACGGCATCAAGGACATGGACGACGGCTATCTGCTGCTTAAGCAAGGCTACCCTCAATCGGATATCGCTCCGGCTATCAAGATGATCGATGACGACGCCGACGATCAACCTTGACCGGGAATGTTGCCATCTGTAAGTGGTAGCCTGGCAGACTAATCCCTCACGATTGGCCTGCTGAGCTTTTGTCAGCGCCCGGTAGCGCCGACTTTGGGAAGGCTGATCGGCACAATCGGCTTGAGACCGGCCTCGATCTCCCAGCGCTGTGGCTCAAGGAACGGGGGCAGCGAAAGATGCTCGCCGAGGTGCTCGAAGTCCTCGTCGGTGGTAAAACCGGGGCCTTCAGTGGCAATCTCGAAGAGGATGCCGCCCGGCTCGCGGAAGTAGATTGAGCGGAAGTAGAAACGATCGATAACGGGCGTCGCCGCCAATCCTGCTTCGATGAGCCGGTCATGCCAGGCGCGGTGCTGCTCCTCGTCGGGGGTGCGGAACGCAACGTGATGCACCCCGCCCGCACCAACGCGCATGCGACGCGGCAGGTCTGGTCGCGCAATCAGCCGTACCTCCGCGCCAGGGCCACCGGGGCCAACCTCAAACAGCGCCTCGTGATGACCATCATTGCTGTATTCCACTACCTTCCTGAAGCCCATCACTTCCGTCAGCACGGCGGCCGTTGGCTGAATGCTGCGCACAATGAGTGTCACGCCTTCCAGCCCGCGAATGGCCGCCTCAGCGGGAACGGGACTCTTCGCCCAGGGATGGCCGGGAGCAACGCCGACCATGCCAGCAGCCAGTGCATCATCTACCAGTTCGAGCCGCTGCCCCTCCGGGTCGGTGAAGGCAATCATCGCCCTGCCCACACGCTCCACGATCCCACCATGCTTTACGCCATACTCGTTGAAACGCTGCACCCACCAGTCGAGCGCCTCGCGTCCCGGCACGCGGAAAGCCGTACCGGAAATCTGACCCGCGCCCGGCACGTGCTGCCCGATATCGGCCCAATCAAAAAAGGTCATTTCAGTGCCCGCGTTGCCCCGCTCATCCCCGTAAAAGAGATGATAGGCGCTGACATCATCCTGATTAACCGTCTTCTTGATGAGGCGCATCCCCAGCACCTCGGTATAGAACGCCACATTTTCAGAGGGCTTGCTGGTCACCGCCGTAACATGATGCAGCCCTCCCAGCTCAATCGCCATCGCGCATTTCCTTTCTCACCGGCATCGCTGCCAGAGCATAGCTCAACAATTCGCATCCTTAAAAAACTGGCCTGGACATGTCATTGTGAGGGACCCCTTTTCATGACACAAAATAAGCACGCCCACAACCTGTCTTCTCTATACAAGTGTATCATCCTCTGATCTTACTAACAAATTGTTAGTGATAGTTATTTCCCCGTTTGCTATAAAGGCTGACATCCCCTCAGCATGCTTCTGCCGGGCCTGCGGCCCGTGAGGAGGAGAGGGAGAGCCCGTCGGCGATGGCATCAAGCCCCTTGATCTACTGGCCCCAGGGCAACATGCACTCCTGCTCAAGCGCACCATCAGGCACGGTGAGGACGAACTGGAGCGACGGCTGGCTGGCTGCGAGACAGCTATTTCCCGCTGAGCGCAAGCAGCTTTTGCTCTTGCTGTCTCAACTGGATGAATCAGAATGGCACAGGCCGACGATCTGCCCCGGCTGGACGGTAAAAGATATCGCGCTGCATCTTTTAGGCGATGATACCAGTATTTCCGCTCTCTACGAGAGGCATTAGCAAAGATCAGGTCTTAGAGCGCGTCTCTATCGAGGGGGATCGCACGCTGGGATTTAAAGTGCTTGACATAGTTTCTATTATCGCATAACGCCGACCGTAGGAAATACGTCATAGCCTACTTGAAATATGTCATAGTAACTGCCTTGATATATTGGTAATATTGAATGTGGCGAGAGATGAATCGAGCTTTCTCCACGTTTGTTTCTTTAGAGGATATTTATTTCCACAAGTAACGAGAGTATAGAAAGAGAGATTGGCATGGGGGTTAACGGTCAGAATGGACAGGGAAAGAGACGTACTCATAAATACATAGTAGGATTTACCAGCATGCTTGTTGTCTTACTATTGCTCCTGCTGGCCTACAAATTGTTAGCACCGGCATCGGCGCAGTCAACAAAGACGCCATCGCTTTCTACAGGCTCGACGCCGACGATGGCCCCGACAGCGGGAAATACGCCGACAGAGGTCGCGCAAAACGGCGCGACTGCCACGGCAACAGCAACAGCGACGGACCTTCCAACAGCAACAAACATGCGCGACGACATCACAGGGCTGCACCAGCTGGAGGGACTGGATGGCTGGATGTGGCAGACAAGCCTGCCAGTTCATCGGCTCGTTGTTTTCTATGGCAATCCACTTTCTGCTGTGATGGGACCCATCGGGCGATACGACGATGCTGATCTGATCGCCCACCTGCAAGCGCAGGCGCAGGTTTATGCCAACCTCGACCCCTCACACCCGGTCGTCACGGCACTGGATTACGTGTCACCGATAGCGCAGCCGGTGCCTATGGCGGATGGCTCATATACCTACCGCATGCCGGACAGCTCCATCCAGCATTATCTGACGCTGGCAAACGAGAACCACGCCCTGTTCTTCTTCGATATGCAGGTCGGGCATAGCACAGTGGAGAAAGAGGTCACCCACGTCTTGCCCTACCTGGAGCAGCCGGGCGTTGATCTCTCGCTCGACCCTGAGTTCGATATGGCTCCGGGCGATATCCCCTCGGTCGAATTCGGGCGCATGTACGCCTCCGATATCAACTGGGCGATTGATACACTTTCTAACCTCGTCACCACCTACCACCTGCCGCCAAAAATTCTCATCATCCACCAGTTTCTCGAATCGATGCTGCCGGACTGGCAGAAGATCAAACTGCAGCCGGGCGTCGAGGTCGTGACATGCGTGGACGGCTTTGGCCCTCCGGCATCGAAAATTGGCGATTACGAGGTATTCGATCAACAGCAGCTCATCCAGTATCCTGGCATGAAGCTGTTCTATAACCTGGATAAGCCGTTGATGACTCCACAACAGGTGCTCGCCCTCAACCCAGCGCCATTGATGGTAATGTACCAGTAAGCAGCAGGGACAGGCAGGAAGCAGCCATTTCAAGCCACGCCTGATTTGAGGGATGTCTTCGCGTACATTGATGCGCACAGGCAGAAGTTCCTTGAGCGATTGATCGATTACGTGCGCAAGCCGAGCATCAGCGCGCAGGGGATGGGTACTGGTGAGGTGGCCGAAGCCCGGCGTCTGCGGGCTTCGTGCGCGAACATCAAGATGAGTTGAGGGCAGACCTGGTAATCACCAGCGATGGCCCCGTTCACGAAAGCGGGCGCTGGGCCACGCTTTTCCTCTTGACATTCTTGCCAACTCCGGTTATAATCTAACCAGATAGTTAAGTAACCAGATAGTTAGTTAGAAAAGGAAATGGGGAAAGGATGTCTGAATCTGGGGAACCTGGCAATCAACGAGGATTAGTCCAGGATAGAAAGGCCGCAAGCGGACGTTCAGTGTCGGCGGCGTCGCCGCTCAGGAGTCGAAGAGGGCGCGTGCATAACGCGGAGGGTACACGGGAGGCGATTCTGAACGCCGCGGAAATCGTCTTCGCGGAACATGGTTTCGATGGCGCACGGGTTGACGCCATCGCGGCGGAATCGGGCTACAACAAAAGCCTGATCTTTCAGTACTTTGGCGATAAGCTCGGCCTGTATACAGAGGTGAACAGGCATATTGACAGGGAACTGAATACGCTTTCGGCGCGTGCCGTGGCCCCTCTTCTCAAAGACGAGACCGTTGCCACCGACCCACACCGCTTCAAGGCCCTGCTCGAAACTGTGATCGGCGTAGTGTTTGATGCCCTGCTCAAACACCCGCGTGTGATGCGCATTATTCTCTGGGAGCAAGCGGAAGGGTGGAAAACCTACACAAAGATCATGTCACAACTCGATACAGAAGATGTTGACCAACTCAGGACACTCTTTACCAGGGCTCGCAACGCTGGACTGCTGCGATCAGCTTTCGATCCCTTCGTTCAGATTATTATGGCTGAGGCATTTTGCTGGTCCTATCTTGCCTCCATTCCTCTGTATCAAATGTTCACGGATGATGATCTGTCCTCTCCGGCGGCCATCGCACGCGCACGAGAGTTTCTCGTTGCTTTTATCGTTCACGGGATGATGGCTGATCCAGAGGACAACGAGGACTGAGCCTGGCAGTTAACTTGATCGACCTGAATGAGACCGCATAGTAGGGTATTGGTTTTGCTTTAGTAACTAAATAGTTAGTTATTAAAACAATCAGTTAGTTTGAAAGGAGATGGTCATCATGACGCATCTCGGAAACCGCCGCTGGTGGGCGCTGGGTGCGCTGACACTGGCTGTACTGGCCGTCGGACTGGACGGCACGATTCTCAGTGTAGCGTTGCCCACACTGGCCGGGGCGCTGCATGCCTCGGAGTCTGACCTGCAATGGTTCACCTCCGGCTACCTGCTGGTGCTCGCGGCGGCTATGCTGCCAGCCGGGCTGCTCGGAGACCGCTACGGGCGCAAAAAGGTAATGCTCACCGCTCTGGCTTTGTTTGCTGTAGGCTCGGCTGCCTGTGCCTACGCGCCATCGGCAAGCGCATTCATCGCAGCGCGGGTGATCCTTGGCATCGCCGGGGCGGGCATCGTCGTGATGGCTCTCTCCGCGCTGACGGTGCTCTTCACTGAGGAAGAGCGGCCTCGGGCGGTTGGCATCTGGGCAGCCGCCAACTTCCTGTCGCTGCCAATCGGTCCTATCCTGGGCGGCTGGCTGTTGACGAACTTCTGGTGGGGCTGGGTGTTCCTGATGAACGTGCCGGTTGCCCTGCTGGGACTGATCATTGCCCTCGTGCTCGTGCCTGAATCACGCGCTCCAGTGCGTCCCCGGCTGGATCCGATTGGCATTATCACCTCGACCTCCGGACTCGTTGGCGTCACGTATGGGCTGATCGAGGCGGGCCAGAACGGCTGGACCGACGCCACTGCCCTGGTTCTGATGATCGCGGGCGTTGTCGTGCTGGTGGGCTTCTTCTTCTGGGAGAGATGGCTCGGTCGTCGTCCGGGCGGCCAGCCACTGGTGGATCCCGCGCTCTTCCGCTCGCCTTCTTTCACCTGGGGCGTGATCCTGGCGGCCATAGCGGGACTTTCCATGATCGGCGTGCTCTTCACTATGCCGCAGTACTTCCAGGGCATCCTGGGTACGGATGCCATGGGATCTGGCATACGGCTCCTGCCGCTGATCGGTGGGCTTGTCGTAGGGGCTGTATCTGCGGAGCGCGTTGCGCGTCTCGTGGGGGCAAAGATCACGGTTGCGCTCGGATTCGTGTTACTGGCTGCCGGGATGCTGCTGGGCGCTACAACTGGCGTGGCGACCGGCGAGAGCTTTAGCGCGGTCTGGATGGCCCTGGTCGGAGCCGGGATGGGGCTTACGATGGCAACGGCGGCCTCGGCTGCGCTCTCTGAACTCCCGCAGGAGCGCAGCGGGGTCGGCTCTGCGGTGATGCAGGCCCTTCAGAAAGTCGGAGCGCCATTCGGGGCGGCGATTCTGGGGAGCGTGCTCAGCACCACCTACCAGGGGCAATTGAATCTCGCCGGGCTTGCGCCGGTGATCACGGGCGCGGTCAAAGCGAGCCTGTTCGGGGGATTGGCTGTGGCGCAGAAGCTTGGCTCTGCGGCGCTGTTCGCCTCGGTACGCGCAGCCTTCGTCCACGGCATGGATGTTTCGCTTGTAGTAGCTGCCGGGATCGCGGCGATGGGTTTCGTACTCACGCTGGCGTTCTTACCAGCGCATGCCACCCCCAGAGTGAGCGAGGTCCCGGCGATGGAAGCGGGAGCTTCAGTGACGCCGACCGGCCCTCTGCTGGTAGGTGCCGTCCACGAGGACGCACCTGCCGACCAGAGAGAAGAGGGACCTGACAACGCTGCGCGAGAGTAAATGATCGACCTCGCAGTTTGTGTCGATCAAATCAGGTTGCCATAAAAAACTGGCCCAAACGTGTCATGCTGAGCGGCAAAGAGCCTTTAGCCCTGAGTGCAGCAAAGGGGAAGCATCCCAGAAGCGTTCACTTAAGCCAGTGCGAGCGCCAGGCAGGCCACCCGCAAGGGGTGGCCCTACTCTGCACGGGCGGCTCGTGCTGCCTGGAAAGGAGTCGCGTATAGTAGGACCACCCCTTGCGGGTGGCCTGGGGCTGGCCCGCAAGGGGTGGTCCTACTATATACGGACACCTGTGGAGCCTCGCAGCAGTCGCGTATAGTAGGGCCACCCCTTGCGGGTGGCCTGCAGCGGCTTGAAGTGAACGCTTCTGGGGAAGCATCCGCATCCAGCAAGCGGACGGTGTGGTCCATATAGATGCCTCGCTGCGCTCAGCATGACACGCGTATGCTATAATGCAGGCAAATACAGCAAAAAGACGAACAGTTATGAGCAGGAGAGCGAGCCTTGAAGCAGGTTCAGCGCAATGACTTTACGGGCAGTGAAGCGGATAAGGCGCGGGGTGAACGCGGCGCGTACACCTTCTTCGCCCTGCTCTGCTTCCTCGTCGCCATCATCTTTCTGAGCATTTTTCTCGGCAACGCGCTGGATGGCTTCTCTTCGATGCTTGTCTTGCTGGGCGTCATCGCCTTCGGTCTCGGCGGCGTCTACCTGCTTGGACAGAGACCTGCACAGAAAAGCCAGGACGAACACATCTTTCAGCCCGACACTTATCAGGATGAGTACGATACAGGTGAAAGGGTTGTTGAAGGAACGCTCGTTGCAAGCAGCCTCGCAGGAGACGAATTTGACGACGATGAGGCGCTCGATGGGGAAGAAGACGAGCAATCCCTGAATGCCTTCAAAATGCTGGTGGAAGAGGCGCTGGATTCTATTCCGCCTGAGTTCAGGCGGAGGATGGACAACCTGGTGGTGTTGGTGGAGAGAGAGCCAGCGCGCGCGGTGCTGCAACGAGTCGGCACGAGAGAGGGCTATACGCTGCTTGGACTCTATGAAGGCACACCGCTCACCGCGCAGGGCCACCAGGGAACGCTGCTGCCGGAGCGCATCACGATCTACCAGCGTACTATCGAGGCATACTGTCATGGCGATGCGGAGCGCATTCGGCAGCAGGTACGCGCCACCCTGCTGCACGAAGTCGCCCACCACTTCGGCCTCGACCATGACGCAATGCCCATCTGGGTCAAGTAGCATACGCGACCAGGCCTACATCCCAATCAGATCGGCTTTCTGTATGATGTTTCTGGCGTTTCTCACCACAGCTACGTCAATTAGCTTCCCTTCGAAGGCAACAGCACCCTGGCCCTGCTCCTGCGCCTTTGTGTAGAGAGCATCTATCTTGCGAGCGCGCTCAACAGCCTCAAGTGTAGGTGAAAAGATGTCATTTGCGATGTCAATCTGACTCGGATGAATTGCCCACTTGCCAACCATACCCACCACGCTCGATCGGATACATTCACGACGATAGCCGTCAGCATTCTTAAAGTCAAGGTACGGGCCATCAACAGCATCTATACCAGCGGCACGAGCAGCTATAGTTATTTTGTTGCGAGCATAATGCCAGATATCACCAGGATAGACATCTAGATCATTGCCTGCAAATCTGGCATCAATGCCCTGTGAGGCACTATAGTCGATATGACCGAAGATAAGCGCTTCCAGGCGCGAACTGGCACGGGCAATTTCTTCCACATTGAGCATGGCCTCCACTTCCTCGATCAGAACTTCGAGACCGAGACGCCTTGTTCGCCTCAAACGTTTCTCAATTTGTGTGAGCAGAACATCGACCCACCAGACATCATTTGCCGATTTCACCTTGGGAATGATAAGAATATCAAGGCAATCCCCTGCTTCCTCAACGACAGAGATGATGTCCTGATAAGCATACTCTGTCTCCAGGTCATTGATACGAACACCTCGCGCCTTCTTGCCCCAGTCTAATGTTTTGAGTGCCTGGATAGCCTTCGCCCTTGCCGTTACCTTCTCATCAGGAGAAACTGAGTCCTCAAGATCAAGAAATACGAGGTCGGCGTTACTGGCAGCAGCTTTCTCTATCATTCGTTGGTTACTTGCTGGCGTTGATAATTCAGAGCGCCGTAAGCGCATGTTTATACTCATGCCTGTCTGCCTCCCTCCCGCGCTCTGGCCTTTGCTATTTTCTCTTCCCATGCTCGCTGCTGCGCTGCGTCAAACTCCCGCGTTGGCACCATGACGCGGCGCTTGAACGAGAGCACCGTCTCGCCGCGCTGGTTGTAGGCGATGGTTTCAACGGTGACAATGCCGCGATCCGGCTTGCTACTGGACAGCTTTTTCTCCAGCACCTTCGTCTCAGCATAGACGGTATCACCATGAAAGGTGGGTGCAAGATGCCTGACGTTTTCAAATTCCAGGTTGGCAATGGCTTTGCCGCTCACGTCTTCGACCGTCATGCCCAGCACAATGCTGAAGACCAGCGTGCCAACCACGACGCGCTGGTGAAACTGCGTCCCCCCGGCGTAATTGGCATCGATATGCAAGGGGTGGTGGTTCATTGTCAGCATGCAGAACAGTGTATCATCATATTCCGTAATGGTGCGCCCCGGCCAGTGCTTATATACGTCACCAACCTCAAATTCCTCAAAACAACGACCAAATTGCATATGTATCTCCTCATGCGATGGCATATTTTTGCAATAGCTGGCGGGCAATGACAAGACGCTGGATCTCGCTGGTGCCTTCGCCGACGAGCATGAGCGGGGCGTCGCGGTAGTAGCGTTCGACATTGAACTCTTTTGTGTAACCGAAGCCGCCAAAGATGCGCATGGCTTCGAGCGTGACCTCCTGGCACATTTCGGAGGCAAAGAGCTTTGCCATGCTCGTCTCGAGGTCGCTGCGCTCGCCGCGATCCTTCTGCTGCGCCGCCTTCAGCACCAGCAGGCGCGCAGCCTCGATGCGCGTTGCCATGTCGGCCAGCTTCATCTGGATGGCCTGGTGCTGAGCAAGCGGCCTGCCAAAGCTGACACGCTGCTGCGCGTAGCGGATGGCATCATTGAAGGCCGCCTGCGCCACGCCAACGGCGCGTGCCGCCACATTGATGCGCCCGACCTCCAGGCCGCTCATGGCATGCTTGAAACCCTCGCCCTCCTTGCCGCCAAGCAGATTCGCCACGGGAACGCGCACGGCATCGAAGAGTAGTTCCGCCGTCTCCACGCCCTTGTAGCCCAGCTTCTCGAAGCGACGGCCCGCGCTCAATCCAGGCGTCTCCTTTTCAACGAGGAAGATGCTCATGCCGCGATAGGCTGGCTTCGCGTGGATATCGGTGCGCGCCAGCACAGCGAAGATGCTGCCGTTGATAGCGTTCGTGACCCAGAGCTTGGAGCCGTTGAGCACGTAGCCCCCATTCCCATCCTCGCGGGTCGCCGTCATCTGGATAGCCTGCACATCGCTGCCCCCGCTCGCTTCCGAAAGGCAGAGACCGGCGCGCCGATCGCCCTCGGCCATGACGGGCAGGAAACGCTGGCGCTGCTCCCGCGTGCCATGCGTCGCGATCATATAGGCAACCAGCAGGTGTGTATTCACGATGCCACTCAGGCTCATCCAGCCGCGAGAGAGTTCTTCGATAATGCGTGCGTAGGTCACAAAATCGAGGCCCAGGCCGCCGTACTCTTCGGGAATGGTGACGCCGAAGATACCCAGTTGCTTCAGCTTCTCGATCAACTCCACGGGATAGATATCGTCGTGTTCCAGTTCACGCGCCACAGGGATAACCTCGCGGTCGACAAAGCGGCGCACCTCCTCTATCACCATCTGCTTTTCAAAATCGGGGGTCGCATCCATACCAGATAATTCCTCCTCAGCTTGCCTTCTCTTGCCTGCGCAGCCGCCTGTCCGCATGTTGCAGCAAGAAGGCCTTGAAGGCACGAGCGGTAGCGGAAAGGTGTTTGTCTTTGAGGTGAACAATACGCCACTGGCGCATGATGGGAAAGCCTTCAACATCAAGGATGGTCAGGCGATTGGTCTCAAGTTCCATATCGATGGCGGCCCGCGAGATGAGGGCGATACCCAGACCAGCCGCGACCCCCTGCTTGATGGCGCTGTTATTGCCTACCTGCATGCTCACCAGCAGTGGCAAACCCTCCTCCTGAAAAACCGTCTCCAGGGCCGCCCTTGTCCCCGAACCGACCTCACGCATGAGGAAATGCTCCCGCGCCAGTTCCTCGAACGGTACGTTTTTGCGTCCCGCCAGTCGGTGCGTGGGAGAGGCAATCAGCACCAGTTCGTTGGGTTTGAACGGCTCGATGGTCACAGGAACTTCATCGGGTACCCTGCCCATCACCGCCAGATCGACACGATTGTTGAGCAGCGCATCGACCAGCGTGGAGCGATTCACCACCTCCAGCGTAATTTCAACTTCAGGATAGCTCTTGTGAAACTTCCCTAGCAGATCAGGAATGACATATGTGCCAACCGTCGTATCCGCGCCCACGCTCAGCCGCCCATAGTGGGGGCTGCGCAGCGCCTCCATCGTCTCCAATGTCTCATCGATCAGCGAGAAAATCTTCTGGCTATAGCGATAGAGTTCCTCTCCGGCCTGCGTCAGGTGCGTCCTGCGACCGATCTGGTCAAACAGCTTCACCCCCAGCGTCTCCTCAAGCTGGCGTATCTGAGCCGAGACGGCAGGCTGACTGAAATGCAACTCCTCAGCCGCACGAACATAGCTACAATGCTTCGCAACCACCTGGAAGGTTGCCAGTTGATGTAGATTCAACGTGCGCATCGACTCCTCCCTGCTGCAAACAAAGCCCGACCTATATATAGTACTATACTCGTAGCTATCAGTGCCAACTCTTTGCCATCGCCACGTTTTTTTGATAGACTGAAGCTCTCATTACTATTACGAGGAAAGTATAGGGGACCATGACAGTCGTGGAACCAGAGAATACGGCGCAAGCGGAACCAGCCAATACGGCAAAAGGAACGCCAGATTCACCTGCTAAACGGAGAAAGGCAAAACGGAGCAGTAAGGGAAAGAAACGGAAGAAGAAAGGCATCCTCACTCCCGAAACGCCGCTTCCAGCACCATTCGACACCCCGCTTGATACGCCCTATCCCGACGGCCTCGACGAGCTTGAGAGCAGCCCGTTTGATGCCGAAGCCAGCATCGAAGAAATCAAATCCGCTGAAATAGAAGCCAGCATTGAGATAACCAATCAGATCGAGGAAGCCGGTAGGGACGATGGCGGGCAAGCACAAGGCATTGCCTCTACGGACTTGCCCTTTCAGGATACAGAAGCGGTTGATGTTGAGGCGAGCATTGACAAGGTCGTTGTCGCGCCAGAGCCTGAGATTTCCGCACAGGAAGCAGACACCGCAATTGAACCACCTTCTCAGCAGGAAACAGCCACCACGATTGAGCCACCTGCTGAGACTGAGATAGCCACGCAGCCCTTGCCGGAGAAGCAGGCCAGGAGGAGACGACGCCCGCAGTTAGCACGTGCAGGGCTGCTTCTCGTCTCACTGGCAGTATTCCTGACCAGCTCACTTCTCCTCTGGCAGGATATCAGCGCCACCCATCTCTACATCTCTTCCTTTAACCCGGCTAACGGGGCAATGTTGACGCGGGAAGATATGGGGAACAGATATAGCGGGGATACGATTATCGCCCCCACTGCCGGGCCATCACCCGTTTTTTTCGCTCTAGTGAGCGGGCAGCAAACGTTCCTTTTCCAGCAGCATGGTACCTCCTGGCAACAACAGAGACAGTTCAGCACGCCTCTAAGGCATGGGACGCTCAGCGTCACGAAGCGAGGCGATCTTATCATCGAGAGCGAGCATGGGCTAGAAGTGACAACATCGCACGGGCAACTGCTCTGGCAAATGGCAGGCGATCAACCGGCCCTCGGAGTCCATGCCTTCCAACCGGCATTTGATAGCGATACGCTCTACACAGTCAAATCAGCGACCGCAGGGCAGATAGCGGCTTATGATCTGCAAACTGGCTCCTTGCGCTGGACGGCAAACCTGCGTGATACCCTCAATTACGCGCCGCCACTGCTGCTCGCCGGTCGAACGCTCTACGTAGCGGGCGATCATACCATCTTCGCCTTGAACAGCAGCGATGGCACAGTGCTCTGGACTTCACCCCACGCGGCGCGTACCCTCCTGCTCTCTAATAGTGGCTCACAACACTTGCTCATCGCCGCCAGCGCCGACGGCTTGCTGGCTCTCAGCGCGAGTGACGGCTCACCGGTCTGGACGTTTCACGGGCGGGCGGGGTCTATGACAGCGGCTGGCGTGCTTTCATTGACTCCCGCACAGTTCTACCAGGCCAGTGAGCAGGTAAGCGCGACGAATACCACTATTTTCGCCAGCGGAATCGCCTGGAAAGCGCCGCAGATCCAGCCAGAACTCTGGTTGTACGCGCTCGATGCCGCAACCGGCAATGTGCGCTGGTCGCGCCAGCTTGCCGCCAGCGCAATAAGCGCGGATGCCGGGCGCGTCTTCACGCCCCTGGTGGATAGCGCTCAGCATCTCGTTATCCTTGAGCAACAACAGGATAGCTCCACGCTCAGCATTGCGGCTTTCGACGCCGACAGCGGCCAACCACGCTGGCAATCGCAATTCCAGGACATCAGCGCCGCCCCGACCGCGCTGCTTGAGCCATCGCACAGCACTCTGCTTTTCATCAGCTTGCAAGCCGATAGCGGCACTGCCTTGCGCTCGATGACAATAGAGCGCCTGCTCCTGCTGGCAACGACGCTCCTGAGCTTCCTCGCCCTCCTGCTGCTCTTGTTCTTCCCCTGGGGAATCCAGAAGCAGCGCTACCAGCAGGCGCTAAACCGGCTGGCACGCGGGCAACCAACCACGGCCAGGAAAACCGAATGTCCAGGACACTCCTGGCGCAAACTGGCAATCATTGTCCTGCTCGTGGGATGGCTCGCTGCCTGCGTTGTCGGCTACACGCAACTGGATCAGGCGCAGGAGAGCATCGCACTGCTAGATATCCACTCGGGTTTGACGCACTGGCAGCACACAGCTACAGCATCGACAGAAGCGCTGGCGGCGAATGCCCAGGGCAGCATCCTCGCGGTACCGGTAGCGGGAGATGGGAATATGCAGCGCGTGCAGGCCATCGACACAAACGGCATTCTACGCTGGCAGACCTTTGCCAGCGCAGGCACCTTCTCGGTGCCTGCCGTTTCGGCACAGCCGGGAACGCTTCTGCTCGCGCTGAGCGGCCACAATCCCATGCCCTACGCCTTTGCTCCGGCTGACCCGGCCTATCCACCTCCACTGGATTCCTTGTTCGTGCTCTCCCTGCTCAATCTCAACACAGGCCAGCTACTCTGGCAGAGTGCCATCGTCACCCCCGGTGACCAGCAGAGAGCGACGGTGCTCGGAGCCGATGCGCACTTGATCTACCTCGCCATCCGCCAGACCAATTCTCCCACCGGCGCAGCAGCTATCCAGCTCATGGCCATGGACCAGTCCAGTGGCCTCGTTGCCTGGCGTGTCTTCGGCCCACAAGAGCCGCTCGACTCACCGCCTGATAACGGCACGCTGCTTCTCCAGGGTCGTCGCATTTTCTGGCAGGTCGATGGGGCCGTGTATGCCATCGACTCACAGATGGGGCAGATAGCCTGGCGCAGATCATTCGGCAGCGATGACCCACGCTCCCTCTTGCAGGAAGAGGGCCAACTGGCAGAGACGAACAACCTGCTGCTCGTCGCCCGCAGCAAAAGTATCTACGCCATAGGCCCGGCCTTCGGCAACACCCTGTGGACTACCCCCATCCCCACCTCCGCCACCTCACAATCGACAAGCGGCCTCAACCTCGTTGGCAACAACACGCTGCTGGCCTATGGCAACGAGCAGATCGAGGCCATCGATCTCACCAGCCAGCACATTATCTGGACACGAAAGTTGTCAGCGCCCGCCACCCACCCCGTAGGCGCGCAATTCATCGTGCGCACCGCCGATTTATCGGCCAGTAGTAAACAAATCTACATCGCTCTCAGTACAAACAACGGCTCCAGCCCGATGCTCATGGCCCTCGATAGCAAGACGGGCGCAACGCTCTGGCAATTCCACCCATCCGGGCAAGCCATCTTCACCAACGTCGACATCATCGCAAACCAGAACACATTGCTTGCTACTCTTTGCATAACCAGCACACAGCAAGTGTGCTCACACGAAGATATGTATGCTTTGAATACCGCTACTGGCACTATAAACTGGCAGGTAACTGCTACCTCTATCTCGCACATCCAGATCAGCCCTGATGGCTCTGCTATGCTCTTGCAAAAAGACGGCAGTGGCTGGCAGCAGGTATGGCACGGGTGAAGCGAACAGGGAAAAGCCACCGGAGGCATTCTCTTATTAACCTGGAGGAGTCGCAGGTTGATCTTCGCCCGCTTTCGTTATAGCAAGAATGTCGCTTGCCAGCAGGCGCAATTCCTCTATGAGTTCCGGGGATGCAGCACGCGAAAAAGGCAGCCGAGACTGACGAGGAAGCGGGCGGTACGTTGGAGGTCATCGTCGCAGGCGCGCAGCAAGATGCCTGTGGATGTCCCTTCGAGGGTGGCAAATGTGCTCCCGACCCACACAGCCCTGCGCGCCGCCTCTTCTCTGATGAGCTAATCGCCGCGCACCTGGACGCGCTGGCAGCAGCGCAGCAGAAAGACGGTGGGTGGCAATGCAACTGGTTCGCCTGGAACCCGGTCGCCGCCCTCGAATGGCGCGGAGTCGTGACCATTGAGGCGCCGGTCATGCTGCGCAACTATAGGCGGCAGTTCTAAACTGCCTTTGCCGCCGTCCGGCGTGATTGCAGGCGCAGCCACCCCTTGTCCAGCCTGATCTTCTTACGCAGGCGATTGAAGAGGAGCAGGGCGAGCAGCAGCGCCTCAGCCGTGGCGGCAATCGAAAGGGCAAGGGGGATGGCGAGAATCAGATATTTGCCGCTCAGTATTCTGATAAACATGAGAGTCAGGCCGACACGTGCGGCCAGCATCAGGATATTGGTACAGAGCGGGGTGAAGGTATCCTTCAGCGAGTAGAGGCTTTTCGCCAGCAGCTGTCCCGCGACCTGTCCCGGCAGACCAACAGCATAGCCGATTAACGCCAGAGTGGTCAGCGCGGTGGCGTGATGGGTGAAAGCGCCGTGCTGGAATAAGATGCGAATCATGGGCCGCCCCAGCAAGTAGAGGAACAGGGCGCAGGGAACGCTCAAGAGCACGGAGCCGCCAACCACCACCAGGACGGTCTGGCGCAGGCGAAAATAGCGCGCCTTTGCCGCCTGCAGCGACATATATGGCAGAGCGGCCTGTGCGATGACAAGGCCCACCAGCGTCACCGGCAGCGAGAAGAGCAGGTGCGCGTTGTGCTGGGCGGCAAGGCTGTTGCGGTCTGGATAATACGAGATGAAGGCGGTATCCAGAACGACGGCGAAAGAGGCAATGGTGACAGAGAGGGCATTGGGGCCGAGCATACGCAGCGCTTCCCACAGGCCGGAATCGCGTATATCCCAGGTAAAGCTGTAGCTGGCGCCCTCTCGCACCAGCCCGAATCCCAACACAAGCACCTGCAGCGCGGCCGCGGCAAGTACACCAAATGTTGGCCCATAAATCCCCACGCCTGGCACAATAAGGCTGACCAGCAGACCGCCGATAATGCCCAGATTGTAGACGGCAATGGCAAGGGCAGGCAGCAGAAATTGCCGCCTGCTGCTCAGGATGGCGGTTGCCACCGTGCCTATGCCCAGGATGAGCGGCTGCAAGAGCATGATGCGCGTCAGGCTAATCACTTTTGCCTGCTCAGCCGCAGCGTAGCCGGGAACCAGCAGGTGGGTGACAAAGGCAGGCGCGATGAATTCACCGATTACGACCACAACGGCCAGAATGACCAGCAAATAGTTGAGCACCAGGCAGGCGAGCCGCCACATCGCCTGCTCACCCTGATTGCGCCGGTAGGAAACAAAAACGGGAATCAAGGCCGTGCTCAACGCGCCACTGATCACAAGGTCGAAGAGGGTGTCCGGCACGCGCACAGCGGCAAGGTAGGCAGTCGCCTCTGGACCTGTGCCAAAAAGGCCGTTGAACAGCGTCTGGCGCACCAGCCCCAGTCCGCGTGAAGCAAGATAGGCAGTAATCAGCAAGGCCATCGCTTCCATAATGCTGAAGCGGCGCAAAGCCAGATCGTTGCCGGGACGGAAATTTTGCAAGCTAAAGCGAAATATGCGCAACCATCGATACTTGCGATAGAGAGGGATACTCTCTTCCTCAGTCGCCTTTATCGCTGTCTTCTGGCTATCTACCGTCTCGCTTGCTGTATCAGACGGGCGCGCTTCAACTTCAACCGCGACGGTAGCCGTTTGCTCTTGTTTATCCTTCTCTTGAGATACTGTTTCCTGTTTTTGTTTTGGTTCCTGTGATGTACTCATAAGCTATCTCTCCTGGTATATAAAGCAGTGTCCAAGTATTGCAACGTATATCATGCCAATTCGCAACTTCACGCGACAAATATTCATCAAAAAATGGGACGTGGAGAGCCGTTAGCGTTGAGGCAATGGGAGGAAACACCCCTCTCCTTTCCTAAATTCTTCCGGGAAGATAGCACTGGCAGACAAAAGGGTATTGGAGAGCTTGCGCTATCTCAAACCGTCAAGTATACTTGGATTGGGGTACTGGCGTCCCCCAACCCGCCTACCGACAATGGCGTTGGTAGGCTCCGGGTTCCCACTCTGCATTGCTATCCTCTCCTCTATTTATGACTGTTTTCTAGCAGAACGGGGCTGCGGCCTGAAACCACAGCCCCTTCGGCATATTGCCATCCCTCACTGTTAACTGGCGAGGTACTGTTTGATAATGCTACCCATACCAACAACAGCTTTTGAGTCACCACAGGTGAACGTTGCGGGAAAAACTGTAGGCGCATACGATGAGTAGCTCTGTACCATATAGGGAGGAGCGAATTCCCAGGCAGTCCAGTTTGCATGGATCGACGCCATGTAGTTCAAAAAATTCGTCACTACCTGCGAAGCTTGTGTCCCATTGGTCGGTAAGCTCTGACAGTGAGCTACGCCGGTACTCCCCTGTACATTTGGCAGGAAAGCCCACTCACCATAATAGAGTGCAACATGATTGAGCAGTGGTCCCCATTTCTGATTCTGTGCCTGAGGAGACTGAATGATATCCTGGTAGACGTGCAGAGAATACATCACATTGGGATCATTGATGGCATCATTGGCGGGAAAAGTGGCCCATCCGCCTTCTTCAGGATTGTTATTGTTCTCGCCACTGTGTCCAGCCGAACCCGGTTCGAGAACGATTACCTGCTGAGCGCCGACGGAGCGGATGGCATCGACCATCTGCTGGAAGCCAACCACGTGCGCGCCATCAATCACTACCCCTCCATTGCGCCAGACATTCCAGTTCGGCTCCTTCGGCTCATTGTATAGATCAAACATGACCATTGGATTGTTTTTAAAGTGAGCGGCGATGATCTTCCAGAAATTCAGGTCTTCTACTTTGGGAAGCGTGGCATTCTGGTCGTATGGTGATCCGGCTTTTATATCATCATGCAGGTCCAGGATCACGTAGAGACCTGCTGAATTGGCCTCCTGTACGATTTCATCGAGCTGGTTCAAGTAACTGGTCGGATACTTCGCGTAGATCCAGTTGGAGATAGGAAGGCGCAGCGCATTCATATGCCATTGCTGTGCCATAACCTGGAAAGAGGTGGGAGCATTCATGACCTGCGCCGGTGTCTTCCCCTGTTCCCATCCCTTAATATAGTTAAATGGGCTTTCGATCTGCGCCCCACGCAGGGTCAGGGGATGGCCGTTCGCATCTACCAGTTGCGTCCCCACCACGTGTGGCACGCCTGTGGGCGTAAACGAGGCTGTTGATGTAGGAGGGACTCCGGGAGTCACCGTACTGCCCGCGCTTATGCCAGGTATTTTTATCGGTAAGGGGAGCTGGAGTTCCTGCGCCACAAAAAACCCCAGCCCCGCGATTACGACCACCAGTAACACAATTATCGTCACAAGTAAGGCTGTTGTTCCTCTCCGTCTCATGTTATAACCATCCTGCCTTCTTTTGATTGACTCATTGACGCTGTGCGCAATTCAATCGAGCACACGCTAGAATGTTGTTCTTCTTTGCCGGGAATCTCTTCTCATGAACCAGAACGGCTAAACGGAACCTGCTGTCCCAACAGGTACCCCAATCGGGCTATTCATTCTTTTCTCTTCAAGCATCTTGTGGATAAGCTTTGCCACCGTCTGGCCCCAGGCATCCCAGTTCAGACGTTCCTCAAAGGCGCTGCGGCTGGACTTTACCAGTGAGGCATACAGCCTGTCATCACGGTACACCCTGGCGATAAGTTCGGCATATTGCTTGCCCCTGGCCTGTGGAGGAAGCAAAAAGCCGTTTTCGCCTTCGCGCACCGCCCCTGCCACGCCGCCCGTATCGGTGGTAATAGAAGGCAGGCCAAACGAACTTGCCTCGCAAAAGACCATGCCATAGGCATCGCCCCTGGTCGGCAGGAAGAGAAAGTCCGAAGTTGCAAAGAGTTCTTCCATCTCCCGGCGTTGGCTCTCGATTTTCCTATCGAGAAAAGGAATGATGCGCAACCGCTCATGGCGAAACTGCGCGGGCGGAATGCAGCCGCAAATCGTCAGTTCCGCGTTGATGCCCAGCTTTTCCAGTTCCAGCAGTGTCTCAAAAGCGATCTCACCGCCCTTTCTCTCCCAGTCGACACCGATAAAGAAGAGTTTACAGCGGTTAGATTTCTCACGCCGCCGCGCTATTTCGGGTGAAGGCGGGGTATCAATGTTGGTGCCATAGGGAACGGTGTACACTTTGCGCTCGTCGAGCTGGTAGATTGCGCGAGCTGATTGAGCAGCCCAATCCGAAGGGTACAGCGCCAGGCTTGCTCTTCTGAGGCCCATGCCTTCCAGGGTACTGGCTTCGTAGGCCGAACGCCTCATTAAGTTAGAGAATTGCGCATAGTAGTCCAGCAAAACGCCAATATGAGCATCTTCGGTCAGGACAATGGGAATGTCCGTTTCCAGGAAGGCGACCTCAGTAGCGCACGAAGGGCCAAAAAGAAGATCGAAGGATTGCCCTTCCAGCTTCTTCTTCAGCTTGCTGGCGTATCGCTTCGCGAAATAGAAGCTGTGATAGTACATATAGCCCTTCTTCAGCAACAGCCTGGCGGCTTTATTGACGACTTTGCCAACCGGCAGTTCTGGAATATCTATGGGGCCGATATCCACCACATCGCCGCAGTACTTTTGCAGCGCCGCCGCCATATATCTATTGGTAATGCGCCATGAAGAACGCCTGTCCTGCAGCGTCAGCGCCGTCAGGAAGGCGATACGCGGGCGTTTCTTTTTCTCAAGTTCATTCATATGTCAGGCCTCTTTCCGGGATAGTAGCCTGCTGCCGTTCGTAGATAAGATCGAGTGGGCGCAGCGCGGTGCTGGCATCGTAGCGTTCAAGAATGAGTTGGCGCGCATTGCGCGCCAGCAGGCGGACAAGCCGCGCGTCAGTCAGCAGCCTTGCGCATGCTGTGGCAAATGCCTGCGGGGTGTCCGCGATGAGCAGGTGAACGCCATCCTGCACCTCCAGACCCTCACAGCCGACCGTGGTTGAGACGACGGGCACTCCCATCGCCATTGCTTCCAGAATCTTGACGCGCACGCCCCCGCCGGAAAGCAGGGGAACGATAAGCGCGGTCGACTCCAACCAGAAAGGCGCGGCATCCGCGACGTAGCCATGCGCGCGCACCCCTGGCTTCTGCTCTGCCAGCGCGAGCAGGTACTGGGGCGGGCGCGCTCCCACGATATCGTAGGTGACATCGGGGCGCAGGGTGCGCAACCGGTCATAGCCCTCGCGCAACCACCATGCCACGCCCTCACTGTTGGGCGGCCAGAACATCGTGCCGATAGTGAAGAGATGATCTGGTCGCGGCTCATTTGCCTGCCGTGCCTCCCAGATCGCCGTGAATTGTCCGGCATCAACGGTGATCGGCACCACCTCGACCGGCACGGCATTCCCCGCGACCTCGTGCAGCGCCTCGCGGTCGTGCTCGCTGACCGCCAGCACAATCTGAGCGCGCCGACATGCCTGCCCCTCCAGTTTGCGCACAACACGCACCTCGCGCCCCAGCAGCAGGCGCAGCAGGGGATTACGCGCTCCCTTTTGCAGCCGCTCCACCACCTGCCAGACCGCGTTGTGCTCATCGAGGACAACCGTTCCCTGCCAATCTGACGGTACGAAGCGCATCATGTTCAACTGATCAACATGCATGACATCGATCTGCTCCTCCTTGAGGAGCTGAGCAACCTTTGCCCGCATCTCCGCCCGCTCATCGCGGCGCAAAATAAACGAATCGCCGAGCAGCAGGCTTTCCAGCAGGTAGCGCGCATCGGCGAGACGCGAGCGCCGCATAGGAACCATCTCAATGCGGGCGCAGAACTCGCGCAGCTTCTCCGCTCCACGCATCTCCTCTTCGCCGCGCACAAAGGAGCAGTAGATGACTTCATGGTGCTGCGCGAGATGGCGCAGCACCTGCAACGTCTTCACTTTGGGACCTGCATCCGCAGGATAGACCACCACTTGAGTGAGCATCAGGACGCGCATAACTTCTCCCACGATTTCACTGCCCGCTTTTCCTCTCTTTACGCGAGAAAGGCAACACATAGTGCCTCGCCTTCGCCAGCGTCAGCCAGGGGTGAATCAGGTAGTAGACAAAAAAGAGGCGCAAGGGCAAACGCGAATGTTCCATGTAGCGCTGCCCCATCGCGGCGGGCGAGGGGAAAAGCGTGCGCAGTCCCGCATACAACAGGCCAGCAGTGCTATCAACCATCGCTCGATGGGCCACGATACGCCGGTTTTTCCCTTCGACCGTCGCCAGGGTCGTGACAAGGTTGCTCAAGGCGATGCGCTCGACGACAAAGCGACAGAGCGAGGGCGGGCGCAGGCAATCGAAGACCTGGGCGGGAATCTCCACGGCGAAGAGGTCGCGACACCAGGAGAGGCAATAGTAAAGCGTTGTCTTCAGCCGGAACTGCTTCGCCTGCCGTAGTAGCGTCTCCCAATCAAGCGTGTGGGCGCAGGCACGCGCCAGCATGGCAAGGTCGTAGAGCCAGAGCAGGCGCGTAAAGCTGTGAAAACGGTAATGCCAGCAGAGGTAGAGCAGATGATCTTCCGCGCTCAGCGCCAGCGTCTTCTCGCCGAGCACCGTAATCGGCATTGCCTGCGCCCACCAGGACTGGACGTCAAAAACTGTCGCATCCTCGTCCGCGTGAGGAGCGGTGTGCAATTCGATCAGCACCTCAAGCCAGGAATCATCGCGCTTGAGCATATAATTATAACCGGTGCGCTTCTCATTAATGACATTGGCGCGGAACTCCTCGTAAAACTTATAGCCCAGAGCAAGCAGCAGATCATGCGCGCATGACAAATCCTGTGGATGGATGAGCATGTCAAAATCGTGGTAGGTGCGCAACTGCGGTCGCGGGTAGAACGCGTGGGCCAGCACTGGCCCTTTCATCAGGATGACGGCGATACCTGCCTCGTTAAAGGCGTGGAGCACCTTCTGAAGCTCACTTTCGAGGAACAGATTTTGCACTATCTCCAGACGGTAGAGCGCAAAAAAACGGGCAGCCATCTCCCGACCGATCAGTTGAGTCAGTTCTTCCCCGGTGAAATAGCTACAAAGCACAGGGATCAGACGCGGAAATTCTTCGTTGATATCCAGGTCAATCGTTTCACCTCGCGCCAGCACGTCGGCAATACCAATCCGCAAGAACTGCCGGAACGTTTGCCTGTCGCGCTCTAGAAATAGCGCAGTCGGCAACGCCCTTTCTGCCGGAGGCTCCTGCTCCTCGCCAGAAACATCTACATCTTCTCTCTTTGATAACGTTTGCATAGATAAATCGCCCATTCACATCGACCCTTTTTTCTCTGCGTTTTTAGCGTTTTTCATCGCATACAACCCCATATTGAACATCCACCTATCGGGCTTTACCTGGTAAGCCCTGCTACCGGCAAAACACCCTGTTGCCAACCGGCAGGCAATACCTGTCGATAGAGATCTTCCAATCGCTCCACCACCGTCGCCCAGTTATGGTTTCGTTCCACGTAGTCGCGCCCCCGCTGGCAGAGGGACGCACGAAGTTCGGCATTGCCCAGCAGGCGCAGGGCGGCATCGGCGAACTCCAGTGGCGTGCTAGCAACCAGCAGGTCGTGTCCGGCTTGAACGCCCAGCCCGCTGGCGGCCTGTTCAGCCACTACCACCGGCGT
The DNA here is from genome assembly GCA_035294125.1 of Ktedonobacteraceae bacterium. GTDB lineage: Bacteria > Chloroflexota > Ktedonobacteria > Ktedonobacterales > Ktedonobacteraceae > CADDYT01. The sequence continues at coordinate 200,510 of DATGLM010000049.1, read as the reverse complement.
TCCCAGAGCCATCGCCTCCAGTACCTTGTTCTGGATGCCGACACTGTAGACCATCGGACTAAGCATAACCTCGGCACGAGCGATGTAGGGACGAATATCCTCCACGTAGCCGGTCACTTCGACACGCGAGTCCTCTGCGAGAGCCAGAATAGACTTCGGAGGCTTGCTGCCCACAATGGTCAGCTTCACTTCGGGACGCTGCTGCCAGATGAGAGGCATGATCTGCTGGTACAGGTAGAGGGCGGTCGCCACGTTGGCATGGTAGCTCATCTTGCCGGAAAAGACAATGGTACCGGGACGAATCTCCTGCTGTTGCGGTCGAAAATAGTCTAGATCTACGCCGTTTGGCAGAACAAAAATATGTTTGCCCAGTTCCTCGTCGCTGCTCGTAAAGTCGTGCGTCCGGGTGCGCAGGAGTTCGATCATCGCCCGGCGATCGCGCTCCGAAGTCACGACGGTACAGGGCAGCTTTTTCAGCACTCTTGCTTCGTAGCGGCGCGTGCGCTCGTAATCCAGCCTCGCCACCACGCGCACCGCACGGCTGGGACCGGAAGTCATTGTCTGTTTGCACAACAGGCTGATGCAATCGACGGCATCCCACACCAGTGGGTGATGGGCAAACTCGACCATCGAAGCGATGCCGCGTAGATGCTCAACGTGAATCACATCGAAAGGTTGCTCCGCGTAAAGCTGCCGTACCGCCCCTTTGACACGGGCAGAGCGCGCATAAGCCACCTGTAGCGGCAGCGAACGCGAGCGCACAAGAGCTGACCCGCTTCTGAAAGCCGAGCGCATCTTCGATTCCTCCACCAGCCGCACATCATACCCCTGCTGCCGCAGCTTCTCCGCGTCGGCAACCTCCTGCTCCGAGGCACACTGAGCCAGCACAGTGACTTCGTGCTTCCGCCGCAGTTGTCGCAAGAACTCATACCCGCGCACACGAATGCGCGAGGGTGGGTAGGGCGTCACAAACAGGATGCGCATTGCGTCCCTCCTCCTCGTTTCGACTATTCTACAGGACAACAATACAGAGCAATATTTCAATCTATCTTACGGCCAGTATACCAATGTGCAAGCTGCGAAACAGCACGACATCAGTTATAACCCGGTTACGAAAAATACACAGCGGTAGCAGTTTCTCAACCAAATCTCCCTTGCGCTACAAAGATGGCTCAGGTACACTGCTTTGAAAAGCGGCCCGGCCATGTCATTGTGCGCGAGAGCGTCTTTTTATAGCACGTGAGAAGCATATACTGCCTGCTTGATTGATATCGGCACAGTTGCCAGAGGGAATAGATGTCATGCGTATCCTGTTATTGAGCAACCTTTATCCACCATATGTACTTGGAGGCGCGGAAATCGTGGCGAGAGACTACGCCGTAAAGTTGTTGGAACTGGGCCACGAGGTAACGGTATTGACCAGTTCGTATGGCATTGCCGGACCAGAGCGCGCTGAGCATATCCTGCGCACGCTGCACTATACCCCCGCGGCCCATTTTGATCGCGGCAAACCGGTCTGGCGACAATCAGGACTGTTGAGCAATTATTACCACTATTTCCACCACCCGGCAAGCGTCAAAGAGTTGCAGCGCGTGATCGCGGAAACGCGGCCCGATGTGCTCTACATCTGGGAAATCACCGGGCTGGGCATGAATTCTCTCTTGCAGGCATTGCACGAGGTACACCTTCCTGTCGTCTTCCACCTGGAAAGCTACTGGCTGCAATACGCGCTTACGGCGCAAACCGAACAGACCCGGCTGCGCACGCGCCGCCTCAAGAAACTCCTGATCGGCAACGTCCCTCCGCTTCACTACACCTCTATCATTGCCGCCAGCGAGGCCGTCAAGCGGGAATACGCGGCGGCTGGCTGCGATCCTGAGCGCATCGAAGTTATCTACAACGGCATCGACGCCCGCTTCCTCGACACACCGCGCTCCCAGGAGAGCAAGAGCGACGAAGCGCACAAGGTGCGGCTCATCTACGTGGGCCGTTTATGCGACGAAAAAGGCGTGCATATTATCCTCAAGGCGCTGGACCTGCTGGTCAACGAGCAGGGCAGGCACAATTTTCATCTCAACATCTTCGGCGAAGGTGACGCAGCTTATATAAAAGAACTGCATACCTTCCTCAACGAGAAACACCTGAGCCGGTCTGTCACCTTTCACGGCAAAGTGCCGCAGGATCAGTTGATCCGCGAATATGACCTCTCGACCATCATGCTCATCCCTTCCATCTGGAAGGAGCCGTTCGGGCTGGTAATCGCGGAAGGTATGGCCCGTGGATTACCTGTGATTACCTCCAACATCGGTGGCCCGGCGGAGATCGTAACGCACGGCGTCGATGGTCTGCTGACCGAGCCAGGCGATGTCCAGGCTGTTGCCGCCTCCATCGTCCAACTCGCGGATAACCCTGGTCTGCGCGCCCGGCTGGCTCAAGCCGCTCGTGCCACCGTTCAGGAGCGTTTCATGATCGAGAAGAATGCGCAGCGCGTGGAAGCGCACCTCCAGCGCGCTATCCAGTCAGACAGGAAGCCTGCTGAGGATTTCCACCCGCGACAAAACCCTCACACCCGGCCTTGATTGACTTTCTACAATCTTTGCGAGCACAGCAGGCAGGCCATTGTACGAAATATCGTGTCTCTCAACCCCCCTTCCAGTCTTTCTCCTCTTTGTATTCTGTCCAGAGAGTTGTACCCCGACTCATCAGCGATTGCCCTGCCAATGTGATACACTGCGAACAGACACATATCGCTGAGTGTATAACAACGGGTCAGATATGTCCATTTGATAGACATCTCGTTTGATAGAATTGGAGTCGTTTTGCATGGCAGATACACAGACAAATATTCCTGTACCGTTGATTCCGCGCGAGGTGCTGTTTGGCAACCCGGTTAAGACGAGTCCGAGGATTTCGCCGGATGGAAAGCGTATGGCGTATATCGCACCGGTGAACAACGTCTTGAACGTCTGGGTGGGGACGGTTGGCAGGGATAATTACGAGCCAGTGACAAATGATACGGATCGCGGCATCCGTTTCTACTTCTGGGCCAAAGATAACCGGCATATTCTCTATATTCAAGATAAAGAGGGAGATGAGAACTGGCGGCTGTATGCGACCAGCCTGGAAACGAAGGAGACACGCGACCTGACGCCGTTTGAAAATGTCCAGGTGCATATCATCGATGTCGATAAGCATTTTCCCGATGAATTGCTCATCGGCATGAACAAAGAGAATCCGCAGGTGCATGATGTCTACCGCGTCATCATCTCCACGGGCGAATTGACGATGGTGGCGAAAAATCCGGGCAATATCGCGGGCTGGGTGAGCGACGTGAATTTCAAAGTGCGCGGCGCGGTAGCCACTTTGCCGGATGGCAGTTCGCAGATGCTGGTGCGCGAGAACGAGCAGGCGGAATGGCAGGTTCTGCTCACCTGGGGGCCGGATGACGCGCTCAATAGCGGTCCAGTCGGCTTCACAAAGGACGGGCAATCACTCTACCTGGAAGATTCCAGCAACGCCAACGCCAGCCGATTGGTCAAGATGAACATTGCCAGCGGCGAGAAGACGGTACTGGCCGAAGACCCCCACTACGATATCGGCGCAGTGATGATCCAGCCCGATACGTTGGAGGTGCAAGCGGTAGCCTTCAACCGCGAACGCACCGAATGGCTTATACTTGACCCCTCCATCAAAGAAGATTTTGAGACCATTGGCGCGCTGCACCGGGGCGACTTCGGCGTCATCAGTCGCGACAACGACGACGAGACGTGGATCATCTCCTTCACCGTCGATAACGGGCCGGTACCCTTCTACGCCTACCAGCGCAGCGAGCGCAAAGGGACATTCCTTTTTGACAACCAGCCCGAGCTGAACAAATATGTGCTGGCAAGGATGGAGCCAATCTCCTTCACTGCCCGCGATGGACTGACCATTCACGGCTACCTGACACGGCCACCCTGGGGCAAGCAAACGCACCTGCCAATGGTGTTGAACGTTCACGGCGGCCCGTGGGCGCGCGATACCTGGGGCTACAACCCGGAGGCGCAGTGGTTTGCCAACCGGGGCTATGCCTGCTTGCAGATCAATTTCCGTGGCTCTACCGGCTTCGGCAAGGACTTTCTCAACGCCGGGAACCGCGAGTGGGGAGGCAAGATGCACGACGACCTGGTGGATGCCGTCCACTGGGCCATCGAGCAGGACATCGCTGACCCGGAGCGCGTGGGTATCTACGGCGGCTCCTACGGTGGCTACGCGGCCCTCGTCGGCGCAACCTTCACGCCGGACCTCTTTGCCTGCGCTGTCGACATCGTTGGTCCCTCAAACCTGATCACACTTATTCAGACGATCCCGCCTTACTGGTCAACCTTCCTGGCAAACTTCCACAGGCGTGTGGGCAATCCCGAAACGGAAGAGGAATTTCTGAAGTCCCGCTCGCCGCTCTTCAAAGTCGATCAGATCAAGATTCCTATGCTCATCGCACAGGGAGCTAATGACCCGCGTGTGAAACAGGCCGAATCGGAGCAGATCGTTAACGCCATGAAGAGTCGCGGCATCGACTATGAATACCTGCTCTTCCCCGACGAAGGACACGGCTTCGCCAAACCCGAAAACCGACTCCGCTTCTATACCGCTGCCGAAAAGTTTCTCGCCCGCTACCTCGGCGGTCGCTACGAGGGCGCCAACGAATGATCGGCTATATGAAGAAAGCAGGCAAGGCGCTTATGCCTTGCCTGCTTTCTTTTCTGAAAACAATCCAATCATCTTGTCACCCCCTTGACACTTCCCCCACTTCTATGTTACTTTCTTATTAGAAAACTATGCGAATATTCGCATAATCAGGAAAAGCGAGGATTTCAATGGTTTATTCATCTTTGTCTCAGCAGAAGGTCGTGGTGCGGGTCGCGCTTGAGCCGGTATATAATATGCTGAATACGTTTTCATTGCTTCATGGGGTTGGTAACCTGACCGGGCTGAATAGCAAGGTAGTGCAAACAGCAACTGCGCTTTCAGCCGCACAACTTCATACCAATCGACTGATCTTCGAGGGGCTGCGCGACGCGCTGGTTTCGGGGCAGGATGAGGAGACTGACTTCCTTGCCTACCTGAAAAACCTGCGCGCCCAGGCGCCAGAAGCTATACGAGATCGCGTGCTTGAGCGGCTGCGTGCGCGTTTTGCTCGCTGTACCTCATCTCAGGATGCTGCAAATGTACCGGTCGCGCCGGATACCGCCCGTTTATTGAGCGACGTGCAGGCGTACCTGACCTGCGTTGAGTATGTGCTGATCGATCTTCCTTTTGATAGAGCGCTGCATACCGAGGCACACAGCCTGCTCAACAATGCGCACGCGCTGCACGCGCTGCTAGTTTCCCACCTCGAAACGTTGTGGCAGACGGCATTTGAGGCGGAGTGGAAGCGCGTGCAGCCCTCCCTACGCTGGCAGGTTGGCATGTTTACGCGTGCGCTAGACGAAGCGGAGGCGGCCACCATCGCGGAAATCTTCTCTACGCTGACTGGGCGCGACTTACCACTCAATATAGCGGAGCGGCCCGTTGACGCGGAGGAGATCATTCTTGTACCATCGTGGCACACAGGGCGGAACGTGCTCCTGTGGGAAAGCGATGCAAGTGTCAGGCTGTTCTTCAGCGAGCCGCCCAACTATGATGTCGCGCTGCTGCGTTCCACTGCGGTCGGGCGCTCCGAACTGCGCTCGCGACTGAGCGCGCTGGCTGACGAGACGCGGTTGCACATCCTCGAAATGCTGGCGCAACAGGATGAGCTACCTGCTCAGGATATCATCGCGCAACTCGGCCTCAGCCAGTCGAATGTCTCGCGCCACCTGAAGCAGCTTGTCTCAGCGGGCTTCCTCTACGAGAGGCGCGGTGAGGGCGCGAACAAAACCTACCGCTTGAGTTCATTCTACCTCGACCGCACAGCCCGCGCCCTGCGACAGATCGCTGCGGACGAGCAGGCGCGCACCGGCAGCGGGTTGGAGGCGCAGCGCATTCAGGAAACAAAGCTACCACAGGAACTACGGCGTTTCCTCGATCGTGCTGGCAAGCTGACCACGTGGCCTCCGGCGCGGCAGCGCGACAAACTGCTGATCCTGGAATACCTGGCGAGCTTCTTTGAAATGGGCCGGGTCTACAATGAAAAAGAGGTAAATGAGATACTGCTGCTGCACAGTGCCTTCAAAGATGCCGCAGCCTTACGACGTGCGCTCTACGAGTACCGCTTCATGAGCCGCACTCGCGACGGCTCGCGCTACTGGCTGGTCGGTTCGGAGGCACCGGAGTAGGAGGCACATAACATGATTGAACGCGAAAGCGAGCGGTTGTCTATTCGTGAGATTACGGCGCACGATGTGGAGAAGGTGCTGCCGGTGCATTTGAGCAACCCGGACTTTTTGCAACAGATGGAGGGTTCAGAGGGTGAAGCGGGGCGCTACGACCTGCAACGCTGGCAGCGCGACTGGCAGATCGCGCAGATGATGCCCGGCAGACACACGCTGGCCTGCTACTTGAAAAAGACAGGGGAGGCAGTAGGCTACGTGGAATACCTCGAAGAGCACGATGATGGAGCGCCGTGGATCGGCGTGCTGACTATCCATCGAGCGCACCAGCGACAGGGACTCGGCACAGAGGCGTTCCAGCATCTGATAGCGCATTTTCGCGCGGAGTATGGCTGGTCGCGGCTCCGCGCCGGGGTGCTGGAACACAATGAGGCTGGACTCGGTTTTGCGCGACACCTGGGCTTTCAGCCTATCCGGCAGCTTTCCACACGAACGTCGGGCGGTATGCAACACTTCATCATCTTTGAACTACCGTTAAGCATGTGATGTTGAAAGCCAGCCCGGTAGCTCGGCGATAGAAGGAAGGATGGCGTCGGGCTGAATGCGTTGCAGCAGGGGCGAGTCGGGCTGGTGCTTGCCAGTACAGACAAGGATGGCGCGCAGGCCCGCTCGCTGCGCGCCCGCGATGTCGTTTTCAATGTCGTCTCCCACCATGACCGCCTCGTTGGCCGCGACGCCGATGGATTGCAGGGCCTGCGCGAAGAAAGCGCGGTCGGGCTTGCCGAGAATGGATGCTTGCTGGCCTGTCGCCAGTTCGAGCGCGTAGATGTACGCGCCGCTGTCCAGCATCAGCCCCCCGGCTGTCTTCCAGTAGAGATTTTTGTGCGTGCCGAGCAGAACAGCGCCGTTCATCACCTGGCGAAAGGCGTGGTTCATGGCCTCGTAGGTCAGCAATTCTTCCGCGCCCCCGATGACCACCACGTCGGCCTCTTCATGCATGTCCACCAGTTGAATGCCTGTGAAATCATTGATTGTGTCGCCTTTGGTGAGCACCCAGCAGCGTTTGCCTGGAAAATGCTGGCGGATATAGCTGGCAGTCGCCACGGGAGCCGTAATCAACTGCTGCTCCGAGATCGGCAGGCCGATGGATTGCAAACGCGCAGCCAGCGTAGCGCGTGCCATCGTCGTCGTGTTGGTCACGAAGCAGAAACGATAACCATGCAGCTCCAACCAGCGCAACGTTTCTACAGCCCCCGCGATAGGGCGCATACTGACGTGCAGGACACCGTCAACATCCAGAAGCAAGCCGCGAATCGGGAACATTCTCTATCCTCTTCTCATCTTTTGTGTTAGTATAATAGAAACCACTCAAAGGGCGCAAGCGGACAAAATAGGAGAGACTACCCATAAAGGTACCTTTTTGGGATGCTATTCCGTTGAAGAACAGGGGAGGGAGTTGAAAAGCTCTGGCATATAAAAGGGCAACATGACATCGTAGATAAGATGATGTATAATAGCCGCGAGGAGTAGCCATTCACTCAGTCAGGAGAAAGAGCGGGATGAACGGCGACATGTTGGGCCGTGTTATCAAGGGTAAATACAAGCTCATTGATGAACGAGGACGAGGCAGTTTTGCCACCGTCTATATTGTGCGTGACACGGAGAACAACTGTATTTATGCTATCAAGATCATGCACCTGGAATTCTCAAATGATGGAGAATTACTGGCGCGTTTTCAACGTGAGGCCCATATTCTCCTAAATCTCAGTGATCCCCATATTGTACGCATCGTGGATTACGGGAACGACAACAACATCTACTTTATCGTGATGGACTATATCGATGGGCAAAATCTCAAATATCACTTGATTACGCATGGCCCTATGGAGGCGGGGCGAGCACTGAACTATGCTCACCAGATTGCCGAAGGTCTTGATACTGCCTATAAGCAGGGGGTAGTGCATCGAGATATTAAGCCGCAGAACATCCTGATCAATGCGAAAGATGTTGTGAAAATCACTGACTTCGGTCTGGCGCGAGGCCGAGAAACCGTGACACTCACGCAATCCAACGTCTTTATGGGTACTGCCTACTATATCTCGCCCGAACAGGCGGAAAGCGGGCGTTCGGCGGACACCCGCTCTGATCTCTACTCGGTTGCCACCGTCCTGTTTGAGATGCTGACCGGCCACCCCCCCTTCGAGGGAGAGACGGCAGTCGACATCGTCATCAAGCATATGAACGAGAAGGTTCCCTCGCTCAGTCGGCAGCGACCGGAGTTACCGGTGGAGTTTGACTACTTCATGCAAAAAGCGATGGCGAAAAGGCCGGCAGATCGCTATCAGACGCCGCAGGAATTTATAGCGGCGTTGGAACAGCTGCAGGAGCGTGTCCAGGGAATGCAAGCGGGGAAACCATCTGTACCCGTGGATCCTCCCAGGCAGCCGTCCAGGCAAAAGCAGGCACGGATCGTAGTGCTTGCCAGCGGACAGGTTATTCCATTGAACGCAGAAGTAATGGTAGTTGGACGTCAGGACCCGATTATCCGCAATTTTCCGGAGATTGACCTGTCCGACAAGACAGTTGGTCGTCGTCATGCTTACCTGCGCAACCAGCAAGGAACTTTTACTGTTGAAGACCTCAACGCCCTGAACAAGACTCGTCTCAATGGAGTAATCCTGACTCCACATGAGGAACACCCGTTGAAAGATGGTGACATCCTTCGCTTTGGCAGCGTTGAGGTTCGATTTGAATTGCGCTGAGATGTTGATCCCGTTGATGCACATCGAGTCGCAAAGTAGGAGCGCGACGGAAAGCTCTTACACAATCCGGCGCAGTAGTTTGCGCCGTTACAACTCAGAGGGGTGAACGACATGAAAGAGATGCTCGCACTCATAGTTTTAGCCTTTGCACTTCCGGTCAGTCCAAAGATTATCGTTGTAGCAGGACTGGTCATAGCCGTGATTATCCTGGTAGCTGCCATTTACCTCTTCCGCAGCAGCGGGAAAAAGAAGGCAGCAAAGCAGCAGGGAAGCAGTGGCGCGGCAGACTGGCAAAGAGGGCCACAGCAGCAGATGGGTCCTGGAGGATGGAATGCGCAGGGCATGCCAGCGACTGATGCCTCCTGGAACCAGGGAGCGCAGCCAGGTTGGGGCATGCCGACCGGACAGGGCCAGAACCCCGCGCAGCAAGCAGGCTGGGGGGCAGCGGGGGCGCAGGGAGCGCAGCCAGGTTGGGGCATGCCCATAATGCCGGGAGCCCAGGCGCCGGGCGCGCCCGGCTTGCAGGGGCAGCAGCCAGAATGGAATGCGCCACAGAGCCAGCAGCCCGGCGCCTGGGCAGCACCTTCCTCACCCGCTCCTGCACAATCACAGCCACAGGCCGCGGGGTGGGGAGCTGGCACACCTGGTCCGGCTCAGGGAACACCATCTCCCTGGGATGCCGCTGCTTCAGGGAATCCGGCAAATTCATGGGGGCAGTCGACACCTCAAACTGGCATGCCTTCATGGAATCAGCAAGCACAACCTGCGCAACAAGCTCAGACAGCCTACGGCGGCTCCGGCCAGGGTTGGGGCATGGGAGGCCCGGGCACAGGGTCAGGCGATTTACACGGGCAGGCGGATATGTGGAACCAGCCAGCGCAGCAAGCAGTTCCACAGAATGTCTGGGCACAAACGGCTCCGCCACAGCAGGCCGCCCCCGCCTGGGGTCAACCTTCTACGCCCGCGCAGGCTCCTTCGCAGAACGCTGGTTATGCGGGCTGGCAACAGTCACAACAGCAGCAATGGGGCGGACCCGGCGTGGGACAGGACGCGACCTTAATGGCAAACGACGCGGACAAGACGATATTGCGCTCTGCCGCCACTGGTACTACCGGCTACGTGCGTGTTGAAGAGGGCAAAGAGCCTGGACGCATCTATGAAATCAAGAAAGATACGCTCAGCATCGGACGCAGCCGGGAAAGCGACATCTTCCTGGAAGACCTGGCCGTCTCACGCCTGCACGCCTCCATTGTCAGCCTTGGCAACGGCGATTACGCACTCAAGGATGAGGGCAGCGCCAACGGCACCAAAGTCAACGGGCAGATGGTGAACAAGTATCAGTCCTTCCCACTCAAAGAGGGCGATAAGATTCAGCTCGGTCAGACCATCCTCGTCTTCGCCAGGCGATGAGGGTTGCTCACCCTTACCTTACCAGGAAACGCCTGCAGTGGAGGACATCGTGCTGGCCGACGAACTGATCGGAACGATGCTTGGCAATTACCGCATCCTGGCCCTGCTGGGCCAGGGTGGTATGGCTCGTGTCTATCGAGCCAGACAGGAAAACCTCGACCGTGAAGTGGCTGTCAAGGTTCTACCACCGTGGTTCGCCGCCGACCCGAATTTTGTCAGGCGCTTCAATCAAGAGGCAAAACTTGTTGCGAACCTTTCACACCCCAATATTGTGACCGTCCACGATGCCAGCGAGCATCGTGGACACCTCTATATCGTGATGCAATTAGTCGACGGAGGAACACTGAAACAGCGCCTGGATCAGTTACATGGGCAGGGCCGCAGCATGGATATCATGGAAGCTGCCCCTATCTTTATCCAGCTTGCCAGTGCGTTGGACTATGCACACGAGAAGGGCGTCATTCATCGCGACGTGAAGCCTGTCAATGTCCTGCTGGATCGTACAGGACGCCCGATTCTCTCCGACTTCGGCATCGCCAAAGCGCTGGCCGACAACAGGGAACAACTCACGAGGCCGGGGGCCGGCGTAGGTACGCCCGAATATATGTCACCGGAACAATGCCAGGGCGGCACCGTCGATGGCCGCGCTGATATCTACGCGCTGGGAGTCATGTTGTACGAGGCGCTCACCGGACGCACACCATTCCTGGGGGATAACTATCCAGCGCTGGCACACAGCCACATCTACGAACCACCTCCACGCCCATCCTCTATCAACCCGATCATCCAGTCGGCTATCGAGCAAATTATTCTTACCGCCCTGATGAAAGACCGCTTGCAGCGCTACCAGCGCGCCTCGGAGATGGGCAATGCCCTTGAGCAGGCCCTGCAAATGCTGCCCGAAAGCAGGCAATTGAGAAAATCGAGCTCTGTCATCGGTACGCCAGCCATACCACCACAAACCTCCGCTCCATCGGTGCAAAGCAACATCCCCGTTAACACACCCATCGCGGAAGTTTCTCCCGTTCTTGCACAACCACAGTCACCCATGTACCCTTGCCCCAATTGCTACTACATGAACAAGCCACAGATGCGCTTCTGCACCCGCTGCGGCTCTCCACTGAATAGCTGTCTGACCTGTGGCGGCCAGAACCCTGTCAGTAACCGCTTCTGCACCCGCTGCGGCCACCCTCTGCGCACGTATTAAAAAATAAACTCGTCGCTCTGGGAGGCGTTAAGACGCTCCAGGGTCTTGCGCTTCTGGGCATAGCGCTGGCGCTGGCGTGTCGCACGCTGCTCAGGGTCCATAGAAAGAATGGCCTGAATGCGCTCAACCAGCAGGCTGGGCTGTGTGGGTTTGGTCATGTATTCTACCGCGCCAGCCTCGTAACCTTGCGCCTGGTCGGCTAACTGCGTGCGGGCAGTGAGCACAAGCACAGGAATACCGGAAGTAGCTTCACTGCTCTCCCGGCGCAACCACCGTAAAACTTCCCACCCATCAACTGGCTGCATCATTAAATCGAGAACGATCAGGTGAGGGCAAAATTCGGGGATGATACGCATTGCCTCCTGCCCATTGGAGGCGCTGCATACTTCAAAGCCGGAGTAGGTCAGATAGACGCATAACACTTGCTGAATATACGCCTCATCCTCTACTACCAGGATCTTCGCCTTACTTTCTGTCCCAAACATTGAACACACCTCCACAACATACATACGCAACCACCAACACACCATTGTCAATCTGTTTTAAACTTTCGTTTCAGCGTCGTCGGAAAACGTACTTCCGCTATAGTATAACCTGAACCGGGCGCAATTTGCTCAGACACAGGGGAAAGATCATGGCTCTCCTCTTGTGGGCCTGTCACAGGAGACGGCTTTGCCAGCGCAGGAGACATTTCTTCCTCGACCCGGCGCAGGGAATACTGACCGCCGAGGTCACCGATGAGATGTTTGATCAGCGAAACGCCCAGGCCCTCACTGCTCTCCTCTTCTCCCGCTGGGTGGCGCAGCGGCCCTTTGCCGGTATCGATGACCTGCACCACAATATCATCGTCCTCTTCATAACCTCGCACGATGACCTTGCCACGACTCTGGCGCGCCATCCCATGTTTGATCGCGTTGGAGACCATCTCGTTGAGAACCAGCGCCAGGATAGTAACGGCACGCGAGGGGATGACAATCGGGCAAGGCTCTACCTCGAAAGTGATATGGGTACCCGGCGGCTGAAGATTGGCGCTGGCCACACCGACAATTTTGCGTCCGATGTCGTCGACCCGTGCCTCATCGACATCTTCATGCGAAAGCAGGTCGTGTGTCGCGGCAAGGCCCTGCACGCGGTTCACACTCTCAGAAAGGGTATAGCGTACCTCCGGCGATTTCGTGCGGCGACGCTGCAAAGAGAGAATACCCGCGACGGTCGCCAGATTATTCTTGACACGATGATGCAGTTCGCGCAGGAGAATCGATTTGATTTCGAGCGCGTGCAGCGTCTCCTCATAGAGGCGAGCATTCTCTATGGCAATAGCGGCTTCGTTGGCGAAGGTCACGACCAGTTGCATCTGTTCGGGCGAGGGCAGGTGGCGGCGGCTGCTATACAGGCAAATGCAACCCAGCACTTTCTGTCTCGCTCGCAGCGGCACCGAGACCACCGAATGAATATCGGCGGAGAGCAATGGATCATTATGAATGAAGCAGTGTTTATCGGTATGGAAGCAGTCAACGGCCATTGTCGGCTCGCCCGTCGTCACCGTGCGCCCGGCACAACAGTCAGTGACGGGAATGCGCAAGTTGCGCGCAAGGTTGCTATTCAGGCCATAATGGGCGAGCACGTGGAGTTCCTGTTTTTCAGCATCCAGTTCAAAGATACAGGAACGCTCCGCCCCCGCCAGATGCACCGCCTGCGTCGTGATGATCTGAAGCACCTCTTGCAGGTTGAGTGTAGAGGCAATGATGGATGAGACACGGTGAATTGTGGAAAGCTCATGCACTTTGCGCCGCAGTTGCTCATCGGTCTGCTCGTACAATCGGCCATTTTCAATGTTGATGGCAATAATGCCCGCCACGACCTCGACGAAGCTGATCTCCTCTTTTGTGAAGTCGCGAGGCGCGACAGATTGCACGCTGATGACGCCGATCAGGCGCACTGTATCGCCAAAAAAGATAATGGGAACGGACATCAGCCCGTGATATTCGGTGGTATAGGTGCGCGCCTCGCTCGCAAAGTGCGGATCGGCAAGCGCATCAAAGACGAGCAGGGGACGCCCTTTGTCCGCGACCCAGCCGCTATAGCCCTCACCCAGCCGCAGCGTGAAATGCATCCCACCCAGCGGGCGCGGACCATTGGTGGAACGGAGAGTAAGCATGCGCTGCACCTCGTCATAGAAAAAGATAGAGCACAGGTCGGCGTGTAGCTCCTCCGCTATAGCATTCGCGGTGATTTCCAGCGCCTGATCCAGATCGATTATAGAATTGCTGGCCCCGTTGATCTGCTGAAGGGCGGAAAGGCGACGCTCCAGTTGCTGCTCCATCTGCTCGCGCTCGCCGGTCAGGGAGGTCATCACAGTCTGGTAGCCGCGCGCGAGCGCCAGCGTACAGGCGGATTGCAACTGGTAAAGATGGGAGTGGGCGGCTACCAGGAGCTGCAGTTGATCGCTGAAAATATCCCGCATTTCCAGCGCGAGGGCATCGATATATTTTTGCAAGCCTTGCAGGCGGGTATCCAGTTTTCCCCCTTGCTCGGCCAACCAGCGACCCGATTGTTCAAATGACTCAATCGTTTTGTCGATGCTTATTGTATTGTCGGTGAGGGCATGCAGCAAGAGCCAGGCATCACTTCCCTCTTCTGGTCCGTATCCATCGCCTGTTATATGCTGCAAACAGATACGCAGCCGGGCGTATTGCCGGGCCAGCGCCTGCTCCACCGTACTCTGTTGTATCACGTTCTTATCCTGCAATTGTTGTGCCAGCTCGTGCCTCATCACGCTCTTCCACTCCCCCATATTACAGCCATGCCAGAGTTTGCCTTTGTATTGTAGATGCGACGCCTGTTTCTGTCAAGCCAGGCAAGAGATTCTCCGCTGCGCTCGGAATGGCATGTGCATGTCATTTGAGCGCAGCGAGGAATCGCTGCGGTGAAATAGCCCGAAATAGCCTATCAGGTAAACCCTATATAACACTCTCTGTTTCGTTCGTTATGATGAATAGCACCTGGTTAAGTAAGCACTGGTAGAGGAAAAGAAAGATGAGATGCAGTTATTGCGGCTTGCCATTGTCACCGGAGAAGACGAGTGGAACCTGTCCGCGCTGTTCCGCTCCATTCGGGTCAAAATCTTCATCACATGCGGTGCAGGCACCTGCCGCCTGGCCGCCCGCGCAGGCACATCAGAGTTATGAATGGGGCATGGGTATAGGGCAACCGCAACAACAGGATCAAGCACAATACACTGGCTGGCAAGCTCGAGTAGGAGGGCCGGGAGACACCCCGTCTCCCACTCCACTCTTTCAAGCGATAGAACAGGATCAAGTCTGGTTTCCAGCCCAAATTTCCATGCAGACACCCGCGCATACGCCTGCACAGAACTCTGCGGCTGGCGCGCAAACGTTCGCGCCTTCCTCTACCCCTATCCCCACCGTGATTAGCCCGTTTAGCGGGCAGGAACAGGCAGGGAACTACACAGGGATAACAGGCAGGGGTAACAGACGCGGAGGGCAACTCGGTTTCACCATCGCTGGATTATGCATCATTACCGGTGCCCTGCTGCTCATCTTTGTCTATATCATCTCGATGGAATTACCGCAAAACAGTGCTCCCATCAGCGTGGTGACACCCACGAGCGTGCCTACTGCTCACACGCAACCAACAAGAGCAGCGTCGCCCACAGCCTCTCCATCGCCGACAACGGCTTTTCCAGGTCAGCAATATATCACCGACGCGCAGATGGCTGGCTCGATAGATAAAAATACGGCTCAACCATTACAAACGACGACAACATTTACCGTCGGCAATCCGGTCTATGTGACGTTTCTTGTCCACCCAGGCGGACAGGCGGGAGAAGTCTGTCTTGCATGGTACCTCAATGGGCAGTTTACCAGTAAATTCTCGTTCGCCGTCCCCAACGTTACCAGCACGACCGCCTATTCCTACACCTATTATCAAGCAAGTGGGCCTGCCTACGTTGAACTCTCCTGGTCCAATTCAGCCAGTTGCTCCAATGCGTTACTGGCGCAGCGCGTCCATTTTACTGTCCAGAGCTAGAACAGTAGAGGGAAAAGATACGGGCAAGTCAGCGCAAATGCTGATTGATATTGTTGCATTTTCCTCTTGGAATATCAAGCAAAGCATGGTATAGTAGAGCCGCGTTGTTTTTGCCGACGTTCTGTTCTATTGCAGGAGGAAACTTAATGAATTGCACTTCTTGTGGATCACAGCTGCCGCCCGGAGCAGCCAGTTGCCCTGTTTGCGGCAATCCCACTCCTTACAACGTTTCCGCGCCCGCGGGATCATATGACCCCACGGTTGCCGCTTCACCATATGGAACGCCACCACCACCCTCGTCTCCTACGCCGCCATATGGCGCACCAACAGCCTATGGTACACCCCCTTACGGCGCGCCCGCGAATCCATCCGACCCATACGGCAATCAGGCTTCAAATCCCTACGGCGCCAGCGCCTACGCGCCGCCACCGCCGCCGCTGGTGCAGCAGCCCGCCTACACACCAGGACAGTTCGCACCGCAGGGGCAGGCAACACAACAGAAGCCAAAAAGCAAGTTGCCTCTCATTCTTGGTATCGTCGCTGGCGTCTTGCTGTTGCTCTGCATTGGTGCATGCGCGATCTTCTACGAAATTGGCAAAAACGCTTCAAACACGGCCACGACCGGCACCACTACAGCCACGACGAACACGACTCCAGCTTCGACTTCGGGCACGAACTCCACGCCCGCCAGCAGCACCACGGGGCCATCCGGCCAAACAATCGTGCCTGCCGCCGCCGCTATCATTACCAACGCAGAGACTTCCAGCAGTATTGATAGCAACTACCAGCCTACGAATCCAACGACGACGTTCACTGTGGGGCAGCCGATCTACGCCACGTTCAATCTCCATCTCACCCAGCCGGGCTATGCGGTCGCGAAGTGGTATATCGATAATCAATTCATCCAGAACAGCCAGATCCTCTACGCCAAGGACACGAGCTATACCGATGGGTATTTTGCGGAAAAATACCTGAAACCTACGAACAACGGGGCCGTGGAATTGTACTGGTGTACCAAATCCGACTGCAGCGACGGGCAATTAGCCGCCGTTCTGACCTTTACCGTCACCGGTTCATCTTCTATCCAATCTCCTACACTCGTCACGAGAGTGATGGATATGGACCGCCGCATCTGAAGCAACTGCCCTTTCCTATCCCTGCACACCGGCCAGGATCACGGCAAGCTGCCTGCGTTCCTGGTCGGTGAGGGGCCAGAGAGGTAAACGTGGGCGACCGCCGTAACCGGCGACGAGTTCGAGAGCGGCTTTGAGGCCCGGCACGCTGTAGGTCGTGGTCACGGCAGTATTAGCAGGAGCAAGCCGCGCCTGCAGGACACGGGCCTCGGCGAGCTGTCCGGCGTTGAAGAGTTCCTGCACGCGGCAAACCTCGCGAGGAAAGATATTGGCAAGAGCGGCGACTGCTCCCATAGCCCCAACTGTTAAAGCAGGCAGCAGATAGCCCGCGCTTCCGGCGAAGGCGCGGAAATGCGATGGATCGGTGGCTGCGACAACCTGCGCCAGCTTCGCCATGTTGCCCGAACTGTCCTTGAAGCCAATGATGTTGGGATGCTCGGCCAGCGCTATGATGGTGGAGGCATCGAGGTCGAGACCGGCGGCATTGGCGGGCATATTGTAGATGACGACGGGCAGCGGGCTGCTGTCGGCGATGGCCCGGTAGTGCGCGAGCAGGGCGGCGGTGTTCATGCGGCTTTTGAAATAGAATCCCGGCAAGATCAGGGCAACATCCGCGCCACTGGCAGCGGCCTGGCGACAGTTAGCGATGGTCGCCCGCGTTGATTGCTCGCCGCAGCCCGCGATCAGCGGCACCTCCCGGCCTGCTACTGCGCGCACCGTCTCAATGACGCGGGCGCGCTCATCGCCGTTCAAATGGACCGACTCACCATTTGAACCCATGACCACGTAGCCCGCAATGCCACTTCCGTTCAACGCCTGCACATGCCGCCGCAGCGTTGCCAGATCAAGTTCTTCATCCTCCATAAAAAACGTCGGCAGCGGCGGATAGATGCCAGCCGGAATACCTTCTAGCATGTGAAACTCCCTTCCTTCAATGTGTCTTTTGAGGGAAATTATAGCATGCCTTGTCTGAATTTTGGCAGGTCACATCCACTTGACAGGCTCGTCAGGCTTGACTATAATAGTCGGGCACGAACAAAATGCTGAGAGAGCACAGCTTGCTTTAGAGGTTGCGCGGACGGTATTTTATATGCATGACCATGTAAAATGCGGAATGAAAGGGAACATTTTCATGATTTATAATGTGGCGCAACTCTTGAAAGCACCGGTTGGCACCTCTCTAGAGTACGATATACACGAAGACGACGTTCAACTCGATGAAGATCTGAAAGTGATTGGGCCTATCGAAGGCCAGGTGCGCCTTCACCACACCAACCAGGGCATTCTGGCCGATGGCTGGGTGGACCTCGCCCTTGAGTCGACCTGCATGCGCTGCTTGAAAGAATTCGAGTATCCCATGCGCCTGGACTTCAGCGAAGTGTTTTATCCGACTGTAGATGTCACGAGCGGCGAGCGTGTGGCTCCGATGGAGGAAGAGGATGCCTTCCCTATCGATGAGCACCATCAGCTTGATCTGACAGAGGCGATCCGGCAGAACATCCTGGTCTCTCTTCCGATGGTACCGCTCTGCCGGGAAGAATGCGCCGGGCTTTGCCCACAGTGTGGAAAAGATCTCAATCTCGGCCCCTGTGATTGCAAACCGGTGGTCGATACACGCTTCAGCGTGCTTGAACAGTTATTGCAAAACGGTTCTGAATCATAACCGGCTATGCCGCAGGCAGAAAAGATAAGCAGGAGAGCTGCCAGTATTCAGAAACCATAGCGAAAAAAGAGGAGAAATCATCAGATGGGAGCGTTACCAAAACAACGAGTCTCGCATGCTCGCAAGGGCGAGCGGCGGGCGCATATGCACCTGACGCCGCCGCAGCTGGTTGCCTGCCCGCATTGCAGAAAGCCGCGTCTTGCGCACCATGCCTGCCCGCATTGCGGCTACTACCGTGGTCGCGAGGTCTACGTACCGCGCAGCCAGAAAAAATCGTAATGAGCCAGAGAGGCGGTTGGTGTTTTTACTCCTACCGCCTCTTTTATTGTTATTTACAACTCTATCCATAAGTTCAGTTTATTCAATCTGGAATAAAATATCATGACGAGACAAGTCGCCTTTCTCTTTCCAGGGCAGGGAAGTCAGGCTGTAGGCATGGGGGCCGATATTTACGCGCAATCCGAGGCGGCCCGGCGTGTCTTTGACAGCATTGATGAGGCGCTGGGCTTCCCGCTCAGCACCCTCTGCTTTCAAGGCCCCGAAGAAACTCTGCGCGAAACCATCAACACACAGCCAGCCATCGTCACCGACAGTCTTGCCTTGCTCGCGGCTTTCCAGGAGGCCCTCTCACCACGAAACTACTCCTGGGCATATCCACTTACCCCCGCCCTCACCGCCGGACACAGCGTCGGCGAATACGCGGCGCTCGTCGCCTCCGGCGCGCTCGAACTGAGCGACGCGGCCCGGTTGGTACGCGAACGCGGGCGTCTCATGCATCACGAGGGCACTGTCTGTCCGAGCAGTATGGCTGCTGTCATCGGCATGGACGAAGCAGCCCTGCAAGAAGTCTGCCAGCAGGCCACAGAGCAGTCGCTGGCCGCGTTACCCACTACGCAGGGACGGCATCCGGGCGAAGGGCGCGTTATCGTTGCCAACTATAATGCGCCGGGCCAGATCGTCATTTCCGGCGAGCAGCGCGCTCTGGCGCTGGCGCTGGAACTGGCGAAAGCGCGGGGAGCCAGACGAGTTATCCCACTAGCCGTTAGCGCCGCGTTCCATTCTCCTGTCATGCAGCCTGCCGCCGCAGAAATGGCTCAAGTCGTCGCTGCCGCCAGTATACGCGACGCGGGCATTCCTATCATCAGCAATATTACCGCGACTCCACTCACACAGGCGGCAGACATCCAGAATGAACTCCCACAGCAAATCGCCTCCTCCGTACAGTGGGCGCGCAGCATCGAGTATATGACAAACGCGGGTATTACCACGTTCATCGAAATCGGGCCGGGCAATGCGCTCACAGGCATGGTCAAACGCATCGTCAAGGGGGTAACCACGCTCAATATCAGCAATGCTGCCGAACTCGAAAAAGTCGTTGGCGTTGTGCGTGAAATGGGTCTCGTGCGTGATGTATAATAGGAAACACCATGAGGAATGGATAGGTCCATGCTTCAGGAACTCTTTGCGGAAACTATGCCTGTCAGCAGAGCGAACTGTAGGGAAAACCCTTGACACGCGGTAAGAAAATGCCTATCTTTGCAGTAAGGCGCGTATACACGGAGAACCTTATCACCCGGTTGTAGTACAATAGGAAGGAAACGGAAGGATCGATGGTCGCTGAAGCACAGGGAGTGGTGCGGATTGCACGACAGGTACTCTTAACCATTGTCATCAACGCGGCGTTACAGATTCCCGGTGTCGTGCGTTTTGCACACAGCAGCGATTTATGGACTCGTCTCTCTGGTCGCGAAATACCCAGAGATGGTGTCTCCCTGACCATCAAGGATCACACCGTTTCCGCCGATTTGTATCTGGTGGTAGAATCAGGGGCGAACATCGTCGAGATAGGAACAGCCGTGCAGGAAGAGGTTGCGACCGCCATCGAACACATGGTGGGCATGCAGGTACGCGAGGTCAATATCTATATTCAAGACGTCGAGTAGAACGAAGTACGGGGAAAGAATGTGTTGTGTATCGCGCAGACCAGATTTTGCCAACCAATGCCTGCCAGATGCATGACCGGGAACGAGTCGAGGACACCATGCCGATAGGGACACGCAGACAAGCACGAATGATCGCGCTGCAAACACTCTACGAGTACGACACAGCTCAGCACGACCCGGAGGAGGTGTTACAGCGCCATGCCGAAGAGCGCCATCTGCAGCCGAAGGTGGAAGAATACGCCAGAGAGTTGATTGAGGGCGTCAATAGCCACCTTGCCGAAATCGACGCCCATATCCAGAGCGCCGCCCGTGAATGGCCGCTGCATCAGATGGCCCGAATAGACAAAAATATCCTCAGACTTGCAATCTACGAGATTCTGTTCAATAATACGGTACCAGCCAAGGCTGCGATTAACGAAGCTGTAGAGCTTGCCAAACAATTTGGCAGCGATACTTCTAGCCGCTTCATTAATGGCGTCCTGGGTACAATATTTATACGGGCGCAACAGCAGCCCACTCAAAAAACCGAAAGTGAGGTGAAATAGTGGCTACGAATCAGGATGTTTATGATCGACTCAAAAAGATCATCGTTGACCAGCTTGGCGTTGACGAAAGCGAGGTAGTTCCCAGCGCATCGTTCGTCGAGGATCTCAACGCTGACTCGCTCGATCTGGTTGAACTCATCATGTCTCTGGAGGAAGAGTTCAAGTTGCAGATCTCAGATGAGGACGCGGAGAAGATCACGACAGTGCAAGAGGCCGAAGACTATATCGAAGAGCATCTGCGTTAACGCCAGCGAAAGGAGAACCGGGGCGGCGACAGTTTTGCTTTAACCACCCCTTCCCCGAACATAGCCGGGCGCAATACATCGTCATGCACTGAATTGCGCCCTACTTTCTCATTTATTCTGTCTCCTGCTCTTTCTATTGTCTTTCTGCCCTTCTCTGTGACCGCTCAATTGGCGCTGCGCATGATAAAGCGCGCGCCCGCGAGTTTTAGAAATCTGTGGTCGATCAACTGGACACCTGCGAGTTTTGGAAAATGGCATAATTTCCTGTCACATTTCTCCGTCTTCGTGCATCTCCATAAGTGTAGCAAGAAAAACCCCGCGGGGCATGCTACAAATGGAAAAGAGTTGTCGTGGATAAGATGCCTGCGGCGCAAGCAGTAGAAGCGCTCATTCAAGAATACGGTCAACTGGTCTTTCACACCATCTACGCCCTCAGCGGTGACTGGGAGGAGAGCCAGGACCTGACACAGGACACCTTTCACCAGGCGTTGAAAGCGATTGACGCTGCCCGTGCTGACCGTGAGGCCAGAGGCGAGCCGTTTTACGCCAAAGCGTGGCTCCTGCATATTGCGCTCAATACCGTGCGCATGCAGCGCCGCCGTCGCAAGCTCTTCAGCTTCATTCCTTTCTCGTCCATGCGCGGCAAAGCGCAAGGGGAGAACGGGGGGGGCGAGGAGAATGCCGACGAGATGCTACAGGCGCAAGCTACACCGGTGCAACCCGTTGGCTATGGCGCGACAAAAAACGATGATCCCGCCCGGCTAGTAGCCGAGCGAGACGCCGTCCAACGTACCCTGGCCCGCCTGAGCGAACCACTGCGTGTCTGCCTGCTGCTCTCGGTCGTCGGCGATTTCTCGGCTGCCGAGATCGCCGATATGCTCGCTCTGCAAGAAACTGCGGTTCGCCAGCGTCTAGCACGCGCCCGCAAGCAGTTCCAGCAGATTTACGCACTGGAAAGCAGCGAGCAGCCCGACAGCGGAACGCCCGCACCGGCATCTGCTGCTGCGCCAGACCTATCAAGGCAGGCGGAACGCAAGCAGACGACAACATCGCAAAGACACGAGCACAAAGAGGAGCGAGTGGAAAGCCGGGCTTCAACGATTCAGTCATTGAAGCCACGCTTCGAGATACGCCCCTCGAACCTGGAGAGAACGTATGCGTAACGATTCTATCGAGAGCCTGCTGTTGCGCCACTATGGCGAGAGCGCGCCGGTTCCTGCCGGTCTGGAAACGCGCCTCGTTGCCTCCGTGCGCCAGGAAGTGGCGGAGCTGCGCGAGCAAGAAAGCCGGGCTATCAGGTTGGGCGAGCAGCGCATGAGCCGACGCGCTGCCGTGCGCCTGGTCGCGCTCGGTACAGCCGGTCTCAGTATGGTCAGCCTCGGTCTGGAGAGCTTGCAGACACTCGAAGCGTCCCTGGCAGGCCAGGACGTCACGCAA
Source organism: Ktedonobacteraceae bacterium (assembly GCA_035294125.1). Lineage (GTDB taxonomy): Bacteria > Chloroflexota > Ktedonobacteria > Ktedonobacterales > Ktedonobacteraceae > CADDYT01. Next base: position 177,825 of record DATGLM010000049.1, on the reverse strand, counting down.
CCTGCCTATCCATAGGTGTTTCCAACCCGTAAGGGAGTTAAAGACAGAGCATAGAACAGAAAGGATGCCATCATGCCATTCGGATTTCACGGACTCGACCTCGTCGTCATTCTCGTCATCGCCCTCTTGATCTTTGGCCCCAAGAAGCTGCCGGAAATGGGTTCAGCCATCGGCAAGAGTATCAAAGAGTTTAAAAAGGGCATGAATGAGATCACCAGCACGGATGAAGAGAAACCGAAGGTCTCCTCGCCAGTCAACCTGGATGCCATTGATCGGGAAATCGCCAGCAAGAAGGCTGCCGCCGCACAGCCCGCTCAGTCTGGCATGGCTGAACCCGAAGTCTACACAGCAACCAGCAATACCGAAACACCACTTGAATAGGCCCGCTAGCTGGCACCTGATTGGAGAAATTCTATGACAACCAGGGATATAGACCAGCAGGAGGCAATGGCCGGGTTGGATTATGACGAGGAAGATGAAGATGGCGCGACCATGACGCTGGTAGAGCATCTTGAGGAACTGCGCCAGCGTATCTTCAAGTGCCTCATCGCCATCGTCGTTGGCTCAATTCTAGCCTTTATCTTCCGCTACTGGGTCTTTAAAGTCCTGTTATATCCATTGCCAAAAGCAGCGGATATGCTCAAGCCAGGAACGTTGGTCGTCACGGGCATAGCAGAAGGCTTCACCGTCTATCTGCTTGTCTCTATAGCGGTTGGCATTGTGATTGGCTTGCCGGTCATTCTCTATCAGACATGGGCGTTTATCTCGCCTGGACTCTACGAGCATGAAAAGAAATATGCTGGTCCGTTCATTCTCATCGGCATTGTGCTCTTTGCTCTAGGTCTTGCAGTAGGTTATGCTGTCCTGCGCTTTCCTATCCAGTGGCTCATCTCGTTTGCGTCCGATAGTTTCACGGAACTGGTGACAGCTAGCAGCTACTTTACCTTTGTAGCCTTCTTCGAGCTAGCCTTTGGTGTAGTCTTCGAACTGCCGCTCGTGCTGACCTTCCTGGCGCAGATTGGTCTGGTCAGTTCACAGACACTGACGAAGAAACGCCCGATGGCGCACGTCGGCATGTGGATCGCTGCTACCTTCCTGACGCCCGGCGCGGACATCTACAGTCCCATCATCCTGGGCATCTCGATGTCCTTCCTCTACGAATTGACCATCATCTTTATCAAATTGATTAAAAAATGAGGATGAACGTTCGGATTGACCGAAATCCAGTAAGGGTCATGCCTTGTGCTCGCCCCTACTGGATTTTATCTGGTTTTTCCTCCTGTGGCGTGCTATACTCCAGGCAAAGGGACATGACATAAGGAGGAATATACGTATAAATATGACGCCGCATAATATCCCACAGGATAACTGGAAGCAAGAGGCCGGAACGGCAGCCGCCCAACTCATCGAAGAAGGAATGGTCGTGGGGCTGGGCAGCGGCTCAACAGCCGCCTATTTTATCTATGCCCTCGCGCAGCGCATGCAATCTGGACTCAGTATCGTCGGAGCCGTCCCTACCTCGACGGCCTCGGCTGAACTCGCGGGTAATCTCGGCATTCCCCTGACCGATCTAGATGTTCACCCTGTGCTCGATATCGACATCGATGGCGCGGACGAGATCGATCCCCAACTCAACCTTATAAAAGGCGGCGGCGGCGCGCTCCTTCGTGAAAAGGTTGTCGCCTACGCTTCGCGCCGTTTCATCGTCATCGCCGATGAGACCAAGCTCGTCCCTCAACTGGGTCGGCGCATGCCCTTGCCCGTCGAGGTCATTCCTTTCGCGGAGACGCCGGTACGCCTGCGTATCGAGGCTCTGGGTGCCAGTGTACAACTGCGCATGCTCGGCGAGGCGCCCTATCATACCGACAACGGCAACTATATCCTGGATTGCTCTTTCCCTGGCGGCATTACTGCTCCGCTCGATCTGGAAGCGCAAGTCCGGGCCATCGTCGGAGTCGTCGCCACGGGACTTTTCCTCGGCATTACCGGGCAAGCCATCATCGGCGGCCCCGGCGGTGTCCGCTCCATCAGCCCCTCATAACCCTCTCATAATCTCATAAAGGAGACATCGCGTGCGTATCGTTATTGCTCCACAAGCGTTAAAAGGCAGTTTGACCGCCGCTGAGGCGGGAAAAGCCATTGCCGAGGGAGCGCTGTCGGTCTATCCAGAGGCGGAGATCGATATTGTGCCGGTGGCCGACGGCGGCGAAGGAACGGTGCAGGCCCTGGTTGACGCCACGGGCGGACAGATAGTGTCGCAAACGGTAACGGGGCCGCTGAGTGAGCCGGTAGAGGCCTTCTTTGGCCTGCTGGGCGATGGACGCACTGCCACAATTGAGATGGCGGCCTGCGCGGGCCTTCCGCTCGTCCCAGCAGAGAGACGCGACCCGCGCATAACCACCACCTACGGTGTGGGCGAACTGATTATCGCCGCCCTGGAGCGAGGAAGCCGCCATTTCATTATCGGCATCGGCGGCAGCGCGACCAACGATGGCGGAGCCGGAATGGCACAGGCGCTCGGGGTCGCTCTGCTTACAGCCGAAAACGAGCCGATTGCGCGCGGAGGAGCGGCGCTGGCGACACTCGAACACATCTCTCTGGAAGGCATGGACGCCCGCTTGCAAGATTGCACCTTTGATGTGGCCTGCGATGTCAACAACCCGCTCACTGGCCCACAGGGGGCCTCGGCGGTCTACGGCCCGCAGAAAGGTGCAACGCCGGAGATGGTCGTGCAACTGGACGCGGCGCTGTCCCACTTCGCAGATATGGTCGAGCGCGATCTCGGTATCGCCGTGAAAGACCTCCCCGGCGCGGGAGCTGCTGGCGGACTTGGTGCCGGTCTGGTGGCTTTTCTCCACGCCGCGCTGCGCCCCGGCGCTCAAATCGTGTTGGAAGCCGTCCACCTCGAAGAGCGTCTGCGTGGGGCAGACCTGGTCATCACGGCTGAGGGACAGATCGATGAGCAGACAGCCTATGGCAAGAGCATCGGGGCCGTCGCAGCCAGAGCAAAACGCCACGGCATCCCCGTGCTCGCCATTGCCGGAGGTCTCGGAAAAGGCTATCAATCCGTCTACGACCTCGGCGTTGATGCCGTCTCCGTCCTGCCACCGGGTCCCATGACGCTGGCCTCCGCCATGGAACAGGCCGCAGACCTGACGCGTGACGCCATCGAGCGCGCCCTGCACCTGATTCGCCTCGGCACAAACCTTAGAACGGAAAGTTGATATGCAACAGGTTGTCGTGATAGACTCTTGTAAAAGAGCGTAGTTACTGGTAGAGCCGTTATATTTTGTTTACCATCTTACTAAGAGAACGAACGGACGCGCAACTTTCTGCGCATGATCCTGTGATAAGCCCCCGCTGACGCGGAGCTTGCCAGTTTTCTCCCTGACGCTCGTCGGCTGAATTTCGTATACTCTCAAAGAAGAAAAAAGCAGGGAAGGGGTGCGTTTAAAATTCAGATGGAATCAGCCCGTGGCGGATGGCGAAGCGCACCAGGTGCGTGATGTCGCGCAGGCCAAGCTTCTCCATGATGTTGGCGCGATGCGCCTGCACCGTTTTGACGCTCACTACCAGTTGATCCGCTATTTGCTGGCTGGTATAACCTTCTGCGACCAGGGTGAGCACCTCCAGTTCGCGCGGTGTCAGGAGTTGCGGCCCTATGTCGGTGCCTTTTCCCCTGGACGGCACAGCCTTCGCCGCTTCCCGTGACTGAAATGCTTCTGATGGTTCGTTACTGGTGGTAGACCCGATATAGGCGCGGATGAGCGCCTTTGCCAGTCCGGGGTAGAGGAATGCGCCGCCGTGGGCGACTGCACGAATCGCCATCTGCAGGTCAGTGGGCGCGGCTTTCTTCACAAGATAGCCGACCGCTCCCACGCGCAGGGCCTGGAGAAAATACTCTTCACTTTCGTGCATGGTCAGCATCAATATCTGTGTGGCTGGCTGGTGTGTGCGGATGTGGCGGCTGGCCGTCAGGCCATCGATATCAGGCATGGTGATATCCATGACGACGACATCAGGAGCCAGTTCCTGCGCCAGGGCAATAGCCTGACGGCCCGTGCGCGCTTCTCCCACCACCTGCATATCCGGTTGCCGACCAAGCAGCAGCTTGAGTCCTTGCCGCAGGATATCGTGGTCGTCGGCGAGCAGGACGCGAATGAGCGCGTCTCCCTCCTGTCGCTGCTCACTCATATACGGCTCCTTTCCTGATGGCAAGGGGCAATATCGCCTCGACGGTCGTCCCTTTGCCCGGCTGGGAACGAATCTCTATTCTGCCGCCGAGCCAGGCCGCGCGCTCGCGCATACCGAAAACGCCCAGGCCCTTCACCTGCTGTCCGAGGTCGTAGCCGCAGCCGTCGTCGCGTACCCGCAGGTGGAGCGTCTGCTGGTCTTGCCAGAGCGACAGCCATGCCTGCTGCGCGTGCGCGTGGCGAGCAACGTTGGTCAGGCTCTCCTGCGCAATGCGAAAGAGCGTGGTCTCATAAAGGGGAGGCAGGGAGGATTGATGGATCCCGTTCCCGTTCCGCTCCATCCCATCCAGATCGAGTTCCACGGGCAGATGCAGGCGCTGTCGGCAATCCTCGACCAGCCAGCGAAAGGCGGCCGAGAGGCCGAGATCATCCAGGACGCTGGGACGCAGTTGCTGCGCCAGTGCGCGAATATCGTCCAGGGTACGATACGCCACCTGCGCCAGTTGATTGAGTTCTCCACGCAGTTGTGCCTGTGCCTCTCCTGGCACGGTTGTCTCGGACAGCAACTGGCTGAGAATCTCGCTGTGAATGAGCAGAGCGGTCAGGTTCTGGCTGCTTTCGTCGTGAAGTTCAAGCGCGATGCGCCGCCGCTCCTCTTCCTGCGCCTGCAGGATAAGCATGCCCTGCTCGCGATGCGCCGTTTCCAGGCGATCGAGCATCGTGTTGAACGACTGTGCCAGCTCGCCAATTTCTGCATCGGCAGCAGTGACGGCAGCCCGTGCCTCCATCTTCCCCGCGCTTACTTCGCGCATGGTGCGCAGCAGACTGAAGAGCGGGCGAAAGCTGGCGCGGAGCAACACGATGTTTATCAGCAAGGCCAGCACCGTTGCCAGTACGATAAAGCTGGTATCAATCAGATAGTGATGCGCTTCCAGGTTATGACTGGTCACCCACAGACCTACCAGTGCTTCACCGATAACCATCACACTGTTAGCAAGGATGACTTTCTCAAAGAGGGAAAGACGCCAACGGGCAAGCATGGCTCTGAACCTGGACACTCCCTTCTCCTGTTCTCCTGCTTCTCTATCACAGAGTTTCAATCTTTGCCTTTACTCCACCCATTCTCTGGTCTCCAGTCAACCGCCGTACTCACAACCCGTCTCGACGGCTTCACCGTACCTGGACAAACAGGGTTTGTTTCAGGGGAGTGAAACCATCGGCCTGCGCGGTTACAGAGATTTCCCACGGGCCTGCCATGTCGAGGCGCAGTTGGGCAATGTATGTTCCCTGCCCGAGCGAGATTATCTTGCTTTGAGGTGATGGCATGACCATGTTCGTCATCCAGGCAGTTGAGGCCACACTGGCATTCTCGATTGGCACGCCTTCGAGGTCCGTCAGGCGCAGTTGCACGCTGGTCATGCCACCGTGCTCTGGTGGCTGCTGCTCGATTTGCACGTGCATGATGGCGGGATCACGCGGCTGGTAGAGAGCAGCAAAGACCAGCACGCCGGTACACGATACAGCAAGCAGCAGCCAGAACATCCATCGTACACGCATACCTTTTCCTCCTTTTCACGCATTGTCTTCTTGCTCCGCCTGGTTTTTTGCTTTACAACAGACAGAGTGGGGAAAAAGCCAGCACATTCAAGGCAAGTATACACCGGATGAAGCACTCTTGCCTATTGGGATGAATCCCTATCTTCTCCTCACACGCTCCATCCCAGAGGAAGCTTCAATCGGTCAGAGTTTGCCAGGAACTGCCCCCATTGACGCTATACGTGACCAGCGCGGGCAGGAAGAAACCGGCATAGAGATGTGTCGGGTGCCAGGGGTCGACGACAAGGGCGACAAGATCTCCCCGGTTGAAATGGTAGCGATGAACCCAGGAGACGCCGCCGTCATCTGAAGACCAGAGGTCTTGGCCGGATACTGCGTACAGGATATGGGCAGAAGGGTCGGCAACCAGGCGTGTCAGCACAGGGGGCGCGCCTGCCAGGCGTGTTACCCGCGAGCTACCATCTTGCCACCGGTACAATCCCTGATCGGTGGAGCAGTAAATGGTGCGAGGAGTGGTGGTGGAACCGACCAGACCCAACACGTCTCCCGCGACACTGGCGATTTTCTGCCAGCTTTTGCCATCGTTCCGACTCTCGAAAAGGCCCTGATCGCCGCCGAGCAAGAGGTAATTGGGATTGGATGGGTCGGTGAGCAGGCTGGGCGTCTGCATGGCCGAGAGGGTTTGATTGGTAATCAAACGCCAGTGCAGACCCATATCCTGCGTCTCGTACCAGCCAGCATCCTGGTAAAAAACGTAGAAGTGTCCCGCACTCCCTGTTCCTGCCTTAATCGTGTAGGGGTAAGCCGAAAGCGGAAGGCCAGTCGGGCTGCTATGCTGCCAGCGCGTTCCGCCATCTTGACTGAAGAAGACGCCGGACTGCGTCCCAATGCCTGTATCGGGCAGCGTAATAATTCCCAGATTCTTCGTGTTGGCCGGGCTGACGGCGATAGACATAATCATCAGCTTATTGAGGACACCACGGGCCTGCGGCCATGTGCGCCCGTAATCTGTACTCGTAAACATCCCAAAATGCGTGCCAAGATAGATCACCCCCGGCTGGCCGCCCAGTGCGACGGTATGCAAATGCGTATGGGGATTCGAGAGCGGGCGACCTGCTACGCTCGGATCGGTACTGTTGAGCGTGGCGTTGAGCAATTGCCAGGCGATGACAATAGCGGCTAGCAGCAGCACAACGCCCCCTAGAGTGAGCCAGCGTTTGCGCGGCCTCTTTGCGACCGGCGGTTTGCTCTGTTCGCTACCTTGCCTGGGTGAAGTCGATGGTACCTGTGACATTCCTGTCTCTTTCTCGCGTGTTTGTCTCTCCAGATGGTCCTTCGGAAAAATACTCACGATCATAACCTGATCTCACGTATAATCTACATCCGTGAGTCAAGAGAGCATTCATGTCACTTGAAAGGAAGAGAACCTCGCACCAACGTCAGAGTTTCCAGACCTTTGCATTTGTGAAAGAGACTTCCGTAACCTGATTGACCACGGAAGCCGAGACACCGATCTGCCCGTGACTGAAGGTGCTGTCCGTCACGCTGTCGACCGAAGTGCCGTTGACGTACAGCGTAATGTTGCTGCCCTGAACAACCACGCCCAGTACGTTAGTCTGGTTCAATCCCTGATGAATGGCCGGGCTGCTGCCGCCGGTCAGAGAAGGAAATTTCCCGGCATCAGCCTTATACAGCCCATAGGAGCCATCCTGATAAACATCGAATTCGTAGTACTCATTCGGGTTGGTATTCTCAACGCGGAAGAGTATGCCTCCACCATCCCCTTTGAGTATATACAATTGCACCTGATAGACAAAGTCGCTGTAGTCAGTGGAGTTCGCGATACAGTAGTCGGAATAATGTGGGTCCGGGGCGATCGCGTGATAGGTGCCGCCTGTGAAGGCACAATTCTTGTTCTCATCCCACTGGTGCCCCTGATTATTCGCCGTTAGCGCATCGGAGAAAACGAGCGTGCCGCTGTGCGTGTAGGGGTTCTGCGCAGCAGCGGTAGCCTGCGCGATCGCTGTCGTCGTCGCATGCGTTTGAGCAGTTGCCGTTGCCTGCACCTGCTGCTGATGGGGCTGGTAGACAGCAGCATAATAGACGAGACCTCCGCCGCCAGCGATAAGCAGGATTGCCAGCAGCACCAGCAGCGTAACCAGCCCTGCTGACGGGCCATGCTGTCGCTTTTGCGGCTGTTGTGGCTGCTGGAGAGGAGAAACAGGAGTTGGAGGAGGATAGTACGCAGCTCCAGCCCCCTGCTGATTTCCTGAAAAGGGAGGTGGTGGTGGTGGCAGCACATTATACGGATCGAATGAGCCGGGAGCAGGAGGCGGTGTATAGGGCCTCGATTGATCAGGCGTCGCGTCCGGGAAACTGTAGGCAGTTCCACCATACACCGTTGACGCCGAAGAACCCGACCATGACGAAGCCGGTGGCGTGCCATCAGACGACGATGTTCCATCATTGCGAGATGAAACAGGGGTAGTTGCCCCACAATTGGGACAGGTCTTCGCGCCGGTAGGGAGTTGAATTCCGCAATTAGTGCAATGCATAGTTAAAACCCTCCTGACAATAGGAACATCGAGCCGTACTCCGGTATCATACACGATGAAGCTTCATAATACAATATATATTCCGCGCATAACTCTGTCTGACCGCTCAACTGCTCTTTTAGTATACTTTTTGGGGGGGCACAATAGCGGGCGCATCCTGCCCAGGGGTGGCGCGAACAAGATGAATCATCTGGCTATCATAATCGCCTATCAGATTGATTGATAGTCCTTGCCGGGCCAGATACGCGCCGCTATAGGTGGTAGGGTCGTTCTCGTTGATATACTCCGCCTCTTGCTGCAGGCCGTGCAGTCGAAAAGTGACTTGTGTCTCTCCAAATTGCTGCGAGTGGCCCCAGGCAAAGACCACGACTTCACTGCCATCCTGTGCTACATATTCGGACGCGGCTACATTTCCCTCACGTGGAGAGCGCAACCGGTAAAGCAGGCCGTTCTGGATGGTCGAACGCACCCTCTTATAGAGGGCTATGTATGCTCGCGCCTCCTCCATTTCCTGTGGCGTCCAGTGTGAGAGGTCGCCGCCGATGCCGAGCGAGCCGGACATGGCGACATGGAAGCGGTAGCGCAGTGGCACGCTGCGCCCAGTCACAAAGTTGGGAACATCGGTGACCCAGGCCATCATCACGCGGGGGGTGTAGGCGTAGCTGAAGCCCTCTTGAATGCTCAAGCGGTCAAACGCATCGGTATTATCGCTCGTCCACACCTGCTCAACCCGCGACAGTATGCCCAGATCAACGCGGCCACCTCCTCCGGCACACGATTCAAAGTCTACATCAGGATGGCGGCGGCGCAATTCGTCGATGATCCAGTAGAGATTGCGCACGTGATCGAGCCAGACGCGCCGGGAGTTCTCGTCGGCCTTCTCCGGCCAGCCCGGCTCGCTAAAAGAACGGTTGATATCCCACTTGATGAACTCGATGTGATGCCCCGAAAGCAAGCTGTCAAGCGTTGCGAGCATCCAGTCGCGCACATCCTCGCGGGCGAGATTGAGCACGAGCTGATTGCGTCCCTCGGTGCGCGAGCGGTTGCAAAAATGGTAGACCCAGTCTGGATGCGCCCGGTAGAGGTCGCTATCCGGATTCACCATTTCCGGCTCAATCCAGAGGCCAAAACGCATCTCCAGCGCATTGACGCGCTCAATCAAAGGGTTCAGGCCATGGGGGAATTTTTCCCTGTTGACCGTCCAGTCGCCCAGACCCGCGCGCTCATTATTGCGCGCGCCGAACCAGCCATCATCAACGACGAAGACTTCGGCTCCAAGCGCGGCAGCCTTCGCGGCCAGTTCCATCTGGTTGCGCTCATTGACATCGAAACTCGTCGCCTCCCATGAGTTGTAGAGCACGGGGCGCGCCGCCTCCGGCCCTTCAGGCAACACCACCTCGCGTTCATATGCATGCCAGGCACGGCTGGCACCGCCAAAGCCTTCATGCGAATACAGCCCGGCAAATATGGGCAGTTCCAGTTGCTCGCCCTCTTGCAGCATGTAACGAAAGTCAAAATCGTTCACGCCACCCGCGCAGTGAACTTCCCCGTAGGGTGTCGTCTCCACCACGATTTTCCACGAGCCGCTCCACGCCAGCGCCGCGCTCCATACCGCGCCGCTTTCCTCGGTCGCGCTTGCCTTCGGATCCAGCGCCAGCCACGGGTTGAACTGGTGGCTGGTCATGCCTCTGCGACTCTCCAGCACCACCTTGCCCGGGCTTAAGATGCTCTGCGTCACCTGCGTCTCCTTCCCCCAGCGCCCCTGCAGGTAGGTCAGCCGGTAAAATCCGCGCCGGGGTACGCGCCAATCCGCCGAGAACGCCTGCTCGATCACGATAGGCCCGCTTCCACCTGCGTTCTCCAGCTGAACCCGGCGCTCGATCACATCATGGCCCTCGTGGATGCGGTAGGAGAGCGTCACCACCAGAGAATATATACGATCACGGAAGCGCAGCCAGAGTGCCTGCTCCGGGCCTGCCCGCTCGATGCCATACTGCTCAAAGACCCACTCGATTGTCCGTGTACCATCGGCATACTCTACCTTGAGATCCGCTTCCCCGAAACGCATCTCACCCCACGGGGCGTACTCCTCGCGAGAGATTCCCGTCTCGGATTCGAACGGGATAGGGGGCGGGCCAGCATGGTGCGTTTTTCCTAAGGAACCGGGAGGCCGCGCCATTTCTGCGGCTGCCTCTGATGAAATGCGCGCTCCCCAGTAGATATGCTGTAACGAAGTTCCGTCCTCTCGCAGCGCAAAGCAGTAAGTTGACGACTCCATGTGAAGAATCCAACACCTGCCGGATGGTACATAAGCAATATGCGCCAATGCGTTCCCTCCATCTCTACACAATTATGCCCGGAGCAGTAACGGGATGATCGTCGTAGCTATATGAAAATAAAAGGTTCGAGAGGAACAACGGAACGAAACAGTGTCTTATCCCGTTGTTCCTCTCGAACCATAGATCAGCCGCCAGCGGAAGCCGATTGTATAGCTTGATCGGCCTGCTGGTCTGCCTGGCTTGTCGCCTGCGCCACCGAGATCTGCCCCAGCCACATCTGGTTGAAGATGTTATTGACATCCGTGGATGCCTCGTTGTAGCCAAAGGTGATCGGGAAGAGGATCGTTGTGCCTTGCGCCTCCTTCAGGTAAGGGGTGACATCCAATCCCTTCTTCTGCCATGCCTGCACGAATAACTGATCGTCGCTCTGGATACCGGGCCAGACATAGCCACCCTGGCCCAGAATCTGCTCAGATTGCGTCGAACCCAGCCACTGCTCCAGCTCCCAGGCTTGCTGTGGATGGGGGGTCCTGGCATAGATCGCGTCGGTCAGGCCATTGAAGACGCTCACCACGCCGTTCGGTCCGGTCGGCAATTCCGCTACGCCAATAGGAAGCTTCGTCGATTGCAGAACCGAGGTAAGTTCCCAGTCACCGGCTGCGACCATCGCCGCTTTACCCCCCTCCAGCAACTGCTCGGCGACACCCCCATTGTTATTCGTCTCTGTCGCAGATGGTGAGACATGATACTTTGTGATCAGGTTCACCAGGAACTGTAACGCTTGCTGATCAGCAGGTTGATTGAGTTCGAAGTTCTGACCGAACTGCTTATCGATAAGCTGGCCGCCGTTCATAGCGATGAAGTTCCAGAAGCCTTCCTGAGCATTGTTTTCCGACACAAACCCGTACTGCACAATGTGGTTTGGATCGAAACCGGGTTGTGTCGCATTTTTGCCGTTCCGGTCGATTGTGAGCTTCTCCGCGTACTGGAGAAATGTCCCCCCGTCGGTCGGATTCCAGGTCCAGTTGGTAGGAACAGGCAGGCCAGCCTTCTGGAGCATCTGCTTATTATACAGAATGGCAATGGTATCCCAGTCTTTAGGCAGCCCGTACACGTTCCCGTTATACGTCCACTCTTTGACCAGTGATGGGTAGTACTGAGACATATCGATATTGTTCTGCTTAATCAGCGGGGACAGGTTCATCAACTGACCCTCTTGCACAAACGACGGGAAGTAGGCCAGGTGATCCCAGAACACGTCCGGCGCATTGCCAGCCGCAAACTCCGTGCTCAGTTTCTGCCAGTAGGAAGCCCACGGCGTCTGCTCAATGGTTACATGAATGTTCGGGTGCAGCTTCATGAATTCGTTTATCGACTTCTGATAGCCGACCTGCTCATTCTGGTCCCACAGCGCATATGTGAGATTCACCACGCCGTTGCTGCTGCCTGATGAACTCGATCCACCGCACGCGGCTAAAGCGACCAGCAGCATCAAGGCTACCACGCCCACCGAGAGCCAGGCCAGGGGCCGTGATAAATAGCGGTTTTGAGCACCTCCTTGCACTAGTCCACGCTCTACAAAGGCCAATCGTCGATACCAGGTAGTGTCCTTCATCGTTGTCCTCCCTTTCAGAGTGACACTCGCACCGTCCGGATGCATCCGGCATACCCTATTTGAATCCGCTCAAATGAATGGAGCGTACAATCTGCTGCTGGAACAGGAAAAACAGGATCAGTAATGGCCCTAGCGCAATGAAGGTGGCAGCCATCATCAGGTTCCACTGCGTCCCGTAGTTGGATTGAAAGGCTGCGATACCGACAGTGAGCACGCGCATATCATCGGTATCCGTCACAATAAGGGGCCAGAGGAAGGAGTTCCAGGCCTGCACGAACGTGATGATGGCCAGCGTTGCCATAATTGGGCGGCTCAGCGGCAAAATCACCCGAAACATAATCTGCATCGTTCCCGCCCCATCGATACGCGCAGCACTTTCCAGGTCTTTCGGGATGGTAAGAAAGAACTGCCGCATCAGGAAGATGCCAAAGGGCGTCCCCAGCACATACGGCAGTACCAGACCAGGCCACGTATTGACCAGGTCGAAGGTCTTCAGAATCAGGAAGAGCGGAATCAGCGTCACGACGGCAGGTACCATCAAAGTCGACAGGTAGAGCCAGAAGATCTGATCGCGGAACGGAAACTCCATACGGGCAAAGGCGTATGCCGCCATGGTACTGAAAATGAGTTGCCCGATCGTAAGAATGACCGCGTAGATCAGTGTATGCCCGATAAAGGCCAGGAAATTGTACTTCTCCACCACGTCGATGAAATTCTGGAACGTCACCGGGTTTGGCAAGGTCCACGCCGAGCCTGAGAAGATCTGACTGGGCTGCTTCAGCGCTGTCAGAAACGCGATATAGTACGGGAACAGCGAGATGACCACGCCGAGTATGAGGATAATATAGACAATCACGTAGAACGGCACCCTGCGCAGGGGCGACGCTGCCTGTTTCGTGGTCGCAACCGCCTTACGTGACGCAAGTTCGGTACTTACTGAGGTCATAAAGGCTCTCCTCCTTCCTTGAAGCTAGCTCAGATCGTAGACAGTACGGTTGCTGAAGAAAAACACCTGTATCATGGTGATGATGAGCAGAATCACGAACAGCGCCATCGAGAGCGCAGAGGCATAGCCTGCATGGAAGAAGACAAATGCCTGCTGAAAGATGCTGAAGTTGAGCACGGTAGTGGCATTGCCTGGACCGCCCTGCGTCATGACGTACACCGTGTCGAAGACCTGCGCCGACCCGATGATGTCGGTCACAAGCACAAAGAACATGGTCGGCGTCAATAGTGGCAGCGTAATAGTGAAAAACTGGCGCGCGGCGTTGGCCCCGTCCAGGGAAGCGGCTTCATAGAAATCAAGGGGAATGCCTTGGAGACCGGCCAGGAAAAACAGCATGTTATAGCCGGTGTACTGCCAGATGTTGACGGCTGCGATGGAAGGCAAGGCCCATGCTGTCGAGGAGAGCCAGGCCGGGCCGACGATGTGGAAGACGCTGAGAAAGGTGTTGAGCGTCCCATACTGGGGATCGAAAATCCATTGCCAGACAATGCCCATCGCTGCCGCCGTCGCCATCCACGGTACGACAAAGATGGTGCGGAAAATTCCCCGCCCTGGAATTTTCTGGTTCAGCAGCAACGCCAGCAACAGGGCAAAGACGGTCTGCATCGGAATATTGAGCAAGACGTAATACAGGGTCAATAACATCGAATGCCAGAAAGCCGAACTGCTTAGCATCACACCGTAATTCTTCAATCCGATGAAGGTAGGCGTACCAATCAGGCTCCAGTTGAAAAGACTGAGCACGGCAACCGCAACGATGGGGATGAGCGAAAAGACCAGCAGGCCAATAAAGCTGGGCAGCAGGAACGCATATGCCTGGAGACTGAGAATCGTTTGAGGTTTAAACCGCCGCTTTTCTCGTAATCTGCCTGGCTGAGTGATGACCACGGCACCAGCGCCGCCTGTGCCGGTGATATCCCGTTTGATTTCTTGCATATGCCACAACTCCTCCATTGAAAGTAGGCACACACTATGAAAAATACTGAGCCTTTAAAGACATGAGGGGGGGTCAACAACGCCGACTATCTATCTCATGGGCTTTTCCTCCTCTGCTTGCTTTGATGATGAATCCTCCTCTAGCGAGGAGACAGAGAGCAATGTCAACTGCAGATCGCGCACTTTGTTCAGCAAACCATGCAGTGCAGCCTGATCAACCACCTCACCGATTAGCACTGTCTCTCCATTCGCCTCGTGTATGACCGTCAGCCCACCCAGCCAGGCCGACCAGTGCTGATCTAGCTTCTCTTTGAGACGAATCCGGTAGACTGTCATCATTCATCCTCCCAGATGATACTCAAACCTGCTACAAATCCAGGACGAGGTACAATGCGTCTGCAACACGCTTATGAGAAGCTTGAAACGATAAAAACAGTAGCGAATGAAATAATATAGCTGAGTTTGGAGAGATAGATATTTTTGAATAGAACATTGAATCAAGCATAGTTGACAGTAAGGAAGAAAACAGCATCCGAAAGAAGTATTGCCGGGTGATTTTTTACGGGACAAACAGGTAGGAGGAACGGCAGAGATAAAAACAGCCGGTGAGATTACTCCCCCCTAGAGAAAAGGAAGTGATCGTGCTTTCGCAATAACTTGTGTACGGCTGCGTGCATTGAATTTTCCACAGATGTTCAAAACATGTTTCTTGACCGTATTGACACTGAGGACAAGCTGCCGGGCAATCTCCTGGTTGGAAGCGCCTTCCAGCAGCAAGCGCAAGACTTCGCGTTCGCGCGCGGTGAGCAGTTCTAGAAGCGAGGCGGGCTGAGGAGTACGGGCGACCGACCGGTGAGCGATTGCCTCTACGAACAGCCCCTGCTGTTCATACCAGCGGCTGGCGCGTTGATGTAAGACAGGCACCAGCGTGGGTGCGATTTGTTGTAAGAACTGGCGCAAAGCCTCGGCAAACAGGCGGTGATAGCGATACCATTTGCGCTCGCTATCGAGCGGCAGCAGAAAGAGGTTGGCTCGCTCCAGAAAGTCGAGGAGAATCTCGCTTCCCGCTTGCTCCCGCACGGCATCACATAGGGGTGTACATAATCGATCCAGGATACAGGTCTGCAACAAAAAATGCTGCACCACCTCACTCTGACGCTTCAGAACCTCTTCGAGCAGGTAGTCCACCACATAGTGATTGCCGCCACTAAACTCCTTGATGAAGGTGCCCACATCATCGCGCCCCTGCAAGGAAAACGCGGCAAGCTGCAAGCCGGTGATCCAACCCTCTGTACGCACCTGCAAAAGCGTGCTTTCTTCTCTCGTCAGCGCAAGATCCATCGCCTCTGTGAGAAAGGCATATGCCTCCTCCTGTGTGAAGCGGAGATCGGTAGCACGCAATTCCAGCAAGTCATCTCGTGCGCGCAGATGGGCCAGTGGAAGCGGAGGATCCTCGCGGGTGGCAAGCACGAGATGTATGCCCGGCGGCAGATGATCCAGCAGAAAGGCAAGCGCATGATGAATAGACAGGTTCGTAATGAACTGGTAATTATCCAGCACGACAACGAAGTCCTCCTGTACATCGCCACGCATCAGCAGATCATTGATGAGCAACGTGAGCACAGACTCCATCGAGAGTGGCTGAAGCCGATCGTGCAGCACCTGCATCCCCCTCACAAGGTGGGGATTGTACGCCTGTACAGCGGCAAGCAGGTAAGAGAGGAAGCGAAGCGGTTCGTTGTCCTCCGGGTCGAGCGAAAGCCAGGCAACGGGAATGGGGCCTGCCGCCAGCCAGTCAGAGAGTAACGTGGACTTGCCGAAACCAACCGGTGCTGAAATAAGGGTTAAAACTCGCGTCATGCTCTGCTGCAAGCGCCGCGTCAAGCGCGGACGATGCACGAGACGCGCCCGTGGGCGTGGAAAGTGGATTTTGGTGGCAAGTAGAGGATCGCCCATGAGATTGATATGTACGGACCCGTTCTGCTGTTCAACAATTTGATCAACCCCGTTTGTAGGAATGGGCAAGAAAGAGGGAGATAAATCCACTTCCTCCCGTGCAAGGGATGCGGCGAACAGTCGTGGTACACCTGCCTCTTCTCTTCGCAGGATATCTGATCCACCGGACCATAGTTCCAGCGCGATCTGTTCCAAACGGGGAATAGTCAGGCTTATGCTTCGCCCCAGATAGCGCTTGACCAGTTTACCCCCAACTCGCACATATGCATACCAGTACCCCTCACCGCGTCGCTTGTATTCTTTGCACGCTGTATAATAGCCATACCTGCCATGAAAGGAGAATGAAGATAGCTGTTTCACCTGATCCAACCAGCCAGAGTTTTCGGGAACGATGTCTTGCACGACCCCCTGCTGCTCGCGTAGTTCATATGCCTGACGTGAAGCCGACCAGACGAGGGTATAACGGGCATTTTTCGGCATTTCAACTCCCTCCATCATGCATCCACTGTACATGTTACCCAACAGAGCGCTTCCTGTTGCAAACCCTCATATGAGGGTATACGTTGGGTGACATACCCCCTGAGGATGGGTACTATCTATACTGATCAGTCTAAATGACCATGCTATCTCCTCTTCACGATCCACATCAGTCGTTTCTGTACGGCCTGTTATGAACGCGTGTACATTCCACGAGAACATATTACCATCCTTTCGCCGTTCTGTCAAGCGACAAATTCAGCCTTTTTACTGAGCAAAAGCGCATGACCGAAGTAGAAGAGAGTTGATCGCATCGATAAAAATAAAGAACACGTGCTCATAACACGAGAAGCGGTTCCCGCGCTTTTTCTTACGGGAAATGTGCGGAAAGCATCCTTTATACTTGACAGAAGGTTATAGATCGTGACATACTATTTTCATTAATGTGAACACGTGTAGATTTCTCTGTAGAGGTTTTGTATGGCAACAAGTGAAGAGGTTGCCCGATTAGCAGGGGTCTCGCGGGCAACCGTTTCGCGCGCGCTTAATGGATCGGCGCGAGTGAGCGATGAAGCACGAGAGCGGGTCCGTGCGGCAATCGCCGCGCTCGGATATGAACCTGATGTCATTGCCCAGAGCCTGGTTCGACAGCGTTCCCGCGTCATTGCAGTCTCCCTTTTTCCTGAAAAAGAGGAATTATTTCTTTCAAACCTCGGTCAGACAGCGCACTATTTCTATCTGGGAGTGCTGGAGAACATTGAGCGTGAAGCTGTCTCCCTGGGCTATGACCTGCTTTTACCCTCGCGACCACACGGCAAATCTCCCGAAAATTACATACGGAGTTTGCAGACCCGGCGTATTGCCGGGGTCATTTCGCTCTATGCTGCAGAGGCTCGCGCTCAGGCCCTCGTTCATTCCTCTATTCCCACGGTATTTATCGATAGAATAAGCCAGGGAAGCTGTGCCACCTATGTCAAATCAGATAATATCGAGGGCGCACGGCAGGTAACCCAATATTTACTTGCACTGGGGCATAGACGAATTGCCCTCGTGACCGGACTAACTACCGACCTCTCCGGCCTGGAACGCCTGCTCGGCTATCAGCAGGCGCTGGCAGAGGCCGCTATCACGCCAGACGCTGGCCTTGTGCGCCAGTCAGGCTGGAACGTCGATGAGGCTTACGAGTCTGCCAGGGCGCTGTTAGCCGAACGCCATGACTTTACTGCTATCGTTGCCGGAAGCGATTTTATGGCTATCGGTATTCTGCGGGCACTCACCGAGCAAGGGTTGCGCGTTCCAGAAGATGTTTCTCTAACGGGTTTTGATGACATCGATTTCTGCCAGTATACCGTCCCGCAACTGACCACTGTCCGTCAGGACCGTGTTGCTATGGGACGTGGTGCCGTACAGCAACTCATTGCCATGATAGAAGAGAAGGAAGAAATATCTCCTCTCGTTCTTCCGACACAACTCGTTGTTCGCAATTCAACAGGGCCAGTCCCTGCATAGAAGGAGTTACATTGAAGAAGCCACAGATTACCATCCTGGGTGCGGGAAGCACGGTTTTCGCTCGCCAGCTCATAACCGATATCTTGCAGATCGAGGGATTGGACGAGGGGTGTTTCGCTCTGGTGGATATTGACGCCCGTCGCCTGGAGCTAGCGCGGCAAATCGCAGAACGGCTCGTCGCTCTGAGCGGGAAACGCTGGGAGGTGCGAGCCTCCACTGAGCGCCGCCAGTTGCTTGGCGGAAGCGACTTTATCATCAACAGTATCGAGGTCGCCGGTCTGGCCAATGTGCGCCATGACTTCGACATTCCCATGAAATACGGCATCAACCAGTGCATTGGCGATACCATCGGCCCCGGCGGCATCTTCAAAGCCCTGCGCACAGGTCCGGTCTGGCTTGCTATCCTGCACGACGCCGAAGAACTTTGCCCACAGGCCTGGGTGCTCAACTACACGAACCCCATGTCCATCCTCACCCTGGCGGCCCTCACCGGTACCGAGATGCGGACCGTCGGCCTTTGTCACAGCGTGCAGGGAAGCTCGAAGCAGCTTGCAGGCTATCTGGACGTTCCCTACGAGAAGTTGGAGTGGCGCTGCGCCGGTATCAACCACAATGCCTGGTTCACCGAGCTGCGCTATCAGGGGCAGGATATGTATCCGCGCCTGCGCAAACAGGCTGAAAACCCTGAAATTTACGAGCGCGACCCTGTGCGCTTCGAGATCATGCGCTACTTCGGCGCGTTCGTCACCGAGAGCAGCGGCCATTTTTCCGAGTATGTTCCCTACTTCCGCAAACGCCCGGAGTTGATCGAGCAATACTGCCGGGCGGGCTATCTTGGTGAGACCGGCTTCTACGCCAATAACTGGCCCACCTGGCGCGAGCAGAACGAGGTCTCCATCCGTGAAATGCTGGATGGCATGCGCGCTATTCCCTTCAGCCGCAGCCACGAATATGGCTCCTACATCATCGAAGCAATGACCATGCACAGGCCCACCGTCATCTACGGCAATGTGCGCAACAGCGGCCTGATCGACAACCTGCCCGACGGCTGCGTCGAGGTGGCCTGCCTGGTTGATCGCAACGGCGTGCAGCCCTGCCACTTCGGCCCGCTGCCAGAGCAGCTCGTCGCCCTCAATCGCAGCCACATGGCGGTTCACACCCTCGTGTGCGAGGCCCTGCTCACCCGCAACAAAGAGGCCGCTCGCTACGCCCTCCTGCTCGACCCACTCACGGCAGCCGTCTGCTCACCCGCCGAGATCAGTGCGCTGTTTGATGAAATGTGGGAAGCTGAAAGAGAGTATCTCCAGCCGTTTGAAGAAATATGTCATTACACATGAAACCAGAGCCGGGCGTGTCATTCTGCCTCGCGCTTAGAATGACACGCCCGGCTCTGGTTTCATGTGTATGTTATCAAACTCTCCCGCATATTGTTACTTACTTCACAGAACCTCAGCTATTCTCCTGTTATGTTAATCATAACCAGTATGTCATGGTGTATCGTCCAGAAATGGGTCGATGTATCGTTCATAAGTCAGATCACAAATCATGCATACGATATGGTATACAGGAGAAATTCTATGGGTAAAATCAATGATGGACATCGTTTTTCCCTCCTCTTCGGTTGTTGTATCATCTTCTCGCTTCTGCTGGCAGCCTGCGGGCAAAACGGTACTTCCGGTGGCAATGGGGGTACTGGCACCGGCAATGGGCAGGGTTCCAGCACTCCGGGTGGCACGGGGACTGTCACGACGCAGACACAAAATACCTCCACATCCCCTGCTAACCCGACAACGCCGGTGACGACTACCTGCCCCGCAACTGGAACGGCTCGCGCCGCTGTGCTGCCGCCGCTGCCTGCTGGCAGCCAGGCCAGCATTGTGTATATCATCAATAAAGGCGGTTCGAGCAACCCCACCTCCGGGACATTGGAGCGTTACGATGTGGCATCGGGAAAGAGCCTCGTCACCGCCTCATTCCCCAACACCTACATCTCTGACGCCGAACTTTCAAGTGATGGCGACTGGATACTCTTCGTCACCGTCGCAGATCAGCAGGCAAAGCTCCAGATGGTACGCCGGGACGGACAGTACCTGCAAACGCTCTACTGTGTTGCCACCGCGACAAACGGGGCGAATGGAGCAAGTGCCCTGAGCAACGTGCAGTGGTCAACCAATGAGAAACTGATCATTTTTAACAACTACACCTACAGCAGCGCCGGTGGTGGTAATAATCAGGTGCTCTTGCTCAATGCGCAAACCGGCAGTCTGCAATCGGAACTGGCAATGGCAAGAGGAGGCCAGCTCTATCCGGTCGTTACCTGGCTGGATAACACCCGTGCCTACCTGCGTGCTCCTTCGATTGATGCGCCTGCCGATAGCCTGTACCTGCTCGATACTACGAAAGGCGCGCATCAACCGTTGAGCAACCTGACGCTGGTGTTTCGAGATCAGGCGGCGAGCAATACCTATCCATGCTGGGATTTTGACAGCAGCTATGACGGCCAGCATCTGTATACAACTCAGTGTACCCTGACGATGAGCACCACGGGGCCGGGAGAAGGCACACGAGTTGGCCCCAGCAAGCTCAGCATGCAACCGACAACGGGAGGCACGGCCACCATGCTCTACAATAATGCCAGCGTCGCGGTCACGACAGTGCGGGCGATCAGCAGCAACACGCTCCTGCTCCTGTTCGAGAATCAGAACTACACCGGCATCTCGGTAGACACGAGCCAGAATGGGCTATGGAAGATCAACACAAACGGCTCAGGCCTGACGCGGCTGACCTCCAATGGTGGTGGAGTATCGGCTGGCCCCAGCTCTCTTTGCCAGTACAGCCAGTATCCCTGGTCGAATGTCTCACGCGACGGCAGTATGTACTCGCTGCAACAGTACAGTGCCAACGGAAGCATCGCCCTTGAATACGGCACACTCAGCGGCGGCAATCCCAGCACGTTTGCTTCCGCCTCTGGCGGTTCTCAGCTCTCCATCGTCGGCTGGACTACCGCCTAAGCAAGCGGTAGACTGACTTCTTTTCAGAGGGAAAGCGAAAGCAGGCAAAGCAATATCCTGCTTCCGCTTCCCTTTATATAGCTCGTCCCCTACTGCTGCGAGAAAAAGATGCTTTTCACTTCTGTGTAGAGTTGCGCGGCATGCATGCCCATCTCACGACCGATGCCACTCCTCTTATATCCGCCGAATGGCGCTTCCGTATGCACGCTGTGGTTTGAATTGACGGAGAGCACGCCAGCGCGAATGCCCTTCGCCACACGAATGGCGCGTCCCAGATCGCGTGTCCATAGCGAACCGGCCAGGCCATAGGGAACAGCATTGGCCAGCCGGACAGCCTCCTCTTCGGTATCGAACGGCAGCACGCAGGCAACCGGCCCAAAAATTTCCTCCTGGGCCACACGCATGCGATTATCGACCTCCGTGAGAATAGCTGGCTGGAGGAAATAGCCGTCTCCGCAAGCCAGGGGAACCGTCCCGCCGGTGACCACCTGCGCTCCCTCCTGCCGTCCAAGCGCGAGGTAATCGAGGGAACGCTGACGCTGCCCCGCGGAAATGAGCGGGCCTATCTCAGTGCGCTCATCAAGCGGCTGGCCTACCTGCAGCGCCTCAGTACGGCCGACGAAACGCCGCACAAACTCCTCGTAGAGCGGGCGCTGCACAAGGATACGGGCGCGAGCACAGCAATCCTGCCCGCAGTTGCCAAAGACGGCAAAGACGGACGATTCGATACACCGGTCGAGGTCGGCGTCGGCAAAAACGACATTCGCCGCCTTGCCACCAAGTTCCAGCGAAACGCGAGTAATATTGTCGGCGCACAGGCGCATAATCTGTGAGCCAACCTCGGTCGAGCCGGTAAAAGAGACCTTTGAGACCAGGGAATGCGTAACCAGCGCGTTGCCAATGGTCGAGCCAGGACCGGGCAGGACAGAGATCACGCCGGACGGCAATCCCGCCTCCATCAAAATATCGGCCAGGGCAAGCACCGAAAGCGGGGTAAGTTGCGCCGGTTTCACCACCACCGTGTTGCCGCAGGCCAGGGCGGGTGCAATCTTCCAGGAGGCGATGACAAGGGGGAAATTCCAGGGAGTAATCAGCGCGCACACACCCACCGGCTCGCGCAGCGTCACTTCCAGACCGACATCCTGCACCGGAATGGTCTCGCCAAAGATTTTGTTGGCCGCGCCGCCCCAGTATTCCAGCACGTTCGCCACCAGCCCTATCTCATCGCGGGCATCGCGAATCGGCTTTCCGGCGTTGCGAGCCTCAAGCGTAGCCAGCTCCTCTTGCCGCTGTCGCACCAGCGCCGCCGCCTGCAGCAGCACGCGCCCGCGCCCCGTCGCGCTCATACGCGGCCACGGCCCTTCCTCAAAAGCGCGATAGGCCACCTGCACCGCCCGCTCCACATCCTCAATCCCCGCCTCAGCCACTTCAGCAAATGACTTGCCCGTCCCCGGTTCAATGACTTCAAACGTCCTGCCATCAGACGCAGGCACCCGTTCCCCGCCAAGTACCAGATATTCTGTCATAGCCCCTCCTTCAACGGATAAACAACGAAATATAGTCCATTGTATTCGCCCTGCAAGCCGACGGCAAGGGTCAGCCTGGAAGAGTGGCGGGACAGGGGAAAATACACAAAGAGAGAACTGACTGGCATCAAGCTCAGTAAGTTCTCTCTTTGTGTACCAGAATAACCGATTAGCGGCTAGCCAATGCTCACATCATCGACGAAGAACTCGGAAGTGCTCTGCGAACCGGAGGTCGTCGCCTCGAAGACGAGCGTAACAGACTGGCCTGCATAGCTGGCAAGCATGCTGCTTGCGTCGAAGTTGACCTGCTGCCATTGCTGATTGGCATCCGTGTTGCAAGCCTTTTGCGCTGTTCCAATCACGTTGCCACTGCCATCCTGGAAGGAAACCGTGAAGGTATCACGGCATGAATTGCTCCTGCTATTCGTCGTGCCATACCACCAGTAGCTCAGAGTGAGGCTGGAAGCGTTACCCGGTACGGTGAAAGACTGGCTGATAGCATCGTCGCAGTCACTGTAGCCACAAAGGTCGGCGCTGTACTGTCCGCTATGCGGATTCGTCGTATCGACAAGCTCGTAGCCAGCCGCCGAGGACTCCTGCCAGATGCCGCTTGCGTTTCCATCCTCAAAGTCACCGTCCTGAATCAGCGAACCGGAAGGTGGAGTGGGCGTCGCCGTCTCGGTAGGTTGTGGAGTGGGCGGCGGTGTGCTGGTTGCTGTGGGCGATGGGCCGGGTGTCGGCGTCTCTGTTGGTGGGGGTGTGGGTGTGGGTGAAGGCGTTCCCGTTGGAGACGGCGTGGGCGTCGGGCCAGGGCCTGTACTTCCCGCCAGGTCACGGGCGATATTGTAGATATCGGGCGAACCCCAGCCGCTGGCCTCGTCGTAGCCAGCCGTGGCAGGATAGTAGAGATTGTTGCCAGTGGTGATGTCGTGGAACGGTGTGTACTGCTCCGTCGCATTCTCCAAACCGTAGAGGGCAGGATTGGCGTACCCCTCTTTTGATTTGCCCTGCTGTTCCAGATACTGGTTAATCATAGCCGTACTACCAGCCCAGAGCGGCGCGGCCGCACTCGTGCCACCAACCTCAATCCAGCCACTGGACGAGCAGCCTGCGGCACTCACTGTACAGTAGACAGCGTAGCCGGTAGCCGGGTCGGCATCGGCGGAGACATCGGGCACCTCACGGTAGCCGTTGCTGTACTGATTCTGCACGCCGGGGCCGACCTGCCACGAAGGCTGCTTGAAGGTGTTGCTGAGACCACCGCCGCCGCCCTCTCCATTGCTCGAATTGCCCCATACCGTCTCGCTGCCATAGGCACCGTTGTTGATTTGCAGTGTCGTGCCGCCAACGCCGGTGATGTAGGGATCGCTGGCCGGCGAATCGACACTCAGTGTGCCATCGCCGCAGTCATACGCGCCGGAGTCACCGGCGGCGGCGAACATGGAGATACCTTCCGCCGCTCCCTGCTGGAAGATTCCGTCGAGGGTCTGCAATTCAGATGCGCCCGACTGCGCTTCGCATTCACCCCAACTGCTGGTCATAACCTGCGCCCGGTTGTCGGTCACAATCTGGTTATAGGTATCGTTGACGCCTTGTGTCGTGTTCGGCCCCTCGTAGACAACCTGATTGGCATGGGGAGCCATCGCAGCGACCACCTCGATATCCAGTTCTACCTCGATCGCGCCCTGACCTGCCGAGCCATCGTAACCGTCGACCAGCACATTGCTGATATTGGGCGTGCCGAGGTTGTAGTTCTGGAGATACTGCGTGATGTCGCTGCTCTGGTAGCCATCCAGTTCAAATACAGCCACCGTCTGGTTGTCGCCCAGAATATTCGCCTGGTGCAAAGCATTGCCATCGTAAGCACCTAGCAGATCGGACGGACCATAGCCGCCTGGCGTTGCATGCGCTCTGCGCGCCTTGCCAGAGGCAAGCGCCAGCTTTTGCTGGCTCGGACTGGCCTGAAGAAGAGGCTTCCAGTGCGTACTGTTGTCGAGACCACCGATTGAGAGGATAAGAGAGGATAACGAGCCGGGAATAGTCGGAGCGCTGGCATTAGCATAAAATGTATGCGCGCCCACTTTGTAGTTATTGATGCTGACCTGGAAGGCGCTTTCGACCTGCGCCACTGTCGCACTGGCATCAATCAGCAAGCCATTGGAAGAAACATGAGTGACGTTGAAGCCCTCACTGCGCAGGTAGCTCATCACCTGCTGCTGCTGCCCGGCAGTGGGGCCAAACTCAGCATCAAACTGCTGAGGCGTCAGGAAATGATGATACAACGACGAACGCGGATCGTACAGGTTGCTCAGCAGGCTCTCCAACTCCTGCTTATTGCGCAACTGCAAACCCACCGAGAGATTCAACTGCTGCTGGCTATTAGCAGCGCCAAGCACCGTTGCATGGCTAACAAGGGGAACGGTCTGTCCATTGAGGGCAACGCGCTGTGGCAACGTGGCATGGGCAATGAGCTGAACGCTTAAGACGCTCACCCCTACCAGGAGCAGCGCAACGCCAGCAATGATAAGTCTGTGTACAAACTTACGTGGCATGTAATACTCCATCCAAAAGAGACACACTACGGATACAATAATCTACCAAGATAAACGCTGACACATCCGCGCTTGGGGGATTTTCAGGGAGAGGAATGAGAGCAGGCCAACAATCCACCTCCACCAGTTTTTTAATCCTCCTTGCCCTCCTACATACCAGTGCGGTATAACAGAACAAACGCTTACATCCATCACAACAACCAGGAGAACCATATGCCAGATAATCACACACTCTTCGATATACAGGGCCGGACAGCCGTTGTGACCGGTGGGAGTGGGGAGCTTGGGAAGGGGATGGTGCGGGGGTTGGCGCGGGCGGGGGTGCGCGTGGCGATTGTGGGGCTGCGCCGCGAGACGACGGAGCGGGCGGCTGAGGTGGTGCGCGCTGAGGGCGGCGAGGCGATGGGTATTGCCTGCGACGTGGAAGACCGGGCTGCGCTGGAGCGAGCTTTGGAGCAGGTGACAGGCGCGTTTGGCGCGGTGGATATGCTGGTTAACGCGGCGGGAGGCAACAGGCCGTTGGCGACGACTTCGGCTGAGCGTTCCTTTTTTGACCTGGATGTGCAGGCGGTCGAGGGCGTCTTTGATCTGAATTTCATGGGGACGCTCCTCTCCTGTCAGGTATTTGGGCGCGGCATGGCCGAGCGGGGCCGGGGCTGCATCGTCAACATCACTTCTATGAACGCTTTGCGCCCGCTCACGCGCATTCCCGCTTACAGCGCGGCCAAAGCTGCCGTCGCCAACTTTACACAGTGGCTGGCCGTCTATATGGCGCAGGAGTATAGCGCGCAGATTCGCGTCAATGCCATCGCGCCCGGCTTCTTTTTGACGGAGCAGAACCGTTTCCTGGTCACGGAGGCTGACACTGGCGCGTTGACCCCGCGCGGGCAGGCGATTGTCAGCCACACGCCGATGGGACGGTTGGGCCAGCCGGAGGACCTGGTGGGCACGCTGCTCTGGCTGCTCAGCCCGGCCTCAGCTTTTGTGACGGGAATTGTGGTGCCGGTCGATGGCGGGTTTTCGGCGTTTAGCGGCGTGTAGGTATTGGGATTGTGGTATGCCTTAGCAGTGACCGATTTGAGCGATGAAAGGCTGGTTTTCCTATGATGCGAACTGAACCAACGCCGTATGCTGAGGTCAATGCGTTGCTGGAACAGTTTCTGGCGGGATTGCAGAAGGTTCTCGGCGAGAAGCTGATCGGGCTGTACCTCTACGGCTCGCTTGTGACGGGCGATTTTGACCCGCTATGCAGCGATATTGATTTGCTGGCAGCTTTGGCGACTGATATTGATGAGGGGGAGTTTGCGGCCTTAGAGAAGTTGCATCAGCAGGTGATCCAGCAATATCGAGAGTGGGAGAGCCGCATTGAGATAGCGTATCTTTCTGAACGGGGGCTGAAGACGTTCAGAACGGAGAACAGCCCTTCAGGCATTATGAGTCCGGGCGAGCCGTTTCACCTCATAGAGGCAGGAAAGGACTGGTTGATGAACTGGTATGTTGTGCGAGAGAAAGGCATCACGTTGTCTGGCCCGCCACCTGCATCCATCATTGACCCGATTGCGAAGGAAGAATATCTACAGGGCGTGCGGGAATATGCGATGGCGTGGAGGGAGCGGATACGCGATGAGGTACACACGCGGCCCTCGCAAGCCTACGCGCTTCTGACGTTGTGTCGAGCTTGCTACGCACTGAAGGAGGGAGAGATTGCTTCAAAGAAGCAGGCTGCTACATGGGCGGAAAAGGAGTTTCCAGCGTGGGCGGTGTTGATCCGGTCAGCACTTGTCTGGCGCGAGGCCTGGCGAGACGAGAACGTCGATCATACCGCGACGCTGCCGGAGACGCGGCAATGTGTCTATTTTATGCTGGAGCAACTTGAGAGGAATAGCGAATCTTCTAATGAAGCCTGATGTAGAGCTTCCTGACCTGAAACTCTAGTCCAACGAAAAAAGGTTCAAGCCGGAGACCGGGAGGCAGAGCTGTGATTGCGTCCATGCGGTATTATAAAGAGTATGGATATGGTTCAGGGCAAAGGTTCGACAACTGAGATATTGACGGATGAGGTTGTACGCGATCTGGTGGCCTCAGCCTGCGAGCGGCTGCCGGTGAATGGGAAGCGCGTGCTGGTCATTATACCTGATGGCACGCGCACAGCGCCGATCCCGCTCTTTTTTCGCGTGCTCTACGAGCAGCTTGGCAGGCGCGTCTCTGCACTGGATTATCTGATCGCGCTGGGGACGCACCCACCGATGTCGGCGGAGGCTATCGAGCGGCTGGTGGGCGTTGCGGCGGCGGAGCGGGCGGAACGCTATCCCCATGCGCGTATCTTCAACCACCACTGGTCGCAACCGGACATGCTGCGCGCGGTTGGCACCATCTCCCGCGAGGAGGCGGCGCGGCTCACGGATGGGCTGCTGGTTGACGAGGTGCCTGTCACGCTCAACCGGCTGATCTTCGAGTACGATCAACTGGTTATCTGCGGGCCGGTCTTTCCACACGAGGTCGCGGGCTTCTCCGGCGGCGCGAAATACCTCTTTCCGGGCATTGCCGGGCCGGATATCATCAACTTCACGCACTGGCTGGGCGCGCTGGTGACGAGCATGCACACCATCGGCGTCAAAGATACGCCCGTGCGGCGTGTCATCGAGCGGGCGGCGCAGTTTGTGCCGGCGCCCTTGCTCGGCATGACGATGGTGCTTCAGGGCGATAAGCTGCATGGACTCTACATCGGGTCGCATGACGAAGCCTGGGGTCAGGCAGTCGACCTTTCCGCGCAACTGAATATCATCACCGTTGAGAAGCCCTTCCAGCGCGTACTTTCCGCGCCTTCGAGCATGTATGACGACCTGTGGACAGCCGCCAAAGCGATGTACAAGACCGAGCCTGCCATCGCGGACGGAGGCGAAGTCATCATCTACGCCCCGCACATCAGCGAAATCTCCTACACGCACGGCAAGCTCATAGATCAGGTCGGCTATCACGTGCGCGACTACTTCCTCAAACAGTGGGAGCGTTTCAAAGACGTGCCGGGCAGCATTCTTGCCCACAGCACGCACGTCAAGGGCCTGGGAACCTACAATGCCGCCACCGGCATCGAAACGCCGCGCATCCAGGTCACGCTGGCAACTGGCATCCCAGAGGAACGCTGCCGCCGCGTCAACCTCGGCTACATGGATTATCACGATATCAATCCGCGGGCGTGGCAGGGCCGTGAGGATGAGGGCATTTTGTATGTTCCTCACGCGGGCGAGATGCTGTATAGAGCGAAAAGTTTGAATATTTGAAAGTGATAGCATCAATGGAGAGCAGGAATAGTTCTGCGTCAATGCAGAAATTGATTGATGAGGACGCGGTGGGGCAGTTGCGCAGGCGTTCGGGACTGATGGCGGAGCTGGGCAGCGAGAATGGGGAGATCAAGCTGGACTGGGTAGAGGGGGTGAAGCGGCTGCTGGCGAACCCTGAGATGCTGGCGTCTGTTGAGGAGGAGGCGCGAGATCTCTGGCAGCGCGGCATCCGGCAGGTGATCTGGGCCGGCATGGGCGGCTCCGTTATGGCCGTGCGCGTCCTCACCAGCCTGGGCTTCTGTAATGGCTCCGAGGAAGGGCATTTCACCATCTACCCCCTGGACAGCACCGACCCTGCCGCCCTCAACCAGATCGTGCGCAGGATCGCGGCGGCTAAAAATCTCACTCTGCCCGCGCAGACAGGTTCCGTCGACGCGGCATTCCTGCGCGCGCTGCTTGATGACGTGATGATGGTTGGCGTCTCGATGGGCATGACCTCTGAGGAGCCAATTACGCACCTGGAATGGTTTACCGACCTGCTCAAACAGGCGCAGTTGCGACCAGCCGAGCACCTGCTGGTCATGACACTGCCCGGTTCGTACCTGGACACGTTCGCCCACCGGTACGAGGTGCCGACGCGCCCGCTGCAACTCGATGGGGGCATCGGAACAGGCGGGCGCATGAGCGCTCCCACCACACGAGTTTTCCTCCTGCCCGCCGCGCTGTATCTGACACGTCTGTCAGAGCAGTCGGGCCAGTTGCGAGAGGTGTTGAGCCAGTCATGGAAAGAATATAATCTCGACCTCTCCGCCTCGCAGCCACAGGATTCGTCGCCCGTGCGACTGGCCGCGACGCTTGCTGATTCGAGCGTGCGCGGTGTTGTGCGCCTCTTCCTGTATTTTCCCGGCGACTGGCACATGCTCATTCCATGGATAGAGCAGTTGATGGAGGAGAGCCTGGGCAAAGGTGGCAAGGGCATCGTCGTCTTCGCGGGCCAGCCGCTGGCCATCAAAGCTCCCGGCTATAACTTGCGTGGCATCGTTCCGGTGCAGATTACGAGCGGGCTGGGAGATCAGGAGCCACAAAGCAGGCTGGTCGGCGTCGCCACCGCCTTTCTGAACTGGCAACTAATCATGGCCCTCTACGGCTACCTGAACCATATCACCTTTGCCGGGCAGCCAGCGGTTGAGAACTATAAGGCGCGCGCCCGCGTCCTGCGCACGCATGAGAACCCGCTAGACGTGGTGCGCGACTGGCAGGCGACGACGAGCAGCGGCCCGTTGACGCTCTACGCGCCGCCAACGGTTGAGACACGGGATAATCCGGCTCATGTATTTGCCAGAATGCTGCGAGAGGCAGTTACCGCCCCGGAAGCCGCGCGCCCGGGCTATCTTGATCTCACCGTCAATGGAGAAACCGCTTCTGAGGTCTGGTCGAGGCTCGAAACACGGCTGCACCAGATCGGCAATGGCGTGCTAGGCGTGCCGGTGAAGCTGCGCCACGCACCTGCCGCGTACCATTCGACGGAGCAGAGCGAGATGGATGGGCCTGCCAACTTCGTCAGCCTGCGCCTGCTGGCAAGGCAGCACGAGCCGAGCCTGCTGGGCAGCTACAGTGATACCTTCCTCTGCGCGCAAGCCGTCAGCACGTGGCAGGCCATGATCGAGCAGGGACGCAGTTGCTTCCTGCTGGTATTTGATGGCGCTTTTGATGAGACTTCTCTTCCCACCTTAGAAACTTTTTTCGAAGATGTGGAGCAAGCTTTGCAGGAAGAGCTGGAAAACAGGAAATAGAGAATCATGACAGAGAAACTTCGCTTCGGTATCGTCGGCGGTGGGGTCATTGGCCCGATGCATGCGGAGGCTATCAAAAGTCTGCCCGATGCAGAACTGGTGGCCGTAGCCGATATCGTTTTCGAGAGCGCGCAAAAGCTGGCCGCTAAATATGGAGCCACACCCTACAGTGATATCGGGGAGATGCTGGCCCGCGAGCAACTGGATGTCGTGACCATCGGCACACCGAGCGGCATGCACGGGAAGCACGCCATCCAGATCATGCGCTCTGGACGGCATGTGATCGTGGAGAAGCCGATGGAGATTAGCCGGGCGGCGCTGGATGAGATGCTGCGCGTGCAGGAGGAGACAGGTGTGAAGATGGCAGTTGTCAGCCAGCACCGCTTCGATGCCGCCGCGCAGGAGGTATACGCGCTGGTTCAGGAAAAAGCCTTTGGGCGGCTCGTGCTTGGCAACACACTGATCCCCTGGTGGCGCTCGCAGGGCTACTACGACAGCGGGGCGTGGCGCGGCACCTGGCAGCTTGATGGCGGCGGCGTACTGATGAACCAGTCTATCCACTCCATCGACGTACTGCAATGGCTGATGGGACCGGTGCGCAGCATCTTCGCCTATACCGATACGCTGGCGCATCGCATGGAGACGGAGGATGTGGCTGTGGCCGTGCTGCGCTTCGACAATGGCGCGCTCGGCACCATTGCCGCGACAACGGGAGCCTATCCTGGCGTCTCCACACGCATCGAAATCTTCGGTGATAAGGGTTCGGCTATCATCGAGAATGACGAACTGGCCTACCTGCATCTCGCTCGTGACGACAGCGAAGAGGTGGGCGCGTATGGCATCAGTCCGAAAGCTGACAGGGCCAGCAGAGGTTCACAGGGCGAGAAGAAGGAAGGAGCGGCCCAGAATCCTGCCGCGCTCAACGTTCGTTCCCACGCCATGCAATTTGCCGATATGATACGCGCTATTCGCGAGAACGGGACGCCGCTGGTTGATGGCTACGCCGGGCGTAGAACCGTCGAGGTCATTCTGGCTATCTATGAATCGGCGCGCACCCGGCGTGAGGTGGTGCTCTCATGATTCACCTCTCCGCCTTCGCCGATGAAATCTCTCCTGACCTTGACGAGCAGATCGCCGTGCTCGAAAGAGAGAATATCCATTTCCTGGACCTGCGCGGCGTCTGGAACACCAATGTGCTTGATCTCAGTGACGCGCAGGTCAGGCAGGTCAAGCAGACGCTCGATACGCAAGGCATTGGCGTGGCCGCAATTGGCTCGCCCATCGGGAAAGTGCCTGTCAACAGCCCGTTTGATGAACATCTGCGCCGCTTCGAGCGCGCTATTGAGCTTGCGCGCATCTTTGAAACGCCGTTTATCCGCGTCTTTTCCTTCTATCCACCCTATCCACCTGCCAGCGCGACAGACGGGGCAGACCCGGCTCGATGGCGCAATGAGGCGCTGCGGCGCCTGATTGAGATGACGGAGCGAGCGCGGGCAGCCGGTGTGATCCTGCTGCACGAAAACGAGAAGGATATTTACGGAGACACCATCGCCCGCTGTCTCGATCTCTTGCAAAATGTCGATGGGTTGCAGGCGGTCTTCGACCCGGCCAACTTCATTCAGTGCGGGCAAACACCGTATCCCGACGCCTACGAGCAACTCCAGCCCTGGCTGCGCTACGTCCACGTCAAGGATGCGCGGGCCGATAGCAGCGTGGTAGCTGCGGGTGAAGGCGTCTCGCGCTGGCCGGAGCTTTTAACCCGCCTGCGCCAGGACGGCTACGGCGGTTTCTTCTCGCTTGAACCACATCTCGCCTCAGCTGGAAAGTACCAGGGATTCAGCGGTCCCGATCTCTTTCACACTGCATCACAGGCGCTCCAGCGCCTGCTCGATGAGATGGGCTGGCAGTGGGAATGATTCACTCCTTCCGGCTAATATGGTATAATCCTTTTATGAACTAAGGATGTGATTATGGTCCGAGAGGATGAGCGGCAATGCAAGAGGCATCCCTGGAGACAATCGCAGGCGATGTAACCGCGCTGATACAACAATACGAGGCACGACTGGCGCAGCAGCGCAAAGTGCTTGATACTATCATCGATATTGGAGCCTCCCTGCGCCTGCAAATGGATACGCAGACGCTGCTTAAGCGTGTCTGCGGCGCCGCCTGTGAGGCATTGCAATTCCGCATTGCCGCCCTCTATCTCTACGATGGCCTGGACTATTACCGCTATTGTGCTCTGGCCGGGGGCCGGGCCGAGGATGAAACTTACCTGCGTGAGCATCCCCTACCCGAATCGATTGTATCCCGGCTCGCCAGTGAGGAGTACCGCGTGAGCCGTTCGTATCACATTCCGGCTGAAGCTTCCATCTGGCAAGACGAAGAGATTAAGAGTTTCTTCGTGGTGGACGAGACGGTGCAGATATTCTCACCCTCTGCCATTGACCCCGATATGGAAAAAGTTTACTGGCACGCGCAAGACCTGATGATTGTGCCTCTGATCGGCGGTGATAACACATGGCTCGGTTTCCTGACACCGGACGGTCCACTGGATGGTCTGCGTCCATCGGAAGAGATTGTTTCCCTGTTTGAGTTGTTCGCGAACCAGGCTGCTGTGGTGATCGAGGGGGCGCGGCTGCATAACGAACTACGCGAGGCGCTGCGCCAGGCTCAGGAGTCCGAACAGATCAAAAACCACTTCCTCATGATCGCCTCGCACGAATTGCGCACGCCACTCACAGCCATGCAGGGCTACCTGGAGCTACTGAGTCAGTATGGCGACTCGCTTGACGAGGAGACACGCTCGCACTTCCTCAACAACACACAGCGCGCCTGCGACGAACTGGTGCTTCTGCTCGGCAATGTCATGGATATCAGCCGTGTCGATCAGAACCGTGTCTCGCTCAACTTTGGCGTGGTGAATGTGGCACAGACGGTCGAGGTGATCGTCGAGATCCTCGAACCGATCATTGATCGCGAGCAGCGCCCCGTCAAAATCGATATTTCCGCCGACCTGCTCGTCTGGGTCGACGAGCTGCGCCTGCGGCAAATCATGCTCAATCTGCTCGGCAATGCTCTGAAATATACTCCAGCCGGAACAGAGATCGCCATCAGCGCCACACGTCTGAGCCTGGCTGACCTGCACTGCCATATTTCTCCCACCCCAGCGCTTGAGTACCAGTCGACTATGTCTCCCTCTCACCAGTTCGCCTTGATCGCCATTCGCGACCGGGGGCCGGGCATCTCCAGAGAAGACCAGTCACGCCTCTTCACCAAGTTTATGCGCCTCGACAGCACGCAGCAAGGCTCCGGTCTCGGCCTTTACCTCTGCCGCCAGCTCACTGAAGCGATGGGCGGTCAGATCTGGGTCGAGAGCAGCGGCATCCCCGGCGAAGGCAGCACCTTCTTCCTCACTGTACCCTGCTATCAGAGTTGAAGCTCTCGCTGAGCAGCGGCTTCATGAGAGTGGGACTGCAACGGCCACATTGTATTTGGGATAGTAGGATTTCACGTTCCTGCCGTACTTATCCCGAAATCTGTCAAGAATCTGCTCAAGTCGCTCCTGGCAGGTAATAATATGGGCGCGCGCGGTGAGTGTCTTTCCTCTCTGAGTCAGGCTGATAGTTGGGTTCTGGCGCACGTTTTTGTACCATTCGGTAGGCGTCTGAATAGCGGGATCAGGTACCTGATCGATACGCATATCCCTGGGTCCATGATACACGGTTGCTCTCATGTGTTTCTCCTCATTTTCTGAACTCCTGTTCGTTCGATCCACCGCTTAGCGGTATGCCAGTCCCGGGTTTGGCTCGTGTGGGAGCTGATACCAGATGGCATTGCAAGCCTCGCGCAGTTGCTCGTCGAGCTTGAGATTGACGGCGGGCAGCGTCTGGTCGAGTTGATCGGGTCTGCTGGCCCCGACGATGGCCGAAGTGACGGTGGGATTCTCCAGCACCCAGGCAATGGCAACCTGGGCAAGCAGAAGATGGCGCTCATCACACAATTGCTTAAGCTGCTCGACCGCTTTCAACTGATCCTCGTGCCAGTAGCGGGCCTGGTAGAGCTGTCCGGCATTGCGAACCGTGAAGCGCGTATTCTCCTGTGGAGTCTCACCGACATGATAGCGTCCGGTGAGGATGCCGCCCGCGAGCGGATTGTAGACAATCACGCCAATACCCTGATCGGCGGCCAGGGGAAGCAGTTCGGCCTCGATGTGGCGGAAAAGAATGTTGTAGCGCGGCTGCACGCAATCGAAGCGCGCGATGTTCAGAAGGTCACTCGTCCACAACGCCTTACAGAGCAGCCAGGCGGGATAGTTGGAGCAGCCGATATAGCGCACCTTGCCACTGTGGACGAGGTCATCCAGAGCGCGCAGCGTTTCCTCAAGCGGAGTATGTGGATCGGGGAAGTGTATCTGATAGAGATCGATGTAGTCGGTCTGCAAGCGGCGCAGACTTGCCTCGACAGCGCGCATGATGTTCTCACGCGAGCCGCCCCCTCTATTGGGCCTGTTGCTCGTCGGAACGCCAAACTTCGTCGCCAGAATAATCTGGTCGCGCTTTCCCTTGAGCCAGCGTCCAATGTATTCCTCGGTACTGCCAATTGTCTGCGCGGTCGCGCCAAGAGGATAAGCATTGGCGGTATCAAAGAAAAAGACGCCATTGTCGAAGGCTTTATCCATAATAGCGCGTGAGGTTTGCTCATCAGCCTGATTGCCAAAGGTCATGGTCCCCAGGCAGACCTCTGTGACCTGCAGTCCCGTCCGTCCCAGATATTTCGTTTTCATTGGGGCTTCTCCTGATAGTATTCGTCGCTGACCTTTTCCATCCAGTCTGCGGTCTTGCCATCCTGGCGCTCCTGAATGGCGATGTGCGTCATAGCCCTGTTTGGGGAAGCTCCGTGCCAGTGTTTCTCACCCGGCGCGAACCAGACGACGTCCCCGGGTCGGATTTCCTCGACCGGCCCTCCCCAGCATTGTGCGCGCCCGCAACCAGCCGTCACGATCAGTGTCTGGCCGAGCGGGTGGCTGTGCCAGTTGGTGCGAGCGCCCGGTTCGAAGGTGACGCTGGCAGCGACTACCCGCGCCGGTTCGGGTGCATCGACTAAGGAATCAATACGAACCGTGCCGGTAAAGTTCTCTGCCCCTGCTTTGTTCGAAGTTTGCTCGCAATTTCTTTTGATCTCCATCTTTTCAATGCCTCTGCTTTAGAATCGTTGGTAGCGTACCATTTGCTCAGGTCGCTTTTGCGGAACGCCTTTACGAGCGCTGCACTATTTCGACCCTTAAGAAGACACGCTGCCGAAGCGCTTTTGGTAGCTCATGGGACCGACAGAGAGCATGTTCTCTGTCTGATGGTAATTATAGACGCGCCTTCGTGCATGATGATAGAATGATTGTTGAAAATCATTGTCTGATTCTGCAAATCTTCCAGATGAGCGATGGAGAAACCAGAGAAGAGGTTGTTATGGCTATGAATGTGGTAATCCAGCAGCAGCCAGAGCGGGAGGCTGCGCGAGAGGCACAGTGGGTGCGAGCCAACCGCGAGGAACTGGTCGAGCGGATCGGGCACGCCATACGCGAAGATGGGAATGCCCGTCCACTCCCAGGGCTGCATCTGGCCCGCTCCTCCTCGCCTCTGGAGCGGATTCACAGTGTGCTGGAGCCATCGGTGTGCGTGATTGCGCAGGGCAGCAAAGAGGTTCTGCTGGGTGAGAGCCGCTACCGCTACGACCCCTCATGCTATCTTCTGGCTACCGTCGAGCTGCCCCGCATCAGCCAGGTTCTGGAAGCCTCGAAAGAGAAGCCCTACCTCAGTCTGCGCCTGGAACTGGCCCCCACCCTCGTCGGTGAAATTCTGCTTGAGGCTGGTTACTCCTCTCATGCCTTATCAGGATGGCCTGCTGATGAAAGGGCCATGGCCGTCAGTCCGCTGGACGCGAACCTGCTGGATGCCTTCGTGCGTCTTGTCAGGCTCCTGGATACTCCTGCCGAAGCTCCGGTGCTTCTGCCGCTGGTCACGCGGGAAATTATCTACCGGCTCCTGCTGGGAGAGCAGGGTGGTCGGCTTCGTCACCTGGCGAGTCTGGGCGGCTACACCTCCTCCATCGCCAGGGCAATCGAGCGTCTCCGTCGAGACTTCGACCAGCCACTGCGCATCGAGCAGCTTGCACGAGAGCTGGGCATGAGCGTTTCAGGGTTCCACCACCACTTCAAGGCGGTCACGGCGCTGAGTCCCCTGCAATTCCAGAAACAACTGCGGCTACAAGAGGCGCGGCGTCTGATGCTGGTCGAAGACCTCGACGCGGCCAGCGCGGCTTTCCGCGTGGGCTACCGCGACGCCTCTCACTTCAATCGCGAATACAAAAGCCTCTTCGGCATTCCTCCCATACACGATGTGCAACGGCTGCGGGGACAGATTCTGCAAAGCGCTGGCCGGTGAGCCAGAGAGTTAAGCGGGCATCGGGGTCCTGTTGTGAGAGCATGAGGTTGAGGATCCACTCGCAGACGAGCAGCCAAGCAGAGATTCGATAGTATCAAGCAGATCGTCCAGTTCGCAGGGCTTGCTGATGCCTGTCAGATAGCGGCGCTCGATTTCCCGCTGGTAGCGAGGAAGATTGGTGCTCAGGATAATGGCAGGGATGCTTTCCAGGCCCACAAGCTGGTGTAGATGATCATACAGGGCAATACCACTGATAGGGGAGATTTCATTATCGAGCAGGAAGAGATCTACCTTCACCTGTCGCACGAGATCAAGAGCCTGCTCGCTATTTGTGGCCAGCAGAGTATAGTCAAGCATTTCATCTTGAATGGCTGCACGCAGAAAAGAAGCAATACCGTCATCCTGCTCAACAATCAGGATGCATTTGCGTGTAAGTTGCTGGCTCATGTAGCACCCTCTTTAGAGAGAAAGCAAAGCATCTTCCCTCACTCTCCATCCAACACTCTACTCCTGTGTAGATATCCTCAAACTAAGTATAACAGATGAGTCACGATGATACAAGATTTTCACGTCGGAGATTTTCATCCAGCGGAACGACATGAAGCTGTTTCATACTGCGAGCCTTAACGAGGGATTCGTTGCGCGGGACGAATAAGATAGCCATCGGGATGACGCACCCAGAACTGGCGCATATGCCAGGGATAATCCGCGATAGGCCGCGCAATCTCCGCTTCTGCCTGCTGCGCCTGTCTGTAAACAGCCTCTACGTCGTCTACGACGAGTACGATTTCAACGCCGCTGCCACGCTGCCCCGGCGGCAAAAGGTGGGATTGCGCGGCTTCCCAGTAGGGAGCGCCCTCCGCCGCCAATTGGATGGTCGTCTCCCCACGCGCCAGTTCCGCGTACTCATCACCCGCACGCACGTTGACATGAAAGCCCAGCACATCCTCAAACCACTTGATCGACCGCTCGAAATCGCTCACACACAGTTCGACATAGCTCACTTTTGCCATATTTCAACCCTCCTCACTCTGCTTTGTCGATACGTTGTTTGCTCTCGCCATGTGCAGATAGGAGCAGCTCCGGCAATTCTCTACGCCTGAGTTTGCCAGAGGACGTGCGTGGTAGTTGCTCGACAGGATAAATGGCGCGGGGACGTTTATAGCGGGCCAGTCTCTGAGCAGCGTAATCCAGCAATTCACCGACACTGATCGTACTTCCCGCTTCCGGGACAACAAAAGCGACCGGCACCTGTCCCCATTGACCGTCGGGCAGTCCGCAGACGCCGACCTCTTTGACAGTGGGATGCGCTTGCAGGATAGACTCGATCTCGGCGGGGTAGATATTCTCTCCACCGGAGATGATCAGGTCCGCACGGCGGTCGAGGACGAAGAGATAGCCCTCTTTATCGAGGTAGCCGATATCGCCTGTCGCGAACCAGCCGTCGTGAAAGGCGCGCTCCGTCGCCTCCGGACTGCCGATATAGCCGGGAGTGATGGTCGGGCCTTTGAGGAAAATCTCGCCCGGCTCATCCGGCTCTGCCGGTCGCTGCCCACCCTCGTGCATAATGCGAAGCTGGACGGGTGGCAGGGGGCGACCGGCAGAACCCGGCTTGCGCACTGCATCTACGGGTGAGAGTGTGGCCGCCTGCGAAGCCGATTCGGTCAGGCCATACGTCTGCACAACGGGAATGGCACGCCGCATGCACGTTTCCAGCAGTGGATAGGGAACGGGCCCGCCGCCAAGCAGAACGCAGCGCAGCCTTGCCGGATAGCTCTCCCCACCCCAATCGCTGTCAAGATTGGCAAGCATGCGTTGCAGCATGACAGCCACAACCGAGATGATGGTGATATCATCCTCGAAGATACTGCGGTTGATACTGGCCGGGTCAAACTTTTTATGTATCACCACACTGATGCCATAAATGACGCTGCGCATCAGGATGGAGAGGCCACCGATGTGATAGAGGGGCAGGCAGGCCAGCCAGCGATCATCGAGCCGGTGGCCGAGGTTGAGCGCCGAGCCAACAGCGTTCCACCAGAGCATGCCGTAGGTGATGATGGCTCCTTTGGGCTGTCCTGTCGTGCCAGAGGTGTACATGATGGCCTGCGCCGCGTCCAGGTCGATGAGGGTGCGCAGGGAGACGTCCTTCGCAGGAAGCTGGCTCAAGACTACTTCACCTCTCTTCGACTCTTCTCCCAGAGTAGCAACAGGCAGACTCGGCATGCTGCTCCTGATCTCAGCCGCCAGCAGCGCATCATTGTCGTCGCAGACAAGCAGCGAAGCGCGCACATCATGAAGCTGCCAGCACAGTTCTTCGATGGTCAGGCGACGATTAAGGGGCACGAGGACGGCGCCGAGCCGTGTCAGAGCATGCACAAGAGCGACGTAAGGCAAGCCGTTGGCGGCCAGCAGAGCCACGCGCTTTCCCTCCTGCACGCCGAGAGTAGCAAGCCGCCGCGCAAGCTCTGTCACCCGCCGATCAAGCTCCGCAAAGCTCCATCGCTCCTGCTCGCACTGCACGGCCATCTGCTCTGGATTGTTCTCGGCGCAGCGACCCAACCAATCGGGTAGAAAGATGGAAGGCGACGGTTTTTTCACGCAATGAACTCCCTGGCGAAGAGATGTATCTGCTCAAGATCGGTTTTCTTCACGAAATTGAGAATCAGTTCCTGCACACCGGCGGCTTCAAGGTCTGCCAGGCGGTTGCGAATCGTCTCAGGGCTGCCAATCAACCCTGAACTCATCCGGTCGCTGAACTGCCTTCTGAACGCCTCAGGAAGCTGAGCCAACGCCTGCTCGTCTGTTTCTGCAATCAAGCAGGAAGTCGATGAGGTGCGATGAATACTCTCGTAAGACCGTCCCACCGCATCACAGTGCTGTTTGAGCACAGCGAACTTGTGTTTAATCGTCTCAAGATTGCCACTCACGTTGCAGGCATCGCCGTACTGCGCAACCAGTTTGAGAGTGACTTTCTCGCCCCCACCACCGATCAACAAAGGAATATGTGGCTTCTGGACGCCTTTGGGTTGATTGATCGCACCATTGACATGATAATATTTCCCCTCGAAGACAGCTTCTTCCTGCGTCCACAGCGCCAGAATGACCTGGACAGCCTCGCGCAGATAGCGCAGGCGCTCAGGAGCGTCGGGATAGTCGTAGCCATAGGCGCGATATTCGTGCTCATACCAGCCGGCACCGATGCCAAAATTGAGGCGCCCGTGGCTCAGCACGTCCACGGTGCTGGCCATTTTCGCCAGCAGGGCGGGGTTACGATACCCGTTGCAGGTCACCATCTGACCCACGCGCACTCGTCTGGTATCGCGTGCCAGGGCAGCAGTGGAGGACCAGCACTCAAAGGTCACTTCCTGTGTCGGGCGAGGAACCGTGTGAAAGTGATCGACGAGCCAGACAGAATGAAAACCGCTTTCATCGGCAGTTTGAGCGACGCGAGTCATCGTCTCATACGCTTCAACGGGGTCTTTGATCCCCACCAGATCCATCGTCCAACCCTGGGGAAGAGATAAACCAAATTTCATCGCCATGTAACAAAACCTTTCTTTACTCACACTACTGTTCCACATCCTGTCTGATTTCAGTGTAAGGAGACAGCGTCATAAAAGCGTAATGAGCAATGCCCCCTCCTCTGATCAGCTCAACGTTCCTCCTGAAAAAAACCGGCCCGACATGTCATTCTTCGCTGTCGCTCACAATGACGGCGAGAGAGCCTTTTTTCAGAGTATGCTATATTTCTCTGCTGCTTCCCGATCTAACATGACGCCGAAGCCAGAACCTGCCGGAAGCGCGAGCAGGCCAGCGTGGACAGCCAGGTCGTTCATGACAAGATCATCGACCAGCAGAGGAAGTGTGGCAAGGCCGCAGGCCAGTGTGACGGTGGGTGAGGCGGCGGCGAGATGCAGCGCCGCGACCAGCCCGATGCCCGTCTCGATAGTGCTGGTGATGACGCTCTGCGCGCCTCGCTCCGCCGCTAGCCGCATCATCATCTGAGCGGCACGCAGCCCTCCCGCAAGTTGAGGCTTGATGATAAGGATATCAGCCGCCTCGCTCTCAAGGACAGGACGGGCGCTCTGCGGGCCATGCAATGCTTCGTCGGCAGCGACCGGGATGGGTACTGCCTGGCGAAGGGCCCGCAGGCCCGCGAGATCAAGCGCAGGCAATGGCTGCTCAACGTACTGGATATTATAGGGAATGCAGCGAGTAAGAATGGCAATAGCCTCTTCAAGCGTCCAGCCCTCATTGGCATCCAGTCGCAGGTGCATTGCCGGGCCGAGGGCTTCCCGCACGGCTGCCACGCGCCCAACCTCTTCCTGCATACCGCCACTCCCTTCTGGTAGCCCTACTTTCAGCTTCACAGAGTGAAAACCATTACGACAGACTTCTCTTGCCGCTATGACAGCCTCCTCAGTAGTCTGTGCCCCGATGACAGCATTGACCTCTACAGCAGTACGTGGCACAGTGCCTGCCGGAGAGAGCAACGCAGATACAGCACATTCCTTTGCTTTGCCAGCCACGTCGAGCAACGCACATTCCAGCCCGTAAAGTACAGGCGCTGGTTCTATACCTGCCTCGCCCCATATAAGCAGCAGCGCCAGCGCTTCATCAAGAGTTATCCCTGCGAGATGGGCAGCCAGTGCTGACAGAAGGGAGCAGGCAGCGGAGAGGCTGCCTCCGCTGAAGGACGGAAGTGGCGCAATCTCTCCAAAGCCGCTTACGCCCTGTACGGTATCGACCTGAACGATGATGCCCTCGCGTGCGGTCAGCGTGCCGTGCGCAGTGGTGAAGCTATGGCGAAATGGGATGCGATAGCTCCACCAGCGAATTTGAGCAATATTCATGCTGCCAGAAAGTCAGGGCAGGCGCGGGAAGCGGGAGAAATCCGGCTTGCGCTTCTCAAGATAGGCATTTTTGCCCTCCTGGCCCTCTTCGGTCATGTAGTAGAGCATGGTGGCATCACCGGCAAGCTCTTGCAGCCCGGCGAGGCCATCGGTGTCCGCGTTGAAGGCAGCTTTGAGGAAGCGCAGGGCAATCGGGCTTTTCTCAAGGATCTCCCTCGCCCACTGGATAGTTTCCTCTTCCAGGCGTTCCAGCGGCACAACCGTGTTGACGAGGCCCATATCCAGCGCCTCCTGCGCCGTGTACTGGCGACAGAGATACCAGATTTCACGC
This sequence comes from Ktedonobacteraceae bacterium, assembly GCA_035294125.1. Taxonomy (GTDB): domain Bacteria; phylum Chloroflexota; class Ktedonobacteria; order Ktedonobacterales; family Ktedonobacteraceae; genus CADDYT01. Next base: position 135,955 of record DATGLM010000049.1, on the reverse strand, counting down.
GCCTTCTTGTGGCCGACGACGCGGGCAAGATAGGTCGCGCCCCAACCTGCATCGAAGCTGCCGACGCGGGGGCCGGTCTGCCCGAAGCGGGCGTTGTCGGCGGCAATCGTCAGGTCGCAGAGCAGATGCAGCACGTGACCACCGCCGATAGCGTAGCCTGCCACCATCGCGATAACGGGCTTGGGCAGGTACTTGATGGATTTCTGCAGGTCGAGCGCGTTCAGGCGAGGCACGCCATCTTTGCCGACATAGCCTCCGTGACCGCGCACGCGCTGGTCGCCGCCGGAACAAAACGCCTTTGTACCTGCGCCCGTCAGGATGACCACGCCAATTTCCGGATCCTCCCGGCAGGCTGCGAAGGCGTCGATCATCTCTGTCAGCGTCTCTGGCCGGAAAGCATTGCGTACTTCGGGTCGATTGATGGTAATCTTCCCCATACCCTCGGCCTTCTCAAAAATAATGTCTTCGTAATCACGTACTTTTTGCCATTCTACCGGCATATACAACTCCTCCTTTTCTTGTTGTCGCGGATCTGGCTTCGCGCCTATCCGCTGTTCTGTGAACGTGCGTCAAGAAGAGAACATCGAAACACAAAAATCAGCGACGAGGGAGTCAAACTCCTCTGGCCGCTCAAGATGTATGGTATGACCCGCGCCGGATACGATGTGCAGCCGTGCCTGTGGCAGTGCCTGCGCCATCGAGCGGGCAATGGTGGTGAACTTTGTATCAAGCTCACCGGCCAACAAGAATACCGGTATGTTTAAGGTTGGAAGACGAGCGTGCAGGGGTGGCTGGACGCCGGTTCCGGCCCCACGCAGGCTATTCGCCAGCCCGACAGCCCTATTGTGTAGCCGCTGCCTGCGCAACGCCTCTCGCACCTCGGATGGCAGGCTTTCCTGGCTGGCAAATAACGGCTGCTTTTCCCAGCGCTCAATGAATGCTCGCACACCGTCGCGCTCGATGCTCGCGGCCAGCACCTCGTCGCTGCTGCTCCGCCGCTCGCGTTCAGCAGGGTCTGCCAGCCCAGGCGAGGAGCTTTCCAGGACGAGGGCGCGAAAGTAGCCGGAAAATGCGGTGTGCAGCGCGATGCGCCCGCCCATCGAATAACCGAGCAGAACGGCATCACCCCGGCGCACTTCAAGCTGCTGCATCAGCGCCAGGATATCCTGCCGACAGCATTCAAAGCCATAACGCGCAGGGTTGGCAGGCGCATCAGAGCGGCCATGCCCGTGCAAATCAAGAGCGATGACGCGCAAGCCGCGAGCGGCCAACCGATCAAGATGTTCGCCCCAGCCCGCCGCGCTGCCGGTAAAGCCATGCAGCATGACCAGTGTACCCGGCGTTCTCTGCCCATTCGCCGCCCCACGTTGTTCAACGCCGAGCTGTATTCCGTTCACCTGCACCAGCATTTTCTCTGTACTCTCCACGCTCATTCTTTCGTAATTATCCCCTGCTCCTTAAGCGCCCGCTCGACAACCTGCCAGAGCTGGCGGTGCATACTGACATTGCTTGTTCGTCCGGTTGGAACCTCGACGACGTGCAGGCCGCCGGTGGCGATGCCTCGTTGCACACCTTTGCGGAACTGTCCCCAGTCTGCTACCTTCTGGTACTGGCCGCCGTACATTTGCACTGCAAAGCGGAAATCCAGCCCGGTTGGCGTACCGAAAAGCCGCTCAAAATGCTCTGGATAGGCAGCTTGCGGCAGGAAAGAGAAGATGCCACCGCCATCATTATTTATCAGGATGATGGTGAGGTTCAAGCTATGCAGACGGGCGGCAAGCAGGCCGTTGAGATCATGGAAGAATGAAAGATCGCCGAGTACCAGCACCACCGGTTTTTCCCAGCTCGCGCTCGCTCCCAGCGCGCTAGAGACGACACCATCAATGCCGTTCGCGCCACGGTTTCCCAGGATGCGTATTGATTGTCGTGTGCAGCCAAAAAAGGTATCCAGGTCGCGCACCGGCATGCTGTTGCCCACGTAGAGCGTTGCCCCATCCGGGAGCAGGCTGGTAAGCTCGATAAAGACACGGCCCTCGAAGAGTGCGGGGAAATCGAGGATGGCCGCCTGCATGCTCTGTCGCGTCACCCTGTCCGCACTTTGCCACAACGCCGCCCACACGGAAGTGTTTGGTGACGGCATTTTCCTGTTTTCATCAGATTGTTCAAGCGCGTTCAGCAGTTCCTCGCAGAGTGCAACGGGATCAGAGTGAATGAGCGCGCTGGCAAGCTGTGTTGGCTCCTCCCATCCCTCGTAACTATCAATGACGACCTGCGGGCAGGAAGCGTAGTGTTTGAGGTAGAGCAGGACGGGTTTGGAGGTGGGCATGGCTCCAAAGCGTAAGACCAGTTCGGGCCGCGCACTCTCGACAAAGGAGCCGCAGCGCAAGAAGGCGTCGTAGCTGGACAGCACCATGCCTTGCTCGTCCATGCTACAGCGTAGCTGGGAGAGCGGGTCGGCCAGAATGGGATAGCCCAGGTGTTGCGCCAGCCGCACCAGTGGTCCTCTCAAAGCAGGGCTGTCATCCGGCCCGGCAATGATGAGACCGCGCTGCCTTGCGCGTACTGTATCCAGCAGGTCGGCAATGGTTGTAGCAGTGGGAGCGCCGCGCTGAGCATTGCGAACATCAACATACGGCGCGTGATCGGGTCTTCCATGCCACGCAATGGCATCGCGTTGCTCGATAGCAGGTAAGGGGTGAGCAGGTATGGGTTCGGGCGTGAGCGGTTCGCGGAAGGGGAAGTTGAGGTGAACCGGTCCGGCGGGAATGGCCTGTGTCAGGGCCACTGCCCTGCTTGCCAGCGTGCGAATGTAGCGCAAAGCGGCATCCGTCGCTTCGGGCAGAGTTACTTCAACAAACCATTTGACATGCGTGCCGTAGAGACGATTCTGGTCAATGCTCTGCGGCGCGCCGTTGTCACGCAGTTCGTGCGGGCGGTCTGCCGTCAAAACGAGCAAAGGAACATGCGATAGCTTTGCCTCGACCAGCGCGGGCAGGAAGTTCGCGGCCGCCGTTCCCGATGAGCAGAGCAGCGCCACCGGAAGGCGTAACTGCTTCGCCATGCCGAGGCCAAAGTAAGCAGCCGAACGCTCGTCGACATGCATCCAGACCTGAATAGCGTGTTGCGCGGCAAACGCCATGGCAAGGGGAGTTGAGCGGGAGCCGGGACAGATGACGACGTTGCGCACTCCTGCTCGCTCCAGCTCATCGACAAATGCCCCTGTGTAGGCGTAGAGAGGATTAACCGGTTCCTGAAACGCTGTTTCTGTCATGCTTCCACCTTTATATCAACGCGAGCCGGTCAGTGCGCGCAGCATGACCTGGAATTTTAGACAGGACTCGGCAAACTCAGCCTCAGGGTCGGAATCGGCAACGATGCCGCAGCCCGCAAACAGCCGGGCCTCACTGCCATCGATCAGGCCGCAGCGCAAGGCCACAGCGAACTCGCCATGCCCGTCCGCGTTAATCCAGCCAAGTGGCGCGGCATACCAGCCCCGATCCAGTTGCTCCGTGTCACGAATTGCCGCCAGCGCGGCCTGGCGGGGAAAGCCACCAACAGCAGGGGTGGGATGCAGGTCGGCCAGCAGGTCCAGAATGCAGCGTTCCGGCAGCAGTTCGCCACTGATGGGTGTTTTCAGGTGCTGCACATTCTTCAGCTTGAGCAACTGCGGCGCCGGAGAGACCACGACGTTTGTGCAGTGTTCTTTCAGAGCTGCTTCCATCATTGCTACGACAATAGCATGTTCGCTGTTGTTCTTCTGGCTCTGTAACAACTCCATGGCAATGCGCTCATCCTCCTCCTCGTAGTCGCCGCGCCGCGCTGAGCCAGCAAGGGCCATTGTATGCACCTGCCCCTGCTCGGACAGGACGAGTTGCTCAGGCGTCGCGCCCACAAAGAAACGCTGCCCGCGCTGGATGGCAAAGACATAGGCGGCGGGATAGCTCTCGCGCAGGCGTTGCAGCGTGGCGCTGACATCAAAATCCCCTCCATCACGCTCCACAGCAATGTCACGCGCCAGCACGACCTTCTCAAATGCCCCCTGCCGGATGCTCTTCACCACTTTTCCTACCATCGCCATCCATTCAGCAGCCGGGCGCACGTCGCGCATGGCAAGCTCACCCTCGCTCTCTTCCTGCTGAAACGACGGAGCCTGCCGCAGCGCAGCCTGAAATTGTTCCACTCTGGTAGCGATCTCCCGCGCGCAATGCTCGCTATCGTCAGTTGCCTCAATGATTCTGTTGACGGTCAGGGTGCTGTGACCGGCGTTCTGACTCACAAGGATCTCCGGCAAGATGAGCAGGCCATCGGGGAAACCGGCCCACAGTTGGGTGTGGGGCGTGAGCGGGTCAAAGGTAAAGCCGCCGCAGAGAACGGGGCCGCTGCTGGCTGTGTATGGCGTCCCAGGAGCGTAGCCGACAACAGCTTCGGCGAACAGGGCACGCAGGGCTGCCGCGGCATCACTGAAGCGGCCATCTCCACGAGTCTCGATAGTGGCGACCGCGCCCGCGCCGATGAGCGCGTTTTGCGCCGCCGGTCTTTCCCAGAAAAAGCACTCTCCCGCCGCCACCGTTCTGACTCCCGCGAAAACGCGCAGGGGATCATACCGCTCAAAAGATTGGGTGAAGCTGGCAAGGACGGGATGCTGAGCAGCACGCCTGGTTGCCTCGCGCAGAGTTTTCAGGAGTAGTTCATCGTGAGCTGAGAGAACTGGTATAGTGCCTGTTTGATACACCTTCCTCAAATCGGAAATAGCCACTTTCTTTGTTACCTCAAGACGAATAGACCAAAAAGGCTTCTAGCAGTATATAGAGCAGTTCCATGCTCCACACCTGCGCACCTCATAATATTGTAGCGAGACGATGGAAGGCCTGCCACTGTGAACCCTTCGCAGGTGCTATAATGGGGCAGAGGAGGTTACTTTATGGCTACAAAACAGGCAACAGAGGTGGCTATTGTTGGCGGAGGCGTTGAGGGCTGCTCCATTGCGTACCAGTTGAGCAAGGCCGGTGTGCAGGCCAGTGTGTTCGAGCGTGCTGAGATCGCGGCGGAGGCCTCGAGCGCCGCCGCCGGGCTGCTGGCTCCGGCGGGAGTGCTCACAGGGCCGAAGGAGGGAGCCGCCCTCTTCCTGGCAAGCTGGTCAATGACGCCTGCTTTGATCAAGGAGCTTGAGGCGGTGAGCGGTGTGCAGGTCGAATACCAGGTCACCGGCTCTTTGCATGTGGTGACAGAGTTGGACGGCGAGGCAGGCCTGCGCCGCTATGAGCAGGCATGGAGAGAGCACGGCGCGAACGTGAACTGGATAACGGGCGACGAGCTTCACCAGTTCGAGCCGTTACTGCATCCTGAGATAGATGCGGCCCTCTCCATTCCACATGCAGCAAGCATCAGGCCACGCCTGGTGACGAGAGCGTATGCTGAAGCAGCGCGCAAACTGGGGGCGCAGTTCTATGAGCAGACCGAGGTGACGGGCTTTCGGCAGAGCGGTGGCAAAGTCACGGGAATAGAGACAGCGCAGGGAGGCCAGCAAGAGATTATCGATTGCGAGCGCGTCGTGATCGCAACGGGCGCGTGGTCGGCGCGGGTTGGAAGCTGGCTGGGCCTGGATATTCCCGTTTTTCCGGCTCGCGGCCAGATTCTCTCGCTCAAACAGCCCGCGACGCCGCTCAGACATACTATTTTTGGCCGGGGCCTTTATCTTGTTCCCAAAGTGGACAATACCATCTATGTCGGAGCGACGGTGGAGCAGGTAGGCTTCGATAAAAGCAACACGGCGGGAGGTCTTGCCTGGCTGCTTTCGACAGCTATCGAACTGCTGCCAGAACTGTATGATGCTGCGCTGGCCCATATCTGGACGGGCCTGCGCCCGTGGTCGGGAGATGGCTACCCCATTCTGGGCAAGGCTCCAGGCTGGGAAAATGTTTTCCTGGCGACCGGGCATGGCGCTGGCGGCTTTGAACTGAGCGCCATTACCGGCAAAACGATGGCCGAGCTGCTCACAACTGGACAAACGCCGCCCCTGATCCAGCCCTTTGGCCTCGAACGTTTCAACGGACAGAGCCTGAACGATATCAGCCTGGAAGCGAGCTACTGATGACGGCATATAATTTACCACAGGGAACAACGGCTGACAGCATTCCCTTGATGCTTGGGCATCCGGACCCGGCAACGCTGATGCCACCCGAACTGCGCGAGGCAATGTTGGGTTTCATCAGTTCGCCACAGTCCTACCTGGCGCTTCAGTACGGGGCCGAGCAGGGAGCGCAGAGCCTGATCGATTTTCTCGTTGAGAAGATCAGGCGCGAACAGGGCATAGCGATCGGGCCGGAGAACGTGTTGGTGACAGCGGGTTCAACGGGGGCTGTGGATATGGTGGCGCGGCTCTTCGCTGGAGCGGGCGGCGTGACGCTGGTGGAGGCTCCAAGCTACGCTGATGCCTTGCATATTTTTCAAGATCAGCGGGTCGAACTGCATGCCATTCCTATGGACGATGACGGCCTCATCCCCGCCGAACTGGAGCGGCAGGTGACGCAACTCAGTGAGCACGGTAAGGCGCCTGGCCTGCTCTATACCATTCCGACCTTCCACAATCCCACGGGCCGCACCCTGCCGGAGGCACGCAAACGTGAGATTCTCAGTCTGGCCCATCACTACGACTTCCTGATCGTGGAGGATGATGTCTACCGCGACCTGGCTTTTGAGGGAACCATCCCTGCCAGCTTCTACGCGCTGGATGGTGGACAGCAGGTGTTGAGCATTGGCAGTTTCTCGAAGACACTGGCTCCCGGCCTGCGCCTGGGCTGGCTGCTTGGCTCTGGGGAGAACATTGTCCGTTGCGTCAACTGCGGCGTGCTGCAAATGGGCGGCGGCGCGAATCCCTTCACAGCGCGGATGATTGCCGCCTATTGCCGCTCCGGCCACTGGGAAGAGCACATCGCGCGACTGCGCTCGCTCTACAAAACGCGCCGCGACGTCGCCCTGTCGGCTTTGCGGCGCTATATGCCCTCAGATGTGCGCTGGACACAACCGGCGGGCGGCTTTTTCATCTGGCTCGATCTACCTGCAGGACTTGTCGCGCAAGACATCAAGCGTGTGGCGCTGCAAGCAGGCGTCCTGGTCTCGGCAGGCGAGGGCTTCTTCGTCAATCCTGCTGATGGCGCGCACCACCTGCGCCTCGCCTACAGCTTCGCGTCAACCGGGGACATCGCAGCGGGTATACGCATCCTGGCACAGGTGATCGAGCAGGCAAAGGGAGCTGATCGTTGATATGACAGCCTCTGAGACATTTCATCCTTTTTACGATAAGTCGGGAAAGAGAAACCATCTCATCATTTGTCCCGTGTTCTACCTGGATGAGTTGGTGCGCCGGGTGATCGGCCTGGCGAAAACTATTGAATAGAAAGAGTAGTACAGTATGGCAAACAACCCACCGCAAGGCTACAGTATGCTTGTTGGCAGCGAGCGCCAGCCCCCGAGGCATGGTCAGCCCGTTGGCCCGGTAAACCCTGATGAACCTATCGAGGTCAGCGTCTACCTGCGTGACCCTGCGCAGAGCGCCCTGGTTGGTAATGCACAGGACTATGCTCAGAGCCTGGGGCCAAAGATAAGCAGGGAAGCATACGCGGCCAGCCACAGTGCGTCTCCTCTCGATATAGCGAAAGTCGGGCAGTTTGCCGGTGAGCACCATTTGAACGTCGTCTCTGTAGACCCTGTGAGTCGCAAAGTGGTGCTTGCCGGAACTGTGGGCGCGATGATGTCGGCCTTTGGAACGCACTTGAAACGCTATGAGTATCAAGGTCGTTCCTACCGGGGACGCTCCGGCCACCTCTATATTCCTAAAGAAATTGAAGGTATCGTGACTGGCGTCTTTGGACTTGACAATCGGCCCCAGGCGGAAGCGCATCTTCGATCTCAAGTGCCCGTACCCGTGCCGCCCCGCGCAGCACCGCAGGCAACTCCCTATACGCCGCCGCAACTGGGCCAGCTCTACGACTTTCCCAGCGGCCTCGATGGCAGCGGCCAATGCATCGCACTGATCGAACTGGGCGGTGGCTATAAAGACCAGGATCTCACCACCTACTTTCAACAACTGGGCATTACAAAGCCACAGGTGGTCACAGTATCCGTAGACGGCGGGCAAAACAGTCCGACAGGCGACCCCAACAGCGCGGATGGTGAAGTGGCCCTTGATATTGAGATAGCAGGTTCGCTTGCCCCTGGCGCGCGCGTCGCCGTGTACTTCGCACCGAACACCGATCAGGGCTTCATCGATGCCATCACTCAGGCCATCCACGATACCACCAATAAACCATCAGTGATTTCGATTAGCTGGGGTGGGCCTGAATCGACCTGGACGGCGCAGGCTATGCAGACGATGGACCAGGCATTCCAGACTGCTGCCTCTCTGGGTATCTCGGTCTGCTGTGCCGCTGGCGATAACGGGTCAAGTGACGGAGTGAGCGATCAGAAGGCGCACGTGGATTTTCCCGCGTCCAGTTCCTTCGCCCTGGGTTGCGGTGGCACACGTGTTACATCAGCGAACAACCAGCTCACCGACGAGGTAGTGTGGAACGAAACCGCGAATGGTGACGGGGCCACGGGCGGCGGCGTCAGCGATACTTTCGCCCTTCCCACATGGCAGGAGAATGCACACGTCCCTCCTTCGATCAATGATAACAAGCATGTGGGGCGCGGCGTACCGGATGTGGCCGGGAACGCCGACCCACAGACGGGCTATCAGGTCTATGTCGATAGCCAGCAGGTCACCTTTGGGGGTACCAGCGCCGTCGCCCCGCTCTGGGCGGCATTGATCACGCGGATAAATCAGAAGCGCGGGCAGGCAGTCGGCTATCTGAATCCCTATCTCTACCAGAACTACCAGCAACTCTCCCAGAACCAGGCATTCCATGATATAACGAGCGGCAACAATGGCGGCTATACAGCCGGGCCAGGCTGGGATGCATGCACAGGTCTGGGAAGTCCCGACGGGGCAAAGCTCCTGCAGGCGCTTCCACCTCCCCAGACCTCCTAAGTGCTTTGTTGCTCCTGTTGACCCTGTTGCTCCTGTTGACCCTCAAATTTCTGGCGCACCTGCATCAGGTAGTCACGGGCTTCGCGGCGCGAATGGATGCTCAGGTAACGCTGCATGAGTTGTTCCCGATCCTCTTGAGGGGATAAGTGCAGGTCTCGTAAAAAGGCCACGTGCAAGAACGCCTGAACGGATGGATCGGGAGGCGCGGCAGCCCTTTCCGAGTTCGTCGCCATCTGCTGCGCAGAGAGACTTTCCTCGGTCTCGCCCGCGCACGATATCCCCGATTGGGCCGGTTCGGGCAGCGTGGTGGGCGCGTCCGTCCGAGGAGAGGCGAGCGAGAGCAGGTGAGCGAGCGAGTTAGCCACCTTGTCGCGGTTCGTCAGGGGCTGCAGGCCGTAGAGGCTTTCGACCGTGGCGAGAGCGGATGTGTGATCGTAGACGGTGTGATCAATGGTTCCCCTGGGAATAAGCGGCGAGACTATAAGAGCGGGGACGCGCACGCCAAGCTGTGTAAAATCGAAGGAAAAGAGGTTGTTTTCCGGGTCGGTCGGCGTATCACCGGGGGCGACGGTGCGCGGCGGCGGTACATGGTCATAAAAGCCGCCGTGTTCGTCATAGGTAATGATGAGCAGGCTGCTTTCCCAGTGCGGCGAGTTGCGAATCGTCTCATACACCTTCTTGATAAGCGCCTCCCCGCGTGTCACATCATCTTTCGGATGCTGCGAATTGCCACACACGAAGTCCGACGAGATATGGTAATCCGGCTCGATGAAGGCATAGGTAATGTTATAGTTGGGGTCGTTGACACGCTTGCTGAAGTCGTCGAAATCCTGGAAACAGCCTTCGGCGGCGCGTACCGTCATACCACTGATGGCCAGCGCCTGCGGAAACAGGTCGCCGCGAAAAACCATCCAGTCAAGGCCCTCGTCGTCGAGCCTGTCATAGATGGTGCCATTATCAAATTTATAGCCGTTGAAGAGGATCGATGTAGCAATATTCTCTGTTGTCGGGCTGTGATCGAGGCCGCCCGACGAAGCAGCGTGTATAAAGAAGCGATTGGGCCACGTGGGGCCGGGCATCGAGGAGAACCAGTGGTCGCAGACGGCAAATTCCCGCGCCAGCGTGGTCAGCACAGGCAGTTGTTCGGGCGTATAGCACTGCATGATCTCACCCGCGTTGGTCGGGTCGATCCTGGCAAAGTCCGCGACGAAGCCGCTGTTGTTGATAGCGGGATAATTGCCATTCACGCCGGTCAGTTGTATCCTGACATCGGTAAACTCGTGGCCGGGGTCATAATCCATCGCCCATTTAGCTGGCGTGAAAACTGGCACCTTATTCCCCTGCGGATCGAGATTCCAGTCCCTGGCCGGATCAGCTCCCTCAATAGTAGTAGGCTGCCCGGTAATGGCATCGATACCCTGAAGACGAGAGAAGCCGAGCATATGGTCAAACGACCTGTTTTCCAGCATGAGCACAAAAACGTGCTTGATACGTTCCGGCTTCGGCTTATCGTGCGCCGTCATCCTGCAAGCGATCCACATCACCTGCGTGCCAAGCAGCCAGAAAGCATTGACCACAGCGGCAAAGAGCAGAACCCCGTACTTCGCCACCCTGTAGAGCGCCTCACCAACTACGTTTCCACTCCGCTTCGCCCCATCATCCGCCCACTGCGTCACCCGATATGTGAGACCAATCAACCAGCGACTGCGAGCGCGGTCAGCCTGTAATTTCCGATATCCACAGAGAGACATACGTGTACCTCTTTTCAACCAATTCTCAGGGAACATTTAGAAAAAACCTGGTTAGACTGTGCCTTTGCAGATTATATCATACTGCTTGCTTCCAGACCCTTCATCCTACAAAATTTTCTTGCTTCCGTTCCCATGAGATATACTACTGAGAGAGCCTGGAAACAACGGGATAGCAGGTAGCAGGCAGGCTCAGTTCAGTATTTGCATCAGTGGTTAGAAAGGAACGAGTGCATGGCATCACAGTCGTATGAGCAGGTTGAGCAAGCGATTGAGCAGGTCACGCCGGACATGGAACGTATCGCGCGAGAGGTGTGGCAGCTTGCCGAGCTTTCGCTGGCGGAGGTGAAGTCGGCGCAACTGCTGCTAAATATCTTGCAGCAACATGGTTTTACCATCACGAGCCGGGGAACGGCGGGTGTGCCGACGGCTTTCATCGCGGAATATGGTTCGGGAGGGCCTATTATTGGCTTCCTGGCGGAATATGATGCGCTGCCGGGTCTGGGCAACGAGGCCGTGCCATATCGCCAGCCGCGCAAAGACCAGGTCACAAGCGGGCATGGCTGCGGGCACAACCTTCTCGGTGCCGGGTGCGTGGGAGCGGCCCGCGCGCTCAAAGAGGTGATGGCTGCACAGCAACTTTCAGGAACGATACGAGTCTATGGCTGCGCCGCCGAAGAGACCGAAGGCGCGAAAGTCTACATGGCGCGTGCGGGCCTCTTCCGTGACCTGGATGCTGCCCTGCACTGGCATCCCGGCCCGCAGGCGAAAGTCAGCAACTACCGCTCGACCGCAGTGGACCAGTTGCAGATTGAGTTTTTCGGTAGAAGCTCGCACGCCGCCTCCGGTCCCTGGCTGGGGCGCAGCGCCGTTCACGCGGCAGAACTCTTCTCCCACGGCGTCAACCTGATGCGCGAGCACGTGGAACCAACCGCACGCATCCACTACGTCTACGAGCAGGCTGGCATGGCTCCCAACGTCGTCCCCGACTACGCCCGCATCCGCATGTACGTGCGTGACACCGACCGACAGCATGTCGAGGCTTCGACAGCCTGGATCAAGCAGATCGCCGAAGGTGCAGCCCTGGCAACGCAGACAACCGCGAAGGCCCTCGTCTATACCGGCCTCTACGACCTGCTGCCAAACACCCCGCTCTCGGAGTCCATGCAGGTTCACCTCGAGCGAGTGGGCATCCCCACATATACAAAAGAGGAACAGACCTTCGCGCAAGAACTCCAGCAGAGCTTCGGCGTGGAGCCGCTGGGCATGACCACAAAAACGGAGCCGCTGGGTGACGAAAACTTCATGATGGGCGCGTCAACCGATGTGGGCGATGTAAGCTGGAACGTGCCAACGATGGGCTGCGGCATGCCAACGATGCCGCTCGGCGTCGCGGTACACACCTGGGCCGCGACCGCCAGTCACGGCACCACCATCGGGCTGAAAGGGGCCATCAACGCCGCCAGAGTGCTCGCCGCCACCGGCCTCGACATCCTGACCGACCCCGCGTTACGGCAGGCCGCCCGCGCCGACTTTGAGCGCCGCGTCAGCAAACACCCCTACGTCTCGCCCCTTCCACCCGAATTGCAGCGTCCGGTGGGCCTCCCTGACTGGCTCACCGACGATGTTCTGGTGGTAGGGTAGCGGTCTACAGATTTGCCAGTATGCGCGTGACAAACGGCGCTGGCTTCTCCTGGGCGAAGGCAGGCGTTCCCGGCAGCGCGGCTGGAAGGAGCGCCTGCTGCTCTAGCGTTTCCTGCAACAGATCATTGCTGTCGAAGTGAGCAAGCTCAGTCAGCGCGGCGCGCAAAACAGCACGGGCGGTGGGTTCTGCGCTATTAAATACCGTGCGGATAACCCGAAGAGGTAGAGGTGTCTTTCTATTCACCTCTACCGTATGGGGGCGCACACAGTTATTGATCTGAAAATCACTCCTCCCGTCGGCGAGCGTGCAGTAGCAGCCGTGATTGGAACTGCCGTTAAGATCATAAAATAAAGAACAGGGCAAGAGCTTTTATTCCTCTTCTGTCACAAAACAGATGATGATGCAAACTTCAAACAATATTGCGCTCCCTGCGTTCCTGCTTGTTGGAGAAGCGCGTGATGCGCAATGGATCAATATCGATTGATTGCGCCCTGCCCAGCGTGACTTCTTCGGCGATGAGGCGTCCGATCATTGGGGCTTGTTGGACGCCGTGGCCGGAGAAGCCGGTGACGTTGAGCCAGTTTTCGACGCCGGGGAGACGACCGAGGATGGGGTTGTGGTCGGGCGTGACCTCGTAGTAGCCCCACCAGCAGGCCTGACTGTCCAGCCGCGTCTCCGCCAGCCAGGGGAAACGCTGCATGCCGGGGCCGATGGTCGGCTCGAACCAGTCCCAGTCGACGCCCTCGGTGAAGCCGGGCGGCTCGTCGGGATTCGAGCGGCCAAAAAGGACGCGCTGGCCCTCGCTGCGCAGGTAGAAGCCGCTCGCCAGGTCGATGGTCAACGGGTAGGTATGCTGCCAGGGGGTGGGTGCGGTCATGTAGACGATGCGGCGCACCGGCTGCACCGGCACCACCCCTTCCAGCCCGGCGCGCTGCGCAACCTCACCCGCCCATGCTCCTGCCGCGTTGATGAGATATGCGGCCTCGAAGTTGCCCTTTGGCGTCTCCACCTGCCAGCTATTGCCGACGCGCCGGGCGCCGATGAGGGGCGTGTTGGTATAGAGCGCAGCGCCTCGTTCCTGCGCCAGTCTCAGGTAGACGAAGGTCACACTGTGCGGGTCGACGATGCCGTCTGCCGGGCCGTGCGTGGTGCCAGCGATGCCGACGGGGTCGAAGGTGATGATGTGCTGCGCCTCCTCAACGGAGAGCACGTTGACCGGAGCGCCGAGACGCCGCTGCAAGCTGACGCTCTCCAGGTGCTCATCCCAGCGTTCGGGCGGCACGAGGAAGAGGTAGCCGATGGGACGATAGCCAATATCCTCGCCGTACAACTCCTGAAAATGCTGGTATTCCTGAATGCTTTCCCAGGAGATACGGATATTCACCTCCTCGGTATACTGGACACGCACTCCGGCGGCGCTGCGCCCGGTTGAACCCATCGCCGGTGCCCCCTGCGCCTCCAGCACCGTCACCTTCAAACCCTGCTCGCTCAGGCGAAACGCGCAGGACGCGCCCATAATGCCTGCCCCGATAATCACGACATCAGCCTTTTCTCTCAGCGTCATGCCTTGCCCGCGCCCCTTTCCCTGATATATGTTGACCTCTCTTATCTTATCACTTTTTCCGGGGTGATTCAGCATGTTTTCAGCCACGATAAACCTATTTTTCAGCACGGTCTGCGACAATGGAGACGCAAATAAAGATTATCTGCAATAACTCTTTCAAAAGCAGATAAGCTTATCATTCAGGAGAAGCTCTATGGATACAACAATTTACAGAGGGACAACCACTCCCATTGCGTTTAATCGTGCTATCGCGGAACGTCTTGATCGCTTGCCGGTCAGCCGCGAGCTATGGCGCATTATGCTGCTGGCGGGCGTCGCCTGGCTGGTGGAGTCCTATGATATCGGTATTATGGGCAATGTCCTGCCGTCGCTGACGAAGCAGTTCCAGTTGAATGCCTTTGCCGTCGGCGTGCTGGCTATTGCCTCGACGCTGGGCATCGTCGCGGCTATTATTCCCGCCGGGTTGATGGCCGACCGCATCGGGCGCAAGAAGGTGCTCGTTGTCGGAACCGCATGGTACGCTGTCTTTTCCTTTGCCTGCGGGCTTGCTCCCACACCCGCTATCCTGATCGCGCTGCGCTTCATCGCCGGGCTGGGCATGGGAGCCATCTTCCCCATCCCTTACGCGATGGCGGCTGAATTTATGCCGCGCCACTTCAGGGGAGCGATGACGGGCATTCTCGATTCGTTTCTCTCGGTTGGCTACTTCCTCGCGCCGCTGATCGCCTTCGCGCTCGTCCCGCAGTTGCCGCTCAATCTTGGGTGGCGCTCCCTGTTCTTCATCGGCGGCCTGCCCCTGCTCTACGTCCCCATCTTGATGCGCTGGCTGCCCGAATCGCCGCGCTGGTTGCAGGCCAGAGGACACGAGCAGGAGGCCGATACCATCGTGCGCAGCATCGAAGAGCGCGTCGAGCAGAGGATGGGCAAACCACTGCCGGAGCCTCAACTGCCTCAGTTCGCCCCGGCAGCCCGGACTACCCAAACACCATCGGCAGCATCACGGCTGCGCGACGTGTTTCGCGGCGGCTACCTGAAACGCACGATCATGATGTGGATCTCGTTCTCGTGCATCCTGTTTCTGTTTTATGCCATCCAGACCTACACCCCTACCGTCCTGCTCAAAGAGGGCAACTCGCTGGGAACATCCTTCCTGCTCACTTCGATCATCGTGGTCGCGTCGATTCCGGGCAAATACGCGGTGGCATACGCCCTTGAGCGTTTCGGGCGCAAATTCACGTTGATCTGCTTCGCGGCCATCGCAGCAGCCAGCGCCGTCATCTTCGGCCTGGTACGCGACCCCATGCTGGCGCTGCTTTTCGGCGTGCTCCTCTCCTTCTTCGGCATCGGCATCGACCCCGCCATTAAGATTTACGGAGCTGAGCAGTATCCGACGCGCATGCGCGAAACTGGCGTGGGCTTCTTCGAGGGCGTTGGGCGTTTCTTCGGCGGCGCGCTCGCCCCGTTCATCATGTCGTTCATCCTGACCTATAGCGGCATCACCGGCTCCTACATCTTCGTCGCCATTCTCGCCATCGGCGGCCTCGTCGCCATTGCCCTGCTGGGAACAGAGACACGCGGACGCGCTATTGAAGACGCCTCCGACCTGCCAGCAGTGAGCAACTGAAAAACGCACACACGTGAATATCTGCCAGAAAGAAAGTTCACGCCCATGTCATTGTGAGCGGGAGCGAAGAATCTCGGTGACCAATAGAGGACACTGGCGAGCCGAGATTCTTCGCTCCCGCTCACAATGACATTCCAGAGACCCGTTTTCTTCATCGCAAGCCGCATTTTTAAGGAACGAAAATCAGTCTATATATTTATTTAAAGTGAAGTTATATATAACACATACAAATTGCACAAATTTGAATTTTTATGTTATAATAGGGTCAGTCTAGCGAATGATGAGCTTCCAACATACTCGATCATTGCGCGGCATAAGCTGGAGGCATCAGTCCCGGTCTATGAGAAAGCGTTTGGATAGTCAAGGATTATAAGCTATGCAGAAATGTAGCAATTGCGGAGCCGACCTTGCTGAAAACAGCCGCTTCTGCGGTCAGTGCGGAAGCGTACAGGATGCTCTCGCAACAGAGGGGGCTACCAGGAATACCCCGCCGCCGCAGTCCTGGGAAACAGAAAGCGGTACACTACCGGCAGGTCTGTACAGCAATGATCCCATACAGAGCAGCGGGCCAGACTGGCCTCCATACGTTCAGGCGCCGGAAACGTCTCCTCCGTATGACGTGGCTCTGGGAGGGGGTGCATTGATGGGCAGCGGGCAAGCATTTACTCCTGGTGCTCCGCCAGTGCAGGGAACGCCGCAGATCGGCAGCGTTCCCAGTGTCGCAGGCTCTCCCACCCCCTATATGAACCCGTCAGCAGGCCATCCCATGCTCGGGGCAGGAAATGCGCCAGCCAGCCCTCCGGTGCCGACTGCTGGAAATACAGCTATTGGTCAACCTATGCAGGGGTCAAGCAGTATGCCTGTTAGCCATCCCGCGCAGGGAGCAGGCAATGTACCTGTTAGTCATCCCGTACAGCAACCATTGCCCAGACCGCAGCCGCCAGAAGAGCCGGGTTCCCACAAACCTCATGGGCCTCACTCCCATCCCGAAGAACCTGAGCAACACCGGCATCATGACCATAAGGCGCAACACGAGTTGCACCGGGTGGGCAAAGTGGCAGGTGGCTCGTCCGTCAAGACCGTCCTGCTGGTGGTGACAGCCGTGGTAGTGGTGGCAGCAGGTGGCATTGGAGCAGCAGCCCATTTCCTTGCACATCCCCAGCCGATTATCAGCATCAGCAGCAATTATAAAGTGGGCACTACTCCGGCGGGAGCAAATGGGACGGTCCTGCATATCAGCGGGCAGAATTTCTCCAGCAATTCGGTGATTACCTTCCTGCTGGATGGTCATGCCGTCCCTGGCAATCCAGTTACGCACAGTGACTCGAATGGCGACTTTAGCGCAAATGTAGCAATCACCAGCGCCTGGAGCGCCGGTACCCACACCCTGACAGCCAGGGACACCAGCAACGACAGCCCGAAAAGTGGTGTCAGCGTGACCGTTGTGCAACCGGGTCAGGCCAATACACCCGGTCCGAACGGCGCGCCGCCTGACGATGCCAGTTTCAGGATCAAAGTCAGCAATGCTGATAATATAGCAGATCCGTTCAGCCAGAATACTGCGCTCATCATTACCGGGCATCCCGATCCTCAAGGTGGCACCGTCTGCGCACCCGATGATAATGGTCAGTCCTTTACTTTCAACGAAACGACTACTGATGGAACACCATTTACTAAGACGCTTACAGCCACATGCAGTGGAACATATAAAGCAGGTCAAATCAACTTTACCGAAACCAGTACCAGTGTGAAGGCTGTCTGGCAGGATAATGGACTCACCATCAACTGCGTGGTACAGAATACGGTTGACTTGCAATTGACGGGAACCTACGTTGGCAACAACACCTTCAGTGGCAAGATCAGCTCTCCCACCTTCCAGTATACCTGCGATCAGCAGGGCTACAGCTTCACTCACTATGGGACTCAGGGAGCTAGCTGGACTGGCCAGGTTACAGATTTACACGCTTAAACTATGAATGAGGAAAAAGAGTCTCTCGTATGTCATGGTGAGCGCAGCGAAGAATCTCACGGTGCATCTGCTCGACCCTGCCCATGAAAGATTCTTCGCTGCGCTCACCATGACAGTTCCCATATGTGTTCAATGACCTCTTATGGCAAGATCAGATGTAGATCCCCGAATTCGTGCCAGAGGTAGCGTTCGCGCAGAGCCTCGCTGTAGGCAATTTTGAGATGCTCCTGTCCGACGCAGGCGAGCAGTGACTCCGACAGTGGCACGTTCACGTTGGAAGGCGCGTGCCTTGCCAGGGCTTCGAGCATGGCGAGGTGGGAGGCGCGGGGTTCGTGCAGGCCGGTCAGCATGGCGTTGACGGAGCGAATGCCACGCCCGGCTGTGACGACCAGCCGCGTCCAGCCTTCGCCCGGATGCGTGATTCCCTCCTCGTCGGTGACGGTTTCCAGCGAGCGCACGACGGTGGTGCCGACTGCTATGATGCGTTTGCCCGCCGCTCGCGTCTCATTCACGAGGCGCGCCGTCTGCGCTGGCACGCGATAATACTCCTCGTAGGGCGGCTCGTGCGATTCGAGGCTGGAAACGCCGGTATGCAGGAGCAATGGCGCGATCCGCACGCCCTGCGCGACCAGCCGCGTGATCAGTTCAGGGGTGAAGGCGCGACCAGCCGAGGGCATCTCCGCGCTGCCGACCTCGGTGACATAAACCGTCTGGTAGTAGCTGGAAGGCCAGTCCTTACTGACATAGCCATAGCGAATCGGGAAGCCGTGGCGCGCCAGGTAGGGTAGTAACGGTTCCGGCAGGTGCAGTATAGCAATCCACAAGCGTGTCGGGGCACTGGCCGCAATGCTGCGGTCGGTGGCGTAGGGAGTAAGCAGCTTCACGCTGGCACCCGCAGGCAGGGAGAGTGTTTCGCCCGCCCGCGCCTCAAAGAAGGGCTGCGTACCCGTCCCGTTTATGCCGCGCACCTCAACAATCCAGAGGTCGGCGGGCAGATGCGTCGAGAGGTGCAGCCGCACAGGCGTGCCATCGGCGCGGGTCGCGTTCAGCGCGGCATTCATAGTACCGCTGGTATTGATGACCAGTAAGTCGCCCGGCGCGAGGAAGTTGCCAAGCTCGTGAAAGCGCGTGTGAACGACGTGGTTATTCGAGCGATACGAGACCAGCAGGCGCACCTCGTCGCGAGCCAGTCCGCGAGCCTCCGGCGGCTCGCTGGCCTCCAGCTCCGGTGGCAGCTCAAAATCAAACGAACCGGAAGTCATCATCGTGGTGATATATTTCTGATAATCTGGCAAAAGTTGTTTCGTTGTCATAGTGGTACTCTATTCTTGAGTCGGAAGCGAACGGGCGGAGTAGCGTCCACTGGGCAGGTCGCCGGTCAGCAGTTCGAACAGCCCCGGTACGCTCACTTCTGGCAATGGACGGTCGCTGATATCCTCGCCCGGAAAGGCTTCCTGGTGCATTTGCGTGCGCATGTCACCAGGATCGACCCGGTAGATGCGCCAGGAGGGATTTTCCGCGGCCAGGATGTTGGAGATCTGTTCAAGCGCGGCCTTGCTGGAGCCATAGCCGCCCCAGCCCTCATACGCCTCGACCCCCGCGTCGCTGGTGATATTAATAATACGTGCGTTCTCTTTCAGTTCGTTGCGCACTTCCTGCAACAACCCAAGCGGCGCGACGACATTGGTGCGATAGACCTGCTCCAGCACGTCGAGTGGATAGTCAAGCAGGTTCGGCTGCGGGCTGGGTCCCAGGATGCTAGCGTTATTGACAACAGCGTCTAAGCCACCAATCTGCTTTGCCGCCTCAGCGAGCGCGTGCCGATGGGCGGTAGTGGTCACATCGCCGGGTACGGCAATCACCCGTGTCAGCCCGGCCAGTTCGGCGCGGGCCGCTTCCAACGCCTCAGCGCCGCGAGCATCGATAATCAATGTCCATCCCTGCTTCGCCAGTGCGCGCGCCAGCGCCAGCCCCAGACCGCGAGAAGCGCCGGTAATCAGAATTGTACGAGTCTCCTGTGTCGTCATTGTCTATCCTTCCCCTCATCTATAATCAGGTTTCTGCGGTGGAATTTGCTATCCCCCATTGTAGTCGCAAGCCACAACAGGATAGCAAACCACCGTGTCAAACCCTTATACAGCGAGCAATCAGTTTATGGCCGTTGCTTATCTTTACTCTATCGCAACGCTACACACCTTGCCTCGTACAATAGGCCAGAATCGACGCTGTACGAAAGAACAGTGCTGATATGCCCTGAAGAGGACTCTCGCATGTCGTCGCGAGCGAGAGCGAAGAACCTCAGCCCATCGCATCCATTAAAAAATGGTGTGTGCGAAACTGGTTGCAGCCATTTTTAACAAAATGGTTTATTTGGCTCTGGTAGAATAACTGCTTACAAGTTATGCTTAAGGTGATAAATGTAGGATTGCGAACGTATAAATTGTATGTTGGCCCTATGCAATCTGAGAGGTGAGCCTATGTATATGCCGGAAGCGTTTCACGAAGACGATCTTGAACTGTTACAAACATTTATACGCGAACATAGCTTTGGAGCAATGGTAACGGTGCAAGATGGCCTGCCCGTTGCCAACCATTACCCATTCTTGCTGGATGCACAGCGCGGCCCGCAGGGAACGCTGTTCGCGCACATGGCCCGCGCTAACTCACAGTGGCGTTCTTTGTGCGAAACGCAGGAGGTGCTGGTGATCTTCCAGGGGCCGCATAACTATGTCTCACCCTCCTGGTACCTTCACGATGCGCCGGGCAACGTGCCGACCTGGAACTATGCCGTCGTCCACGCTTACGGCCAGCCACGGCTGATCGAAGACATGCAGGAACTCTACGACCTGCTGCACAGCAGCGTCGAGACCTTTGAGGCTCCCTTTGAGCAGCCATGGAAGCTGCACGAAGCAGAGGAGTACGCGCAAAAGATGAAAAGCATCGTCGGCTTCGCCATACAGATTACGCGCCTCGAAGGGAAATTCAAGCTGAGCCAGAATCGCCCCAAAGTGGACCGCGAGCGCGTCATCGCCGCGCTCACAAAGCAGGACTCTCCCGTCGCCGATTTGATGATTGCCCGTCGCGAGAAGTTTTAGAGCACATTCTAATCCCGTCTATCGTTGCAGTTGTTTTTCTTATTGCCCTTTCATTGGAAATTTTCTGGTTCAAACCAGAAGAAAGGAGGGCAGAATGGAATTCTTCATCCTGCTACTTGGCTTCATCCTCTTAGACCTTGCCGCCTTGCGCTGGGGGGTCGATAGCGGCGACGGTATCAACAGCCCCGAATGGAGCCGCCGCTATACATGGGCGTTACGTATGGTTGGCACCAGCACAGGCTACACCAATCATAGTGTCTCAATGCCAGCACCGCACCTTCCCCCACTTCCGAGGAATGTGATGCTCAACATGATATAAAAGGCGGGTTGAGAGAAGGGAGGGCGCTGAAGTGCGCGCCGCGCGCACTTCAGCGCCCTCCCTTCTCTCAACCCGCTAAAAGATCAAGATTGCTCCACCTCCCTGCTCGAGGCTTTTTGATAGGCATCAGTATCGATACCCCAGGAGATGATGCGGGTGGGGGTGATACGGATCATTTGCGGGCCAAAATTCGGGTTGATCGTCTGTCCACCCGTAGAGAGAAACTGCGCCCGGCCACGGATTTCGATGCCGCGCGGCTGCCAGGGTGGCTGGACATCATCGACGACAAAAGCGACGTTGGGGTTGCTGGCGATATCACGCACCTTCTTCGTCGGTGGAAGGTTTCTGCCACCGATATCGATCGTGCCCAGTTCGGGGTTATAACGAAAACCCATGGGCACCACGTGCGGCTGCCCCGCCGCGTTAACGGTTGCCAGCCTGCCCAGACGCTGGTTTTCAAGATAGGCAATCTCTGCCGGAGAAAAGTTACTCATAGATCTTCCTTCCTCTTAATAGTTATATCAAATCCGTTTGAGTAGGAGTTTTTGGGGGACCCCTGCACCCACCTTTGGTCTCTCCTCAACCGGACTTGATATTACTCCGTCCTCCAACCGCCCGCAACTGCGAAGAGCGACGGTTGCTTTTGTGTTGTTGCTATCCTTACTTTAGGACACCACTTACGAAAATGTAATGTACTTACGGACAGTAAGTATATTGCAGCGCGGAGAGACTTGCAAAAGAAGACATTTCCTTTCGTGTAAAAGACTATGATGGTGGAAAGGCTAGAAAGTATCATATGTCTATCTCGCAAACTTCGCACCGCGCAACGGTGACTGCTATTTCCCAACCGGTGCAATGGCCCAGGGGACGTTTCTTGCTGCTCTGTGGGCTGCTTGCGCTCTCGATTGCGCTTTATGTGTGGATGCGAGCTGTCGCGCCGCCAGATGTGGAGAGAGCACCGGCGTTTATGCTGGTCTGGATACTTAGCTTCGTCCCCTATTTCGCTGCCTGTGCCTATGTTCTCTTGACGAGGCCAGAAGCGGGACGCTGGCTCCGGCTGGAACTGGCTATTACTTTGCTGGGCGCGCTGGTCATGCGCGTTATGCTGCTGTCGCTGCCGCCCAACCTCTCGCACGACTCCTGGCGCTACCTGTGGGATGCGCGGGTTACGCTACTCGGCTACAGCCCGTATGTCTATGGGCCGGGCGACCAGCTTTTTGTTCACCTGCGCGACTTCATTTACGCCAACAGCCGTTTTCGCGATGTGCCGACCATCTACCCGCCGGGAGCGCAGGCCATCTATCTGCTCAGCTATCTGATCGCTCCGAGCAATCTCTACGTCCTCAAGGGCATCTTTATCGGCTTCGATATGCTGACATGTGGAACGCTGGCGTATTACCTGTATCGCCTGGGGCTTGACCCGCGCCGCGCCATCATCTATGCCTGGTGTCCGTTGCCCATTGTCGAGTTCGCTATCCAGGGCCACGTTGATGTGCTGACCGTGACCTTCACCGTGCTGGCCGTGCTGTGCGCGACCCGCGAAGGCACTGGCTGGCGCGTGCTGGTGGGCTTTCTGGTAGGCATGGCGACACTGACGAAATTCTATCCTATTCTCCTGCTGGTCGTTGTGCTGCGCCCGCGCTGGCGCGATCTGGCACTGCTGGCAGCCTGTTTTGCCACCATCACGCTCGCCTACGTTCCCTACTACATTCTGGGGCATGGGCAGATTCTGGGCTTTCTCTCCAAATATGCCAGCCAGCAGGGAACGGATGCGGGTATGGTGCAGCTAGCCATGCAGTGGGTGGCACAGGTGAAACATTTCAGCCTGAAAACGGCGTTGGCGTGGGAGCACGCGGTCGATTTTGTAGTGGTCTGCATCGTCTCGCTGGTCGTGCTGCTGCTGCGCTGGCGGCAGCGCCTCAGCATGGTCGCCGCTACGTTGATTGTCTACAGCGCAGCCCTGGCGATTTCTTCGCACGTCTTCCCCTGGTATACCACAACGCTGCTGCCCTGGATCGCCGTGCTCATCGGGCCACTGTGGACAGGGAAGCGGCTGAGCGGCAAATATCTGGCGGTGGCGATGGCCTGGTACTTTGCTTGCGTCTCACTGCTCGGTTACTTCTTTGATAGTTCTCCTGATTGGCGTCCCTACTATGCGTTCGCGTATGATGTTGTCCTTGTCGGCCTGGTAGTCGCGGCGATCTCCGGTCTATTATGGATGACCAGGCAAAAAAGCGTATTTAAAGCGGGGTAAACATGCAAAAGACGGATAAATCAACTTCCACACCATCTTCATCGTCATCAATAAGCGGAACGTCAACGCGCCCGCGTGGCGTTCGACTGCTGATTGCCGCTCTGTCGGGGCTGCTGGCCGGTCTGGTAGCCTGTATGGTAGCTGTGGCGCTCATGGGCATTTTGCGGCTGGTGTTCGGTATTCCATCGCCGGTAGAGCTTTTCGGCGATTTCGCTCTCAAACACATGAGCGCGGGCCAGTTTGTCCACCTGCTGATCGTGTTCGCGCCCAATTCCAAGACGGCACCGCTCGGCCTCGCGCTGCTCGGTATGATTGGGGCCGGTACCGTGCTGGGTCTGGTCTACGCGCTGGCAACGCGCATTCAACCTCCTGTAGCCGACAATCGCCCAACGCGGCGTGAGTGGCTTACGGCGGCTCTGCTAGACGCGCTGATGGTGCTAACGGGCGGGATTCTCTTCTGGAATGAGCTGGGACAAAATTTCCTGGGCCTGCCGATTGAATGGGCGCGGGCCGTCACTATTCTGGCCTTGCTGGGCGATTTTAGCCTCTACGCGCTCGCGCTCTGCCTCTCCTACCGGGCACTGCTGCCGAAACTGCCTGCTTCTGCTAAGAACGGCAGCAGTGGGCGGTTACAAGGGATGGCCCCTACTGGCAGACGACAGTTGCTGGCTCGCGCAAGCGTCGCTGTTCTGGGTATTGGTGGAGCGGCTGGCTCGCTCGGTGCGGTCAAGGCTTTCCTCAATAGCTATTCGAGCTACGATGGCATGGAAACATTCCCGCATAACGGCTTCACCGCTCCCATCACACCTAACAGCGAGCATTATGTGGTGACACAGAACGCCATCGATCCGGCGGTCGCTCTGGACCTCTGGCGATTGGAAATCACCGGACTGGTAGGCCAGAGCGGCGCCTATACCTACAATGAACTGACCAGCCTCCCCTCCACATCACGAGCCATTACCCTGGAATGCATCTCAAACAACATCAGTGTCGCCTCACGGCTTATGAGTACTGCTGTCTGGCAAGGGGTGCCGCTGAAAACGCTGCTCGACCGGCATGGCGGAGCGCAACCGGGAGCGCGCTACATCGCCTTTTACGCTGTCGATGGCTACTCCACCAGCCTGCCCCTCGATGAAGTGCTGGCGGTTGACCCGCTGGTAGCCTGGCGTATGAACGGCGTGGAGCTTCCAATGCGGCATGGCTTCCCCGCTCGCGTGCTCATCCCTGGCCGCTACGGCGAAGAAAATCCCAAGTGGCTCACACGCATCGAGCTGACCGATTCCTTCGTTGGTGGCATTTACGCGGACCAGGGGTGGTACAACGGCGAAATCTATACCATGTCGCGTATCGACCGCCCTACCGGACACGTGCCGTTGGGGCAGCCTGTTAATGTCGGCGGTATCGCCTTTGCCGGGCCACGCGGCATCCAGAAGGTCGAGGTGAGTACCGATAAGGGCCTCACCTGGCACACCAGCATCCTCCAACCACCACTTTCGCCGGATGCCTGGGTCTTCTGGTCATGGCAGTGGACGCCCATGCTTCCCGGCACGTACACGCTCCTCTCTCGCGCCACCGACGGCACAGGAGCGGCGCAGACCGGCCAGTTGCGAGGAGCCGTTCCCCATGCCTCAACCGGATATTATCATCTGACCGTGCAGGTAGGATAAGAGCGAACAGGCCGGGATTCCTTCCTGATTTGTCCACTTTTTTCATAGGGAAGCCGTTACATATATGCCAGGATACGATACGTGGAAAGTGTCCTTTACTCAGTCGGAGGTAACGTAACGGATGCAATATCATCGGAAACAGGATGCAATGTACGCCCTGAAAACCGCAGAAAACATGATTCTGCTGGTTGAACAGGACGATACCGTAGGAAATCTGTTTGTAGATGCAATCAGCAGGAAATTCCCGGATTATCATATTATACGCCTGCCCAACATGGTTGCCGCCTTGCACTTCACCAGAATGGTTGAGCCTGCTTTGCTGCTGATTGATGCTGACCTCGCCGGAGGCGGGGGCCTCTTCCTCTATGACCTGCTCTGCCGGAGAAGCAATATGACCGGGGTGCCCGCCATCATTCTGGGGAAGAAGCTCGATGGCTGCCAGCACGAACTCGAAAAACGCAATCTTGTCGGTCTCAACCTGTCAATGGATACCCGCGCTTTACTCTCGACCGTGAAAAATGCTCTGGGCCGTGCGTGATCCCCACTCCTGACCGCCCGCAATGCTGGAAACTCTTCTGCAGAGGCTTTCTTTTCGCTGCCCATCCATACTATACTGTAACAAAATGTCACGACCCTGTACCATATGCACAGTTACAGTATTTGTGAGCGGCGAAAGGAAGAGCAGAGCATGTCACATACAAACATCAAGCTTTACGGCACGTACTGGTGCAGCGATTGCAAGCGAAGCAAGAAATTTCTGGGCGAGCAGCGCGTTCCTTATGATTTTATTAACATCGAGGAGAATGCCGAAGGCCAGGCATTTGTACGCAAGCTACAAAATGGCGGCATGAGCATTCCAACGATTGTCTTCGAGGATGGCAGCTTCCTTGTCGAGCCGTCAAACGCTCAACTGGCGGCAAAGCTGGGTTTGGAGACGAAGGCGCAATGCGATTACTACGACCTGATCACCGTTGGCGGCGGGCCAACGGCTCTCACCACAGCCATCTATGGCGCTCGTGACGGCTTTGATGTGCTGGTGATAGAGCGCAGCGGCCTCGGCGGGCAGGCGGGCCTCACCGAACGGCTGGACAACTATCCCGGCTTCCCCGAGGGCGTGACGGGGGCCGAGTTCGCCGACCGCATCGTTGAGCAGGCGAAACGTTTTGGGGTGGAACTCCTTTCAGCGCAGGAGGTGGTGAGCATCAGCAGGGACATGGAAGACTACCTGGTCAAAACCGATGCCGGGCATGCATACCGCGCCCACGCTGTGCTGATCGCTACAGGTTCGACCTACAAACGGCTCGGCGTGCCGGGCGAAGATGACTATATCGGAGCGGGCATCCATTTCTGTGCCACCTGTGATGGTCCGTTCTATCGCGGACAGGAGGTTGCCGTTATCGGCGGCGGCAACAGCGCGGTGGAGGAGGCAGCATTTTTAACCCGCTTCTCCCCAAAGGTGACCATCCTGGCACGTAGCCCTGAGTTGCATGCCAGCAAGGTCGCGATAGACAAAGCCGTTGAGTCGCCGCAGATCGAAGTGCGTTTCAACACCGAGGTGGTGGAGTTCAAAGGCGCGAACAATCACCTGAATATGGTAGTTACCCGCAATAGAGAGAGCGGGGAGGTCAGCGCGCTGCGTGTGCCTGGCGTTTTTGTCTTCATCGGCCTCAGCCCCAACAGCGAACCATTCCGCGACATTGTCGCGGTCAATAGCCAGGGCTTTATCGTCACCGGCATCGATTCCCAGACCAGCGCGCCCGGCATCTTCGCGGCTGGCGATGCGCGCGCGGGCAGCACCAAGCAACTGGTCAGCGCCGCCGGGGAAGGAGCGGCTGCCGCCATTGCCATTCGCGAATACCTGCGGGGCCATACTCCCCACGCCATGGCTGACGTACTGGCAGGCAGAGGGACCGCAACAGGTTAGGAATCGCTCTCTTCCAGCAACTGTGCAGCAAGAGGCAGGATGGCATTGGCGTCGCCGAGCAGTCCCAGATCGGCAAGGGCGAAGATGGGCGCGCTGCGGTCAGGATTGATGGCGACGACGGTCTGAGCTTCGCGCATGCCGCTGGTGTGCTGGGCGGCACCGGAGATGCCGCAGGCGATATACAGGCTGGGGTGAACGCTTTTGCCCGTGGCCCCGATCTGTCGCTCGTGCTCGACCCAGCCGCGATCAGTTGCCACCCGCGTCGCTCCGACCGCAGCGCCCAGCAGCCGGGCGAATGCCGCCACGTGCGCAAAGCCCTCGCGCCCGATGCCGCGCCCTCCAGCGACGATGCGCTCCGCCTCCTCAAGTTCGACCTCTTCAGGCGATGGTGCTCGCACGCCGAGGTGACGGATGCGTTCTCCGTATCCAGCCTGGGCCTGCGTCCTTGAGGATGGAGAGTTTTCTGTCTGTGCATCTCCCTCGATTTCGGGTGTCAGGCGCGTAATGGTGAGTTGAGTATCAGGATTTCCTTCTGACGTCTGGGGGATGCCGCGCACGCCTGGAACGAGCGTTGCCAGGCCCGTGCGTCCATGCAGCGCGGTGCGAGTCTGCGCATAGGCACGGCCTTCGTAAAGCGAACGCAAGGCGAACAGGCTGTCATCACGCAGGTCAAGGCCGAGGCAGCCGGGAGCGAAGGGCAGGCGCAGGCGGGCCGCGAGTCGCGGCATCCAATCGCGCCCGTTTGCCGTGGCACCAGTTGCGATCAGCAAGGGAGAATGATCACGCAACAGCCACAGCAATGTATTGACATAAGTCTGACTCGTATAGCTCTCTAAAAGCGGATGTGCCAGCAGGTAGAGTTGTTGCGCGCCCAACCTGGTCAGGGGAGTGGTATCTGGCGGCACTGCCTCAGGTGCGGTAAGCAGAACAGCACAGAGCGTTGCTCGCTGGCGTTGCGCGATCGCCGCGAGTTCAGCCAGCAATTCCATACTATTTTCCTGAAGCTTTCCCTCTCGGTATTCAAGTACTGCCCAGACTTCGCGCATGTTTCACCTCATCATACTTCCAGATCATGGTTGCCAACATTATAATGCCGGAAAGAATACTTCATCAAGAAGGATTATGTCGAGAAAAGGCGCGTTTTTCGCTTGTATTTAGAACAATTGTACTATATAATGGAGTGAGCAATTGTGATGAAAAAAGTAAGGCCGGAACGCGAGGAATAGAGAGGCAGGCAAACACGGTGTTCATCGAAAAGAAAGGCTTGATGAATCGTTTATCCGTAGTATCTATTTTTGTACGAGACCAGGATGAAGCCCTGCGTTTTTATACCGAGAAACTGGGATTGGAAAAACGGGCCGATACCACCTTTGGTCCGGGCATGCGCTGGCTCACCGTTGCTCCGAAGGGCCAGAAAACCCCAGAAATTGCCCTGGCAAAGCCCGATGCGTCCCTGCATGGTGAAGAACACATTCACGTCCTCATGGAACGTATCGGTCGCGGCACCACCTGGGTATTTGATACCGAAGACTGCCGTGAAACGTACAGAACACTACTCGCTCGCGGCGTCAAATTTCTCTGCCCGCC
The DNA here is from genome assembly GCA_035294125.1 of Ktedonobacteraceae bacterium. Taxonomy (GTDB): domain Bacteria; phylum Chloroflexota; class Ktedonobacteria; order Ktedonobacterales; family Ktedonobacteraceae; genus CADDYT01. The sequence goes on along the minus strand of DATGLM010000049.1, from coordinate 107,531 downwards.
CACCGAGCAATCCTACGGCGTGGAGGCCATCTTTGAAGACCTCTACGGCAACACCTTCTCCCTGCTGGAGCCATCAGCCGAAGTGCGCGCCCGGCTGCGCGCCCGTGAAAGCGCCCATGACTGGCTTTCGGTTGCATAGCCTCTAACGATCAAAGGCATCCAATAAAGCTTCTCCTTATTTTTCTGGATGCACGTCTTTATAGCAGGAAAAACGTGCAATAATCGGTAAAAAACAGTATAATATTGGTAGGTTGATCATACCAAAGGGCGGGGATACAGGTATGTTTGGCCCATTCGGCAGACCTTCGTTGTTGGTTAAAAATTGTACCATTATTTCAAGGAGGTTTGAACGTGACATTTCCGAACTCAGCATTCCTTCCCATTGTAGTCGGTTTCTTCGGCCTGGGTACTGGCTACTTCATCTGGGGCGGTCAGTCCCTGTTTGGTCTCCCCAAGTCCTCACCTGAAGTCGATAAGACGATGGGTATGTGGGGTTTATGGATGCCGGGCTTCATGCAGTTCCTGACCGGCATCATTCTCTGGATCGGTCTGACATGGTTTAATGTCTTTGGCTACGCGCCCCCACTCTACATGGCAGCGCTCGCCTTCACCGCCTACGGCATTCACTGGTTCGCCATGGCACACCGCCGCTTTATTGGATCGAGCGCGCTGCCGGATGCCTGGATGGCGATTGCTTTCTTCCTGATCTCCGTGCTTGGCATCATCGTCTTCTTTGGCGCTGGTGATATCCCCGTGGCCATTGTCTTTATCGGCCTCGCTCTGATCTACCTGACGGAGGTGCCGACGCGCTTTGGAGTCTTCTCCGGCGCGCGTCTGGTTGGACTCTGGCAGGTGCTCACCGGCATCTGGCTGATGTACCTGACCTATGCCGTGACGCTGAATACGATCCTGCATACCAAACTGTGGGTCTAGTTTGCAGGCCTCGACCCGCCCTTCGGACAGCCCGCAGGCCGCGACCAAACGCGCCTGCGGGCTGTCTGGTCATCTCATCACTCCTGTACGTCCCGTTTCCATGTCAGGATAACCGCGACCGCCGCAAAGATGACACAATAGGCGGCGGTGACGAGCAGCCCCTGCGTATTGCTGATGGTGACGAGAGGGAAAGCACCGATGGTGAGACCGCCTTTGGGCAGGAGGTAGTTGGGCATGTTGTTGAGGATTGGCCCCAGGAAGTAGCCGGTGACGTTCTGCCAGAAGGTGTTGTGGGTCACCCGGTAGGCAAGCGTCATGATGACGGTGCCAATGTTGTCTGCCGGAAACCAGACCAGCGACGCGCTCAGGCCAAACACCTGCGAGCGGCCAATGGCGTTCATAGCTGCTCCCAGCAGGATGGTGGCCCCCATGCTGATCATGATGGTCACGATATAGAGCCAGGTGTTGGACCAGAAGGTAGTATTGAGCGCATTCAGGGCGTTCAGGTTGCCCGCCAGGATAGCGACCATGACGACAGTCAGCAGCGCATCCAGCAGCAGGCCGCCAATCAGGATGAGCAGGGCGAAGGTGACAATGGCGAGCAGTTTCGCGCTGAACAACTGAAGCCTTCCCACGCCTCGCGCCAGCAGGATGCGAATGGTGCCGAGCTGATATTCCAGGCCGATGACGCGGGCCGTCAGGATCAGCAGGAAGAAGCCGCTAAAGACGCGCAGCACAGCCAGATTTGTCTCCACCTGGTCGGTGAGAAACGGCAGGGGGGCGGCTGCCAGCGAAGCTTTCGCGTTCGGCGCGATGAGCATGATCAGGTAAGGCAAGATGAGGATGCCGGTCAGGAAGACGAGCATGATCCAGGTAGTCCATTGCCGCGAGACTTTGAAGATTTCGCCGCGCAAGATACCAGGAAAGCTGGGCGTCGCGCTGTGAAGTTGTGCCTGTCTGGCCGATGTAGCCGCAACCATTGTACTCATTTGATATCTCCTGATCCATTATTCGTGAGGCGCAGGAAAACCTGCTCCAGGTCCTCGGTCGATTGCGCGATGGTATCGGGAACGAAGCCCGCACGGGTGAGAAAGAGATTGAGGTCGCGTCCACGACCCGATGGTGCGGGCGCAATGAGCATCCCTTTCGCGTCAAGATGCGCGGCTCCGCCCCAGGGTTGCGCCTGTATCAGCTTGAGCGCCTCGCCCGCCTGCTCGACGGCGACGGTAAACTCCCCGCGCGAGTTTGTCAGTTCTTCAATCGAGGACTCTGTCACCAGTTTGCCGAGGTTGATGATGGCGACCCGGGTGCAGATTTGCTGAACCTCGCTCAACAGGTGGCTGGAGATAAAGACGGTTTTGCCCTCCAGGGTCAGGCGGTGCATCAGGTCGCGCATCTCGACGATACCGGCGGGATCGAGGCCATTGGCCGGTTCATCCAGGATGAGTACGTCGGGGTCTTGCAGCAGGGCAATGGCGACGCCCAGGCGCTGCTTCATGCCGAGCGAGTAGGTACCCACGCGGTCCTTCTGTCGGCCACGCAGCCCGACCAGTTCCAGGACGGTATCGATGCGTTGCTCTGGCACGCCACCGAGCACGGAGGCCACGGCTCGCAGGTTGTCGCGTCCCGACATGTAGAGGTACAACGCGGGCGTTTCGATCAACGCGCCCACACGCGGCAAAATGCGCGCCCCATGTGTGGCAATGTCCTGTCCGAGAATCTCGACACTGCCGCCTGAAGGGGTAATCAGCCCAAGCGCCATACGAATGGTGGTGGTTTTGCCCGCGCCGTTGGGGCCGAGAAAACCAAAGATGTCTCCTTGATGCACCTCCAGATTCAGATGATCAACGGCCAGTCGCTGTCCATAGTGTTTTGTCAGGTTGCGCGTGCGCAGCACCACTTCGTCTGAACGAGTCGGCGCAATGGATGCTCGCGGCGCGCTCCCGGTTGTCAGAGTTGCGTCAGGGATATCAGTCATACGTTTTTAACCGCTTCCTTTCGTTTTGTTTGAGCAATATTTATGGTATGTATAAGACACCGCCCATCCTGAGTTTGTGACAGTGCTCCCGCTATGTGAGTAGCAGCTCCCCCCCTGGGAAAGTTCACTGGTAGTATGCCAGACGAGGACTACGCACGATGAAGCGCCAGGAAATGCTCAATCGCAATACGGCAGAGGCTCCCGATGTCGGGGTAGACCCTCATGTGACTGCCGATACCGAACTGGGCCTCGACCGCGATTATCGCATTCCCCAGCAAGAACAGTACAACAACGGCGTCGAGAAACTCTACGCCTGATGGCATGATACTGAAACCCGGCCCGACATGTCGTTCTTCGCTCTCCCTTACAACGATATGTCGGGTCAGGTTTCTCATAGCACACTATGCCAATGAGCCTGCTTCAACCATTGCATGTTGTTCCAGATGCTCACAGGTGGCGAAACGCTTCAGTCGGAAACGCTCCATTGAGATAACCGGCGGCGTTTCACAGACCAGGCTGCTGAGCAGTTCGCCCAGCAGGAGGCCGAACTTGAAGCCGTGGCCCGACAGGCCTGTTGCGAAGACGATGCGCGGATCGTCGGGCAGGCAATCCAGGATGAAATCTTCGTCCGGCGTGACATCGTACATACAGCTATCGACCTGCACCAGTTCCGCCTGCTGGAGCGCGGGGAGCAGGGCGCGCAGTTTGTGGACAACCCTGGCAATGACTCGCTCCTCCGGCGGAGCAACTTCATCCGGGTCAACCGGCGTACCAAAGCTATGCGAGGCCGCTTTGAGCCATAATGGCCCACTGCTCATGATGGGAAATCCATACAGGTCGTTGCAGATGAAGGCAGGGAAGGTTCCAACACCAAATAACGAGTAAGGCAAGCCTGAGAAATAGAGCAGATACTGTCGTGTCAGGCGCACCGGCAGTTGCAACTCTCGCAGTAGCCTGTGTACCCAGGGTCCCGTCGCCAGCACCACCCGCTCGGCGGCAATTTCGGTGCCGTTCCGGCTGAGCAGACGCACAGGCCGCGTGTAATCGTCATGTACGATACGGTTGACGCGACATCCTTCATATAGCGTTCCCCCAAGTTCGACTACCAACCCTTTGAGAGTTTGCAAACAGTTTGAAGCGTGTAATATCCCTCCTTCGCGATTGTAAGTCACCATATCGTAGTCTTCACTCGCGAACTGGGGAAAAAACTGCTGGCATTGCCAGGGGCTGAGTCGCTCGATGGGCAAGCCCATTTCGCGTTCGATGGAGTACGCCTGGTGTGTGTACCCATCATCTTCTCTTCCCAGCATAAGCACGCCGCTGCGGCTGTAGATGCGCCGCTTCCCCTTCTGTTCCAGCATCTTCCAGCGCCTTAAGCTCAAGCGGACCAGTTCAGAGTAGAAACTATCATCCCCATATTCAAAACGCAGGAGCCGCGAAATGCCATGCGATGTTGAGCGGCGATGATCCACGGTTTCCTGCTCCAGCACAGTTACCTGCCTGTTACCCTGCAAAAGTAACGCATAGGCCGTTGAGAGGCCAACAATGCCCGCACCTACAACGACAATTCCTTGCTGACGCACAATAAACATGCCCCCTTTTTCTTCGGATATTCCCCAGTATAGCAGGAAATACACTGTTAGTCAAGAATATAAGAAAGCATAATTAGAATAGATAATATTACTAACTCATATTTTTGTATTAAAGTGTAATAACAGTGTAATATCTTTGGAAGTACCACGGGGTATACAAGGTGAGCAGAAAAGAGAACACATTACTAACACTTGTAGCAAGCATATGTTAGTAATGTGTTACATAGATGTGGTGAGGATGTGCCCACAAAAGGGGACAGGCTTCGACGGTGGCGTCTCCTTGTGCAACATTCTAGTTCTTTATGATTTGCTGTGCTTACATATCCTGACAATCTCTGGTAAATTGTTTCTTGTAATGGTACAATATCCTTCGATTATAGGGAAGTGCAAGGAAACACATTTAAGACGAGGTGAGTACTACAGGCAAGAAGAGTTGTGATACACGGGAGGCAGTGCGCGTGTACAGGTTTAAATGCTTTGATAGCGCTGAGTGTGGAGATAGCACATCGGCGTTGGAGGCCATGATCAACGCCTGGATGGAAGCGGAGCGACCTCGTATCCGGTACATGAGCCAGACAATGCGAGGAGACCACATCATTCTCAGCTTCGTGTTTGAAGAGTCGCGCGAACTGGAAAGGCGTGTCTCAGCACAGGCGCAAACCACTCCTCTCCCCCGCTTTTTCGACGACGATGATTTTCTCGAAGATCATCCCAGCGCGCACCTTCCCTCGGTCCAACCGCCGCTAATGCATTAGGAAGTATTGCTATAATCTATGTCAGAAAACCGCAAAAATACCCAGGTACCATATCTCATCTATTGCACCCCTGACGGGGAGATACGCGAGGAGCGATGTTTGCAGGCGCTCGCTTTTGGGAACCGACCATTGGAAGCTTCTGACCTGATTCCGCTGCCTGATGGGGTGACGCTTTCGATGATGCCTGATCGGCTGGCAGTCGGGCGCGGGCGAGATGGTGAGATGCAGGTGATCGGGCAGGCACGAGGATGGGCAGCGGCTGCTTTGTTGCCAATTGGCTACACGCGCACGCTGTTGCCAGCGTATGAGCAGGTGCCGGGAACGGAACCGTTGCCCTTTTTTGGCTACACGGCCATCGCCGGGATGAATGGTCGCCTGTATGTCGCGGCCATCAAGACGGATGACCCTCGGAAGTGGCATCCCCGCGCCTACAATCGCAGGGCTTTGACGCGGCTGGTCAGGGAGAAACAGCAGGCTTTTCCCGACAACCGTGTGGTGGCGCAGCACGCTCACTGCGCGCTCGATTACTCCTGCCCCACAGCCAGCAATCTCTTCTTCGGGCGCTGGGAGATGGCGATTGCCGTCTCGCCCGGCTGCAATGCACGCTGCGTCGGCTGCATCTCGAAGCAGGAGGAAGAGAATCTGATCTCCCCGCAGGACCGCCTGACCTTCATCCCGACCATCGAGGAGATTGTAGAGGTGGCCGTGCCGCACCTGGAACAGGCCGAAGAAGCCATCGTCAGCTTCGGGCAGGGCTGCGAGGGCGAGCCGCTGTTGCAGTACCATCGTATCGCACGGGCCATCAAAGCGATTCGCGAGCGCACAGATAAGGGCGTTATCAACATCAACACCAATGCCAGCAATCCGCGCTGGTTACAGCGGCTCTACGATGCCGGTCTCGATACCCTGCGCGCCAGCACCATCTCCGGCCATGAGGAGACCTACACCGCCTACTATCGGCCCCTGGGCTACAGCTTCGAAGATGTAAAGGAATCGCTCAGGCGGGCGCGAGAGGCGGGCGTCTATAGCTCGATCAATCTGCTCTGCTTCCCCGGCCTGATTGATCGCGAGCGCGAAGTAGAGGCCCTGCTCTCGTTCGTCAGGGAGACCGGGCTGCGACTCATCCAACTGCGCAACCTGAACATCGACCCCGAAGTCCTGCTCCCGCGCATGCCCGCGCTCGACTCAATGGGCAAGGCGCTCGGCATGCCCACGCTCATCGAGACCCTGCGGCGAGAAGTGCCGGAAGTTGAGATCGGCAACTTCTCGCGACCTGTGAAGAGAGCCACGTCTGGGGGTGTACGCGGACACTCCCACATCTTTTCGGGTAAGCATGGTCCCGTTTAGTTGCTGCTTTCGGTAAAAGGACCGTCATGGTATCCGTTTAGCCAGGGTGTTTCAGCCGCGTTCGGGTCCAGTTCAATCAAAGGTACTTCGGGTTGCTTCAGGCCCAGGTAATACAGAACGTAGTCTAAATCCGCATTATCCGTATTCACCTTGTCTGCTTCGAAGGCTCGCAAAATAAGGGAAAAGGCAGCGATTTCCTTGAGTTCTGCCAGATGCGCAACGATGAAGGAGTTAAAGGTGGCATCTTCCTGCTCGAAGCGCGTCAGTTGCTCCATCAGGATAGAGACCACTTCGGCCCGTGCTTCTGGATGCTGTCGAGCAATTTCTACCAGCCCATCAGCCATATAGGCCCGATCATAAATATCAAGCGATGTATCACGCAGAAACGCCGTGAGAGTTGAAATAGCAGCGGGGCCGATCATGCCATAGACATGTGGGAGATCACCCATGAGCAGACACTCTTCGTAATCCATTTCAAGCACTGCCAGAAGCGGTTCTATGGCTTCCTCTGCTCTAAGCTGCCCCAGCGTGCGCATGGCATGGAGAGATGCGAAGAAGCGGGGATCATCGAAATCAGTCCCACGCTGCAATGTCCTGTCTGTTGCCATACGAATCAGTTCGGGAATATGCTCTGCTGTGAAGCCGAGTGCCAGATAATCCGGCCACAGCAGCGTGTCTGCCACATCATAGGCACCATACGTGAGCAACAGGCTCACCGGGGGCAAATATGGCTGTGTACTCATGTTAACCTCCTTGTCTCCTTTGCCTGTTCAAATTTGTGCGTTTCTCGTAAGAGTCTTCGTGCTGCCACCGCTACCGGATCAACGTCCAGTTTGGCGAGGCAAGCGCGGGTGGCGCAGCCTTCGGGGGTGCCGAGGCTGTGGCCGCGATAGAAGCAGGGCATGCAGGGCAGATCCAGGCGCACGACGATGGCTCTGCGCCGGGGGTCACTGCCGGTAAATGGCCCCCAGGCTTTGTGGTTGGTCAGGCCAAAGATGGCAACGGTTGGTGTGCCGCCCGCGACCGCCAGGTGCATGAGCGCGGAATCGTTGCCGATGAAGAGGTCGGCCAGTTCTAGCACGGCGGCTGCCACCTTGATGCCGCCTCTGCCTGCCAGGCTGCGCGCCGGCATACCCGATTGCAGCATACCCAGAATCTGCTCGTGCAGCGCGGCCTCCTCCGGGCCGCCCAGCAGTAGTAGTTGCCCACCTGTTTCGCGCCAGAGCGTGTCGGCCACCTGTGCAAAACGCTCCGGCGCCCACCTGCGCGCCGTACTGTAGCCGCCACTACCGGGATGCATGGCGATGATGGGGCGCGCAGTTTCCCGTAGTTCCTGAGCGCCGTAAACCAGTTGCCGGGCTTGCCTGCGTTCCTCCTCGCTCACAGGCACGGTCAAACTCGTGTCGCCTGTTGTCGCGCCAACTGCCCTGGCGATGGCAAGGTTGTACTCAGCCTCGTGCATGGCCCCAAATCCTCTGTCGGGAACGCGCACGTTGAGGAAACGGCCATGTCCGTTATCCAGTCCGGCGCGCCATCTTGCGCCCGTTGCCCGCACGAGCAACTGGTGCTTCAAGCGGCCAAAAGGCAGCGTCAGGTGGTGCAGAAGCAGTACGGCGTCGTAGTGACTGTCGTGCAGGTCGTGCCAGAGCGGGGTGAGCCGCAGCAGGTTACGTGGATTTTTGAGTATCTGCTGCGGATAGTCAAACAGGTACTTATCCAGCACGATGGTACGATTAATGACATCCCAGTTATCAAGGATACCGGCGGAAGCGGGTGTCACCAGCAGGTCAATCCGGGCCTGTGGATACGTCTCACGCAAGGCACGCAGGGCCGGAGTAGCCAGCAACAGGTCGCCGATACCGGCCATCTTAACGACCAGTATGCGCGCCCCGGCTGGCAATGTCACCTGCGCCTGTGTTGTCTGTTCTATATCCATCATACTCATGCTTCCAGCTTCTTTCGCACCACTGCAAAGACCTGTGAAGGTGTAATATTTTTCATGCACTGCGTAGTATAGAAACGACAATCTGCTGTGTCCTTCGCCCGGTAGCACGGGCTGCACCAGATAGTGCTGCGCAGCATCGTCGCCTGGGGGCTGACAGGGCCGCTTTGCGCCGGGTCGGTCGGGCCGTGGATGGCGATGAGCGGCGTGCCGACGGCGGCGGCGATATGCATGGGGCCGCTATCACCGGTAATCATCAGGTCGGCTCGCTGCAAAAGCGCAGCCAGTTGCGGCAAGCTGGTTTTGCCCGCCAGATTAATCGGCTGCTCGCGCATGCGGCTCGTGATCTCTGCGATCAATGGGAGGTCCGCTGGCGCGCCGGTCAGGACGACGTGAGCGTGGCGCTCGCGGATGAGCCTGTCGAGCAGCGTGGCCCAGTAGGGAAGAGGCCAGCGCTTGGATTGCCCGTTGTTGGAACTGACATGGCAGGCAATCAAGGGTCCATCACCCTCCCGCGCTCCGGCCTCGCGCAGAAGTCGCGCCACCGCCTGCTGGGCCCCTGCTGCGACGTACAGGCGCGGGATGCGATCTTCAGGGGTGATGGTCGCGCCCGCCTTCTGAGCCAGTTGCAGGCAGTAATCAACCTCGTGCTTCCTGTCACCGGGCTTCCAATGACGTCCCGGCACGCTATCGGTCATGAAGCCGAAGTAGCCCTCGCGCCCGAAGCCGACACGGCGCGGCGCGCCACTCAGCACGGCGAGCAGCGCGGCCCAGGGACCAAAGACACTGATGGCAAGGTCGTAGTGGCGCCCACGCAGGCGTTTGAGCAGTACACGAGCCTCGCGCCAGTTCTTCCATCGCAGAAGCGCCCTGGGACGACGCCAGATGTTGGGGTCGTAGCCAATAATCTCGTGCAGATCAGGGTCGTGCGAGGCGATGCTGCCACTGGCAGGTACGGCCAGCAGATCGATTTCGGCATCGGGATAGGTGCGTTTCAGAGCGCGTACAACGGTCAGCGAGAGCACGAGGTCGCCGATAAGATCGAGGCGAATGACCAGGATGCGCTGTGGCTGAAAGGTCTGCGGCGTCAACGGCGGCAAACACTGCCCACGCCTGCTCAGCCAGAGCAGAACGCCGATAATATTCATGAGCAGGGAGATACAGGCAGCCAGCACGCCCTTGCTGGCGCGTATGCCAGACCTGCGCAGCTTCGCTTTCCTGCCCGACGGCAGCGGGTAGCCGTAATCATCCAGCCCGTTTATATTCGATTGTACCGATGTAGGTGTCTTTGTTGCAGCCATCACTGTTCTTGTATCTGCTATGAGTTATAATTGCGCTTCTACGTCATCCTGCTTTCTCACACCCAGAGCGTCAATCGCGGCCAGTACGGTTTGTTCCGGCACGAGGCGCACGCAGGGATGGACTGCCAGTTCAGCCGGTGAGAAATCCAGGCGACCGCAGGGAATGAACGGGCAACCGGGGCAACGCAGCCTTGAGGCGACCACAAGATGCCGCCGTGCCTCACCCCAGGGGCCGAAAATGCGCACATCGGTTGGCCCGAAAATCGCAACCGTTGGCGTCTCCTGCGCTACCGCCAGGTGCAGCGGCCCGCTATCAACGCCCAGCACAAGCATGGCACGCGCCAGCAGTGCCGCCAACTGGCCCACCGTCGCGTCGGTAATCAGCAGCGGCGGCGTCCGCATACCCTGCGCAATCTCCGCCAGCAGAGGCAGTTCACCCTTGCTGCCAGTGAGGATGATACGCACAGGCGCGGCTGTTGTCAATGTTCCTTTGAGCACATCCGCCAGATGCGACCATGCCTCGGCGCGCCAGAGCTTGACAGGAGCGCCGCTGCCGGGGTGGATAACCACAACAGGCGTCTGCGCGTTTATGCCCTCTTTGCGCAGGCGTTCCGCTACCCAGGCGCGTTCTTCCGGCTCTGGCTCGAAGCGCAAGGGATAAGCGGTCGCGGCGTAGGGCCGCGCTAGTGGTTGGTAGCCCAGCAGTTCCAGTGCGGCGCTGACAAGGCGCAGATTGGAGACAGTCGCGTGTTCTGGTTGCCGGAAGGGGAGCGCGTGTGTAAGAAATGGCCTGCCGGGTGAAAGGGTATAGCCGACACGGCGCGGCACGCGGGCCAGGTAGAGCAGGGCCGCGCCCCACCAGAAATCGGGTCGCAGGTTGATGGCGAGATCGTAGTGGTCGTACCGCAGTTGTTGGGCGACCTGCAACAGCAAAATATAGGGAGCCAGCGCTTTTTGTGGAGCGCGCTGGAAGCCAGGAAATGGGCAGGTTATGACCCGGTTAACGGCTGGATGGCGCTCCACGATTTCACCTGACCATGGGCCAACCATCATCGTAATCTGCGCGTCCGGCACCCGCGCCTTCAGAGCATCCAGTACCGGCGTGACGAGCAGCATATCTCCCAGGTGATCCGGGCGCATCAGAAGGATGCGCGGCGACTTTGCGACCGGCCCCTGTGCGCGACGGGCCGCGAGAAAAGCCCCCGGAGCGCCAGCTATACGCACCAGCAGTAATATCACTATGCGGAGAAGGCGTTTCAAGGTGTGACCCCTTTGCTCTGTGGACTGGGCATGAGTTGCTGGACTGCCTGCCACACGTCATCGACTGTCACTGCCTGCATGCAGGTGCAGTCTGTACAGTGCTGCATTTTGCCCAGAAAGAAACAGGGGCGCCCTGCGGGATGTCGCCACAGCGCGACGTGCGCGGGATCATCGAGCGGATAGGGGCCGTATTCCTGTGGGCTGGTCGGGCCAAAGATGGCGATGACCGGAATGTCCACAGCGGCAGCAAGGTGCATCGGGCTGCTATCGTTGCCAATGAAGAGATCGCAGCGTTCGAGCCAGGCCACCAGTTCCCCGATGCCGGTCTGTCCCGCCAGATTGACGACTCGTCCCTGCGGCACAATGAGTTCCGCCAGCAGTTGCTCATTGAGCACCCTGTCGCCCCCCCCGCCGATCAGCAGCACCTGCGCGTCGAGTTCATCCACCAGTCTGCGCGCCAGCTCGCGATAGCGTCCGAGCGGCCAGCGTTTCGCCGTCAGTTCCATGCCCGGATTGCGCCCACCGCCTGGAAAGAGCGCCACCAGCCTGCGCTCACCATAGGGCCGCGCCTGTTGCCGCACCACCTCTCGTTCTGTGGCAGTCGGCACAAAGCGCATGTGGGGAGCGCCGACGGGAAGGCCGATAGCACGAGCAAGGTCAAGATAGATCTCGGCCTGGTGCTGGAGCGCATCCGGGCTGCTTGAGGTCGGCACACGGTCGGTCAGGGAGAAGCCACGCCCCAGGCTGTCGAGGCCGACGCGGCGTGGCACCCCAGCCAGCCAGGGCAACAGGGTGAGCATGGGCGAGCGGTCGAGCACGAAAGCCAGGTCAAAGTGTTCTCTACGCAGTCGCGTCGCCAGTTTTAGATAGTCGCGCAGGTCATAGCGGCCCGCGATGCCAACATTGCCACAATCTATCACGGCGTCAACGGCTGGATGATGCTCAGGAATGACCTTTGACCATGACCCTGCCACGTAGATAATGCGCGCCTGTGGATACGCACGGCGCAGCACTTCCAGCAGCGGCGTGGTCATCACCAGATCGCCCAGGCAGCAGGGCTTGATGACGACGATGGAGCGCGGGCTGGCTCGTCGCGGAAAAAGAGACCGGATGTGATTGAGCAGCGCAAACGGTATGCGCAGGAACAGGCAGAGCGTGGTAATGAGTTGCTGGCGCAGTTTCTACACCCCTTCGTTCTCTTCTGCTGGCGGCGTGGAGGAAGGCAGCACACTTTCGCTTGCCCGCATAGTAGGCATTTGCGCGAGACTGTGCTGCACCGGTGTGCCACAGTTATGACAGAAGGCATAACCGGGATTGAGTTCGGACTGGCAAACCGGGCAATAGCGTGGCGCATCCGTGCCTGCCGGTGTTGGTGTTGGTGTTGGTGTCGGCAGCAGCGAGGACATGCCCGCTGGAGGTGGCGGCGGAGCCATCAGCGTTTCCATGCCCGCAAAGGATTCCGCTGTCGGCGGTGGTGGAGGCGCAGTGAGGGGACCGGCATCGGTCTGGAAATCAGACGGCGGCGTAGCGGTACCGGTAGCGATCGTCTCTCCCGGCGTTGGATAGAGCATAGTCGCGCCTGCTTGTGGCGCAGTTCCCTGGCCCTGTAACTGTGGTGGCGGTGGAGGAAGTGGAGTATTGCCCTGAAGCAGTTTCAATTCGTTCTGCGCCTGCTGCATTTGCTGTTGCAGTTCCGCTATTGTCTGGCAAACGGGAAGCAGCTCGCTCTGCGTCAATTGCCCGCTCGTATACAACTCCATTGTCTTGCCGATGAGTAGAGTGTGCTGTGTATTGATGTGTCGCGTCAACCCATCAATAATAGTACGCAGCCGCTGCGCTCTTGCCATGCGCGCAGCCTCCTGCGATGCTTTATCCAGGCCGCGATGGATCGAATCCCAGAGATTCATACTGCTCCTCCCGTAATCTGATGGTGTCCCCACGTCATGTTGCTTCTTGCTAACCGTTTCTCATTATACCAGAGACATCCCTGGTAAGTCGAGCAAAAGGGAAGAATGGAACGTGCCTCTTTGCTGAGTCTACGAATTTTCTCTATGCGTCGTAATACCCCCGTAACAAGAAGTATCTCAGATCACGCCTGGAAGGGCTGTTCAAGCGGCCTCTAAAGCCGGGGGAGTTTCGTGCTTTTGAGCTACTTCACAGTGTGTCTCAAACCTGAGAAAGGAGTACAGAATGTTCCATCACGTCAAGGAGCTGCAGTTCAACGCCCGGGTATCCGGCCCTGATCCCCGTTTTGCCACCCTGCTGCTTGAGCAGTTTGGGGGAGCTAATGGCGAGTTGAAGGCAGCGATGCAGTACTTTACCCAGGCGTTCTCTGCTCGCCAACCTCACCCTGATAAGTACGATCTCTTGATGGATATCGCTACTGAAGAGTTCAGCCATCTGGAAATCGTGGGCGCTACCATCACCATGCTGCTGAGTGGCGTGAACGGCGAGTTGAAAGACGCGGCAGAGCAGAGTGATCTGATGCGCTTGCTCAAGGGCAAGGGCGAGCGCGAGCAACTGATTGAGGAGGCAGCTACTACTCCCCAGTTTCTCATCCTGACGGCTGGTGGCCCGGCGGTAACCAATAGTGTGGGGGTTCCCTGGTCTGGCGCATATGTCGATGCGAATGGTGATCTGACGGTCGATCTGCGCTCCGATATTGCCGCCGAGTCACGCGCAAAGATCGTATATCAGTACCTCTTGCAGTTCACCGATGATCAATCTGTCAAGGATAGTCTCAATTTCCTTATGGCCCGTGAAGTCGCGCACATGCAGATGTTCACCGCTGCCCTTTCCACCATTCAGCCCAACTTCCCGCCCGGAGTCGAGCTAGCCGATCCACACTATACCCATCTCTACTTCAACATGTCCAATGGCAGCAGCGCACGCGGCCCGTGGAACCAGGGGCAGGGTCCGTGGGGACCCGGGCAGAGCTGGCACTATATCGCCGACCCGGTGCAAGAGGTGATGCAGACACAGGGGAACACGCAATTGCCGGTGCAGGGCGCGAATATCACCAATCAAGAGGTGATACAGACCAACAGGCAGTTTAGCAAGCAGAGAAGCCAGGAAGTAGACCAGGCGATCAAGAATAACCAGAATCCGTGGAGTTTTTCCGGTAAGCCATAAAAAACGCTCTCGGACCTGTCATTGTGAGCGCGGCGAAGAAGTTCCCGCGAGCTTAATCCCTCGGCTGGCTGCTGAGCTTCTTCGCTCGCGCTCACAATGATATGGGGTTTCGTTCCCACGACACTAATCGAGCAGGAAGCAATGTTCTCAGACAGGCAAATGGAAGTAACAGATAAGGCAGTTGATGAAATTGCCGTGTTCGTAGAGTATTACACGGACCCCCTGTGTTCGTGGAGCTGGGCCTTCGAGGCACAGTGGCGGCGCTTACGCTACGAGTGCGGGCAGCGGCTTGACTGGCGTTACCGCATGGGCGGACTGATCGCCGACTGGCGCAGTTATGAAGATCCACTCAACGATATCCGCTTTCCGGGACAAATGGGGTCACAATGGTTCCAGATAAGGGAGCTAACGGGGATGCCGCTGGACACCCACATCTGGCAGGAGGATCCGCCCTCCTCGTCATATCCGGCCTGTATAGCCGTGAAGGCTGCACAGCGCCAGGGGCAGGCCGAGGCGGAGATGTATCTGCGCCGCTTGCGTGAGGCGGTGATGATGGAGCGCCGCAATATTGCTCGCCAGGATGTCCTGCTGGCAATCGCGGGGGAGACAGCCGAGGACAGCAATCTTGATCTCGACCGCTTCCGCAAGGACCTCAGCGCGCCCGAAACTCTGGATGCCTTTCGCCAGGATCTGCGTGACGCCGGGTACTACAATATCGGGCGCTTCCCCACTCTGCTGCTCCATAGCACCAACGGTCACGGTCTGATACTGGTCGGCTACCGGCCCTATGAGCTATTGTGCGAGGCAGTAGAGCACCTGACACCCGGCCTGCGCCAGAGGGTGCAACAGCCACCAGAGGAACTCGCCGTAGTCTATGTCACGCGCTGGGGACATGTTACCGCCCGCGAACTGGCGGAGGTTATGAACAGTGCAGTCGAGCGACTCTCACCGCTCCTGAACTCACTCATTGAGCGCGGTCTCCTGGCCTATGACAGGACCTTCCAGCGCGAAGTCCCCATCTATGCTCCCGCCCCTCGGAATTAGCTGACTATTCTCAAAGAATACTCCCAGGCCGCCAGAGATGGGGGAATGAGGTTACTCATTGCAGGCCTCCTCAAAATATGCGCAAAATACAAAACAGCCCTCTTACACATGAATGAAGGTTGTAGTTTTTATGCGCGGAATGTGATGAAAGGAGTAGCATGAGTACTCGTGTAGAAGACCTGCCGGGTAAGATGACCTTGCGGGAGAAAGTTGCGCTGCTGGCCGGAACCAATGGCCGGTTTACGGTTCCTGTGGAGCGGTCGGGTATTCCCTCTCACCGGCCTGCAAAGCGAGGACGCCTCGGTCTGGCATTATGTCTGTAACGATGAGGAGGCCGAGCGCTTTACTGTCAGTTCCGAAGTGCGCGAACTTTAACTTCATCCCTGAGAACGGCAGAGTCTACTATGGCGAGGGCATCTTCATTGGCTATCGCTACTATGACAAAAAGGAGACTGCGCCGCTCCTCCCCTTTGACTAAGGAGCAGATCATGGAATATACTTTTCCCGCCGGATTTCTCTGGGGAACGGCGACTGCCGCCCACCAGGTGGAAGGCGGCAATGTCTACAACGACAACTGGGTGATGGAACACGTACCCGGCACTCCCTATGTCGAGCCGTCGGGCGACGCCTGCGACCACTATCACCTCTACCGCGCGGATATCGCCACTCTGGCCGAACTGGGCTTCAACCTCTACCGTTTCTCGCTGGAGTGGTCGCGCATCGAGCCGGAGGAGGGCGAATTCTCGCTGGCGCAGCTCGAACATTACCGGCGCATGCTGGCGGCGTGTCACGAGCACGGCATTACGCCCATGGTCACCTTCCACCACTTCACCTCGCCACGCTGGCTGGCGGCTCAAGGCGGCTGGGAGGGGCAGCAGACACCGGAGAAGTTCGCTCGCTTCTGCGCGCGAGCCATGACCCATCTCGGTGACCTGATGCCGCTGGCTTGCACGCTCAACGAGGTCAACATCGGGCCGCTCATCGGTGCCATGAGAGGTGAGGGCATGAGCGCGGATCGTGTGCAGCCCTGGTACGAGGAGGCGGCGCGGCGTGTCGGCAGCGATGCAGAGCACTTCGTCCCATTCCTCTACGTTGATGTTCAGCGTGGGCGTGAGACGATTCTGGCGGCGCACAGGCGAGCGGTGGAGGCAATCAAGGCAGGATCGGGCAACTGCCAGGTCGGGCTGACGCTGGCCATGCAAGACATCCAGGCCGGACCCGGCGGCGAGGAGATGGCGGCACGTATGCGCCACGAACTCTTAGATGCATACCTGCAAGAGACGCGAGGCGACGATTTCATCGGCGTGCAGACCTACTCGCGCCAGCGCTTCGGCCCCAATGGCCCGCTGGGACCGGAAGAAGGAGTAGAACTGACGCAGATGAGCTACGAGTTCTGGCCCGAGGCGCTCGAAGCGACGATCCGCTACGCCAGCAAGGCGACGGGCCTGCCCGTGATTGTGACCGAAAACGGCCTCTCCACGGAGGACGACACGCGGCGTATTGCCTACATTGAGCGGGCGCTGCGTGGTGTCGCCACCTGCCTGCGTGAGGGCATCAACGTGCGCGGCTACACCTGCTGGTCCGCCCTTGATAATTTCGAGTGGCAGTCAGGCTATCGTCCCAGATTCGGCCTCATCGCCGTCGACCGTCAGACGCAGCAGCGCACCGTCAAGCCCAGCGCCCGCTTCCTGGGCGATATCGCCCGCGCCAACAGCTTCTGAGGCTTTCCTCTCCACACGTCATAATGAGAAACCGGCCCTTCGTATGTGTCATAAGGGACGCGCTGAAGTATCGGCTGTTCGCCCTCTCTGCTTAATGCGACCTGAGACTCTTCACCGCGTTCACCACGATATGTCCGGGCCGGTTTTTCATAAGTATGCCATGCCTGGCTCTCCCCTCAATGCCATAAGACCGCTATGGAAGAGCCTCTGCTATAAATAGAGGCAAACGTCCTGAGTTTATATAAAAACTCTTCTTATACGAGCAAATCTCTACAAAAGAGGATATTAGAAGTAACTTAGAAAAATGATTAGACACAACAATTAAATTATTTTAACCTTGACAAATACAAACTGACATGCTACTTATTTAACTAGTCTGATAAGCATACAGGCTGTTGAGTAAAGTGGTAAATTGTAGAATAGCAGTGGAAAATCTTCTATTTCTGATCGTTGAGCAATACATTTGCCTTCTTTTATTAGAAGTATGAAGAGCAGAGGAAGAGAGAATTGACCATGGCGGGCAAGTTTCTCAGGTGTGAAAATCTGAGAACGGCCTTTGTCGGCGCGTTCAGACTGCATTTAATTTTGTCAATGATCGAAACCGTTTACGGAAGCGTTTTCAATCAGACTCAATGGCAGAGCAATTGCCAGTATGGCGCGGGGCGGGGTCTGGCAACAGGCTTGATGCCGACAGGCCCTCTCCTGAGTATTTCACTTCCTCCATTCACTGCCGCCGACTTTGTAGGACAATTGCTCCATCGTTCTCGTCAGTAATCGCCTATCCTCATGATGGTCGTTTCTGTATTTTGTTTGCCTGTAGGGGCTGTGTCCCCAGGTAATTTTTTTCAGGTCAAAGGTAGATCTGTTTATCCAGGAGGATTACTATGACTTTTGGCTCCTTATCCTCGGTCTTTAAGCCGGGACCCGGAAGGGGGGGCGCGCTGCTCTCGCTGCTGGTGATTCTGGCGCTTGCGCTCGCTGCCTGTGGCAGTGGGTCCTCTTCAAGTTCAAGTAACACACCGACGAATACCGTTCTCACCATCTCGACCGGCCCGACTGGCGCCTATACGGAGAACTTCAATCCGTTTAATGTCGCCAGTGTCGATCCTGGCGCGCGCGGCTATATCTACGAAACGTTGCTGTTCTTCGACTCGATGAATGGATCCATCAGCCCTATGCTGGCTTCGAGCTACCAGTTCTCCAGCGACGCGAAGAGCATCACGTTCCATCTTCGGCCAAATGTGAAATGGTCAGACGGAAAACCTTTTAGCAGCGCCGATGTCGTCTTCACGCTTAATATGTTGAAGCAGTACCCGGCCCTGGACTCGAACGGACTCTGGGACTACATCAGTCGTGTGAGCGCCCCCGATTCCAGCACCGTGCTGGTCAATCTCAAGCAGCCGTATACGCCCATTCTCTGGTTTCTGGGTGGGCAGACCTGGATTGTTCCGCAGCACATCTGGTCAACTGCTGGCGACCCGACCAGGTTCACGAATGACAACCCGGTTGGGACAGGTCCCTACACGCTCAAATCCTTCAGTTCGCAGTTGATCGATCTGGTGAAAAATCCGAACTACTGGCAGCCCGGCAAACCACAGGTGACGGAACTGCGTTTCCCGGCATACAACACGAATACGACCGCCGAGTTGCAGCTCGACCAGGGCAACCTTGACTGGACCGGCCTGTTTACGCCCAACATCCAGCAGACGTATGTCAGCCGCAACCCATCCACCAACCATTACTGGTTCCCACCCGGCAGCGTTGTGATGTTCTACATGAACCTGAGCAAGTCTCCTTTCAACAATGTAGCGGTACGACAGGCCATCAGCCTGGTCATCAACCGGCAGCAGCTCGATAATACAGCAGAGAGCGGCTATGAGCCACCTGCCAGCCCGACCGGCCTGGTCTTGCCGAACCAGCAGAAATACCTGTCGCCAGACTATGCCAACACGAGCTTCAGCGTCGATGTCAACAAAGCCAATCAGTTGCTACAGAGCGCGGGTTTCACGAAGAACTCCAGTGGAATCTATGTTGACAAGAGTGGCAGGCCGCTGAACTTCAACATCAACGTAGTAACAGGTTGGACCGACTGGGTCACCGATTGCCAGATCATCGCCAGCAGTCTCAAGTCTATTGGCATGAATGCCACGGTGAACGCCATCTCCTACAATGCATACTACAGCGCGTTGCAGTTGGGCAACTTTGATACAGCCATCTCCTGGACGAGTTCTGGTCCGAGTCCCTTCTTCATGTTTGACGCATTATTGGCCAGCAAGTATAGCGCCCCGATTGGTCAGGCAGCACCCACCAACTGGGAGCGCTGGAATGATAAGACAACGGACAACCTGCTGAATCAATACGCCAGTTCAACCGATTCCAACACGCAGTTGCAGGCTATGTATGGCCTGGAGAAGATCATGGTTGAGCAGTTACCGGCCATTCCGCTGGTTTACGGTGCAACCTGGAATGAGTACAGCACGGCCAAATTCACGGGCTGGCCATCTCCCAGCAACCCTTACGCCTCTCCAGCACCGTTCAATTACCCCGACTCTGAGATTGTGGTGTTGAACTTGAAAGCGGTGTAGCTCGTCAGAGCATGGGTTGTGGATACGGAGATACGTGGGTAAGGGATCTGAACCCCACCACAGCAGGCTGTTCTCTGGCAAAGCAGGGAGAGATGGCACTGAAGGGCATCTCTCCCTGCCAGCCCAACCAGTCAGTCTGAGAGAGAAGGCACACAACGCCAGAGAGGAAACCTAGTTGGAACTCTCTGACATGGCGTTAGCTTGACAGAAGGAGTAATGAGATGCGCCAATTGCTACGCCGTATTGTCTTTTACATTGTCGCTCTGTGGGCCTCGGTCACCATCAACTTCATCATTCCCCGCCTGGCACCGGGCAACCCGGCGCAGGCGTTGATGGCCCGCTTCCAGGGCAAACTCAATCCCGATGCGCTGCATGCGCTGGAAATTCAGTTTGGCATTACCAACGAGAGCCTGTGGACACAGTACTGGGACTATATCGGCAACCTGCTGCACGGCAATCTGGGACTCTCCATCACCTACTTCCCCACTTCCGTCGCCTCGGTGATTGCCCAGGACCTGCCCTGGACACTGGTGCTGGTGGGCGTCTCGGTGGTGATTAGCTTTGTGCTGGGCACCCTCATCGGCATGCTCATTGCCTGGCGACGCGGCTCGCTTGCCGATTCCGTGTTGCCGCCCTTCATGATCCTGTTCTCCGCCGTGCCTTACTTCTGGCTGGCGTTAATTTTACTCTATGTGCTCGGCTTCAAACTCAACCTGTTTCCGCTCAGTGGCGGCTACAATACCAATGTCAGTCCCGGTTTGAATGGCGACTTTCTCGCCAGCGCCATCGGCCATGCCATACTGCCCGCCCTGACTATCGTCATCAGTTCGATTGCCGGTTGGATGCTGGGCATGCGCAATACCATGATTACCACCCTGACCGAGGACTATGTGTTGATGGCCCAGGCCAAGGGCTTGCCCGAGCGCGAGGTGATGTACGCCTACGCGGCACGCAACGCTATCCTGCCCAATATCACCGGCTTTGCCCTCGCCCTCGGTTTTGTCGTCGGCGGCGCGCTCTTCACCGAGATGGTCTTTTCCTATCCCGGCATTGGCTATGCCCTCTTGCAGGCGGTGCAGAACTCCGATTATCCGCTGGTACAGGGCATTTTCCTGATCATCGCCATCGCCGTGCTGGCCGCCAACTTCCTGGCCGATCTGGTCAATACTGCTCTCGACCCTCGTACCCGTTAGACCTTAGAACAGGAAGGAATGAGAAACCATGAGTACCCAATCTCCTTCGCCTCAGCCCCTCTGGTCGCGGGATGAGCAGAATCCCGATCGGCCCGGCCAGAGCAGGGTCGAAGTGGACGATATTGCGCCGCAGGTGGTCATGCCGTCAGGCGAAAAAGCCCTGGCCGATGTCGACGCGCCGGAGGCCAGCGGTGGGGCTTTAGCTGCTCCTATGCCCGGCGCTTCAAGCTTCGCCTTTGCCACAGTGGGTGGCCGGCTGGCCGATCTGTGGAACACCCTGACGCGCAATCGCAAGGCAGCCATCGGTCTGCTCATCGTCGCCCTCTTTGTGCTGGTGGCGATCTTTGGTCCCATCGCGCTGCATCACGATCCTAACGCCCTGTCCTCCGACACCTTGCAGCCTCCTTCGGCGGCGCACTGGCTCGGAACGACGCAGACGGGCCAGGATGTCTTCAGCCAGGTCATCTATGGCACACGCGCCTCCGTCTTCTGGGGCTTTCTCACCGGCGTGCTGGTCACCGTTCTCTCGGTCATCGTCGGCCTGACGGCGGGCTACTTCGGCGGCGTGGTCGATGAGGTGCTCTCGCTGCTGACCAACGTTTTCCTCGTGCTGCCCGGCCTGCCACTGGCGATTGTGCTGGCCTCCTTCATTCCCGTCAGAGGCCCGCAGACGGTGGCGCTGGTGCTGTTGATTACCAGTTGGGCCTGGGGCGCGCGCGTCCTGCGCGCCCAGACGCTGACCATGCGCCAGCGCGATTTTGTGGAGGCCGCCCGCTCTAACGGGGAGAACGCTTTCCGCATCATCTTCTTCGAGATCTTGCCCAACGAGATCGCCCTGGTGGCCGCTGGCTTCGTCGGCACCGTGACCTACGTCATCCTGGCCGAGGCGGGCCTGGAATTCATCGGCCTGGGCAATGTCACTACCGTGAGCTGGGGCACGATGTTCTACTGGTCGCTCAACAACGATGCGCTGCTGCTCGGTGCCTGGTGGTGGTTTGTGCCGCCCGGTGTCTGCATCGCCCTGCTGGGGGCAGCCCTGGCCCTCATTAACAACGGCATCGACGAGATTGCCAATCCCAAGCTGCGCACCGAACGCAAGCCCAAGGCGCTCAAGGAGGCCGGGAAGGCTCCTCAAGAACGGAAGGCGGTGGCCCTATGATACAGAGTCCTGTTGCCAACAATCCAGACCGTGCGCAGACCGACCTGCTGCTCTCGGTCAACAATGTCTCGGTGGATTACCTTGCCGGGAGCGGCGTCGTCCACGCCGTCAACGATGTCAGCTTCACCTTAAAGCGCGGCGAGATTCTGGGGCTGGCGGGCGAGAGCGGCTGCGGCAAATCGACGCTGGCCTACGCGGTGGCGCGCATGCTGCGTCCCCCGGCCTATATCACGGGCGGCCAGGTACTCTACTATCCGCGCTCTCGCCTCGATGAGAAGGGAAGCCGCCTGGCCTCCTCGCTCTCGCTCGCCAGGAGCAAGCAGCACGGCGGCAATGGCGCAAGGAGACCAATTGCCGATGATGAGGCGCTGGAGCCGGTGGACGTGTTGCAAATGGGCGCGGAGGAACTGCGTTCCTTCCGCTGGAGCGAACTGTCCATTGTCTTTCAGAGCGCTATGAACGCGCTCAACCCGGTCATGAACATTGGCCGACAGATCACCGATGTGCTGCGGGCGCATCGCCCGCAGATGGGACCCGACGAGCGCAAGCAGCGCGCCCTCGAACTGCTGCGCCTGGTAGGCATCGCCCCTGATCGCATCACCAGCTACCCGCATCAACTCTCCGGCGGCATGCGCCAGCGCGCCATCATCGCCATCGCCCTGGCGCTCAACCCGGAACTGATCATTATGGACGAGCCAACCACTGCGCTGGATGTGGTGGTGCAGCGCGAGATTCTCACCGAGATCATCCGCCTGCGCGAGGAGTTCGGCTTCTCGGTGATCTTTATCACCCACGACCTCTCGCTGCTGCTCGAACTGGCCGACAAGGTGGCGATTATGTATGCCGGGCGCATCGTGGAGAAGGCGGCCAACCGCGACCTGTACCGGCACCCGCGCCATCCCTACAGCTACGGCCTGCTGCACTCCTTTCCCTCGCTGCATGGGCCGCGCACGAAGGCCGGAGGCATTCCCGGCTCGCCGCCGGATTTGCGTGCTATCCCATCAGGTTGCCCGTTCCATCCTCGCTGCCCCCTGGTCTTCAGTCCCTGCTCAGAAGTGCGGCCCGAACTGGCTCCTTCGACGGCGGCAACGCCGCAGCAACTGGTGGCCTGTCATCTCTCTAACCCCACGTACCGACCCGAAGGCCCGCCGACGCAGGAAGAGCTTGGCGAAGGCTATCGTGCGCTCTTAGAAAGGAGCCAGTTGCGATGAGTGTGACTGCTCAACATGCCAGACAAAGCGAGGCGCCGCGTGAGGGGGAGGCGGTGCTGGAGGCCGAGCACCTGCGCAAGGTCTTTCCCGTCAACCAGTTCAATCCCTTTGCCGCCAGACTGGGCGTCCACGCCGTAGAAGATGCCTCCTTTACGCTCTACGCCGGGCGCGTGACGGCGCTGGTGGGAGAGAGCGGATCGGGCAAGACGACCATCGCCCGTATGCTGGCCGGCGTCTACCCACCCACATCGGGCACGATTCGCCTGCACGGCAAGCCGGTCAATTTGAAGGGGGGCAGAGAGCGGCACGAGTTCCGGCGCCAGGTGCAGCTCGTCTTCCAGGACCCCTTTGGCTCGCTCAACCCGGTGCATACCATCCGCTACATCTTGAGTCGCCCGCTGCGCGTCTTTGGACACGCTCGCAGCGGTGCCGAAGTGAGCGACCGTGTGATGGCTCTGCTGCAGCGCGTGAGCCTGGTGCCTGTCGACCAGTTCATTCAGAAGTATCCGCACCAGCTCAGTGGCGGCCAGCGCCAGCGCGTCTCTATCGCCCGCGCGCTGGCGGCACAGCCGGAGGTGCTGCTGGCCGACGAGCCGGTTTCCATGCTCGATGTCTCCATTCGCCTGCAGATTCTCAATCTGCTGCTGCGCCTCAAGGAGGAAGAGCACCTGGCGCTGTTGTACATCACGCACGATATTGCCAGCGCGCGCTACTTTGCTGATGAGACGCTCGTGATGTACGCGGGCCAGATGGTCGAAGGAGGGCCAGGCGAGGAGATCACGCAGAACCCGAAACATCCCTATACCCAGTTGCTGCTCTCGGCGGCCCCCGACCCGGATCGGCTGGAGGAAGGCGGGGGCTTGAGGAAGCTGCCGGAGCGGCGGGGGGAGATTCCCAGCCTCATTCACCCGCCGAGTGGATGCCGCTTCCACCCGCGCTGTCCCTACGCGATGGAGGTGTGCAAACAGCGTTTTCCGAAGACGACCGATCTGGGCAACGGACACTGGACCAACTGTTATCTCTATGGTGACGGAGGTACGAACCTGAGCGGGACGCCGGTAGTGGACGCCGCTGCCATCCGGGCGACTAATATGACAGCGACGGCGGCAAAGGAGGGCGACAATTCCGGCAATGGAACGGGCGAGGGAAAGGTTTGAGTGGGAAGAAGGAAGTATGGCAGGCAAACGCGGCGTTACCATCAATGATATAGCTCGCCTGGCGAATGTTTCAAAGGCCACGGTTTCTCGCGTCCTGAATCATAAACCGGATGTGGATGTAGAGACGCGCGAGCGTGTGCTACGCATTGTGGAAGAGCAGGGCTTTGTGCCCAGCATCGTCGCCTCCGATCTGGCAGGTGGGCGGAGCAGGCTCGTGGGCGTACTGGCTCCTCCCTTTACGTGGCCGATGTTGCCCGATGTCATGCGTGGAGTCGCCGAAGCTGTCACTGAGACGCCCTTTGAGCTGGTGCTCTACACCATCAACGACTCTATGCGCGACATGGACCGCAGCAGGCTCATCGAGCATATCCTGGCCTCCAAGCTCACATCCGGCTTGCTTGCCATCTTCCCCGGCCCGGTCGCTCAGCAACTGACCCGGCTCTACAAGCAGCGTTTCCCGCTCGTCATGATAGACGACCAGGCAGTTCCAACGGACATGCCCTGGATACGCTCGGATAACGTTGGTGGAGCGTATGCCGCCGTGCGGCACCTGATCCAGCTCGGCCACCGACGCATCGCGCACATTCAGGGGCCAATGAGCTATCTGGTCTCGCGCGAACGTCATCAGGGATACAGCCAGGCCTTGCAGGAGACCGGGTTGGAGATCAACCCCGATCTGGTGCTGGAAGGGGATTTTCAGATGATCGGTGGGCGCGCCGCGGCGGCAAAGCTCTTTGCCTTGCCGCCAGGAAAACGCCCCACCGCGATTTTCGCCAGCAGCGACCTCACTGCCTACGGAGTGCTCGCCGCCGCCGAAGAGTACAACATCCAGATTCCCGGCGACATGGCGCTGGTAGGCTTTGATGATCTTCCCCTTTCTCCGTACATTCACCCGCCTTTGACAACGGTGCGGCAGGACTTTGCCGAAATGGGGCGGCGCGGCTTCGAACTACTGCTCTCCATGATCGAGACTCCTCGCCCTTCTTTTAGAGAAGGGGGCAATTTCTCAACTGCTCAGGCAAATGGCGATATGCAGCACACCACCGGTACAGGAGAAGTCATCCACCTTGCCCTGCCTGCCCATCTTGTCGTCCGTGTCTCCTCCGGCGCTCCTCCTGTCGAAAGTGAGACTCCTGATACACCTAGTTTGACCTTCAACAAGGGCTAAGAAAAGGCCAGCTTCTCTATCGAGAAGAGGTTTCATTACCGCTGGATAGGAATCATAGGCTATTTTATTTCCTATTTTCGTAATATTGTGTTATACCAATGTGGGGGGAGAAAACAATCAAGCAGACAGTACAGCAATGTAGCGCTATGCTACAGATTGGGGAAATAAGATGGAAGATTCTCAGCAGTCCTCGTCATCTCACCTGCCTCCTCGCCGCCTCAGGCGTTTCCTGCTCTTCAATCTCCCGGCCCTCCTGTTGCTAGGCCTGGTGCTCTCGTTTGTGAGGCCGCTCCTGGGCAATGAAGCGGGGCATAGCTCTTCCTCTCCCGCACAAGCGGCATCAGCTTCCAGTAGCCAGTTTAATGTTGCGTCGCAGGCAGCATCTCCGGCTGCCGGTCAGATCAACGTTCCGTATTATAGCGGTAGTTTGAATGTTCCATGCACGAATTTCGCCGCCCCGTTTAACCAGACCGCTATTTTCTGGTTCGGCAAGGTGAGTTCTAGCACCGATTACGTCGATGCGCGCATGGTTTACAGCAACAGCTACCTGTACATTAATCTGAACATTATTGACCGTTATGTCTGGTATGATCCTCATGCAAGCAGCCCGAATTTGAGCATAGGAGATACGGCAACGATCTATCTCGACACGACCCAGAATGACAGTAATGCGCCTCAGAAAACCTCCTTTAAATTTCTCGCTCAGGTCGATAACGGTCAGCCGCGAGCCAGCTATCAGCGAGCGTTTCAGGGAAATGGGACAGCATGGGCTGCGTCTTCCGCGCCGTTTACGACCTGTAGCTGGTGGCGCGGCACGAAGATCAACGGCGGGGACGACGCAGGCTGGAATATGACCTATGAAATTCCCTTTACTTCGCTGGGCAATTCAACCGCTCCGGCCCAGGAAGACGTCTGGAAGCTTGCTATAGCGGTACAGAATCAGGATAATGCCTCCGCTCAACCGCTCACCGTCACCTGGTGGCCGCAGGCAGCGCAAAATACGACCCCATCAAGCTGGGGGCAACTGGTCTATGGCCTGCCGACCTATCGGCCGCCGCACGCCACAAATTCTACCACCTACACTATTCGCAATGGCGTCAACAACCAGGTTGTGGCCGATGCGATGGTTGGAGGTGGCCTCGGTTGCTACGGCCTGAACCAGGGCAGCTTTCGCTGGACAAACTGGGCAACGAAAAACTGGTGGCAGTCGCACAGGGTAGATATTGCCAATCAGTCCGATGTCTCCGACTGGGAATGCTTTACGAAATATTATATTACCATCCCCTTAAGCTCACTTCCGTCGGGAAAAGGGATAATTTCGGCAAAGATCACCCTGTATGAAACGGGGAACATGGGGCAAAATGGGCAGCCCGGGCCTAATCCCTCGAATATCGAGGTGGCGAGGGTCAATCAAGCCTGGGATGCATCCACTATCGACTGGAATAATGCCCCTCTGGTGGGTGAGGTCATCAGTCTGGCTACAGTCAATCTCTATGTCAAGGCACCTTTGCCGGGTGATACATACAGTTGGGACGTGAGCGCGGCTGTGGCAAATGCTTATGCTTCGGGCCAGCCCTTGCGCCTGGTCTTTTACTCCACCAGCGCGCTCCGCCACGCAGGCAAGTATTTCACTTCATCCTACCAACCTGACTGGGACATAGAAGGCAGGCCAGCGCTACAGGTCACACTGGGATAACTCGCATGGTTCCGACAAACAGGGCTGAGAGATGGCCGTGGCCATCTCTCAGCCCTGTTTGTCGGAACGCTTTCTATGCCTTTTTCTCGGAGCCGAGAATGGCGTTCTGCGTGGTGCCGCAGACGGAGCACGTCCCCTTGAGGGCGGGCTTCCCATTCTTCATGGTAACGCGCTGGGGGTTCTTCATTTCAGTCTTTTGCTTGCACTTGACGCAGTAATACAGATCAGCCACTGTTGTTGCCTCCTTACATGTACTAAGTACGCTAAAAGAGATACATATTCCCTGGGTTTGGGGAAACCGCACGCGAAAGATAAACCTCGTATCCCTGAGCCTGCAAACGCTGCTGCACCGTCAGAGCCTCGGTCATGTGCGCGAATGGCGCGAAAAGCGTTGGCCCGCTGCCGGAGAGGCGTACCAGTGGCGCGCCTGCCTGTAACATGGCCTCTCTGGCCCGCGCGACCTCTGGATAGTGTTCCAGAACGCCGCGTTCCAGCCCGTTGTGCAGGTCTTCAGCACGCGGGCAGCGCCCCTCCAGCAGGGCCGCGACAACAGCCCGGCTGTGCGAGCCGTCGCTATAGTCGCTGACCGAGAGGTTGCGGAAAATGGGTGCCGTGGAGATGCCGATAGCGGGTTTTAGCAGGAGCAGCCAGCGCAGGGTGGCCGGGAGATGGGCCTCCAATGGCCGCACTCGCTCGCCGCGTCCCTCACAGAGGGCCAGCCCGCCCGTGAGGAAGAACGGCACATCCGACCCCAGCGCCTCCGCTATCTCCTGTATGGGCGATGCCCTGTGCTCGCTCGCCGCCTCGTGGTCACCTACCGGCAGTTGCCACCAGCGTTGCAGCGCCAGCAGAACAGCGGCGGCATCGCTGCTGCCACCGCCCAGCCCCGCCGTCAGGGGGATACGTTTGAGGAGTTCGATGTTCACCCCTTGTTCCAATCCCAGCCGCCCGCGTACCATTTCGGCGGCGCGCGCAGCCAGGTTCGCCGGGCCGCTTAGTTCCGGTACAGAACAGACCAGTTGCACCCGACTCTCATCGCTGGCCGTGAGGCAGAGCGTATCGTAGAGATCGATCTCCTGCATCACTGTCGCCAGTTCGTGATAGCCGTCTGCTCTGCGCCCTAACACATCGAGCGTCAGGTTGATCTTGGCATGCGCCCGGATAAAGCAGCCTCTGCTTTTCTCAGGGATGATACTTCGCTGTACGTGACTCATGCTCGCATTGTGCCCTGATGCTATATACTTGTCAAGTTTGAAGGTCTCTGGTATGACCAAAGTGGGATGAGAATGGTACCAGATTAGCCTAAAATACCCGTGAAGCAGGCAGGAAAGATGAGTTATGCTATACTGGTGGCTAAGCGAATTTTCTAGAACAAAAGGATACTATGGATATTATCGTTGCCTATTTCCACCCACTGCATCACCCGGAAAGTGTGAAGCGCGATTTTGACCAGATACGTGCCGTCGGCGCCAGCAGCATTGTGTATGCCATCCACGAGCAGGAGGCGCATCGCTGGCCGCGAGACCTGGAACGAGGTTTGCAGCAGGCGCAGGATGCCGGTCTGAAGGTGTACCTGAGCCTGGGCCGCTATGGAAACGTCTTTTCCGGGCCGATTCCCATGCCAAGCTGGTACACCTTCCACAATCCCCGCTCTCGCGTTATGGACAGCAATGGGCGCTACCACGACATCTCCTGCTATAACCACGAACCGTTTCGCTCCTGGCTTTTCAAGGAGATCGAGCATTATCTACGCGCCTTCCCCATCAATGGTATCTTTGTCGATGAGCCGCGGGGAACCGATATCACCTGTTTCTGCTCCGTCTGCCGCGCTCTCTGCCCCGATGTCGTTGACCTGCCAGGCTTCCGCCGCCGTTCGATGATCGATTTTCTGGGCGCACTCTGCAGCCGTGTCAAGCAGGCAGATGCCCACGCGAAAACCACGGTAGCCATCGTACCCGAAAACCTGGATCAACTGGACGCACTGGTCACGCTGTCAGACCTCGACACGGTCGCCTGCCATCTCTTCTGGAAAGTGTT
This sequence comes from Ktedonobacteraceae bacterium, assembly GCA_035294125.1. Taxonomy (GTDB): domain Bacteria; phylum Chloroflexota; class Ktedonobacteria; order Ktedonobacterales; family Ktedonobacteraceae; genus CADDYT01. The sequence goes on along the minus strand of DATGLM010000049.1, from coordinate 78,320 downwards.
TAAGAAAGATGTCTCAATGGTGAGCGAATGGAGCCACAGCGTCGTTGAGGCGACGCGCCACAGCGGAAAACGTAGCCAGCTCTGGCTACAAAATTTCGACCTGGATGAAGAGAACGAGGAGCAACTGGGAAACGCCTTCACGCAGGCCCTACACGCCGAACCCGACGACATCGGCTGCTACTACTACTGGCGCAATAATGCCGACCCCGGTCGCGTCTGGCAGCGAACACGCACATTGCTCCGCCACGTTCCGCGCCGTCAATTATACTGGCGATGAGAATAGCCAGTGCTATGCGAGCAAGCGAACGAGCGATTGTGGCGCCACAATCGCTCGTTCGCTTGCTCGCATCATGCGTCACGTCAGATTAAGCTTTATTCGTGCTGGTGGCCTCCTTTACCTTGCTGTAGACCTCTTCGAGCAGGATGCGCACGGTTTCGATGCGCTGCTGTACACTTGTTCTGGTGCCGCTGGCGGGCAGGATGACCGCCTGGATATCGAGGGCGGCAAGGGTGAAGACGTCTTTCTCGTCAAGGTTGCCGCTGACATTCAGCATGCTGGGGAAGCGCACGGCCTCGCGTACCGCCCGGTAATGCAGCAGGTCGTCGATGCTGATCGACTCGATAGCGTCGGGCAGTTCAAAATCGAGGAGAGCCGCCGTGATGTTGTCGAAGGCCGTCAGGTTGCGAATGAAGGAGGGGTAGAGTTCTCCCTCGCGCATGGGAACGGCGACAACGAGGTCAACATCCTTCGAGGGTACAGCGAGCAGGCGCGCTGGTGCATCGAGCGACAGGATGATATAACTGATCCCCTGATCTTTGAGGTGTTCAATTTTATCATGATCTAACTGCTCCCAGCCACCGGTGATTTGCAGCCCACAGATGACGTTTTCCCCGGCGGCTTTGGCAGCCTCTACAGCTTCATGCAGGGCCTCAAACAGGGTCGCATCCTCGCCATCCCAGCTAAAGATTACGCTGTCGGCCCCGGCCCTGATCGCCGCTTCCGCGCTGCTCTTATCGAGCGTGGACAGGGCGACAATGATGGCAGCGGCTCGCGGTTTGATTTCGGATTTTGTTTTGCCCAGGAAGCCCATGCCACCGCCAGCCTGCGCGCGCTGCGCCTGCCTGAACATATCTAACAACTTACTCATTTCTTTTGATGTCTCCTTTATCATCTCATCACATCACCTGCTCAGCCCGTCAATGTTTCTGATAGACGATGATGTGCATTTGATTGGTAATGCGTGCAAGGCAGTAGTGTAGTTTATTATAGCACTTTTTCAGGTAATCTTCTTCCCATTTGCTTGCCCCTTCTTTACTGAATGGATTATAATGCCCTCGTTATCACTATCAACACAATTGGTTGTGCCGAACATTTATGAGGTAGAGGCGGAAGTATTTTATGTTGCAAGATGCCATTGATGAATTTATTGCTTCACTCTCTATACGAGAGCAGGGACGCGGTGGCAATAATCAGAACACAGTGCTGGCCTACCGGAACGACCTCAATCAGTTGCGGGGCTATCTGGAGAAACAGGGCGTCGAGGCGTGGCCGCAGGTGACTCAGGAGCGTATCGAGGCTTACATACACAATATGCGCGAAAATCTCGGCTATCGTCCGACCACGATAGCACGCAAGCTGGCGGCACTGAAATCGTTCTTTCGTTCGCTGCACGAACAAGGTATCATGGAGGTTGACCCGGCGGAAGGACTGGAGACTCCTCGCGTGCAGAAGGACCCACCCAGCGTCCTCAGCGCCGAGCAGATTCACCGCCTGTTCAATCAGGTAGAAGTGGATACTCCTGCCGGGCGGCGCGATCTCGCCATGCTGCACATGCTCTACGCCACCGGTATGCGTGTCTCTGAACTGGTCTCGTTAAATCTGGATGATTTTGACGCGGCGAAGTCCACAGTCACCTGCACCGGACGCAGTGGGCACGGCAGACGGGAGCGCGTCCTGCCGTTGCCAGAAATAGCCGTCATCGCGATGCAGCAGTACCTTAGCAGTAGTCGACCCTTGCTGATCGTTCACCATCCCGATGAGCAGGCGCTGTTTCTGAATCATCACGGCGAGCGGCTGACACGCCAGGGTTTCTGGCTGATTATCAAAGGCTATGCGCGGCAGGCTGGCATCACCTCTATCACCCCGCACATGCTGCGACACTCGTTCGCCATCCACATGCTCAATGACGGCATGGAACTGCGTTCCGTGCAGGAGCGCCTGGGCCATGCCCATATTTCGACAACCCAGGTCTACAGTCAGCTTGCCAGAATGAAAACCACTTCTGGCGTTTAGTGCCTTTGCACTTGACTTTTGCCGGTTTGATGGTATAGTTCCCACCGGCAAGCGGCAAGAACCGGTCCCTTTACCGACCTCTCGTTTGAGATTGAAATTGAGGTTGAAATTGAGATTGAAATCAGGAGAAACCAGCATGCCGCTCTCTGATCAGATAATGGAGGCTGTTGCCTCCATTCAGGCGCGTACTGCCCTCAAACCGTCTGTCGCGCTTATCCTCGGCTCAGGCTTAGGCAACCTGGCGGAGGAGGTGCGCGACGCGACGGGTATCCCTTACGATGAAATTCCCTATTTTGCCCGCTCGACCGTACCAGGGCATGCCGGTCGGTTGCTCATCGGCACGCTGGAGGACGTGCCGGTGGTGGTCATGCAGGGCCGTTTCCATTTTTACGAGGGCTACTCGCCGCAAGTCATCACCTTTCCCGTGCGCGTCATGCACATGCTCGGCGCGCAGATCCTCATCGTTACCAACGCGGCTGGCGGCGTCAACCCGACCTACCACCCCGGCGATTTCATGCTCATTCGCGATCACATCAACATCCCCGGCCTCGCGGGCGTCAATCCCCTGATGGGGCCAAACGAGGAGCAATTGGGGCCGCGTTTCCCCGCGCTGGCCCATGCCTACGATCCACAACTGCGCGCCCTTGCCCGTTCCGTGGCCGACAAATGGCCGAACATGAAGCTGCACGAGGGCATCTACACCATGGTGGCCGGGCCGAGCTTCGAGACAGGAGCGGAACTGCGCGCCTTACGCACCCTGGGCACCGATGCTGTCGGTATGTCAACCGTGCCGGAGGTCATTGTCGCCCGCCACATGGGCATGCGCGTCCTCGGTCTTAGCCTGATCACCAACACGGCCACTGGCGAGGAGAGCGAAGAGGTCAATCACGCGGGTGTGCTAGAAACAGCAAAGGCCACACAGCCCCTGTTCGTGGCCCTCGTGCGTGGTATTGTCGCTGGTATCGCTAATCCGCGTCAGTGATCTCGATATTAACCCAGCTCCAGTTAAATGCTTTTCCATCCCAGTCGGTCAGAGCCACAAGATCGTAATTTCCTGCCTTAATCGATTGCGATACCTGATATTTCCAGGTAACCTGCCCGCCGGGTTTGCTGAGTTGTACCTGCGGCATGCCGGGGTTGAAACTTAAGCCGGAAATTTCTGGATAGGGCTGGCCACCAACCTGCCCGGTGATAGGGCTTTGCAGTGATTGAGTATTTTGCAGGATCGAAAAAGGGATATCTAATGTTTTTTTAGATGGAATACGCTGGACAAGCCACAGTTTACAGGTAATACCAGAAGCAGGTAATGGATTGCCCCATGTATTTCCTTTTTTCTTATCCGTCACCTGAATAGAAACACTATAAGGAGTGTTATTATCTGCCTTCTCGATATAGGAAGATAGTGTCATAATAGGCCATCCCAACGCTTGAACCTGGACTGTCTGCGTCGCGACAGGTGTCTTGTTGCCCGTCTTTTGTTGGACAGTCGTGATGTTGGTAGTTGTGCTGGCCTTTCTGGCAGGAGAGAAATGCACGAAAGCCCCGAAGGCAAAGCCGGTAATGAGACCGGAGAGGGCGAAGAGAATCACGGCCAGTACGGCGACCCTCAATGCCTGCGCATCGGTAGGATTGCTATTGGTAGGACTGTAATTTGGTCTCGTTAATGTCTGCATTCTCAAGAATCGCTCTTTTCTCAGGTTGCTTAGATACTGGTATTTTCTAGCATCCTCATACATCTTTTCTTCCTCCAAAGCATACCATGTTTATTCTCTCTCCTGCTTGAATAAACCGTCTAATAGCCAAAAATGGCCCCTTCTGGCCGGAAAAAAACCGGATTCTAGAAGAGAGGAAGCGTATGAATTGTAGCTACTTTATATACAACCATGCGCTCAGGCTTGTTCAGTTTTGTGACGGGATTCGTATCTGTGAGAGAAACTGACCAGAAAAATAGAGTCGATAGTTGTAGCGCTCGCGCAGGCTAGCGAAGGTGCGCCCGCTGAAAAGTTTGCCAAAGGAAGCCCGATTGTGGATTTTTATGTCCTCACCGGCTAGATAGGATAGCCATATTTATGGTAATCTATGTGACCGAGGGATGTCGAACACAACCAGGAAGCTACACGGAACCAGTTCAGGGAAAGGTGCGGAACAGATCGCTCAAATCCGTGGCATGAGCGGCGGCGCCCAGCAGTGGTGTCACACCGAATATCTCCTCGACCGTGCGCAGCGTCGAACTGTGGGTGTAATAGATGCTGTTGGAGTAGCCATGACCTTTTGCATCGGGCGAGAGCACGATCATACCGATAGGACCATCACCGGATGAAGCCTCGTCCCAGGTAATGAAGATCGCGCCGCCGTCTTTATACGCCGTCGAGTTCATTATCATCGGTATCTGCCGCGAGAGCCAGGTATCACCCTGCCTGACAGTATCAAAATACGGGGAGCAGGCAGTATGCATATCATCGCACAGGCTGGGAGTGATGAAGTTGTAGCGCGCCTCGCTATTGTGCGCCAGATCAGATGAGAGCTGGCTGAAGGGACGCTCGTGCGCGATGCAGTAGGAAGAATGAGTGTTGTTGTCATTCGTCACGTCGTTGAAGTAAATCATCGGGTTATGCCTGGCAGTATACTCTCCTATATCGATGAGCGGGCATGTCAGCCCATCAATACCCTCTTCATATGCCTTCCAGGAAATATGCGCATTGTTGAGCAGCGTGACAAGGTGCCGCGTCGTGTTCTGATAGTTCAGATAAGGCCCATTGTCATTGGAGATGCCAAAGTTAGTCCCGGCCTCCAGCCAGAGATAGTTTGGCAGGCTTGGATGATTATTGGGAGGATTATAATACTGCTGCGCGTAGGAAGCCATTGGAAGCAGAGTGTGGTTGATGTAAGGAGCCGAGGGATTGCCCTTGATCTGTGACCAGTTCTGATTCTCCATCACAATCAGAAAAACAGTTTGTATCGCGTGATGTCTCGTAGCAGGTGTAGTGGGAGCAATGCTTGAAGAAGGTGAGGGTTTCGAGTTACAGCCCACAAGAAATGCTGCTCCAAGCAGAAGGGCGAAGAGCATACGCGCAAGTAGGGTAGTACGACGAGGCATTCTGTTTGTTCCTCCTTTATCCAGCCAGCAAGAAGAGGCGGGTCCACATAACATGCTACTGGTAGTCTCTCTTACCTACCTTACCACCACGATGCAAGACTCCAACGGCTTCTCTCTCCATCCTGCCAGAGCCTTCAATAACGTTACCAACACCGCTATGGCGAAATGGAAATCACTGAGATATACTGGTCTACGAAAAAAGAGATAACCTTGAAAAAAGCACTATCAGGAAAGAAAAGGAACATGAACGATCTTATAGAAATTGCGCGCTCATGGGTCAGGGAACACTACAGAGGAAGTGCCGAGCATTTGCTCAAAACGGAGGAGTGGTTGAGGCGCATCGACCCGGCGGCATCAGAGGCTATGCTGCTGGCGGCATTGACGCATGATATGGAACGGGCCTTTCCGGGGCCGGACAGCCCTCGCCAGTTCCCTGAGCGTGGCCCGGACGACCCGGTGTATAACCAGGCGCACCAGGAACGCTCGGCACGTATTGTAAGCGCGTTTCTGCGCGAACAGCACGCGCCAGAGTCGCTGGTGACAGAGGTGGCCGCGTTGATACAGGTACACGAATTTGGAGGCTGGCTCGAAGCAGACGAGGTGCAGGCTGCCGACAGCCTCAGCTTCCTGGAGGTCAATATCGATTTCTTCCTGCGCAAAGCTGGCGCACCCGGTGGCTGGACGCTCGCTCAGGTGCGCGCCAAGTTTGACTGGATGTACGAGCGCATCAAACTGCCGGAGGCACGCGCCCTGGCAACTCCGCTCTACGAGGTCGCGCTGCGTAAGCTCAGACAGAAGGAAGAGGAGACGGGGGTCTGAAGAAGGCGATCAGCGTTGCTCGCGCACCTGGAGGATGAAGATGGCTGCCACGATCAGGAAGGCGGCGGCTGCGGAGAAAACCAGCCGGTAGCCCAGATCGATCTGCCCGAAAAAGTCTGCGACGTTGAGAATGAGGTTGCCGATCAAAGGAGCGATGATCGCTGGAAGCGTCCCGGAAGAGTCCCAGAGGCCCAGGTCCTTGCCAGCGTTCTCCAGTGAAGGCAGGGCGTCAATGGACAAAGCCCAGTCCACGCTCATATAGACGCCATAGCCCAGCCCGAAGATGATGCCGAGTGGCCAGAGCCAGATGGCCACGCTGCTGGGAAAGATGACGAAACCGGCGGCAGCCGTGCTCATAGAGATGGTCGCAACACTGACAAGGGGAGCGCGCCGCCGCAGCCGATCCGAAAAGATACCGGATAAGACACCGCTCACCACTCCCCCGGCAAGGGCCAGGATGGCGACAATTGCTGTAACCTGCACAAAATTGGTGACATGCTGCACGCGGGCAAAGTAGTATTCAATGTAGGTCATAAAGAGCGCCAGCCCCAGCATGATGCAGAAGCGTGTGAGGAAGACGACGGTGAAGTTGTAGGCGCGCCAGGGCGCAACCCAGTTCTGAATGAACCAGCGGGTAAAGCGGTGTCTGATACTTGCTCGTTCCTGCCGCTCTACACGAGAACCAGGTTTAAAAGGCACTTCCCGAATACCCAGGGTAATGATAATGCCGACGACTAAGATGAAGGCCGTCAGAATATAGTAAAGGCTGGCATGAGAACGGATAAGACTCTGACTGGAGGATTGCTGGCTGACACTGCCCAGAAGAAGAGCTGCCAACCCCAGGCTGGCGACATTGCCGAGAATCGTCATAGCCCCCACAAAGCCCGACGCCTCACCGCGCCGCGACTTCGGCACAAGGTCCGGCACAAAGCTTTGATAGGAAGAGGTCACAACGTTGTTACCAATGTGCAAGATAGAGAGACCAAGCAGGAAGATGCCGACATTGCCCGCGCTCGCCAGCAGGGGAGTGCTCACGAGCAGGAGCGAGCCTCCAGCAACAATATAGGGCCGCCGCCGTCCAAACCGACTGGTTGTACGGTCCGAGAGCCGACCAACGAGCGGTGGCATGAGAAGCGAGACTACTGATGCTGCTGCCGTGAGCCAGCCCAGAAATGTTGCCTGCCGCACATTGCCTACCGTTCCACCATGCACGAAGAGCAAAATCTGTGTCGGGATGACGACAGGCAGTAGCGCCGCGTACTGCATATTCAGGCAAAACCATAAGAAATTTAACTTTAATTCTTGCAGAATCGAACGTAAAGAGATAAGCCCGCTCCTTTCCCTACTCTACCGACATATTGACAATCCCCCTCCTATTTTCAAGCGGTGAGATATCTGCTCTCTACCTCCCTACTTCCAGCATAGGCTGGTCTACTTGCTGGGCCGCCAGTGGCAGCGAGAAGCTAAAGGTAGTTCCCTCACCCTCCTCGCTTTCTACCCAGATTTTTCCCCGGTGGCGCTCGACCAGACTGGCTGCTATTGCTAAGCCGAGGCCGAGGCCGGAGACAGATGTCTCTACCCCCTCGACACGATAGAACGGTTCAAACACGTATGCCTGCTGCTCTTTTGGAATGCCGGGGCCGAAATCCTGCACACTGGCGGTGACTGACTGCTCATCGCGTGCCAGTTTCACTACGATGGTCTCGGATTCCGGGGCGTACTTGATGGCATTGGTGAGCAGGTTCGTCAACACCTGACCGATGCGTTCCCGGTCTCCCCGGAGGGTGGCATGGGTCTCGCCCTCCCTGACCAGGGAGTGTTGCTCCGTCGTGAGCTGGATATCCGCCATGATCTCTTCCACCAGTTCATCAAAATCAAAATCGCTTTCGCGCAGCCGGAGCTTGTCGCCCTCCATACGGTTGATGTCCAGTAAATCATCGATCAGGCTGGTCAGGCGGTTGACCTGCTGGTCCATCCTGGCAGCGAGATTCATACCCTGCGCATCGCCCATGCGCTCACAGCGTTTGCCCAGGAGCTGGGAATAGCCCTTCAGGCTGGTGATCGGCGTTTTGAGTTCGTGGACGACCATACTGATAAACTCGTTTCTCCTGGCTTCCCGTTCATCCCTGATGATCTGCTCGCGCTGCAGCCGATCGCGCTCCTGTTCGGCTTTCTTACGCTCGATGGCATAGCGAATCAGGCGGTGCAGCAGCTCTCCTTGCAGCAGGTCTTTGGTAATATAGTCGTCCGCGCCGGCCTGCAAGGCCTGGATATCGATGTTGTCTTCCCCTGCTCCCGTCAGCATGATGATGGGGTGGTTATATCCGTGTGAGCGAGCCTCTTTCAGTAGATCGATGCCACTGGCGGCTCCAAGTCGAAAATCGACCAGGCAGATATCGTGATCTTCCATCAACATATGCGCGAGTCCGCGCTCAGGTCGTTGTTCCCACAACACTTTGTAACGCTGGTGAGGAACTTTCGACAGAACCTTTTGCAGCAGGATATAGTCTTCTTCGTCGTCTTCAATGAGCAAAACAATCGTGTGCTGTGTCTTAGTAGGCACCTTTGCTCTCCTCGGGTGGTAGGGTAACGATCTCAAACCAGTATTTGCCGATCATCTGCATAACTTCGATGAGACGCTCAAATGTTACTGGCTTCGTAATAAACGAATTGACACCCAGCTTATAGGTGCGATAAATATCCTCCTCCGCTTTCGAGGTAGTAAAGACAACGATGGGGATATCATTCAAATCGGGATTGGCCTTGATTTCCCTCAACGCCTCGCGCCCGTCTTTGCGCGGCATATTCAGATCAAGGAGGATGACGCCCGGACGCGGCGCTTTCGACGCATCGCTATAGTCTCCACGATGTAGCAGATAATCAAGCAATTCCTCACCATCGCGCACACAGTAAAGTTCATTGAGTAGTTTTCCCTGTCTGAGCGCTTTCTGCGTGAGCAGAATATCATCCTCATCATCATCTGCCATCAAAATCACAATCGAATCCTTTGCCGTCATGTTCTCAGTCTTTCTATTATTCTATTATTCTATCACTCTGTCGTTCCTGTTGTCTTCTGGCGAAGCGGCAGCGTCACCAGAAATGTCGAGCCTTCTCCAACGCTGCTTCTCGCGGTGATTGTGCCGCCATGCCGTGCGACAATCTTGCGCACGACGGCGAGGCCAATACCGGTTCCCTCGTATTCTCCTCTTCCATGCAGCCGTTGAAAAACGGTAAAAATGCGGTCAAGATATTTCTCGTCAAAGCCAATGCCGTTATCCCTGACCGCTATCAGGCACTGTTCTTCGCCTGTTTGCTCATCAGCCTGCACCTTACCTGAGACGGACACGACCGGAGGGACATCGCGCCGGTGAAATTTCAACGCATTGCCGAGCAGGTTTTGCAGCATCTGGCGCATCTGCAAGGGGTCGGCCTCGATGATGGGAAGCTCGTCGAGCGTGACCGTTCCCTGCGTTGTGTGTATTAGCGTCTCCAGGTCGATGAGGACTTCGCGCGCAATCACGTTCAAATCCACCACAGAAAAAGGTAGTGCCTTCGTAGTGACGCGAGAAAATGTGAGCAGGTCGTTGATGAGGACCTGCATACGCGAGGCAGCGTTACGCATGCGATCAAGGTAGGTTTTGCCCTCGCCAAGCCTGGAGCCGTATTCCTCTTCGAGCAGATTGCCGAAAGCCTGGATTTTGCGCAGTGGCTCCTGCAAATCATGCGAGGCGACGTAGGCGAAATCCTGTAGCTCCTGATTGCTGCGCTGCAATTCGGTGTTGAGCTGCTGCAGCGCCTCAGTCGACTCGCTCAGGGCGGCTGTACGCTCGGCTACCATAGTTTCTAGATTGGCATTGAACTCCTGAAGCTGGTGATAGATGCGGGCATTCTCCATAGCCAGGGAGACACGGCTGGCCAGTTCCTCCGCCATAGCCAGGTCTGTTGGCGTGTAGTGGCGCTTCGTCTCCGTTGTCACAAGCGTAATAGCGCCTACACCTTTGCCCTGTACCACAATGGGAACGGTGATAACCGAAGAGAAGCCGATGGAACGTATCAGCGCCAGTTCTTCCTCGTCTTTAGCCACAGCAACCAGCATCTCATCGGGAATATCCGGGAGAAATTCCGCTTTCTTGTTGCGCAGCACGGCGGCGGTTCCTGTGGGAGCATCCGGGTCGTATGACGTCTTCTCATTCAGCGCGTAGGCCCAGGCCACTTTTTCCGGGTCGATATGCGTGATGACCAGTGGATAGAGCGTACCATCCTCACGCAGCAGATCAACGCGGCACCAATCCGCTATCATGGGCACGGCGCGTTGAGCTATCTGCACCAGCACCTCGCGGTAATCAAGTGAAGAAACCAGCAGCTTGCCCGCTTCCGTCAGGAAACGTAGATGCTGCAGCGTGCGCCTGAGTTCGGTAACATCACGATTGACTTCCAGAAATGCCAGAGAATCGCTCTCCGGCTGCTTCAACGCAATCCAGCGACTATTGACGATAAGCGGACTGCCATCGCGCCGGATATGTTCCAGTTCGCCCTCCCACATATCTCCCTCACGCAGTGTGCGGTCAAGCTCCCACGGCAAAACCGGGCCACTGGTATGCAGTAGTTCGTGGAGATTTTGACCCAGCACCTCCTGCTCACTCCACCCATAGAGCCTGCTTGCCCCCTGATTCCAGAACAGTACGCGACCATTGCGGTCATGAACGATAAAAGCGTCATTAGCAGTCTGCAAGAGCATTGCTTGCCATCTCTCTTGCTGCTCTCCCTGCCCGCGCTCCACATTTTCAAGAGCCATGAATGTTTTCTTGCCCTTTCTACCAGACAAAGAAGGAGTATAGCATCCTCACCTCTTCCATAAGAAAAGATAAATCCTGTATTATAAACTTTAGCAAATTATTCTGTATGCCAGCCATATGTAGGCCCTTTTTCTACCGGGATCAGGGCACATCCATGCGTCTGTATGCAGTATATGAGAAATACAAGGCGTTGGCAAGAGGGGTAAGGCAGGATAAATGCTGAATTCCTATGGGAAAAGGGATACTCTATCACTTGATTGATGTGCTAATGGCAAGAATGTCTGGCCGCTCGTACAGTGTCCAGTACCTGAAAAACAGGAACCTTAAAAATAAGGGGCCGTGAGGTCGGCACAATTGGTGCGCCAGTTCCACCTTCTGTGCCGTCTTTGTTTCCTCAGCAGCCCTGAGTCGTCTGAGAAAGTATGCTACTCCTTAGCGGAGGACGCGCCCACAAAAATTTTGTGAGAGTCTTCTACCCGATAGGGATCAAAGACCAGCTCTCCATTTTTTACCGCCAGTGTATACCTGGGGGTATCGTAATATCTTTGCCTGGCTATAGCTGGTACAGACATCTTGTCACCTTCTGCGGTTGCACTGAGCGTGCGCAGATTCTCCGTACATCTTTCTAACTCGTCTATGCATTCTTGAGCGGCAACCGGTGCGGAGGTGAACTTACCCGGATAAAACGCAAAGAGAGTTTGTAGCCCTCCTGCTTGAGGAGAGTATGACAGGCAGACAGGTCTTCTACCAGACGGGTTTTTCTTGAAGTCATCAGTCAGGTAGAGCTTCTGGCACACATAAAAATGCGCCTGAACGGACACTCCCTGGGAAAGCATTGTCAGCAGTCCGGGGTAGAAGTTCATCAGGCTTTCGGCAAATCTTTCCTGGTAATGCAGGGGCAAACTGTAATCTCGATAATCGGCAATATCCTCTTCTATATGGTAGAGGCAGACTGACGCACCATTGCCCTTTATGCCATTGAATGGGACCAGATGCGGACCCTGTAGTTCTCCCAGCGGGATCAGGATCGATTTCGCTATTTCTCCTTGCAGTACCAGAACGAGATTTTTGGTACGTTTGAAAGCGCATGTCTGTCCTGGAATGGTGCGTTCTAGCATATCCGGTATATAGGCGCCGCAGGCCAGAATGATTGCTCTACACTCGATCTCATCACCACTATCAAGAAAGATGTGCCAGTTCTCGCCGTCCCAAAGAGGCATTACGGCCTCCATGCTGGACACCGCGCGGAAGAGAGCCCCTCTAGCGCACGTCTGAGCGGTGATCTCCTGCAATAACCTGGAACTATCGAAGGGAATATCAGGAACCTCAACGGCGCAGGCAAGGCGGCTACTCCCCAGGATAGGTTCTCGCCTTTTTACATCCTCGATGGAAACGGGGCGCACAGGGATGGCATGATTCCGGCAGTTTTTAACGACCATGTGAAGCTCTTCCTCATGGGGCAGGAGAAAGTAACTGGAAATACCAGTGCGGATGGCATTCGGGTAGCGCGATCGTATCAAATGGAATCCCTTGTAGCAAAATCTGGCCGTTGGTATATCGTCTTCCATGGCAGCATAGAAGGCTCCACTTTGCAGCCATCCCTGGTTGCGAGTCGATGCGAAAGCGGCGGGTGGGTCTGTATCAAGAACAACACAGCAAATCCCACGACGCGTAAGTTCATCTGCAGCAAACCAACCCGCGCACCCTCCGCCTATGACCGCTACGCTCGTTTTCATAATTTTTTCCTCCTGATCTATTGCTCCGGTGGAAGCGGAGCAGCGAACTACGAGCAATGCAACTACTATCCGGTTGAGCATCAGCCCAACCAGTTCCTGGCTCAAACGCCTGCGTCTTTGTGAGACCGGCGTCCACAATGCGAGCATGAAGATGACGCAAAAGGTCTCTTACTTATAGCCCGGTTCAGCGCATAAATAAGAAACCGGAGCGTCTTTCAAGCTCCAGTTGTTCACAAATGCAGCAAGCCAGGTTACTTCGGGAGCAACCCACTTGCACGACTTACCGTCACGATCGTTCTCGTAGAAGATAGAGAGGCGCATATATTTCAATGATGGCAGTTCATCACGCAAAGGTCTGGTCGACAGCAGTTCGGGCCACTCCTCCAGTAACTCGCCTCACGCTCTCGGGTACTACTATAAAGGGGGAAGCGTAATGAAAGCATTATGAGCCGCGTCATAGACTCTGGCTCGCCTCCGTCTCCTCTGTTATGCTCAACAGCGCTTTCGGGCAAGAACCGGAGCGCTCAAAATAGCGCCAGCCGGGGAGGGCTTCGTTCCGCCCTGCTTCCAGTACGAGAAGGAAACGCCACGAAAGCGCCACGAGCACCGTAACGAAGACAGGACGAGAATATGTGACCCTTGCGTTGCTCATGGCTTTTACAGGGGAAAAAGAGACCGGTCGCCGTTCTGGGGGGAAACGCGACCGGTGTACCCAGATTTTAAGGGGTGTGTGGGGGAAGTCCTGGGCCTTAGAATACCGCCCACCACAAACGTCAGATATTCTCAATATTGGAGCGACCCTTGAGAGCGCCCGTAAGACGACCGCAAGGGTCGCCCCGGTGCGATACGAGATCACACGGTATCAAGTCAACCTGCCGTTTCATGGCTTCTTGTAGACTCTCTGACAAAGTAAACGTACAGCCACCTTTTTTTGGCTGATTTTTCCCGACCAAATTGAGCATTCTCTTCTGGTGTGGTATGATAGGAAGAGAAATAATACGGGAAATGATCACGGCGATGGCAGTGGGAAGCAGATATCCTTGAGAAAGGAGCGTCTATGGGATTTCATTTCATGGACCTGGTTGTGATTTTAGTGATCGGCCTGCTGATTTTTGGTCCCAAAAAGCTCCAGGAAATGTCGCGCAGCACAGGCAAGATGATGAAACAGGTCAATGAGTTCAAAGATAAGATGCTGGCTGAACTGCCGGTGGAGGAGATCTCCGAAGTCACCCGTGCCGTGCCGCGTGTCCCCAGCAGCCCCGTCCAGGCTTTCCAGATGCTGACCGCTGACGAGAAGCCAGAATCGGCAAAACAAGAACCCATCGAGCAAGAGTCAGTCAAACAAGAGCCTGCCATGCAGGAGCCAGCGCAGGAGAGTTAGGGGCGGTTCGCTGTCTCTTTTTCTAGATCACACAGCGACCTTGTAGGACGGGACGGGCAAAGCGCGCGCTTTGCCCGTCCCGTCCTACAAGGTCGCTGTCATTGTCGATTCAGGCGCTTTTCTCCAGCAAATCTTCACCACTGTCGCGACGCTGGGAGAGCAGCCAGTTGTAGAATTCGGGGTTGGCGTAGGTCTGCGTCCATGAGTCGTGTCCGACGCCGGGATAGATGGTCAGGCGGCTGTTGCCCCCAGAGGCCCGGTGCGCGTCGATCATTGCCTTGCCATCCTCTATTGGTACTGCGTGATCCTGATCACCATGAAACGCCCAGACGGGAACGTGGCGGATGGCGGAGACTGTCCAGGGATTGCCGCCGCCACAGATGGGGGCAATGGCCGCGAAACGCCGGGGATACGCGGTTGCCAGCGCCCAGACGCCATAGCCACCCATACTCAAGCCCGTGAGATACACACGGTCGGGGTCGACAGCGTAGCCGTGCTCGATTTCGTCCAGCAGCTCTGCCAGGGCGTGAACATCCGCTTCCCTGCTCCACCAGCCGTGTGACGGACATTGTGGAGAGACGAGGATAAAGGGGAAGTGCTGTCCCTCTTCAACGTGTTTAGATGGTCCGTGATACGCAACCATATGCAAATTGTCGCCTCTCTCGCCCGACCCATGCAAAAAGAGCACGAGCGGCCAGCGTTGTGCCGACCGGGGATCATAGTCCTGTGGGAGGTAGAGAAGATACTGGCGCGCACCAACTGTAGCGTGTGATCTCGCGTGTGCCTGATGAGCACGAAACATGGTCTTGATGTCCCTCTTCTGTTAGATATTCCAGGAATCTTGATAAAACAAACTCCCTTCTGAGGATAGAACGTTTCAGGATAACGTTATGTATATTTTAAGCAGGCGAAGTGCGAGATTGCAAATAGAAAGGCGCGAATGAGCCAGGGAGCAGACAAGCCGACGCCCTTTTTCACTCTATACGCTCGTTTTCAGCCTTTTTCAATTTATGAATACTGCCTGACAATCGTTCCGGGTGCCTCTTTCGCCAGTATCGCATATACCCCTGCACCGTCATAGCGTAATTCGTTGCTATTTCGTAACGCTTCAGGGCGTAAGCGTCGTTGCCCGTGACCTGGCGGAGTTCGGGTTCGGTCTGGGCGATGAGGAGGAGGAGGATTTGGGCTTCGGTCTGGCCGGAGCGCATGGCGTTGAGGACGAATTCGCCCCAGGTGTAGAGCTTTTCGCGCAGGCGTTCCAGGTGCCGGGGCACGTCGGTGGTCGGGCCGAAGTGGCCCATGTAGACGGTGGTGGGCTGCAGGCGGTTGATGAGGTCGAGGCTGCCGGACCAGGCTTCGAGGTCGAGGTCGGGAGGTGGGGTGGGCGGGCGCACGTAGTCGATGCCGGGGAGGCGCACACCCGCCACGTCTCCGGCCCAGAGTTCGCCGGATTGGGCGTCGAAGAAGATGATGTGGTGGATGGCGTGGCCCGGGGCGTAGTGGACGTTGAGGGAACGGCCCGCGACGTTGAGGGTGTCGCCATCGTCGATGACGCGCAGGCGCTCGTAGGGAACCGGCTCGATGTCGCCCCAGAGGAGTTGCATGCGCTCGCCGTAGATGCGCGTGGCGCTGGCGACGACTTTGCTAGTGTCCAGCAGGTGCGGCGCGCCCAGCGTGTGGGCGTAGACCTGCGCCTTCGGCATGTGGCGCATGAGCGAGCCTGCCGCGCCCGCGTGGTCGAGGTGGATGTGCGTGGCGAGGATGTGGGTGACATCTCGCGGCTCGAAGCCCGCCTCGCGTATGGAAGCCAGCAACGGCTCCAACGTGCTGCACGGGCCTGGATCGATCAGCGCCAGCTCGTTATTGCCCGCTAACAGGTAGGAACCAACAATTTCGTGCTCGCCCTGAAACGGCAGCGAAATCAGCCACGCTCCCGGACTCAATTTCGTAACGGTCGACATGAGAAGATACCTCTTGAGTGTGTAGATAAAGCCTTTTCTCGCATTCTATCACATTGTTTCTTCTCATTCCTCACAATTGCGACAAGAAAAGGCGCTTCTTATCTCTCTAACATCTCAAGAGAGAGGTCAGCAGGGCATGAAGAAAGATAACGATTTGCTTATACCAAAAACAAGAAAGTAGCTACCGGCTTCATTAAGCAGCAATGTTGGCGGTAGCTACGCACGCTCTCTCAAAGCAGCGATTGAGCGTTTCTTGTTCTTCACACTTGAAGTATAACAGGGAATGGCCCGAAATATCCAGGAAATTGGATTAGTGTTCTGGATGCATTGTATAACTTTTTGATTATGGTATGTTGCGAACAATACGCCAGCGCAGAGGCGCTGGCGTATTGTTCGCAACATGATTATTTCTTCGCGGAGATGGCTTTGGCCTGCGTGAAGAGCAGGAGGTAGTCGCGGCCACCGGCTTTGGAGTCGGTGCCGGACATGTTGAAGCCGCCGAAGGGGTGGACGCCGACGAGCGCGCCGGTGCTCTTCCGGTTGAAGTAGAGATTGCCGACGAAGAAGTCCTCTTTGGCCTGCTCGATGCGCTCAGGATTGTTGGAGTAGAGCGAGCCGGTCAGGCCGTACTCGGTGTCGTTGGCGATATTCATGGCGTCCTGGAAGTCCCTGGCTTTGATGAAGGTCAGCACGGGGCCGAAGATCTCTTCCTGGGCGACACGGGCATGGGGATTGACATCGGCGATGATGGTTGGCTCGATAAAGTAGCCAGGGCCGTGGTGACCTCCACCCGCCACGAGACGACCCTCTTTTTTGCCGATCTCGATGTAGTCATTGATCTTCTTGAAGGCGTTGGCATCGATGACCGGCCCCATGTAGGTGGTTGGCTGCGTGACATCGCCCATCGTCAACTGCTTCGTCTTCTCAATGACGCGGTTCAGCACATCGTCATAGACGGACTCGACGACGATGGCGCGGGAGCCTGCTGAGCACTTCTGGCCCTGGAAGCCAAAGGCGGAGGCGACGATGCCGTTGGCTGCCGCTTCGAGGTCGGCGGTCTCGTCGACCACAACCGCGTCTTTACCGCCCATTTCGAGGATGGTGCGCTTGATCCACTTTTGCCCCTTCTGAGGGCGCGCCGCCAGTTCGTTGATACGCAGGCCCACGTCACGCGAACCGGTGAAGGCGATGAAGCGCACCAGAGGATTCTCGATCAGCGCATCGCCGATAGTTGAGCCAGGGCCGGTCAGGTAGTTGACGACACCGGCGGGCAGGCCGATATCTTCCAGAATGCGCACGAACTGGTAGGCGATAGCGGGTGATGTGCTGGCGGGCTTGAGCACGACGGTGTTGCCTGTGACGAAGGCCGCGCTGGTCATGCCAACCACGATCGCGCCGGGAAAGTTCCAGGGCGGGATGACCGCACCCACGCCCAGCGGGATGTAGACAAGCTCGTTATCTTCGCCCTCGATGCGCACCAGCGGCTGCTCCCCCGCCAGACGCAGCGCTTCGCGGGCATAGAATTCAAGGAAATCGATGGCCTCGGCTGTGTCCGCGTCGGCCTCGACCCAGCTCTTGCCCACTTCGTAGATCATCCAGGCATTAAATTCAAAACGGCGCTGCTTCAAAAGATCGGCGGCGGCGAAGACGTAGCCGGCTCGCTCCTGCGCCGAAACCTTCTTCCAGCGTTCAAACTCTTGCGCGGCAACCTGCACCGCCTCGTTGGCCTGCCCGGTGGTGGCACGCGAAAAATAGCCAATCACCTCATCAGGATTCGACGGATTTACCGACTTGAAGGTCGATTCGTTCGTAATATGCTTGCCGCCGATGATCAGCGGGTAGGTGCGTCCCAGTTCGCTCTTTACCTGTTCCAGAGCCTTTCTCTGCGCCTCGCGCTTCGCCTCATTCGTAAAATCGGTCAGCGGCTCATTCTTAAAAGGGGTCTGTCCGCGTTCCACAACGCTACTGGCTGTCATTTGCATGGGATGGTATCTCCTTATAGTACTTCATTGTAGATATCTAACACACCATACGTCTTCGTGTGTCTTCGCTGCTCTATTATATCACCTGGCTATTCTTTGCCGGGTTCTAACAGTCTCAAAAATAACTAAGGTCGAGATTTCACAGCCTATCTACTTGCTGCCCCTGAAGTTACGCGCTCTCCCAGCATTTCACAATAGACTTCGTAGGTCTGTCTCGCGATATGTTGCTGGGTATAGGTGTCGAGGACGCGCTGGCGACCGTTGCGAGCGAGCCGGGCGTAGAGGTTGGGGTCATCAAGCAGTTGGCGGACGCGGGCCGCCAGTTCGGAGGCGTTGCCTTCGGGGAAGACGAGGCCGCCGTCGCCGATGACGTAGGGAATTTCACCGGAGTCGGAGCCGATGACGGGCGTTTCGCAGGCCATCGCCTCGCAGAGGACGCGGCCAAATTGCTCTTTCCAGTTGGGGCGTGTCAGCGAGGGCAGCACGAGTACATCCAGCTTTTGCAGTTCGTTGGGAATCTCGTAGGTGCGAACGCTGCCTCTGAAGGTGACGCGGTCGGAGACGCCCAGACGCGCCGCCTGCTCCTCAAGCTCACTTTTCATGGGGCCGTGACCGATGAAGACGACGCGGCAATAGTCGGGCAGGGTTGCCAGGGCGTCGATGACCTGTGGCAGGCCCTTGCTTTCGACGAGGCGACCAATGTAGCCAATGGTGAAGGGGTCGCCCCCGGCGCGAGGCTTGCACGGCTCCGTGCGTTTGTAGATATCGGTGTCGAAGCCGAACTGTGGAATGATATGGATGGGGCCGCGATAGCCCTTGCGTCGCAGCACTTCTTCAGCGTCGCGGTTGCCCGCGAGAGCGGCGGCGGCGTGACGATAGTTGTACAGCTCCATCTGACGAAACGGCAGCGGGTAGTCGCGGTAGAGATTTTGCCAGGTGAAGAATAACGCCTTTGCTTTCAGGCCAACGGCAAGGCGCATGGCCTGGAAAGTGGCGAAGTTATAGGGTTCCTCGTCGATGTGGACGACCTCTGGTTGCGCCTCGCGCATAATCTTGCCCAGTTCGGGATAGTAGTGCAGGTGGAAGTTGCCGTTCAGCTTCATGGGCGTGACGATCATCTGGTAACCAGTCGTGTAGAGGCGTTCCAGCATCTGTTTGCTGCCATCGTCGCTCTGCCAGTAGGGAGGCGTCACCAGTGTGAGTTCGACGCCGGGGCATTTTGCCAGTTCTTCCAGTTTGCGCTGCGAGGTGCCAGCGACCAGGGCTTTTGAGATCATCAGAACACGCATCTATTTCTTGCTCCTTGCATATACCTCTTCATAGGCTATCAACGTCTGCTCCGCCGTTTTGCGCCAGCTAAACTTTGCCGCCTGTTTCAGCGAACGCACGCGCAGGTCAGCTCGCAGTGTATCGTCGCTCAGTACGCGGCGCATGGCATCGACGAGGGCGGGCAGGTTTTCGGGGTCGATGGTGATGGCGGCATCCCCCACGACCTCCGGGAGCGAGGTGCGGTTAGAACAGACGACGGGCGCGCCGCAGCTCATTGCTTCGAGCGGGTCGAGGCCGAAGCCTTCGTAGAGCGAGGGGAAGACAAAGAGACTGGCTCCGCTATACATAGCAGCTTTGTCCTCCTCTTCAATGAAGCGATAGACGATCTGGCCCGACATGCCGAGGTCGGCGGCGACCGGGCGCGGGTCAGGGAAGAGCGGCCCGCGCTGCTTGTCGGGATTGCCCGCGATAAGCAGTTGCAGGTTGGGGTCGTCCAACTGAGAATAGACGCGAGCGAAGGCGCGCACCAACTGCTGCACGTTCTTGCGCTGGTCGAGTCCGCCGAGGTAAAAGATGTAGCGCTCGCCCACGCCGTAGCGTTTGCGCGCCGCCTTCAGCACCGCTGGATTGGTGATGGGCCTGTATTCTTCGCCTGCTGCCTCGTAGATCACGCGAATGCGCTCGGCTGGCAGCTTGAGAGCATCGATCATGTCCTGTTTGGCGTGCTGCGAGACAGTAATGATGAGCGTGGCGCAGTGCGCGGCGCGGGCGACGAGGCGGATGTATGCCGCCACGCGAGTTCCGGCGCGGTAGAGCGGCAGGCGCAGGGGAATCACGTCGTGGATGGTGACGACGGTGGGCGTGCGCGGCACAAGTGGCGGGGCGAAGTGGGGCACATGAAAGATATCGACACCCGTTTTACGAGCCGCAGCCGGGCCTGTCCACTGCTCCCAGACCACCTTCGCGATATTTTCGTTGCGCGCCGCGAAGCTGGGAACGGATTGTACCTGATAGGGGAACGTTGTTTGCGGTAAACTACTGTTTTGTGGCAAGAGGCGCGGACCGAAGAGGATATATTCATTGCGCGAGTCGACTTCTGAGAGAGCGTGCAACAGGTGAGAGAGATACTGACCGCTCCCACTGGCCGGATATTGATAGAACAGAGCATTGATACCAATTTTCATAGATTACCCCAAGTAGAAAAATCTGTTGCTCCCTCATAGAGTAGTTGATAGACGGCCAGCATCCTGCGGGCGGTCTGGGGCCAGCCAAAGTGCTGAACGCGCT
This sequence comes from Ktedonobacteraceae bacterium, assembly GCA_035294125.1. Classification (GTDB taxonomy): domain Bacteria; phylum Chloroflexota; class Ktedonobacteria; order Ktedonobacterales; family Ktedonobacteraceae; genus CADDYT01. Next base: position 57,699 of record DATGLM010000049.1, on the reverse strand, counting down.
GGAAGCCTTTCTGGCGCAATTCTTCGCGCAGGCCCTCATTATCTATTAAACGAGTGAGCGCCTGTGAAAGGGCATCTACATCGTGGGGATTGACCAGAATGGCTGCATCGCCCACGACTTCTGGCAGGGATGAAGTATCGGAAGTGATGACGGGGGCGCCACAGGCCATCGCCTCTAACGGTGGGATGCCGAAGCCCTCGAAGATGGAGGGAAAGGCGAAGATATCGGCCATGCTGTAGAGTGTGACCAACTCAAGGTCACTGACGCGGCCCAGGAAGCGCACCTTGTTTTCCAGCTTCAGGTCGGCCACCACGCGCCGCGTCTCTTCATAGAGCCATCCTTTGCCACCGGCGATGGCGAGCATAGCGGGGCCGTTTTTCTGGCGCGTGGCTTTGGCGAAGGCTTTGATGAGGTTGAGGTGATTCTTGCGCGGCTCCAGCGTGCCGACGCCGAGCACGAGCGGATGTTTCAGCCCGTACTTATGCTGCGTCGCGCCCAGCAGGACGGGGTCGGTGATGCGCCGGAAGTGGGAAGCCACGCCGATGGGAACAACGGTGATCCTTTCAGGCGGCGTATTGAAATGGCTGATCAGCCCCTGCCGCGTGGCCTCTGAGACGGCGGCGACGACGTCGGCGGCTTCGATCGCTTCCGGTACGATTTTTTTGAGGTACGCGACCAGTTCGGGGACAGCATACTCTGGGTGCTCCAGGAAGGCAAGATCGTGGACGGTGACAACTTTGCGCAATCTCTTGCTCAGCGGCGGCAGCGCGAAGTCCGGGCCGTGGTAGATATCGACCTGTCCGGAAAAGAGCGTGGCATTGAGCGGCAAGCGCCAGCGATACCAGAGGATGTTCAGGTAGCGATCGGGGATGAAGATGCTCCGCCCGCGCACGTTCGGCGCGGTAGGAAACGGACGCTCCTTTGTGGGGCGTCCGCTGGTGAGCAAGGTATACTGGTTGGCGCTATCCTCGGCAAGCAAAGCATTCACCAGATTGCGCACATACTGGCCGATGCCTGCTCCCTGCCGGATGGCGGCTGTATAATCAATGGCGATACGCATGGAAGACCCATCAACTCCTATCCGGGCGGCCAGCTCAATTTGCGTCCGCCAAGCAGGTGGAAGTGCAGGTGTTGCACAGACTGACCAGCATCGGGGCCAATGTTGGTCACGACACGATAACCGCGCTCACCCAGTCCCAGATACTGCGCCACCTTAGCAGCCGAGGTAAAGAGGTCGGTCAGCACGGGGCCATCTCCGGTCGTCAATTCGGCCATCGAGCCGATGTGTCGCCTGGGGATGAACAGGATATGGTGGGGCGCTTGCGGGTTGATATCCTCGAACGCTACCACGTTCTCATCCTGGTAGACGATCTTTGCAGGTATCTGACCTTCTGCAATTCTGCAGAACAGGCAATTTTCCATAAACATCTTTCCTGACAAAATACAGAGTTTGATAACAAAACATGAAATCTCTGCAGGCGCGCGATGTCTCGCGCGCCTGCAGAGATTATGCTTATCCCCGTTCGTGATCGCTGTTGCCATCGACGGAGGCGGGAACGGCTTCAACAGTTTCAGTTTCCGCCGCTGGCCCGGTGCTGGCTTCGGTCACTGCCGCGACAGGTTCCATTCCTGGCTCGACTGTGGCAGTGGGAGCCGTCTCCTCTACTGAGGAGGAAGAGTCTTGCTGCTCAACTGGCGGATTCGCAGCCTCTGCTGCAAGTGTTCCCGCTGCTTCCATTGCTTCCGAAGCGGGCACTTCCGCAGTTGCGTCTGTTTCGCTTTCCTGCGCTTCTGTTGCCGGGGCCTCTGTTTGAGCCTTTTTGCCACGCGGTTTCAACTCGATGCCGTGCAGGGCAGGGTCGTTGTACTGTGGTAGACCCATCTCCTGACGGATCACTTTGATCGCCTGGTAGACGGTGACGGGCTTGAGTTCAAGTTTCTCAGCGATCTGGCGATGCACGCCGACATCAGGCAGTGGAAGCAATGGGACGTAAAGCTCCTTGATCTTCTCCAGCTCCTCGCTCGGTCCCTTGTAGGTCTGCAGATCCCACCAGCTTGGAATCTCCTCGCGCTCGCGCAGGTCTTTGATGATCTTTTTGACAGCCTTCTTGGGAATGCCCAGTTCTTTGGAGATCTGCGTGCGAATGCCATCATACTCGCTGGGAACGGCCAGTTCGAGGTAGCGCGCCTCAACCTGAGCGATCTGTTCGGGCGTGGGTACGAATGGAGCTGGTGGTGGCTGCTTCTCCTTTTTGGGTCTTGGCAGCGGCGCCGTTTGGGGCTTTGCCACTTTTTGCCTCTTCGGCTTAAAAGGTTTTTCGCCAGTAGCTGTCCCTCCTGGTCCTCCCGGCCTGCCCGGCCTGCCCGGCCCGCCCGGTCTGGGGCCAAAGCCCGGTCTGGGGGCGCGAGGATAACCGCCCTCTGCCGACGGGCGAGGGCGCTGCCCAAGTGATCCGGACAGGCCACCTACACGATAGGCAGCCGGGCTGCGATAATCCCGTTCTCCGCGTTCGCCTCGCTCGTTCTCTCGATAGGTGTTAGAACCTCGTTCGCGATAGCCGCCCGGCCCGCGCCCCGTTTGCCCCTCGCGGTCACGATAATTGCCGGAACCATTTGATTCACGTTCGTACAGTTCCCCTTCTCGTTCTGGCCCGCCGCGATCAGGTCGTGGTGCGGGGTATGATGGTATCTTCGGACGTACTGGCTGGTCGGGTTGGCCGACCTTGATATCGTTGATGGTATCGAACCAGCGATTGGGATTGCCTCCGCCAGTCGCCGGTTTCGGTTTCGGCGGAGGAACAGGTCGTGCCTGATTGGGAGTGCTCATAACAGGTGAGCCAGCACCTGCCGTGTTCGCGGACGGCGCATTTTTAGCCGCCTGCTTCTCTCTTCTGGCCTTTTGCAGACAATCGGGGCAAGTGACTTCTTTAGCATTAGCCGACTGGAACCACTTGCCACAGGTGTTGCAACGCATTTTTATTTTGCTCATGCGTGAATCTCCCCGTACCACTAAAAAACTGTTGCGTCGGTATGCACTCCTATTTTAGTCCCTTGTGTTCACTTTGTCTACCCCCCATAATACCGAGACGAGGCTTTTTTGTTTAGTCGTGTTTCATGCTTATCTGACGAAAGAGAAGCTCTCTATTGCCGTGTTTCCAGATGTGCTACTCCCGGAAAGATGGGGGATGAGCATAACACAGATCAAGCGAAAAACTGCTCCACGTCCCGAATGCTGGAAGTTCTACGAGCAGGTGGGAGCGCGTTGAGGACTTGCTTGCCGTAGCCTTTGGTGTGCAGGCGTGTGTCGAGGATGGCCATGACGCCGCGATCGTCGCGGGTGCGCAGCAGGCGACCGAGGCCCTGCTTGAGGCGCAGGACGGCCTGGGGGAGCACGTAGGAGCCGAACCAGTTTTCGCCTGCCGCCTTCATTTGAGCGACACGGGCCTCGTGAACAGGGTCATCCGGCGGCTCGAAGGGCAGTTTGTCAATGACGACGAGCGAGAGGGCATCTCCGGCGATGTCGACGCCTTCCCAGAAACTTTTGAGGCCGAAGAGGACGGCCCCCTCTTCCTCGCGGAAACGGCGTGTCAACTCAATGCGCGTCATATCACCCTGGCGCAGCAGAGGATAGTCAAGGTGAGGAGCCATGAGGTCGAAAGCCCTGTCGAGCATGCGTTTGCTGGAAAAGAGCAGGAAGGCGCGCCCACGCGAGCATTTGACCAGCTTATACATCTCGCGCGCTATGGCTGTCGTATACTCATCGGCCGCCCGGTTCTCACCATAAGCCGGTTCTGGCAGATGGCGCGGGATGTAGAGCAGGGCGTTGCTTTCATAGTCGAAGGCGAGCGGCAGGATGCGTTCCAGCACTTGGGGATAGTGCGCGTGATCGAGGCCAACGCGACGGCGGAAATAGGAGAAATTTGGCCCTTTGCCCTCTGTGCTGCTGCCTCCACTATCACTGCTGCTTCTGCTCGCGCCGATAGTGGCAAGCGTGGCGGAGGTGCAGATAATGTTGCACTTATCAAAGAGCCGTTCGCGCAGCCACTCAGTGACATCGAGTGGCGCGGCTGAAACCTGGAACTGGTAGTTGTTGCGCGACCCTGACGAGTTCTCGCGCTCGACGTAGTAGACAAACTTGTCCGTGCGCTCGACCGAGAAGACGAGGCGCACATTATCGGCAAGGTTCTGCGCGCGTTTGAGCAGCTTATCGTAGAGCGTACTCTCTTTTTCCGGCATATCCTTTGGCCGCTCCCTGCGCAGCGAATCTCCCAATTTGGCGATGGCCGAGGCGAGGTGCAGGCCCTCTTCCATTGGCTCCAGCAGGTTGACTCGCCCTTTGAAATGGAGATCGGGTATAAAGCGCAGCCGCTCCCAGGTCTCATTCATCGCCTTGTTGACTTCATATTGCAGATTTTGCTCACTGTGCTCTTTGAGCAGGCGTTGTGAGAGCAGGCTGTTGACCTGCGCGGGACTGATGGTGACGGTAAAGGCGCGGCAGGCCTCTTCTTCCAGGTGATGCGCCTCGTCGATGACGATGACATCGCGCTCCGGCAGCAAAAAGCCCTCCAGTGCCGCGTCGAGCAGCAAGAGAGTATGGTTGACGACGATGACCTGGGCCTGTTTGGCCTTCGTGCGCATCTTATTCACGTAACAATCGGCAAAGTAGCCGCATTTGCTCCACGCGCACTGATCGCCATCGGCGAAGACGCGGCTGCGAATATCGCCCGGTAAGGGGAAGCCCAGCGTCTCAAAATCGCCGTTAAAGTGCGCGTCGGGGTCCTCGGTGAGGTTAACCAGGCGCATGAAATCGGGATTTTTGGCATAGAACTGCATGCCATGGCGCTCTTCTTCCAACCTGTCCAGGCAGACATAATTGCCCATCCCCTTCACCAGTGCCGCCTCAAACGGCTGGATATGCTGCTGCACAAAAGGAATATCCTTATAAAAAAGCTGCTCCTGCAGCGCTTTATTCGCCGTGCTGATGATGGCGACCTTGCCGGAGCGGACGATAGGAAGCAAGTAGGCAAGCGACTTCCCGGTCCCCGTCCCGGCCTCGCAAAGGGCCGGAATGTCATCTGTGAGAGATAGTGCTACCAGCGTTGCCATCTCTATCTGCGCAGGTCTTTCCTCGTAGCCGGGCAGGTTTTTTGAAAGCTCACCGCCCTGTTCCAGGTCGGCGGTGACGATTTCATGCAAGCTGGAATAGCGCTGGGATTGAGATTTTACCGGAAATGGGATGATTTTAGACACCTTGCCGGTTTTTTTGGGGCCAGAATCGGGCGTTGTTAGCTGTAAGGTTGCCTCTTTACTGTTACTCTCGTCAAGAGGTGAAACGGCCTGTGCCTCTCTGTTTTCATAATGATTGTTTTGGGGCGATGTGGACAAGGAAAATACTGGTCTGGGGCGTTGCGACGTGCCCGGATGTTGAGCCTCTTCTACTGGCAACCCCATCAACGTGCGTAAATACGCATTGGAAAAGTTGAAGACGCCTGGGAAGCGTTCTTCCAGGTTGCGGGCGAGGGCCTGGAGCAGAACCCGCTCGACGCCTTCTGAGATGGCCTCGTTGAGGCTGCGTGGGGCAGCGATGGCAGCTTGCTCTTGCTGGCGCAGGAGGGTTTCGCGGTCTGTAGCCACGTAAGGTGGTTGCCCGCAGAGCCATTCGTAGGCAATGGCGGCGAGGGCGTACTGGTCACTAGCGGCAGTGGGCTGCGCGCCTCGCAGGACTTCGGGTGCTGTGTAGGGCAGCGCGCTGGTATCCTCATCGGGGTTAATCGTGGGAAGAGGGAGAGCGAAGTTGGCGAGGAAGAATTCGCCGCGTGCGCTTTTGATGATGTTGCCGGGGTGCAGGTTGCCATGCACGATGCCGAGCGTGTGCGCGTACTGGAGCGCGTCGGCGATGGGCGTGATGATGCGTTTCACCTCGTCGGGGGCCAGGCGCGAGCCCGGGGGAATGTACTGGCGCAGCGTCTCTCCGTTGATATATTCCATGACGAGGTAGCCGCAATCGCGCCCCCCGGCATCCTGGAAAATGTCGACTTTCTGCATTTCGATGATAGTGCGATGCTTGAGTCGGCGCAGTTGTTGCGCGTATGTTATAAAGGCTTCTCTGGCCTCCGCCGTCGCAAGCGGCGCGTGCAGGAGCTGGATAAGGACTTCTTTTTTGCGCCGCGGCTGCCTGCCGAGATAGATACTGCGACTGGAATCTGTGCTGAGCAGGCGGGTGATGCTATAGTCTCCGATCTGCTCAAGCTCAACATGTGCCATTGCTGCGTCTTTCCCCCGCTCCCTGTGTGATACGAACGAATGTTTGTGTTGCATGGAAAGTATAACATAGGAAGGCGCGGGCGGCAATGGCTTGACAGGAAAGCTCTCTTCCGTTTATATTAGTGTATATCATACACTAAATTGATTCCGGTGAATGGGTCATGCGCCACTTCCTTGAAACTGGTCAGTGGGTATATAATAGGCGCGGGATCGAAGTGCCGGAATCGTTGGGGTGGATGATTGGCTGAGTTATTTGTTGAAAGAGATTACTGGTTTTTTATGGAACGAACGGAAGAACAGGGCGAATTGTCCCGCGATGGGCAGGGTCTGGTGCAGACATCGGAGGCGAAGGCGCATCGTTACGATGCAAGCAAGTATGAGCGGCCATCGGTGACGGTGGATGTGGTGATGATGACGCTGCGCCAGCGTGACTTGCAGGTGCTGTTGATTAAGCGGCGCTCGTGGCCCTACGAGGGTATGTGGGCGATCCCTGGCGGCTTTGTGAATATCGATGAATCGCTGGAGGATGCCGCCAAGCGCGAGCTTCAGGAAGAGACAGGCCTGCAGGATGTCTACCTTGAGCAGTTATATACCTTTGGCGACCCTGGCCGCGACCCGCGTACCCGCGTGATTACGGTAGTCTACTTTGCGCTGATCGATTACGAGCGTCTCAAGGGCGTGCGTGCGGCGGATGACGCCGTCGACGTACACTGGTTCTCGGTCTACGGCTTGCCACCGCTGGCGTTCGATCACGAGAAGATCATCCAGTACGTGCTGACGCGCCTGCGGGGCAAGCTCGACTACACGACGATTGCCTTTAGCCTGTTGCCCGATCAGTTTACCCTGCGCGAGTTGCAGCGTGTCTACGAGATTATTCTGCACAGGAAGCTGGATAAGCGCAATTTCCGTAAGAAGGTTCTGTCGACGGGCATTTTGGAGGACACAGGGGCGAAAAAGATGGAAGGAACGCATCGTCCCGCTCGCCTGTACCGCTTCAACCCGGCGGCGGAAGGCAAACTATAGGTTTCGTCTGTTTGAAACAAAGAGGAGTTCCTGACTATGGCAACTTCAACGATTCCGGCCAATTTTATCGAGCGGTCGCAGCCGTTCCTGCACGCGCTGGTGGAGTGGGAGCGCACCCTGCCCACCATTTCATGGAACGATTTGCGCCCGGATGCACAGCAGGGGAAGGTGGCATTGTTCAGCGTCGATATGATCAACGGCTTCTGTCACGAGGGCGCACTCTCCAGCCCTCGCGTAGAGGGCATTATCCCGGCGGTAGTCGCGGCTTTTGAGGGGGCATACAATATAGGCGTGCGCGACTTCATCCTGACGCAGGACTGCCACACACCCAACGCTGTAGAGTTTTCCAGTTTCCCGCCGCACTGTCAGGTTGGGACGAGCGAGGCCAATACCATCCCCGAACTGGCAAACCTGCCTTTCGCCAATCTGTTCACTGTGGTTCCGAAGAATTCGATTAACTCCTTTTACGGCACGTCGCTGGGCGAGTGGCTGGGCGCGCACCGCGACCTGAGCGATGCAATCGTGGTAGGAGACTGCACCGATCTGTGCATTTACCAGATGGCGATGCACCTGAAGCTCTATGCCAACGCATATAATCTTCCTATGCGCGTCATCGTGCCGGAGAACGCGGTGCAGACCTACGATATGCCGGTAGAGACGGCCAACTCCCTCGGCGCGCTGCCACACGATGCCGACGTGACGCACCTGCTCTTCCTCTACCACATGGCGCTCAACGGCGTCGAGGTTGTGCGCGAGATCGCCTGACCGCGCACACTCCCCTCATACGCCAGAAACAGGGACAATTGCTCTAGCTTCTCCAGCGGCAGCGAGTGGATACAGACAAAGGCGAGGTAGCAGTAGTCGACCAGATCGCGGAATTTTCCTAAGAAATACCTCAAATTTGGGATGTTGCCACCATCATCTCGCGCACGACACGGATTTCGTCGGCGTTGACAGTGTGGCCCATGTGTGGGTAGAGACGCATGGTAACGTTGCCACCAAGCCGCTGCAACACCTCTGCCGAAAGCTCGACACGCTCTTTCGGAATATGGGGATCGACATCGCTGCAGCCGAGGAAGACGGGTGTGCCGGACAACGAGCCGGGATAGTCGCGGGGTATGCCTTCTGGACCGATCAGCCCTCCACTGAGACCGACGAGACCACCATAGCGGCGTGCATGGCGAGCGGCGAACTCCAGCCCCAGGCACGCGCCTTGCGAGAAACCCAGCAGCATCGTTCGTTCAAGCGGTATTCCCACCTGCTGGGCGTGTTCGAGTAGCGCGGCAATGAAGGCCAGCGCGGATGAAAGATAAGGTTCATTGCTGGCGATGGGAGCGAGAAAACTGTTCGGATACCAGGCATTGTGCGCGGCCTGGGGTGCGAGATAGGCGAAATCAGGCTGTTTCAACAGATCCGTCAGTTCAAGAATGCTTTCCGCCGTTGCTCCACGCCCGTGCAGCATAATCATGGCGGCTCGTGCCTGCTCAAGCGGCGCGCCTGCCGAGAGAACGGGCTGTCCCCTGTGAGGCCCGTTAATAGATGAGGAACCATCAGTCATATTTCTCTCACTTCTCCAAAAATCGCGGCATGAATATCCTGTATCTCTTGCTCAGTCGCGCCCGGACAGCCCCGTAACCAGAGACGGTGCGGGCCAGAGGGGACAGCAAGCAGCACGTCGGCGACGGGATGGAAACCGGCGCGAACCATGCCGCGCTGCGAGGGGATGTTATCAGCATCCGCTCCAATCCAGATGCGGCGCAGTCCGCTGGCGCGCAACTCAGCGAGTATGTAGGAGAGCAGGGCCGGGTAGAGGAGCTGCCCGCGATAGGCCGGAAGTGTGGCGCAGTCCCAGATGTACGCCTCACCCGGTTGCAAGTGCAGGCTCACACCAAGTTCGCCGATATCCTCTTTATCAAACGTGACCCAGCCATAGGTGGCAAGCTTGCCGTCGACTTTACCGGTGTAGCACTGCTTGCCAGCGGCGAAGCGGCGCAAGATTTCCGCCTGATCGCTCAGGCCCATCGCCCGCGCCAGCTCAGGTATATCTGCGCGCTGAAAGGTGACCGGCACGCGGGCCACGACCCCTGGCGGCAAAGCATCCGTCAGATCGAGCAACCAGAAGGTGCCGACATGCTGCGCTTCGAGGTCGGAAGGCAATATCATACCGCGGAAACCTTCGTTGATGGAGTTGCGGCTCCCGACGTTCCTTCTGCTCTTAAGGCCTGGGCTTTGCGCTGTGTCAGTTCGGCGATGGCGTCGGCCAGGTGTTTGTCCGCAATGGCGTAGTCGCCAGCAGCGACACGCAGCCGATGCGCTGTGGCAAGGACATCGGAGACGGTGTAGCCCTCCGGCGGCACGAATTTGAAGCAGGCCATTTCGAGCAATTGCCCGTTGGGATCGCGGAAGTAGATCGAGTCCATGAAGCCGCGATCAATGTTGCCCGTATTCCAGATGCCGCGCTCCTTCAGCCGCTCGGCGACCTGTGTGTAGGTGGCACGTGAAACGGTGAGGGCAAGATGATGAAGGTTTCCGATGCCTTCGGGATTGGGCGTTGGATCAGGGGTACGCTCCGGTCGCACGAAGAAGGTGATGAGCCGACCATCACCTGGATCAAAGTACAGGTGGGTTTCATTGGGTACATCCAGGTTGGGTTGCTCGAACACCAGCGGCATGCCCAGCACTCCCTCGTAGAAGTCGATAGTCGCCTCCCGATTGGAGCCGACGAAGGTGATATGATGCACACCTTGCGTCTGAATTACAGACATTACTGCCTCCTCTTTGATGGTATACTATGCAATTCCATGCAGCCACCCCTCCAGGGGAATGGCCTATGCTGCGCTATTCCGCTCTGTCCTCTATTATATACTATATTTTAGCGAAAGGCACTTTTTACCAGGCTGCTCTGAAAATCGCTTCGACCTGCACGGCGTCGGTAACCGATTTGGGATTGTTTTGCACGCTACGGTTGGAAAGCGCGAGCCGGGCGAGATGGGGCAGGTCGCTTTCCTGCACGCCAACGTCACGCAGGCGCTGCGGCAGGCGCATGCGACCGATCAGGGCGTAGATGGCCTGGATGGCTTCTTCAACGGCGGACTCCGCGTCGCGTCCAGCCGTAGCAATACCCATTGCTTCGGCGGCTGGGGCGAGTTGTGAAGCGGTTGCATCCAGATTGAAGCGCATGGCATGGGGCAGGATAATACCGTTGGCGACCCCGTGCGGCACACCAGCACTGCCGCCGAGCACGTGACACAGGCCGTGATGCAGCGCCATTGAGACATGGGCGAGCGCCATTCCAGCCAGAAAAGCCCCGTTCAGCATCTCCGCGCGTGCCTCAAGGTCGTCTCCTGCCTCGTAGCAGCGCAGCAGAGATGAGGTGATGGCGCGTATGCCGCTCAGCGCCACGGCTGTAGAAGGTGGGTTGCGCGTAATCGAGTAGAGCGCCTCGATACAGTGCGCCAGCGCGTTGATGCCGGTAGAGGCGGTCAACTCCGGCGGTAGATCGAGCGTGAGCAGGGGATCATAGATAATCAATCTGGGCGCGATTCTGACATCGCTGACCGTCACCTTGCGCGCCTGCCCATCGACGTGGTTGGTAACGCCATAAACCGGCGTCAACTCTGAACCGGCATAGGTTGTAGGGATGGCAATGACCGGCACCAGCGGCTGCTCAATGGGTGAATTAGCCTGTTGCTCTCGTTCCTGGCCCTCCAGCGCGAAACTCACCACCTTCGCCATGCCAATCGGGCTGCCGCCGCCCAGACCGATAATGGCGTCAACCTCGTATTCCCGCGCCAGTGCCAGCCCCTCCGCCACCTGGAAATCCTGCACGTGCGGTTGCACATGCTCAAAATTAGCCACCAGCCGCCCCTCCAGCAGGCGCTCGATAGCCGCGATGTGCCCGTTGCGCCGCTGCGATTGCGTCGAACACAGCATCACGCGCTGCCAGTGAAAGCGCTCAAGCGCCTCTCCCAGTTGCGCCAGCTTCCCGGCCCCAAAAAGAATCTCCTGCGCAAAACCTGTGTAGCGAAATTCCTGCATTTCTTGCATCGTCCCTCCTCGCATTCAAGCCGCTTTTCCCGCTTATACTCGATAAGAGTATAAGATAGTCATCTAGATGTGACTGTTGTTCAAATTATATGCCATAAAAGACTGCCTCGAACATGTCACTCTGAGCGAAGCGAAGAATGGCATGCGAGTGAAGACTTTTTCATAGCACCTCATTTGGTACGGCAGAATGTGCGTTGAGGGGGGAAACGCTCTCGCTGTTCAAGTTACGCCATTTCTAACCTGATGCTCTGCGCTGCAGCCAGGTGACCAGAAGAACTGAACAGGCGATAGAGAGAGTGCCGAGAATGATCTGCCAGCCCAGTTGCTCACCAAGTAGAACGATACTGAGCATGACGGTTACGACCGGTTCAAAGTAGTTGTAGACGGCTACACGCGAGGCGTCCAGCTTGCTCAGGGCCATGTTGTAGGCAAAGTAGGAGAGGACGGAGCAGCCCAGAGCGAGAAAGAGCAGGGCAAGCCATTGCACAGGGTTGAGCAGCGTGAGGTCTTGCCAGCGATTCTGCGCCGGGTTGAGCAGCGCGAGCAGGATCAACCCGCATGCCCCGGCGAACATCGTGCCTCCCGTCACCACTACCGGCGACATGACGCGCATGTACCGTTTGCTCAGATGAGAATAGAGGGCGAAGCAAAAGGCGTTGCCCAGCAGGCAGAGCGCGCCGACGAGAAAGCCCGATTGCAGTGTTACCGCCACCGGTTGCTGGAAGACGATCAATACGACGCCGATAAAACCGAGCAGCAGCGCCGCGAAGAGCGAGAAAGCCAGCCGGGTTTTGCCGAAGGCGGGTTCCAGCAGGGCGGTAAAGGTGGGGATGAGGCCAATCACCAGAATCGATGCAATACTGGCGTTTGTCAGTTGGACGCCGGTGTACTGCATCCAGAAATAGATTGAGAAGGCTAGTTGACCAAGCAGCAGCATCAGCAGGATATCGCGCAGCGAGAGCTGGCGGCGCACAACAGCCTGAACCAGGGGGACGAGAAAAAAGAGCGAGGCGATGCTGAAACGCACCGCCGCCAGCAGTGTCGGGCTGAGCGCGACCAGCGCCGAAGAGGCCGGGTGCAGCAGAAAGCGGGCGGCGACAAACGACGCGCCCCAGTTAAAGACGGCGAACCAGATACCGGCATACACTATGAAACGCGGTTTAGCAGCGCTCATTGCTGCCCTTTGCTCAACAGCTTTGTCCATAGTGATAGTATATTCGCGCTGAAAGCCTTCTGATATGGACAGATTGCCCAAATAAGTGCGGGGATATTTGGGTAGAACGCTCAGAAACGTTACCTCTTTTCAGATTTTCTAGCTGTATACTTTCGCACAACTCATAAGATTTCCTCCTTGATAATGTGGTAAAACTAAGATTGAGGGTATTATCCGCGTAGAGCCGGGAGAAGAGGGTTAAGCCAGCGATTGCTTTTGCTTTTCCCTCACAAACAGTTGGCGGCGGCGGTTGAGGTCACGCTGAAAATGTGGACGGATGGCCCGCTGCGCTCATCGGGACAGGTGGACCCTACAGTGCGCCAGCGCGTGCGCGAGATGACGATGCATAATTTTGAGCGCGGGGATGACGAGGGTGTTGAGCCGCAGGAGCTGGAGCCGCCAGCAGCGACAAGGCTGGATGCCATCCAGACGCCGACGTTCATCATCGTCGGTGACGAGGACGTGCGCACCATCTTGCTGGTAGCGGACAGGCCGGACGCGGAGATTGCGGGCGCGAAAAAGGTGGTCATTCCCAATACCGCGCACCATCTCAATATGGAGCAGCCAGAACAGTTCAATCAGGTCGTGCTGGACTTTCTGGAGAGTTTGTGAGATGTTTGTGTGAAAAGCTCCTTGCAGAAGAGTCTAAGGCATGGTACACTTCATACAGGTGAGAGAAAACTCTTATGTCAATACGTCTCTTATAATAAGAGGGCAATGAATAAACCGGTGATGAGGCAACAGGAGGTTCTATGTTAGATCCACTAACTACCGTGCTTGATGCTCTGGGAACCGGCGCGCTTCATCAAGACGGGCACATACAGGCCATCTACATGAGCCTGAATGATCTCGTGCAGGAAAAGATGAAAGGTGCAGCCGAGCTGGATATTCTCAGTGCGTATGAGAGCGATCCTGTGCTGCTGCGAGTCGCGCTGAGAAAGGCACTCAAAAAAGCGGGCGTCGATGACGACCGGAAGATTATCGACACAGCGCAAGAACTGCTGAGCGAGGTGCGATCGACTCCGGGAGCAACGGCTTCCAACCTGCAAACCTGGGGAACGGTTGAAAGCTACAGCCAGGGGAAATACCACCAGGTCATGATGAACTTTGAAACGGCAGAGGGTAAATCGTCCAACTACAACGGGTAGATGTCGGACGATTTACCTGGTGCCGTTGAGATGTCTAATTTTCTTCCTGCTGCTTTAACGAGGCGACCTGTTGGTCTAGCTGGCTGGCCTCTGCCGCCTGTCCCATTTTACGCTTCAGGGCCGCATAGCTTTTCAGAATTTCTATTTGAGCCGGGTGATCTTTTCCCCAGACCCGCTTACTACTCTCAAGAGCTTTTTGATAATAGTTCTCGGCCTCCTCATCTTTCCCCCAATCTCTATAAAGACCTGCCAGATTGTTCAGAAGAACGGGCATATCGGGGTGCTCCAGGCGAGAAGCGTTCCTGTAGTTCTCATAGAGACGTTGGGCTTCTTTGTAAGCGGCTTCTGCATCGGCATACTTCTTCTGAACTTTGTAGAGATCAGCTAGATTGTTGAGGATAATAGCTTTTGTACTGTATTCCTGTTCCGGCACTTTTTCGGCTATAGTCAGAGCCTGTTTATAGGCCTGTTCTGCTTTCCTGTATTTGCCTTCATCCTGGTAGAGCCGGGCAAGGTTGTTCTGCGTATTTGCGACGGTGACATGCCCGGTGCCCAACACCTGCTTAAAAATCTTTAAAGCTGCCTCGTAGTAGTGTTCAGCCAGGGCGTAGTCGTTGTCTTTGCGATAGATACTGGCCATATTGTTATAAATACTGGCCGTGTCAAGATCGCTATCCTTATGGCCGAGAATGCTCAAGCGAATGTTAAGAGCCTGGTCGTAGAGGGAATGAGCCTGCTCATACTGCCCCTGTTCCTGATAGATGCCTGCCAGGTCAACGAGGCTGACAGCCAGATCAAGTAACTCATCCTTAGCCTCCTCCCAGAGCATTGTCTGTGCCTTATCGCTGAGAGTGAGCGTTGTATCAAGCAGGTCATGGAGTAATTGCTCTATTTCGCTCGTATAAGAGTGAGACAAAGCAGAGAGCTTCAGGTTCAAGAGCTTCTGTTCTGCCTCATGAAGGGTATTGCGCCAACCAGGAGAGAGAAACTCTATCTCCCTGGCGCTGGCGATCGCGAGCAGCTTTTTTATCAACAGCTTGCCCCGAATGAGCAGCGTGGCCTGGAAGCAGGCTTTACTTTCTGCAAGCTGCGGAGGTCTGAAGAGGTAGCCTCCTGTGCGATGGAGTAAGTCAGCAGCCTGGGGGAAGATGAGATTATATTGTTCGATGAGAGCGGCACAAACCTGGGCCTGGGGAAGATAGCTCGCGCAGGTCTCCCACGTCGCCTGATTGACCTCTGCGGGAAAAACGCAGTTGACCGCCTTCACGACCTGCTCTGCCCACAGTTTTTGCGTCCGCTCATCCATCTCACTGCGAATAACCTCCTGCACCAGCCGGTGAATACTGATCGTCTTATTATCGGGATCACGTCGCAGCAGGGAGTAACTGCGCAGCTTCCCTATCGCTTCGTCCAGTTTCAGCAGATCGGTGGTAAAAGGTTGAAGCTTTGAATCGGGGAAGCAGGTTCCTATCGTAATGAGTGCTTCAGGGATATCATCAGGGTAGAGGAAGGCACAGAAGCGCAGCAGGTCGGCAGCGGCCTGATCCTTTTCCACGTTCTCGAAAGAAAGTTTCCAGGTGGTGGCGACAGGATCGCGGTGCCCGACAGGGAAATCGCCGCGCCGCTTCAGAAGCTCCATGCTGTTCGTTTGGTAGCGTTGAATGTAGTCAGAGAGGGTGCATTTCGTCTCATCGATGAAAGCGCCTGCCTGATCGAGAGCAAGCGGAAGACCGCCGAGCATTTCGACGATTTTTTCCGCCTCGGTTCTGGTTTCCTCCGGCAATTGATGCAGTGGGGTACCGGGTTTGAGCAACCCGGCGCGCTGCAGGAGCAGGACTGTACCCTCTTCTTTGTTCATTTCCACGACTTCGATGCCGAGAATGGCTCCGCCCACGGCCTGCGCACTCGTGGTGAGCAAGATATGTCCTCTATCTCCCGTTGATAATAAATTCTGGCTCACTTTATTGAGGTCCTCGACATTATCAAGGACGAGCAACCAGTTGCTGTGTTCTTTGAGCCACTGCTTTACACTTGCAATAATGAGTTCCTGGCTCTGTTTCTGCTGCTGTGGTATATCTAACCAGCTTGCCATATGCCCGAAGCTGGCGCTCAGATCGCTGTCCCCGGCAACATTAAACCAGAAAACAGCGGTATACTCATCACGATGGCGATAGGCGTACTCTAAGGCCAGCTGCGTTTTTCCTACGCCTCCCAGCCCGCTAATGGCCTGCATGCATATCTTCCTATTTGTGAAATTCTCGTACAACTGACGCAAGAGCTGCTCGCGCCCGGTAAAAAGCGGGTTACGATGGTTGGAGACCTGCCAGATGGGGGTGGGAGTCGGTAAGATGCTTTCCACTACGTTCTGCGCAGCAGTAGTCGTCGGTACCACCAGCGCGACGCTTCCTACAAGCGTGATGAGTTTTATGACGGAAGGA
This sequence comes from Ktedonobacteraceae bacterium, assembly GCA_035294125.1. Classification (GTDB taxonomy): domain Bacteria; phylum Chloroflexota; class Ktedonobacteria; order Ktedonobacterales; family Ktedonobacteraceae; genus CADDYT01. Next base: position 41,566 of record DATGLM010000049.1, on the reverse strand, counting down.
TTGGTGAATGTTGCGCCCTTATCCAGCTCCATCTGAAAGATTTGCGCGAGGTCGGGGCCTTTTCTCACCTCGGCCAGGAGCAGGACGTTCAGATCAAAGGCTTCGGACTGACCTGTATAATATTTTTCCAGCTTCTCCAGGCACTCAGGCTCTTCAATGAGCATTTCATAGAGGTAAGGATAGCGGTACTGGATGACGATAAGCTTTGCTAAAATGAGCAGGAAACTGCGAGTTATTACCTCTTTCTTCACCTGCTCCTGCCCGTTCGCTGCTCCCCTCCTGATGACCTCTGCCTGCACCAGGGTTTCGAGCATGGGCAGGGTAGCCGATTCCGCTATCAACTCGTCCAGCAAGGTATGCTGAGAGAGCAGGAGGTCGCGCACAAAGAGAAATGCCCTCAGCGTGCGCTTAATCTTGCGCGGATTAGGCGGCAGGAGGCTGAAAATAGTGAGGCAGCTCTTAATATCCTGCGCGGCATCGGGTGCCTGTGGTGTCCTGTGCCGGGACGGAGGCAGCAGATTTTCAACAAATGCCCGGACATTGTCCTGCAACAGGCGCGGCACGGCGACGGACATCTTGATGATCTTGTCCATGTAATCCTTATGGAAAAGAAAATCTTTCGGCATGTCGAATTTTTCAACATCCAGGCCAATCATTCCCTGGTATTTGAAGAGCACGTATCTCTCCACCATTATCCTGTCCAGCGCCAGCAAAAAAACGCATTTTTTGTAATCTAGAAACGCTTTCGTCGCTTCAAGAACCTGCAGGGCTTTTTCGGGTAAGCATCTATCGAGATCATCTACGATAACAACTAACGGCCTGTTCGGATCCGGGTCGAGGTCGTTAATAATTTGCATGAACTCTGCCGTAAATTTGTCTACAAACGCGATGTGGTCTACAAATTCTGCTTTATTTTCAAAGCGAGAAAAATCAATGTTCAATTCGCCTCTTATCAGGCTGTACAGATTAAAGGGGTCTGACAGAAACACGCTGACGGCGGCGGCGATAATGATTGTGACGGGGGGGACATAGCCGGGTAATGCGCTGCCTCCCCGCAGAAGCTGTGTGAGAGAGCTGCCCGTGAAAAAAGAGGCCAGGCTGAGCAGGAGGAAGAGAATAAGGATGAAAATAATCAGATTGAGCATGAACGCGAGCAATTTTTTAATCACTTCCTGTGTTCCCTGGCGAAAGTTGAGGCTCTTCCTCCAGAGCTTGAAGCGAACCCGCATTCTTTTCCCAGGCGTGCTTTGCTTGCTCACAGTATTGAGAATCGTCTGCAATAACGCGGCCCAGAGATTATCCTGCTTATCATATTTCCAGGCCTCGAACCAGATGGGAGAGATGCCCTTCGCTTCGAGGTCCGCTTCAACCATCTTCAAAAAGCTTGTTTTGCCGCTGCCCCAGTCCCCATAGATGCCGATAGTCAGACCGTAGCCCTGTTTCTGCTCTTCAATATCCACGCGCTCCACATGCCGAAACGCCTCTAAAATAAAGGTAGCAAGAGCATGCGTGACGGGCTGAAATTTCAAATGGTCGTTATCCCGATCAATGGGCGCATCCGCCAGTATGTTATAGATGGATAGACGCTGTTCGTCCGCCTGCTGCTGATTCTGCTCCATCAGCTCCCTTTCCCTCTTTATCTTTCATCTGGAATAATTGCCCTGCTGAATTGTTGTTACGTCGTCTCAGCTTCTGCTTCAGTTGTACGTTCTGACGATTGGCGCTGTACAAACTCTATTACAGTGAAGAGGTTTTGTCAATAAGATGTGCTCAGCCTGAAAAGACTGCATTTTTTGCATTTATCGCCATCGTCTCGTATAATCTGTGAAGATTGTTCAATGTTAGATAAGGGTCAGGAAGAGAAAAGGAGGTTCGGCAGCGTGGCAGAGATCGCTTTTCGTCATGTCAGCAAGCAATATCCGAATGCAAGCCAACCGGCGGTAAATGACGTCACCTTTGATGTCGGGGAAGGTGAGACCTGCATGCTGCTGGGAACGTCCGGCTCCGGCAAAACGACATTACTGCGCATGGTAAACCGGCTTATCGAGCCAACCGCCGGCGAAATTTTGATGGATGGCAAGGACATTCTCAAGGAGAATCCCATTGAGTTGCGCCGCCGTATGGGATATGTCATCCAGCAGGTGGGTCTCTTCCCGCATATGACGATTGCCGAGAACATCCGCGTGCCGGAGGAGATCGCCGGAGGCTGGTCGAGGCTACGCATGAGGGAGCGCGTTGATGAACTGCTCAAACTGGTGGGGCTTGACCCTGTGGAGTATCGTTCGCGCTATCCACGCCAGCTTTCCGGCGGCCAGCAGCAGCGCGTGGGACTCGCCCGCGCCCTGGCTACCGACCCGGCCATCCTGTTGATGGACGAGCCTTTCGGCGCGCTCGACGCGATCACGCGCGAACGCATGCAGCAAGAACTGCTCAACATCCAGCGCGGTGTGCGCAAAACCATCCTCTTTGTGACGCACGATGTCGAAGAAGCCTTTCGCCTGGGCGATAAAATCGCGGTCATGTCCGAAGGCGGGCTGATGCAGGTCGGCTCGCCTATTGAACTGCTCGCGCACCCGGCCAATCCCTTTGTTGCCAGGCTTGTCGGCGCGGATAACATCCTGCGCCAGTTGGAATACCTGCCCGTGACGACGGCAATGGTACAGGAATTGAACCCTGATGCCGCCCCGCTCAGCGGCGAGCCTCCGCGCTGCCCATCGAATGCCACGCTTTTACGCGCCATGTTCATGCTGATCGAGAAAAATGTCACGGCCCTGAGCATCTATGACGAGCAAAGCGGCGAGATCACTGGCTACGTCACCCTGAGCAGTATCAATCGTGAGATCAGCCGGTCAGGAGAGAGCGTCAAAACGGAAACCGTCGTGCAGTAGAAAAACAGGAGGGCGTGGGTAGACCAAATTTTCGAGTTATCCACAAAAATCCTTGCCCGGCCTGTCAAACCTTGATTACTATCCTGCCCGCAAGACTATAATCTATGCGGATAGCAGGAAGCAGACGACAGTTAACTAGAAGCTGGACAGATAGAAACAACATAGGAGTTTGCCATATGTTCGCACATATGCTGGTGAGAGATAACCGCCCCGAAGCGGTCTCTTCTGCGCATTGGGGAGATCGTGATAAAGCTGCGACCTACCGTCTTGTAGCCGTGTCCCCGACTTATTGGGGAGACGCTGCAATAACTTCTTCTGATATTGAAGCTGTATTGAATCTCCTCGCAACCAATTTCCCCACACCATCAGTCCAGTATGCAGATACACACAATGCTCCCGGTTCTCTTACCTGCAAGAGCAGGATACTAATTCCGCTCAAAAGTAACGAATCTATTCGCAAAAAACAGTGATGTAGAGCAAGACGAAGGCACTTTTCTGCTTTCAGAGGGAGTTTTATGCATTATATTCTCCAACCCTACAACTATAATCTATCGGACCCGGAGAGCATCCCCAATCTGTTCTTGAAACATCTCTCCATCGTTGGGGTCACGATGTTGATTTCGCTTGTCATCGCCATTCCATTGGGGCTGCTGGTGGCCCGCTATCGCAGACTCTACTTTCCGACGGTCACTATTTCTGGTCTCCTGTACACCGTCCCCAGCATCGCGGCCTTTGCGTTCCTGATTCCGCTTACCGGCCTTTCACCGGCAACTGCCATCATTCCCATGGTGCTTTACAACCAGCTTGTATTGATCCGCAACACGGCGGCAGCCGTAAATGCTGTTGATCCTTTATTAATTGAGGTGGGACGGGCGATAGGCATGAAGCCGTACCAGATACTTTTCCGCGTGACCCTGCCAATGGCGCTGCCCGTTATCGTGGCCGGAATTCGCATTGCGACGGTGACGACGGTGGGTATAGCCGCGCTGGCCGCGCTGGTGGGGCAGAGCGATCTGGGCGACCTCATCTTCCAGAATATCGCCTCCTATGATCCCGATGCCATCGCTGCCGGTGCCATCCTGACGGCCCTTCTCGCCATCGCTGCCGACCTGCTGTTGCTGGCTTTGCAGATCTGGCTGAACCGGGGCCGCAGCGCGGTATCTGTCGCATAGAGCATAAAGAAAGGAGGGATACACGCGATGGCATATATTAACTTTATTCTGGACCCCAGGAATGATTTTATCGGGGAAACGCTCGCCTATCTCAAGCTCTGCGGCCTCTCTATCGCCGCAGCCATCGTCATCGGGGTCGTGCTGGGCGCTCTGGTTTCGCGCAACGCCCTGCTCGCCTTCGTTGCTGTAAACATCAGCGGCCTGATGCGGGCGATTCCCATTATTGCCGTCCTGCTCATCTTTGTTCCCATTCTCGGTCTCGGTTTTCCGCCCTCCATCATCGCCCTGATCATCCTGGGCATTCCGCCCATCCTGCTCAACACCTACACAGGCATTCGCGGCATTGACCCGGCGATGATTGATGCCGCGAGAGGCATGGGACTGACGCGTCGGCAGATCGCAGCTCGCATCCAGGCACCGCTTGTCCTGCCGCTTGTCGCGGCGGGGGTGCGGACATCGGCAGTGCAGATCGTGGCAACGGCCACACTGGCTGCGTTCATCGGTGGAGGCGGCTATGGAGACTACATTGTGGACGGCATCAACGTCTTCAACTATACGGAACTCATCGTGGGCGCGGTCTCCGTTGCCGTTGTAGCTATCCTTGTAGAAGTACTCATGAGCTGGCTGGAGAATATCCTGACCCCCGCAGGTCTGAAAGTGCAGGGACAGATTGCAGCAGCTAGAGCGTGATAATCGCCTGTGCGGTATCGTATATACTGCATGTTTTTCTGGTTTCGATATATTCAAGGAGGTAAACATGTCCCTTTTCAAGCGTTTCATAGGGGCGAAGCTGGTATTTCTCTTCGCCCTCGTTGCCATGCTGGCACTCTCAGCATGCGGCAACTCCACCAGTACCGGTTCGAGCGGCACGCCCACGCCTTCAAAGGTGCCGATCATCGTTGGCAGCAAACTCGATCCAGAGGCGCAATTGCTGGGCGAGATGTATGTCCTGCTGTTGCAAAAGGCGGGCTACACCGTTACTCCCAAGTTAGCCCTGGGGCAGACACCCACCGTGTTCGCCGCCCTTAAGAGCGGGGCAATAGACCTCTACCCAGAGTTCACGGCGACCGGACTGAACATCCTGGGAGTGAAATCTTCGTTCAATCCACAGACGGATTATAATACAGTGAAGACCGATTTCGAGCAGCAGTACCACATCACATGGCTCGATATGTCCCCGCTGAACGATGGCTACGCCCTCTGCACCTCGCAGGCCGAGTCGCAGAAGCTGGGCGTCACCACTCTTACGCAACTGGCTCCCAAAGTGTCGCAACTGGTACTGGCGACCCAGAGCGATGGCATTCCTTTCATCGATGACTTGAAGACAACCTACGGCTTCGATACCAGCAGCTTTAAATCGGTAGATAAGGTTGATTACGCCATCGGTTTCACCGCCGTCAAGAGTGGGTCGGCCCAGGTAAATGAGTGCTACACGACTGATGGCACGGTGGCAACCCAGAACTTCATCTTCCTGCAGGACGACAAGCACGGGTTCCCCGAATTCCATCCCGCGCCCATCGTGCGTGACAACATCCTACAGAGCGACCCCGGCATCGCTCCTGCACTCAATAAACTCGCACCTTACCTGACGACGCAGGTGAGCATCGACTTGCAGCAGCAAGTAGCGACAAAAAAGACGGCCGGCGAATCCACTGCCCAGGCGGTTAAGGAAGTCGCCACGTCCTTCCTGCAAAGCAAAGGGTTGCTGTAAGCGGAACTGGCATGACCGCGAGAAAGAGAGCAAAAAGAACGAGACAGGAGGCAGCCGCACTGCCTCCTGTCTCGTTCTTTTTGCTCTCTTTCTCTTGACCTGCTCTTGCATATGCTAGTATACTGGCAGAGTTGGGTTGCTGACAGGCAGATATGGAACTATTTATAAGCACAGGGCAGGAACAATTCCCAGGCACAAAAAAGAAGACTAGTAAAAGACCAGTACATGATCTTCCGTTCATCAACAGGCTGCATTATACTGTGGGCAGTAATAATAGATCGGAATCAGGTGACTTATGAGTACAGGGCGACAGCTTGGTAAATATGAATTACAGGAACGCCTGGGACGCGGCGGAATGGCCGAGGTGTGGAAGGCATTTGATACGCAACTGCGCCGCTATGTGGCAATCAAGTTCCTCCACGCGGATTTCCAGGCAAAAGACGACTTTGTCTCCCGCTTCACCCACGAGGCGCAGATGGTTGCTGCCTTACGCCATCCGAACATCGTGCAGATTTATGATTTCTATATTTCAGCACAATATGAGCAGAGAGCGACAGCGGGGGAAGAGACAAAAGATGCGCGAGAAGAATCAGACACTATCGCCTACATGGTAATGGAGTATATCCAGGGACGCACACTGGCACACTATATCAATGAAACCTCGCACAAAGGCAGATTCCCCTCCGGTGCCGGGGTTGTGCGGCTCTTCACCCCCATCAGTCTCGCACTTGATTACGCGCACCGGCAGGGGACGATTCACCGCGATATCAAACCGGCGAATATCCTGCTCGATGAGCGCAATACGGCTCGCAACCCGATGGGCGAACCCATCCTCTCCGACTTCGGCCTTGCCAAGCTGCTAGGTGGAGCGGCGCAGACTGCCACCGGCACCGTCTTTGGTACTCCGCTCTACATCTCTCCCGAACAGGTACAGAACCGGCCCGTCAGCAACCGCACCGACCTCTACTCGCTGGGTGTTGTGCTCTATGAGATATTCAGCGGCAGACCACCATTCCAGGGCGATACCTTAAGTGGCATCATGATGCAGCATCTTCTGGAACCACCACCCGATCCGCGCCAGACGAATCCCCAGCTTCCCCCGGCATTGATACCTGTGCTCAGGAAAAGCATGGCGAAAAATCCACAGGATCGCTATCCGAGCGCGGCAGCCATGACTGCGGCAGTAGCCGGAGCGTTCGGCCTGCCAGTACCCGAAGAATTGAAACCACACCTTGCCGCGAGCGGTGGCACAGACGTATCGGCATATGAGACGCAACTCTCTCATGCGGGTGATATGGCTTCCGGGAGTCCACAGGCAAACAGGCAGGCAACTGACATTGCGGAAGCAGCTACCGTCTACAGCCACCCTCAAGCTCCTGATACCATACCACCTCCCGGAGAGAGCGGGCCGGTCAATCTAGCGGATTCCGATGCATTCTCAACACAACGGGCCGGAGCAACTCCCTCAGATGATCGGATAGGACAGCGGCCCGCGACTTTTCAACCGGCAGGCAAAGGCGCTCCCGAGCAGGCCGCTCCGGGAAATCTATCTGAGTATGGGACAGTGGCGGCGGAACCGACCATAAGCGCGATGCCGTGGGTACCCGCGACTCCAGCGTTTTATCCTGCGACGGGAGATACGCGCTCGCGCCAGGGACCGACATTCCCTCCACCGGCATCTCCACTCCCACCCACGCCAGCAGCGCCGCCAGCCCCGGCGGCACGAAGCAGCGGAAACGGGAGGTTGCGCATCGCCTTGATAGCGCTGGTAGTGCTCGTGCTGCTGGGCGGCGGGCTGGGCGCATTTCTCGCCTACAGTCATAGTACCGCCTCAACTGCCACCGTCGGCCAGGCTTTCTTCGTGAGCAGCGGGCAAACCAATCTGACATCGAACGCGGGCAGCAACGATGAATTTCAGATCAATTTGAAGAATATTCCCGCGCCGCAGGCAGGCAAGAGCTATTATGCGTGGCTGCTGGCTGATAAGAATAACCCGGAGGGAGTTGATATCCTGCTCGGAAGAGTGCCGGTCAATAATGGCACTATAAGCTTCTTTTACCCCGGTGATAGCCAGCATACAAACCTGCTGGGCATCACCAGCCAATTCCTGATTACCGAGGAAGCCTCCAACGTGATGCCAACCGCGCCTTCGCCCAATCTGAGCGACTGGCGCTACTATGCAGCTATTCCTCAGACGCCGGGACCGGGCAACCCGCCATACAGCCTGCTAGATCACCTGCGTCACCTGCTGACGGATGACCCTGACCTGAAGCCGCGAGGCTTGCAAGGCGGCCTGAATATCTGGGCCTACAGGAATATCCAGCAGGTGCTCGCCTGGTCAAGCGATGCCAGCAACGATTGGGAGCAGCATAATTACACGTCGGTATATAACAAAGCCATAGATATCCTGGATTACCTGGATGGAAGTTCAGAGGTAGCGCAAGATGTGCCGCATGGGACACCAATTCTGGCAAACCCGAAAATTGCCCAGATTGGTCTGCTGCAGTTCAATCAGATACAGAACCCGCCGGGCTATCTAAATCACATCATCTTTCATTTGAATGGCGTGCTGAACGCTCCCGGCTCGACGCAGTACCAGCGCCAGCTAGCAACCCAGATTAATAGCGGTATCGAAAATGAGCAGACCTGGTTAGGGCAAATGCGCAAAGATGCAGCGCAACTGGCTCATATGAATAACAGCCAGCTTGCTCAGCAATCGACACTCACAATCATCAATGACCTGGTTGCGCAGGCGACCAACGCCTTCAATGGTTACAACAACCCGTCTACCGGCAAGTTGGAGGAAGGCTACTCACAAATCTATCTACAGATACAGAAGCTGGCGACCTTCGATGTGAAGCCGTACAGCGGCAACGGCCAGTAAGATCATGCAGGAGGACGCTCGAACAGAGCCAGAACCTGGGCGTTGGTTCCAGCAGGGAAAAGATGTTGCCGTAGCCGTCCGCGCAATCGGCCTGCACGCCATACGGGGTAAAGGTCGGGCTACTCAAGAAATTGACATCGCGTTCGTACCAGATTCTGCAGGTTTCCTGGCAGATTTAAGGTGAAAAAAGCCCGGCGTGTTTCCACGTCTTATCGAGGACGCGCAGCCAGTTTTCGTAAGCAAGTTTGCGCAGGGAAGCCTCGTCATAGCCGTGCTCGACGAGGGCGGCAATAAGTTTGAGCATGCCCGTCACGTCGCCGATGGAACTGGGGATCAGGGTGCCATCGAAGTCGGTGCCAAAAGCAACGCCATCAATGCCGAGGTGATCCACGAGATAATCGATGTGGCGCACAATGATGGCGAGGGGCGTATCCCGCTCCGCCAGCCCATCCTCGCGCAGGTCATGCACGCCGAAGTTGATGCCCACCAGACCCTCCGAGGCACGGATGGCGGCGAGTTGCTTATCGGTCAGGTTGCGCGTCGAGGGACTGATGGCGAAGGCATTGGAGTGCGTCGCAACAAGAGGAGCATCGGACAGATTTGCCACGTCCCAGAACCCCTGCTCGTTGAGATGCGAGAGGTCAAGCATGATACCGAGGCGATTGCAGGCGCGCACCAGCTCGCGTCCAGCTTCAGTCAGACCCGGCCCCGTATCAGGTGAGTGCTGGAAGCCAAATGGGACACCGTGCGCGAAAGCGTTGGCCCGGCTCCAGACAGGGCCGAGCGAGCGCAGCCCGGCCTGGTAGAAGACTTCGAGCGCGTTCAGCCCGGGGTCGATGGCCTCGGCCCCTTCAAAATGCAGGATGGCAGCCAGCACGCCGTTTTGCAGGCAGGCCACCAGTTCGCCCATCGTGCGCACAACTTTCACCTGTCCGGCTGACGCGGCCTCCAACCGATAAAGATCGGCCACCATCGCCATCGTGACGCGCAGAGCGTAGTCGTGCTCAATGCTCGGCGGCTGGCGCAGTTCCCCCGACCTGCGCGGCTCAGGTTGTGGCGGCCTTGAACGCCGCTCCTGCACCTCCTGCGGCACAAAGACGGCGAAGAAGCCGCCTGCCAGTCCAGCTTCGCGGGCGCGCGGCAGGTCAATATCCCCCTGTTTGCTGCGTTCAAAAAAGCTGCGCGGCTCTCCATGTTTAGACAGGGCCAGGCTTAAGAGTGTATCATTGTGGCCAATGAGCAATGGTAACGTATCCAAAACAGTTTCCTTTCCTCGTCTTTCATGTGTTATGAAATCAGTATATCACGTTGTGATGTTTCCTCCTCGCAAACCGCTATTGACTTCTTACTAAACATAACGTATTATTAGACTATAGAACAGAGTTTCTAAAAGAAAGTGAGGGAAGCATGGCGATGAAGTTGAGCGCGGCGCGGCGGAAAATCTTACAAATGATTATTGACTCTATAGAGGAAAATGGGGGGAGATCACCTACTAATCGGGAGATTGGCGAGGCGGTGATTACTTCTGGCTCTTCTGGACATATCGCGTACCACCTGCAAAAGCTTGAGGAAGAGGGGTACATCCGGCACGAAAAGGGGAAAAATCGCAGCATTCAGGTGCTGAAGGACTGCGAGGGACTACCCTATCAGGGACAGCGACAGCACCAGTTCGGCCTGCCCATACACGGTGACGTCGCGGCAGGCCTGCCGCTCACCATTTCCCAGGAACCACAATATACCGTCGATTTGATTTCGCCCACCCATGCCTGTGATACCTTCGCATTGAGAGTGCAGGGCAATTCGATGATTGACGTCGGCATCTACAGCGGCGATTACATCCTCGTCGAACGTGGTAAGCGTATCGAGAACGGCGACATTGTGGTGGCGACGCACCGGATAACGGGCGAGGCGACGGTGAAACGCTTCTACCTGGAAAAGGAGCAGATCAGGCTCAAACCGGAAAATACCACGATGAATCCCATCTTCGTCCAAGCCAATGAGTGGGATAACGAGTGGGAAATCCAGGGTAAACTGAAAGCGGTCATCCACCTCTTCGCATAACAGGCTCATCCTGGCAAAAATGAACCATCCAGGGCGACCGCAAGGGATCGCCCCTACTATATACGTAGAAGGCGCAATAGTCGTACCGTAGTATAGTAGGGTGATCCCTTGCGGTCGCCCTGGCATCGTCTTTTCCGTGTATGCGCTTTGCATTTGTGGCCCGATCATGCATACAATTGAGTAAGAACTATCCAAATCCATAAAGAGCAAGTTTACGATGGAGGGAAACAGCGGATGAAAGCAGTACAATTCGATCATTATGGTGAACCTGATGTTTTGCAATCCAGAGAAGTGCCTGAGCCAGATCCTGGCCCCGGTGATGTGCTGGTACAGGTAAAGGCGACAACAGTCAACCGGCTGGATATGTTCCAGCGCAATGGCAGCAGGCCGGTGGAAAAACTGCCCTTCACGCCGGGGCTGGAGGCGGCAGGCATCGTGCTTGAGGATTCCAACGGCTTCCACAAGGGAGAGCGCGTCATGACGACTCGCGCCCTGGCTGCGAAAGGCGGTGGCGGCTACGCAGAGATAATTGCCGTACCTGCCCAGGACCTCGTGCATATTCCCGATGGAGTCAGCTTCCAGCAGGCCGTGGCGGCAGGCCTCACCTCGTCAACCGCGTGGTCAGGGCTATTTGACATTGGACACTTGCAGCCAGGAGAGCGCGTGCTGATCTGGGCCGGCGCCAGCGGCGTAGGGTCGATGGCGATTCAACTGGCGAAAGACCAGGGCTGCTGGGTCGCGACAACGGCGAGCAACGAGCAGAAGGCGCAGGAATTGCGCCAGTTGGGAGCCGACCTGGTAATATTCTATCGCCAGGAGAACGTCGGTGAAGCGGTGCAGAAGGCGGGCGGCGTCAACCTCGTGCTGGAACTGGTTGGCACAACGCTTCAAGAGAGCATTACAGCCTGCTTACCCGATGGGCGCGTCGTGCTGGTGGGCAACCTCGGTGGGCGCGAATCCACCGTCGACACGCAAACATGGCGGCTCAAACGGGTCGATGTCCTCGGCGGAGGCCTGATGCATACAACGGTAGATAGAGAACAGCAAATCATGCAAAAGATCGCCGACCACCGCATCAACCCCGTCATCGACCGTACCATGCCCGTAGAGCAGGCGGCAGAGGCGCACCGCATCCTGCAATCAGGGGAGCCGATAGGGAAGATCGTACTGGAACACTCATAAGTATGAGTGTTATAATGCTGTTCACAGGACAAGAGAAGGCTATATCAGGCTGTTGAACAGGAGTAGACACCCATAATGGAGGGGAAGCAGCAATTCGATGCTATCGTGGTGGGCGCTGGCCCGGCTGGGAGCAGCGCCGCGCTGGCGATGGCTCGCGCCGGGTTGAATGTGGCGCTCATCGAGCGGGGAGAGTATGCGGGGGCCAAGAACGTTTCGGGCGCGGCGCTCTACGCCCCGCAACTGCTGGCCGACCTGCTGCCAAACTACCTGGAGGAGGCTCCGCTGGAACGCTACCTGACGCGGCGCGTCATCACCTTTCTGTCGCAGGACTCCGCCTTCGCCTTCGATTTTCGCACGAACCATTTTGCCGAACCGGCCTACAACGGCTTCACCATCCTGCGTCCCAGATTTGATCGCTGGCTCGCCAGCAAAGCGGAGGAAGCCGGGGCTTTGCTTATCCCCTCTACGGTGGTCGATGATCTTCTCTACAAAGGCGAGCAGGTCGTGGGCGTGCGCTGTCGGCGCGAGAACGGGGACCTCTACGCCCCCATCGTCATCGCCGCCGATGGCGCGAACTCGTTTCTGGCGAAGAAGGCGGGGCTGCAAAAAGAATTTTCCGCCCACGAGATGACGCTGGGCGTGAAAGAGGTACTGCGACTCGACGCCCGCAAGATCGAGGAACGGTTCAACCTGAGCGGGGACGAGGGCATGACCAACGAATACGTCGGCTATGCTTCCGGCGCTGTCAAGGGCGGCGCGTTTCTCTACACCAACCGCGACACCCTTTCCATCGGCGTAGTGACGCAAATTGCCTCGCTGGCTGAGAAGCGCGTGCGAGCTTACGACCTGCTCGACCGCTTCAAACAGCACCCGGCTGTCGCGCCTCTGCTGCGCGACAGCGTCACGCTGGAATATTCAGCGCATATGATTCCCGAAAGTGGCTGGTCAATGGTGCCAAAACTCTCTCGCGCCGGAATGATGGTAGTGGGTGACGCGGCAGCCTTCGTCTTTGCCGCCGGTCTCTTCCTGGAAGGCATAAATTTCGCCATCGCCTCCGGGCTGACGGCAGCGCAGGCCGCACAGGAGGCACACGCCGCAAGAGATTTTTCGGCGCGTAGCATGGCGCGCTATCGCGGGCTGCTTGACAAGAGTTTTGTCATGCAAGATTTGAAACGCTTCCGCCACGCGCCCGCCTTTGCCATGAACGAACGCGTCCAGAATCTCTATCCCGACCTGCTCTGTGAGATAGCGGAAAACGCCTTTCGCTCCAACGGCAGGTCCCGCCGCAAGCCTGGTCGCGTCGCCCTCGACACCCTGCGCGGCAAAGTCCCCCTGCGCGCCTTGATACGCGACGGCTGGCAAGCAGGACGGGCACTATTTTTCTGATGATATCAGAGGCGGATGGCACAGGAGCGTCATATGCAACCGATTGAGGAGCGCCTGGAACTGGTACGCTTCAAGGTAGATAAAACGCCGCACATTCATGTAAAGACGGAGGAATGCAGGGAGTGCGACACGACGCCATGCGTTTTTGTCTGCCCGGCGGGGCTGTTCGAGCTGCTTGGTGATGAGATGCACTTTTCCTACGAACACTGTCTCGAATGCGGCACCTGTTACGTCGCCTGCGAGCGCAAAGCAATTGAGTGGGACTATCCACGCGGCGGCTGGGGCGTCAGCTTCCGCGCATCGTAGAAGATTTGGGCAGGAGAGCAATCGTGCGTATATGTGTATGTGTCAAGCAAACGCCGGACAGCAGTTCGGTCTATGTTGATCCCATCAGCGGCGAGGTGGATGTTGAACGTTTCGTGCAGGTACTCAACGCCGCCGATGCCTGCGCCGTTGAGGCAGCGGTGCGACTCAAAGAGCAACTGGACGGAACGGTGCTCGCGCTGACACTTGGCCCGCAGGACGCCGAGGGCGCTTTAAGGGCTGCACTCGCCATCGGAGCCAATGAGGCTATCCGACTGTGGAATCCGGTTGCTGCCGATTGGGGGCCATTTACTGTAGCCGCCGCGCTCGCGGCCAGCATTCAGCAGATATTTCCCGCGCCCGACCTCGTACTCTGCGGCGATAGCGCCAGCGACTGGTCATCAGGCATCGTCGGGCCAGCACTGGCGGAATTGCTCGACCTGCCACAAATCACGAGTGTCACGCAACTCTCTCTTAAGCGGGAAAAGCCGGGAGCAGAGAGCGCGACAGTCTTGCAGGCCGCGCGCAAGCTCGAACGCGGCTACCGCGAATTGCTGGAGGCGCACACACCGCTCCTACTGGCCGTCACCGCCGACCTGAACGAGCCGCGCTATCCATCGCTTCCCGCCCACGTGGCCGCGCTCAAAGCCGACATCCCCGTCTATGACCCTACTCTCTGGTTTGACAGCGCCTCTATGGAGGAAGTCAACGAAACGACGCTCCTGGAAATGCACGTTCCACGCCCGCTCCCGCGTCATATTCCCACCCCCAACAGCCACCACAGCGCCTTCGAGCGCATCGGCGAAATCCTCACAGGCGGCACAACCGGTCGCCAAACGCGAATTGTCGAGGGCAGTAATAAGGATCTAGCGCGTGTGCTGGTCGAGTTTTTGCGTGAGATATGCTAGCAAGACTCCTGGGTTGACGTTGTTCGCCTTTGCTATCTGGCTACCACTGATGTGTTTTCATGAACTTCCCTATAATCAACCATTTTTGTGGGGAGTCGCTCTCATCTTCACAGCAGCAAGCATAGGGGATTCTGGCTCACGCTCTGACCTTTCTTTTACCTGCTCAGGGGCCTGGCCTGGTCAACGCACAAAGTCGTTCGCCTTCATCTCCTTCCTGCTCATCTGTTTCTTTCATACTCGTCCTCTCCCGCTACGCCGGGCTTCTCCCAGACAACACGCTTCATCTTCTCCTCCTCCATCTCCGCAACAAGAGTCAGGACTAACGGCGAAGTTTGAGGCAAAGTGCGCTTTTCCACACGCGGGTTCTTCGCAAGCCCCATCAACTTCTCCCGTGACATCACAGATAAGAAGAGGCCAACCCTCTCGTATCTGTCGAGAAACAGGATGCAATGGCAAATGCCCCCTTGACGACTGCTGGTATTGATTGGCGTGACATGCGTTTTATCGGTCTGGTGGTCACAATTAAGAAGATACTGCTTTTGTGACAGCACGAACAGCCAGGGAAATGTCATCAGCAGTTTCGTTGCTTGAGTGAAGAGCAGCAGCACACCTATATACCCCAGTTCCAAAGTTTATTCAACAGGCAGATATTGTCTGGACAGATTTCCGGGCATCCTGTTTGAGAAGAATGCAGCGGGATGCTCGCCGCATTCTTCTCACTCCTCTTCAACAAAATGCTACGGTGTCACGCCAGTGTTCAGCAGGTCTTTGCGGATGAAGAGGAGCATGTCGTAGGAGCCGTCGGTGGAACCAATGGCGCGGCGCTGCGTCTCCCACTCCCAGACATGCTGGATAGCGAGGCCGAGGTTGAATTTCGCGTTGGGGGGCGGGTTGTCACCGTAGCTGAGCCAGAGCCAGAGACCGACGCCACCGTATTCCTGCTGACCTGCGCAGTTGTTGTTGGCGGTAGTTGGAACGCAGGGAGGCGGCTTGTAGCCCTCGTCCCACCAGGTACGCATGCGATACTGCTGGTAGGCATAGCCCTTACTGTAGTCCGCGATGTAGCCCCCGATATCGTCGCCACCGGTAATGATGACCGGGATGTCTTTGGCGATGGAGGGACAGCCATCCGGATAGTTGAAGCAGACATTGGGGTAGTCGCGCAGGTACCAGGCGTAGGGCCACGTGGCGTCGTTGGTCAGACCGATGGATAAGAGATGCTTGCCACCGTAGAGCTTCTGATCCAGCGCGTTCACTTTCGCCATGACGATGTTGATATCGGTCGTCGTCTGCACATAAATTAACATCTCGTGCGGGGCATCAGCCGGTTCGACGTAGGTCACTTCGTACATGTTGTGCAGCGTTGGGATCAGGAGTACGACGGCGACCAGCACACCGAGAATGGCGCCCGTTCCGGCGAGCGCACCCACGCGCTTGCGAGGGCGACTTCGAGTGGGCAAGACGGGAGCGATGCCGTTGTTGCGCTCAACTGGTTGCTCTGCCGACTGCGCTGTTGCGCTGGCAAAGCGCTGCTTGACGAAATTGATAGCTGTGACGACAATGGGTTCCATGCCGATGGCGGCCAGGAGCATCAGAGGCATGGTAATGAAGATCACTAACCAGGGCATCTTCTCTGCGGCCCAGGAGTAGATGACGAGGTTGCCGACAGTCCAGTAGAGGATGAAGATGCGGAAGCGCGTGGGGCGCATAATGGTGCGAATCGCGCCCACGATACCGAAGACGAGGCCGATCTGCTCGTAGAGGGGGATCAGCATCAGGTAGTAGTACCAGGGCTGACCGCCACGCGCTACCTCTTGCTGTTGCAGCCAGTAATAGATACCGGCCCAGATGCCGTCGCCGATGCCACCGCGAATATTGGTGAATTCGACGGTGAAGAGGTCCAGGAAAATGGCCCAGGCCACCAGCACGGCAAAGAACCAGTGTGTCCAGGGCATCGTCAGAATAGTATCAAGCGTGCGCTGGATGCGCGGGTCGAGTTTCGCCGCCAGTCCGCGTCTGCCCTCCGGCATCTTCCCATTCATCTCGCGCCAGAGGATGCTCAGGACGTAGATGCCAAGCAGGATACCGAGCCAGGGAATGATATCGACCGTGATATTCTTCAGATTCTGGACGAACAGGTTAGAGGCGGTGGTGTGCTGCGGGTCGGTAATGTAGACAGAAAGCGCATTCAACCAGCCGAAGAGAATCTTTGCCGCGACACCGGCCACGAGGATATAGCCGAGCAGCAGAAACGGCGCGGCGGTTCGTGGTTGATAGCGGGAACGCTTCCCCTCTTGCGTCTCATCGGCACTGGCGGACTTCAGCGGTACTCTGAGG
Source organism: Ktedonobacteraceae bacterium (assembly GCA_035294125.1). Taxonomy (GTDB): domain Bacteria; phylum Chloroflexota; class Ktedonobacteria; order Ktedonobacterales; family Ktedonobacteraceae; genus CADDYT01. The sequence continues at coordinate 24,734 of DATGLM010000049.1, read as the reverse complement.
CCGATTTCCCAGATGAGCAGGCCAACGAGAAAGCTGCCGAAGACGGCAATGGTCAGAAACGTTGCTTCGGCTGTCGCGTAGGAGAGCGAGAAGGCAGCGGCGCCAATGATGATCCAGCGCATCTTGCGCGTGCGGATGTAGCGGGCGGTAGCGACAACTAGCAGCAGCGTGAAGAAGGCCATATAGATATCTTCACGGGCAAAGCGCGAGTAGTAGACCAGGCTCGGAGAAATCGCCAGCAGGAAGCAGGCCAGCCATGCCCCAACTTTGCCCAGGAAATCACGCAGGAAGTAGGGCAGCGCAACAATGGCGCTGCCCAGCGTGGCCGCCCCAATGCGCACAGTAGTCGTGTTGATACCGTTATCGGGCGCGCCCAGCAACTGGCTGACTCTATAGACAAAAGCAATGAGGTGGAACTGGAACGGGCCGTGCAGCAGAGGATTATACGTGTAGCACGAGGCTCCTGGCGCGTAACAGCCAATCCAGTTCTCCAGATCATGCAACAGTTGCATGGAGAAGTAGGCGTGCAGGCTCTCGTCGTGGTGCAGCGGCTTGGCTCCAAGATCCCAGTAGCGCAGAATGGCTCCAAGCAAAACGATCGCAATGAAAGGAAGCCATTCCATCACCTGCGCGCGCGTGGGGCGTCTGAAGCGTGGCCTGCGCGCTTCAGACGCCAGCGGCTCCTCGTCCTCATCCTCGTCCCGACCACCGTGTACTAGCAGTGGCGATGGCTTCCCCTCGCCAGCCTCATTATCAGGAAGATCGATGACACCTACCTCCTCGCCGGTTTCTTCGACCTCTCCGGTCTCCCGCCCATCCCGTATATCCTGGGCACCCACCTCCGCATGTGCGGCAGAATTCACTTTATTGCCCTGTTCTGTTTCATAGCTCTTCAAGAAGCACCCTCCTCGAAACCATGCTGTAGGCTATCGTTCTAGAGATGCCCGCATGGCTTCTTCTCTATGCAGACACCTATGATTTGACCTTATATATTGTATCGCCATAAGCGGAATAGACCACCTGCATGTACGCACTAAAACGCTGCAAATTGGCCTTTGGATACTTTGCCTTCTCCAGAGCGCCAACGATCAGGTACTGAGCGTGATAATAGTTCATCAGGGAGAGCACAACCTGCGGGTTGGTGCTGGTGTAAATCGTATCGATATCGCTGCTGCGGCGGTTGAAATCGATGGCGTTATTGCCCTCATTGAGCCAGTTGACGCGCCACTGGTACTCGTGTCCCACCCAGCCCATCGGCGTCGGCAGGCCGGTAAAGGCGGAGATGCGCGCATAGTCGCTGTAATCCGGCCCTACCGCCTCGATGATTACCGGATCTCCACTCACGTGGGTGTTCAGCCAGGTAATCGCGCCATAATCGCCGGGGCTGTAGGTCTTCATGTAAGCCAGGCCGTCCAGACTGTTGGTACGCTGCGCAAAGCCACCGGTACGCGCATAGCTGCCCGCGATAGGATAGACGGCACCGGCCAGCAAGAAGGCCAGCAGGCAGAGAGACCAGAGCACTTCAAGGCCGCGCTGTACTCGCCGCTGCTCAAGCGCTGCCAGCGCATCGGGGCGGAAACCCTCCAAAATGAAGTACAGCCCCGTGCCGGAGGTGATGGAGAGCAGCGCCCAGCACTGGAAGTAAAACTTGAAAACGGTGTTCATACGCGGGTAGGAGTCAGCGAAGACATCTTTCAGGAAGAGGACTTCACAGCCTGCGATGAGGGCGAAAGCCAGCGAGCCAAGAAACAGAGTAAAGGCCAGCGAGCGGTCTTGCAGGCGGTTTAACATCAGCACGACGCCCAGCCCGCAAATCACGCCAGCCGCGACGAACGTGGTACTGTTGCGCAGGATGAGCAGGGCCAGCAAGCCAGCCAGTCCAATGCCCCAGACCCCAAGCACAGCAGGACTCGGCCCCCGCCGCGCGGACTGCACCACAACATCGTCATCCTCAGAAGACGCAGAGCCAGAAAACGGCCCTTTCAGCACGGTGACGGCAAGCAAGCTAATGAACATGAAAGCAAAGAGACCGTAGATGAGCAGTTCATCGTTGATGGGGGTGCGATCGTTGGGGCCAACAAAGCCAATGCCCTGCGAGGGCGAGATGAACGTGAGATAGAATGGCGCGAAGAGTATAAAAGAGAGCGCGACCAGGGCAGCTCCGGCGATGAAAATATCAAGCACCAGTTCGAGCCGGAAGGTTGATTTGTAGGCCAGCCACTGCTGGAGCGCGAGACAGGCCAGCGTCAGGCCCATGTACGTTGGATAGTCCCAGCCGTTCATCACAAAGAGTCCACCGATAAGCAGAGCAGTCATGCCAAGTGTGAGCGGCAAGCGCCAGCCGCGCCCGAAGGCGTGCAAGCCCCTACCATCGCGTTCAAGGAACAGGTTGAAGGCGAGGGCGATGCTCACGATGGTGAAAGCCAGCGTGAGCACGTGAGCGTGGAAGCAGGAGAGCAGAAAGCTGAAGGCGGGGAACTCGTTGATCGTCTTATCAATGACACGCGAAGGCGCGAACCAGTCGTACAGCGAGAGGTCACCATGTAGTTGGAACCATTGTTGCGTCGCGGCCAGATTGCCCAGCACAAGCCCCATCAACATCGTCAGAAAACCGTATGGCGCGGCGGGCAGCAAGGATGAATAGACGGTGGAGGATGACTCGTCGGCGGATTCACCACGACGAACTTTCTTGCGCTGGTAGCGCGCCCAGGCGACGATATTGCAGGTAACGCCAAATAGACTGACAGCAGTCAGGCCATAAAACATACAGATACCGGTATTGAAGACAATCGAAGGCGGTTGATCGAGCAACTTCCCCAGTGTGGCTGCCGTGAAGTGAGCATAGTAGTAGTAATTGATCGGGTAGCCGGAGTACCACATATCATTGGGCGGCATATGCGGGCTGCGCATGATGGCCGCGATGAAGCCCTCGTCCATAAACATCTCGAACGAGCGAATATCCGGCCCATACGAGCGAATCCAGCCCAGCAGGAAGACCATGCCCAGAAAGACAACCTCGCTGGCAACAATGTAGCCGACGTTGACCCGCAGTTGCTTGATGATATCATGCCGCACGCGCAGGAAGCCGATGATGTTCAGCGCGACAATGATGAGCAAGACGCCGATAATGAAGAGACGACTGTACGGCAGAAACTGGAAGCACATCAGGGGTAGCCAGACGCCAAAGGCCAGCACAGACACACCAATTGCCTTGCTGAAGGCCCAGCCACGATCAGGCAGGTTATGAAAGACGGTGAAGGTGAGCGGCAGACAAATCAAGCCCAGGGCCTCGACCAGCGCCCACATCTCTAACAGCTGGATCATCTATTCTCTCTTGTAAGCATTACATTCTAAAATAACTCGCCTCTTGCGCACCGATTTTACGTTCCGAAGGGCAGCTATCGATTTCATTATACCTCTTGACGAACAAGACCCCTTGCTGGTTCCACAACATACCCTTCTGGTCTATAGAACCAGCCAATTATAGCACTTTGTAGATTGTTACACCATTGTACTGGTAGACAATTTTCAGGGAATCACCCACCATACGCTGAAATTTGTCCAGACCGGTCATCGATTGCCGTCCGTAAAGCTGGCGCTCCAGGGGGCCAACGTAGATATAGCTCACATTGTAATAACGCAGCAATTCCAGCGCCTGGGCCGTGCTGGTAGTGGTGTAGATAATGTTGATATCAGCCTCACGCTCAAGCAGATCGTCGTTGTAGCGCTGTTCCCCCTCATGATCGACCCAGCCCAGCACGTCCGGCAGTCCGGTATAGACGGAAACGCGCCCGTACCACTGGTACGAGAAGGGAGCGGCCGCTTCCAGAATGACGGGCGACCCGGCGATGTTCTCATTAAGCCAGGTAATCGCGTCGGCATCTGAAGGATACCACGCCCGTGCGAAGGCGAAGCCATCCAGCGTGGGCGTGTAATCGGCGTCCTGCGCCGGTCTCTGCACCGCTATCCACGCCTGGTGATCGCCGATACGAGCAGGTGTCCCCTCGACAAGAAAGACCGAGCAGCCCACGACCAGCGCAATCAGCGCTCCTGTCCATGCACGCCTGAATACGCTGCCAGGGAACCGGCAGAGGAGCCTGCTCAGGGCCAGCGCACTAGCAACAGCAAAGCAGAGCCAGGCCTGCATCGAAAACTTGAAGACCGTATTCATGCGCTCATAATCGCCACCATCCAGAAAATCGCGCACGTACACAATCTCCTGCCCCAGACAGATACACAGTCCCATCAGCAAAAGCAGATAGGTAAACCATTCCACAGACAAATGTGCGAGGGCGAAAGGCCCATTTTTCTCTTCATCCGTTCGCCCCACTTTTCTAAGAGATAGCACAGCAAGCAAGGCCCCACAGAGAATTGTGACGGCAAGCAACACCTTCAGCCCTGACAAGGCGGCCACAACAAGCACGAGACTACAGACCAACAGATAGGCAAGCTTGCTCCATATTTCGCTATCGACGTGGCTGGCAAACGCTCGCTTTACAAAGTTTTTCCAGAGAGGATAGAGTTCAAAGAGGAAGAAACTGAGCGCGAGAAAGAGCCAGAAGCCGAAGACGGTGAGGAAATCCCCCAGCGCTGTCCCCTGCTTCACGAGACCGAGGCCGTTCACGTAGAGCTGCTGATACCAGGCATAGAAGGGCCAGTAGAGCAGATAGCCCAGGCCGCACAATACGAGCCATGTCACAAGCGCAAAGCCCAGCGAAACCAGCTTTGTTACACCACGCTCGCCCCGCCGCTCCATAAGAGCGCGTAAGAGCAAGGCCGCGCCAGATATCAACCCGTAAGCTGGCATATCCCAGGGGTTGACGCAGGCAATGGTGCCAAAAACGAATGCCGCCAGTGCATATAACACCAACCGCTCCCAGGTTTCTGCCTGTCTGGATGATTGGTCTCTGTCATCTTGTCTACCGGATGTCATGCTCGGATGATTGTTTAAAAGCGCTGGCATACAGAAGGTGGCTGCGAGGCCGAGCATGAGCGTGGCTACAGGAAGATCGATGACGTGGGGGTGCAGGTCGGCAAAGAGGAAGCTCCAGAAGGGAAATTCGTTGATGGTGAAGGGGATGACGCGGCTGCTTTGCCAGTAATCGAAAGCGGGCACAGGCAGGTGGGCGAGCAGGGCCGCGATCTGGGATTTGAGCTGTTCCAGGCCGTTGAAGTTGCCGAGGAGGGCGGCGAAGTAGCCGCCGAGGAGGGCCAGCGAGAAACGCTGCGTCAGGCCGTAGACAAGGGAGACAACGCCGCTGAAGGTCAAAGCGAACAGGGTGGGAATTGCCAGATTGAAAGCCGTGGTGGGAACGATACTGGTCAGTTTGATGAGCGCGCCGAAGATCACGTAGCCGTAGTAGTAGTAATTTATATAACCCCCGGCGAACCAGGGGTCATAAGGGGGCATGTAGGGGCTGCGCAATATGGCGTTGAGAAAGGCCAGTTCCATCGGCTTCTCACCGCCCAGATAGGGATTCCAGAGATCGGGGTTGAGCGCACGTATGCCGACGAAGAGCAGGAAAGCCAGCGTGAAGAGGCCCTCCTCCAGCAGCAGCAAACGCCAGTGCGCGCGGAGAAATTGCCGCAGCGGGCGCCGCTGCAAGATACCACCTGCCAGCGCGCAGAGCAGGAGGACACACAGGACGATGAGCAGCGAGAGACGGCTGAAGGCCAGCAGGCGCACGCTGGCAAGGACCCAGGCTATATAGGCTAATAGAAGTATACCGATGGTTTTAGCAAAAATATATCCCCTGTCACGCAGGGGACGGAAGGCGGAAAAGACCAGAGGAAATGCGATCCAGCCGAGCAACGCCAGGGCAAGCCACCAGACGAAGACCGGAGCCTCATTCGAGAAGCTGTCCTGCGGGAACTGCACCCCGAAAGGCGGTGATTGCTGATCGTCGGCAATCTGCTGGGGCGAAAGCAGGAGAGAGTGCTGCGCGCCGGAAAGTCCAGCCGTGGACTGAGGCAGCTTTACCCCCTGCAATAACAATTGCAAGAGCTGGCTCGACGTGTAGGGATAGGGGTTGTCACGCACGAAGATACGCACATGCGGATGGTCGAAGACGGAGTAACTCTCGTCGGCATTGCTGTCATCGAGCGTGATACCGAACAGATTCGGGTGGTTCTCGAACTGGGCGGCGAGATGGAAGCCAAGCTTGCCACTGAACAGCAACTGGTAATAATGAATCGTCAGCGGATACTCGGCGGGCAGGCGCGGAATGGATTTATCCAGACGGTCGGTCGCCATCGTGAGGACATCCACAGTCGGCAGCAGATTTGCCAGTGTCTGCGCCTTCGCCACAGTATCAGGGTCGTACAGGTCCAGTCCGGTCTCAGGCTGTTTGTTAGCATCGAGATAGGTGGCCTGCTGGTAGATATCGGGGCTATAGCCATCCACCGGGAAGGGCAGCGGATCGTCCCATTGCTCGTAAGTGAGCACGCTGCCGGGTTTGATATGGTGGTATATCCAGAGGGAAGCTTGAATGCGCGTGTTGGGCTGGCTGTAAATATTGAGCAGCGCCAGCCCCTGAAACATCGTTCCCCCCAGCACGACAGCGATGGCAGCATAGGGCAAAAAGCCCAGAATTCGTCTGGTGAAATTTCTGTTGCCGTTCCCACCCTGCATCTTTATTCCAACATAGCGGGTAAGGGCAAGCAGGAGAGCCGCTGCCAGCAGGGTCAGGAAAGGATAGATCGGCAGCAAGTAGCGCATGTATTTGACGTAGAAGCTACCAGTGATGGCGAAAAAGACGATGACCCAGGAGAGGACGACCAGCCAGGGGCTGGCCTCACGCTTCCACACGCGCCAGAGCAGCCAGCATAATCCGGCGATAGCGGCAAGGCCGAGCGTCAGGCCCAGTCCCCAGAGCACCATGTTTTGTATTTCATACACGTAGGGCGTCGTTCCGGCGAATTGCTCGGTATAAGGGAAGATGATTGTGCCTCGCGCCAGGCTGCCCTGTTCCTCCACCTGCTGCACAAAATTGCTGAAATCGAGCAGCGCATAGGGCATGGCGAGAATGAAAACGAGACCGGTGACGGCAATAGAGAGCAAGAAGGAGCTGAGGGCGCTGAGCAGGTCGGTGCGATACCAGCGCAATAAGGCGGCAACGACAAGCGGGACAACGAGAGGAGCGGCGCTGAACTTGGTTGCCATTGCCAGCCCATAGCCCAGACCGGCCAGCAGCGCCCAGCGTACTGGCTTATCTGTGTTGACAAGGGCAACGCAGGCGAGCAGCGTCAGCACAACAAAGAAGAGCAGCACACTATCAACGGCGAAGAAGTGGGAAAGTTGTAACTGGAACGGGGTAAAGGCGACGAGGGCAGCCGAGAGGAAGGCAAAAGCCCAGGCATAGCGCCGCGCCGACGTGTAGTCATCCGCCAGGAACAGGGCGAGGCCGCCGGTGAGCAGGACGGTGCCGCTGTCAAAAAGAGCGGAGAGAACGCGGCCCACCAGCGTAAGATTGGCGAATTCGCCGATGGCGGGGAAAAAGTGGGCGAGAATGTGGCCGAGCAGGGCCAGCAGATAGAGCGGAAAGGAGCCATAGGCAAAAAAGTGCGGGTTGAGCGGCGAATTGGCCGCGTCCAGGAATTGCGCAAAGCTTTTCGGCCAGCCGAGGGCAACGACATGGAACATAATCTGCCGTTCATCGGGATGGAAGCTATCGCCATCATCCCAGTTCAAACCATAAAGACGCAGGGCAAAACCTAACACGGTAATGCCAACGAGCACAAAGGGCCGCCAGCGGGCTTCAAAAAACTTTTTTACCATTGCCTTTTCCACCCCTCTTCGTGGAAGTTATGGTTTCTCGCCAGTGACCGTGAGAAAATACCAGAGGGCGGAGAAATCATCGGCCATCATCTCTGCCAGTGCCTGCTGGTAGAGATTGTCCAGCTCCTCCTGTGTGGCGCTTCCCATTCTGACCAGGAACGGCTGGGTAAACTTGAGAGAAATCATCCAGTTGTGGAACATACCATCATGGGCCTCGGTGCCCGCCGAGTAGTCGATTACATGCGCTCTCTGTTGAATATTCTTACAGCCTGCCTCTCGCAAAAAGCGGGCCAGCATAGGGGTGAGACCCCAGTTTCGGCCCTCGGGCGAGAAGCTGCGCCCGGCACGCAGAAAAGCCGCACTTCCCATGGCCGAGAGTTTTTCAAAGGCCGGGCTGCTGGTAGTTCCCATGTCATCGCATTCGGTGAGGCGAATCATGCCGCCAGAGTGACTGATGCGCACGGCCTCCCTGACGAAATTGGGCCATGCAGTCGGAGACATGAAACCGACAGCGCCGCGCAGGTTGACGAGATCGAAATAGTCATCGGGGAAATCGAGCGGCCTGGTGGCATCCATTACCAGGAAACGGGCGTTGCTCAGGCCCTGGACTTTCGCCTGCGTGCGGGCGTACTCGATCATGGTGTGGCTGATGTCAATGCCAACCACCTCGACATCAGGATGGGCAAAAGCGACTTCGATAGTCCAACCACCAGGGCCGCAAGCAACATCCAGCACTCGTTTGATGCCGATAAAAGCGGGATTCTCCGGCAATAAACCACCCATATACTTTGTCACCAGCAGGTCCTGGGCTATCAAGCGGGCCATTTCCGCGGCGCTTTCAGCATCAAACACATAGGTATTTTCTTCCTGAGGTGTATCCTGCATAAAAACCCCTTTCATGTATCGTGTTTGCTAAACAACACGTCAAAAAGACTCTGATACTAATAATTCGTCTTCTATCTGCTGCCAGATCAGTTGCTCGGCCTGCACAACATCCATCCGAATATGGTCCCGCGCCGCCTGGATGAGTACTTGCGAGACACGCTGGCGAAAGGTAGCAAAGGCTTTCTTTTGCCTATCAAAGGAAGGCATGACGTAGAGTTGAATATCCTCGTGTCGATAGAACTCGTCCGGCTCGAAGGCGAGGGCCATGAGTTCGGCGTAACTGCGAATGAGAGTCTGACGGGCTGACGTGAAATAGTTGGGCTGAGCGCAGGACACATGCAGGCAGCCAGCAATACCTGTCCCACGCGTGATGGGGTAGCCCGCGGCACTGCGTTCGCCCTCCAGCCAGCGCACAGGATAGGGACTTTGCCCCTCTTCCGCATTTTGAATAGCGACAGAATGGCCGGAGGTGACAATGTAGCCAACAAGCGATTCCACGCCGAGCAGCATAGGCGGGCGTTGCAGTTCGCTGCTCCACGGCGGCGTGCCTCGTCCCATCATCTCGCGCAGGCTGCGCACTACGTGCTTCTGCGCGTTATACATGCAGCGTACTACGGTGATCTCCATACCAACACGTCCCGGATCAAGCTGACGCAGAGCCTGCAGCAGGATCAGGTCGCCTATTGACCAGCTACGCATGGGTGGTTGCAGTTCTCCATAGGCCTGGAAGACGCGCTGGTAAAAGTTCGAGGGAATCTCTTCCGGGGTGTCATCAATAAAGCCCATTTCATCAAGCGCTTCACCATACTCCGCCCTCAATAAAGGAAGAAGCGCGACACGGTGTTCTGGCAGAGCATTGAGCAGAGGAAGTAAGTTCTGCGGGCGCGGCTTCACATCGCCATTGAGCCAGCGTGTGAGGGTAACGGAACTTACACCCAGGATATCGGCCACACGCTGTTTCTCCTGGGTTCTGCCAAGCGCGCTTTTCAAGAGCGCGCGCCAGTTCTCGAATTGCCCTCTATCCGCCATTTCCTGCTCTAACAACAAAGCTGCACTGTCTGCACATTTTACACTCGCATAATATCAGTTCGCCCGCGTAACGTCAACGCCGGTCACGTACATGCTACCACCTCAGGCTCTTCAATTTCAAGAATTTTCATAGAATATTTATATGGCTGACAATGAACAAAACGAGCTGCGACCGGAAAAAGCAGCCTCCAGAGAGGAAGAGGGCAGGGTCTGGCGCGCGAACGAAACACATGCATGAACCTATGGAGCGTAGTGTGGGGGGATATATACCGCTTCCACCTTCTTTTGTGAGAAGAGCCAGTTGAGGACGCCAGGCGTATTCTGGGGCGTCCCAGTCGTTCCATAAACATAGTTCCACTCGTCATGACCCATTCCTGGATACTCTGTATAGCGTGGATGACCGCCCGCCGCTTCGATGGCCGCAATCATGTCGCTTGAACTCGCTGGCGGCACAACGGTATCGGCGGTCCCTTGAAAAGCCCAGATGGGAAGATTCTTGAGAACGGCAGCTTTCGATGGATCGCCAGCACCAGCAATGGGGATAGCAGCGGCGAAGTAGTCTGGCCAGCGCTCAATGGCATCCCAGACGCCATAGGCCCCCAACGACAGACCGGTAATATAGAGCCGTCCCGGATCGATCTCCCGATACTCCTGCTGAAGTGAATCCACGATCTGCTTCGCCATCAGCAGCCAGGGCGTTGGCTGAGCAGGCTGTGTGTAAGAGCCGTAGCCAACAGGCGTATTCACCCAGTATTCTCCATATGCCAGTTGCGGAATAACGACAAAACACGGCCAGTTCTGCTGAATGCGCGGACTGTACGGTTGTGAGTAGCCGGGTGCCCAGACCTGGGTGTAGAGCTGGTTAAAGAGCACAGCCTTGCGCTCCGCCGCCGACCAGGCAGGATCATAGCGCTCACCACCGCCATGCAAAAGGAGGACCAGCGGATAACGCTGCATAGGGCTGTAGTTGTACGGGACATAGAGATAATACGTCAGAGAGAGTCCCTGGCTGTTGGTAAACACGCGGGTGACAAAAGCATCCGGCCCTGTTGGAGCAGCAGGGAATGGCGTCGGGGCGGCAGTGGGAGTGAAAGTGAAAGCGGGCAACGATAGAGGAGCAGGCATCGGTGTGGAGAACGTCACAGTTTCCCTGTTCTCTCCAACCCCGGTTCTGCCTGCCAGTTCAGTTTGCGCCTTTTTGTGAGCAGAGATTATCTGGATGCCATCCACATAAACAAACAAAAAAGTGGCAATGGCAACAACAGCAGCGATACGTATTGAAAAGAGAATGCGAGATTTCCCTTTTTCCATATTCAAATTTCCCCATTTTTCTCCAATCCATTCAGATTCTAGAAGCACAGTTTCAAGAAACCCTCAAGAATCTACAAAGTGATTGTAAAAAAGCTGACATACAGACAAGTAGCAGCGCAACCTGATTATCGACCAGAAACAAAAGGATCCGATCCTGCATTTGCCAACAAGCGATCTCGATACACACCTCTTACAAACCTTTAGAAGCTGGAAAAATACCTTAGCCAGCTATGGCTTAGAAATTTCTACCGGCCCGGTCGTGCCATTCCGCAGCACAGATATGCTCACCTCCGCTGAAAAGGCTCAACAAGGCGAAGCCGTCCCGCTGCTCTTGCAACACGTTCACCGAATGGATGTTCAATGGCCGCTACAAAATTTCGATAAGCCACAGGGGATACTCCGGCAGGCAGGTCACAGGCTTCTGGTAAAGAACGTAACGCAGATTGTGATTAGAAGATTCTCTGCTAAAGAGGAAGCACGTCGCATTACGGCGGCGGTCTTGCCGGAAGGCGCGTTTGGCAGCGAATCTATCGGTCTGGAAAACCATCTGAATTATCTCTACCGGCCCAATGGCGTCCTCTCTTCTGAAGAGGCGGTTGGGCTGGCCGCTTTCCTCAATAGCTCGCTGGTTGATCGCTACGTTCGCATTGCCAACGGCAACACGCAGATTAACGCCACAGAACTGCGCAAGCTCGCCCTGCCAGACTGGCAACAACTGGTCGCCATTGGAAAGCAGGTGGTCGGTCAACGCCTGGAACACGACGTTGAGGCAACCGAACGCATCATCATGGATGTGCTGAGAAAAGATTTGATTCTGGGTGATGAAGAAAATGACCTTCAGCTTCCAATCTCGCCTGATAGATCGCAACCCCGATAAGCCTTCTCGTCCCACTAACAGCCCGAATACCAGCTATGCAATTACAACAGAAGCCCTGAGCGTTCTAGCTCAATACGGCAGCAAGAGATGGGAAAAAGCCGTTACATCCTTCCTGGAACAACATGGCGCTTTATGAGAACACTACCAGCGAAGCCGTCACGCTATAGCTTTGCCATTGAAATTAGCCGATGGCAAGCAGATCTATCTTACTCCCGGCAAACACAACGAGCTACAGGTTGCCGTTATTGAACAATTTGGCCCACGCTACGCACCTGGAGCAAGTGTACTTTATTTAGGGGATGCCGCCAGCAAGTTTGTTGTCTTTTATAATGGGGACCGTTTTATGGGTCCCCGTGAGTAGAGAAGAGCTTTACGCGCTCAATACCATGCCCAGGGCTGACTACGGTTCAGGCCCGGCTCTCCGGTCCATGCAAAAAGCGCGTCGTAGAGATGCCCGCTGGACAGATACCAGCCTGCCATCGCACCAATTTCATCGGAGTATTGTCTCAGTTCGTTCTGGTCCGTCGTATCGACATAGCCGGTGTTGTAGCCTACCAGCGCATGCCTGAGCAGCTCTGTACCGCGATAACCTTCCGCCTTTGCCAGCCTGGAGAAATGGATCAGGTGGCGAATACCCATGAAAACAGCGATGCCCGGATCATAAAAATTCTGCGGTGTAAAAGCATACTGGATCATCTCAGGCACATTATGCTCAGGCATGTAACTGGGATTGGCGTCCGCGTAAGCCGTCTCAGCAGTCTGGATGGGGCCGTAGGAATGACCGGCGCCGCTGCCCGTCTCCAACCCGGCATCGAGCGTTGACTCCCGCGAAGCCATACCCAGGAAGAAGGCATAGGCTTTCTGCTTCGTACTGAATCCCAACGCGCTCTGTACTATGCACCAGACGTTATCGATCTCCTTTTCCAGCAACGCCTTCACCTGCTGCTTCGGCAGCGCGCTGGCTTTTGCCTGCATAACGCCCACAGGCATCCCCGCCGCAAAATAGCGCAAGCCTGCTGCCGGATGACCCTTTCCAGTTGTACCGCCTTGACCACATTGCACGTTTGTAGCTGCCGCCTGAGCTTGCGCGGTAGAGCTTTTCTGAGAGACGCCGGTCTGGGCCAGAGCAGCCAGTGTGTGCGAATCCGCAGCCAGGCAAATATTCTGGTTCACGATGAAGAACAAAAGCGCCGCCCCGATCAGGAGCGCGAGGCGCACCTTCTTATGCATAAGCCGTTCCTTTCCAGGGTTACAAGGAAAAGTTGTACTCAAGGGAAGTGATCCTATCTCTTTCCAGGGAATGAATGGTGAAGCGCAGAGGGAAATACTCTGGCGTACAGAATCTGCATACAGACATGGTACCAGAGATGCTGTCTTTTCTAAGGCTAAACAGCCATGACTCACACGAAAGTACCATTTGGGGTTAAGAATTCTTAACCAGAAGCCAATATGCTATGGTCTATAGGTACTATAGAGGCCGAATTTCTAGACAAAGAGAAATATGGTAGTAACAATACTGAATCCCCTCTCTTTACCGATATCGCCTGTTCAGCGTCATTTATATCACCTCTACCTCCCTTTCAGCTTTTTCTTAGTCTTTGCCACATTACAGTGCGCGAGTTCGGCAGGATGTATCGCCAGTTCGTCGTTGGCTGCATCGACGAGGATAGTGCCGCCGGAGGTGATGGTGCCTTGCAGGATAGCTTCGGCGAGTGGGTCTTCCAGGAGGGTCTGAACGGCGCGGCGCAGGGGGCGAGCACCGTAGAGGGGGGTGTAGCCGCGCCGGACGAGCAGGTGGCGCGCGGCTTCACTGACCTGGAGAGTGATAGATTGTTCGGCGAGGCGGCGCTGCGTCTGCGCGATCATCAGGTCGACTATCTGGCGCAGGTGCTGCTGCTGCAAGGGGTGGAAGACGACGATTTCGTCGATGCGGTTGAGCAGTTCGGGTTTGAAAAGGTCTTTTAAGGCAGGCAGGATAGTTGCCTTGACGCGCTCATGCTCTTTCGACCGCCGTTCCGGCTCGCCGAGACGCGACTGGCCGAAGCCGATGGCGCTGTGGGCGAGCGCGGCGGTACCGGCGTTGGAGGTGATGATGACAATGGTGTGTCGGAAATCGACGGTCTGGCCGTGGGAGTCGGTGAGGCAGCCATCGTCGAGCAATTGCAAGAGCAGGTCGAAGACCTTCGGGTGCGCCTTCTCGATTTCATCAAAGAGGATGATGCTGTACGGGCGGCGGCGCACAGCCTCGGTAAGCTGACCGGCCTGATCGTAGCCGACGTAGCCCGGAGGGGCGCCGATCAGCCGCGCTGCCTGGTGGCTTTCCATGAATTCGGACATGTCGAGCTTGATGAGTACGTTTTCGTCTCCAAAGAGAGTTTGCGCCAGCGCCCGCGCCAGTTCGGTTTTGCCTACGCCTGTGGGGCCGACAAAGATGAAGGAGCCAATCGGTCGCCGACTATCACGGATGTTCGCGCGCGAGCGGCGCACGGCCTGGGCGACGGCGCGCACGGCTTCGTCCTGGCCGATGACGCGCCGGTGCAGTTCGTCTTCCAGCCGCAGCAGGCGCCCAGCCTCCTGAGCTGCGATCTGTGTGACAGGAATGCCTGTCCACAGAGAAACTACTTCAGCAATTTGCTGCTTACCGACAACGGGCCGCTCTTGTCGCCGGGACGCCATCCACTCCTGCTCGACGAGACGCAGTTCGCGGTGCAATTGTAGCTCTCTATGGCGGTGCTTCCCCGCCTCCGCGAAGTTCCGCTGCATGATGGCCGTATCTTTTGCCTTCTCGGTCAGCAGAATCTCCCCCCGCAGCATACGCGCTCGTTCGGGGACAACAACGCTACTGACGCATACGCGCGCCGATGCTTCGTCGATGAGATCAATGGCCTTGTCCGGCTGATAGCGGCTGGCGATATAGCGAGAGGACATCTGCACGGCAGCCCGCAATGCTTCATCGCTGATGATGACATGGTGAAAATCGGCGTAGCGGGAGCGCAGGCCATGAAGAATCTCTAAGGTCTCCTGCGGCGTCGTCTCCGGCACCTGCACGGGCTGGAAACGACGCTCAAGAGCGGGGTCGGCCTCGATGGTCTTGCGATAATCGCTCAGGGTAGTCGCGCCGATGCACTGGAATTCACCACGCGCCAGCAGGGGCTTGAAGAGGTTGCCTGCGTCAATGGAACCTTCGGCCACACCCGCACCGACAAGGGCATGCAGTTCGTCGATGACGAGAATGATGCCCCTGTTAGCCATAATCTCCTGCATGATACGCTTGAGTCGCTCCTCGAAGTCGCCCCGGAAGCGCGTGCCTACGGTGAGCATCCCCGTATCGAGCGCGACCACGCGGCAGTGCAGCAGGTTCTCCGGGGCGCGGCTCTGTACAATACGCAGCGCAAGCCCCTCCGCGATGGCTGTCTTGCCGACGCCTGCGTGACCGATGAGCACAGGATTGTTCTTAGAGCGGCGCGAGAGAATCTGCATTGTGCGTTCCAGCAGCATCTCTCGCCCGATCAATGGGTCAAGCATCCCTCTCAGCGCGGCGAGCGTCAGGTCGCGACTGACCATATTGAGCATGGGCGTGCTGTCATAGCGAGCCTGATACCGGTTGGTGAGCAGCAGGGCCTCTTTACTGGTATTGCGCAGGGCCAGCAACTGCTGCGCTACGCTATCTTTGTCGACGCCAAAGCTCTCCAGCACGCCAATCGCTACACTATCAGGCTCACTTAGCAGGCTCAGCAGCAGGTGCTCCAGATCTACGGCTGCGGACTGGTCAAGCAGCGCCTCTTCTTCAGCACGCAGCAGCGCCGCTCGCGCAGCGGCTGTCAGCGTGGGATCAGAGAGAGAAGCCTTGTTACCGCGACCCAGCACAAAGTCCAGCGCCTGCACAATGCGCTGCGTACTGACATGTAAGGAGGAGAAGAGGGCCTCAATGAATGGATCGCACAGTTTGAGCAGGCCCAGTAACAGGTGCTCCGTATTGATCGTCCTGTGTCGCAGCCGCTTCGCCTCCTCACGAGCACCCGCCAATGCTTGCCGCATCTCTTCAGTATAGGAATAGCGTTGATTTTGTCGGTTTTGTCGGCTCATTGCATCTACACCCCTTTTCAATTAGAGAGAACATCAGCCTCTTCTCTTCGTTTTTCTCTTTCCTAAAAGGAGATATCGGGCAAGCGGGGAGCTTAGATAAGGGGAAAGGATACGAGGGGAGGAATAGAGCAGAAGATCTGGTATATACACTGAAAAGGCCGCGATATGTCATTCTTCGCTGCACTCACAATGACATATCGCGGCCTTTTCAGTTAGCACGCTAATGAAAAATCGTCTCTTCGGGAACGGAGAGCAGGACAGCAGCGCCGACGAGCGGGGCGTTCTCGCGCAGAGCCGCCGTATAGAGGGTAAGAGTCGCGCCTCTTATGCGTGTGTTGATCTGCCGCTGCACCTGCTCCAGCAGCGTGGGCCGATTGAGGGCGATGGCACCGCTGACGGCAACGGCCTCGACTCGCGTCAGCATGGCGAGGTTGAGCAGGCCGAGGGCCAGTTTGTCGCTGAACTGCTCCCAGAACGCTTCATCGCTGATCTGTTCCAGTGGGCGTTCATAGCGCAATTCGAGTTGCCGACCGCCGGTATACGTTTCCAGGCAGCCCGTCTGCCCGCACAGGCACCTGCGGCTATTGCCGTCGAGCAACTGGTGGCCGATCTCGATGGAAACGGTCAGCGGCGGTGAAGCTGCGTCCTTGCGCAGTTGGAAGGCCGCGCCGGTTCCGGTGGAGACGGTCAGGTAGGCGCAGCGATCAATGAGGCGCAGCGAACCGAATTGCTTCTCCGCTAAGAGGCCACAGACGGTATCGTGCGCGAGCCGGACGGTGCAGCCGAAACGCCCGGCGATATCCTGCGCGAATGGCATGCCAACATAGCCGGGGAGATTGGGCGCAACATCCACAGAGCGGCCATCCCTGGCGATGCGCCCGGCCAGCGAGATACCGATGCCAGCTATATCTGCTCCCGCATACTCTTGCAGCGCATCGCTGATGTATCGAAGCTGCTGTTCGTAGTCTTGCTGCGTCGGGAATTTCGCCAGCAGGGAAAAATTCGACGCGTCGGGCGAGGGAAATACTCCGACGCGCGTGTTGGAGCCGCCAATGTCGATACCAACTTGCATATTTTTACCCTCTGTTCATCTATGGTAAAATTGTAATACGAATGAATACAAATGTACAGGCGCTCCTTTGTTCACAGGAGAACGAGGGAGCGCCTGTGGTATGCTCGCAAGCAGGAGAATAAGAGACCAGTATGACCCAGAAAGCACGAACCCCCGGTAGATATGGCATTGAGGAGATTGAGGCGAGCCAGCTAGAGGCGTGGCCCAACTCGAACCCCGAACGCGACTATGTCACGCATTTTGAGATTCCAGAGTTCACCTGTCTCTGTCCGCGCTCCGGCTTCCCCGATTTCGCGACGATTACGGTTGACTACGTACCCGATCAGTCGGTGGTAGAGCTGAAAAGCCTGAAACTGTACATCAATAAGTACCGCAACAGGCAGATCAGCCACGAGGCGGCCACCAACCAGATTCTCGATGACCTCGTGGCGCTGCTCTCCCCACGCTGGATGCGCGTGGTGGGAGATTTCACCGTGCGCGGCAATATCAAGACAATCATCTTTGCCGAGTATGCCCGCCCTGACTACAAAGGACCACGCCCGGAATACCGGCGCTACATGCCGACGATGTGAGCCTGTTCCCATTCAGATCAGGCTCCGCTCTCACTCTTCGCCCGCTCAGAGCGGAAGAGGATGGGGCTGAAGTTGGTGCGGTAATCGTAGGTATCAAGCCCTTCACGCCGCTTGAGGAAGCCGACGACCAGGTAGGTAAAGGGGGTGGCAACCACCTCGTAGAGGACTTTGAAAACCCACTGCGTCAGGATAGCCTGCGCCATCGCGCCGGGGGGAATAACGCCCCAGAAGGCAATGGTGATAAAGATAAGCGTATCAAAGCCCTCGCCAATCAGTGTCGAGCCTATCGTGCGCGTCCAGAGCCAGCGCCCGCGCGTGGCGATCTTGAGGCGAGCCAGCACGAAGGAGTTGGTAAATTCACCGACCAGATAGGCAACGAACGAGCCGAGCAGGAGGCGCGGCGTGAAGCCCAGAATGGCGTTGTACGCGTCCTGCTGCGTCCAGAAAGGCGCGGCAGGCGCGATTCCGCCAATATAGATGGCGATGACGGCCAGCAGGTTGCACGCGAAGCCGAGCCAGATAACACGGCGCGCCGCCGCGTAACCATACACCTCGGTCATCACATCGCCGAAAAGATAGCTGAGCGGGAAGACAATGATACCGGCAGGCACCAGGAAACCAAGCAATAAGATAAATTTGACGGCAATGATGTTAGCCGTAATGAGACAGGTGACAAAAACCCCGGCAATAACCACAAACCAGAACGAGACCTTCAAGCGACCGCCCTCTATTGATGTTTCCGAACTGGTACTCGACACTTTTCCACTCCTTGAGACATAAAAGATGACGTCCTTTCTCTTACAGAGACCGGACGCCTCATGTACAAAGCCCTGATTTCCACTCGATAGGCTATCACATCCGCACGGTTCTGTCTACACCTTGCAAAGGCTATCATCCATCGTACTGGACACGAAGAAACAGAGAGGAAAGGTGACCCAGGAGTTTATCTCGTAGGTAAAAAACAGCCTTCCTGACATCTCGACAGATTATATGAATTCATGCTATGTTTACTAACATGAAAAGTAGGTCTACTTACCATTCGCCGCTGCGGCAAGCTCAAATGGCGGCGACACGAGAACGGATATCGGTGATGAAGACTGGAGCCGACCTCACCTACAGCAATGTAGCCGCGGCGGCAGGCGTCCAGGAACGAACCGTCTACCGGCACTTCCCGACCAGAGCCGATCTGGAAAAAGGGTTGTGGGGCTGGATCATCGAGCATCTTACACATGCTGACTTCAGTCCCAGAAACGAGGAGGAACTGGTGGAGGCCATGCGTACCTCCTTTAAGGGTTTCGAGGCGGGGGCGCCGCTCATCCAGGCCATGCTGCACTCCCCACAGCTCAGGTACTCGTCCCCGGTATGAAGGGACGGCAGAAAACATCAAAGGAGAAAGCCATGAATGAAGATTCTTCGCACTCGACGGCCAGCCAGCCCTCCTGCTGCAGACCCACGCCAATGACGACTTCCTGAACTTCATCCGCCAGGCTGGCGTCCCCGCCACGAGCCGCGTCCACCCACCTGAGCAGCCACTCGACTTTGACGAATTGTATCGGATCGCGGAAGCTACCGGGCAACCGGTGATTGGCCCTCCCATGACAGAGGAAGAGGCGACCAGAATAGCCTCGGCGGCAGAAAGATGACCGGCTGAGCATAGCACGATTTTCCCGTGTCGACGTACTCTCTTCCCATTGAAGTGATGCGGTCGAACGAAATCAATTTGCCAGCAGCGCCTCTACCAGCGTAACAATCTCCTGATGAATCGCCCGGGCCGATTGTGAGGCGTCAATAACCTTGATGCGGTTCGGATAGGTACGGGCGAGAGTGAGGAAGCCTTCACGGACGCGGCGGTGGAATTGCTCGGCTTCGAGATCGAAACGGGTCTGGGCTGCGCGCTGGCCGCTCTGGTCGTTGATGAGGTCGGTGCGGCTGTGAACCAGTTCGGGGTTGAGGTCGAGCAGAATGGTGAGGTCGGGAACGAGGCCCTGTGTGGCGAGCAGGGAGAGCCGCTCGATCAGCGCGGGGTCAAGGCCACGTCCGTAGCCCTGGTAGGCGATACTGGCGTCGAAGCAGCGGTCGGTGATAACGAGCTTGCCAGCCTCCAGCGCGGGCAGGAGAAGCGTGGCGAAGTGCTGGGCACGGTCGGCCTGAAAGAGAAAGGCTTCCGCCAGCGGCGTCATGCTGTATTCGGGATGGTTGAGCAACAGTTCGCGTATCTCGACGCCGAGGGGCGTACCGCCCGGCTCGCGCGTGCGCACGTATGGCACGTTACGCGCGGCCAGCCACTTTTCGAGCAGTTCCAGCTGCGTCGTCTTGCCCGCGCCATCCAGGCCCTCAAAGGAGATCAGGCGTCCTCTGCGCGTATGTTGCTCTCTATTCGTGCTCACGAACGGCTCCCTTTATCGGTGCGGTAGAGGTCGTAGTCCCAGTCGAAGTAAGGTTTGGGCAGCATGTCTTCGGGCGTCCATTCCCAGGTATCTTTGCCGTATTTGCCGTGATACTCTTTGAGCGTTTCGCCGACGTACTCGAAGGTGAGCTGGCAGATGCGGAAGCCGACGGGTATCCAGATAGTCGTCTGCGTATGATTGGAAATTTCCATTGTCCAGCGGCTGATGTAGCCCACGTCGCCAACGCCAGCGCAGCGGCAGACGGAGAGGCCGGAGCGCGCCACAGTGCTGCGCGAATACATCTTCGCCAGGTAGCCGTTGTGGCCGCCGATGACCTCCTGGGTGTGCGCCAGAATGGTCGTGCCGGGCCGGATAGAAATTTTGCCATCCTTTGCCTTGCGCGGCTCGCCCCAGTAGCGGCGAATATCGTCGGGGTTGTCGAGGTGAATCACCTCCACGTTGGCATCGCCCTGGAAATACCACTCACCGAGACGGCAGTCGTAGGAATTGGTGCCAAGCTGGCGCTCGTCAAACGGCTCAATTACAATGTTGCCACGCTGCAACTCTTCCAGAATACGTTTGTCGGATAATAGCATCGAATCCTCCAGGATGACAGGGTGAAATAAGTGTGCATATTCTATCACACCATGTCATCCTCGTCATCCTGGTTATCGGTGAGCATAATAGGCAGCGCGCGCACAGTATCGATGTCGACCCAGATGCGCTGGGCGAGCAGGCGCGCTTCGTCTTCGTCGGCAAGGGCGTGCTGGAAGGGGAAGAAGGCGCGGTCATCGCTGTGACGGTGTATCCAGCGACTGATGATGTTGATCTGATCGACCTCGGCCCGGCCCACGATTTTCGGCGGCTCCCCCAGTTCTGCAGCCATTTTGAGCAGTTCGCGCACGGTCTGTTTCATGACTTCCGGCTCGTGGGGGACGGAACGCTGCTCCACAAGGCGTCCATGCCGGATGAGGAAGAGTTCGTTGTGATCCTCCCTCGCCGAGGGGTAGACGATGAAGAGATTGTTGGCTTCGACCGCGCCGGTGATGAGTCGCTGGCCGATCAGCACCTCGTCGACGCTGCGAATGGTGTCACGCAGCCACGCGGCCCGCTCGAAGTTGAGTTGTTGCGAAGCTTCAAACATCTGGCGGCGCAGGCGGTCCAGCAGGTCTTCGCGCTCGCCGCCCAGGAAGGCGCAGACCTCCTCGATGGTCTTGCGATACGGCTCCGGGTCAATGCCGCCGCGACAGGGGGCCGGGCAGCGATCAAGGTGCAGGCGCAGACAGGGATCGGACGGTTTAGCCTGCGGCGGCAGCGAACGAGTGCAGGTGCGCACGGGAAAGATTTTCTGCACCACATCGATGGTCAGGTTGACAATATGGCGGCTGCGGAACGGGCCGAAGTAGCGCGCTCCATCGGCTGCCACCTCGCGTGTAGCGTAGACGCGGGGAAACGGGTGTTGCACATCGATCTTGATGAAGGGATAGTGCTCATAGTTGCGCAACTGCACATTGTAGGCGGGTTGCAACTGCTTGATAAGCTGCGATTCGACCAGCAGAGCCTCCAGTTCGGAGCCAAGCACGCGCGTCTCGATCTCATGCACGTTCTGCAAGAGGCCATCCATCTTGCGCGTGTAGCCCAGCGGCTGGCTGTAGTACGAGGAGAGGCGGTCTTTCAGGCACTTCGCCTTGCCCACATAGATTACCTGCCCGTTGGCGTCCTTCATCAGGTAGACGCCCGGTTTGGAGGGAAAATGCTGTTTCCAGGCCGGATTGAGGAAAAGGCTGCCGTTGGGGCGAGAGGGCGCGCCCTGCGAGGAGAGTTTGCCGTCGGCCCGCCATTGCTCCACCTGCCGCGTCATGCTCAGATCGGAGATGCTACCGTTCCAGGCGACGGGCAGTTGCAAGCGGCGGCGCAACTGGCCGAGCGTCTGCAAGCCCTGCTGCTGAGCCAGTTCCACCAGCTTGAGAAAGATGGCCGCTGTAACCTTTGTATCGCCCATGGCGCGGTGCCGCCTCGTCACAGGAATCTTGAGATGTTCGGCCACCGCGTCCAGCTTGAAGCGGCGCAAACCGGACAGGTAGCGGCGCGCAAAAAGGATGGTATCGATGCCATCGAGGGGAAAAGGCTGACCGAGCAACTGCGCCTCGTAGGTCAAAAAGCCGATATCGAAGCCGATGTTATGCCCGACGAGGATAGCCCCCTCGATGAAGCTGAGGAAGTCCGGCATCACTTCTTCGGCAGGCGGCGCGCCATCCACCATCTCCTGCGTGATGCCCGTGAACTGCACAATAAACGGCGGCAGGCGGCGACCGGGATTGATGAGGCTCTGAAACGAAGCCAGCACCTCACCTGCGCGCAGGCGAATAGCGGCAATCTCGATCACGCGGTTCGCTCCCGGACGCAGGCCGGTGGCCTCCGTGTCCAGCACGACGAACTCGACCTCATCCAGCCCCTGCTGTGTGCTGCGCCACTCACAAAGCGCCCACTCCCGCTCGCCCACCTGCTCGAACAGGGCCGAACTGCTCAACGCCTGCCGCAGCAGCGCCGTCCACACGCCGGGCTTGCCCAGAGCGCCACTCGCGCCGAAGAGGTGCTGCACCAGCGCCTCCTCTGCCACCGGTCGCCCCAGCGTCTCCAACAACTCGTGCGCGCGCCGCAGCAACGTCCCGCGCTGTGGCTGAGCCGCTGCACCGGATGCATTGCTACCGCTAACGTCCTCTTGCGCCATACAAAGTCCCTCTTTAAGCTTGCGAGGTGAAATAGTTATCGTACATTTGTACAAAGTGAGATTAACATATCCCCAGGCACATTGGCAAGAGAAACATGACTTATTCCATTGTCGGGAACATGGAGACGGTTTCTGCTCCTCATGCCAGCAACAGGGATGGGAAATAGAACGCTTCACGGACGTGATTGCCAGAGACGTAGAAGGTGTCACCACAGCGGCATCCCTCTCAATTACTGAAGGTCCCGGCAGCGTTCTTGTCTCCCTCGTCGCACCCACTGTGCTGACCGGCGGCCCGGCGGAAGCACTGGCCGCGCTGGCAACCACCCTGATCGCGTGGCGCACCCGCAACCTGCTGCTTGCCATGCTGGTCGGGGTTAGCGTCACAGGCGCAGTACCCTGGCGTGCAACGCCGCTGGTCAACCGTTGCCACCCTGATCGCGCAGGTCGCCGCGTTAGAGGAGCAGTTGATTGCCGCCTGCGCTTCCTGGTAATGCCCTGTCTTACAGCACCTGCGCTTCGTAGAGACGCCACTCCGGGTCAAAGTAGAACTGCGCCAGAGGTTTCTCGCCGGAATCGCCCTGGCGCAGGGTGACGCGAGAGTTTTTGCCATCGACGAGCAGCCAGCAGTTGTAGCGGCTGTTGTAGCTGCAATCCTGTAGCCAGCTTGTTCCGGCATCTATTTCCTGCTCGACATGTCCTCTGCCATCCTTGATCTTCACCAGCAGCGCCTTGCCACGCACAGTATCGGCGACGGTGAAATACGTCTCGTCCAGCACCCTGATGGAGTGGGGATGGTCTAAGCCTTCCAGGATAGGATGCCACTCGCCGCTCTCGCGGTCAATCTGGATGACCATGCCCTGATGGAAGAGCGAAGCCAGCACCTGACCGTCAGCCAGTTCGGCAGCGGAGTTGACATGCGTGGTCTGGCTGAGCGTGCCGTAGCGAATGAAACGATGATCGAGAGCTTTATCCAGCGCGCGGGGCTTGCCGGTAGGGGTCAAGACAAAGCCATGATCGGTCGCCCACCAGTTCCAGAGAACCTCGCCGTGCCGGTTGAATTCGACCAGTAAGTCTAAGCCGGTGCTGGCAACCAGGTAGCCGCGCCGCGTGCGAGACAGAGAATGCAGCGCGTTGAAAAGCGGCAAACTGACGACATCCTGCCGCACAGAGCCGCGACCGGGGTCTATCTCGTGGATACCGGCGAAAGAGGCGACAAACACCCCGTTCTCAGAAGCGACCATACCGGCTGCCATCGATACATTCAGCAGCGTGCGCGAGCAACCCATGTCCTCAAGCAGGCACAACAAACCGCCCATATCTTCCTCTGGCTTCTGATAGCTGCCCAGAACGGTGAGCGGGCATTGAAGTTGTGATTGCTGCCCCGTCTCCTGCCAGTGCTGTTTGAGCAGCGAATGCTTCGTCGAAATGCAACTGATCAGCAGTTTCATAGTATGTATCTCCTTGCTGATGGAAGATTTATCTCGAATGTGTCATGCCACTTAAAAGCGGATTGAGTATATCAGCCAGCGCAGCGACCGCGCCGATAATGATGACGGCAGGGGCTTTGATAGCGGCCTCACGTACACTGTCGACGAGCCGGGCAAGGGGAGCCGTTACCACGCGCTGGTCTGGCAGCGTGCCTTGCTGCACCACTGCGGCAGGCGTAGCAGGAGCAAGCCCACCGGCGAGCAGGCGCTGGCAGATACGGGGCAGTGATTCCACGCCCATCAAGATCACCAGCGTACCGCCCAGTTTCGCCAGTTGTTCCCAGTCTACCGCCTGTCCATCGCCACCATACTGCTCGTGGCCGGTCACGATGGTGACAGAAGAGGCAAGGCCGCGCTGCGTGACGGGGATGCCCGCGCTGGCAGGCACGGCGATAGCGGAACTGATGCCTGGTATCACCTCGCACGGAATGCCCTCGGCGGCTAAAGCCAGCGCCTCCTCACCGCCGCGCCCGAAGACGAAGGGGTCGCCCCCCTTGAGACGAACCACGAACTTCCCCTG
>DATGLM010000048.1:0-393818 GCA_035294125.1 Ktedonobacteraceae bacterium | reverse complement strand
AAGCGCGAAGCCGCACCCAAGATGAGTCTTCCCATCTCCTGAGTGAGATCAAGATCCCAGGAAGACGACCTGGTGGATAGACCACAGGTGTAAGCCGGGTAACCGGCTCAGCCAAGTGGCCCTAATGATCGTACGGCTTGTGCTTCCAGCTTGTCTAACTGGAAAGGTATCTTCAGCGGAAGAAACTCGCAACGAGCAAGCGGTTATTGTCTCTGAAGTAACTGCGCTTGACTTCGCTTCGCAGGCGGCTTGTCGGCAAAATTGAGGATACATTCATTGATTGTGAAAGGGAATAGCGTGCCGCGACTGAAATAGAAGGCCAGCATCATGATGCTGGCTTTTTGTTTTGCCTTCTTTCGGCGATAAGATATACTACAGATGTGTGGTCGGGTGCTATTTCTTTTGAGACGAGGAGAGAAACATAAATGACGGATATCGTAGTTTACCGGGAAAAGATGGAACAGACTACCCGTATTTTAAACGAACTACTCCTTGACTGCTGGCTACTATTTGTGAGGGAGACCGATGAACAGCCTGATCCCGCTTTGAAACTGATCTTCAATCATGATATCACCTGGCAATCCGCCTTTCAAGCAGTTAAGGGCGCAATTGCAGCGGGTAAGGCAGTGCTGCGTCCCGGCGTGCAGGGCTGGCAGGTAGATGAAGCTGCTCGCTCCTATCTCGTGTAAGCAGGCTACGAGGAATACAAGCACGCTCTTGGCCACAGCGTCGGACGCCACGCTCACGATGGAGGCCCACTGCTCGGCCCGCGCTGGCCCCGCTATGGCGACGCCCCTTACCACAAAATCGAAGCAGGCGTCGTCTTCACCCTCGAACTCGGTGTCATGACCGAACGCGGTTACGTCAGCCAGGAGGATGAGGTACTGGTCACAGATGATGGATGCGAATGGTTTTCGCAACCCCAGGAAGCGATTTACCTGATTTAGCGGCTCTGGTAACTATAGATAGACCACAACCAGCTCTCACCCTGATCGCTTTGAAGGCGGGAGCTGGTTGTGAATAGTTACGATTGTTTACTTCAGTTCTTGTATCTGTATAGTCCAGGCCCCTTCACTTGCGATATCCAGGTAGACCTGGCCTCCCTGGTGTTCTTCGGTTAGATCGCTTGTGTTGCCTGCCTGACAGATAGTGTTGATTGCTGAGAGATCGATATCCGAGCCGTCAGAACCATAAACACTGACGATCAAGTTGTACTCGCCTCCATAAAAAGATGACGGATTGCAAGACCATACAATTTTCCAGTCATCAGGAGTGTCGAAGATGGCTGTTTTCTTATCGCCATTGCCAGTGAATGTCTGTACTGTCGTCCATTTTAACGGCTTTGGGGTTGGAGTTGGAGGCGTTGTCGGTGCTGGCGTCGGCGCAGTTGTTGGTACGCTGGTGGGCTGTTGCTGCGCAGATTGCGTAGAGGTGTTCGTGGTAGTTTTGGTAGAAGTTCCACCCTGGCTGGCTAGAGCTGAACCAATGCATGCAAACAAGACAAGAGCTGCAACTACTCCAATGATGATGGGAAGTTTACTTTTCTTCTTCGGTGGCTGTGGCGGTCGGTAGATCGGCGGATACTGTTGTTGGGGCGGTTGCTGCCATTGACCTTGTTGGGGATACGGTTGCGGCCATGGGCCCTGCTGAGGTAGATAAGGTTGCTGACCCCATTGTGTATGTGGCGGCAGCGGTTGTGAAGGGGCTTGCTGGCTCCATTGTGAGTTTGGTGAAAGTGGTTGCGATGGCTGCCCTGAGCCATATGAGGGTTGTTCCTGTGAAGGCCAATTCTGTCCTGATGGTGGGTACTGCATTACGTTTCTCCTCCAATCCTAAATGATTGATAATACACAAGAAGCATGAGAATAGTAATCGACAAAAAGTATAACATAACGGCAAGTAAGCCCGACAATAGGCAATTTTCCTAAGCAGAAGTACCTAAAAACTCATAGATGGCGTAGCCGCATAATACGGCTATCCAACGCGGGCTACAAGCTGTTGTTTTTAGCTTTCTCTTTCCCCCTTACCTGGAGGTTCTTTTCGTGCTGCTTGAAGTCGGAAGTTTTACAGGTAGGTTTTTCATTTCGGTGAAAGAAAAAGCAAAAAGAGCAACCGGACCACTTTCAAGTTTGTCTGGTTGCTCTTTTTGCTTTCTTTTGTGGATAGTTTAGCGTTCGCGTCGGCCGCGCGTGAGAAAGATGCCGAGCAAGAATCCTGCAATAAGAGCGGCGAGGATGTTGCGCTGCTGGCGCTGCCGGGCAGCGATGTCGCGTACTGGCATAGTGTAGAGTCCTCCGGCGCGGTAGGATTGGTCGAGCAGTTGGATGGGGTGAACTACTTCAAGGTTCATGTCGCGTTGGCGCGCGCCCAGAGCGATTTGCATCATGCAGCCGGGGTTGCCGGTGGCAATGACGTCTGCACCCGTCGCGGCAATGTTGTTCATCTTGCGCTCCAGCAGTTGGGAAGCCATATCCTGATTGGTGATGTTGTAGATGCCCGCGCTGCCGCAGCACCAGTCTGCCTCTTTGAGATCGACCAGTTTGAGGCCGGGGATTGCTTTGAGCAACTGACGCGGCTGCTGGCGTATTTTCTGACCATGCGCGAGGTGACAGGCGTCGTGATAGGCGACGGTGCGTTCCACCGCGCCTAGATCATGGTTCCACTCGATGTTGATCAAGAACTCGCTGATATCCTTAACCTTCGCGCTGAATGCGCTGGCTCGTTTAGCGTAGGCGGGGTCGTCGCGCAGGAGATGGCCGTATTCTTTGAGGTTGGAGCCGCAACCGGCGGAATTGATGATGATGACGTCGCAGTTGTATGGCTCGAACACGTCGATGTTGCTTCTTGCCAGTGCGCGACCTTCTTCAGCCTCACCGGCGTGTACATGCAGCGCACCGCAGCATTGCTGCTGTACCGGTGTGATCACCTCGCAGCCGTTGGCGGCTAGCACGCGAATAGTAGCCTCGTTGATATCGCGGAATACCTGATCCATGATGCAGCCACTGATGAAGCCGACGCGATAGCGTTTGCGTCCGATGGCGGGTGTTACCTCCGGCAAAGGAGTGGGTATGATAGCGCCGCCCACGTCTGGCATCAATTCTTCAGGGACTTTGATCTGGCCCTGGAAAGGCGTGGGTAGCGCATTGACCAGATCGAGCAGGCCGGTGCGATGGACGAGGGCTTGCAGGCCGGTGCGCTGGTAGACCTTCAGGCCACCGAAGACAAGTGAGGTGACGAGGCGCGAAGGGAGCATGACATCAAAAAAGAAACGGCGCAGCAATTCCTCGGAGGCTATCTGTATGGGCAAAGGGACGGAGCCATGCGCGGCAGTGTCTGGAGTTGAGCCGTTAGTTTTGGATTCGAGTTCCATTGCTTCGGGGTGAAGATCGAGCAGCGGCCTGTGGTTGGCCTCTAGCTGGATTTGCTCGCGTGCAGCCTCGATCAGCTTGCCGAATTGCACGCCGGAAGGACAGGCTGTTTCGCAGGCACGACAACCCAGGCAGCAGTACATGTGCTCGACAAAATCGGGCGATATTTCCATGCGCCCTTCGGCAACTGCCTGCATCTGGTAAATACGCCCGCGTGGAGAATCCATCTCGACGCCCAGCACAGCATAGGTGGGACAGGTGGGCAGGCAGAAGCCGCAGTGGATACACTGTCGCATCAGATCATAGGTGTGAGTATGACGACGTAATGGCCCCTGACTCGGGGGGGAAATCTTTGTTGTAGATTGTACGTTCGTGGATTCTAGCGCCATACCTGCCTGCCTTTCCAGTTCTAAATCGCTTGATGTTCTTACATCTGTGTAGATAGCGGCTGCGCCGCTACGACGGTCACTTCCTGACGATTGTGAAAGAGTTGACGCGCCTCCACAATGCCATAGCGCTTGCGGAGAATGTTCAGTGCCTCGCGCAGAGTTGCCAGTGGATTGATTTCGTGGGTCGCGTGGGGCAGCTTCAAGGTGCTGAGCACGAAACCATCGCCGGAGCGCAGGCAACGGGAAGCCTGTCCCACCAGCCGCGCCGCCTCACGGGCATCCATGCGCATATCGTTGACGACCACATCAAATTTTTTATGCTTGCGTATCGCCTCCTCAAGATAGGTTTGCGCGTAGCCCCGGTAATGTTCCAGGTGTGGCGCGTGTGCCAGCCGCACATCGAGCTTAGCTGGGTCAACGGCCACCACGTTCAAGCCTGCCTCTAACAGCAGGCGTGTCCAGCCGCCGGGGGCAGCGCCCAGATCGAGCGCCCAGCCCTGTGCGGGCAGCGAGACGCCGAAGATCTCCAACGCCTCCAGCAGCTTGAACTCTGCCCGGCTGATCTGCTCTGGCGTTTGCGCGAAGTGGCGCATGCCGCCGGGCCACGCGCTCAAATTCTCCTCAGCCGTTGAGACACCGAGATAGCATTTGTCCGGTGTGCAGAGAACAGAGACGATTACCTGCGGCTTTTTCACAGATTCGATGGCTCCGGTCTCTTCCGCGATGGCTCCGGCCAGTTGCTGGTTTAACTGTCCGCTCGTGTACGGGTGTTTCACGTGGCTGATTGGCTGTCCCTCCTCATCCTGTGCGTCCTGCACGAAGCGCGTCTGCACAGCGAAACGCTGGCCGCGTTCCAACAGCGCGAAGGAAGGCAGATCTGCGAGAGCCAGCGCAATCCTGCCCATGTCCTGCTCCGTATTGGTCAGGTCGATCATGTCCCGCACGGGAGCCAGATGGCGTACAAAGGTTGGGCGCACCTTCGCCGCTGTGCGCATCAACTCCGCTACGTTGGGCGCTTTACAGAGCGCGACCTCTGGACTCAGTAGCGATTCCAGGCTGAGCCGTTTATCCAGGCGCTGCAGCTCACCTATGGCAGCTTCTAGGAACTCTGGATGCGCCGTGATGAGTAATAAATCTTCCTGTTTCACAGTCCTCCCACGAACCGCCCTTTCGCGAATGTTCCCATCGGATCAAATTGCTGTTTGAGTCGCTGCATCAAATAGAAGCTGGAACCGGGTTCGCCCCAGACACTGATCAGCCGTTTGAGGTCGGTGGGGCAGCGTTCGACCACCAGGCTGCCGCGAGCCTCCTGCGCGTGGCGGCGCAGTTCGGCAATGGCCTCGACCAGGCGCGGCATCGCGTCACCAGGCCGCAGTTCGACATAGAGAATGCCATTACCGGCGTGCGCTACCACCGCCGCTTCCAGTTTATAGTGCTGGCAGACCTCCTCGACCTCCTGTAAATAATGCGCAATGTGGGATACCAGGATCGCCACTTTGCAGGTTGCCGTTCCCTCTGTATGCCCGCGCACAGCATTCCAGAACTGATTCTGAGCCTCGCCTTCCAGATCGTCGGCCATCAGCGCGCCGTCCGTGCGGGCTATAATACGTGCCTCCTCAAGCTGGCGCTGGATTCCGGCCAGACCGCCCTCAAAATTAACCGCCAGGGTATAGCCGTTGGTTGGCAGGTTGAGGCCGAAGAAATCGTTCATATCACTGGCCGCGCCCGGGTCGATGAGTTCCAACGCGCTCGGCGTCAGCGGCGAACCGAGGATAGTGAGTACAGTTTCCATGGCACTTACGGCGGTTGGGTAGGCCAGCAGGAGGGTGCGTTCGGCTGGTGGCAGGGGATGCAATTTGAAATTGGCTTCGACGATGAGGCCAAGCGTTCCCAGCGAGCCAATGTAGAGCTTGTTCAGGTCGTAACCGGCCACGTTTTTGACCACGCGTCCGCCGCTGCGCGCTACTTCCCCGTTTGCCTGCACCACCTGCAAGCCGATCACGAGGTCGCGGGCCGTACCATAGCGCAGCCGTTTGGGGCCGAAGGCATTGGAGGCCAGGATACCGCCTATGGTGGCCTCCTCCGCATTCACAGGGTCGAGCGCCAGCCACTGCCCCTGGCGCGCCAGTTGTTTCTGCAAAGCAGCCAGGGTAATACCGGCTTCAACGTGGCAGGTGAGATCGGGCGCTTCATGTTCCAGCAGCCGTGACAGCCGGTTCGTTTCCAGCAGTACATCAAGCTGCTCGACAATACTGCCCACTGTCATACGCGAACCTCCGCCACGTGCCAGCAACTTTAATCCCTGCTGGTTGGTGACCGCTACCACCTGTGCCGCCTGTTCCACCGTTTCGGGAATCACCACCAGACGAGGCAGGACACCATCTATCGCGTAGCTTTGCAGCGTTTCGGCATCGGTACTGACCTGTGCAGTGTGCGCAAATTCGTTGATCGTTGTTGCAAGCGTCTCAATCTCACTCATAGTACATCCCGCCTCACAATTGTTTCATATCGGCACAACGCCCCGGCAAAGGGAAGAGTTTTCCAGGATTGAAAAGTTGATCGGGATTGAAAGCAGCACGCACCTGCTGCATGACGCGCAGGTCAACAGCGCTGAAAATCAGGGCCATCTCCGCCTGCTTCTCTATGCCCACGCCATGCTCTCCAGTGATGGTGCCCCCCACCTCGGCGCATACTTCAAGAATTTCGTGTCCGGCCTTGCGCACGCGCTCCACTTCGCCCGGCACCTGCGAATCGAAGAGGATGAGCGGGTGCAGGTTGCCGTCGCCCGCGTGGAAGACGTTGCCCACGCGCAGCCCGTAGCTGGAACAAATCTCTTCAACGCGCCGCAGCACATAGGGCAGGCGTGTGCGTGGCACTACCCCGTCCTGCACGTAGAATTCAGGGCTGATACGCCCGACCGCGCCGAAGGCATTCTTACGGCCAGCCCAGAACAACTGCCGCTCCGCCTCGTTGGCCGCTATACGAACCGTGCGCGCGTGGTTTTTCTGGCAAATCTGCTCAATCTGCTCCACCTGTTCAGTCACGCTCTCGCGGATACCCTCAGCCTCCATCAACAGAACGGCGGCGGCATCTGTCGGATAGCCAGCGTGCGAATCGGCCTCGACCGCCTGGAGAATCATCTGATCCATCATCTCGATAGCGGCGGGAATGATGCCACCGGCGATAATCTCTGAGACCGTGTTTGAGGCATCATCCATCGTGTCGAAGATCGCCACCATCGTCTTCACATCTTCCGCCAGGTGAACCATGCGCACGATGATCTTCGTGACGATGCAGAGCGTTCCCTCGGAGCCGATGAGCAGGCCGGTCAGGTCATAGCCGGGAGTGTCATACGTCCAGCCGCCAATCTGGACAATATCACCTTCGGCGGTGACGATTTCCAGTCCCAGCACGTGATTTGTCGTGACGCCATAGATCAGCGTGTGTGGCCCTCCGGCGTTCTCGCCCACGTTGCCGCCGATGGTGCAGGAACGCTGGCTGCTGGGGTCTGGCACGTAGTAGAAGCCCTGTGGATTCAGGGCATTGCTCAGGTGCAGGTTGACCAGACCGGGCTGCACAACAGCGCGCAAATTCTTATAGTCAACAGCAAGGATGCGGTTCATGCGCGTGAAGACGATGACGATGCCGCCGTAGATGGGAATAGCGCCGCCGCTCAGTCCGGTTCCCGCACCTCTCGGCACGACGGGAACCCTGTGACGCGCCGCGATCTTGACGATGGCCGCGACATCCTCAGTGCTGGCGGGCATGACGACGATATCTGGGGTGCTGCGATCAATCGAGGCGTCATACTCATATAACATCAAATCATACGGGGAATGCAAAACGTAGCGCGCTCCCAGCAAATCACTCAATTCGCGCACGACTTCGACTTTCTTTTCCGCCGACATGCGCTCATACAGAGGTGCTACAGTTGTTGGAGAAAGTTCGGTGATGCTCATGACTGACCCTCGTCTGGCTGGCAAATAGCCTCTAAGTCTAACTGATCAACATTCATCACATTACAATGACATGATATCACTGTTCTCAGCAAGACGCAAACGAGCGCCTACGTTAATAATCGTTCTGGTAGATACTGAGCTTCGGCGGCGGCGAGGCCGTTGTAGGCCTCTTCGGCTTTGCTGTAGGACATGACGAGCGGGTTGGCGGCGAGGGCTTTGATAGCGTCGCGGCGCGAACCCCAGAGGGCGGCCCTGGCGGCGGCGCTTTCGTAGGCGGCCAGCGCGCAGATCAGGCCGCGCTGGTCGATGCTGATGCCGCCGTCGCCCTGAGCGAGTGGTAAGGCTCCGCGAGCGTCGACGCGGCAGGGCAGCTCGACCACACGGTCGGCGTCGAGAAAATTGAGCGAACCGTTGTTGACGACGTTGAGCACCCATTCCTCGCCCGTGTTGTGCAGGATGTTGCGTATGACATCGAGGGCGAAATCCCCGAATCCGGAGCCGCCTCCGCGCATTTTTGTCAGGCTCGGTGCCTCTTTCTGCGCCTCCTCGCGATAGTGTGCCATGATATCATCCAGCCCGTTCATGATGTCTTCAGCGCGAGATGTCGGCTTCTCTTGCAGGAATTTCAGGACGATTTCCGGGAAGTAATAATAATGCATGTAATGCGAGGGGATGGATCCGTAGCGGGCGGTGAGCGTGGCCAGCATGACGTGCTGGTAGTTCTCTTTCGTCATGGTTGGGTGTGCGTTGATGTAATTTTCGCAGTATTCCACGATGCGCGGCAGCACATCTTCGCCATCCAGCCAGACCGCCGTTGTCCAGTTGCCATGATTCAGCCCGACGGTGCGGTAATACAGGCGTTTCCCCTCCGGTATCTGAATGCCTGCCCACTTTGCGAACTGCGGAATTTCGTGCACAGGGCCGTCGCACAGCCCGATGACGCGCACCGAGGAGCAGTGAGCGATGGCCTCAGTGACAATGTTGCTGGGGTTGGTGTAGTTGAGCAGGAAGCCTCGCGGTGCCGTTTTCTCCATTTCGGTGGCAATGCGCGCCACCTCCGGCACAGTGCGCAGGGCATAGAAAAAGCCGCCCGGCCCAACTGTCTCCTGGCCGATCAGGCCATACTTCAGGGGAACTTTCTCATCGAGGCGGCGCGCCTGCATGCCACCGGTGCGAAAGGTGGTCAGCACAAAGTCGGCATCTTTGATGGCTGCCTTCATATCTGTTGTATACTCAAGCGTGATATCGGCCCCGGCATGCTTCAGGAGTTTCGAGCCGATGGTGTAGATAAGCTCTAGCCCCTCCTCGTTGATGTCCATCAAGACGATGTGGCATCCCTGGAAAGAGCGGGCTTCGTAGACGAAACTTTTCATCAATCCAGCGCAATAGGGGCTCCCACCGCCGATAATGGCGATTTTCGCGTTCTGCCGCACGGGATGTGTCTCTGCCTGTCTCTCGTTCATCTGTGTCGTTGTCATGTTGCTGACGCTTCCTTCTCTCTGGTGGGTTTGTTTCCAGCGTATCATGTCTGAAAAGAGGGCGTCAAGCTGAAGAGGAGGAAAACAGTCGCCAGCACCAGAACAGCGTCGCTGCCAGCGCGATCAACAGCAGTGTCACGATGATGCGCCGGGGTGTGTCAGAGCTGTTATTCACCGGTGCTACCGGTGATACGGGCGTGGAAGCCGGGGAAGAGAGTGTCGTAGGAGTGCTCGTGCTGGTATAGCTGATTGCGTTGAGCGTAGGTGTGACGGGGAACGTGACCTTGCTCCATGCAGGTTGCGTGCCGCTCACTAACCCTGTGACGGGTGTTGTGCTACTGCTCCCATTGTTGGTGTTGCCACTGCTGCTATTCCCATTATTCCCGGTTCCAGTGCTGGTGGGAGGTGTAGGGTTAAGAGTAGGCGTGGGAGTCACCAGCCCCGCCATGTTGCTGACGTCGATGGTTGGTGCGGCAGTAATTTGCCATTTGCCGCTGCCGTCAGGCATACGAGCGTAGGATTCGTCGGGATTGAGCTGGGGAACGGCCACCTGATCGATAATCTCGCCATCAATGATGAGACGTACATTTAAGGCTGTGCTGTTGGTTGAGCTTATAGAAAGCCTGGTAAAAGGAAAGACTACCAGGAAGCCCTGAGCGGCGAGAGAAGCGCCCAGGGGAAAGTAGTACGGGTTGGTGCCGGGGCCGGTATCCAGCATAGCATGACCGGTATATAAGTTGAGCGGCTGACTTTGTGGATTGTAAAGTTCGATCCAGCTATCGGTCGGAGAGCTGACACCAGCCGTATCAGAGCAGTTCCAGGCTGTAGCTGGATTGAGCAGGACTTCGTTGAGCGTGATAATGCCGGGAGTTGCTGGAACGGGCGCAGGGGAACCGGACACCGCAGGGGGAATAGATGGCGCGCATCCGTGCGAGGGGCCGGTGGCGCTAACAGGAGAAAATTGCGCAAGTAGTAAGCCACAAAACATCACTACGACGAGGACCGCTGCCAGATACCGCACGGAACCACCTCTTAACAAACGTATTTTTTAGTTGATATGGATGCTGCTACTGGGAAAGATACTCAAATGGCACGTTGCGACGTGCGCGATCGTCGAGCAGCTTGCGTACTGCTCCCATACCGCTTTCGCCCAGTGTAAAAGCGATAATCGAACCAATCACGATGCCGCAGATGCCACCAAGCGCGATACCTTCGAGAAACAACCGATTCTTGAAAAAAGTCATCGTTGACCGCCTTTCTGCCGTAACTATTGCAGGTAGACTACCATCTTTGCCTGATTCCATAGGCGCTCCAACTGGTAGTATTCCCGCTCTTTCTGACCAAAGATATGCACGATGATGTCCCCAAAGTCTAGCAGAAGCCAGCCCGTTTCAGCATCACCCTCTCGATGGAGCACTCTGGCCCCCTGTTTGCTCAACGCCTCGTCTATGGCATCGGCGATGGCCTGAATCTGCCGTGGATTGTTTGCGCTACAGATAACGAAGTAGTCCGCAATGGGCGTTAGCTCGTGAACATCCAGCAGAGTAATGTCCGAGGCTTTCTTGTCAGCTGCGGCATCGACCGCGACCCTGGCTAATTGAGCCGGGTCTAGTAAAACTCCCTCCACCTTATCTCCATATCATTCTAGAATCTTTCTCTGTCTACTACCGTGTCTAGCAGTATACAGGAACTATTGTATCAGCATTATAACACGCCCATGCTAGCAATGTTAATAGGCAAAAGACACAAATTTGTGATATTTCCAGAACTTGCTGGAAGAGTATCCACAAACCTGCACCTACCACGTAATACGACAATCGCATCCTTGCGGTTGCCGTAGGATGAAGCTGGCATTTTTCCACAAACTGCTATCGCTTCAGCTTAAGCCACTCTTCCTTTGTCGTATGCTGCTCAACCTCTGCGCCGTGCAGGATTTCCGCACGCAGTTCTCCCAGCGTTCCCCATGCCTCTGTCTCCACGTCGTATTTGTGGATGGTCTCTTCGTTACGCTCTCCCACCCAGACGAAGGTTTCGTCCGACAGATTAACATACTTCTCCACCACTGCGCGTAGGATTTCACGCACAACGTCCTCAACGAAGCGCGGATGCGCGTGTGCCTTATTGACCACGTATAACTCATCGGGCCGCTTGAGCAGCGTATAGTTCTCGGAACTCATCGCGCCTTCGACAATGTTGATCAAGTCCCTGGCATCGATCACCTCATCGCTGCCGATCATCAATGTAGCGATGCCGCGCTGGTTGTGAGTCGCCAGTGGTGTGACGCTAAGCATTTTATCAATCATCTCGGTGGGAACGCCCTCTTCCTCCAGGCGCACTTTTGCGTAGGAATGCACCATATCTTGCGCGCACGGGCAGGCCACCATGCCTTCCACCTCAACGCCCGCCATCCTGCGCGTCCCCTCGCGCGTCGCGACCGCCTCGGCCAGCAAGCCATAGATTTCCTGCGAGCGGCGGCTGGAAACCGGAGTCCATCTCTCCATCGGATAGCTGGTGCGCAGGCGTACCGAGGCACGGGCAACTTTCTGCTTCTGCGCGATGGTTTTTGCCACGTGCTCGGCCAGCACCTCAAGCTGCGGCCAGCTTGCATTCATGGTAGTAGTTTCTTCCAGCACCTGTTCCAGTGACTCACTGAAGCGCGACATATGCACGCCTGAGCGGTCCGCGCCAAGATCGGCATACATATCGAAGGTCACGTCAAACTGCTGCTGCTGTCCCTTATTGCCGATGAGGATGCTCCTGCGCAGCCCGACTACGCCCGTCTTACCCAGGCGCACATGCACAGCGGGAGGTTCGCTCTGGATATCCCGTTCCAGTTTGATAGTCAGGTCGGGGGCAATCTTCTTCACACCCTCCCGCGATACCACTGCAAGCAACTGGCGAGCTGTGCGCCCGCTGGCCGGATGCACCACCTCCGGCGCGATCTCCGCCAGAGGAGCCAGCACAAAGGCGCGCTCGACCATGCGCGGATGGGGGATGGTTAAAGGCGCGCTCTCAAGCGTCAGATTATCGTAGAAAATGATATCGATATCAATGGGGCGCGGCCCATTGCGAAACGTCTCCTGCCGACCGAGGGCAACCTCAATCTCCTTCGCGCGTTGCAGGAACTCCTGTGGCGAAAGCCGCGTCGTCCCGGCAACGGCGATATTCAAAAAGCGTGGCTGCTCCAGGTAGCCGACCGGCTCCGTCTCATAGACGGAAGAGACCCTATCGATCTCCATGATGTCATGCAGGCGCTGAATGGCAGCCGCCAGATTGCCGCGCCTGTCCCCCAGATTCGACCCCATGCTCAGATAAATCCGATGCGCCGCCGCCCCTTTCCCATTCCCACTATACGGTTCTGATGCTGTCACCGCCAGCGGGCTAAGCTTAGTTTTCTCTATGCTCATGAATTGCAAGCCTCTTTTCACAAAATTAGCACTTTCTTTGCTCAATTAATGACAACAGGGAAGACCCTGTAGTTTGTTCCCTTTGGGCCGAAAATCCTTACCACCGTGCCCAGCAGGCCGACCGTATCACCCCCCAGGCCATCCGCAAGGGTGGCCCTGGTCTATACGGGTATTAGCGCGCCGTTTTGTATAGTAGGGGCAAGGGTGGTTGGATGACGCGAGGCGCCCCCTTGCGGTTGCCCTTCTTATGGTGACTGTTATGCTCATTACTTTTGGAACACCCACACATTACTAAATACGGCTTCGGTGCCAGTGGGGGTATTGCCGCCGACGAGGAGGCCCAGCAGGCCCGTGGAGTAGGGGGTGGGGTCGGTGAAGTTGTTGACGATGAGTTGTTTGTTGATGTAGATGGTGAAGTGGGGGCCGGTGGCGAGGATGAGGAAGGTGTTGGTCTGGTCGTAGCCGGGGTTGATGGCGCTGGAGGAGGTCCAGTCGATGAGGATGAGCCAGTTGAGGGGGTTGCTGCCGTTGGCTTTGACGAAGCGATATGCGCCCTGACTGTTGAGTTCGAGCAGGTAGAAGGTGCGGGCAGTGGGGTCGAGACGGAAGATGAGGCCGTAGGTGTCGCCGCGCAGGAGTTGAGCCTGGACGGTGATGATGGCGTTGGAGTATTGCTGCTGGTTGGAGTAGCACCAGGCTTCGAGATGGCCCGTGTAGGTCTGAACGTGGTAGCCCTGCGGGGTGAAGTAGCACTGGGAGCCGTCGTCGATCCAGCCACCGCCGGGGGTGGTCATGCTGTTGGCGTAGAGGGTCTGGCCCGCGCCAAGTGAGGTGGTGATGCCTGCTGTGGCCTGCACTCGCGATTGAGCGGCCAGGGTGGCTTGCAGTCGCGCCTGTGCGGTGGCCTGTGCGACGGCTGTTGCGGTTGCTGCTGTATTGATATGCTGTGTTGCTGCTTGTTGCGTATTTTGTGTTGGCCTGATTTGTGAGGTGCGCTCCGCTTGCCAGTTGAGGCCGAGCGGGACGATAGCGACCATGAGGATGAGGCAGAAGAGGGCGAAAATTGTTGTTCTGCTGCGCCGGAGGGTTGTTCTGGTGGGTGATGAGGGGGGAAATGGAGTGTAGGTAAACCCACGGTTTGTTTCTTGTCCCTTAGCATGCTTTTTTTTGTTACCGGATTTTTGCGCGTTTATGTGGAAATGGAAGCTGTTGTTCTCTTCCGGGTTGTCGTTTGAGCGCGTGGGTGCCTGCGGGCTGTTGGCTAGCGATTCTTTGTTATTCCCGGCGGTGCTTTTGCTGTCATCTATTTTGTCACTGGTGGTGTTTTGGGCCTCTTTAGGATGGTCAAGCCAGGGGGCTTCGGTGAGTGCCTGGGCGGGGAGTTTGTCAGTGGTCCAGAGGCGCTCGTGGTGGAGGGCTTTCCAGTAGGCGGTGGAGAGTTCCTGGGCCTGCTGGTAGCGGGCGTCGGGGTCTTTGGCGAGGGCTTTGAGGATAACGGCCTCGATGCCGGGCGGAATGGAGCTGTTGAGCTGGGAGGGCGGGGTTGGCTCTGTCTGGATGTGTTTGAGGGAAACGGCGATGGGCGATTCTGCGGTGAAGGGGACCTTGCCGGTGAGCATCTGGTAGAGAATGACGCCGAGTGAATAGATGTCGCTGCGGTAGTCGTTGATGCCGTTGGATTGTTCGGGGGCGGTATATTCGGGCGTGCCGACGATGGCACCGATACTGGTGAGGGCTTCCGCGCCCAGTATCGCTTTTGCCAGGCCGAAATCGGCGAGATAGGCGTAGCCGTCGGGGCGCAGCAAGATATTGGAGGGCTTGACATCGCGGTGGATGACGCCGGAATCGTGGGCGTATTGTAGGGCTGAGGCGATCTGGTCGACGAAGCTGGCGGCTTCGATGAGCGTGAGGCGCTGCTTTTTGTGCAGGTGGTCGCGCAGGGTGCCCCCCTCGACGTAGGGCATGACCAGATAGTACCAGGGGCGTTGCTCACCGAAATCGTAAAGAGGCAGGATGTGATTGTGGGAGAGCGCTCCTACCGCGAGAGCTTCGCGCTCAAAACGGCGCACAAACGATTCGTCGCGCCCGTAGAGCACTTTGATGGCGACTTGCCTGCGCACGCGCCGGTCGTAGGCGAGATAGACTTCCGCCATGCCACCCTGTCCTATGCGCCGCCGTAATTCGTAGCGCCCCAGCGTTGATCCTTCAATCCCTTTCATTCCTCTTCCACCCTCTCAAAATATCTACAATTCGTATAACGAACGAGGCCAGTAGCTGTAATCACCGGCCTCGATATGTAGAATTCCTAAGAAAGAGGGTGTTTCGCATGGGCGACAGGTGAACTATGGCTCCCAGAAGCGTTCCAGGCAGACGGTGTGGACGGGGCGAATGCCGTGGGTGTAGTTGTACATGTCGCGGCGCATGTTCTCGATGCTGCCGAAGTTGCTCTGCACTTGTGAGGCGTACATCTCCGATGCCTCTTCGCGCAGGGGCAGCATTTCCGACATCTCGACGTAGGCCGGTTCCAGCGTGCCGCCCATCTCTTGGAGCCGTGCCTCTAACGCGCCCTGCTGCAGCACATAGGGGAAATCCTCGTAGAAATTGACGTTCGCCTTACGCTGCACGAGGCGGTCGGCGGCGGAGGCGACGATCTGGTGGTCGACATGCCGTCCTACACCGAGCGGGGCGTACCAGACGGTGTCGGGCAGTCGCTCTTGCAGGGTCAGTAAGTCTTCCGCCATTTGCCGCTCGATGACGAGGTCGGCGGCATTGACCTCGCCGCCGATCAACTGCTGGCGACTGGCATAGTAGCCGGGATTGCCCCGGTACATGGCGTCGAGATAATCGAGCCAGAGATAATCGCATTTCAGGAAATCCATCACGGCGGCATCCTCCTTGCGCCGGGCTTCCATTGCCACTGTGGGGTTCTCGCGGAATCCCATTTCCCGCTGTACCTGAAGCGCGAACGGGCTGAGGCGGTGTCCTGCGGGTGGAATGCCCGCGAAAACGGTAATTATGAGTGGGCGCAGCCCGGTGCTGACCTGGACCGCGAGCGTGCCGCCGACGGAAAAGACGGCATCATCCAGGTGGGGCGAGAGGAAAATGTGCCGGTATTGCCTGCCTATCTGGTCAAGATTGTTGAGTCGCAAAGCTCTATTCCTCCAAGAATAAATAGTAGTGAGTGCATGGTCGTTTTGTGAACGGTTTTGCCAGAGCGAACTGGCTGCTGTATTTGCTCCAAATTATAGTCCTCTTTTGGGGAAGAATCCACTTATGGCAGTTTTACCCCCTCTTCGGTGAGATCAACCAGCCCATCTTTTGCAAGCCCTGCGATGATTTTTTGCAGCCAGGGCAGGTCTTCGGCGGTGAAATCGGGCTTGATGTGCGGGCCTAGTGCGGGTAAGGAGGTGCGCTGGCTGCCGGGGATGGAGCGCAGGAAGTCGACGATGCGACCCCGGAAGTAGCGGTTGGTGGTCTTGAAAGGCTGGTTTTGATAGCCGGCTTTCTTTTCGGCGACCTTGCGCAACTGACGCAATACGGTTCCCGATGGGAAGAGGCTGTACTGGCTCATTTCGTTGTAGGCGCGGCACTCTGTCTGCAAGGGGCAGTTTCCACACTGCGGGTTCGCGCTGGTGCAGATGGTTGCGCCGAGATCCATCAACGCCTGATTCCAGTTGTAGGCTTCTCCGGCTGGGAGAACCTGCCCGGCAAGGGTGAGTATCTGGGCGTCGCTGACTCTGGGTTCAGCCTGTTCCAGACCGAGGAAGATGCGATGCAGCACGCGCCGGATGTTAGTATCGACGGTGGCGACCTGCCTGCGGTAGGCAAAACAGGCGATGGCTCCGGCGGTGTAGCGGCCAACCCCCTTCAGTTTGAGCAGTTCGTCGATGGTGTCGGGGATACGCCCGTTGTATTCTGCAATGACCTGGCGGGCAATGGATTGCAGGCTGACGGCGCGGCGGTTGTAGCCAAGCGGCACCCAGACGGAGATCACATCGGCGGTAGAGGCGGCTGCCAGGTCGGCCAGGGTGGGAAAAGCCGCCAGGAACTGGTGATATTTGGGCAGGACGCGATCTACCTGTGTCTGCTGAAGCATGATCTCAGAGACGAGGATGGCGTAGGGGTCGCTGGTAGCGCGCCAGGGTAACTCGCGCTGCTCAGCGGCGTACCACTGTAACAAATAGGAATGAACCCGCGCTAGATGTTGCGGCGCGGGCTGAAAAGAAAGAGATGAGGACGATGGCATATGCATATGGCTTCAACATCAAGAGGTAGTGTGGGTTGGTTCGTTCGCAGGCTCTTTCATGGTATCGCCTGCCTGCTCGCGGCGCTTGCGAGATAGCAGGGTAAAGAGCGTTTCTCCCCCTTCTTGCCAGCACTTTGATTCAGGCGAGGGCAGGTTTTCGCAGAGAATCCAGTCATTGGCATCAACAAGCACGTGTCCCTTGATGCATTTCGCATACATGATATGCTCATTTAACTCAGGATCGCCCGGTTTGATGTGAGGCGAAGCAATCTTTGGAATAAAAAACTTACACCACGGCACTATAC
The DNA here is from genome assembly GCA_035294125.1 of Ktedonobacteraceae bacterium. GTDB lineage: Bacteria > Chloroflexota > Ktedonobacteria > Ktedonobacterales > Ktedonobacteraceae > CADDYT01. The sequence continues at coordinate 376,666 of DATGLM010000048.1, read as the reverse complement.
TATACACCTTCCTTATTGTAAGTAGTTGGTATCCATCCCCTGACGAAATAGCTACCACCGGATCCGCCTCAGCATTTCTAGCAGAAGCCAGAAGGGAGAGACCGACACCCCCATTATAACGCATATCATGTGTTTGAATCTAGTAGCTGCTTGCTTTTCATAATATTTGCTGTACTTTCGACACAGAGCCACGCGGACTGGCTTCCGAAGCCGCGCTTGTCGATCTCGAACGGCTGAATGCGTTGCGCATTTTTCAGGTAGACAAGCATGCAATAATGTTTGTCTTTGAAGCGTTCGTAAAAGGCTGGAAGCTGATCTGCTGTAATGCCATCCTCTTCGCCATAGGTTGAGAGTATCTTTTGGACGCTCTGAGGGGTCAGGTCAGAGAAGTAGAGCACCTTTTCGATCTCGGCCTGTGCGGTGACGGGTTCTCCCGCATTTTTAAAGTAGATACGCTCCCCTGCCTGTATCCGCTCCCAGGGTGGATACTTGCGTTTGTACCAGCGCGATTCGATGCGTTTCTGACCTGTGACAATTTTTGCGATGAAGCCCCAGTCCGGGCGCATGATGGCGACATGTTCCATATGTGTCAGACTGCTACGCCCGGCTGCTGATGACACAGCGCAGCCACCAGGTTCCCGTCTGAAACGCCGCTATCAGGTAGAACCAGGCCCAGGCTTGATGCAGGACACCGTAGCTGGCTACCATTGCCAGGAAGAACAGGCTGGCGAGTGCGGCCAACTGCTTCAGATGCCAGTTGCGCTGGTACCAGCGAAAGCTCCAGGCTCGGCTACCACGGTAATACCACACGACGAAGATGGTGGCTCCGAGCAGACTGCTAATGCCAAAGCCGCCAAGCGCGGCCAGGAAATAAGAGAAAATAGTAGTGTCCATGTCTTCTGTCTTTGCTCTGTTTCCTGTCCAGATCCCACAAAAGTGCCGCATCTATTATAGCATGCTGCGACACTGTATTGTATAGTTCCAGAACCAGGGCGATCTCCGATCACCGAATCGTTCAAGGACTGCGGCAGGTAGCGCCAGGCTTCATCCAGAAAGATGTGGGCCGGACCCGGCTCTCCCACGCGATGCGCGACGAGTGGCACATGCGGCTAAAGTGCCTCGAAAGCGCAAAGTTTACGAAAGACGAAATGCCGTGTATACTGGAAAAGCATACACAGCACCTGCCAGGTGCTGTACTGTAATTATTCATACGAGTGGGAGGGCGATGTGTTTGCAGAAGAATTACTGGTGCTTGACGCCGATTCGCCTTTGTGGCAGCCCATCCGTCCGTTGCTGGATGCCGCGCTGCGAGTGGCTCAGAACGATGAGAGCTACGCCTGGCATGGCTGGCATAAACAGCAGATCGACGATTTTTTGAGGAAACTTCCCTCGCCTTGCAGTCTGGTGGCGGGTGTATGGGAAACGGAGGCTGAGGCGGGGACAGGAAGCATACTGGAACACGAGCCACTGTATCTGGGCGTGGTTTGTGAGGTAGTCGAGGGCGAAATTTGCTCGCTGCGCACCTTTGAGGCCCTGACGGTCGATGGACTCAAGCCCGTACGCGAGCTGGAGCCGGGATTTGAGGATGCTCTGGAGATTATGCGCCTGGCGAAAGCGCAGGTAGCCCCCGTTGCCTGGGCGCTTTTCACCGACCGCATCACCTGGAACGAGTGGCTGTTGGCAGCAGGAGACAAGGAAGACGGGAGCGGGGTGATAGACAAAGCAACGCTGCTGGCAGCGTTGGCCGCAAAGGGGCGCTGCGTGCTGATGGGAAGTCGAGCAGCCCACCATCATCGTGACTAACGCTTTACAAATCGAGGAAAATAGATGGAAAAGCAAGAAACTCCGTTGATCTGGAATCCGATTTTGCGTCAGTATGTCGTCAACGCGCCTCATCGCATGAACCGGCGCGAGGGGACGACCGCCTGTCCGTTCTGTGCGGATATCACAGAGGGCAGGGTAAGTCCTGAGACGCGGGTCTGGCTGCATCCCAATGATTTCCCTCCGCTGCTGCCTCCCGTGGGTGAGGCGTATGTGGTCATCTACAATCGCGACCATCACCGCACCTTCACACAATTGAGCGTCGAAGAGGTCTCTGCTGTCACCCGGCTCTGGCGCGACCTCTATCGCGACCTGGCTTCGCGCTATCCGACGGTGATGATCTTCGAGAACAGTGGTGAGGCGATCGGACAGACGCAGCATCATCCTCACGGGCAGGCTTTCGGCCTCTCTGTCATCCCTCCCACGCTGGAACGCGAGATGGAGACGGTGGTGCAGGATGAGGCGACCGGCAGGGGCTGCCCCTTCTGTCGCGTGCGGGCGGAACTTTCCGGCGGCGAGTACGAGGCGGCGGCAAACGAGAACTGGCAGGCATTTCTGCCGCCATATGTGCGTTACCCCTATGAAACGCATTTCTACCCGCGCCGCCACGTTGCCAATCTCGCAGAGATGAGCGATCAGGAATTACACGATCTCGCCGCCATCTTGTTGCAAGTGGTGCGTGGCTACGATGCCCTCTACGACGGGAAGATGGCTCCTATGCCCTATATGCTGGGTATTCACCAGCTTGGCGATGATCGTTTCCATCTCCACGTTGAAATCGAGGCTGTTGGGCGCGCACCGGGCAAGCTGAAATATGCTGCCTCCTCAGAATCGCTCTGGATGCAGTGGACAAATGACTCGCTGCCAGCCCAGAAGGCGCAGGAATTGCGTGAGGCAATCGCGAAAGCAGCGTCTGAACCGAAAGCAGAGGCGGAGTATGGAGAGCAGTAAACTCGGTCTTTTGCCGCAACCGGCGCGTGAGGCGGCAAAACAATTTCCTGTAGTCATGGGTGACAATGTAGAGTATAGCAGCCCTCTGGGATCTGCGTGGGCACCGGGGCGCGTGAACCTGATCGGCGAGCACACGGACTATAATGAGGGCTTTGTCCTGCCCATCGCGGTCGACCGTGTGGCAGTCTTTGCAGGGCGGGCGCGGGCTGATGGCATTGTGCGGCTCTGGTCTACACACTTTCAGGAATATGCGCAGTGTACGTTGGAGGGTCTGCCAGCTTCATTTGAGCAGCAGCGGGTGACACTTCCAGGCTGGGCGCGCTATATCCTGGGAGTCGCGACCGAACTGCGCCGCGAGGGGATAGCGCTTTCCGGTTTTGATGCCGTGATCGGGGGAGATGTGCCGCTTGGAGGTGGCATGAGTTCGTCGGCTGCGCTGGAGGTTGCGACCGCTTACGCTTTTGCCTTATTTTCCGGTAGTCGTTTCACCATCAGTATGGAAGGGGCGACTTTGCAGCCCATGCAGGTAGCAGCGCTGTGCCAGCGTGCCGAACATATCGCTTCCGGCCTGCGTTCCGGCATTCTCGACCAGGCGGCCTCGGTTCTTGGCCGTCCTCGCTATGCCGAACTCATTGATTGCCGCTCGCTGGACTATCGCTATATCCTCTTTGACGCGCCGGAACTGGCTCTGGTTGTGATTGATACGGGCGTGCGGCGCGAGCTGGCCTCCTCGGCCTACAATGAGCGCCGCCAGCAGTGTGAGGAGGCGGTGCAACTCTTACGCGAGGCTATCTTGCAGGACGAGCCTGATAATCAGGCCGCGCAATCTATTCGCACCTTGCGAGATGTTACGCCTGAGCAGTTTGGACGCTATAAGGCTGTTCTGCCGGAAGTTTTGCGCAAGCGGGCAGGCTATGTCATTGCTGAAGATGAGCGCGTCTTGCAGGTAGTGAAGCTGCTGGAAGAGGGCAACTACGACGCCGTCGGCCAGCTCCTCTGGCAGGGACACGCTGGTCTGCGTGACGATTATGAGGTAAGCTGTTCTGAACTGGATACGTTGGTGGAGATTGCGCGCTCGGTTCCCGGCGTGCTGGGTGCGCGCATGATGGGCGGTGGTTTCGGCGGCAGTACCATTAACCTCGTCCATACCTCTGCGACCGAGAGCCTGCGCCAGGTCGTGAATGAGCAGTATCCGGCGCGCACCGGTCTGCATGCCAGCATTGATCTCTCTCGTGCCGCTGGAGGACCGGGCTTCATGTTTTTGACGTGAGATACCTTGCATAACGTATTTTTCGGGGCAAGTCAGTTAATACGCTTATATGAGGGCGGTGAACCAGATGATATTTTTAAGGAGGACAGACCTGTGAAACTCTTTCTTTCGACCGATTTTGAAGGGACGAGCGGTATTGTTGCCTGGGAGCAGATTGTGCGCCGCTTCGGCGTTCGCTGGATAGCACCGCAGGTGCAGAAGGTCGAGAGCAACTAACCTTCTAGGACGACTGGCTAATTGCCCGCTTCCTGGCTCATCTTTCCGCCTCCCCGTATCAGGTTGCCCATGGCAAGGGCGATCCAGAGAAGCTCAAAGCCTGAAAAGAGGCGCTCGTAGAGTCCGGCGGACCTGCCCGGGGGTAAAGCCTGCTTTGAGGAGCAGAAGCAGGCTCACTGCCGCGATCAGCCAGCTTATGATGAGGGCTGCGACGATAGGCTGCCCGCGCCAGAGGCGGACCAGCACGACGGTGAGCAGCAGGGTAGCCAGAAGGCAGCAGAGAAAAGCAAGCGCGGCTGCAAGGAGATGAATCTTGCCGTGAGTTGTTGGTGGCGTGCCTTCATAATCATCGGGAAAAAAGGCGAGAATGCCCGACGCGATAGCCCACAATGTCAGCAGCCCAGGCGCGAGTTGGCTGAGCAGCGTGCGTGGGAGAGCGTACCAGAAGGCGAATATTGCCGCGAGTGAGAGCGCGCAGCGCAGCAGAAAATTGATGTCCATGATCCACGCCCACGGGCCATTGCCGTAGTCACTCTCTGCACGGTAGACAATGGACAAATCAGGCCGCAAGAAGAACAGGAGTACATCGATTGCGATGTAGAGGACGACACCTGCCAGACTCAGCAAAGCAAGCCCTTGGGTCGTTATCAGGGAAGCGCTCTTCGTTGTAGTTTGCATATTTTTTCTCTTCTCTTTAAACTCATCCGTATGGGCGCAGATGGTTGCCTCCCTGCCTGGATAGCAGGCTGTTTTGCCTGCTATATTACCCGCTATTCAGCTACAACAGGCAATTCTTCCTCGATACTGACGTGGCCGTCGCGCGTGTGCTCCATGCGGTCAACCATTTTTTCAAAGAGACCGAGGCGGTGCTCAAGCTCTATGGCATCTGCGTGCAGGGAGCGGATTTCTGCCGTGAACTGCTGGAGTCGACCATCGAGCGCGGGTAAGTTCTGTTCCTCTATTGTTACGGGAGCAGTGGTCGGGCGAGGAACGGGAAGATTTTGCCCGCTGCCTCGTCTCTCTGAAGGAGCAGCTACCTCTTTTTGTGCGGGTGCCGGGGCTGCTGCTGTTGTCTTAGCCTGGCTGGCCCTTTGCTCGCTCAATGTCAGCAAGACTGCACCAAGAATTGCTATTAAGGCGAAAATGAATAGAGCACCGACAATCAATAAATTCACGGGAAAAACTCCTTTTGAGGATGCCCATGCAGTGGGCATCTGGTAATGCAATTTATTTATCCACCCATCATGGCTTCCGTCAGGGCTGCCTCCGACCTTTCGGTCTCGCCCGGCGTGCCGGGGGCAAGAGATGGGGTCTGGTGCACGCGATGGCGGCGGCTGCCCACGAAGAGGGTAGCAATGATCGCGACCACAATAACGGCTACAGTCAGCCGGAAAGCGTCTTCAATCGCCAGCATATAGGCCTGTTGCTGGACAAGCCCGGCAATGACCTGGATGGCAGTGCTTTGTGCTACCTGTAGGTTTATGCCCTGCCCCACCAGATAGGCTTCTATTTCCCGCAGTAGCCCTCCGGTTGGCGAGCCTGGTGTGACGAGTTCGGCCAGGTGGGCAAAGTGAACCTGTGCCTGTGTCTGCACCAGCGTTGCCAGTACCGCGATGCCGAGCGAACTCGAAACCGAGCGCGTTACCGTGTTGATAGACGATGCCTGCGCCAGTTGCTGCGGGCGTATCTCTGCCAGTGTTGCTACGGTGAGTGGCTGAATCGTGGCACCGAGGGCCAGGCCGCGCAGTATGAGCATGGCTTGAATCCAGAGATAGGGAGAGTAGATGGTCATGAACGACAGTTCCCAGTTGGCGAGCGCGAGGAGAATCAGGCCGGGAATCATCACAGCTCGCACGCCGATGCGGTCTACCAGCCGCCCGCCGATGATGACGCTCACCATCGAGGCCAGTGCCTGCGGCAGCAGCAGCACACCTGCCTGGAAGGCGCTGAGACTGCGCAGATTCTGCAGGTAGATGGGGAAGAGGAATATACCACCAAACAGGCTGAACGTGACAAACACGTTCGCGATATTGCCTGCCCGAAACGGTCCGTTGGCAAAGAGCCGTAAGTCGAGCAGGGGATAGCCGCCACGATTGGCTATGATGAGTTCGATGGCTACAAAGACTGCCAGCAAGATCAGGCCGATGGACATGAAGCCTATGACCTGAGTGGAACCCCAGCCATCTGTGCTGGCGTCAGAAAGCGCGTATAGCACACTGGCAAGCCCGGCGGCGGCGAAAATGAAGCCCGGCACGTCAAAGCTGGGCCGGGCCTCTGGCCGGTACTCGCGCAGGAAAATCGAGCAGAGGATAATGGCGATAATGCCGACCGGCACGTTGATGTAGAAAATCAGTTGCCAGCCAGCATAGGTGACGAGGTAGCCCCCAAAAGTCGGCCCGATGGCGGGGGCCAGCAGGGCCGGGATGCCGAAGAAACCCATAGCTGTGCCGCGTTCCTGTGGCGGGAATTCGCGGAAGAGCAAGGTAATCGACAGCGGGAAGAGAGCGGCCCCCCCTGCCCCTTGTAAGATGCGGAACAGAATCAGCACCGGCAAGCTCCAGGCTATGCCGCAGAGCGCGGAGCCGATGGTGAAGGCCGCGAGCGACATGATATAGAAGCGTTTGATGCCGAAGGTCTCGGAAAAGAATGCTGCCGTTGGCGTGACCACTCCTTGCGTCAGGATGTAGGCGGTCAGCACCCACTGCACACTGTGAATATCCGCGCCAAAGGCAGTTTGCAGTCGCGGAATGGCTATATTGACGATGGTCTGGTCAAGGATCGACATAAACACGCCGAGAATGACCACCATCGCCACTATCCATTTATACGCCAGGCGACCACCTGTTTGCCCTATCTGTCCGTTGACCTGTCCATTATATGCACGAGCTTGCATGGGCCAAGACTCCTTTTGATAAGCCAGAAATAAAAAGATTAACTTCCAGGATCAGGAAATCATCCCTATGCCTCTCTCTGACTATGCGGTTACCATAACTCTACGAGATAACCGCTGCGGTAACTATAAGTTAAGCTGACGGCCAAAGTCAAGCGGTCAACGGTTTGTAGTCTTCTACCGGCACCTCCAGGAAAAATTTAAGTTCGTAATTGCCGATAGAAATACGGTCTCCATTCCTGAGCAGGTAGCCAATCTCGGTCTCCACAGGGATTTTTTGACCATTTACGAAAACCCCGTTTGCGCTTTGCCGGTCATAGAGCACATATAGCCCGTTCTCGCGCCGGAGAAGGGCATGGTGTCGCGAGGTTCTATCATCGTAATCGAGCAGGATAGCACTGGAACCGGCTCGTCCAATCGTCAGTTCATCGCCTTCTAAAATCATCTCAGTGGGAGTCGTTGTGAAGGGAGAGATAATGACCAGGCGTGCTATCGCCGCTTGTTCCCTCTGCCTCTGGCTTAGCGTTTTCTGCCTTGAGGATGTTTCTGTTCCCTTCTCTTTTTCGGGGGCATGTTCCGGCTCTGGAAGAGGCGTAAAGATATCGGGTTCGGGCCGGGGTAATGGCTCTGTAGCAGGCCCCGGTTCGGTGACAGGCTCTGCCGGTGGAACAATCCCCGGCACAGTGGGTGCCGGGGGTTCAGGCTGTGGTTCCGGGGCATGTTCCGGCTCTGGAACAGGAGTGGCGATGTCGGGCACTGGCCGGGGTAATGGCTCCCGCTCTTCGGAATCGGTGCCGTTTGTTGTATCATCCAGCAGTACCGGTGTAGCATTCGGCTCAATGGTGCTATCCGGTTTGGTCAGAACTGGCGTAGCAAAAGATTCGGCAGCGGTTTCAGGTTCTGCGAGTACGGGGGTCATAGCGGGTTCGACTGTAATATCGAGTTCACCCTGTAGCGGCTTAATGGCAGGTTCGGTACCGGGTTCAGGTTCCATCAGCACTGGTGTCATGGCAGGTTCGACGGTGGTGTCAGGCCCGGTGTCGGTTTCACCAGCCTGTTGTTCCACTGTAGTCTGTGGTGTGATATCATAGGCAAAATCGGTCACCGGTTCTGTTTCTGTTTCTGTCGGTACTGATGCTGCGGGGGAAGTCAGTGTCGCGGTCAGGGCGTCGGCGAAGGCCTGCATGGAGGGATAGCGGTCTTCGGGATAGACCGAGAGGGCGCGGCGGAGCACTCCTTCCTGTTCAATGCTCACCTGGGGATTGAAGCCGGAAAGGAGGGCAATCGTCTCTGTCAGCTTCAAGTGCTCGATCTCTTGGGGGGAGCCGAGATAGGGTGGACGGCCTGCCAGCCAGAGATAGAGAATAACTGCCAGAGCAAACTGGTCACTGGCTGGAGTTACGCGCCCGCCAAATTGTTCGGGAGCGGCAGTTACGGGCAGAAGCGACATTTTTGGCTGCCCGAAACGGCGGGCAAAGTGTGTCAGCCCGACGTCAGCCAGCAAGAAGGGGGCATAATCGGCGGCGTGATCGACATTCGCGCCGCGCAGGACGAGGATATTGCTCAAGGTGAGTGCCCCGTGAATGTATCCCTGCTGGTGAATGTACTCAAGTGCCTCGGCCAACTGGCAGGCGTATTGAATGGCCTCTGTGAGCCGCAGTGGGGGACGAAACCAGAGGCGTCCTTCGCTGCCAAGCAGGGAGCCGCTGCTCACAAAGCGCCGGGCAATGTAAAGCTGTGCATCGATTTCGCCGTAATCGAGCACTTCCGCCAGGTAGAGGTGACGCAGCCTGCAAATACCCTGCATCTCGCGAAAGAATTGGCGGCGTGCGGGTTCTGCCAGCGTCGACCAGGGATGAATAAGCTTGAGCGTGGCTTTTTGTTGAAGTACCAGGTTCTCGACTTCGTAACTCTCTCCTGCTATTCCACTGCCCAGCCACCGGATGACGCGGTAGCGCTCAAATCTCTGACCTTCTACCAGTGTTGCCATGCTGCGACCTCTCTCCTCCGTATTTTTACAACATATTTTAGCCTCGCTATTGTAGCATACTTGCGCGCCGAGAGGTAGATTACTGCTCAGTATAGGGAATTTCTTCCTGCTTCCTGTCTTGCTGCCTTACTCCATCTGTTTTCCCATGCTGCGGTTCGCTTGCAACGGGAGCAGCAGGTTTCTGTATAGTTGTAGTCGGAGGCAGTTCTTGATCGTGGTGGTTATTCTGGATGGAGGCGTCCTTAGCAGCCTGTTCTTGCAGTCGCCTGCGTCTTTTCAGGAGACGATAGGCGACGTAGAGAGCAATGATAAGCACGATGAGGAGGATAGCTCCGCCCCAGCTAAGTGTGCGCGCAATGGCCTGAACCTGGCCGAAATTATCGTGAAAGAATCGACCGGCGAAATAGCCGAGCAGACCATAGATGGTGGCCCAGACAATACCGCCCGCCGCATTATAGAGCAGAAAGGTGCGCCAGGGCATGTGGTTGACGCCCGCGAGAAAGGCTGCCCACGCGCGCAGGATAGCGAAGAAGCGCCCGAAAAAGACGGTTTTGTTGCCATGTTTCTCAAAAAAGCGTTCGGCTCGCTCAATGTGCTCAGGCTTTATGAAGACGAAGCGGCCATAGCGCGAGACGAGTGCGCGCCCGCCTGTGCGTCCAATCCAGTAGCCGAGGTTATCGCCGATAATCGCGCCCAGTGCCGCGCAGGCAATCACAATCGGAATCTGGAGGTGGTGATTGATGGCGGCATAAAAGGAGGCGAGGAGCAGCATTGTTTCTCCCGGAAAGGGGATGCCCATGCTTTCGATCATTATAAACAGTGTCACTGCCGGGTAGCCCAGCGTGTCGAGGGCTGCCTGTAGTGTTTGCAGAGTAATCAATGCCGCCAGTGGAATTCCCGCAAAAAAAGTCCCCGTGCTGAATAACCAGACCATTCCATTTCCTCAGCGTTCGCTCTCTCTTATCATTCCGTCCTTCTTATGAAGGTTGATGATGGTATGCAACGTTCATATTACTTACGAGCCACGCGCGGAGAAAGTGGCATTGAAGCAAGATAAATTGATGGTAATATATGTAATATATTCAGATGACCAGGCACCTGCACTTCATGCCACTCGTGTAAGGGATTGAGTCCCACATAGCGACATACAGGCGTCCCCTGGCATATCACCATTCTAGATGAGGATAAGTTGAGAGACAGAGAATCGGAGGGTATAAATAACGCTCCTGAAAATACGAACGAAAATGGAACGGATGGGTATGTGACGCCATACGCACTGTTTCGGCGCATGCGCACAAAATTCTGGCCCGCGTGGATTAGCCGCGATATCGGCTTCTTGCTGGTGGCGCGTGGCAGTATGAGCGCGGTACGCGCTCTTGCCAGCATTGTGGTTCCCATCTACCTGGCGCTGCTTGGCTTCAATGCCCTTCTGCTGGGCGTTCTCTTCACGGCGACGGCCCTGGTTTCGGCTGCTATGTCGGCTATGATTGGTATGCTTTCAGACCGCCTGGGACGCAAGCCGTTCATCGTTATTATTCCTCTGATAACAGCAGTGGCAAGCGTTATTTTTGCGTTTTCAACAACGGCGGGAGTGTTATTTGTCTTCGCTGCGCTCGGCTCATTTGGGCGTGGCTCCGGGGCTGGGGCCGGCACAATCGGCCCTTATCAACCGGCAGAGCAGGCTATTCTGGCGGAAAAGGTTCCCTCGCGTCACCGCAACAGCCTCTTCGGGCGTGTCGCTTTTGCTTCCTCGCTAGGGGCCTTAATTGGTACCGGCCCGCTGCTGGAAATCTCCCAGTGGCTTTCCCGTCCTGGCAGCCTTACCAGCTATCATGTAGATTTCATAGTGCAGGGAGCTTTTGCCCTTCTGGCGGGTTTGCTTGCTATACCCATCACGGAAGTTCGTCGCCCGCGTTCGGCGCCACGGCCAGCTTCTACCCCTGCTGCGTCTGGTCGTGGGTGGCGCTGGCCCATTACGCGCGAGTCCTGGAGCATTCTGCTGCGCCTCCTTGTGACCAATAGCATCAATGGCCTGGCGGTTGGCTTCTTCGGCCCCTTCATTACTTACTGGTTCTATCGTCGCTACGGCGTAGGACCAGCGCAAATCGGCATTCTGTACAGCTTTATCAATCTTGCCGCCATGGTTGCCAATCTGAGCGCTGCTCCCTTAGCCGCTCGCCTGGGCCTTGTCCGCGCTATCCTCGTGAGTCGAATGGCGCAGGCTGTTCTGCTGGTACCGATGGTGCTGGCCCCTTCCTTCTGGTTGGCCGGTGGGGTCTACCTCGTGCGCATGATGGTGCAGCGCCTGGGCCTGCCGTTGCGGCAATCTTATGTGATGGGAGTTGTTCCAGCCGAGGAACGTGGTTCTGTCGGCGCGCTTTCTAATCTACCATCGCAGGCAACCTCATCTCTTAGCCCGACTTTTGCTGGCTATCTTTTCGATCACGTGTCCATCTCTATGCCTTTCGAGATTGGAGCCTTGTTCCAGGCTGTCAATGCGCTGCTCTTCTTCCTGTTCTTCCGCAACCTGCGCCCGCCGGAGGAAATCCGGCAGCCGACACGGGAACGACTGGAAGAAGGCTCCTTGAATGGTCAGCTTCCTGAAGCACCGCGGGCCACCTCGCCTCATGCCGCCAGTCAGTCTGACCTCGCCCAGAGCCATGAAACAGGAAGTGACTGAGGGGTGCTGGCTATTCCTCCCATCCTCGGCTGGGAGAATCGCCCTCTGATGCCGGGGCCTTTATGCGTCGGTGTGACCTGTAGAGGGGTATTCCCGTTCATAATATATAGTTCAGATATTGCGTGAAAAAAGCCTCGTTTGACAGGGTACAGGGAATATGTCCGATAAAAAGACCGGATCGGTGCTCGTGGATGCTCATGAGCGGGAGCAAAAACAGCGTCTGGTAAAGTCGATGTCTTTGCTGGCACAGAAGCACCCACATGTTTTAGATGTTTTCGTCGTGGCTGTGATGGCGACGCTCCTCTTCTGGGGTGTGAAGTATCAAATCGGCCTCTTTGGCCTGTTAACTGATGCCGCTCATTACCAGTGTTATGTTGTCGCCTTCTTACAGGGGACCACTGCTACCGGCCAGCTTCCAACTCATCAATGTGACTTTATGGGTGCACTGGGCCGCATGACAGTTCCTCAGTCGGTGATTTTGCAGCATATGCAGGACTGGCATTTGCCTGGCTGGCTGGTGAACTTCGTCGCCTCTCAATCCGTGACACAGCCGTTTCACGCGTTGCCATATGAATATCCGCTGCTCGCGCTGGTTCCATTTCTGTTTGGCCTGACGGGACCGCTGGCATGGTATCAGACTACGTTTGCTTGCTGGATGATCTTGCTGGCTATCGGCCTGTATTTTCTCCTGAAACGGCGTGTTTCGCGGGGGGCTGCTATCGCCGTTGCGCTTTACCTTCCCCTGGGAAGTTGGATCACTCTGGCCGGTAGATTTGATCTTGTTCCCGCCTTTTGTACTGTTATTGCTCTGTTTTGTGCCGGGCGCGCGCGCTGGAAATGGGCCTTTACATTTCTTGCGCTGGCTACCATGCTCAAATTCTATCCTGTTGTCCTGGTGCTCCCCTTCCTTGTCGCGCAACAGCGACAGAGCGAGGAGCGGTGGTATTCCTGGCGTCGCCTGCAAGGCCTGGCCGTTTTTGCGCTTGTTTGCCTCGGTATCGAAATGGCCTCTTTGCTGCTCAACGTCCAGGGAACGCTCGCGCCGCTCAGCTATTTTGATACGCGCCCGATCCAGGTGGAGTCGTTCCTGGCATCTATCCTGTGGGTGGCCAGCTTCTTCCACGTTCCTATGACGTTTGTCTATACCTATGGCTCGCTCAATGCTCTCAGCTCGCTTTCTGCCATTGTTTCTCTGCTGGCTGTACTGGCTTTGCTTGCCGGACTTGGCTACACCTTCTGGTTGCAATGGCGTGGAAAGCTTTCGCTTGTCCGGGCAACACTCCTTACCTTGCTCATCGTTATGCTCACTGGCAAAGTCTTCAGCCCGCAATATCTCATCTGGGTTGCCCCCTTTGTCGCCATCGTGGGTAAAAGTAACTGGAAATGGCTTGTTACCTGGGGTATCGTTTGTCTGCTGACCACGCTGATCTACCCCTTCGTCTACGATGCTGCCGGTCACATCTTGCTGGTGGCCTTGCAGCCGATTTTCTACCCGGTAGTGACTCTGCGTAACGCGCTCATTCTTGGCGTTGTCATTGCCCTTTTCTATCAAGCCAGTCGCCCGGAACAAAAGAAAGCAGCAATAGGGGAAAAGCAGGCTGTTGAGACGGTAAGCGACCGGGTTGTAGCCATGCAGGGCGGTTGAACACGTTCAACCGCTCTTTTCGCTGCCTTCGATATCTACCTTCTCAACAGGGGGTGGCGCTCCCTCGTGGACGCCCCCGTTCCAGAGTTCTGCCAGGAATAAGGTGTCTTTGAGGAAGAGGGTGATAAGAAATGCGAGTACAGGTGGCCCGAAGATGAGCAGCGGCGTCAGAAGAATCCAGCTTGTAGAGGGCTGGTAGCTGTTGAAGAGATAGACCAGCAATGCTGAGATGGTGATTATTAGCGCAAAGGCAACCAGGCCCGACTTCAGGCGCTCCCAGTCCGGAGAGAGAAGAATGACTGCTATGCCCACGAGCCAGACCAGGTAGGAGGGCTGGAACCAGGGTGTGACGAGCAGTACTACCGTCAGGATAGCAAGCGCGATCAAGGCCAGGTTACGCATGGTAGGTGCGTGCCACAGAGACCCTCCCCCACTAACAAGGCCGACGATGACGACGACGACACTGAGAGCATCCCACGCCCGATGCTGGCTGAGCAGCGCAAGGAAGCCTCCCAGGCGGCCATGGACGGCGCCCCATTGCTGGAGGGCCGCGAAAATTGATCCCTGTGCCAACTGTGTTGGTGGCGCTGAGCGAAAGCTGGATAGAATAGCTGGTATGCTGTGACCAATCCAGAATGGACCATACAACGCCAGCACCACCAGGCCGCTTACCGCTACGCCTGATATGATAATGGCAAGAGGTCTCTGTCCGCGCCCGGTTGAATCTGGGAAGTCGGAAGTGATAGTGTACGCTTTGCGGGCCAGCAGGAGTAAGAACAGGACAGCAAGGGGTGCGACGAGCGGCTGAATGAGGGCGGCCAGCGTGAAGGAAATGAGGGGCGGCAGATAGCTACCGGGCCGGAGGAAAGAATTGTGCCTGGCCTGCTCCGCCTGAATGCCCAGGAGTGTGCCGAGGAGCAGGAAGGTCAGCACCAGGGAATCGTTGTAGCCGTTCAGGCACAGGGCTATGAGGATGAGAGGGTTCCAGGCGTAGAGTAGCATGCCGGTAGCCACCACGCGGGGAGATCGTCCCAGGTTCCGCAGGATGGCTGCGATCAGCGTAAAATTTACGAGGTGGATGGCGAGGCCTAGCAGGCGAAAGGCGAGTAGATAGCGTAAGGGGTGGGCTGTGGCTACTTTCGCGACGAACGCGCAGACGACCAGCCAGAGAGGGCCGTCCGCGGCGGTTGAGCTGCGCCAGTTGTCGAAGGCGAGGAGTGGGTTTGCCGGGTGCGCTGTGGGTGGCACAAAATAAGGATTGGCGTGAAAGGCCGCGATGCTGAGTCCGTAGTCGGCGTAAGTAAAGATAACCGGCGAGACGAGTACCGGCGCCAGGACGAGAATCAGCCCCGACGCGATAACTGCCAGCGCAATGAGCCAGAATGTGAGCGTATATTTGTTGCTGGCAGGTTGGCGCTGGAGCAGCAGGGCGCACAGGCCATAGATCACGAAGATCAGCGCTATCAGCACGATCAATTCGAGGACGCTGGTGCTGTGCCGCGAGGTGGCGGCGTTCTTTGCCAGGTGCAGGTCAGTAGGGAGCCACGAACCCCAGATAGTCAGCAGGCGATTTGTTTTTACCTGCGCGAAATGGATTGTGCTATGCAGCCGCTGAAGAGGCGTGATGCTGATAAGGAGACAGAATATATACGCCAGCGCAGCCACCAGCACAATGCCAGCGGAGACGCTTTCAGGCCGCGCAGGTGTGTGCCGGATATCCCGGGCTAACAACGCTTGCTGCTCTTTTTCCTGCTTCTGAGCCATAAATACCTCTCTCATAAATCTCCCCTTTCTATTCTAGTCTATTTGAAGCCAGAATAGAAAGAGGGGATACTGGATTGTTTGCTGTCTGCTTTCCCTTCTCCAACGGGGGCTAGACCATCCAGCGATTCATCACAAAGAGGATGCTGAGGGTGGCCTGGAGCGCCGGGAAAAAGAGCATAATGGCCTGGTGCAGGCGTCGGTGCTGGATGCCCAGCATAGCGAGGGTGATGAAACCGGGAAACATTTCCAGGACAAAGCGTTGGTTGGATTGTAGCGAGTCCGCCTGCGTCGTGGCCGGGCTGAGGAGATAGAACAGCATCAGGATAGCTATCCAGAGGGTGTAACTCGGACGCAGCTTCCGCCTTCCCAGAAAGGCCAGTATAATGAAGCCAAGCGTGGCGCTCAGATCGAGAATGATATGTGCCTGGCTGAACGAGCCAAATGGTTGCAGCCAGAAGAGTTGCAGGAAGGCTAAGAACAGGCCGTACCAGGGCCAGGAGGTATGCCTTGCCCACCTGACCTGTACCGAAGCAAAAGCCAGGAAATCGCCGCTTACTTTCCAGCAAAAGATGCAGTAGAGCAGCGTACCTAGCGGAATCAGGACAATTGGTAGCAGCTTCAGGATGAAGCGCTGTCGTGAAGACATGAAACTCTCGCGTGAGAGCCAGAGTTCGTAGAGGTACGGCAGGACAAGCAAGACGCCGATCGAGCGCGTGAGTGAGGCCAGAAAGCCGAGTATGCCTGCCAGCCACCATGCCTGACGGCGCAGCGCCATAAATGCGCCCAGCGTGAGGAGCAGAAAGAGCGATTCATTGTAGGCGGCAAAAAAGAAAAAGGCCGTGGGAAAGATACACAGGTAAAGCAGGGTACGGCGTCCCACTAACTCTCCGCCGCTCTCCGTTGCCATCTGATACAGCAGGAAAAGCGCACCCAGCAGGGCGAAGTTGCTGATCAGCGTAGCTGGCAGAAGGTAGTTACCGGTGAGACGGCCAAACGGCCAGATGAGCATGGGGAAGAGGGGAAAGAACGCGAGATCATCACGCTGCTGGTATCCGAACTGCGCAATGTAGACGTAGCGCGCAGCATCCCAGTGTTCCCAGCTTGAAAATAAGGCCACTACATCGACCGGCGTGCTTGAATAGCTTGGGGCCGTGAAAAGGATGTAGCTAAAGTATGTGATAATCAGCAGCAACACACGGGTGCCGCTGAAGAGCCAGAGAATGTCGCGAACGGGAGCGCGTTTCATGGTCTATTTCTCACCTGTACGTAATGAATTATGGCAAAACGGTGGCAGGATTGCGCGCCAGAATGAAGCAGTACGTTGTATTTCCTCCCATGACGACGTGGACGAGGTGAGAACGCCAGAAAGCCGGGATAGCATAGCCGCGCTGGACGAGGTGCATAGGCCAGACCAGGTAATCGTAGGGAAAACTGTGGTCGGTGGGATGCGCCTCCATGAAACGCAGCCGTCCCATGAGATCATGGTTGTATGTGTTCCATGAAACATCATAATAGCCTGTATCTAGCGTCTGCGGCAGCGCTACCAGTCCGACCGTTCCCGGCTGGCGCGTGTGATCCAGCAGCCAGCTCGCTGCTTCGCGATAGGCAGGGTATGCCACCTGCAAAACGCCGTTCTCGCCATGAAACACCTCGCTGGTGTACCCTTCCGCTCCATGCACCGTTACCAGCCCGACGAGGTGCGGAAGCGCCAGCAGGGCTGCCATTGCAGCCAGCACAATCGCTGTCCTCGTGTCGATGCTCCGTTTGCGCTTCGCCGTTGCCACTTCCAGCGCTTGCTCAGCAGCCTGTATCTCCTGCGTCCCTGCCGGCACCTTGCCTGTAGCAAAGAGCAAGCCATGCCTGTATCTGAACAGGATAGCCAGCCCGGATGCTCCACAGAGCGCCACGGGCGCCGCGAGCGGCAGGTAATAGTGCGTGCCAACGGCAATATTCAGCAGGCTGAACATGCCTAGCATAGCAAACAGCCAGATCAACAGGAATGCCTTGCTGGCTCTTTCCGGTATCTCTGCCTCTGGCGCGACCAGCCTGCCGAAGTGGAAGCGAATCAGTCCTACCAATTCATAAATAACGAAGAAGGCGGCGGGAATGGTCACAAAAACGCTCATCTTGGCAAAAATGATGTAGAGGATTGCCCAGTGTGGCACGTGACCTCCGTACTGGCCCGCCAGGAACGTCAGGTGACCATCGACCGACTGGTGCCACTCAAAGAGAAAACTGCGCACTAAGAGAGGAATGGGATTGCGCCAGATAGCCGGGTCGGCAGCGAAGAAGGTAATCGGTGCCAGCACGGCAGCGATCAGCCACCAGCGCCAGGGAATACGAGGCCGCCGCTGATGGGGCAGTCGCAGGAATAGAATGAAATAGTAATAGGCGGTGAAAAGGATGATGGCGGGGATGGCAAGGGCGGCAGTGTATTTGCTTGCCACTGCCAGGCCAACCAGCACACCAATCAGCAGGTACAGGCGCGGCTGTCTGATCGCATGCCAGAGCAGCAGGTAGGCTATCGTAATGAGTGCGGTCATTGTTGTGTCAAGATAGGCGAGGGCGCTAAAATAGACCAGCCAGGGGCTGAAGGCCAGGCAAAGAGCGGCCAGCAGCGCCACTGCGCGCCCAAGCGGCGCTCGTCCAAGCCAGTAGATGGCGACGATGAGCAATGTTCCGGAGATGATGCTTGGGGTGCGCGCCGCCTTTAAATCGCTGACAACATGCCCCATACGTCCATCGATATAGAGACTAATCCCAATGAGCACTTTGACCAGGGGCGGATGCTCATAGTTGTAGTTCCAACCTCCATTCGTAAAATTCAAATGAAGGAGGAGCGGGAAATACATCTTCGCCGCAATAATATAGATAGCCTCGTCGGTGACAAGGTCAAGCTGCCGGGCCAGGAGTATGCGTGGAACGAGCGCGCTGATACCTAGAGCTGCCATAATGCTCCACTCAATGGCATGCTTATAAGATGATTTCGCTATGAGAACACCCCGTGGCTGCGCGACCGCTTGCTCCGCTGTCGCTCTCTCTTTGGTAAAAACATCTTGTGTAGCCGCGCCAGTCAATCCATCGAGCGTATCGTCTATAGTACTCTTTTTCAAATAGGTCCCCCACGGTGAAGCCAGTAGAGTTACGGAAACAGTATAGCATCTCACCAGGAGAGCGTCGAATGAATAGGACAAATGGAAAAACAGGGCAACCCGCGCCAGTCGCCCTGTTTTTCCATTTGTCCTCTCTGCTGAAGAACTTACTCTGCCAGCAATTCCTCGATCTTGCGCTCGATATCTCTGGCTGTCGGGTAGAAGGCTTCCTCTTCGGGGGCGTTATAGGGGGCGGCGGGGGCGGCCACTGCGGAAATGAGGGCCGGTGTGGCGTCCAGGTCGTAGAAGCAGTTCTGCACAATCCAGGAGTGGATGTGGCGGCCAAAGCTGGTGAAATCGGCCTCTTCCGTTACCACAATCACGCGATTGGCCTCGTGTACCGCCGCTTTGATAGTCTCTTCGTCGAAGGGTATGAGCGTGCGCAGGTCAACGACATCGATGGCCCCGCCGCTCTGGTTGACGATATTGGCGGCCGCGGTGCAGGCTTCGAGCACCATCGTACCCCAGCTCACGATTGCCATGTCTGGCGAGCCGGAGCCGATGCGGAGGCGGCGTGCTTTGCCGATGGGCAAGGTATAGTAGCCATCTGGCACGTTCCAGTATTCGGCGATGGCCTGGATGACGTTGCCGTTGCTATCCTTCGGCGGCTCAGAGCGGTAGAGACGTCCGCGTTCCAGGAAGGCTACCGGTGACTGTGCTCGTGCCGCTTCGAGCATCAATCCTTTCGCGTCAAACGGCGTGGCGGGGCAGATGGTAATCATGCCGGGAATGGTGGTGAACCACATTTCACCGGCATTAGAGTGGCCGAAGGCGCCGCCGCCGGAGGCATTACTGGAGATAGGGCCACCGCCGCCGCTGCCCGATTTCGTGCGCAGCAGGAGCGGCACGGTCCAGTCGCCATAGCTCTGGTAGGAGACGCGGGCAGCCAGGCGAATGGTTTGAGCAGCCGACTGGTGATAATCCACGAACTGGATTTCGGCGCAGCGTGCCTTGCCGTCGATCATGCCTGCGCCCGCCGCTATGCCAACGATCAGTTGCTCGTTGAGGGGACTGCTGATGGCCCGGCCAGGGAACTGGGTGACGAGTGTGGCAGTCGCTCCGAAGACACCGCCCTTGGGGCTGCCCACGTCCTGGCCGTAGACGAAGAAGTAGGGGTCGCGCTGTGCCAGTTCCGCCAGCGCCTCGTTGATGGCTGCCAGCATTGTTTCCGGGCGTTTCTTGCCGCGCGGCGTATTCTCTCGCCACTGGGGAATGTGGATGACATGATGCAGCACGCGCTCGCCAGTAGGTTCTGGCTCCTGAATCACCTCGTTTTCTGCGTGCTCCAGTTCCGCCCGCACCTCTTTGCGGATGCGCTCGATATCGTCTTCCCGCAGATAGCCGTTTTCGACGAGCCAGCGGCCAAAATTCTTAACCGGATCTTTCGTTGCCGCCGTCAGCTCGATCTCCTCTTTTTTACGGTAGGTCTTGATATCGGTGCTGCTGGAGTGTGGGTCAAGCAGGCCGAGGCGCAGATGCATCAAAACCGGTCCTTGCCCGGAACGCACGTGCTCTGAAAGACGAAGGGCCGCGTTATATGTTTCCATCACATTGCTGCCGTCAACCTCTTCGGCGTAAAGGCCGCCGCCCTTTGCCCATTCTACCAGGTTGCCGCCCCACTGGTTCACAGAAGGCGTGGTAATAGCCCAGCCATTATCCTCGACGACGATCAAGACGGGCAACTTATACACCGAGGCTTGCCGGAACAGGACATTGAAATCGTTGGTCGCCACACCACCATCGCCGGTGCAGAAGAGGATGATTTCTTTGCTCTGCTGGCGCTGCAAATCGAAGGCGACACCGCCCGCGAATGGTGCAAGCGCGCCGACTTCGCTAAAGGAGGGCAAGATGCGCTGCTGTTTGCTACTGTAATGCGAGGGCATATTGCGGCCCGCGCCCATCGGCCCGGTGGTGCGCGAATAGGCTTCGCGCAGGGGGGCATAGATATCTCCGGTACGCTGCAGCCATGCCGCAAGGTCGCGATAATAGAGGGAGAGCCAGTCATCCTCGCTCAACGCCGCGACCACCGCTGCCATACTTTCATGCCCGCCGCAGCCGATATAAAAAGCAAATTTGCCCTGTGTCTTCCGATTTTTCAGTAACTCGTTCATACTGCGCGCCATCACCATCGTGCGGTGGAGCGCAAGAATATCCAGCGGCTGTGCTGGAGTGTAAGCTGCCGTTGCTTGAATATCTACTGTCATACTTTTGCTGCCTCCGTAAGTCTACGCTGACGTTCCAGGCTAGAATACGAATCATCCATTCTTAAGCCCATTATAAAATCCGTTGCGACGAAAAGCAATGTATTACGAGCAGGTTATTCTCCGTTGTGTTGTTCTCTCTTCTTAAGGCCCTGCTTCCCCCATTAGCGAGAAGCCATTGTCGTTGTATCAGGTGTTTGAGAAGAAAGCACGCTTTGCATGGGGAGTCTTACGCACTTCTTTCTGTCTCTGTTAGATAGATGATAAAATTCGCAGGCGCGCCTGGTGCCATCAAGTTTCTCTCTTTTCTACGAGCGGGTACATCCCCCTAAATGGTTATTGCTTCTCACTCCCATTGCAACGTATAATATGCAGCGTTGACGATGATGGTAAAATACAAGGGAATCCAGGATTTTTGTGAGCAGTAGAAAAGACAGTACTATATCAGCCTCTCTCCTGCGCGACCTGTATGCGCGCATGCTTTTTACGCGGGTGGTTGATGAATACGCCGGGCAACTGTACCGTCAGGGGATGATCGGCTACGTTGCGAGCTGTCGCGGCCATGAAGCAGCCCAGGTGGGAAGCGCCATGTGCATCGAGGTGGGCACCGACTTCACTCTGCCTTACTACCGTGATCTCGGCGTTGTCTTGACCATCGGCATGAGCGCCTATGAAGTGTTTCGCACCTATCTGCAAGCCTGTGCGCGTCAGATGCACGGTGGCGACGATGTGTCTCATGTTGGCAGTCGATACCCCGGGGCCATGCTCCACTGGGGATATCACAAGCATAACATCATTACCGGTCCCGCGCCGGTTGCCGTGCAGATTCTGCATGCGGCTGGCATCGCTTTTGCCTGCAAACTGCGCAAAGCCAATGCCGTTACCGTTGCCTATTGCGGCGATGGCGCGACAGCCGAGCCTGACTTCCTCGAAGGCATCACCTTCGCTGCCGAGCACCAGCTGCCCGCCATCTTCATCTGTGAACAGGATTGCTCCCGCATCGACTCAACTGACTGGGCACCTCAGGCAAATTCCGGCCCCACATCCTGTCTGCAAAACCTTCCCTTGCCTGCCGGTCTGAAGCACATCACCCTCGGCGGCTCCAATATCGCTACCGTCTACACCACTATGCAAGCTGCCATCCAGGACGCCCGCGCCGGTCACGGTCCCATCCTTCTGGAAATATGCCTCACCCGTCCCTCAACAGGCACATCAGCAGACGACAGCTCATCGTCTGAAACAAACGAGACTGATCCCCTGACTTGCGGCCAGCACCTCCTTGAAAATGTCGGTGCCTGGGATGAAGCATGGGCTGCTCAACTGCATGATCGTACCGTGCATGAGGTCGAGCAGGCGATGCAGGACGCGCTAAGGGATTGCGCTCATTGGTGACTTAATTTTCTCCCGGCAAGTTTTGATCTTCCTCGGTACTGCTACGCTGGGCGCGTATGATGGCGCTTTGCTGGTTGAGCAAGGCGTCTTCCACGCGCTGGCGGTGTTTGGGCAGCATATTGGGGGGCAGGGCGTCGGGCGCGAAGTAGCGGCACTCACGAGTCTCCTCCGTCTCGTGGGGGTTGCCGTTCAGGATATGGCAGCGGAAGGCTAGCACTACCTCCTGCTTGAGCGGTTTGGAATAGACGCCCACCAGTTGCCCGACCTCGACCTCAAGCCCGGTTTCCTCAAGCACCTCGCGGCGTAGCGCCTCATCGACGGTCTCGCCCTCCTCCATACCGCCACCGGGCAGATTCCACCAGTCGATGTCGCGCCTGTGTGCCAGCAGCACCTTCCCTTCGTGAAAGATGAGCGCGGCAACGCCAATACGAAAACATGCTGAACCCGATGGGTGGCGATTCCCTGATGATGTATGCACGCTTGAGGTGTCTGTCATCCATGTCTCTCCTATGCTAGACTGTCTTAGACTGAAGGCTAGCGGCATAGCACGTGCGAAAGAGTCTCTTCGTTGGCGCTATAGCCTTGTACACAGTATACCCCGTATTGAATACTGCTCTTAAAGCGAGCACTGGCTATCCATGAGCAGAGGCTTGAAACCAATCGTCCCGAGGTGCCCTACAGCCTGTACACAGTATACGCCGTGTCATGCAGGACTTGCAGGGCGAACTGGTAGGCCTGTCCCTCGTCGAGTTCGTCGGCGTCAATCATCTCCTGGAGCACCTGAGCGATGATGCTGCGCCCGCGTAAGGCCCCGGCCCAGTGCATTTCTGGGACGTTGACACCGTCGGTGCTGTACATGAGTTTGGTGGCGGGGGCGACACTGAGGGCCTGGCGCGTGAAGGCAAGCATTTCAAGCCGGTCTACAAAAGGAATGGTGTAGGAGAGGTCGAGGTAAGCGTTGGGGTAGACGGCTGCGAGGTAGGCCGCTAGCTGCGTGTAGGGATAGCTTTCGTGGAGAAGGACGACGGACATGGGCCGGTAGTCGCTGCGTTCCAGGATTGAGCGCAGGTGCAGAGGGTTGCCCAGGCGCATGTCGGTATCAGTGTCCCCATAGCCGGTGTGGAACTGGATGGGAAGTTTTTGTTCGACAGCATGCTGGAAGGCGATGTGCAGGAGGTAGTCGATGAGCGGCTTGTGGGCGATGCGCAGCCAGCCCTGCCCCTTCGCCTCGGCGCTGGCTGCGCTGAATGAGGCAACCGCCTCGTCCTTACTCCATTCGGCGATGTCGAGGCCCGTGCGGTAGGCGACGATGCTTTTGAAGGCACAGTAGCCGCGCTCGCGCACATTGGTCAGTTCCAGCGAGTAGTGCTCAACCATCTCATCGAAGTCGGCGTAGTTGAGGATGAGGCGCTGCATCAGCGTTTCCAGGCGCAGCATTTTGGCGGCGCGGCAATGCCCAAGCTGCCCCAACTGCTCAGGCGAGTAGCACTCGTCCAGCAGGGGATAGGCGGGGTCGAAGATGAGTGTGTCGATGTTGGCAGTTCGTAGCAGGCGTTCGACCAGACTGTCGCTATCGAGCTGGTTGCGGGCGAACAAAATATCTTCCTCGATGGGCTGGCAACCGTAGAACACTGCCATCTGGCGCAGCATCCAGAGATAATAAACCGTGTTGGCAACATGCTGCTCCGCGAAGCTGGGATGGCTGGCCTCACTGAAATAGCCGCGAAACTGCACGGCGTCCATGTGCTGGTTCAGCAAGACAGGATGACAATGGTTATCGACTACTGCGATACTCGTTAAATCAAGCATGAGAAACTCCTTCAATTGGCATGCACTCTCCAGATATTTCGATATGACGGTGCGGATGTTGTTTTATTGTAACCCGGTTTCCAGGCCGACCGCAAGCGGATAATCTGGGGAACAGTCGATGGCATCCTGCGCAACCCGGTCTTCTGGCCGATCTCGACCAGGAGTACTACTTCACGAACGAAGCGTGGTCCACATATCGTTGACCGTTTTGCATGAGGGAGGCCCAGGAAACGTATGCAATACTGTCACAAAGAGGATTTCATGCCTGAGATACCAGACTTGAACGACTTGGGATCGCCTGGTCATCGAGGAGTTCCGTGCCAGCAGAGGCAACGTGGGTGGTCAATTTAGCGGTGCCCCCGTCCTTCTGCTGACGACGATAGGAGCAAAAACAGGAAGGGAAAAACTATGCTGATAGCATAGGGAAGTGAGGGGCTATGCTCTAAGCATATGCTGGTGAGGGCTGGAAATCTCCCATCAGATGCGCTATACTTTGTACAAATGTTCATCAAGTTGTGCAGAGGTGTTTCGTGCTGGTTGCGTATGGGCCTGAGGGCCAGCCGGTAGTAGCTGAAGAGACGCCGTTGGAGCAGTTGCAACAGTGGTCGCGGGAACGGCAGTTGTATTGTCCGAATTGTCGCGGTGTCGTCCACCTGCGCGGTGGGGCAGAGAAGCGAACGCAGTTGCATTTTGCCCATCAGAAGGGTGAGTGCGCGTGGAGTACCGAGGCGGAGTCGGTGCGGCATGTGCGGGGGAAGGTGGTCATTGCGAGCTGGCTGCGCGAGCAATTTCCAGATGCGATGATCGCGCTGGAGGAGCGGCTGCCGGAGCCGAACCGCATTGCCGATATCTATGTTGCTCATAAGGATGGCAGGCGCTGGGCGGTCGAGTTCCAGTGCGCCCTGTTGGATGTGGAGGAGTGGCGGCACCGGCACCAGGCGTATCGCAATGCTGGTATTGTGGACATCTGGATTATTGGCAATAACCGGCGCGAGAAGCAGGAGGCGTTTATCGAGGCTATTCTGGCCGAGGCGCGTGAGGTGCTGTTTCTCGACCCTCTGATTAAACCGCCCGCGATCTGGCTGCGCTGGCCTGTGAGCCGCGAGATGGTGCAGAGGTGGCAGAGCGGCAACGCACCCGCTCCATCGCTGGAAGGCTGGGTTGGTCGGCTGGGCTATGGAGCGGTGCTGCGCGGTCGCCTGTCGGATGTGCGGCTGGGTGAGCAGGGAGCATTGCTGCATCCAGAACGCTCGGCGTTAGAGGAACGGGCAAAGTTATTGTTCCAGATGAGTACCTGCGTCGAGCCGGACGAAGTTCTGCTGGCGGCTTACCTGCGGCAGCGTGTGGGCGAACAGGCCTTGCAGCGCGTCATCATCCCCTTGCTCCACGCCTACCTGCGCGACCCCGACCTGCTGCGCCGCTACAACTACGGGCGCGGTCGCCCCAACCAGCCACTGACGGCGGACGAGCGAGCGCGGGTGCAGAAGGCGCGGCAATGGCTGGCAAGCCTGGCCCAGTATGGCTTCCCGCGCCCGCGCCTGCAAGAACTCGCCGGAGAGATTCCCTTCATCGGCCCCTACGCCGCCTTCGCCCGCTACGCCGAGATGCTGATCGCATTATAACTCTGCTATAAAACCTTCAGAATCTCGTTTGCTGCCCGTGCGCCCGTCTGAGCACCGCCCTCCATGAAGCCCTGGAAGCTAATGGAACAGTGCTCGCCTGCGAAATGGGTATGTCCCTGCTGGACGCGCTCGTAGCCGCTGAAGAGGGTATATTGCCCGACGAGCCAGCAGGAGTAGCTGCCGAGCAGGTTGGGATCGCCGGTGGGGTAGCTCAGGGTTGCGGTGCCGGTATAGTGCTGCGTCGCCCCCGGCCAGACCTCCTCCAGTTGTTTGACGAAAGCATTGGCGTAATGCTCAACTTTCGGGTCGGGAGTGGCCGTGTATGGCCCATTTGGCTTGAAGGATGCCCCGATTGTACCGCCGGTGAAGTCTACAATAATGCCGGTCTGTCCGGGTTGGGCGCGAGTGACATCCCAGGTGTTCTGGAAGCCAACATCGGTGTAGATGTTGCCGTCGCTGATGCCCGGCCATGCGCCTTTGCCATTCCAGTAGCGGGAATCGAACTGCAACTGCAATTTCGAGTTGGTGCCGTAGCCGAGCTGCGTGATGGCCGTCTTTTTCAAGTTGTTGAACCCGGCCTTGCTGTAATCCAGTGTGCGCAGGACGCTGAAAGGAATTGCCAGGATGACGTAATCGAAGGTCTGCTGCCGCGTTCCGCCCGGTGTGGAGAAGGTCAAGGTGACGGTTTTATCGCTGTTGGTCACGATGGCGGTCATTTTCCAGTTGAGTTTGACCGACCCGGCTGGCAGCGTGTTGGCGATGGCTTCGGGGATTTGCTGGTTGCCGCCTGCGATGTGGTACCGTTCGTCGGAGGTGCCGTAGATGCTGAAGTGTTTGGGCGTTGGCTGGTAGGCGAGCAGGTAGAGCAGGTTGAGCGAACTCTGTTCAGGCGTATCGCGTCCGTATTCCTCATTATAGGCCACGTCGAGTAACTGTCCCATGTTGGAGCTATGGCCGCCAGGCACGTATTTCTCAATCCAGTCATAGAGGCTGGTGTGGTCAAGCTGATAGCCAAAGTCTGTGTAGTGGTTGTAGATCGTTGGGAAAGGGGCCAGCTTGAGCTGCTGTTTGAGCGTTGGGTAGATCTGCAAGAAGTCCTGGTCGGCATCCTTTTGCAGATAGTATTTGCCAAAAAAGAAATAGGTATCCTGCGAGCCTTTGGGCTGCGCGGCAATCAGGTCAACAACCGGCAACCCGAAGCGTTTTGCCAGTCCCAGGATAGTTTTGTGGTCCGAGTCGATCAATTCACCGCACCATTCGCTGGTCTGCCCGTTGGCCCAGGTGGTCGTGTTGGAGTGCATACGACCGCCGATACGGGACGAGGCTTCAAAGACGGTTGACGCATAGCCTGCGTCCTGTAGCGTGAGGGCCGCGTTGAGACCGGCAATTCCCGCGCCGACAATGCCGATGCGGGGTGCGCTTGCTGCATCAGCATTCTTAAGGTGTCCGGCAAGAGCAAATGGGCTGCTTACAGCAAGGCCAGCCGCTACCGCCCCCGCGCCTTTGAGCAGGTCACGCCGACTCAGGCGCAACTGGTGCTCGCGTCTCACCTCTTCGACGGAGATGCCACGCGCATCGGCCTCGGCATGATCGCTTGCCAGGCGCTGCAGGGCTTGCATAAGAGGAGTACGTGCCATGAGAGAAGTTCCTCCTTGTCGTAAAATGGACCTTCTACCAGCCAGTGCCGGTACCGGCACTGGCTGCAGGCCGAGCAATAAAACATATCCCCCTTAACTATGTTTGGAGGTAGGAATGAAAAGGGACCGGAACCAGGCTCATCTGACAATGTCAATGTGCTTATCTCAGCCAAAGAGTAGCATATAAGCGGTGTTGTGTCAATCACACGTGCTGATCCTCACAATGACACACTCGGACAACTTCTTACCGTCAGACCTTCATATAGCCTCCACCCCCGGAAGCACATATCCTCTGTTCATTCACCCAACCTGGCAGCGGGGTGACAGGACAAACAAATGCCATGCGCCTGTCCTCATAATGTCCTCAGATTGTCCATTATTAGACCACTATATATTGCTTAAATGGTGTTTTTCTGTCCTTCTATTCTATTTATACTTACTCATGTACACAGAACAGGGTGTACCCCGACTGTGAACAGCCTCTGCGAGGGCAGGGGAAAGAGAAAACACAAGGAGAACAAGGAGAACACCCATGCGCAAAATCCGTTATTACCTTACGCTCGTCACACTGCTGGTCTCGCTGAGCGGCTTTACCTTCCTGGGCCTGGGAGCAGGCTCGCTGACAACCGTGGCTTCCAGCCAGCATGTCACGGCTCAATCAGTTGCCTTCATTCCTATGGGACCATGTCCCACAGGAGGGACAATTGACTGCTAGATCAAATAGCGGGCATTGATCGTCTCAGAATGCTGAGGAAGCAGGAGAATACTACTCTCCTGTTTTCTCTTTTGCTAACGCAAACTGCAAATAACCACTATATGTTCCTCGAACTCATGTTCATTCATTTGTCTTTTTACTCAAAATTCTGGTCAGATTATCACGATAGGCAATCGTCTCAGGATGCTCGGCCCCCAGTCTCTTCTCACTGATGCTGATTGCCCTCTCGCAAAGGGTTTGTGCCTCTGTAAAGTGACCCTGAGCAGCGTAGAGTCCTGCGAGAGCATTGAGAAGTTCAGGAATTGCTGGGTGCTCAGGCCCAAGTGTTTGTTCCATAATGGCAAGTGATTGTTTCCAGAGGGTCTCGGCCTGTTCATAGTTTCCCTGTTCATAGAAGAGCCTTGCCAGCAGATTGAGGTTGTGGGCAATGAGAGGGTGTCCTGGTGCTAGAACTTGTTCACCGGTTGCCAGTGCCTGATTCAAAAGTTGCCCGGCCTGCCCATAATTGTGTTGTTCCAGGTAGAGCTTCGCCAGGTTGAGGACAGAATGTAAGGTGTCGAGGTGTTCGGAGCCGAGTAATTGCTCCCAGATGCTGAGTGCCTGTTGCAGCAGAGGTTCTGCCTGCTCATATTTTCTTTGATTGCGATAGAGTACACCAAGGTTATTGAGGCTTTCTGCTGTTGTGAGGTGGTAAAGGCCGAGTGCCTTCTGTCGAATGGACAGTGCTTGTTGGTGTAACCCTTCTGCCTGCTCATTGTTGCCCTGATTACGGGCGAGGATAGCCAGGGAATTGAGGCTATCAGCGACAGAGGGGTCATCAGACCCAAATAGCTGCTTACGAATAGTTAAGGCTTGTTGGTGCAGTAATTGGGACTGGGAGTGGAAGCCATGGAAAAACAGAAATAATCCGGCCTGGAAGAGGAGGCGGGCGGATTCGGAGGAGTAGAGGTGGTAGTGTTCGATAAGGGTGGCACATTCCTGGATGTGGGGCAGGTAGGATTGATAGTGAGCGTCTGTGCCGCTGGCTTTGGTGTCGGAGAAGGCGGCGTTGACGGTGCGGATGGTGCGTTCGGCCCAGGTGCGTTGGATTTGTGGGTCCATGCTCTCTTTAAGGATGGTCTGGACGAGGCGGTGTATGCTGATGGTGTTGGCGTTGCGCTGGATGAGCGAGTATCTGAAGAGAACGCCGAGGGTTTCGTTGAACAGGAGCTCGTCGGAGAGGATGGGGGCAAGGGTTGTGCCTGCTTCGGGGGCACCTCGTATGAGGAGTTCTTCGGGGATGGCGTCAGGGGAGAGAAATGCGAGTAGGCGTAGCAGGTCGGCGGCGGCGGGACTCTGCTCCTCGATTTGCTGGAATGAGAGCGACCAGGTGGTGGTGACGGTTTCAGGATGGTCGGCGTGGCGGCGGCTCTTACGCGCGAGTAGTTTTTGGCGGTGCGTGGTGTAGAGGTTGAGATACGTTGAGAGTGTGCAGCCTGTCTCCTGCACGAAGGCCCCGGCCTGGACGATGGCGAGGGGCAGGCCATCCATCTCACGCGCAAGGCGTTCGGCGGCGGCGCGCTCCGCTGCTGGCACGGAGCCGAGCTGGCTGTCGTCGTCGAGGAGGTTGCTCCAGCGCAGCAGCAGCAGCGTGCTTTCGCGCTGACTCAGTTTCTCCACCTCAACGCTGGCGACTATGCCGCTTTCCGCGTGGCGGGTGGTGAAGAGGACGTGCCCTTTGTGCTGTCCGGGCAGGAACTCCAGGGCCAGAGGGAGGTCGTCGGCGTTGTCCATGATGAGGAGCCAGCCTTCGTGCTCTGTTAGCCAGCGCTGCACCGCTGCGATGATGCGCGTTTGATCTGGTTCGGCCTGCTCCGCCAGGTCGAGACGTTGGGCCAGCGCGATGAAGTCGGCCAGCAGGCTGTCACGACTGGCGGCGCTCAGCCAGAAGACGTGGGAGTAGTCGTTGCCGTGGCGATAGGCGTATTCGCCCGCCGTGCGTGTCTTACCGATGCCACCGAGGCCGAAGAGGGCTTGTGGCTGCGTCAGAGCGGCAGTTTTTGCCTTAGAGAGTCGTTCGTGGAGCCTGTCGAGCAGGTCGTCGCGGCCTGTGAAGTGGGGAGTGTGCGCGATGGGGATGTTCCATGCCCCGTGTGGCGGTGGGATCGGTGCTGGCAGCAGACCCAGTTCGGCGGGCGTTTTACCATAAAGTTCAGAGAGTTGCTGGCGATAGTAAGGTGTAGGGAGGTGTTCCCCGCTTTCCCAGCGGCTGACAACGACTTTTGTCGTGCCGAGTTTATCGGCCACCTCTTGCTGTGACCACCCCCGCTCAACACGTGCCATGCGTAGAGGGGAGCGTGGACGCCTGCTGTTATTCTTCACCATTGTCTGCTTGCACACCTCCACATTTTCCACGAGATAGGAAACGCGAATATGGAGCGGGCGCTTTCAATGCCTCGATTTGATAACAAAGTGATAACTGGATCAGTTCACTTTCAACGGCGCCTGTGGCATACTGGTTATCAAGCTGAGATTGCGAACGCCTGCTTCTTAGAAATCCTGTCTGCTATTGTACAGGCTTCCGCGGATCGATGCAATATCATATTACTACTGGCGAGCAGGCAGGATTTTCGATGCAGAACGATAAAGGAGAGGGAAAAGGCTATGAGTATTATTAACGTGCGTGTCCACTGTCCAGACAGGTCCACTGAGTTCCCACCGGATGATGTTGAGGCTATCGAGGCGACCATCGAGGCTGTTGTGAGTACGGCCCTGCTCGAAATATACGAGTCCGTGTTTGTTGAGAACGTAACCGTTCTTCCCTCCTCTCAATGTGAAGATGAGGTTGTAGAGCAGGAGACGTGTTTGTGGTAAAACAGGAGAGGGAGAGGCCGCAAGCGCGATCAGAACTACATGCCTCGTTCCATCTGGAACGAGGCACTTTTTATGGCCAGTCGTAAGGACGCTGTGAAACCTCTAGCTACTGTTCTGCGTGTACGTATTCGGAATACCCAGAAAAGGTTTTAACAACTAAGCATACTGGTAGTGTTTAAGCGGGTATATTCTAGTGATACACGACACAGACGCGACAAAAGCGGGAAAGGATGTGTAGGATGAATAGCTTTATGAAGGGTGTCCTTATCGGCGCTGGTATCGGGTTGCTGATAGCTCCGATGAGGGGCGAGCAGTTACGCCAGTTGCTGGCCCAGCGTTTTGAGGAGTTGCGCGCCAATCTTCCCGAGAATGAGCAGCTTAACCAGTACACCCGGCAGGTGACGAACCGTGTCTCGCAGACCGCTGATAACTTGAAGAATCTTGCGCAGCAGGCGGCAAATACGGTGCAGAGCGCGGGCAGCCAGCTTGGGAACATCGGGCAGCAGGCGGCCTCCAATGTGAAGAACACGACTCAGGATGTTGCTTCGACCACGAAGCAGGCCGTCTCTCAGGCCACCTCTAACACCCCGACGCCGCCTGGTGCGGCTGGCAGCGGAGCGTAGCCAGGCACTTCTTTGTATCAGTGGCTTTAACAGGCCGATCGTCGGCCAGGACATTGCCTGTGCTTGAGGTCAAAGACGCCCTCTTGCCGCTTTCTCCTGTCCATCGTGATGCCTGTATTTATGGGAGGGCCCTTGTAGCTATCTTTGACTGAGGTATAGCTACGAGGGTCGCCCCTGTTTCAGATTTTCAATACTAATCAGGCGCCAATACTGAATATTACCAACCAAAACCGGTAACGAATCCCGCAGGCGCCGATTGATCGACCCCGGCAGCCATTTGCTGATCAATCGGCGCTGCGCGCGATCTGGGCGCCTACGAATATGCGCTTGCCGCGATGCGTTCGATGCGCAGGTTCATGGCGGCGAGGCGAGGGACGATGTTGCCATAGCCGCGTTCGAGGAAGTGGATGTTGTTGATGATGGTGGTGCCGCGAGCGATGGCTGCCGCAATGACGTAAGCCAGCCCGGCGCGCAGGTCGGGGATAGTGATGGTGTCGGCGGCGGTGAGCGGTGTCGGGCCGGTGATGATGGCGCTGTGCTCGTAGTTGCCGTCGCGGTAGCGGCAGGGAACGCTGCCCAGGCAATGCGTCATCAACTGAGTCTTTGCTCCCAGCTTATCCAGCGCTTTCAGGTAGCCGAAGCGATTCTCGAAGACGGTTTCGTGGATAATGGATATGCCGTGCGCCTGTGTCAACAGGATGGCAAAGGGCTGCTGCCAGTCCGTGGAGAAGCCTGGGTAGACGTCCGTTTCGATAATGGCGGGTCGCAGCGGCTCCTTGCGGAAAAAACGGATGCTGTCCGCGCCGACCAGTTCGATGCCGCCGCCCACCTGCTGGAAGTAGGAGAGGAAGTTTCCGAGGATGTCAGGGCGAATGCCGTGGACGGTAACGTTGCCATGCGAGGCGCAGGCCAGTGAGGCCCAGGAGGCTGCTTCAATACGATCTCCCAGCACCTCGATGCGCGTTCCCGACAGCCGTTTTACCCCTTCCACGCGGATGTCGCGCCCCGGTGAGGTGAAGATGATAGCCCCCATCGAGCGCAGCATGGTGATGAGTTCGGAGATTTCCGGCTCGATGGCCGCGTTGGAAATAACCGTGCGCCCCTCGGCTAAGACACTCAGGTAAAGGCAGGTCTCGGTGGCACCCACGCTTGGGTAGGGAAGCTGGATATGGGTGCCTTTGAACGGTTTAATGCGGCGAGCCACGATGCCCTCATCTGTCACTTCCACCACGCCGCCAAATTGTTCGATGGCGGCGAGGTGAAAATCGATGCTGCGCTCCCCTATCTTGCAGCCACCCAGCACCGGCACGGAAACTGTATCGAAACGCTGTAAGAGCGCGCTCAGCAAGAGAATGGGGATGCGATTGCTCCCCGAATCGGGAGTTTCCACCTCTGACGAGCGGATGGTGGAGGCGTCCAGTTCCATCAAGTCATCTGAGCGGGTGATGGTGACGCCAATGGAGGTGAGCATATCCGCCGTGATATCCACGTCACCGATGGGCGGCACGTTTGTCAACGTCGTGGGGGTATCGCCCAGCAGCGCGGCGACCATCGCCTTCGTCACAAAGTTTTTCGCGCCCAGGCAGTGAATTTCGCCAATAACCGGATAACCACCCTCTATACGGTACACAGCATGTGTTTGAGCAGGCACACGATCTCTCCTTTAATAGAGCTTTCATCGTCCATCACTCTATTACTACGCCGCAAAAAACAAAGGCGCTGGAATATAGTGTATTCCAGCGTTCTGCTATTTGCTATGTGAAGGCAATTGGCTAGTACTTATAGAAGTGCTGGCGGGTCTCCTCTTCCGGCGTCTTATCTTTGAAGAACGCGGATTCGTTGCGTTTGACCGCGATGTAGGAGGTGGCCAGTAATGGCCCCAGCGCCTCCAGCAGCACCCGGTCGCGTTCCAGTTCATTGAGGGCCTCGTCGAGTGTGGTGGGCAGGCGGCGAATGCCGCGCTTCTCGCGCTCCTCGTCGGTGAAATTACCCGGATCGATCTCGGCGGGTTCGCCAGGATTGATCTTGTTCTTGATGCCGTCCAGTCCTGCTGCCAGCAGCGCGCCCATAGCCAGATAGGGGTTGCCGCTGTGGTCAGAGCACTTCAACTCAAGATTGATCGAATCGGCTTCACGGCCCCAGAAGGTCGAAGGGACGCGAATCGCGCCCTCGCGGTTATCGAAGCCCCATGCGCCGTACGCCGAACTCCAGAAGTGTGGCAGCAGGCGGCGATATGAATTGGGGCTGCCACAGGTCAGGGCGACGAGGGCGCGAATATGGCGTATCACGCCGCCGATGAAGTACTGGCCCGTTTCGCTCAAGCCGCCGCGCTGGCTGGGATCGTAGAACAGGTTCTTGCCAGCGAATTCGCTGTTCTGTGCTCCCCACAGGCTCATATGGATATGCGCTCCGCTTCCAGCCTGATCGAGGAAGGGTTTGGGTGCGAAGGTCGCCAGCAGGTCGAAGTCGCGTGCTACGCCGCGCACCGTCTCACGCACAAGGCAGACGTTATCGGCGGCGCGCAGGACGGGAGCATGGTGAATGGAAAGCTCCTGTTGCGCAGGGCCAAGCTCGGTGTGGAAGAGTTCAATGGAGATGCCCCCGGTTTCCAGCGCGGCCAGGATGGCATCGATCACCTCGGCCTGCTCATCCAGCCCGATGCTGCTGTAGCAGAGGCTGGAATCGGCTGGCACGAACTGCCCGTTCTCTTCGCGGGCCAGATAAAACTCGTGCTCGACGGCGGCCTCGGCGAACATGCCCTCTTGAGCCAGTCGATCCACCATGCGTTTGAGGAAGTAACGCGGATCGGCCTCCCAGGGCTGGTGGTTGGTCAAGATCATGTCGCACAGCATTGTGCCGGTGTTGGGCGCGTAGGGCAAAATAACGAAAGTGTTCGGGTCGGGGATGAGGCGGAACTCTCCCACCGGTCCCATGCCTTCAACCGTTGCCAGCGTCTCTACCCCGGTAAAAGCCTGCATCGCCAGCGTCTGCCCGATACCCTCACGCATGCGTGAGGCGAGCTTAGAGGCATGCGTCGTCTTGCCACGAATAATGCCGCCATTATCGCAATACAGGAACCGAACCAGTCGCAAATCGGCTGCTTGAGCCTGCTTAACCACATCTTGAGCGTTCATCTGAAGCGTAATCTCCCATCTGTGTTGTAATCGATCAAAA
Organism: Ktedonobacteraceae bacterium; assembly: GCA_035294125.1. Classification (GTDB taxonomy): domain Bacteria; phylum Chloroflexota; class Ktedonobacteria; order Ktedonobacterales; family Ktedonobacteraceae; genus CADDYT01. The sequence continues at coordinate 342,261 of DATGLM010000048.1, read as the reverse complement.
CCGGATAGAATCTGATACCTCCAGGACACGAGCAGTATAGCAGAGCGTGTATTTGAAGGCAAGAGCAAGTACTTCATGTGATACAGTTTGCTTACCAACTTTATTAGACTGCTCCCCAGCGCACGTAGCGATACCGTTGGCGCGGTGGCCCTCAAGTCCCGGGCGCGTTTAGCAGCGGCGACTCTCCGCTCATCTCATCGGTTGTGGCTTCTACGCCGACGAATATGGGGCAGGATCGGCCACGGCGAAAACTTTAGATTGCAGGTATAGAGCGAATGCAATGTATTAGATTGATGGTAGGCGGATGCGGAAGAAGCTGTCGGGGTCGTTCCAGTGGAAGATATAGAGATAAGTGCTGGAGGATGCGCCACGGGAAGTCGAGGCTTGCGCGAACCAGCACAGGGCGCAACTTTCGTCGGCTGGGTGATTCAAGGGCGTGGGAAGAACCTGCCAGCGCGAGGTGGAAGGGTTCCATATCCAGAGCCAGAAGGTTAGCATTTTCTGTTGTATACTGGTACTGGTCGAGCCTGGTAGACCCCTTTTCGGGTCAACACCAAAGGCGAGCAGGCGCCCGTCGACTGTGACGGTCAATGCTTGCAAGAGTCCGGGTTGTGATGCGCTTACTCCCGGTGCTGGCAGTGGGGGAAGGGCTGTCCAGTATTGTCCATTCCCATGCTGGAAGACGCGTAAACGGAAGAGATCGGAAGGGATTTGTTCTCCAGCGAGAGCGTAGAAGGATGTTGTCGCAGTCGACCAGGAAGCAGATGTTGGGGGTGGCGCGAACAAGTACGTATCCGCTCCATTGGGGAGCGCTCCCATCTGCTGCCACGTGTTTCCGCCATCGTGCGTCATCCATAGAACGGGCGTCTCTTTTGCGGTGTATGGTGAGTGCCACGCGGTGAGCGCGAGCGTGTCGTCAGCGCCAACCTGTGGGGGCAGGAAGAGGGCGTTCGGACCGAAGGCGGTATCAACACGTGTCCAACTGGCTCCGTTGTCATCAGTACGCTCCAACAAGCTTGTTTGCGGCGACTTTTGCTCTCCACTGAAGGAATAGGTCAGGAAAAGGTAATGGGTGGTCGCAGTGATCTGGCAGAAGACGGTTTGCGCGCCTTCGGGTGCGATGGAGGTGTAAGGAACATACTGCCAGCTCTTTCCCCCATCATTACTGAGGTACAGGACACCGGTATCACAGGGTCGTGTGTTTGCATCAGGATTTGTCAGTAGAACGGCAATGCGCTGTGGCTGTGTGGGGGCTATCGCTATCTCACAGTCTGTGCCGGAAGCTGTGGGAAGGTGGAGCGCTGACCAGTGTTGGGCGGCGTCCTCTGTGCGCCAGAGGGTGATCGGGTTTTGCGAGTTCCCATTGCTGGTACAAGCATAGATCGTCGTGGGGTCAACCGGAGAGACAGCGTAGCCGAGCAGTGCAAGGTCTGATCGCGGCGGAGCGAGAGCCTGCCAGCGCGCCGCTGGCAGTTGCATGCTTTGTGTCGGCTGTGCAGTTTGTGCTGCTATACCTGCTGATCCACATCCCCCCAGCATAAGCGAACCTACAACGATAAGCAGCCCAGAGACACTTTTGAGTATGGTAGCAGGCGCTCGCACCGGTCAAACTCCTTCCCTACGCTGCAGAGCAGTCACATGAGTTCAAGGAAAAAAGGCTGGACTCTTTGCTATGTAAAGTATATACGGCATTTTTCTCCTATTTCATCAGGGAATAGCCGTATTTCTTTTCAGCGTGCACCTGATGATTGCTCATGTACTTACCGGAGTAGCCTTTTTTCTCATATGAGAACTTGTCTAACTATTCAGGATGTGTCTTACTAAAAGGAGCAGGGATATTTTTGATGCTCTATTTTTAAGGAGGGTTACAGACATGGAGTTTCGCAGCGAAGTTGTGGGCAGTATGCTGCGGCCCACGTATCTTGCTGAGGCACGAAAGCAAGTGGAGACTGGTCAGATCAGCCAGGCGGAATTTAAGGCCATAGAGGATAGGGCGGTAGACGAGGCTGTCGCTACGCAAGAGGCCGCAGGGGTCGATGTGATCACCGATGGGGAGCAGCGCCGTTATGCTTTCTACGGGCATCTCATCGAATCGCTGGAGGGCTTCGACAAGTTTGGCGGCTGGGCCATTCCGTTCCGGGACGAGAGCGGCGAGGAGCTGGTGCTGCGCCGCCCGGTGGTGGTGGAAAAACTGGCATGGAAGCGCAGTATGTGCGGCGAAGAATGGACGTACCTGCGAGCGCGTAAGTCGCACCCTGGCAAAGTGACTATGCTCAGCGCGCAGCAGGCCGCCGCGTACTATGACCCGGAGAAATCGAAAGGGGCCTACGCGACTCGTGATGCCTACCTGGCCGACATCGTGGACTTTTCGCGCCGCGAAGTGGAAGAACTGATCCGGCTGGGCTGCACCTATATCCAGATCGACGCGCCGCAGTACGCGGCCCTACTCGATCCCCAGATGCGTGAAGGCTATCGCCAGCGCGGCAGCGACCCCGAAAAGCTGATCGACCTCTGCATCGAGATGGATAATGCCATCATCGACGGACATCCCGGCATCACCTTTGGCATCCATATCTGTCGCGGCAACAACCAGAGCAAATTCTATGCCGCTGGCGACTACGAGCCGATCTCTCGCATCTTCAACCTGACGCATTTCCGGCGCTTTCTGCTCGAATACGACGATCAGCGTTCGGGTGGCTTCAGCCCATTAAAGCACGTGCCGGAAGACCGCACGGTGGTGCTTGGCCTGGTAACGACCAAGAAGCCACAACTGGAGTCGCCCGACGAGTTGCGACAGCGCATCGAGGAAGCCTCGAAATATGTGCCGCTCGAACGGCTTGCTCTCAGTCCGCAGTGTGGCTTCGCTTCCACGATGGAAGGCAACCGCATCACGCTGGAAGACCAGCGCCGCAAGCTCGAACTGGTAGCAAGTGTCGCGAAATCGGTGTGGGGATAGGTTCACTATATATGGGTATTCATGCCCGCACGCGGGCATGAATACCCATATATAGTGAACTCTTTTATTAAGCTTTGTAGCTACTTTGCCTTGTTCTGGCGTACCTGAGATAGAGTTTTTTTCATAAATTTGTATCCAATGCGGATGAAGAAGAGAAGGAGATGTCAGGGAAAGCTATTAAGGTATGGAACATGGCGGATGACACAAAGCAGCCACGGAGCATAGTAATACAGGTCTTAGCCGATTCTGCCCTGCGAGAGAATGTGAAATTGCGGTGCTGGCGAGCGTAATAGTATAATGAGTGATGAGTAGGTAAAGGTCTTCAAAGGCGGATGATCTTCTTCTCCCTTTGTCCCTTATATATGAGCGTGTGACTCTGGTGGTTACTGGCAGGTCTGACCCCTGGAACATGTGGGCAGAAGGAGTTAGCTCTTGCTCCGTAAAGAGCGGGTATTTGAGGCACTGCAAGCTTTGCAGAAGCAGCGACCGCCGCAACATGGCGTGTTGCGGCGCCATGCTGGCTTCAGCGCGGACGAAGTTGCCAGGCTGGCGGAAGTTGATCGCACAAATGCCAGTCGTGATCTCAATATATTGGCGCAGGAAGGTCGGGTAGAACGTATTCCCGGTCGACCTGTGCTCTTTGTTGTCAAATCTCCTCTGGGAACAGGAACAGGGCCGTTGCGCGCGAACGGCAACGGGAACACGACAGAGCAGCAGGAGGGTGGGCAGCCGCAATTGCCAACTCCCTTTGCTATCTATGAGCCGGGTCAGCCGCCCGCAGTCTCCGCTTCCATGCATGTTGGCGCGGTTGTAACCAGTTTTGAGACGTTGATCGGCGGCGGCGAGGGATTGAAGGTAGCCATTCAGCAGGCCAAAGCGGCCATGCTCTACCCGCCGCGCGGCCTGCACACGCTGCTCTACGGCCCCAGCGGCGTCGGCAAAACGACCTTTGCCCGGTTGATGCACGCCTTCGCGCTCGAACTGAACGCGCTGCCCGCCGACGCCCCCTTTATCAGCTTCAACTGTGCCGATTACGCTGGCAACCCGCAGTTGCTCATGGCGCATCTCTTCGGCGTGGTGCGCGGAGCCTACACGGGAGCCGACCGCGACCGCGAGGGGCTGGTCGAGCAGGCGCACCGGGGCATCCTTTTCCTGGACGAGGTGCATCGCCTGCCGCCGGAGGGCCAGGAGATGCTCTTTTACCTGATGGACCGCGAGCGTTTCCGCCGCCTGGGCGATGTCAAAGAGCGCCACTGCTCGCTGCTCCTGCTGGCCGCTACGACAGAGGACCCGAACGCGACGCTGCTGCCCACATTTCGCCGCCGCATTCCTATGACAATCACGCTGCCGGGGCTGCACGAACGCACACTGATGGAGCGCTACGAGTTGCTGCGCGCCTTCTTCACGACAGAGTGCAGCAGCATCGGGGCGCATATCCACGTCGCGCCGCAGGCTTTGCGGGCACTGCTGCTCTATGAGTGCCCCGGCAATATCGGCCAGTTGCGCACCGATGTCCAGCTTGCCTGCGCACGCGCCTACCTTGAATATCGCACCGGCAATCTCTCTGAATTGCAGGTGCACCTGGATATCCTGCCCGATCACGTGCGGCGCGGGCTGCTGCGCACTCCCGAACTGCACCGCCGCCTGGAGCCGGTACAGCACCTGCTGAATGCCACGCACATCTTTACACCTACCGGCCTCAGCCTTGATAGCCTGCCTGAGTCCGCCCAGGACCTCTATGAAACCATTAGCAGCGACCTGAATATGCTGCGCAAGGGTGGTTTGCCCGATACGGAGATCAATCGCCTGCTGCACCTGGATATCCAGCGCTATTTCCAGCAATATGCCGACCAGGTCAGCCAGCAGCGGCCCGAGACGCTAACAACGCTGGTGGATGAGCGCATCGCCTCTGTCAGCCGCTATATTGTGCAGTATGCCGAGGAGCAGCTCGGGCGCGCTTTCCCGGAGAAGCTGGCGCTGGTACTGGCGATGCACCTGACCAGCACGATGGAGCGCATCGCCGACGAACGGCAGATTGTTCCCCCGGTCATTGAATCTGTCCGACGTACCTATCCCATTGAATATGAGGTGGCACGGGTGGCCTTGATGCAATTTCGTTCAGCTCTGGGCGTTTCCCTGCCGGAGAGCGAGACGGATGTGCTGGCGATCCTGCTTGCCAACGCTGATGCGCTGTTGAGTGAGGAACAATCAGCCGTCGGCATTGTGGTGGCCGCGCATGGCCGCAATATTGCGGCTGGCCTGGCCGAACTGGTGAATACGCTGGTGGGCGTGACCTCTGTGCGCTGGGTCGAGCTGAGCCTGGAGCAATCACCGGATGAACTGGTTGCGCAGGTAGCGCACTGGGTGCGCGCCGCCGATCAGGGCAGTGGCGTCTTGCTGCTTGTCGATTTTACCTCGCTGCTCTCTCTCGGAGAGCTGGTGACGCGCCAGACGGGTGTGCAGGTGCGGGCCGTGGCCGGTGTCTCCGCGCCTCTGATCGTGGAGGCCGTGCGCAGAGCGCAGCGTTCGCGCAATATGACGCTCGATCAACTGGCGGCCAGCCTTTCTCCTTCCTTATTATCAGGAAACAATCATGGATGGGGAAATGGCAAGCAAGAAGCCAGGCGCGACATTGTTGAGATGCAGCCGGGCGCAGGCGTGACCGATGAGAAGCACGACGGCTCGGCTATGCCTGTACCACGAGTCATTCTTTCCGTCTGCCTGACCGGTTTTGGCAGCGCGGCCAAGATCGCGGAGTTGATCGAGGGGCATCTCCCCGACCTGCGCCAGCAGGGAGTGGAGATTGTCTGCATGGATATCAGCCTCTCCGGTAAGACTGAGGCCGATGTGCGACGGCTTGTCGGCAACCGGCACGTGGTGGCCGTGGTCGGTACCATCAATCCACATCTTGACCGCTACCCCTACATCGCGCTCACCGACTTTCTCTTCGGTGACGGCATTGCGCGCCTGCGCACGCTGCTCGGCGAAACGCTTATCGACCCTGCTCTGCTTGTGCCATCTCCCGGCGAGGATGGAGGGGTGTTCTCTTCCTCATCTTCGCCGTGCGCCGCAAGCTCTGATGGTACATCGGCGGCTGTTTTTCTTGCCGAACCGGCGTCCGCTCCTATATTTACGCGCCGTGGGGACCTTGTGCGCGAGATCACCGCCACGCTGAGCCAGAGCCTGATGTTCCTCAATCCGCTGCTGGCCATGCCATTGATCGACCGCATGATCGAACTGATCGAGGCGGAGGTTGGTGAGACGTTTGATATGGAGGTGCTGGCCGGTCTCATGCTGCACCTGGCCATCATCCTGGAACGCGGCTTGCAGAAGGGCATGTATGTGAGCGATAGCGTGCGGGAACTGGTCGAAGAGCAGTATCCTCGCGAACTGCGCATCTGCCGCCGCGCTTTGCAGATACTCAGTTCGCAGGTTGCCCGCCCGCTGCCCGATGAAGAGGCATACAACATTGTCGGCATTCTGCGCCAGGTTGATATTTTCATTGATCACCCCGTTGGATAAATCTGTGCTATCCGTGTAGCACAGATTATGGCATGATTGTTGCTACGTATAGCAGTGTGGAGAGGTTGGATGACATAATTGCACAGAAGTGTGCTGATACTCCAGGCAGCGAAGGGGGGCGGTTGGAACCGCCGGGGGTGCTCATGATTCGAGTTTTGATTGTGTGTAGCTGGGGAATGTCTACCAGCCTGCTGGTAGATAGCATGCTCGAAGCCGCGCAGAAGCGTGGGTATGAGCTATCCGTCGAGGCCTTGAGCGCGGGTGAGTACGCAGGGCGCGTCGAAGAGTGTGATGTGGTGCTGATCGCGCCACAGATTCGGCATCTCAGAAAGAGTATCGAGAAACTGGCAATGGCGACGGGCAAGCCTGTAGCGTTAATAGAGCCTTTTCACTACGCTACGATGAACGGCGAAGCGGTACTGGAACAGGTACTGCGCCTGCTGGCAAGTGCGCATGAAGGGAGGACGAAGCTGTGACGAATATTGTTGAGCGCAGCAGCGACTGGTTTGAGCGCTATCTCGTGCCGCCACTGGGCGCGCTGGCGAGCAGCGTCTATTTGCAGGCCATTCGCGACGCCTTCATTATTTTCACGCTGCCGTTGATTATTGCCGGGAGTGTCTTTCTCATCCTGGCGAATCCCCCCCTTCCTGCCCTGGCGACGCTGCTTGCCCCCTACCAGACAGCTATCCTGGTACCCTATGAACTTTCCTTCGGGCTGATGGCGGTTTTTCTCGCCTTCGGCGTTGCCTATAGCCTGGCACAATATCAGCGCACGGAGCCGGTGCAACCGGGCATTCTGGCTATGGTGCTCTTCCTTATAGCCGCTATGCCTGTGCGCGACTTGAACACACTGCAACTCGGCACTATCCTGCCCTATCTTGGCGGACAGGGGCTGCTCGTTGCCATCCTGATCGGTATTTTGACCACCGAGGTTATGCGCTGGTTCCGTGGCTCGCGCTTTACCATTCGCCTGCCCAGAACCGTGCCGCGCAACGTCACCCGCGCCTTCGAGGCCCTGGTGCCAACTCTGCTGCTCATCACGCTGGTCTGGGGTGTCGAGTGGTTCGTCAGTTCGTTTACCTACGTCGATGGGAAGGTCGTACAGCAGATGACGATCCCGTTCCTATTTATGCAGGTGTTCAAGCCGCTGGTGGCCGTGCAGAACAGCTATCCCGCCGCGCTGCTGGAAATTATTCTGATGATGCTGCTCTGGTCGGTCGGCATCCATGGCATGAACGTCGTAACGGCCATGGCCCTCCCTTTCTGGCTCACGACGCTGGCGAGCAATGTTGGTAATCCGCATGCTACCGGTATCGTCACTGAGCCGTTCTTCCACATTTTCGCGCACCTCGGCGGCTCTGGCGCGACGTGGCCGCTGGTCATCTACATGCTGCGTTCGCGCTCGGCACAGTTGCGCACGGTAGGCAAGGTCGCGCTGGGGCCTGCCATCTTTAACATCAACGAACCGGTGACGTTCGGGGTGCCGATGGTGCTCAACCCCATCATGATGATCCCGTTTGTGATGGCTCCTGTGACTATCGTCACTATCAACTATATCTGCTTTGCCAGCGGGTTGGTGCATGTACCGGTGGTGATGCAGCCCTTTACCGTTCCCGTCGGAATCAGCGGCTTCGTGGCAACTGGCGGCGACATCCGTGGAAGCCTGCTTCAGTTCTTCGATCTCGCTGTTTCCGCTCTCATCTATTATCCGTTTTTCAAGGCCTGGGAGCGCATTCTGGTGGCTCGCGAGGAGGCTGCCAGCGTGGCGGAGGAAGCTCCGGCCCAGATTCAAGCCGTCGCTCGCTAGCGGATGCTGCCTGTCTGAGAGGAAAGGCGGTGTCTACTGAAGAAAGGAGGCTTTGCTCGCGGAAACTCGCAGAAGACCCTCTTGGGGTCAGGATGTAATCGCTATTGTACGTGTTTTGAACGCAGTTTTTGCCTGTCGTAGTGATTGGAACAGTATCCAACACGACGATGGCAAAAGAGGGAAGGACAGGTTATATGGTAAATCTATTTGACCGGCATCGCAGATCGTTCAGTGTGATGATCGGCATTCTCCTGTTCGCGCTGTTTATGACTGCCTGTGGCAGCGCGAACAATGGCAGCACCGGCAGTGGCAGTGGTACCACTACGACTGGCAATGCCAATGGTGGGAAGGGCTGCAAGAAGGTTGGTGTGCTCTTGCCGGAGACGGCAACCTCTGCACGCTGGGATAGCTACGACAGGCCCGACCTGGAGAAGTTTATCCCCCAGTACCTTCCTGGCGCTCATGTTGACTACAACAACGCACAGGGTAGCGCCGCTACGCAGCAGACACAGGCGCAGGCAGATTTGACAAAGGGAGACTGCATCCTGGTAGTTGCTCCGTCCGATAGCATTGCCTCCGCTGCCATCGTGGCGGCGGCGAAAGCGAAGGGCGTGCCCGTCATTGCTTACGACCGCCTGATCTATAGCAACGACCTCAACTACTATGTCTCCTTCGACAACGTAAAGGTGGGAGAACTCCAGGGCCAGTACATCGCCGATCATTACAAGTCTTATGTCTCCCCTGGCCATAACAACCTGGTGATGATCGACGGCGCGCAGACCGATAACAATGCGCTGCTCTTCAGGAAGGGCGCTCATGAGGCTCTGGATCCGCTGATCAACAGTGGAGCGCTCAAGCTCGTCTATGAGAAGTACACACCCAACTGGGACAACCCGACCGCTCAGACTGAGATGGAGGCTGCTCTGTCTGCAAATCAGAACAACATCCAGATCGCCTATGTCGCCAATGATGGTATGGCGGGTACCGTAATCGCCGCGCTGTCGGCGGTGCATCTTAATGGAAAAGTTCTTGTGACTGGCCAGGATGCCACGGTTGCCGGACTGCAGGAGATTCTGGAAGGCAACCAGTCCATGACCGTCTACAAGGCTATCACCAAAGAAGCTACTGCGACTGCCCAGCTCGTTGCGGCCATCAGCCAGGGAACGTCCACCTCGTCGATCGTCAATGGTCAGACGACTATTCCGCAGACCGGTGGCGCGAACATTCCGTCAGTGCTGGAGACACCAGTAGCCGTTGACAAGACAAATATCGCTTCGACTGTGTTAGCTGATGGCTTCGTGACCACGGCTCAGCTCTGCTCTGGCCTGCCCGCCGGGACGAACACGAACGGCATCTGTAGCTAATCCCTTTTCCTCTATTCTGGTCTGAGATGGCAGGAGTAGAGAAAGACTTGCCCATGATGCGGCCTGCAAAGACCGTATCATGGGTGTCCACAGTGTTGCGGCCCTTTTCGCTTGTTTCATGCCTGAGTACATCTTTGAGAGTAGCTTATCTTCTATAGTCAGGCAGTCTATGCTCTTGCGAAGAATGTGCTATACTTTGTATATCTTGACCTTGTATAAGGGCATAGTGGAACCGGCTTGTTAACTCATTTTCAGGAGGGCTACATGGCCGATAGTATTATCTCTTCATCTGGCGATACATCCGCGCCTGCTCTTAGGGGAATACCAATCCTACAGATGCGCAATGTCAGCAAAAGCTTCGGTGCGGTACGCGCTCTCAGCGACGTCGACTTCGAGGTGTATGCCGGTGAAGTTGTCGCGCTGGTAGGTGATAACGGCGCGGGCAAATCAACCCTTGTCAAAGCGATAGCAGGCGTCGGGCCTGCCGATAGCGGTGAAATCTTTGTAGATGGGCAGCCCGTCAAGATCACCAGCCCGCAGATGGCCAGCCGCCTGGGGATTGAGACCGTCTACCAGGATCTCGCACTCTGCGATAACCTGGATGTGGTCTCCAATCTCTTTCTAGGCCACGAAGAATTGACGTCATGGAGAGGGCTGGCTGAAATCGAGATGGAGAGGCGCACAATTGAGGTTCTGCGCACGCTCGATGTGAAAATTCCCTCGGTGCGCGCTCTCGTTGCTGCTCTTTCCGGCGGGCAGCGCCAGTCTATCGCTGTTGCCAAAAGCATCCTGCGTCAGGCGAAAGTGGTGCTGCTGGACGAGCCGACGGCTGCCCTCGGTGTAGCCCAGACGCGCCAGGTGCTCAATCTGATTCTCCGCCTGCGTGAACAGGGGCTTGGCGTCGTAGTCATTTCCCATAACCTGGCTGATGTCTTCGAGGTCGCGGACCGTGTCGTCGTCTTGCGTCTTGGCAGGCGTGTTGCGACCTTTGATGTCAAGACGACAACATCTGAACGCGTCGTTGCTGCCATTACAGGCGCAGAATTCGGCGAACTGCTGGAAGGCAACGGCCACAGTTCAACAGGAGGGAGATAAGTTATGGGCGATCTTATCGAGAAAAATCAGACCCCGGAACCGTCTGAAGGCTCTCTTTCTCCTGCGAGCCAAACGCAGGAGAAAAGGGTGGATGATCCGTATCAGCAGGTAACGACGCCAGCGTCTCCGACCGCGACAAAAGAGTTCTCGACGGCTGCTGTGGAAGTTCCATCGTATATGCGGCGCCGCTCGTTGGGACAGTTGCTGCGCAGCGATCTCGGCTTTATTCCCGTCTTGCTGACGTTAATTATCGTCGTCCTCTATTTTACGATTACCACCAGCGGCATTTTCCTGAGTCCAGAGAACCTCTCAAACCTGTTGGGTGCGCAGATTAGCACGATTGGCATTCTGGGGCTGGGAAGCATCATGGTTCTGTTGCTCGGGGAGATTGATCTTTCAGTTGCATCCGTCAGTGTGCTGTGTGCCGTCATTATGGCGGTGCTTTCAGAGCGCATGGGCGCCCCTACCTGGGTAGCCATCTCTGTTGCCCTGCTGTCAGGTGCCCTTATCGGCTTTATCAATGGATTCTTTGTAGCGGTGCTGCGCGTCCCCTCGTTCATTGTGACGCTGGCCGGCTCTATTGGCTATGCCGGTCTGCTGCTCCATCTCCTGGCGGGGCAGGCAACGCTTATTATCAACAATAGCTTCATTGTCGCTATCGCAGGTAGCGCGCTGAGCTTTTTGCCGGATAGCCTCGGTATCGGCCTGCCCGTGCTGGCCATTATCCTCTATGCCGCCGGTCTTCTCTATAGCTACACACGGCGGAGGAGGATGGGGTTGCGCACAACGTCGACTACGATGCTCATTGTGCAAATTGTGGCTGTGGCCGTTCTCGGCATAGGCGCTGTCGTGGTTTTTGAAAGCTTCCAGGGTGTACCCTACCCGACTGCACTGCTTTTCGGGCTGATCATCCTCTTCTGGCTCATTCTCACAAAAACGGCGTTCGGGCGTCATATTTATGCTGTTGGTGGCAATGCTGAGGCTGCCCGCCGCGCGGGCATCAACGTCGTGGCTATACGTATCGCGGCCTTTACCCTGTGCTCGCTGCTTGCCGCTATCGGTGGTATTGTGGCTGCCTCACATGCGAATGCCGTGGCAAGTCAGATTGATCCAACGTTGCTGCTGAACGCCATCGCCGCTGCTGTTATTGGAGGCGTGAGCCTCTTCGGTGGTCGCGGCTCCGCCTGGGCCATTGTGCTTGGCGTGCTTATCATTGCCAGCCTGACCAATGGCCTCGCTTTGCTCAACCAGGGTACCGATATATCAGAGATGGTCGAAGGCATAGTCCTCCTACTCGCCGTTACAGCCGATGCCCTGGTACGCCGCGCTCAGGCTCGCAGCGCCAGCGGTCGCTGACAACAAAAGCCAGTTTGTTTATCGACTCAAAGTTTGAAGCAGGGCTCCTTGGCTTCGGGCAGGAGACAAGAAGCCCTGCTTTTGCCCCCTTTCCTCGTGTCAACTCAAATAAAAATGTTACCGAAGGATGATGGTTCACTCATTTGAAAATGTTACCCAGCGGCGAGGGGGCGAGGCAGCCCTGCTCGCGAGCAGGGCTGCCTCGCCCCCTCGCCGCTGCCCGATTTTGCGCGCCGCCGTCCTCCTTTCTCTGGCTTAAGCCGCACTCTGCGCCTGTGGGAGGCCCTGCTCCCACAGATGGGTTAACTGCCGATAGATCTCCTCGCGCAAGTGGCGCGGGTTAGTTCGCTCATAGAGCGCTTGCAGCTCTTGCTGCTGCTGGGGGCTCAGGGTGCCGGTGGCGATGAGGCGTTGGTAGGGCGTCTGCGCCTGGTCCCACTTGCGTCGTACCTGCTCGCCCACCACGGTTTTCTCCTTGAGGTGCAGCACCGGCTGGAAGAAGTTGTAGTACAGCCACATCTGCTCGTAGAGCGCATTCATCTCCTCCAACTGCTCCGGGGTGTCCAGGCGTAGGTCCCCGAAGTACTGTCGCACCAGGGTGTCATTCTTCTGCTCGACGATGCGATTGTCGTTTTTCTGGTAAGGCCGCGAGCGCGAGAGCTGCACACCTACGACCTTGTCCTTCCAGAAGCGCACCAGATGCTGATTGAAAAACTCCGAGCCGTTGTCGGGATGGACCTCCTGGACGGCAAAGGGCAGGCGGCTCAGGATGTGCTCAATGCCTGCTTGCATCGCACGGTACCCTCGTCCCATCACCGCCACTCGCTCGCTCCATCCCGTCGCCACATCCACCATCTGCAAGGTATGCACATATTCGCCCACCGTCGTTTCGCCACTGTGATGCACCAGATCTACCTCGAAGTGTCCCGGTTCCTGGGTCTGCCAGTCAATGCGTTTCATCGGCACGCCTTTGGTGGCAGCATTGGCCCGCTCCGCCCCTTTCTGAGGCAAGCGTCTGCGCCGAGAGCGCCAGCGGCTCAGCATGCGACTGACACTGGCACGGCTGATGCGGCCTAACTGCTCCTCGATCCCTGGGCTCAGCTGCACCTCTCCAAACTTCGCCAGATGCCGCCCCGTCGAGAGCAGAACCGGGGTGAGTCGTTCCGCACACACATAATCCAGGCTCTCCCACACCCGCACGATCACCTCTTCCACCTCCACCCCATAACTGCGTCCACGGGCCGTGCCACGTTTTTTGCGCTCCAAGCTCGCTTCTGCCAACAGCCGCGTCAGACTTTTGCGATGCAAGCCAGTCACCTGCTCCATTTCGCTCAACAAGGCACTGCGTTGCTTTCGGTTTCCCTTCTCATAGCGCACTTTCATGCGTTTGAGATACTTGCGTCTCTCGTCAATGCTCATCTCGTCTTCGTTCGGCATGGCGCACCTCACTCGGTAACATTTTCATTTGAGTGAAGTGTACCCCCTTCAGTAACATTTTACCTGAGTGAATACGCCATGAATTCTTTGTAGCCGCTCTGTTGTATAATTGAGAGTAGCAAGAAAGAATAAACAGATTGGCGGATTATAATTGATGTTGATACGGTACCTCTATGGACTCCTGGGTCAGAGCGCAAGTGTTTTCTTCAATATCCTCAACATGTTCCTCTTTGGAAACCTTCCTCCCTTTGGCAGTGTTGTGGTAATTGTGGAGGATCAAGGGCGCTTCCTCGTTCTGAGACGGCATGGCGAGTATGTTTTCCCCGGTGGTTTTATGCGCTGGCGCGAGCATCCAACGCAAACGGGGCGGCGTGAAGTCTACGAAGAGACAGGCCTGGACGTGAAAATCGGCGCTCTCATCGGCTACCACTCTGCAGATAGCACCAGTTTCGTGCGCATGAGCACGCTGATCCTGGTATTTCGCGGCGAAGTCATTGGCGGAGAATTGCGCGGTGGTATCGAGGGCAGACCTTTCTGGGTGGATGAGGCAGAATTGCAGGCTAACCTTGTACCGTACTATGCCCATCTTCTAGAGAAATACAGGGCGGTCCGTGAGAAGACCTGCTCGCCTGAAGTGTCTTAATGCCACAAAAAGAAGTGAGATGCTCGTAACCATCAAATGAAACATCCAGCGAAGAATGACATATCGCTGGATGTTTCATTGGCAAGCCTTTACGGGTAGCTCACTACGGTGACCGGGGTATCCGGGTTGGCGATGGTGGATGAACCACCTGTGTTGTTGATGACGTTCAGGATGCCACCGGAGCCGGCTGTGGAGAGGAAGATCGTGAGCAGGTCGTGCATGCTTCCCGCCGGGAGGTGGGTGGGAACCTCAAAGGCGTTGGCGGCGTAGATGTTTACCCCCTGGTTGAAGAAACTGTAGCTGCCCATGCCGTAGCCGTTGAAGCTGGTGACATTGTTGGTGACCTTAAAGGCAGCCCAGCCATCAACACCGGGAGCCTCCATCCAGGCGGCTTGACTGGGTGGGTCGTAGGGCATCTCGTTCTGGAAGAAGATATCCGTTCCGTTGTTGCCGGACCAGATCACCTCGTACTTCTGATAGTGTTCGACGAAGAGGCCATATGCCGTCACGTTGTTCCCGGTGACGACGAGGCCGGTGTCTGCCGTGTTGCTGGTCCAGCCTACACCGCTGCCGTGGTCGGCGCGCCATGCCCAGATGTCATCGAGGATGACGTTGCTGCCGTTGACGACCAGGCTGGTTGTCGCTTTGCCTGGCTCGGCACCGCCGATACGGAAGAAGACATCCTGAATAGCCGAAGGATCGGAGGCGGAGCCGCGCGCGGGATTGATGCCGAAGAGCAGCAGCGTCGGAGAGTTCTTCGTGCCCGCATCGAAGATCATCCCTGAGAGCATGACGCCCCTGGCATTGACGACACTCATTGACACGTTGCCATTTTGGGGGATCAGCGTCGGGAAACCAAGTCCGAGCACTACCGTGTCGGGGTGCGTGACCAGGATGGTCTGGTTCAGGTTATAGATGCCAGGGGTCAGGATGAGATTCTTGCCGGAAGCCATTGCAGCATTGATCGCCGCAACGGAGTCTGTTGGCCGGGCGATGAAAAATTTGCTGATGGGAATGGACGAACCGGGCGTTTGACCGTTGGCCCATGTCGTCCCAGATGAATTGTACTGCGCCGAGGGGACGAAGACGTTGTAGTTCCCGTTGGAGTCCATATACAGGTATGGCTCCTCCCGTGTCACCGGGCTGCTCGCCAGCGTGGTGTACGGGCCACCGCATGACGACTGAGCGGGGAAACACTGGGCAGGTGCTCCCACCACGCCGGAGAAGACCTGGTTCCAGACACCATTGGTCCAGCCATCGAGCTGGCTGTTTCTGACGATCCACTGTTGCTGCGAACCATTGATCACTGTGCCCCCACTGAACGCGGAATCGGCGATGAAGCCGCCACTGGCATATGATGGGCTGGTGCAGTAGTCCATGAGAGTGACAGGTCCGTTGATGTTGACGCGGCGCATGGGCGCGGCCTGCGACACGGCCCAGAATTCGCCGTTATAGCAACCGGCATTCGGGGTGGTCACGTTGATGGTCAGATTCGACAATGAGCGCCAGAAGTTATCGAGCGCGATACAGTTGTTGCTGCCAAAGCACTGGTTGTAGACATCGATGGAACCGTAGATGACTGTATCGGTCGGAGAGAAGCCGAGGCCCGCCACAGTGGTGTAGTAGCCAACCTGGAAGTTGAGGGGGGTACTACTGGAGCCATACGTGCCAGGCTCGAACAGCAGCGCGTAACGTTGCGCGCCGAACTGGTTGGATACCTGCTGGTTTGCCACTGCGTTGACCGTTGCCTGGATCTGGCTCAGCGGTATGCTGGGGTTAAAGATGTAGACGTTTGGGCCGAAGTTTGGTTGACTTGAAGGCTTTGTGGCCTGAGCACTGGCAATACCGCCGGGGACGACGAACGACAGTGCTGTTGCGAACATACATGCCAGAACTACGAGGACACTCGCAACCAGGAACGACGAACGCAACCGCCTGCCTCTGGTGTGCTGCGTCTTACATGTACCTGGTTGCCATTGGGAAATAAATGTGCGCAAGCTCATCTTCTTGTCTCCTTGTTTCAGGCGAAAAATTAGCCTACGATACCCCTGACGTAGAACGAGGAAGCGGTTTCCCACCTAGCAAGCATACCATAAGAAACCGGTTTCTGCAATGGGTACTTTTTGGTGATTCATCGGAGACATTCATACTGAGTACAGCTTACAAGCGATACGGGGATATTTCGCAGAGAAAATATGCTGGTCACGGATTTTGAAGCATGGTATACTCGTGCGAGACAATACCAATCTTGAGGAAGTCATAGTTCTATGCGACATATTCAGACAGAGATTTTGCAGGTTAATCCAGATCATCCTGAACCGGCTATTATTGAGCGAGCGGCGGCGCTTGTGCGGCAAGGAGAAGTCGTTGTTTTTCCCACGGAGACCGTCTATGGGCTGGGTGCCGATGCCTTTCAACCAGCGGCGCTCGAACGCATCTTTGCAGCCAAAGGTCGCCCATATAGCGACCCGTTGATTGTCCACATTGCCGATGAAGAGAGCTTGCAACTGCTTACGCCTACCGTCTCCGCTCAGGCGAAACTGCTGGTCGAGGCTTTCTGGCCCGGCCCGCTGACGCTCATTCTCCCTCGTGGCTCTCGCGTTCCTGATCTCATCTCGGCTGGTCTGCCAACGGTAGCTGTGCGCATGCCGCGCCATCCCGTCGCGCAGGCGCTGATTCGCGCGGCTGGTTCGCCCATTGCCGCGCCCAGCGCCAATCGCTTCATGCATGTCAGCCCCACGACCGCTCAACACGCGCTTGACGACCTCGCGGGCCGCGTTCCCCTCATCCTGGATGGCGGTTCAAGCAAAGTCGGCGTGGAATCAACCGTGCTCGATCTTGTTTCCCCGGTTCCGACGATCCTGCGCCCCGGCGGTATCAGCCTTGAGAGCTTGCGCGTTGTCTTGCCTTCTGTCCAGCCACCGCGCCGCCGTGAGGCAGTGAGTGAACCGATGCATCTCCAAACCGAAATGGGGGTACAGCACCTGCCTGCATCCTCGCCCGGCCAGATGCTCATCCACTACGCTCCCTCCGTGCCCCTGCTCCTCTTCGAGGGCGAGCCGCAAGCCATGCGCACCGCGATGGCGAATGAGGCAAGGAAAAGACGGGCGTGGGGCGAACGGGTAGGCGTGCTGGTGGCCGATGAAGACGTGGCGGCCTTTCAGGGCAGCGATGTGGTTGTCCACTCGCTCGGCTCGGTACCGGAACAGATCGCTTCCGCGCTCTATGCCGGGATGCGCGCCCTCGAAGCCTCTGGCGTCCAGGTCATCCTCTGCCGCAGCTTCGACGAACGCGGCCTCGGCCTCGCTATCCACGACCGTTTGCTGAAGGCAGCCGGAGGTAAAATCTTCCAGTCAGCGTGACCCCTTGTATGTCATTCTGAGCGCAGCGAAGAATGACAGGTACGGCCCTGTTTTTTCATGGCTGTTTGTCGAGCACCGTCTGGAAGCTCCGTATCATCTCTTCGATTGCAGCCAGTGATTGTAGCGCACTGGTGCCGATATCGAGTGAGTGGTTGGCGTGTTCGATGACCAGCACCTCGCCTCTGTCCTGAAGCGCTTCCCGAATTTCTGCTACCTGGGCTGCATTATAATAAGGGTCTGCCGTGCCGATGGCGACGAATACGGGTCCCGGTGCCTGTTTTATCTGCGTTCGGACCTTTTCAACGCTAAGTACGGGCGTCAACCAGGCGGTCAGAACCGGTGTTGGCAGGGAAAGTGTAGTGAGGAAATGTGTCATGACCATCGTGCCAAGCGATTTCCCGACGAGCGTAATGCGCTGGTATGGGCGCTGCTTCATGAGTGCCCTGTACCCGGCCTCGGCATCGGCAATGCTGCATCGCAGTAGCTCCTGATCGGGTAGGGTGGAGAAATCGGCGCGTTGTGTATAATCCACGCATAGTACATCCGCTCCACGCGCCAGCAGTTCCAGGCGGGGATAGCTGAGCACCGGCCCCTGGCTGCTATAGCCTCTTCCTGGCAGCACGAGCGCGGCGTGATCGGTAGCATCATCCTGCTGGAAAAATGTATTCGGGACAGCTTCCTGGCGGTATCCTTTAAATTCGAGCGCACGCAGTGAATACATTTATACATTCCTTTCCGATCGTTCCTGTTCTTGTGGTTGTGCTTGTTGCTGTGAGCGGCGAGCCAATCTCGCTACCACGAGAAAAGCTCCCGCCAGCATAAGTACGATAAAGAGGATGCAACAGCAGAAGAACATGCTGGCATCGATGCCAGAAGAGACCTGGCCGAGCCAGCTATTGAAGGGATCACAGGCGACTCTGGGCGTCACCGTGTGAAAATTACTGACGGTTGGCATGGCGCTGGCCGCCGCAAACACAGGGTCGAGCTGCATCTGTTCAGGCGAGAGGCGGGTGTAGAGGCGTGTCACGTAGCTGTATGATTGCTTCAGATTAGCCAGTTGCGCAGGCTCGTTCACGTAGAGCGAACTCGTGGGCTGAGCATAGTCGGTGATGAAGGCGTGGCCGTTGGCATGCTTCACCGCGCTGTCAACCAACTGCGTGTAATTGCCGCCGGGATAGGGGTCGCTGGTGAACTGGCTATCCTGTAAGACAACGGACTGGTAGTTTTGCGGCACGAAACGGCTGGAAGCGAAAATCCAGACGAGGATGCCCGTGTGAGGCTGAGTGGCGACGGCAGCCAGGCGCAAGGGAATCATAATCCGCGCGGGCGTCGTCTTTGTGGCTAAGCTCTCGGTCAGCTTGATCGGGGTGATGTCCTGCATGCCTGCAGATGGCTGCAAGCGCAGGGCCAGGAACTTCATGTGTGCCTGGACATAAGGCTGGATCAGCGCTTGCGTGCTGTCCGGCACGTGATAATGATTGCTTTGCAGCCACTTGACCAGGGCCTGTGGGTCGCTGGAGCCGATCACATTGTAGGCGTAAGGGCCGACGGAGCCGGTGCCATAGACGCTGACATGGGTCTGGGGAGCAGGCGCCCCGGCATTGTTGCCGCCAAAGTTGGGGCTGAAACCACATGTCGGCGCTTCGCCCTCAACAAAGGTCGGGGCCGTGGCGCGGTCCAGAGTGCTGAAGAGGCTCATCGGCGCAGTCTCAACCGTGGGAATGGACACCACGGGCAGCACCCAGGCAAAATTGCTCGCGCTCCCACTATAATTAATCTCCTCGTACAGCGTTACCTTTCCTGGGTCGACCGCGAAGATCATGCGCTCGATACTCTGATCCACTGTTCCCTGTGCGGTGAATAATCCGCCACAAGCCAGAGCGGGCAGGGGGACCAGCAAGAGGCAAAACAGCGCAACCACTGCCGCGTAAAATCCGCGCAACAATCCTGTTTTGGGTTGAGAATTTCTTATAGCCATAAAACCTCTATTTATCCTTCCTCTTGCGTTTTCGCGATTAGCTCAAAGGCAAGTTTGACCGTTGCATCAGGGTCGAATTGCTGTTTTGCCAGGTAATCATACGAGAGTTCCCCGCCCGGGCGCAACATTTTTCCCCGCCTATGGTCTTGCGGGAACGGCACGCTCCACTTGTAGGAAATTGCCCCCTCTAAACCTGAGTGGTCTGGCTTATAGAACAAGGCGTCGATAAAGCAATTGCCGACCTGGGCGAAAGGGACGCCCACGATTTGAGCGCCATGCCGTAGCAGGATGAGTGCTGTATCAAAACCCGCGCTATGTAATTGTGTGCTGCTTTGTATGGCTGTTCTATTTTACATGTCCCCTTCCTCGAAAGCAAGTTTTCATGAGCATTCGCGCTGCCTTTCGAGATGATAGAATAGGGTATAGTGACGTTAACGAATGCTTTGATATCCAACGAAGTGAGGAGTTGTATAAAGATGGCTGATGTAGAGCGCCTGGCCTCGCACAATATATGTTATCTGACAACGACAGGTCGTGTTACGGGGCGTCCCCATCGCGTTGAAATCTGGTTTGCTCTCAAGGGATACACCCTCTATATACTTCACGGGGGAGGGATAGGAGACTGGGTGAAGAATGTGCTGCGTCATCCGATGGTGACAGTCACCATCGGAGGTAGCGAATTTGCAGGAAATGCGCGGTTGCTGGTAAAGGGCGAGGAGGAAGATGCACTTGCGCGCCAGTTGCTCGCGGAGAAGTATCAGAGGACCGAGGATGATCTGGATGAATGGCTCGCCACCGCCACCGCCCTGGCGGTGGATCTGGTAACTTGAGAAACCTGTGTGAAAAATGGAAGGAGGAGCGATGGTATCAGGGAAAATGCCACTGCAAAGCCCCGTTACTGGCCTGTAACGCATTGACGCGGCCATCCTGCGAACTGATGTAGATGGTCCCGTTGTATGCTGAGAGGAACAGGATGGGCGTGGGAGATTGGTAGTACCAGAGCAGGGTACCATTGTGGAGACTCAGGGCTTCCATCGAAGTATTATCCAGGCTGATGTAGGCGATATTGCCCGTGATGCCTGGGCGGAAGAGCAGGTAGTTCAGACTGCCGGTTTCGTAGCTCCACAGCAGCGAGCCATTGCTGGCTTGCAGGGCAGTGAGCACTTTGTCCATGAGGTTAGGACCGCCGGGTGAGATGATGTAGACGGTGTTATTGACGATCTGTGGTGGCCAGAGTATGAAGGCGGGTGGCTTGTAGCGCCAGAGCAAGCTGCCATCGCTGGCTTTGAACGCTTCCAGCCAACCATCGGCGGCGTTGATATACAGGATACCGTTCTGCACGACGGGCTGGCTGGTAACGATGCCGATATTCTTGTAGTCATGGAGAGCGGTGCCGTTGCTGCCGTTCAGGACGCTCATCGTGCCGCCCTTCTCACTGACGTAAACCACCCCATCCTGTACCAGCGCAGGCCAGAGCGGTCCCGCGCCGGGATGGTATTGCCAGAGCGGCAAGCCAGTGCTGGCGCTCAATGCTGCGATCGCTCCATCTTGCCCGTTGAGATAGGCAATTCCATCCTCTATCGTTGGTAGCCCGGCATTTGCCTCATAGGTTTTATAGCGGTAGGACCAGAGGTGGTAGCCGTCGCTGGCCCGCAGGACGTAGAGGACATTTTCCGCTGAGAGCAGGTAGACGAACCCGTCTTTCTCCTCTATAGACACGAACGGAGGAGGAAAATCGGGAAACTGGTTGACTCCAAACTGCCAGATCTGGAAGCCATCGCGGGCGCGCAGCGCGTAGATCACGTCGCCGTCATGACCGCTGACGTAGATTATGCCGTCGCTGATGACGGGTGCTACCGGTCCCGGGTAGGGAATGCTCTGTCCCCAGAGCACCTTACCGTCGTCGGCGAGCAGTGCCATCACAAAACCATAGACGCCGCTCTGGTTGACCGGAATAAGATAAACAACCTGATCGATTACCTGCATGGAGACGCGAGTGGGTGCCTTGAAATGCCAGAGCAGCGCACCATCACTGGCTTTCAGCGCGTAAATTATTCCATCTGGCTGGTTGAGAAAGACGATGCCGTTCTCGCTGCTTACCTGGGCCGCTCTGGCGGAAGCGGGCAGAGAAAGGGAGACAGCGCCGGGTTTTGCCGGTGGAGGGGCAGGCGAGGGTAGGCCGGGTTTCAGGATGAGGATGAACAGCAGAATAACGGCGACGAGCGTTGAAAACGCCAGCCAGACGCGGGTGCGTGATGAGAGGCGAGGTATTTGACGCCTATTACTGCGCTGCTTGCTTCTATTGGCAGCATCAAGATCGACAATCTCAACCTCGTCATCATGGATGTTGCTGAAAGCCTGATCGTCAAAGTTCTTCATGGTTCTCCTGCTGTTGCATACACGCCGCCAAAACTATTATGGGCTATGCGTCAGTGTTTTTGCAAATGATGAATTTTCAGCGCGATTTGCAACGAGAGGCGAAATTCGGGGTCTTCGAGCGAGTGGCCCAGGATTTCCTCGATGCGTCCGAGGCGGTAGAGCAGGGAGTTGCGGTGGAAGTGCATGGTGCGCGCCGTTTCGCTGAGGTTGCCGTTGCAGCGGAAAAAGCCCTCCAGCGTCTCAATCAGCATGCCGTCGCCGCGAGTGTCAGCATTCAGCAGTGGGCCGAGCGTTTCCTGGTAGAAGTCGTTGAGTTCTTCCTGCCCATCGAGGTAGAATAGCAGGCGATAGACGCCGAGCCTGGCGAACGAGTACAGCCTCTCTTCGCCAAACAGCCGCCTGCCAATTTCCATAGCCCGTTGTGCCTCCCTGTACGACTCTGGTATCCCTTGCAGATTTGTGGCGACACGCCCAATGCCGCCTGAGAAGCCCGGCAAGCGCGTTGTGCTCCCGTTACCGTTTTGCGCGTGCAAACGGTTGGAAACGCGCTCTACGCGAGCCAGCAGTGCCTCCTCGAGTTGGCGTTCGTTTTCTTCGCCGGTAGGAGGCTCTCCGTTTGTGACAGGTAGCAGGGCTGTCACCCGCCGCGTCTCGGTCAGCACCCAGCTTGTCGGCCAGGCGCGCAGCAACTCTTCGCGCAGCCGTCTACTCCACAGAGCCTTCAGACTACCAATAGGATAATCAGGTTCGTTGGGCGAGAGTTCAAACATGACCACGACGTGCGGTATTGTCAGGTCGTAGCCGAGCAGGCGGGCGCGGGCCAGCATCTCCTCTGGATGCTGGTAGTTGCCCTGAACGACATCCATGAACGCTTCGGCCTGGTAGCGGCTCTCGACCTCGCTGCGTTCACGGGCGCGGGCAAATTCGATAGCCAGGATCGGTGTTACCTGCCCCAGGATAATGCGTTCCAGGTAATCGAAGTCGCCATCTTTGCCGACCAGGGAGAGGGAGCCGACGGCCTCGTGCCGGATGAGAATCGGTGCGACGATGCGTGTCAGCCCTTGCTGCCAGAGCTTCTCGTTGCTAAGCGGCTCTGGCAGTTCGATGCTCTCGCTGCCCGGCGGGAAGACGACGATATGCGTCTCCTGCTCCGCGTTCTGCACGACGACGATCTTATTGCAATGGTGTGCCAGCTCTTCACATACGCCCCGGATACCGGCTCCTTGAATGCTGAACTGCATGAGCCGGTGAGAAATCTCCGCAGCCTGCCGCTCGATCTCGCCGCGAAAACTGACAACGAAGGTGATGACCTCACGTTCGATCTCCTCAAGTGGGGCCGAAGGTGGCAAGAGAATGAGCGGCAGATGGAGCTGATCGGCGACGGCGCACGCCTCCTGACCCAGCGCCTCAATCGAGGGCGCTGCCACTGCCACTGCCGCCACGCCTTCCTGTTGCAGGCTCTGTAGCAGGTGGGGCAATGTTTCGTCGAGTCGGCGCAACTGCGGTAGCGTTAAAAGGGCCAGTTCCCCCCCATGCACGCTTTCAAAGGCCGGCAGGCGTGCGCGCATCCGGCATGACCATGTGACCCGGCGTTCCAATCCTCCCGTGCCCGCCACCAGTTGCGCATCCCGTGAGGCGAGCAGCGTGAGAATATTGCGTACAGAAGCCGATGATATCGGGGGTTGCGAACTGCTCATACCCAGGCTTGTCGAATGAATAAGGCGTCGATTTGCAACAGGAAAGCGCGGCGATTATCGCCGCGCTGCGGGGGTGGCAACGGTGCCAGCCGTTTTCTGCTGTGCCTGGCGTTTCTCCTTCGCCTTCTTTTCCTTGATGCGATGCTTGCGCCAGGCGACTTTCTTTGTCTTGTTCATACGTTTCCTCCTTAAAGATAGAGTGATCGGTCCGGGGTTTCCGAAAATTATTCTTCGCCTTCGATACCACCTTCAAAATCAATCTCGGTCATATCGTCGGTTTCATCAGTGCCGTCGTAATATTCGTCCTCGTTCAGCAGTTCGTCCTCTTCTTCACGATCATAGCGCAACATGCTGTCTTTGATGTAGGCGCGGATTGTCTCGCCGCCGCCCTGTGCCGGGAAGCTGACCTTGCCAAACATGCTCGGATGCTGGTACTCTTCACGGATAATCAGACGAACAGGCTCCATAGAAAGGATAGCGGCCGCGTAGCGGTTTCCTCCCTCCATAAAATTAATCAGGCGATTGGAGAGGCGAGGCTCAATCTGCCCGATGTCTTCTCCGGCGGCATTGCGCGCATAGATGGTATGCCCGTTGACGTGCAGTTGCACCTTGTCGCCAACACCCACCTTTGCCAGTACGCTGCTCGGTGCCACATTGATCAATTCTGTCACACCTGTCTTACCAGTCTCTTCGATGAAGAGCCGGGGGTCAATACGCTCAATGCGTTCTGCCGCCGCGACCGTATGGACTTCTTCCTCTTGCAGGAGGGCCAGCCTGTCCAGGTTCTTTTTCGCAATAGTGTTATTCGGGCTATACTTCAGTGTCTGCGTATATGCCTGTCTGGCCTCTGTATACTGCCCTAACTCGCTATACGCTTTCCCCAGACGATTGTAGGCCTCGGCTTCAGTGGGAAAGAGGTTCAAGATATTTCGGTTCGTTACCACCGCCTCTTCCCACTGGCTCGCCAGTGCCTGCTGAATCGCCAGTTCGGTCCACTGTTTTTTCAATCGTGCCTTCTCTTCAGCCGACTGAGCTTGTGTCATCGAATCCTCCTCCACCGTCTAGATGGGTTTTTGTATAGTCTGCTTATTATACATCAATCGCGCAACCCTGCAACGACCAGGGGGTGACGCGCTCGATACGCACGGAAACCAGGTCGCCGGGTTGGATGCGCGACGTCTCTCCAGCAGGCTGTGGGAAGAACACTAACTTGTTGGCACGATTGCGTCCCTTCCATTGTTGTCGCCCGTGAGAAAAATTGTCTTCTTCAACCAATACCTCTTCCACGCGGTCAAGATGCTGCTGGTTCAGTTCCAGAGCGATACTTGACTGTACCCCTTCCACCTCGTGCAGACGGCGTTTTTTCTCGGCCAGCGGAATATCGTCCTCCCAGCGTGCTGCGACGGTGCCGGGGCGCGGTGAGTACGCGGCCACATGCACCACGTCGAAGCGGATTTCCTCAAGCAGGTCGAGGGTATGCTGGAACTCCTCTTCGGTCTCGCCGCAGAAGCCGACGATAATGTCGGTAGAGAGGGTAATATTGGGCCACAACTCGCGCACTCGTGCGATACGTTCTCGATACTCGTCCAGCGTGTAGCCGCGTTTCATGCGCTTGAGCACTGCGTCGTCGCCCGATTGGACGGGAATGTTCAGGTGCTCGCAGACCTTCGGCAACTGCGCCATACGTTCGATCATGCTATCGGTCATGTGGCGTGGGTACGAGGTCATGAAGCGGATGCGCTGCAAGCCCTCGATCTCGCTCAGCCGCGTCATAAGGTCAGCCAGATCAGGTTTATCCGGCAGGTCAAGTCCATATGCCTCGACGGTCTGGCCCAGCAGCGTCAATTCCTTCGCTCCTCTGGCGACCAGGGTGCGCGCCTCGCTCATCAACTCCTCAATCGGGCGGCTGCGCTCGCGTCCGCGCCGGTAGGGGACGATGCAATAGGTGCAGACCTTGTTGCAGCCCAGGATGACGGGCAGCCACGCTGTCGGGCTGGCCTTTGTCGGCTCGATCTTCGTTGGGTAGTGCGCGACGCGCTCGCCCGGCTTCGGCGTAATCGCCATCGGCAAGACTGTCCGTTTCCCTGCTCGTTGCAGGGAGGTCGCGAACGTTGGCGCGACGGGCGCAGGTGTAGTCGGGGACGCCTGATCTTCGTTGGGCAGATAGTCGATATCCAGGCAGCCAGCGCCGGAGATGGGCGTCCAGCGTTCCTCAAGGAAGCGCGGCAGAATATCTGCCTGCTCCACTTTCATAAACAGATCGATGTGTGGATAGCGCCTGCTGAGTTCATCAATCGTCTTCTGATTGCCGATCATGCAGCCCATCAGCGCGACCAGCAGGTCGCCGCGCTTCTCTTTGGCGTGTTTGAGCAGGGCAAGCTGGTTATGCGCTTTCTCCTCCGGTGCCTTGCGCACGCTACAGGTATTGAGCACCACCAGATTGGCCTCATCCATGCTCGTCTCTTCCCACCCCAACTCCTCCAGCATTGTCTGAATGCGCTGTGAGTCGGCCTGATTCATCTGACAGCCAACCGTCCAGATATGATATTTCCCACGTGCAATATTTGTCGTAGTCATAAACGCTTATTCTCCGATAGCTCCTGCTGCATAGATAGCGCCAAAACCGCTTTCATATCATCTTCTAAGCACCGTATTATACACCACGATTCCATGTATGTCATTAGTTCTACCTATGGACTTTTCTGTGACAGGTATTCTCTAGCATCTGCCTTATGAGGTGGTGATAGAGTGGTAAGCAGCCGGGGAAACTTTTCGCAAACGGCAATCGTGACTCACATATGTGGTACCAATAGCCACACTTCTAGAAGAAAAACAGTAAGTTGTAAGGAAAGGAGATTGATATTATGCCAACTGAACAGCAGCAAACAAGTGTAAGTAACACGTACTACGATCTGGTCAGCGTGCTTTATCACTCGCTGGAAGCTTCTCAGACCTATAGTTCCTATATCAGGGATGCTCAAAATGCTGGAAACCAGCAGCTTCTCCAACTTTTCCAGGAGATGCAGCAGCAGCATGATCAGTGGGCGCAGCGTGCGCAGCAATTACTTGCCCAACTCAGTCAGAGAAGCTAGCAGTAACCAGGGCATCTCTTTTTCAGAAGTTGACATACTGTATACTGGCGGGCTTGCTTCACTCCTTCAGGGATTACGTGAAGCAAGCCGTTTTTGTAATGATAACCTGGTCGGCTAGCTCGCATGCAGCCGGGCGCCGCACCACATAATCAGGCGCGGCAGCAGAACCACACCCATGACGGCAACCCAGATGGCTGTGGCAGTGGCGAAGAGCGTGCTGAGTATCCATGTGGCAAGCCATCCGCCGATTAAGGCAGACAGAGCACCCAGGCCGAGCATGGCGAGCCAGCCATGCTGTTCCCAGGTGGAAGGGCGTAGCTTCGCCGCGTTCGCCAGCGCGCCGATGAGCAGGCCAAGCACCAGCCAGAGAAGGGAAAGGATCAGCATCGTCACTCCTCGCTTTCTACTCAGCTTTATCTCACGCTCACGAGCCAGGCAGTACGACATTGGTCAGCACGTTGAGCAATTTGGGGGCATCGCCTAGCTCTTGAAGTAGGGCGGAGTTCAGGTTCACCTGGACGTGGTTGAAAATGGTGTAGGTCGTAAAGTTGTAGGGGTGGTGGAGTCGTGCCAGAGCGGCGGCCATTTCCACATCTTGCGAGTACGGGATGGCGGGATCGTAGCGGTCATGCAGTAAGTAGATCGGAGCGCGGGCCTGACTGATGACCGAGAGCGGCGACAGTCTGGTAAACAGCGCTTTCAGCGCGGGCGTGAGGGCCGCGATATTGCGGTTGGCGTTGCCCGGCTGGTCGCCTTCCAGCAGGTGGTAGTATGCAGCGCCGACGGGTGAGAGCTGCTTTACCTTCGCGGCTGGCAGCGGCGGAGGGAAGCTGGGCGTCAGTGGAAATGCCTCCTGCAAAAGCTTCTGGTCCGAGGGTGAGAACAGGTAGCTCACGCTCTGGTAGAGTACGTAAGCTGTTGTCGCGATCGGCTCCCAACGCTCTGTCTTGCCGTTGACGGTCTGGGAGCGCGTACCCACGTCGTGCAGCAGGCTGAGGACATCGGCATAGCCGCCGAGTATGCCTATAAACGCAATTTTAGCGCGGATGGCTGGATCGCCTGCCGCCTCGTAAACCGAGAGGGAACCGACGCTGAAGCTGATGATGCCAATGTGCTGTGGATTTACACCGGGCCAATGCTCCATGAGTTCGAATGCCTGCACTACTGCCGCGCTCTCCTGCGGCTCGACCCGATAGGCGAAGAGCGCGGGTGTGCCAACATTGACATCGACAATGCCTTCTCGTGCCAGCGATTCTGACAGGTTGACGAGTTGTGGGACTGTGCGGTTATCACCGGCGCCCGGCACGTCGATGATGGCTTCGCGACCGCCAGGGTAGGGCGGAGGAGGCGTGGCTGGCTCATAGATGTCTAAGTAGACCGTGCGAGAAGTGTTCGGAAAAAGTGTAAGATGTGTGACGCGCACGGGATCACCGGTTGCCACCAGGGGTGCGGGGGCGGAAGCACTCAGCAGAGCGGGGAGCAGGAAGGCGCTGCGGGTCAAGGCTCGTCCCAGTGGGAACAGTGAGAGGAAAGCGCCGATGCAGAGCAAGAGAACAAGGGCCGCCTGTGCCGCTCTCCGGCCCAGTTTCCAGCTTCGCTTCGCTCTTTTTACGGCTGGACCAGAAGCGTTTCCCTGCTTTGTCGATAGCTGATTCCTGTTCATTACAGTATCGCCTCGCGCTTCCCGCTATGGTTGAAGCATCTCTTACCGGCTTTATCGCTTCGCGGGTAAAGAGAAGTTAGTTTGCATTTACCTGTTCACTTCTCTTTTCTACTATAAAAGAACGCTGCATGGCTGTCCCTGGTCACTGATTAGCCAGCCATTAAGAAAGTTCACTCGCGCGTCATGCTGAAGCAGTTTTCAACAGGTCGTTACTTGCTCAAGAAGTGGCAGGGTTTGGGTCCATGTATTGTGACGCAACGATGCCCAAACCCTGCTACCATCACTGTGCCGGGGCGCAATCATACAACTGGGACGCGCCGCCAAAGCCGCCAAAGCCACGACCACCTCCTGCACCGATGGAACCGCTCGAGGCAGATTGCCAGAGATTGGTTGGCACAGCCTTACAGTGTTGCGTGACCCAGGTCGTGAGAGCTGCTTGCTGGCCCCCGCCAAAGCCCCCAGGCCCCGCAAAGGCGCCATTCTGCGAGGCTTGCTGTATCTGTTCCCTGGCCTGAGCGGGAAGCTGATTCAGCGTCTGCGAATTGAATTGCCGCCTGCCGAAGGAATTGAGCAAGAAGAAGCGAACTGTGCCATTCTTGACCAGGGACGCCAACTGGCTGGTTGTCAGAATGGGATCGCTGCCGGAGAAGCCGCCGAGCGACATCACCGGCTTGTTCGTCTCGATAATGAGCTGGTCGGCTATTCCCTGCGAACTGGGGACTGCGACGAGAAACTTCGCATTGCCCTGATTGGCCTCCAGGTAGCTAATCAGCTTCGCATTGGCATTGGCCTCTGCCTGAGGATTCCCTCCTCCACTACCGAAGTTGCCGCCGAAGCCTCCTGTCTGCGGCGGCCCTGCCACCAGGGTATCGGCTTGCTTACTCAGCAGGATGGGAGTGACTGCCCACACCGTTGGAGCAAGCATCAAGGCGAGCAATCCAGCGCCCAGCGCTGACAGGAGGAAGCGATTGCCCGGCGCTTTGACATGCAGGCGAGGGGCAAGGCGAGCGCCAACCAGCACGACCACAGCAACGATACTCAGGACAACGATAATCGGGACCATCCAGCTCGACCACGTGGGATACGCACTCAGCAGATAGACCTGTTCAGCTACCGTAGCAATCAAGGCCAGAGGCAGCAGCCAACCTCTCCACCCGCCGTCACGGAAGTCCTTCCACATGACGACCAGACCGATACCGAAGAGAGCCGCAATAGCTGGCGCCATCTCCGTCATATAGTACTGGTGGAAGAAACCTGCCACGCTGAAGAAAGTGCCCATTGTGAGCAGCCACATACCCCAGAGGATCATCGATTTTTGCTGCCGATCTTCTTGAAAGCGCGGACGTCTCTGCCAGGCGAGAGCGAGCAGGCCCAGCAGCGCTATTGGCAGCAGCCAGGAAACCTGGCTTCCCAGCGCTTCCTGGAAGAGACGTAGTGGGCCAATTCCCCCGGTACCAAAAAATCCGCCAGGGCCGCCACCTCCAGTTGAGAACTGTCGTCCTGCCGTGTTCCCTCTGTTGGGAAACCCACCATTGCCATTTGTGGGAGGCGTTCCTGTTGGTCCTGTACGATTGCCGTTCGAGAATGGCGCGCCATTTGTCCTGGTAGTGCCGGTAGTTCCAGAACGGGTGCCGGGAGTGTTTGGACCGAATCTTCCTCTCCCGGCGAAGATATTGCCGAGGAGACGATCAATGCCATTGTAGCCAAGCGCGAGGGTGAGTTCCGAGTTATCCGTGGTCGAATCAACATACGGGCGTTGTGAAGCCGGGGTGAGATCGACGGCTGTTATCCAGGAGAAAGAGACAACCAGGAGCAGCAGCCCTGCTAAGGCGAGGTGCCCGACGCGCTTCCAGATGCTCCTGGGAGCTGCCAGCAGGTAGAGCACTCCGTAGGCAGGTACGACCAGATAGGCTTCCATCATCTTGATGTTGAAGCCGAGGCCGACGATGAAGGCCGAGAACAGCAGCCAGCGCAATTTTCCGGTCTCAGCCGCTCGTATCACCGCCCATGCTCCCACCAGCAGAAACAGCGCCAGGATGCTATCCATGGTAATATTGCGGTTGGTCACGACGCTGATGGGGGAGATGGCCAGGGCAAGCGCTGCGAGCAGGCCTGCTACCACTCCGAAGTGGCGTCGCACCAGATAGTAGAGCAAGAGAACCGATAGCACCCCGGCCAGGGCCTGGGGCAGGAGGATGCTGACGGGGTTGAAGCCAAAGATCTTGGCGCTGAGAACCTGGAACCAGAGGCCCGGCGCGGGCTTGTCGACGGTGACGAATCCACCGGGGTCGTAGGAGGCGAAAAAGAAATTGTGCCAGTTATCCATCATGCTCCTGATGGCTGGTGGATAATAACTGCCATAGCCGTTGGCCCCCAGCTGGAAGAAATCCATGAAAATGGAGATGAGGGCGATTCCTGCCAGCGCCAGGTGATGCCAGGCGGGAGGCCACGAAGGGAAACGCTTGCGCTCTGCTCCCTTTTCTGGCCCTTTATTCCATTCGGGTTCGGGTTCGGCCTGAATGACTCTCGGTGCTGTATCAGCCATGTGTATCTTCTCCCTCTGCTTCTGCTATATGCGGTGCAAGCGGCCAGTTCTGGACGCCAGTGAATGCCTCTTCTCGTGCCTGTATTTCTTTCGTTTCTGTCAAAGACAACCCACTCCTCTCCAAGCTCTTGAGTTTGCCTGTTGTTCCTTTCTATTGTACGTGGGGTGGTGTCTGAAATCCATGAAAGAAATTTAAAAAGAGTGTAAAGTTTTTGTGAAGCCTGCCTTGCAGGTTGTTCGGAATGTAATTGTGCGCAACAGTTTATCCCCCTTTCACCAGGCTCATCAGCGCGAGCAGCCCGAAGATGGTGATAACTCCTCCGGAAATCCGGTTAATCCAGAGCAGCCAGGTGGGGGTAAATTTGCGACGCAGCAGACTGAGGCTGCCGGTGAGGAAGCACCACCAGAGGGTTGAGCCGGAGAAGACTCCCAGCACGACGAGCGCCGCCGTTATGGTGCGATGGCCTGTTCCCCCGACGCCGAGGCCCGCGAAGACTGCCGCGAAGGAGAGAATCGTCAGCGGATTTGCCAGGGTCAGCAGGAAGGTGGAGGCATATGCGCCCAGGAAGTTGTTCGTTTGAGTGGCAGAGCTGGCTCGTCCTATCCGTTCAGCCGGTTCAGCCGGTTTTGTGAGAACGGTTCTGATGCCCAGATAGACCAGGAAGATGCCGCCAATCAGGCGAATCCAGACCTGTTGGCTGACCAGAAACGTGGTAATGAGTGTCAGTCCGAAGGCGGCGATGCTGCCATAGACACCATCCGCCGTTGCGATGCCGAGGCCAGATACCAGCCCGTAGCGCAGCCCTCTGGTGATGGTGCGTTGCATGCAGAGCACGCTCATAGGGCCAACCACAGAGGCGATGGAGAGGCCCAGAATCAGCCCGCGTAGATAGAAGCTCAGGTCCATTGTTTTTCTCCCGCATATTGTGCTATGGTTTCACGACACAAAAAATCGCCAGACCTTCGGAGGTCTGGCGATGCAAAACGCTGTTTCTTTAGCGAAACGAAATCAGGAAATCAGAAACACGCGAAATAGGCCAGACCTCCAATAAGCCTGGCTCTGCTGCGGCCCATGTATTAACGACATAAGAAAACGTTGATAGTCAGTCACTGGTTGACTTTCTGATCTTTGCTCACTCTACCTGGTATCAGAGTAGCATATTTCATACTTGCTGGCAACGAAATTTCACCACTGTCGGGTAAACTGAGCCGTCAGGTTGAGGTAGAGATTGCCATAGGTGACGCTCGGTTCGATCATGGAACCTTCAAACCATTCATTGAACGAGGTGATGGTGATCCACGAAGGAGAGCTAGCGATGGCTGCCTGCCAGCTTTCCGTGTAGGTCGCACCATTGTTACGTGGTACGATATACGTTCCGGTGCGTCCTGGCACGCGGGTGTCATTGTAGCCCGGCAGGACACCTGCCGCCCAGATTTTCTGGGTGTGGTTGGCGCTGTTGTAGGTATTGATCTCATTGCGGAAACCCTGGTCAACGGCAGTCATATCGTTGTTCTGGATGCCCCAATAGCCCGCGCTGAAGAGGTGAATGCCATCGAAGACGCTCAACAGGCTCATGCTGACGCCCTCCGCCGACCAGATCATGCTGTCGTTCGGGTCAACCTGGCTGCGAATGGAGGCCCATTCAGCAAGTGTACGCCCGCCACCGAGCGGGTCCCAGATGAAAATGACCGGTTTGCCGTTCCAGTGAAAGAAGTACGGACTACTGGTATAATGAGCAATCAAGTACTTCAAATCGGTGACAATACTGGCCTCGCTGCTCATCTGCGGGGAATCGCTCTCAAAGTAAATGGATGAGGCGAAGTGGTGGCCTGTTTGCTGTTGCAACGTGGCCGAGTAAGACAGCAACTGTACAAAGTTATTGTCAGTGGCCGAGCCCGGCCCCCACCACGAACTGATGAAGCCGGTGATGCCCGCGTTGGCCGCCCAGTTGACCTGTCGCGCTATTGTTGTCGGATCGCTGGAGTTATACTGAATGGTAGGCAGGTCTGACATAGTGGACAGGGACCACGTTGAGGGGGTGTACCACATGTAGTAGAAGGCCAGCACCGGGTGATTCGGGTTGAAAGAACCCGGCTGTGTCGGTTGCGGTGGTGGTGGTGGTTGCGTTGGTTGCGTTGGTTGCGTCGGTGATGTCGGCTGTATGCGAGGACTGGTTGCACCCGCAGCCACTGGCGTGGAGGTAGACTTTTGCTGTGGTATTTGGAGCGAAGGTGTCGCCGTCTGCTGTGCTGTCGGTGTAGAACGTGTTCCAGGCATCGAGGTTACCGGTTGCCCTGATGCATTGCTCTGGCAGGCAGAACAGAGAATAAGCAGGAAGATACAGGCAACACCTATGACAGCGTTGCGCGCTCTATTTTGTTGAACAAAGCCCATAACTTCTCCCGCGTATGCAAATTTCCCCCCAGCCCCACCAGTATAGATGATTATATCGACATTTGCAAGATTAGCAGGCTGACATTAACTCAGGATGACCCATAAGTCATGAGTCATCCTGAGCGTTGGAAAGGAAAAGGAAACAGCAAGTGGCTGGCTGCCTGCTAATCGTATTTTCCCGGTGGCGCAGGCTCATCAGGCGGCATTTCGGGATACTGTGCCTGTGGTTGATCGTAGGGAGCCTGATGCATAACCGGTGGCTGATCATAACGCACAAAGGATATGCGTGGTCCATCTTCGGATGGTGCTTCTTCTGATCGTCGCCGCTCACCATAAGGAAGTAGACCAATATCGGCATGAGCAGGTTGCTCTTGATACGTCGTCCATAGGAGGAAAAATAGGGTTGCCAGTACTCCAGCGAAAAGCAATCCTACCATCCCCAGTGGCCCCAGGCTGCTCAAAAGCGATGTCGTACCGCTCTGAAAACCAGGTGTTGCTGCCATGAAATGGGCATGGTGGCATGCGTACTGCATCGATTGCTCCTTTCTCTGCTTCTAGCGTTGGTAGCACTATCAGATGTCGCACTATCAGCACGGCACATCATTACCGAATGTACAAGGAAATTGTCAAAAAAAGGCCAGTAAATTGTAAGAAGTTTGTAAAATTCTGGCCCAAATGGTGAAGATGGGCATTGTCAGGCAGATGCTGTATGAGGTCCAACAGAAAACACGACAATGAGCTGAGAGAAGCAACTACGTGATAGTATACAAGGTGGGACTGAATATCTGGCTTGAGCCGGGTATGATTTAAAGCCATCTCGTGAAGACAGCTCTATTGGAGGATAATCCTATGGTTTCAACGTTTCAGCGTGCCTATCCACCGGCGATTCCTGAAGCTGGCCCGGCATACTGGTTTCCATTTCGAGGGAACGAACTTATTGTTCAGAAGCATGAAGAGAAAATCGGCCTGATACATACAGACGAAGCGGGTATTGCCGCATTACAACCCTATGACATACTTTATATCGGAACGATTAATGGTGTTCCCTGCATGGCCTGTGAAGTGAGCGTGGAACAACCTGTGCCACAGGGGTGGCGTGCGCTCTCTCTGCGAGCGCTCTATGGTCAACTCGACGATAGCGCCTATAGCGCGGCTGGCTATGCTTCTCAGATTCTGCACTGGCAGCGCAACAGCCGTTTCTGCCCCGCCTGCGGAGCGCCAAACGGGTCGTTGGGAATAAGCTGGGAACGTCGTTGCACCCTGTGTAGCTATATTGGATATCCTTCCGTCATACCGGCTGTGCTTATTCTTGTGTATAATGGCGACCAGATATTGCTGGCTCATCAGCCGGGTTGGGGGAAACGATATAGCATTCTCGCCGGTTTTGTCGAGCCAGGGGAGACGTTGGAGGAGTGTGTGCGCCGCGAAGTTGCCGAAGAGGTTGGTATCGAGATAACCGATGTGACCTATATGGGCAGCCAGTCCTGGCCTTTCCCCACTCAACTCATGGTCGGCTTTCAAGCACGCTACCTCAGTGGAGAGCTACATCCTGATCAGCAGGAGCTTGACGATGCAGCCTGGTTCCGTGTTGATGCGCTCCCCGAACTCCCCCCGCCGCTCAGCCTCTCCCGCCAGCTTATTAATAGATGGGCCAATTCTGTACGAACAGGGCAAAAATCGTAAGGACACGTTGTATCTATTTTCCTGATTTGCCGGGAGTGCTAGCAGGCGTGAAGCGCTTTCCAGCGTAGTTCCCCTTGCAGGAAGCGGATGGCTCCCAGCAGGATGGAGAGGAGTAACAATTCCGAGAAGAAGAAATTAGTGTCGCCGTTGGCAAGGCCGGGAATGGAAAGTAGGAGGATGGTCAATGGGGCGACCCCGAACAGGAAGGTCACGCCCGGCTCTGTTTCCCAGCAGGATGGGCGCGCCCACCAGACCAGGAAGCTGAGGATGTTGGCGATACCAACGATAGCGTCTTCAATCGTACTGAACGAGCGATCAGCGGCAGGCGTCAACAGGAAGAGCGCGAGCACGAAACAGACAGCAACGAAAGGCGCGATGCTGAAAAACCAGGCATCCCAGCGACGAAGTGGGACACGCTCCATGGAGAGGCAGATATAGCAGCCGAGCAGCGCACTGCTATAAGCCGCGTTGAGATGCGCCAGAATGGGCGCGTTAGGGTTTACAGGGTAGGCTGTAATCACCAGATTAAGGGTGAGAAAAATAGCCCAGATACAGCCAAAAATGCCACCCAGGCGCGTCCAGGCGGAACGCGCCCATGCTATGATTGCGACCCAGGTCACAAAGATGAGTATGACGTGAACTGTCAGGATACCATTGCCAGGAAGATAGCCATTGTCTCTGGCTTGCACAAGCAAACTGTCGGCGCTCAGCCCGATGATAAGCATCAACGCAAAGACCACGATAAATCCAGGCGTCCAGATGACTCCCACCTCCACATGATCTGTCACCGGTTCCTGTACTGTTGTTACTTCTGTAGTCACCTGTACTATCTTCGCAGGCTCAGCCCCGACTTTCTCTATTGTTTCCGTGGGTTCTGCCTCTATACTTTCCGCCATTACACCACTTCCTTGTGATCGCTGCCTTTTCCAAATAAGCATACGTTGATGCTTATCCTGCTCTAAGATTGTAACGTATGAGGGCTACATTTGAGCACATAAGTGGTACAGGCCAGGGGGCGTTCAGCGGATATCGATGTACATGCGCTGCAACCGGGTGGGCGAGACGCCTAAGCGATAGAGAGTGCGCAGGTACCACATGAAGAGGATAGTGCGCGCCAGGCCGGTCTTTTCGTGACGGCGTGCTGAGGTTGTCACGTATTGCGGCAGCAGCACCACTTTGCCAACCTTGCGCAGGCGATTTATGATCTCCAGGTCTTCCATCAACGGCTGCTCGGGGTAGCCACCGATGGCGCGGAAGCTTGTGGCACGAATAAAATAGGCCTGGTCTCCTGTAAAGAGCGTGCGCAGGCGCGCGCGCAGGTTCACGGTGAAGGCTACGAGCCGATAGGGCCAGAGGTCGCAATTGAAGCAGATACGGAACGCGCCGCCGACCACGTGCGGGGAGGACAGAGCGCGTTCGATGGTGGCAAAGGCGTCGTCGGGCAGGTGTGTATCGGCATGCAGGAAAATCAGCACGTCGCCACTGGCAACTGCTGCTCCGGCGTTCATCTGCGTGGCACGTCCGCGTAGCGAGGAAATGAGGACTCCGTATTTCTCCGCTATCGAGACCGTCGCGTCGTCGCTGCCGCCATCCACTATAATCAATTCACAATCCTGGTCGGCATGCCGCCCTATCTGATCCCTCAGATGGGCCAGTTGCTCTTCCAGCACCGTTTCCTCGTTCAATACCGGGACAATGATCGAGAAGCGCATGAACTTTCCTCACAAATCAAAACGTTTTAGGGAGTTGCGTTGGGCGTGGTTGGTTGGGACGATAAAGCGGTGTTGGTGATGGCTGGTTTTGCGCGGCGCGTTGGGAGTGGGATGAAGGCGCTTTCCTGAGCGTGTGGCCGGGTTGGGCGCACCCTGGCGTTGAGCGCGCAGAAGGACATGACACCGCGCGGTGAGGCGTTGTGGAAGCAGCAGCGTTCAACACGGCTCATGTCGAAGTCGCTCTCATCCATGAAAGGCTTGACGAAGAGGGTGAGCGTCTTGCGACTCGTCCAGAAGGATGGATCGGTGCCGATGTGTGGCCAGAGCGTCTTCACCAGTTTGAGACTGCCGCCGACGTTGGTGACGATCTGTGGCAGCACGGCGCTGCGCCCGCGAGTTAGCATACGCAGCGTCATGTTCGGGCGCGGCCCCATCACTTCCATGAACTCTTGCAGTGTGAAATTGGGCGCGATGGGTTTGTAGCCCTCTTTCGTATATTTGAGCAAGGTGAAGGTGTTGCACAGGGGTGAGCCTTCGCCAACGGGGAAGAACAGGTTCTGGGAAATGCCCGTCTGCTCCTCGATCAACTTGAGAATTTCGGGCATACGCAGTTTGCGCGGCGCTTGTGATTTGTATTCATTCCCGTCGCTGTTGCCAATACCTTTCGTGCCCGGGTTGTCGACCTCGAAGCGGCCAAAGGGCGTCGCGGCCTGGAAGGCGATGGCGCACACGGTATCCGGGTGACGCCAGGCGAAGTCGATCACCTGCTGCACCTGATCGCTGTTGAGGCCATCATAGAGAGAGACGGCGAGGGTTGAGGGCAGCTTGACGCGCTCAAGCGCCGCGACAGCTTTCTCGCGCACCTCCCACAGGTCTTCGCCGCGCAGCCTGACGATGTCTTCCGGGCGCGTGCTATCGAACTGTAAATAGACGGAGGTGAAGCCCCATTTTACCAGCTTGTCGGCAAAATCCGCTTCGCGTGCCAGGCGAATACCGTTGCTGACGATTTCAAGATGCCCGAAGCCCTTCTTTTTGACGAGCGCCGCGACCTGATCCAGGTCCTTGCGCACAGAAGGCTCACCGCCCGATATTTGCAGCGAAATTCCCTTGCCCTCGATGGCGATCAACTGGTCAAGGCGTGTTTCGATCTCTTCCAGCGTGTAGTCGCGTTCCGAGGGGCTGGAGTAGGCATAGCACATGGGGCAGGTGAGGTTGCAGCGCTCGGTCACTTCCACAATCGCGAGCCCGGCTGGCTTGCGCAGTGGGAAAGGTGAGAGTCCTTGAGAAATATCGGCATTGCCGCCGTCACCATAGCGAGCGATCATCACCTTCTCGACTTCGAATGAGCGCCGGTAGAAGTCAGCATGATAGCCCAGATCGGTATCGGTCACGCCATGCGCGGGGCAACTGCGCGAGAAAAAGACCTGCTCATTGTCG
Source organism: Ktedonobacteraceae bacterium (assembly GCA_035294125.1). Taxonomy (GTDB): domain Bacteria; phylum Chloroflexota; class Ktedonobacteria; order Ktedonobacterales; family Ktedonobacteraceae; genus CADDYT01. Next base: position 304,138 of record DATGLM010000048.1, on the reverse strand, counting down.
CGCACCTCATATACAGCAGGCACACTCTCACCACACATCGGGCAAATACTGCGCGTTTGCTTGAGGATTTCGGCCAAAAGATTACTCCTTCCCTTGTTTGTAGAAGAACACCGGCAGACGGGAACGCCGCTTCATTCTTTACTACGGACACTACTAAATACAGATTATACTAGATTGCGCGAGGTACCTTCTGATGGGGAGAAAGGCTTGCTGCCGTCACTCACATTTGGGCTGATAGTCTTGTGCGGGAAAAGGTGGCAGCGCCTGAAATGGTACAAACCATTTCAGGCGCTGCCTTACTTCGTTCAGCGAAATTTGTCTGGTTAGCGAACTTCGGGCCGGTTAAATGGGACTTGCTGCCGACACGACCGCCGTTGCTCATCACGGATTGGTTTTGCATCTGGCTGGCTACATGGCTCACTGTATCTTCTGTGCGGTTGAGCAGGTGGCGCGCCGCGTCCTGCCCGCCAATACCGAAGGCCAGGCTGAAAGCCAGGGCAGCGCCACCAACGATGGCTGTGAACAGGATGTTCATGTGAAGGGAATAAGAGAAAAGAGAAGCTGGAGCAAAAAATTACACACAATTTTTGCTCCAGCTTCTCTTTTCTCTTATTCCCTATTATTCGTTTTCGAGGATGTTGCGTTCTATCATCTGCTCGGCCTGCTGGCGCAGAGCTTTTAGCCCCTCGCTGAAACGGACAGGGTAGGGTTCTTCAACCGAGAGTTGACGGTATTTGTGTGGCAGCGAAGCCAGGTTTTGCTGCGCCAGTTCGCGAATCTCAGAGAGGGGAGGCAAGCTGCCGGGAATCATCTCGCCGCCGCGCATGACGGGCCGCAGCATGCGGTGGTAGCCCTGGGGCGCGGGTTCGTGGGCCAGTTGAATGACGTCTTCTTTCCATTCGGGGCTGCGGTAGACTTCTTTTTTGCCCGGCCACGTCGATTTGGGGCCGGCGATTTTCACCTTGGGGAACTCGTTACCCGCTTCATCAACGTACCAGACCTCTTTATAGACCGCGCCCAGCGCTCCACCAGGAATGCCGTGATCGGGAGAGCCAGCGCCCACGCCCAGCGTCGTGCCAACGCCGAATGAATCGATAGCGGCTCCTGCTTTCAAGAGGTCTTGAATTTTCCACTCGTCCAGATCGCCACTGGCGAGAATGCGCACATTGTGCAGCCCCGCCCTGTCCAGTTGTTCGCGCACGTAGATACTATCACCCACAATATCGCCGCTGTCGAGGCGCACGGCGGCAAGCGTATGGCCTAGCGTCTCCTGCGAGCGCTGCGCAACAGCGATGGCTGTGTGGATGGCGTGACGCGTATCATAGGTATCCAGCAGGAGCGTGTAGCGATTATATGCCTGGGCCACGGCATCAAACGCCTCTTCCTCCGTGGGGAACAGCTCAATCAGCGCGTGCGGCACCGTGCCCGTTGCGGGCAGTCGGAACTCGTAGGCCGCGTTCAGCAGCGAGGTGCTGGCACAACCGCCGATATAGGAGGCGCGAGCCACAGTCAGTGGTTCCTGGGCGCGCCGGAAGGCGAACTCCGCGACGCGCCGCTGTTTCCCTCCCTCATCTGCCGCGTAGACAATGCGCGAGGCCTTCGTCGCGATCAGGGTAGAGAGATTGATGGCCTGCAACAAACCTGCCTCAAGCAGCAGCGCCTCGCGGAATGGTGCGGTGACGCGCAGCAGTGGCTCGTTCGGAAAGGCAATTGAGCCTTCGGGAAACGCGAGAATCTCGCCGGTGAAACGCAGGTGGGACAGTTCGTCAAGGAAGGCGGCATCATAATCGCGAATATGCGCCAGAAATTTCAGCTCATCCGCTGTGTAGCGAAATGCCTGGGCGAATTCCAGGGCCGACTCCAAACCGGCGGCAAGCAGGTAGGCCCCGCCGAAGGGAGCGACACGAGTATACAGGTCAAAAGTAGTGAGGCCATTGCGTCCGGCCAACCACGAAATGTACGCGGCATCTGGATGATACATGTCAGTCATTAATCCTGGGTGAATTCCCGGAGCACGCCGATGCATAACAGTTACCCTCTTCGTTAAGTTGTCCAAGTTAGTGTACATTGTACCATATGGGAGCAAGGGGAAATCTGGTGTGCTCGTATTTTTGTGCCTCCCAGCGATTGACATCTTGCCTTGCCTTGTGATACGTTTAATTATGCTTACCTGAACAGGCTGTGCAGGCCTCCTGCTTGCCAGCGTGGGAGGGGAAAGGACTCTACACAGACGGTTGAATAACCGCTCGTTTCGCTATTTGAAATAACAGGGTAATCCGTTGTATCTCCCTTGCGTACTATTGTATTGGGAGAGTATCATTTTCGTTTGAAACGGCGGGTACGGGCAGTTGTAGAGGGAAGAAGAGGGCGCTAGAGTCGAGAAAATACGTTTCGCGTACAGCGAAGAAAGGGGTGAGAGTAGCACGATTCTCATGTATACCCGGCGCGCTGGCCGGACGAGGGTTATAACGAGTCTAACGTGATTAAACCAGATGGAGGTAGCATCAATGGCGATGAAGCGCGAGATTACAGTCACTGTGAATGGGACGAAATACCATTCAGAAGTTGAGCCGCGCCTGCTGTTAGTGCATTATTTGCGCGACGTGTTGAATCTGACAGGGACCCATATTGGCTGCGACACTTCGCAGTGTGGAGCATGTACCGTATTGCTCAATGGCGAGTCCGTGAAATCCTGTACGATGTTTGCCGTTCAGGCCGATGGCGCTGAAGTGACCACAATCGAAGGACTGGCCCAGGGTGGCAACCTGACCCCCATTCAGGAGGGTTTCTGGGAAAAGCACGGTCTTCAGTGTGGCTTCTGCACTCCGGGCATGATTATGGCTTCGTACCAGATTCTCAAGAACAACCCCAATCCAACCGAAGCCGAGATTCGCAAAGGTCTTGAAGGCAACCTGTGTCGCTGCACGGGCTATCAGAACATCGTGAGAGCTGTTCAGTATGCAGCCGAGAAGATGCGGGAAAGCGCCGAGGCTCCTGTAGGGGCCGGTGGCGAGTAATCGCAACGATCAGGCAAAGCGAAGTACTGAATGAAAACACTGCTACTTCTCGCGATGAGAAAGGATAGGCATACATATGGGTATTGCAGCTATGCTTGGCACGTCCATTAAGCGACGTGAAGATCCCCGTTTGATTACAGGGGAGGCAACCTACGTCGACGACATCAAGCTCGTCGGTATGCTCCATATGGCCGTGTTGCGCAGCCCCTACGGCCATGCCCGCATCAAGAGCATCAATACAGAAGCTGCGCGCAACCACCCCGGCGTGGTCGCCGTCTATACTGCTGAAGATCTCAAAGGCGCTGTGCAGGCTGTGCCTGTGGCCGTTCCCCTGGGCAAGATTGCCGAGGGCATGGGCGTGCGCGGCCCGCTGGCCGAGGGCAAAGTTCGCTTCTACGGCGATCCCGTTGCCGTAGTCATTGCGGAAGACCGCTATACAGCCCGTGATGCCCGCGACCTGATTGATGTCGACTACGAGCCGCTGCCCGCCGTTGTCGATGTCGAGAAGGCCATGCAGCCAGATGCACCGCTCCTGTATGAAGAGTTCGGCACCAACGTCCCGTTCAGCATGAATCCTCCTACTGAGGAGATCGATAAGGTCTTTGAGGAAACCAAAGCCAATGGCGGTGTAGTTGTCAAAGCTCGTATGGTCAACCAGCGTGTGGCTCCCGTACCGATGGAGACTCGCGGCGTCGTGGCAAGCTACAATAAGGGCGAGAAGAAGCTCACCTTGTGGAGTTCTTCGCAGATTCCTCATCTGCTGCGCGACCTGCTTTCCGCGCAAGTCGGCTTGCCCCAGCACCAGGTACACGTCATCGTTCCCGAAGTGGGCGGCGGTTTCGGCTGCAAGCTGAATGTGTATCCCGAGGAAACGGTGGCTGCTTTCGCATCGATGAGACTTGGACGCCCCATCAAGTGGATTGAGGACCGCAGCGAGAATCTGGCTGTGACCATTCACGGACGCGACCAGGTTGATTACGTTGAGGTCGCCGCGACGAAAGAAGGCAAGATCACCGGTCTCAAGATTCATGGCATTTCCGACCTCGGTTCCTACTGCCAGATCTTCACCGATGTGATCATGATCGCCTTTGGTTTCCCGGTTTCCTGCGGCGCCTACGATATTCCAGCCATTCACCTGAGCGCCGATATCGTCTTTACCAACAAGGCGCCTACCGATGCCTATCGCGGCGCTGGCCGCCCGGAAGCAACATATGTTGTTGAGCGGGCGATCGATCTGGTGGCGCACGAACTGGGCAAGGACCCGGCGGAAGTGCGTCGTATCAACTTCGTGAAACCGGAGCAGTTCCCCTACAAGTCAGCGGCAGGCGCTGTCTACGACACGGGCAACTATGAAGGCGCGCTGAACAAAGCTCTCGAACTCGTAGGCTACGAGCAGTTGCGGGCAGAGCAGAAGCAGGCGCGGGCAGAGGGTCGACTGATGGGCATTGGCCTCTCGTCCTACATTGAGATTTGCGGTTTCGGACCCAAAGGCAGCGCGCCCGTTGGTCTGTATGAAAGCGCCCGCATGAAGGTCGAGATGAGCGGCGATGTGATGGTCTACACCGGTTCATCTCCGCATGGTCAGGGCGAGGAGACGACCTTTGCCCAGATTGTCGCTGAAGAGTTCACCATTCCGGTTGACAAGGTGACCATTCTGCACGGTGATACCGATTCTACTCCTGAAGGACGCGGCACGTATGGCAGTCGCACCACCGCCGTTGGCGGCTCAGCGGTCTTCCAGGCTACGCAGCGCCTCAAGGAGAAAATGAAGCAAATTGCCGCTCATATGCTGGAGGCTAGCCCGTCCGATGTCACGTTAGAGGATGGCAAATTCTCCGTTGCTGGCTCGCCGCAGAAGTCAGTTTCCTTTGCTGATGTCGCGCTCGCCGCGAACTTTTCCAATACCCTGGCCCCCGGTATCGAACCCGGTCTGGAGACGACGGCTTTCTGGGAACCAGAGGCCTGTGTCTTCCCCTTCGGCACGCATGTCTGTGTCGTCGAGGTCGACAAGGAGACGGGCGGTGTGGAGATCAAGCGCTTCGTCGCCGTTGATGACTGCGGTCGCCAGCTTAACCCCATGCTCGTTGAGGGCCAGGTGCATGGCGGACTCGCGCAGGGCATCGGGCAGGCTATGGTTGAGGGCGTCGTCTATGGTGAAGATGGACAACTTCTCACCGCTTCGTTGATGGATTACGCCATACCGTTTGCGCCCGAGCTACCACACTATGAGACAGATTCCACGGTTACGCCGACTCCCGTGAACCCGCTGGGTGTCAAGGGCGTTGGTGAGGCTGGCACCATCGGTTCGACACCGGCAGTGGCTAACGCCGTTGCCGACGCGCTGGGTGTGGCTCACATCGATATGCCCTACCAGCCTCACAGGGTGTGGGCGTTCATTCACCAGCAGCAGTAATGGTCAGAAGGAGAGTATACTATGTCTGTTCCAGCAGCATTTGAATATCATTCCGCGACTTCAGTGGATGAAGCTATCTCCCTCCTCCAGCAATATGGAGACGATGCCAAGCTGTTGGCTGGTGGGCAGAGCCTGATTCCAACAATGAAGCTGCGCCTGGCACAACCGGCCCATCTCATCGATCTGGGCAGGGTCTCCGGCCTTTCCTATATCCGTGAGGAAGATGGAGCTGTAGCCGTGGGAGCGATGACCCCGTACCGGCAGATTGAGATCTCTGATGTGCTGGCACGCTACTTCCCCATTTTGCCCGAAGGCACATCGCAGATCGGCGACCCTGCGGTTCGCAATCGTGGTACTATTGGCGGCAGCGTGGCGCACTCCGACCCATCTGCCGATATGCCCGGCATCGTCCTCGCGCTCAAAGCCGATCTTGTCGCGCAGGGCCCCAATGGCACGCGCACGATCAAGGCTGACGATTTCTTCGTGGGTACCTTCGAGACGGCTCTCCAGCCCGACGAGGTGCTGACGGAGCTGCGCTTTGCCAGGCCTGCTGCTCGCACGGGCAGCGCCTACGTGAAGCTCCCGAACAAGGCTTCGCACTACGCGGTCGCGGGCTGCGCAGCCGTTGTCACTCTCGATGGATCGGGCGTCTGCACCTCCGCCAGCGTGGTCATCACCGGCGCGGCCTCGAAGGCCACACGGGCCAGCGGAGTAGAAGCAGCCCTTGTTGGCAAGAAATTGGACGAAGCCACCATCGCCGACGCGGCCAGCCACGCCGCCGAAGGTCTTGACCTGATCGAGGACATTCACGGCTCCAAAGCCTATCGCAGCCAGATGGCTCAGGTGATGGCCAAACGCGCCGTCGCCGCCGCTGTCAGCAGGGCATAGAAGCTTTCTCAGGAAAGCAGGTGATAAAGTCAGGGCACTGGTAGGTGACACCTGCCAGTACCCTGACTTTGTTGTATAATTGCTTCAATCTCTGAAGAGAGGGAATCTATCATACTATGAAAAACCCGGCCCGGCATGTCCGAGAGCGTTTTTCTAGAAAGTTGTAATTGCTATGCAAGATATTCGTCTGGAACGCTGGGCGCGTACGCTGGTGCATTATTCTCTGTATCTCAAGCCCGGCGAGACGGTGGCTATTCGTACAACGCCGCTGGCCGCTCCTCTGGTGGAAGCAGTCTACCGCGAGGCGCTGGCGGTTGAAGCCTATCCCTGTGTCCTGCTCGACCTGGAGCCGCTGGAAGAGATTCTGCTCACGGAGGGCAATGAGCGGCAGCTTGTATGGACACCGCCCACGCTGACCGCGCTTGCCAATCATATCGACGCGCAGCTCTCGATTGGCGCGAAGAGCAACACGAAAGCGTTGAGCGGCGTCGATGGAGCACGTACGGGGAAGCGGCGCGTTGCCTTGAGAGAGGTGGGGAAGATTCTGCGCCAGCGCGAGCAGGCTGGCACCTATCGCTGGGCCTCTACCCTCTATCCCACAGCGGCTTACGCCCAGGACGCCGAGATGTCGCTGCACGATTTCGAGGAGTTCGTCTTCTCTGTCTGTTTCCTCAATGAGCCTGACCCCATTGCGAAATGGCAGGAAGTCTCTGTGCGGCAGCAGCGGCTGGTCGACTGGCTCGTCGGCCACAAGAAAGTGCATGTACTGGCGGAAGGCACTGATCTGACCCTTTCCATCGAGGACCGTGTGTTCATCAATAGCGATGGCAAGCGCAATTTCCCCAGTGGCGAGTTTTTCACCGGCCCGGTTGAGAACAGCGCGAATGGTGTCATCCAGTTCGACGTCCCAGCTTCCTACGATGGCCGTTCTATCGAAGGGGTGCGTCTGGTTTTCCGCGCTGGCAAGGTTGTGGAGGCCAGCGCACGACAGGGACAGGCGTTTCTGGAGCAGATGCTCAATATCGACGCGGGCGCTCGTTACCTCGGCGAATTCGCCTTTGGCAATAACCCTCGGGTTGATCGCTATACACGCAACATCCTTTTCGATGAGAAGATGGGTGGCACCATTCACATGGCGCTGGGCGCGAGCTATCCCGAAACAGGTGGCGTCAACCAGTCCGCGCTGCACTGGGATATGGTCTGCGACCTGCGCAAAGGTGGCGAGGTCTGGATAGATGATACCCTCTTCTCAAAGAATGGTGAGATTATGGTGTAAACAGGTCGAGGGGGAGTAGCAACCAGGGCGAAGGCCAGCTTCGCCCCGGTCGCTTCACATGGAGAAAAGCGGCCCTTATTACTTTTGATATACTTCCCGGCTATCACACGCGCAGAGGAATGCTGGTCGACATGCTGGCGTGTTGCCTCACAACTGATTTCATCGCTATGCCCCATGCAGTGTATCATGTCGTCAAGTTCGTGCGCATTGTAGATGACATCCTCGGTCCCTCCATAATGCCGTGAAGGAATCGCAATCCAGAGTGGTGCCATCTGTGCAATTTTCATAGGCCTGTCCTGTTTTAGAAAGGAATAGCGTACAGTGCTTATATGTATATATATTATATAATTTATATACATAGTAAGGAATAAGGAAACAGTATTTATAACTGACCGGGGAAACCTTTTGCAAGAACATTTCGTGGTGTTCGTGGTGAGTTTTCCTCTATGAAACTCATCATGAGATATAAGGAAGTACGAATAAGGGCAAGAAAGGAGTACGGAACAGATGATTGGTTCTGGATGGAATGTTCCGGCACCGGGATGGAATGTACCCACCTATGGCCTCGGCTGGAGCAATCCGGGAATCGGTCCTGGATGGAACAATGCAGGTTGGGGAATGGGCTGGAACAGGCCCGGCATTGGTTGGAACACTCCTACGGCTGGTTTCGGTATGAACAACATCGGTTGGGGTCCTGGCCGTGGGCTGGGGTTCGGTGGTTATGGAATGGGTCTGGGTCCCGGACAAGGCTACGGCGGATGGGGGCCTGGCTCTGGCTTTGCCCCCGGCTTTGCGCCCATTCAGGCAATCCCACCGGTGCCGCCGGTTGCGCCACTTACACCCATTCCGCCGCCTGGCGCTGGTGCAGGTACATTTGGGGTTGGTCCTGGTATTGTCCCCATGGCTCCATTTGTTCCTCCAACAGGTTATACTGGTTTCGGCTTGGGCTACGGTGGCTCTGGCATGGGCTTTGGCCCCGGTTTCGGCCCGGCGGTGGGACAGAGCACCTCTGAAGTTGTTGAGGGAATCGCTCCTACTTTCTGGTAAACCTCTATCTCACGCATAGCCCTGCTTTGCTCGCCCTACTGGGAGGATGGGCAAAGCAGTTTTTTATGCTTGACGCTGCATCGAAGCACGTCATACAATATGAATACTTACTTATTGTTATTATGTTTGTCCTTATCCGTGCTGAAAAGCACTAGTTTTTTTATTGGAGGCCCTCTTTGGAGCAGGAACAGGAACAAGATTCACTTACCTCATTTAACACTATCGAAGACGTACAGCGGGCGATGTTTGCCCAGAGTTACATCGCAGACCGCAGCCTGGCAACGGCTGTGTTCCTGGCTCTCAAACGACGGAAGCCACTGTTGTTAGAGGGTGAGCCTGGTGTAGGCAAGACGGAAATCGCCAAAGTGCTTTCCGCTGCGCTGGATACAAAATTAATTCGCCTGCAATGCTATGAAGGCATCGATGTCAGTACTGCTGTTTATGAATGGAATTATACGCGCCAGATGCTGCATATCCGCTTGATGGAGGCGAGCGGCATCAATCGCCAGCAGGAGTTAAAGGAGATTTTTGGCCCGGAATTTCTCATCCAGCGTCCTCTGCTGCAAGCCATCGACCCGGCCAATGGGAAGCCGCCGGTGCTGTTGATCGATGAGCTTGATCGCAGCGACGAAGAGTTTGAGGCCTATCTGCTCGAATTGCTCTCGGATTTCCAGATCAGCATTCCAGAAATTGGCACGATTGAGGCCAAAGAGCCACCCGTCGTGATTATCACCTCGAACCGCACGCGTGAGATTCACGACGCGCTGCGTCGCCGCTGCCTCTACTACTGGATCGATTTCCCTACGCTGGAAAAAGAATACTCGATTGTTATGGCGCGCATGCCCGATGTGCCGGAACGCCTTGCCCGCCAGGTCTGCGCCTTCGTGCGCGAGTTGCGCGGCGTCGATCTCTTCAAGGCACCTGGCGTCGCTGAGACACTCGACTGGATCAGCTCGTTGCTGGCGCTCAACCAGATGGAACTGGTAGAAGGGCCGGTGCGCGATACGCTGGGAGCGCTGCTCAAGTACCAGGATGATGTGCTCAAGGTTGGCGGCAACGAGATGACGCGGATGTTGCAAAAGGCACGTGGAGTTTCGTAATGATGGATTACCTGTCGCAACGTAACGGTGATTACTTTGCCGGAGAGCCGCTGCAGCCAAAGGACATTGAGCGCGGCGAGCGCCTGCTTTATCGGCTGACGGAGTTTGGCCGCCTGCTGTGGGAGGTTGGCATCGATGTTGGCCCGCGCAAGATGCTGGATGTTGCTGAGACGCTGAACTACGTCGATCTCACCAGCAAAGAAGATTTTTACAACACACTCAAGACAAGCCTGCTGGCCCGCCACGAGCAGGAGCCGCTGTTCGATCAGATGTTTCTCTATTACTGGTATATGCGCGACCGCCAGGAAAAGCCGGGGCAAGCTCCTTCGGGAGCTGTGAAGCGCGACGACAAAACGATGCGCCTCCCACCATCCGAGCGCAAGCGGTTGGCCGAGCATCTCAACGTCACTGAAACAGCGCGTAAAGACCTGCGCCCTCAGATGCGCGAGTCCGAGCGCCGCAACCGCACGCCAGATTTCGACGACGAGGAGGAGGATGACGAGGGAAATCCGCAGGGAACGGCCTACAGCGCTATCGAAGTGCTGCGCAAGAAAGATTTCGAGTCCTTCACCTGGGAAGAGGTGCAGGAGGCGAAGCGTTTGATGTCCGAAATGCGCTGGAATCTGGGCTTGCGTCCGACGCATCGCAAGCGGCCATCGCGTCGTGGCTCCTATCCCGATATGCGCCGCATTGTGCGCCGCAATCTCAAGTATGGTGCGGAAATGCTTGAACTGACCTGGCGCGAGACGAAGCATAAGCCGCGCCCACTCATCATCATCTGCGACATCAGCGGCTCGATGAGCCTCTACTCACGGCTGCTGCTGCACTTCATTCATACCGTTTCCAATGGCTTGATGAACGTCGAGGCTTTCGTCTTTGGCACGCGCCTCACGCGTATCACGCGCCAGCTCAAGCGGCGCGATGTCGATGAGGCGGTGCGTGATGTTTCCAAATCGGTGCAGGACTGGTCCGGTGGCACGCGCATCGGCGACGCTCTGCACCACTTTAACCATAAGTGGGCTAAACGTGTGCTGGGACGCGGAGCTGTCGTGCTGATCATCAGCGATGGTTGGGATCGCGGCGATTCCGGCGTGCTGGAGGTTGAGATGGATCGCCTGCAACATAGTTGTCACCGGCTCATCTGGCTCAACCCCTTGCTCGGCTCGCCCGATTACCGACCGTTGACCATTGGGATGAAGACGGCCCTGCCGTATGTCGATAATTTTCTGCCTGCCCATAACCTGGACAGCTTGATTAACCTGGGCAACCTGCTGCGCAACATCGGCGATAATCGCCCCGTGCGCAGTCTGGCGGCGCGCCGCAAGGCCTTTGCCGAATGGAGCAAGCCCAGGCTGGAGCAGTAGCTTCTTTCCTTCCGGGCATTTCCTTGTAAAAAGTGGAAGCCCGCCAACCAAACAGGAGGTCTTGTTTATTATGCGAGATGTATTACCTGACATTGAACGCTGGCGCGCTCGTGGTGAGCGAGTTGCCATCGCCACGGTGGTGAGTATGGCCGGGTCCGCACCCCGCCAACCGGGAGCGAAACTGGCGGTCAGCGAGAGTGGCGAACTGACAGGCTCGGTCAGCGGTGGCTGTGTCGAGCCGGCGGTGGTGGAGACCGCGATGGAAGTGATCGAGAACGGCAAGCCGCAGATGCTCGAATTTGGCATTACCGAAGAGGAGAATATCGAGCAGATCGGCCTCGCCTGCGGTGGCACCATTCACGTCTTCGTCGAACGCCTTGACTGGTGAGGATGAGATGAGCGATCTTTTTGAAACGTTGCAAAAGATGCTACACGAGGAGAAAGGTGTGGCCGTGGCGACAGTTGTGCGCGGAGCCGATTCTGTCGGCAGCAAGCTGCTCGTACTGCCCGGCAAGCAGACGCAGGGCAGTCTGGGTAATGCCGCGCTCGATGCCCTGGTTGCCACGGATGCCGAACGCGCCATCTGGAACGGCGAGGCCGTGACGCGCACATACACGGTGGAGGGTGAGACCGGTGCGCTTCCCTATGATGTCTTCATCGAGGGCTTTCCGCCACCGCCCACTCTGATCATCGTAGGTGCCGGACACATTGCTATCCCTCTTACCACCTTTGCCAAAACATTGAACTACCGGGTCGTCGTTATCGACGCTCGCTCAGCCTTTGCTACTCGCGAGCGCTTCCCCCATGCTGACGAATTGATCGTGGAGTGGCCGGACGAAGTGCTGGAGCGCATGGATCTCAATCCCTCTACTTCGGTGGCCGTCCTGACCCACGACCCCAAATTTGATGAGCCGACGCTTAAAGTTGTTCTCTCACGCGATGTTGGCTATGTTGGCGCCATCGGCAGTCGCAAGACAGGTGCGGAGCGGGCTGAACGCCTGAAAAAGCAGGGCCTCACCGACGAGCAGCTAAGCCGCATTCATGGCCCCATTGGCCTGAACATCGGCGCAAAGGCCCCCGAAGAAATGGCCCTGGCGATCATGGCCGAAATCGTTGCCGCCCGCCACGGCAAAGATCACCTCTCCGTCACCGACTGGAGCAAAAAATAGTCTCAAGGTGTATCAACGAGGTCCTGATACTGGAAGCCCGGCTTCCAGTATCAGGACCTCGTTGATACACCTTGATGCAAAGAGATAAAGGTAACCGGCTGAGACTTCTTCTCTTCTGTTTCGTTTTATACCATAGAGAAAACCCTTTTGCCTGCTTAAACGTAAGTCATAGCTGATGGGAATAGTACTGGTTTGAAATTATACGAAGATAGAAAAGAGTAGTCTATGAGCAATAATGATTTTTATGGAGATGATGCCAGCATAGGAGGGTCTTCACGTCCCTCGCATCCCGGTGGTCAGGGGTCGCGCAGGCAGCAGGATAAGCTGATTCTGGGAAGTTTCCAGGATGAGCAGCCGCCCAATCGAACGCGCAAGCCCTATCAAAACCCGATGCAGTCGACGCAACCGCCGCGCCAACAGCCACAGTGGCAACGGCAGCAACAAATGCAACAGCAAGAGCGACCATCACAACAACCACAACAAGCGTATCCTGTCTATCCGCAGCAGGCGGCCCAAACTTCCCGTCCACCGCAGTCTCCGGCCCGGGGCTATCCCTATACGCCTGTCGGCGGCGCTTCCGCACAGCGCAATCCGCGCCCGCAGAAGCGCCCGCGACGGCGTACTGGCTGCTTGATTGGTTGTCTCAGCGTGTTGGTATTGCTCTGCGTGCTCGGTGCCTTCTTTGTCTCAGTCTCCCAGAAAGTTCTGGCCTTTGGCTCCGCCATCTCTACGCAACCGCCGCTTACTTCGCAAACCGATTACATGACAACTCCCGATCGTGTCAATCTGCTCGTCATGGGCTATGGCGGCGGCGATCATCCCGGAGCAAATCTCACCGACTCGATGATGGTGATGAGCGTGTTAGGAGCAAATGATCACACGACGCTCATCTCCGTGCCGCGTGACCTGTGGGTACAGATACCGGAAGGCTCTGGCAACTACGGGAAGATCAATGCTGTCTACGAATATGCTTCGAACAATGGTCAGAACCCGGTGGCGGGCGGCAATGCCGCTGCGGCCAAAGTTTCGCTGGTGACGGGCCTGGATGTGCGCTACTGGCTGACCATCAATTTCACCGGCTTCAAAGAGTTTATCGATTCTATCGGCGGTATTGATGTCTATGTCCCCGATTCGTTCAATGCCTGCTATCCGGCGAATGATGACCCGACCGTAAATGCGAGCTGGATTAAGGTTCAATTCAATAAGGGCGAGCAGCACATGAATGGGGCCACGGCTATCGAGTATGCCCGTGCGCGCGAGCCTCTTTCCGTGTGTGGCATGGGTAACTCAGAGAATCTTGCTGAATTGACCGACTTTGCGCGTTCGGCCCGGCAACAGATCATCATTAAGGCTGCGATGAGCAAACTGAGGCAGGTTTCGACGTGGCCTAAGCTGTATGATGCGCTCAATGCCCTGCAAAAAACTGTCTATACAAACATGTCCCTGGCCGATCTGGCGCGTTTCGCCCTCTCGATGAACCTGAACACTGCTCACCGTATCGGTCTCAGCAACCAGAACGTGCTGGTCGATTCCACATCATCCGATGGGCAATACATCCTGTTGCCTGAGAATAACAACTGGCAGGCCATCGTGGCCTATGTGAAGCAGAACCTGTACAATTGATCGTGCGTGCAGGCTTGATCTTTTGGGGGCTGGTGTGTATACTGCCTGCCAGGGCGGCAGGAGTCCCTTCTTCACAACCTGCTGGAGCATACTAAAATTAAGAGGATAGGCTGATGCAGCGTGACGCTCGGATTATTGGCGGTGTTTACCATATTGGTCAGATTATCACTTCCGGGGGAATGCTGACCTCCTGCACCGCTCACAATCGCAACACCAACAGCGTAGTTGGCCTTCAGATCATCGAGTTTGCGCCCACACTCAGCCCGTCCTCAATCCAGCAATTGCTTCAGCCGTTGGAGCGGCGTCGCTCAATCGAGTCTCCCCATGTGATACACGTTTACGATTGGGGCATTGATGGCAACCGCGCCTATATTGCCACTGACCCACCTCGTGGTGTTACCCTGCGCCATGTACTCGATAGCGAAAATATCGAGCTTCCCCGCCTCCTTGATCTCTCGCGGCAGATTGCTCTGGGCCTCAAGGTGCTTCACGACCGGGGCATCGTTGGCATTGACCTGCGTCCTCCACTGATTACCGTCGATGCGGTCTCCTTAGAAGACCGCGTGCAGCTTGATGACATAGGACTGCGAGCGCTCTTACAGGCAATGGGGTATGTAAGCAGCGAGCGTTACGATGATATCGGCTACCTCGATCCTCGTTACGCGCCGCCGGAGTTCATGCAGCGCGGCCCAATCGGCCCGTGGAGCGATATCTACCAGGCGGGCCTGTTACTATTTGAACTTGCTACCGGTCGCCTGCCATTTGTTGGACGCAACCCTGCTGAGACAGGCATATTGCAAACCAGCAGCCCCATCCCTCGTATGGTTCAGTTTAAGTACGATGTTCCTGATGCTCTGCAGGCAGTAGTCGACCAGACGCTGGCAAAACGTCCCGAAGACCGCTTTGCCAGCATCGACCGCTTCCTCTCTGCTCTCGATCACGTACAGCATATTTTCAGGCCGCCATCTGCCATGCAGCCTTCCCTACAAGGAGGAAAACCTACCTCCCCCGGCTATACTATGAGTAATATGACCAGTGAGATGCATCCCATCGCAGATGCGGTTATGCGTGCAGCCCCCATAGAGGGCCTACCAGCCGTGATTGCTTCTTCTTCTGTAACCGATGAGAATAAAGTCCTTGCCTTTCTCTCTTACGAAGTCGATGGTGTGGAAAAATATCGCCTGGCTATCATGGAGAAAAATGTAGTCGTAGGACGCGACGACCCCAAACGCGGCATCCATCCCGACATCGACCTGACGCCCTTTGACCCGAAAATGACCGTCTCACGCCAGCATGCCCGTATTCGCTACGAGGAGACCTTTTTCCATATCGAAGACCTTAACAGCCGCAACGGCAGCCGCCTCGGTTCTGCCAGGCTGGAACCCTTCAAGCCTGCACTTCTCAAACACGGCGACACCGTGCGCTTCGGTTCCGTCACTCTGGTATTTAAAGTCCCCGGCCTATCAGAGCTGCCAACGGGGAAGATGCCCGCATGAGAGCATTTCAAAACCTCTGTACAGTTCTGTTTGATATCTTCCTTTTCCTGGCTTATAGTTTAATTGAGGAGCGAGCACAGAGCTACCTGTGCTTATTTTCATCCAGAAACGCAATCACAAAGACGAAAGGGATAACTGATGGGGTTTGAGCAGTACCATGAACCTGCGCATGAGCTTTCGCAGGAGACTCGTACCTTTGCGCGTATCATTGTCTCACTCACTGAGGAAGCTGATGCCATAAACTGGTATCAGCAGCGTATTTCGGTAGAGAAGGACGAAACGGCGAAGCGTATCATGGAAGACGCGCAGGAAGAGGAGTTTCTGCACTTTTCAATGGACCTGGAATGGCTGCTCCGACATACTCCGAAGTGGCGCGCTGCAGCACAGAAAGTTCTTTTCCAGCCCGGTGATATTGTGGCGAATAAAGAGAAAGGCGAAGACGCCGAGGAGAACATTCCACCGAAACTGCCATAGGAAGGCGGACTGAAGAGAGGTACACTCTATCAGGCCATCCCCTTGCGGGTAGCCTGTGGAGATAATAGTGCTGCTCGCCTGCTGCCAGCCTGTTCATTTTGTATTTGCCACGGCTATCAGGTCGGTCAGCAGCCCCTGACCGGTCTGGATGCGGCCTGCTCCTGGTCCTATGATCGTGACTTCGGGTAGTGTATCGGTCTGGATGGTGATGGCGTTGAGGACACCATCGACTCTGGCAAGTGGGTCACTTTCCGGCAATGCTGTGGGTTCGACTCGTACCTCTAAAGGCGCTGCCTGCGTACTGGCTTCGGAGGAGGGTTCTTGCGGCAGGCGTAGCGTCGCAACAAGCTTGATGCGTTTTCCCTGTTCTTTTGCTTGCTGCATTTGCTCTTTAGTAATCGTGGTGATGCCCCGCCGGATGACCTGCTCCGGGCGCAGGGAGCGTCCGAAGGCCAGGGTAGCCAGGATGAGCGTTTTGGCTACTGTGTCGTAGCCCTCGACATCAGCTGTGGGGTCGGCTTCGGCGTAGCCCTGGGCTTGCGCCTCTGCCAGCACGTCGGCATAATCGTGCCCGGCGGTCATCGCGCTCAGGATGTAGTTTGTGGTGCCGTTCAGGATGGCGCGTATGGCCTGCACCCGCGCCCCGGCCATGCCCTCGCGCAGCGTGTTGATGACGGGTGTGCCTGCCATAACGGTGGATTCGAGCCGCAGTTGCACGCCGTGCTCCCGCGCCAGAGCGAAGAGTTCCTGTGCGTACAGTGCTGCCGGTCCCTTATTCGCTGTGATGACGTGCATGCCCTCTGTGAGCGCCGCACGGATATGGCTGATGCCGGGTTCGGCGTCGCGCAGGTTTGTTCCGGTGGCCTCTGCCAGCACATCGCCGCCGGTTGTTTTCAGCCCCTCCAGCGCGTTGTTCCAGTGATAGGCCGCTGGATACTCGGTGAGCGGGCGGCGGCGCGCGACCAGTTCCAGCAGTGTAGGGATATCCAGCCCCTCGTCGCGATAGATGAAGCCGTGCCGGGCATTTGCCGCGCTGACGAGCCTGACATCAAGCCCGTACTCTTGCTTGAGCAGATGTTCTTTGCGGGTAAGCAATACTGCCAGCCCCTGCCCAACGGTGCCGAAGCCGACAATGGAAAGACGAACAATCTTCATATAGTCAGTCTCTCGTTTCTTCGTGTTATATCCATGAGAGTTTCAGGCGATTCAGGACGCGGCGGATGGGACCGAGTTCTTCGACACCCAGGACACGCGCTACGCGCATATAGACGACGAAACCGGCAAATATCTCGATCAGCAGCTTGATGAAGGCCAGCAGGGTGCCGCTGAAGCCCAACCGCTGCTCGCTGGTCGTGACGAGAATTATGTCCAGGACGGAGCGGATAATCAAGATGACCACGGCCATTGCCAGTGAGGCCAGCAGGATGCGCCCAATGAAGAAGGCTAGGGCCCGCAGTCCAAGCCCTTGCGGTCGACCTTCCAGGCTGCGTATGCGTTGATGGAGCAGCCAGAGCAGGGTTCCCGCTTCCAGTAGCGCAGCTGTCGAAGTTGAGAGTGCCAGCATACCCATGCCTAATGCCCCTTTTGCAATCGGGGTTGAGCCGAATACGGAGAAATCAATCAGCATTAAGGCCAGAGCAATCTTGAGGATAAACTGTGCGATGCTGACCGCCACGGGGGTGACACTGTCGCGCAAGGCGTAGAACGAGCGTGTCAGAATCTCAACGGCGGAAAGACCGGCCAGGCCTATAGCGAAGAAGCCCAGTGGTACCGTTGTTGATTGCGCATCTGTCAGGGTATATGCGCCATGTTCGAGCAGCACCTGGATAACCGGTAGGCCCAGGATAATCAGCCCTACACTTGAGGGAACGGACATGAAGAGAATGCTTCTCAGGGTTTCCAGAATGGTGCCACGCACGCGATCAAAGCGCCCACGAGCCACGTTCTCGGCCAGCGTTGGGAATGCGGCGGTTGAGACGGCCATGCCGAAGATGCCCAGTGGCAGCAGTACCAACTGGAATGCCTGATAATATTGCGTGATGAGGCCGTTGGTGGCATCCGCTCCCACGACGACCACCAGCAGCAGAATGAGGCTGCGGTCGACGAAGGTGGAGAAGTAGAGCATACCGGCGTTGATGACACGCGGCACCATTTGCCGACCGATCTGGATCACGCCGGGCTGTCTCCAGTCAAATGTGAACTTATAGCGCATGCCGACTTTGACGAGGCCAGGGATTTGCACTGCAACCTGCAAGCCAGCGCCCAGCACGACGCCCCAGCTCGCGGCATAGACATCGAAGGTGTCGTTGCGGCTGCCATGAAATGCCAGTACCACGCCTGGCAGCAGGCCGATGATGAGACCCACGTTATAGAGCACGGTGCCGATGGCGGGTAACAGGAAGTCTTGCCTGGCGTTCAGAACGGAATTGACGATGACCCCGCCGCCGAGGATGATCGATTGCAGGAGCATAATGCGGGTGAGCGAGATGATCAGGGTTATCTCTGATGCGGGCACTCCATGATTGTAGAGGGGGACGAGTTGACCCGCGAAGATAATTGCCAGTGCGGCAAGGCAGATCATGATGCTAATGGCCAGATTTAAGGCCGCGCTGGCGATATGCCACGCCGTCTTTTCGTCTTGCTCAGCGATCATATAGTGTGTGAAGACGGGAATGAAGGCCGAACTGAGCGCGCCGCCCGCGACAATATTAAAGATAAAATCGGGGATAAGGAAGGCTTGCAGGTAGGCATCGGAGACCGAGCTGGTCCCGAAGACAAAGGCGAACATCGAGGTGCGTACCAGGCCAAGAAAGCGGCTGGCGACGAACGCGCCGGTCAGAATCATCGTGGCCCGGCTTATGCGCGCCCGCTGAATCATGCCGGTATCTTGCGCGGGAGCCTGGGCTGACTCCACCTCTGCCGGGCTGTCGGCATATCGAGACGGGCTGAGTTGCGCCGCTGCCTGTGGGGCCTGGGGCGGCAGAAAAGCCGGGCGCGCCGGTGATACCTCGACTGGCGGTACTGCCATAGCCGGAGACATCTGTACAGGCGGCGGGGCTGCATACATTGATGGCTGCGCGTTCGGCCCGTGCCCCGGTGGTGACTGTAGTGGCGCGGAAGGAGCTTTTGGAGGCGCTTTCTGCCCTTTGCGCTGGATCACCGATGTCAAATCGGGTACGCGGCGCTGCTGACGGCGCAGGCGTTCCTCGCGCAACTGTTGCAGCCGTTCCTGTCGCAGTAGCGGCAGTGCCTGCGAAGGCTGTGGTGCATCGAAATACTGGAATTCCATCCCCTGCGTGTAGCCAAGAGAAGACCCCATATCCTGGATGGGTTCCTGATAGCGTTGCGGTATCGGCTGGTATTGCTGCGATCCCGGTTGTCCCTGCTTAGGATAAGCAGGTGGATAGCCAGGAGGGTAGCCCGGTGGCGGTTGCTGCCCCGGTGGGTAAGCAGGTGACATCTGTGGGGGATATATCTGCGAACCGCCGGGTGCAGGTGCCGCGTCCTGGTCGTATTGCCAGCCATAGTAGCCCTGCTGCCCTGGCTGTTGTGGTTGTGGTGGTTGAGATGGTATTTGTCCGTTATTTCCCATGCTTGCTCTATGTGTTCTATTTATCTTTTTCTATGTCATACATGACGAAGCATGCATAGTCTACGTCTCAAAAGAACGCCTGTAGCACTGTGTTTAAGCGAAAAAAGAAACTCACCTGTACGGTGATGACTCAGTGTCCCTTTGCCTGTCAAGCATACCATATCTTAGGGTATTCGGCTAGTAGATTGAAGAGAATTCAGCATATTTCCTACGTCAGGTTGCACGAGACACCTGTAAATGAGGTAGAATGCCGAAATATTTGACAGGGTGGGCCGGGCACTGTACAATCCTTGCATCAAGGAACGAGCGATATCGCAGGTTGCGCCTGTGGATAGGGCGGAATAGAAAGAACGAAAAACGATTTTTGAGGAGTGAGTGGTATGGAGCATTTTAACGCAGTTATCCTGGCGGGTGGAAGTGGGACGCGGCTGTGGCCGCTGAGCACACCGGCATTTCCCAAGCAATTTCTGCCGTTACCCGACGGCAAAAGCATGATACAGGAGACACTGGCGCGGGTGGAACCCCTTATTTCCCCCGACCAGGCCTGGGTGGTTACGGGGCGCAGCATGGTTAATCTGGTACATGAGCACCTGCCCTCTGTTGAGCTTGCTCATATCCTGGGCGAGCCGATGGGACGTGGTACCGCGCCCGCCATTGGCTGGGTTGCCGCGACCATTGCCCGGCGCGACCCGGAAGCGATCATGGGTTCGTTTCATGCCGATCATGTCATCACAAAGGTGGAGGCGCTGACGCAGGCGCTCTACCTGGCTTGCGAACTGGCCGAGCGGGGCTACCTGGTAACATTGGGCATCAAACCCACCTCACCGGAGACCGGCTACGGCTACATTCGCTTCGCCGCTGAAGTGGATGAGGGGCATGGCAATCACGCCTTCCGCGCCGAACGTTTCGTGGAGAAGCCCAATCTGGCAACTGCTGAAAGCTACCTGCGCGATGGCCGCTACGTATGGAATAGCGGCATGTTCATCTGGAAGGTCGAAACCATTCTCAACGAACTGCGCATCCATCTGCCTGAACTGAGTAGAAAGCTCGCTCAGATTATCGACGCGATGGGAACGCCGCAGGAGCAGACCATCCTCAATGAGGTCTGGCCCACGATTTCGCCCATCACCATCGACTATGGAGTGCTGGAAAAGACGAGCAATCTGGTCGTGATTCCCGTCGACCTCGGCTGGAATGATGTGGGCAACTGGGAGCAATACGGCGCGCTCTTCCCCGCCAACGAGCAGGGTGTGGGGTCCGTTGGCCCCCATGTCGATCTCGGTAGCCAGAACAGTTTCGTCTACAATAACACCGGTCGCCAGATCTATACCATCGGCCTCGAAGATGTGGTTGTGGTCGAGATGGATGATGTCACCGTCGTCTGTCACAAAGACCAGGTGCAGCGCGTCAAAGAACTGGCCGAGCGACAACAAAAGAAGTAGGCGTTTCAGAGCTGGAGCATACCTATCTGATCGGTGCCAGACTCGGTAAACCAGATGGTGTGGTTCGGGGCGATGACGAGGCCGAAGGGCAGGCTGGCCTGGGTGGGAATAGGATAGAATGTGAGACTATTGGCGGCCACATTCAGGCTGGCGATAGCATTTTCTGAGGTGACGGCTATCCATATCTCGCCATTGGGGGCCGCCGCAACACCATAGATACCACCCGCGCTCTCTCCTTTAATGGTGGCGTAGTATGGCTTGAAGGTAGAAGTGCGCGGGTTGAAGCTGAGCAGCAGGCCCGATGAGAACGACGTTGCCCAGATATTGCCCTGCGCGTCGCTGGTGACTTCCATGAGCGGATCGTTTAGCCCTTGCGGGCTGAAGTAGCCGATCTGGCCTGTCCGTGGGTCGAGATGACCCAGGCGTGTCTGGTTGGCCTCAGTAAACCAGATGTTGCCCTCTGGATCAACCGTGATGCCGTAAGGGTCGAGTTTCTGCACGCTTTTGTGTGGAGTGAGTGGATATTGCTTGATTGTGCCTGTGCGTACATTGAGCATCCCTAGTGCATCAGCATTCAGTTCGGTAAACCAGACATTGCCCTGTGCGTCCAGGGCCAGATCGTTGGGCGCGCTGCCGAGTGAGAGCGTTCTGTGCGCGTTAGAGGGGTCAGGTATCGAGAGCGTGGGCAGAGGATAAACTGTGAACTGCCGGGTTGTGGGGAAGTAGTGTCCGATATAGTTGGCGGTCTGCTCGGCAAACCAGACCGTATCGTCGGCAGCTACTTCCACGCCCATGATGCCGTCCAGCCCGTGTGGCGGTGTCATCTGCTGGAAGGTCTGCGTGCGCGGGTCAAAGTTGGCGAGGTAGTTTTTCCCCATCTCTCCGAACCAGATGCGTCCCTCGTGGTCAATGGCAGGCCGCATCAAGGCGCTATTCTTTTGCGGTAACGGGTACTCCTGAAAATTTCCCGTAATCACTGAGACGGAAGGGGTTGCTGTATTATCAGAGCCTGCTGGCTGCATACCCGAACCGCTACAAGCAGCCAGCAGCAGACTCAGGAAAATGAGGGTGTAACATATAGACAACAGGCGCTTCATTGTGTGTCCTTCGGTCTAACTGCCAGTATGCTATTAATATCCTGCCATCCATAAGCCACTTCATCAAGTATAGCCCCGCCAATCTCGATCTGTCTCGTCCTGATGAGTCGCCCGCCGAGCGCTTCGTAGAACTTGCGGGCAGGATTCTCCGCCAGCACCCATACCAGCATGTTGTCTATGCCTGCCTCAAGCAGTTTTCCCACCAGCGCCTCCGTCAGTCGACGCCCAATTTCCTGTCCCTGATACTCCTGTAAGATGTAGATGGCATATAGCTCTCCCCGGTAGACGGGATAAGGCTCCTGCGCAGGTCCACCAGAGATGAAGCCGACGATGCGCCCCGTTTTGTCTTCGGCGACGAAGTCACCTGCAAACCTGGTCGGATTGCTTAACATGCTCCGCCAGCGTTGGCTGCGGCTTTCATAAGACAGGCTGGCAAGAAAATCATCGGGTATCACGCCTTTGTACGTGGTACGCCAGCTATCGACATGTACCTTTGCGATGCCCCCGGCATCCTCTACTCGCGCCGCTCTGACGATCATTGCTTGCTCCTCGTCCATGTAAAGTTATTGTTTGCGTCCGAACGTTATCTTCCGCTCCTCACCGATTTCAATATGATTGGCTGCTATTTCGTACTGATACTTTGCCTGAATCTGGTCAAGCAGCACCTGAATTGTGAAGGGTAAGATAACCGGCTCCGGTTCCACTTTTCCATGCCCTGATGACAGGAACGATAAGGAATACCGTCGGCAGAGAGGGCAAAAGGTTTTTCAAGAACCATGTCCTGTCGGGAAAGAGGACAATGGTGCGCTCATCTGTATCCTGTCTCATAAAGCCCTCCTGGAAGATTACAAGCCTGCGAACGTGCCACTGATGCCATCATCGATGAGATGGGTCAGGCGTGCTTTGACAAGGGTATTTTGCCAGTTGTGGGTGTCGGCATCGGGCAAATCCACCAGTTCGACGCGCAGGTAGTTGTCGGTCAGCCCTTCCCAGCGGTCGTGCTTGCGCGCTTCGAGCAGCACCTGCACGGTTTGGCCCAGGAATTGCTGGCGGAAGAGGCGGGAGTGCTCGTCGTTCAGCGCCAGCAAGCGTTCGCTGCGTATCTTCTTGATTTCGTCGCGTATCTGGCCGCGCATGCGGGCGGCGGCTGTCCCCTGGCGCGGAGAGAAGCGGAAGACGTGCGCTTTGGCGAATTGCAGTTCGCGGGCCAGCTCGTAGGTGCGTTCAAAATCCTCATCGGTCTCGCCGGGGAAGCCGGTGATGATGTCGGTGCTGATGGCGATGCCGAGGACAAGCTGTTTGGCCGTGGTGACGATGGTGCGGTAGCGGGCGCTGTTGTAGCGGCGCGCCATGCGTCTGAGTATGGCATCGGATCCGCTCTGCATCGGCAGATGCAGGTGGCGGCACATGCGCGGGTCGGCCCAAAGTTCCAGCCATTCGAGACGAAAATCTTCCGGTTCCAGCGAAGAGACGCGGATGCGCGGGATGCCCGTTTCGCGCAGGAGCGTGGCGATCAGGTCGCCCAGATTGCGCTGCCTGTCGCCATCGGGGTGGTAGTCGCCGAGGTGAATACCGGTCAGCACGATCTCCTGGTAGCCGGCGCGCACCTTGCGATTGACATGCTCGACGATGGAGGCGATGCTGCGGCTGCGCGATTCGCCGCGCACGTAGGGGACAATGCAATACGTACAGCGATTATTGCAACCATCCTGTACCTTCATCTGCACGCGAGTACGCGAAACCAGCCGATTTTGTGCCGCCTCGTTCGCCCCGACTTCAGCCGTGAAGGGTGAAAGCCGTGTGGGATTATCGGGCTGTGGCTCTTCATCGCTGCCGACAAGTGGCAAGGCGCGGTCACTGCCGATGTGCAGCACGTCGAGAGGCAGAACAGGTAGTGTGCGCCCGCGCTCAATCGGCGTAGGGGGGGGGGCCTGTTCGGTGGCTGCGGTAGTATTGCTCATTTCAGTCTGCCACTGTTGCTGAATGGCTTCTACCAGCGAGGCTTTGCCTCTGTTGCCCACCACCATATCAACGCCAGGGAGCGCGGCTACGGCTTTCGGGTTCAGTTCGGCGTAACAGCCGGTAACGACCAGCAGCGCGTCGGGATGACGGCGGCGCGCCTGGCTGATAAGCTGGCGCGAGCTGCGATCTCCCAGGTGTGTGACGGTGCAGGTATTGACGATATAGATATCGGCCTTATCGTTAAAGTCGCGCTGCGCGAAGCCTGCCGCACTCATCTGCTCGCTAATAGCCTCGCTATCGGCCTGATTCACCTTGCAGCCCAATGTCGCCACCGCGAATGTTGGTTCAGTATATGATTGCTCTGCCATAGATTACTTCGCTTCTCTTTAGCTGTTGTTTTCTCGATGACTGCTTCTGTCTACGGCATGATTATAACGTATTATGACCGGTTTGGCGATAGCGAAGCCATCAGAGAGTGCTTGAGCCTCTCTCCTGCCATATCTGCTGAAGCGGCTTGTAGTTCAGCAGCACAATTCCCTCCTGCTCGATGATCTCGCGAGCTTCCTGCGAGACCAGAAAGTCCAGGTCCGTCGAATGCGCCTGCCAGCTTTCCGGTTCGTAGGCGTGTATCTCAGGGGTATCCAGAGCAGGATGAGCTGCCCATTCGCTCAACCCGATGGGGAGTTCTCGCAGTGCTCTGGCATACCAGGCTGCTTTCCCGGCGATGTCAAGCTTAAAGGTATCCACCACATCATGTTCGCCGGTGGGCAAGCCCTGATTCCGTAAGGCTTCGCCCGTGGCTCGATCATGGACGCGCATCGCCAGCCCGTATTCTTTTGCCAGCTTGACGGTCAACTCGAAAATATCTGACCGACCCCCATTATACAGGCAATGCCAGTCCAGGTGGGTTGGCCTGAGCGCTGCTGCAAGTACGGTCTCGATCTGCGCCCGAAATTCGATTTCCACCTGGGAAAGTCTGGCCTGAGCCAGAAATTCTGGGATGCGTTCATAGCTGTAGAAAAAGCCCGCCTCATCGACGAGAGATGGTACCTTTTCCCTGGAAGTGCGTGGCCCCCAGCGATAAAGCGGAACATCGCTGATGACGGTCAGATGAATCCCAAAGGAAATCTCAGGATGGTCCTTGAGTATCCGCAAGGCATGCAAAGCCCAGGGACAGGGAACCATCAAGGTCGTCGAAGTGATCAGGCCTTCCATAATCGAACGCAAAATGCCCTCATTGCAGGCATGAGAACGCCCGAAATCATCAGCGTTGATAATCAACAAGCGGGCATCATCGGGATACCCTAACAGACCGTTGGTCTGGCTGCTCTGCGATTGACTCATTTCTCTCAGTCTCCTTTTTGCCCTATCTGGCACACAGCTTCGACGTGGTGACCGGGATAGCCTTCGTGCTTCATGATTTCCAGCCCCCGAGAAAGGTCAAAGGGTACATCCAGTCAAAGCATCGTTGGCTCTTAGAAATAAGCTTATCACATGCTCTCTCTAAGCTGAGGACGAGGGTGGCAAGATCACCACGATCGAGTTCGAGAATATGTTTTTCCTCTTCTCGGTGGCTGGCAATGAAACGACGCGCGATGGTATCCCAGGCGGTATGTACTGCCTGCCGCGACATCCAGAGGAGTACCGGCGGCTGCTCTCAAACCGCGATCTGCTCCCTTCTGCCATAGAGGAAATGCTGCGCTACTGGCCCCGGTGATGCATTTCCGACGCGCAGCTACTTCAGATATCGAACTGCGCGGGCAGCACGTCCAGGCCGGTCAGAAGGTTGTCGTCTACCATGTCTCGGCCAACCGCGACCCGGACGTTTTCTCCGACCCGCTCCGCTTCGATATTGGACGCTCTCCGAACGAACACCTGAGCTTCGGGAGTGGTGTGCATGCGTGTCTGGGGGCCCCGCTTGCCCGTATACAGATGCGCGCACTTTTCGGCGAAGTCCTTGACCAACTGGGCGAACTGGAACTTGCCGGGCCAGCAGTGCGCCTCGTCTCGAATTTCCAGCAGGGTCTCAAGCGGTTGCCGGTGCGCTGGAAAAAGACGCTGCGCTCTGGAAGTAACTGATCCCGCTTCCAATGTTGCGTGTACAACGGAGATCACTACTGAGTTTCTGACACTGGCTCTTTCTTCCGTATCATCGGTATCGCCAGGATTACGGAGAGGATGGTCAGGCCGACGATGGCCGCGCCAGACCAGTAGGGAGTTTCGCCACCAAATTGGGTGTACAGTTCTCCGCCGTAGAATGGGCCGATGATGCGCGCCACTGCTTGCACGGACTGGCTGCCGCCCATTACCATTCCCTGCTGGCGCTGGTCGGTTGCCCGCGAGAGTAGGCCACCGAGTGAGGGTTCGACGAGGCCACCACTGAAGGCGAACAGGGCTACACCGGCTATCAGGAGGACTGGTGAAGCTATGAATGCGACTGCACCTAGCAGGACATAGCTGATGGCTTGCAGGATCAGGCCGAGAATTGACAGTTTGATCTCTCCGAGGATTGGCAGCAATTTCCCAACCAGTACGCCTTGCGTGATAATATCCATAGCTCCCACTGCCAGCGAAATGAAACCAAGCTGAGCAGCCTGCCATCCCAACTTATCGATCATGAGCACGGAGAGGTTAGAGGTGAGCACGGCAAAGGGGAAGGCGTAGAAAAAGCCTGCCAGCAGCAACCAGCGTAGTTGTGGAAGCGCGAACACGATACGCAGTTGTTTGAACGGATTCAAGTCCGCTATGCTGATGTGTTCGATGCGGTGTTCCTTGCTGTGGCTTTCCGAGAGGTTGAAGTAGGCCCAGACGAGATTGACAATGGTGAACGCTGCGGAAAGGTAAACGGGTACCTCGTAGCCGAATCTCGCTGTCAGGCCACCAATAGCAGGGCCAAGAATGAAACCGATGCCCGATATTGCGCCGAACAGGCCAAACAACCTGCCGCGTTCCTCCGGCTTGCTGACGTCCGCGATATAGGCGAAAAGGATGCTGAAATTGCCGCCCGTCAGGCCATCGATGATCCTGGACAGGAAGAGCACCCAGAGCGCGCCACCGATGCCGAACATGATGTAGCCGATGGCCGAGCCGAGGATGCAGATCAACAACAATGGACGACGCCCGAAGCGATCGCTGAGAACGCCGAGGCCGGGGGAGGCGATAAACTGGCAGATGGCATAGACAGAGCTAAGCCATCCCACCACTGCCGCGAGGTTATTCTGGTTGCTGAGGTAGTGTTGCACGATAAACGGTAAAACCGGGCCGATGATGCTCATGCCCATCATGTTGAGAAAGGCGGTGCCCAGTAGAAAGACCAGTGTTCTCCGGTTCAATCCCTTGCGGTTCTCTTCCTGCTCTGTCGTCTCTGCGAGATTATTTTGCATTTGAAAAGCTCCTTATACATATCTGTGGATGTTGTCTGTCGACAGTATAAGGAGCAACGGGGTGAGCGCGCTTCGCCCTTTGTCGTGACTGTGAGGGTGATTTTTGGCAGCTAGAGGCGCTTCCATTGAGAAGTCGCGGCGCGGGCTTCCCCCCGGCTGTTCACATTCAATTTGCGGTAGATGCTTCTGACCTGTGTTTTGATGGTGTTGACCGAAACCACCAGCTCACGCGCGATTTCAGCATAGGAGAGGTCCGCTACGAGCAGGCGCAGCACGCGCTGTTCTTGTGGTGAAAGTGGCTCGGTGAGCCGGGGACCGGATTGTGTGTCGGGTGAGGGTAGGGCCGGTTGTTGCTCGTCAAAAGCCGAGAGGAGCGCGCGCACATAGGATGCAAGCGCTGGGGCGTGTATACCGGGTAGGAGGGCGCGCAGGAGGGCGGCCATCGCCTCGCCTTCATCAAGGAAGAGTCGCATGTAGCCCTGTGTGGAGGCGAAGGGGAGGATTGACTGTAATAACTCTCTAGCCTTTTGCATCTCACGACTCGAAGCGTATGCCAGTGCCATGAGCACCTGTATCTCCAACGCGCTATGCATACGCTGTGCCTGCCGCGCGCTGTCCAGCAGGCGTTCCAGTATCTCTAGCGCCGCGCTGGTTTTGCCTTGAACGAGCAGCCAGCGTGCTACAAGCAACTCTTCCCGCTTCTGTTGGGCCTGGGGGAGCAAACGGTTAGTTTGCTCATGCG
Source organism: Ktedonobacteraceae bacterium (assembly GCA_035294125.1). Lineage (GTDB taxonomy): Bacteria > Chloroflexota > Ktedonobacteria > Ktedonobacterales > Ktedonobacteraceae > CADDYT01. The sequence goes on along the minus strand of DATGLM010000048.1, from coordinate 276,053 downwards.
ATCCATTTTCCTGCCTATGCACGAGCTGCAAGGCTTTATCCGGGTAGGAAAGGATTGCGCTTTTCTCGCTGTCCTGATCGATCAACCAGGGTTGTATGGCATGCAGGTTGCCATCCGCGAGATGAAAGCGGATCTGCTGTGCCTGAGTTTCGCGTAGGAACTGATAGAGGAGTGATGAACCAGGAAGGGTGATGGCCGGGATGCTGGTTAGTAACTCGGACAGGATGTGCTGCGCCTGTGTTTTCTGTCCCTGTGCATAGAAGATGCGAGAAAGTACAAGTGCGGCCTGAACCTGCAATTCATCGTCTGACAGTTCGTGGCTGAGGCGAAGTCCCTCCTGTGCCTGCTGCTCGGCTGTCTGGAGTTCATTTTGTTCGTAGGAAAGTTGAGCCAGAGCGACCAGCGCATGACAGATATCGTCGGTGTCCGGTTCCTCCCTTGCCTCGCTAAGTATCTGGCGGAAATTTTCGCGAGATAGGTTCAGTTCGCCCTGTTCGCGGTATACCCGGCTCAGCATACCTCTATTTGCCCGTGCGTAAGGACGATTTCCAACTACCTCACAAATGGCGACTGCCTCCTGCAGCACCTTTTTCGCCAGGTCGAGTCGTCCATTAAGCAATTCTCCCATCCCCAGTACGCTCAAACTGGTACTGCGCCACATCAATTCGTCTTCCGGCAGCCAGGCCAGCGCCTGTGTTGCCCAGGTGATAGATTCTCTGATGTTTCCCTGTCTATGTATCAGCAAGGCACGGAAGGCGAAGACCATGCCCAGTCTCTGCGTATTACCTTCACGGCGCCAGGACTGTTCCGCTGTCCGCAAAGCTTCCTCTATCCGGGCTATATTTACCTGCCTCAATGGTTGTGCATCCAGGATAGAAACAAACAGCAGCGCAATGGCATAGCTCAGGCAGAGTACGGGACGCTGCTTGAGCAGCGTTTCCGGCAACTGTTCCAACCAGCGCTGCAGTGTATGGAAGCCGTGAACTGCCTGAAAGCGATATGTGTCGACGAGGAAATGTTGCTCCACGAGCATCGCTTCAAGTAGCGTCGCTGCGCGCTCCATATCTTCTGCGTGAAGGGCTGTTTCGATAGCCTCCGCCAGCAAGCCGTGTTGCTCAAACCACAGGCTCGCCTTATCTGACACCGCCCGCAGCGCATCTGTTCCCAGGCGTCGCCGCGCCTCGACCTGCATCGCCTCGGCGAAGAGTGCATGGTAGCGGTACCACTCACCGCTCTCATCAAGTGGTTCCAGGAAGAGATTGCTGCGCTCCAACGCTTCCAACAGTTGCTGGCTATCGTGCCTGCCCACGATGGCGTCGCAGAGGGAACTCGACAGACGTTTGAGTACGCTTGTTTGCAGGAGAAATGTCTGTACCGGACCCGGCGGCACGCTGAGCACTTCGGCAACGAAATATTCCTGAAGCGAGCGATGGCTGCCCGCGAAGTTTGCCAGCACGTGCTCAATCTGCTGGCGATCTGTATGTCCTTGCAACGTGAGAGAGAGCAGGCGCAGTCCGGCGGCCCATCCCTCTACATGCGCGTTGAGTTGCTTCACAGCCTTTTCCGCGACCGGAAATGGGATGGTCTGTTGCAGGAAGGTCGCCGTCTCCTTCTGTGAAAAGCGTAAATCAGCAGTCCGCACTTCGTAGAGATCACCCTTTGCCCGCAGCCGCGCCAGGGGCAGTGGTGGGTCTGCGCGCGTCAGGATCATCAGGTGCAGCGCCGGAGGAAGATGATCGAGCAAGAAAGTGAGCGTCTCGTGAATCTGCGCCTGTGTGATAAGATGGTAATCTTCCAACACCAGAACCCCTCGTTGCGCCCATCGTATCAACTCATTTAAAAACATGGTGAGGACAGCTTCTAGAGGCAGCGACCTGAAAGGAAGCTGTGGTAGAGTAGAAAGCTGGGCGAGAGTGGACTGGCCGAGATCGTGCTGGAACACCTGACAGGCAGTGATAACATAGCGCCAGAAACGGATGGGATCATTGTCGGCGGCATCGAGCGAAATCCAGGCAACCGGTGGCAGGTATGCCTCATCTCCATGCTCGCGTTGATATGTCCCGCGCCCGGCCATCCATTGCCGCACCAGTGTCGTTTTCCCGGACCCGGCTGGGGCGCTTATTAGCGTGAGTTTATGCGAAAGTCCCTCGTCAAGTCGGGTCAGCAGGCGTTCTCGCAAGACGAGGGAGGCATGCAGCCGGGGCGGATGGAGCTTGGGTTCCAGCAGTGCTGCCTGTATTTGCGCGGCTACAGGTTTGGTTTCTCGTGTTACTGCTGCTTCGTTGTTGCCCGGTAATGTCTCGCTCACCACATCGCCGACAACTTCTTCCAGTCGCGCAATTGTCAACTCGCTGCTCTTCCCAACGTAATGTTTGATAACCCGCCCTCCAACGCGCCGGTAGCTATACCAGTAAGTGCCACCGCGCCGCATTGTCTCCTTGCGCATGGTGCAATGCACTCCCGCGCGACTGTGGAAGGAGAACGAGGCAATCTCATCTAGCCATTCTGCCCAGCCATCTGCATCAGGCGTATCAAGCGCGGGTATATGAGGAACTGGCTTCCCTTCGCTGTAAATCTCATACGTCTGGCTGTCCGACATCCAGCGCAGCGCGTGGCTCGCATGCCTGGGCATAATCTTCCTCTCTGATCAGTTATGGAAAGTGTTACCTAACATTGTTTTCTCGTGACCTAGTATACCATACATTTTGTGTTAGGTAACAAGATTCTGGTTATTCGAGTTCATCTTCATCATAGCGAAAGCTGATAGTGTGGAGTGTATTGATTCCCGGCCAGTGCGATCATCTCTCTGAGCAGGCTGTGAGTGGTTGAAGGGCTGACAGAAGCCCTTGCCGGGTGTTTCCGATATTGCCCAGGATATTGTCTATGCGGTCCGCAAAACTGGCGGGCTTGAGGGTGAGGTGTGGCTCGTCGCGGTAGAGGCGTTTGTCGCTGATGAAGTAGGTTTCATTGAGGGCGTAGAGAACCTGCACCAGGTCACTGATTTTAATTTGTAGGAGCTTGCGGCTGCCCTGGCATTGTTTCCATCAGTGTCTTCTGTATCAGGGGGAAAATGAACCAGATGCTGGCGAGGCCGAAGAGGGTGCCGGTGAGAACGCGCAGTTCCCAGGTGCTCTCGCGCAGGCCGAACATCTGGCTGAGGCCATCCCAGGCCATGGGCAGGATCAGCAAGACCCAGAGCCACCAGGGAATGCCCGGCATGCGCTTTTTGGACAGGATGAAGACGAGACCGGCGAAGGTCATCGAGCTGTAGATGGAGAGGTTGCGCGCGCACAGCCCGAGCTGGTGGCCGAAAATGAAGAACGAGTGCGCGGGAATTTGCGCGCAGATCAGGTGCAACGAGTAGAACAGTGGTTTGGCGATGACATCCAGCCCCATGTAGGAGAGAAAAGGAATGGACAGTGCAGTAAGCACAATGAAGCCCAGGACGCCCGTGATGACGTGCGCCCAGTAGTGCAACAGAAAGTTGCCGAGGTGCGTGCCGAACTCTTGCAGACGGCGTTTTGCCGACGAATGCGGAGCAAGTGTCAGGGGTGCATTGCTGACTCCCTGTACCTGTTCTTGCTGTATTGCCATGCCTGTGCCTCGCTCTATTTCCTGAGCCGGTCAGCCTCTTGAAAGGCCTGCGCCAGCTCGCGATATTCGATACGTCCCTCTACAATCAACGTGCCATCAATAATAATAACGGGAATGCGATAACGGTATTGCTCAAAAAGCTCCGGGCTGGTACGAATATCCGTCTCTGCCAATTCAAACGGCGTTTCCGCCGCGATATCATCCAGCATTTCCCGCGCCTCATCGCAGAGGTGACAGCCAGCCTTCGTATAAAACGTCACCTGCGGCAGCGCCGGGTCTTTTGCTCTGCTCACGCTCTCTACTCCAATGCGTTCATATCCTCCCACATCATAGCCTATAATTGCTCCCTGTGCAAGCAGGTCTTGCCATTAAACCAGGGCTTTTTGGTTTCCTCTTCTTATGTTCAGCTTTCTCGCCTGGCTTCGCCAGCCTGCGGAGAGTTCTTGACGGATATTGTATGTAGCTGTTACAAGGTTCTGGCGCGGTTTCTGTTCTAGAGTTAACAATCCCTCTAATCAGTCCGGCCTTTCCACCAGAGAATCTTCAACTGCACTTTTCCCTCTCTCATCGCTTAGCTCTGCTACGCTCTTTTGCCAGGCTGCGATGCTTCTCGCAAAGCTGAAGAGATAAATGCTCAGCACGCTGCCTGTTATTTTATGATCAGGGAATAGTGTCTGATTTAATAATGTATGGTGAAATAGTTTAATACACTGGAATAGATTACGTCATATACGTTGGGCATGTTCATAAATTTGAGCGTCTGATAATCGTTATCGATTGGTAAGGAGGATATGATGAGTAACGATAGCCAGTGCATGGCAAAGATTAATGATGTAGCCGGGGAGATTGCCGCCATGTATGTGGGGATCATCTCTCCGCAAATGCTGGCTGAGCAGCTTGTTTTTGAATGGGAGGCGCGGCAGGATGGGAGTGAGGAGCCAGACGCTCTCCTTTTGAAGCGCATGGCGCTGGGATTGTGCAGCCGTGCGACCTGTGAGGCGTGGCGTTCAGCAGATGTTGAGAGGTGCGAGCGGGCCTTTGCAGTGATGGGCAACTATCTGCGCGGGATGCTCTGGCGCAGACGTTATGTTGATATGTTCCAGCGCAACCCCCACGCGCTTGACGATATCCTCAGTCAGACGCTTGAGACGCTGTACCTGATGCTCAGGGAGGATGCTCATGCCGGGCCAACGAACCCGACTGCTTTCCTCGACTGGATACATACCATTCTCAGGCGCAAGGTCTATGCCTACTGCAAGAAACAGCGGCAGGATACGTCGCTCTCGCTTGAGGAGCAGTTCGAGGCGCTTGCCGGGGAGTGGGAGGATGCCAGCCATGACCCGATGGATTATGTGCTGCGCGCGGAGTTGCAGCAGGCGCTCAAACAGGCCATCTTATCCCTGCGCAATCCGCGCTACAAGCAGGTGTTGTGGTACGGTTTCCTGGCCGGGATGGACGAGGGTGAACTGGCGAAGCACCTGCACGTTCCTGTCGGCAGGATTGCTCTGTGGAAGCATCGGGCGCTGAAGATGCTGCGCGACAATGAAGAGGTGATGCAGGCACTGCGTTCGCTGGCGGCGGGATAAAAACATAAATGGCGGGACGCTCAAGACGTCCTGCCATTTGTTGATATTGGAAACGCTTATTCCTGTTCGCGGTTGCGGGCGCGCTCGTGCTGGGTCAGGTAGCGTTTGCGCAGGCGGATACTCTGGGGGGTGACCTCGACCAGCTCATCGTTGTTGATGAAGTCGAGGGACTGCTCCAGGCTCATGAGAACAGGTGGCTCCAGGCGCACGGCGATTTCGGCGGTGGAGGAGCGCATGTTCGTTTTCTGCTTCTCTTTGCACACGTTGACGGTCAGGTCTGCCGGGCGTGCGTTCAGGCCGACGATCATGCCTTCGTAGACCATCGTGCCCGGCTCGATGAAGGTCTGGCCGCGCTGCTGGGCGTTGCCGAGGCCGTAGGTCACTGCCGTGCCGGTTTCGGAGGCGATCAACGCGCCCATACGCGCCGTGCCGATCTTGCCCAGCCAGGGTTCGTAGTCCATCAGCATGCTGCTCATCGCGCCGTTGCCCTGTGTCAGCGTCAGGAAGACGTTGCGGAAGCCGATGAGGCCGCGCGTGGGGATGCGATACTCCAGCCGCACGTTGCCCGCGCCGTCGTTGGTCATGTTCATCAACTGCCCTTTGCGGACGGCCAGCGCCTCAGTCAGGACGCCGATATAGGTGTCGCGAGTGTCAATCACAAGATGCTCAACCGGCTCCAGAAGCTTGCCGTTCTCCTCGCGCGTGATGACTTCCGGGCGCGAGACCTGGAACTCGTAGCCCTCGCGGCGCATGTCCTCGATCAGTACGGACAGGTGCAGTTCGCCGCGACCGGAGACGATGAATTCGTCCGGGCTGTTGCCATCCTGCACGCGCAGGCTGACGTTGGTCTCTAGCTCACGATAGAGGCGCGCCCGCAGTTGCCGCGACGTGGGATATTTGCCCTCGCGTCCCGCGAAAGGCGAGGTGTTGACGGCGAAGGTCATTTTCAGGGTCGGCTCGCTGATAGCGATGGTGGGCAAAGCTTCCGGCGCATCCACGTCGGCGATGGTTTCGCCGATATTGGCGTTGGGGATGCCGGTCAGAGCAACGATATCGCCTGCCACGGCTTCGGGAACCTCAACGCGCTGCAATCCCTTGTAGGACAGCACCAGGTTCACCTTCTCCCGCGAAACCACCCCATCCCGGTTGATATGGGCCACGAAGGTATTGGGGGTGACGCGACCGCGCACGACGCGGCCAATGGCGTATTTTCCCTTGTAGTCGTCATAGTCGAGCGCGGCTATGAGCATCTGCAGGGGCGCGTCAGGGTCGACCTTTGGGGCGGGAACGGTGTTGATGATGGTCTCGAACAGCGGCTCAAGGTCGCGTCGCTCGTCGTCGGGCGAGTACATGGCAACACCGTCGCGCCCGATGGCGTAGAGGACGGGAAAGTCGAGGTGCTCGTCTCGCGTCGCCAGTTCCAGGAACAGATCCTGTGTCCACTCCAGCACCTGCCCGATACGCGCATCGCGGCGGTCGATTTTGTTAATAACGACGATAGGCTTCAGGTTGAGTTCCAGCGCCTTTTGCAGCACAAAACGGGTCTGGGGCATAGGGCCTTCTACGGCGTCGATGAGCAAGATGCAACCATCGGCCATGTTTAGCACGCGCTCGACCTCACCGCCAAAGTCGGCATGGCCGGGGGTATCGATAATATTGATCTTGATGCCGTGATAGGTGATGGCTGTATTTTTTGCCAGGATGGTGATGCCGCGCTCGCGTTCCTGGTCGTTCGAGTCCATAATCAACTCGCCCACCTGCTGGTTCTCGCGAAAGATGTGACTCTGCTTGAGCAGCCCATCGACCAGCGTCGTCTTGCCGTGGTCAACGTGAGCGATAATAGCGACATTGCGTATATCTTCCCTGGTTATCAAGCGGCTATCCTCTTGTATATCTGTTTTCTCTACATGTGTCTGTGTCATCTGTAAAACGTAATCCTCACTTATTTGCTCAAACAATAACAAACAAGACATAAAAAAAGCTCTTTGTATCCTCACCTGGCTCGCCCACGAGTAATGGATGCCTGTGTGTCGATGGAGCATGCCAGGATGAGGAATGAGCAAAAATAGTGCCTGTTCACCTGCTTCTCAAGTATACTCTTTACCTGAGAAAAACGCAAGGAACGTTAAGGTCGTGTACTATAAGTCATGCCGCGTCGTGCCGACATGGCAGCTATCCCTGTCATTGAGAACCAGATTCAGGTGCGAAAAATTCCTCGCTTCTCCGGGCGTGCGTTCCTTACCAGGCACCCTGCGCGCCAGCGTATGGTTCGTCCAGCGAGTAGGGGCCGTAGGCTTTGCTGAGTATCTGGTCGATATTGTAGCAGGCAGTGATCAGCGAGAGATGGGTGAAAGCCTGAGGGTAGTTACCCAGCGCTTCGCCGGTCAGCCCGATCTCTTCCGCATAGAGGCCGACGTGGTTGCTGTAGGTCAGCATCTTTTCAAGCATCAGCCGCGCTTCGTCGAGCCGACCGGCACGGGCAAGGGCCTCGGCGAACCAGAAGCTGCACGCGCTGAACGTTCCCTCGACGCTGCCCAGGCCGTCATTGGCGGCTTTCTGTGGATTGTAGCGATGCACCAGCGAATCGGTGGTCAGTTCGCGCTGGATGCGGTCGAGCGTTGAGACAATGCGCGGATCGGTCGCTCCGGCGAAGTTGGTCAGCACCATGAGCAGGGAACTGGCATCGACGGCGGTGGTGCCATAGTATTGCACAAAACTGCGCACTTTGGGGTCCCAGCCTTTATCCATGATCTGCTCGTAGATCTGAGCGCTGGTCTCCATCCACTCGGACATAGGTGCGGGCAGGCCGCGATGGCGTGCCAGGCGTAGCGCACGATCGAAGGCGACCCAGCTCATCAGTCGCGAGTGAACGAAGTGACGCGGACCGCCACGCACCTCCCAGATTCCCTCGTCCGGCTCTTGCCAGTGGACATTCAGCCAGCTCAACAGGCGGCGCAGGTTTTGCCAGAGGTCGTAGGAAATGGTGTCGTAGCGGTTGTAGATGTAGACAGCATCCATCAATTCGCCGTAGATGTCGAGCTGCAACTGCTTGTAGGCCGCGTTCCCGACACGCACGGGCCGACTGTTACGGTAACCTGAGAGGTTCGGGAGCGTATATTCCGTCAATTCGTGTTCTCCGTCAATGCCGTACATTGGCTGCAATGTTCCGTTTTCTTTCAGTTCGTGGCAGCGAGCATCAAGAAAGCTCATGAAGGCTCTGGCTTCCTCTGTGAATCCCAGTGTGAGCAGACTGTAGAGGGTGAACGAAGAGTCGCGCAGCCAGGTATAGCGATAATCCCAGTTGCGGGAGCCGCCAATAGTTTCCGGCAGACTGGTTGTCGGCGCGGCGACAATGGCGCCCGTCGGTGCGTAGGTCAGCAGTTTCAGCACGAGGGCGGAACGCTGTACCGTCTCGCGCCAGCGACCGCGATAAGTGCATTGCGCGAGCCATACACGCCAGTAACGAACAGTCTCCTGAAAAGCCTCGTGAACTCTGGCCGGATAGATGTGAGAAGGGGATATATCGCCGGTCTTTGCGCTTTCCAGCACAAAGTATGCCTCTTGATGGGTATGCAGGGTGAATGTTGCTCGTACTCCACCTTTCCCATCCTCCTCGACAGGAACGGTCGAGGATAGCCCCAGGCAAAGGTTTTGACTGCTGAAAATAGCGCCTTCATTGGCAACATAAGTCTCATGGGCATCTTGCGCGTAGTTGAAGGCCGGTCGGCAGGTCATCTCGAAGGAAAGTGTGCCACGCACAACTTTCACCATACGAATGATATGGTGCTGCAAGTGGGTGCTATCGACCTGCTTAATGGGCATAAAGTCGGTGATTTCACCCACGCCATCAACCGTGAGGAAGCGGGTGATGAGGATGTTGGTTTCCGGTAAATACAATTGCTTGTATCCCATGCCGGGCGTCTCAGGCGGAGAGATGCGAAAGAACCCGCCCTTTTCAGCATCCAGGATGGCTCCAAAGACGCTTGGCGAGTCGAAACGAGGGATACAGCACCAGTCAATTGAGCCATTTTTCCCCACCAGCGCTACCGTGTGCAGGTCGCCAATCACCGCATAATCATCGATGGGCAAGTACGGCGATCCTGTTCGGACTGTCTCTCCGACCTTTAGCCGCTGTGCTTCTGCTGCGTTGATCTTCTGCTGCTGGGCTTCTTCAGCTTGCTCCAGTTGGTCCATATTTGCTACCTCGTAAAGAAAAAATATGTGGCTTGCCTTATCCCCTACACGTATCTCCCCGTCAAAGGGGAGATAGAAAGCCAGCCCGGGAACTCGGTTCAGTCAAATACAATCGTCTTATTATTATATACGAGCACTCGATCTTCTATATGCACACGCACGGCCTCGGCCAGCACGCGGCGCTCCACTTCCTTCCCTTTGCGAATCAGGTCTTCGACCGTGTCGCGATGGTTGCAGTGAATGACATCCTGGGCGATGATCGGTCCCTCATCCAGCCGCTCGGTCACGTAATGGGCAGTTGCTCCAACCAGTTTGACGCCGCGCTCGAATGCCTGCTCATACGGTTTCGCACCCACAAATGCGGGCAGGAAGCTGTGATGGATATTGATGATGCGATAGGGAAAGGCATTGACGACGAATGGTTCAAGTATCTGCATATAACGGGCAAGGATCAAGAAATCCACCTTGCCGAGCAGAAATTCGAGCATGCGCCGCTCGTCTTCCTGGCGCTGCTCGCGCTCGATGGGGAAATGATGATACGGAATACCATACGGGCGCACGATCGATTCCAGATCAGGGTGATTGCTGATGATGAAGCGAATATCCATCTCAAGCTCTCCATTGCGCCAGCGCCAGAGCAGATCGAGCAGGCAGTGATCGAACTTCGAGACCAGGATGCCGACCCGCTTGCGCTCTCGCGAGTAGTGGACGCTCCAGTTCATATCAAACCTCTCCGCTAGCGGCGTAAATGCCTGCAGCAGGTCTGCCCGGCTCAAATTGAAGCTATCCTCCGCGAAGCTGATGCGCATAAAAAACGTGCCGGAATGCAGGTCCGTTGAATGCTGGTCAGACTGGCAGATATTCCCCTGGTGCTGGAAGATGAACTGTGAGACCGCCGCCACGATCCCCGGACGGTCTGGGCAGGAGATCAACAATGTAATCGTCTGATCTTGCGTAGCTGTAGACACAAAAGGCCCTCCCACTTTTTTGATTAGTATCGGTACTATTATAGGTGATTATGGCTAGCAGTCCTGTTATGGTACTGCTTCTCTAAACGCTATTTCTTGTTTTGCCGCTGCTTCTTTTGTCGAGGTATGTTCTCTAATGACTCAAGATCAGGCCACGTCCTTTTAAGATTGGTACGAGTTCTTACATTTTGTTGGATGAGAGCCTTGAAAGGTCGTTGCGTAGAGGTTATAAATGTTTGCGAAGTGGGTTTTGTGGGAATTTGCGTCGGCATCATACTTTTTTGTGCTTTGGCTCTATCTGGCCTCTCTTTTTGTGGATTGATGCCTGAACTTCCGGTAAATACAAGACGTTTCTCTATGAATTCGAAGAGCCAGTCTTTTGGAAATTGATCTCCTGCCTCTATTCCCCGCTGATTCAGGAACGTAACTCCTCCACCCATCACTTGCCAGGTAACGACACTATTTGAACCAGAAATACGTGACCTTATAATGTAGTTGCCGTTTTGCGTTTGCTCAGGTCTTGGCATTCGATATCCCCCCTTGCAGCTTGATTACCTTCAGTATGAGCCTTTCCTGGCGGGAGTTTCATGTCTGCTGAAAAACACTGAAGATATGAGCTTCCAGCAGCCTCGCAGGTGATATACTCATACCTGAAGGTAGATTATTGGGGTAAATATATACAGAGGAGCTTTGCTATGTCAAGACCTTTGCGTGTTCTCACTGCCGATGTTGGGACCGGGACGCAAGATATTTTGCTGTTTGAGAGCGGGAAGACGATAGAAAACTGCTTTAAGATGGTCATGCCATCTCCTACCGTCATTGTGGCGGAGCGTATCAAGCGGGCGACGGAGCAGGGGCGGCCTATTGTGCTGACGGGTGTGACGATGGGTGGTGGGCCAAGTCACTGGGCGGCGCGAGACCATGCTCTGGCTGGCTATCCTGTGGCCGTGACGCCGGAAGCTGGCCGCACCTTTGATGATGATTTGATCATGGTAGAGCAGATGGGCTTTGAGATCATCGACGAGGACGAGGCGGCGCGGCGCGCGCAAAATCCTGACCTGCTGCATATCGAATTGCAGGATTTTGATGCTCGTGCCATCATCACTGCTCTGCAAGCTTTCGATGTGAGTCCCACTGTTGATGCCCTGGCCATTGCCGCCTTCGATCACGGCGCGGCCCCTCCAGGCTATAGTGACCGGCGTTTCCGCTTCGATTTCATCGCACAAACGGTGCGGCGCGACCCGATGCCCAGCGCCTTCGCCTATGCTGCCCAGGAAACGCCTGCTGACCTGACGCGCTTGCGCTCCATCGCTCGCAGCGCGGCTCGCTACCTCATGCTGAGCGACTCCAGACCGCAGGCTCCCTTGCTGCTCATGGATACCGGCTCAGCGGCGGCGCTGGGCGCGCTGGAAGACCCGGTGGTGCGCGCCCAGCGCGAAAGCGTGCTCTGCAATATCGGCAATTTTCACACTCTTGCCTTTCATCTGCTGAATGGCCGTATTCAAGGCATTTTTGAGCACCACACCGGCGAGATTACCCGTTCTCAGCTTGAGCAAATGCTGCTCAAGCTGGCAAACGGAACCCTGACGAACGACGAGGTCTTCAACACAAGCGGACACGGCGCGCTGGTGCTGCATCAACCATCTCAGACTGACAGGCCTTTTCCTTTCCTCGCTGTGACCGGCCCGCGCCGCGAACTCTTGCGCGGCTCTGCCCTGCATCCCTACGAGGCCACACCTCACGGCGATATGATGCTCGCGGGCTGCTTCGGATTGCTAAGAGCTTTTGCCGACCACGAGCCCGCAATGGCCCCGCTTATTGAGCCATCTTTGCTTGCTTCCAGTTAGAGAGAACGATTATTCGCGTGTTTGCCCTACTGGCTGATAGGCAAGTTTCACAAAGCAAGCCGTGTATTCTCCTGCCAGACCTCAACCGTGTTTTGAGTTACAGGCGCTGGCCTGATTTTCTGTAAGGAGGTCACTGCATGCAAAGTGCAACATCTTCCCATGCACAGTATCCCTCTAAGAGGGATACGCTATCCGGTGGAAAAGGGCCGGGTATTTCTCAGGGGCTGGTAATGGGCATTGTGCTCTGGGTTATCGGTGCTATATTGTTCTCTACACTGGCCGTCGTTGTCCATAATCATCCGGCTGCGTGGCCGTTTGAACTCCAGATTACTAATATTATTCAAGGGCAACATCCAGTGCCCTGCATCTATCATGTGCAGTCGAGTTCCTGGAGTGACAGGGTGGTCGATTTTATCAACAGCTTGAATGACCCACTTCAGGCCGTTATTATCCCGATAGGCTGGATGATTGTCCTGTTCCTGTTTCGAATGGCCTTGCAGGCCATCTTTTTAGGGCTGGCTGTGCTGAGTTCCAGTGGTGTCTGGTTCGCCGTTGAAAAACTGGTGGCTCGCCCCCGCTACACTACGGCTCAGGATGTCTGCGTTCACCGCAATATCGGGGCCTACAGCTTCCCATCCGGCCACGTTTTTCACGATACTGTGCTGTATGGCTTCCTGCTCTACCTGACCTTTACGCCGCGAGCACGCCAATGGCCTTACCGTTGGGTGCTGATCCCCTTCCAGGTGTTGTTTGTCCTCTATATACTCGCGGTTGGCTATGCACGGCTGGAGTCGGGCGAGCATCACCCGCTCGATGTCCTGGGGGCCTACCTGGTTGCCGTGCTCTGGCTGGCCCTCTTCATTTTTCTGTATCAGTGGGTTAGCCGTCTGTGGACAGAGCATCGTGCAAAAAAGAGAGGCGAAAAGCCCAATCAGGCTCAACTTGCTTGAGGATGGTGCTCAGAAACCATGCCTGCCTCAACATGACGAGGACTACCAGTCCAGCAAGCATATAGAGGATGTCAGACCAGTTCAGCAGGATCGACGGACCGAGCCGATCTCCTATCATGGTCGCTATAAGCATGCCAACAAGAACCGAGAGGTAATCCATCATTGCTAACGAGGCAAAAACGCGCCCCTATAGGCATCAGTTGTATTGAGCTGAACCAGTGTTTGTTTGGTGACGACGGAACCAACAACGCATACGCCGCTCAATGCAGTCAAGGTGAGTACCAGGGGAAGCAGCGGTATCCGCACAAAAACCAGTGTTACCGCTCCTATAATCTCCAACCGGGGAAATGAATTGACCAACCCAGAGCAATGTGAAGTTGCGGTTGCGGAGCAGTGCGGCCATACTGACCTCCTGATGTACTTATTATAACAATAGGAAGGAACAAGGCGTAGATAGAGAATTTACTGTTAAGTGTTCGGTGGAAGATCACCCCTGAAAAGTATAATAGTATGACCGCAATAGAGTTGAATAGCACAGCAAAAACGGGCAGCTATAAAGCTACCCGTTTTTGCTGTGCTATTCAACTCTACTCTGTAATCGCTCCGTTGATCGCTGTTACGGGGTGAGACGGAGGATCAAGCTCTTTCTCTGTGACATGCCGCGAGGAGGCCGGAGAGCGCACCAAGCGAAACTGCTTCATGGCTACGAGGGCGAGCCAGGTCCAGCCGACGATGATGGCAATGCGCTCGAAAAAGCCGGTTGGTGAGTTGGGGAGAACACCATTTTGATCGAGACCCGAGACGTAGACGCATGCGATGAAAAACCCGATCAGGAAGATGGCTGAGAGCAGCGAGTAAAGGCTCCAGCCGCGCCAGACGGGATCGCTTACGAAGCGTAATGCCAGCACCAGAATGGCAATGGTCAGAGTACCGAAAGCGGGAATGGCATTGGCCGCGTGAATGATCCCGTGCAGGGTGTGGACGGTAGTGAAGCCATCTGGATAATAGCCCAGGCTCGGATCAGAAGGGAAGATGCCCGCGATAATGAGGGACAGTCCGAAGAGGCCCAGGAACAACGGCCCCGCAACCGAGCCTCTGCCTGCTCGCAGCACCAGTCTCAGTCCAATAGCAAAGCAGATCATGCAGAGTCCGCAGAAGATGAAGTTTATGTCCTGTATCCATCCTTGATTGCTTGCACCGAGTTCGCTTACGAAATCGCGCCACTGGCTGTAGCCGGGGCGCGTGGCTCCCTCGACCAGAAACACGAGGGTGAAGAGAATAGGGCCAATCGCTCCACACGCGATCAGCAGTTTCGTTACCAGAGAGTCGTGCTGTGTTTGTTGAACCTGATTGTTTGCTGTCAACATGGCTTTTTCCTTTCTCGCATTGACTTCGACATTCTCGAACTGATTGCGACGTTTGGTTGCATCAACTGAGAGAAGTATAGCCAGGACAACTTTTTTACACATGCGTCTGGAGACGCGAATGTGCCCCTTCTTCAGAACTGTTTCTTGCGGGTGTTGACCCTTCTCTGATCCCTGTATCATCAAATCGAATGTCATTCTGAGCGAAGCGAAGAATCCCGGCGACTAACCGATCGAGAAGGTTCACGTGAGATTCTTCGCTTCGCTCAGAATGACATGTCCAGGCCAGCTTTTTATAGCTGCCAGTTGCCTTTTCCTGTCTCTTTCTGAGGTTATTCCATAATTATGTCGCGTCCGATGGCGGTGGCAACGGCGTGAGCCTGGGGCATCAGGTCCTGGAATTGGGTAATGGTCAGCGACTGCGCGCCGTCTTTGAGGGCCTCATCGGGGTTGGGATGGACTTCGATAATGAGGCCATCGGCTCCAGCGGCAATGGAGGCCAGTGTCATGGGGGCCACGAGGTCGCGCCGACCCGTTCCCTGACTGGGGTCAGAGATAATGGGCAGGTGCGAAAGCTGCTTGATGAGGGGAATGGCGCTGATATCCATAGTGTTGCGCGTGGCCTTTTCAAAGGTGCGGATGCCGCGCTCGCAGAGGATGACATTGGGGTTGCCCTGTGAGAGGATGTATTCCGCCGCCAGTAGCCACTCCTCGATGGTGGCCGACATGCCGCGTTTGAGCATGACCGGCATGCGCGTGCGTCCCACCTCGTCCAGCAGGAAGTAGTTCTGCATGTTGCGCGTGCCGATTTGCAGGATATCGGCGTATTCGCTGACCAGTGGCACGTCGTTGGGCGTCATCACCTCGGTAATCACGGCCATGCCGAACTCGTCGCGGGCCTTTGCCAGCAACTTCAGGCCGTCTTCTCCCAGGCCACGAAAGCCATAGGGTGAGGTGGAGGGTTTGAAGGCCCCGCCGCGCAAGATCACCGCCCCGGCCTCGCGCACCGCCTGCGCCGTCGTCATCAACTGCTTTTCGCTTTCAACAGTGCAAGGCCCCGCCATCATCACCACGCTCTGGCCGCCGATGCTGACTTTCCTGCCTGCAACACAGGGGACGGAGACCTCGACAGTGGTATCTATGGGATGAAATTCGCGGCTGGCGAGTTTGTACGGCTTGGAGACACGTAATACGCTTTCCACTCCCGCCAGACCTTCCAGCGCCTCTCCCAGCCCCGGATTGATGCCGCCAATGCTGCCCGGTACACCCGTTGGCCCGACGGCCCCCAGCACGCCGATAACGGTGCGTTGGACGCCTCGCGACGGGTGGCCGCTCAGCCCGTGGTTGGCGAGAAAGTGCATTACGTGGTCAATGTCTTCGTCTTTACAATTGGCCTTCATCACGACGATCATGAAATTTGCTTCCTCCTGTGTCAAAATGAGTCGGTAACTGTCTGGTGGTTAGCTTCTACCTTGCTGGCTCTCCATTGCAGCACCCGGCGCATCCTGACCTCATCGTCATGATAGCCTGATCTCTTCTTCCTGAATGTACGATAGCCCGTTACGACACGACATCCTGTTCAGGGTCCGTACTGTCCATGCCGAATTCCGGGCGCAAGCTGGTGGCTCGATGCAGGTAAATGTGCTGCATCTCGGCGGCGCTGCGTTCAGTGTTGACATGCAGCAGCACGCGAATGCATCTGGGCAGGCTGCCGGGAACTGGTATCTCGCGGGCGCAGATGAGGGCCACTTCCGTCCAGCCGAGACTGCGTGCCGCTACAGCGGGAAAGGCGGCATTCAGATCATCGGTGACTGTAAAAATGGCGCTGGCGATCTGGTCAGTCTCCAGTTCATTGCGCCGAACTATGGCCTGAAGCAGTTCGCCTGTAGCGGCCAGAATCTCCTCCCGCCCATTCTGCTCAACAGTAGTTGCTCCCCGGATACCCCGGCAATACATTGCGCGTCCACCCCTTTCATAGAGTCACAAGTTTTGTCTACTTACGAGAAGTAAGTGCGCAGACTTGTCTATATTGTATCGGGTGAAATGATAATCCGCAAGTCTATAGAAGAGTTTTGAGGGATGACTTGCCCCAGACTGGCGTTGTAACGCTTCGCTGTATAACATGTTGAAAAAGGGCAGAACCGAACGAAGAAGGGAGCGATGCCAATTGCGTGCCGAAGCGTGATGGTGGGGAAGAGCGCCTGCCCGGACTGGCGGATGGGCAGGCTAAAAAAACAGGAAGAGCAGATCCTTTCACTTGCCCAGGATATTGACGGCGCGGGCAACAAGTAACGCGGCGACTACAAGAGAAATCAGTCCCTCCATCATCATCAGTGTTTTGGCCGCTCTTGTGAGCGGGTACGTATCGGCAGGACTTAGCGCGGTTGCGCTCGTAAAAGCGAGGAAGAGATAATCAAGGAAATGGGGTTCCCAACGTCTGCTATTTGCGGGTTGAGGGAAATCGTTCGTTTGTTGTGGAAACAGAAAATCTGTGGGTATCAGCCCGGAGAGATGGCGTTTTATGGGACCACCGCCATCGACTTCCCAGTACCACAAAGCGAAGACCAGGATATTGAAAACCCAGAGCAATGCGCCGCCCCTTAGCAAATTGTTCGCGTTGGTGTTCGCTGCCAGCGTGAGGACGAAGAGCGCAACGCTGACAATGAGTGCTACTGTGCTCGCGCTAAGAGGTACCAGCACAAGGATACGCCTGAATGTATGTGGGAGGTCTACCACTGTCAGAATATCGATGAGCAGTGGAACTACAAATATTCCTTCGATGAGCAGCAGGAGCCAGTTCGGGCCGATGGTCACATTTGCCGGAAGCACCAGGTAAAGCAGCCCGGTCATAAGGATACCAACAATGGATGCTACACCTGGAACTACAACTTCTTCAGTATCATCTGCACCCGGTTGCTGCGCCATCGGCTTTCTCCAAACTCCTCTGTTTTCCTGAGTATATCACCTGCTGTCAAAAACCGTGCAGCCTGACTCAGCGCGCTTTTCGAGGAGAAAGGCTGTGAATATATGCTCTGACCGCTTTGGCCTGCTCGCTCGCCTCATGCCGGTCGATCAGGTTGACGAGGGCGCTGCCGATGACGGCGCCCTCGGCGTAGCTGGTGACTTCGGCGATGTGTTCAGGGGTGGAGAGACCAAAGCCGACGGCCAGGGGGATGTCATACTCTTTCGTATAGCCGCGAACCCGCTCAATGAACTCCTGCAAATGAGGGGGCAGCGAGGTGCGCGAGCCGGTGACGCCGCTCAGAGAGACACAGTAGATAAAGCTACCTGGACCATCGGCTGTCAGGCGCGCGATCCGGGCGATGCGCTCATTCGGCGTGGTGGGCGGCACGAGGAAGACGAGCGAGAGACCGTGATGGTAGGCTGCTGACTGCAAGGGTTGGGACTCTTCGGGCGGCAGGTCGGGGATAATCAGGCCACAGATGCCGTTGCTGGCGGCGTCCTGGCAGAATCGTTCGAGGCCATAGGCCAGCACGGGATTGTAGTAGCCCATCAAGAGCAGTGGCACGTCGCTGCGGGCCGAGACCTGGCGGGCAATCTCCATGCAGCCCGCGATGGTCATGCCGCCTTCGAGCGCGACATATCCGGCGTGCTGGATGGTCGCGCCATCCGCCAGGGGGTCGCTGAAGGGCATGCCTAGCTCGATGATGTCTGCCCCTCCTTCTGCCGCAGCCAGCACCAGTTCAACGCTTTGCTGCGCCGTTGGATAGCCACACATAAAGTAGGGGATGATGACCCCGCGTCCCTCGTTTTTTGCCTGCTCGAAGGCGGCAACAATTCTTTTTGCTGGCGGTGTGTTCGTTTGTGTTGATGTCTGTTGCATAGCTGTATCTTCTCCCTTATAAGGTAACGTTGAGCGCCTGTGCTACCGTCAGCATATCTTTGTCGCCGCGCCCGGAGAGGTTCACAACCACCAGCGATCCGGAGGGTAGCCTGCCCTCTTCACCCATTTGCAGCAGGTAGCCGAGGGCGTGAGCGGGTTCGAGGGCGGGGATAATGCCCTCGCTCTGGCTCAGAGCTTTCAGCCCTCTGAGCGCCGTTTCGTCGCTGGCGGAGACATAAGTGGCGCGGCCTGTCTCTTTGAGATAGCTGTGTTCGGGGCCAACACCGGGGTAGTCCAGGCCGGCAGAAATGCTGTGCGTATCCAGCACCTGTCCATCCTCGTTTTGCAGCAGGTAGCTTAACGCGCCATGCAGCACGCCGGGCTGACCGGCTGTAAGCGTGGCAGCGTGTTTGCCCGGTTCAAGGCTTGCCTCGTTATTACCGGCACGGCCAGTGCCGCCAGTACCACCGGCTTCCACGCCGAGCAATTGCACTGCAAGGGCATCGGCAAAGGGGTAGAAGATGCCGATGGCGTTGCTGCCGCCACCGACGCAGGCGACGACGAGATCAGGCAGGCGACCTTCCTGCGCCAGGATTTGCTCGCGCGCCTCGCTACCGATGACGGATTGGAAATCGCGCACGATGCGTGGGTAGGGGTGCGGCCCGACGGCAGAGCCGATCAGGTAGAACGTCGTCTCCACGTTCGTCACCCAGTCGCGGAGGGCTTCGTTGATGGCGTCCTTGAGCGTGCGGCTGCCGCTGGAGACGGAGCGCACCTCAGCACCGAGGAGCTTCATGCGGAAGACGTTGAGCGATTGGCGCTGGATGTCCAGTTCGCCCATGTAGACGATGCATTCCAGGCCGAGCATGGCGCAGACCGTCGCGGTAGCCACACCGTGCTGGCCCGCGCCTGTCTCGGCGATGATGCGCTTCTTGCCCATGCGCTTCGCCAGCAGTCCCTGCCCCAGTGCGTTATTGATTTTGTGCGCGCCAGTATGCGCCAGGTCCTCGCGCTTCAGATAGACCTTGACGCCGGGCGCGACCAGCTCTGAAAAGCGCGGCACGTAATGCAGCGTTGTCGGGCGACCCACAAAGCTGTGGAGTTGCTGCCGCAATTCCTGCTGGAAGGCGGCATCACTGCGTGTCTCCTGATAGGCGCTCTCCAACTCCGCCAGCGCGGCCATCAGGCTTTCGGGAACGAACTTGCCGCCGAAATCCCCGTAGCGCCCGCGCTCATCAGGGTAGAGATGGTGCTGATACGTTGTTTGCTCTTGTTGTATTTGCATGGTTTATTGCTTTCGTACCTGTTCAATAAATGCCCGAATTTTTTGCGTGTCCTTCTGCTTGTTGGTCTCGACGCCGCTGCTCACATCGACTCCCCACGGGCGCACCTGAGCGATAGCCTCGGCTGCGTTTTCGGGTGTAAGGCCACCTGCCAGCAAGATAGGTAGCTCTTGAGCAATGGTGCGGGCTACACTCCAATCATGGATTGCGCCGCTGCCGCCCCAGTCGGTTGAAGGGGTGTCGAGAAGGATGCGCCACGCGACGCTTTTGTAGATGCCGATGGTTGCCCTGTCGTCCAGGTTTCTCAACTGGATGGCTTTGATGACGGGG
This sequence comes from Ktedonobacteraceae bacterium, assembly GCA_035294125.1. GTDB lineage: Bacteria > Chloroflexota > Ktedonobacteria > Ktedonobacterales > Ktedonobacteraceae > CADDYT01. The sequence goes on along the minus strand of DATGLM010000048.1, from coordinate 256,093 downwards.
CGCTTAATCTGCTGGCAGAATGCGGGTGCTTCATTGCCGTGGAGTTGCACAAAGTGCAGGCCCACTTGCTCTGCGATATCGTTAATCACCGTGGCCTCCTCGTTGACGAAGACGCCAACGAGGTCGGGGGCGGCCCTGTCATGCTTGTCTGCGAAGTGGGCGCTGCCTTCTACCAGCGTTCTCGCCTTCTCCGGCGAGAGATAGCGGTGGCTCGGTGGGTAGAAGACGAAGCCGAACATATCGGCTCCCGCGTCTATGGCGGCGTCGATGTGTTCAGTCGTTTTTAGCCCGCAGATTTTGACCTGCGTGCTCTCATTGGCTCCTGCCAGCAGTGTGCGTATCTGCCCCGGCACGTCTTGCGAGACGACGAGCGATTCGCCTACCAGCATGGCCTGTACATCGTAGCGGGCCAGTCGTCGAGCGTCTGCCGCGCTGTGAATGCCGCTTTCGGCGACGATGATACGGTCTGCCGGCAGCAGGTGGCGCAGGTCGCGGATGAGGTAGGGGTTCATTTCAAACGTCACGAGGTCGCGGCTATTCACGCCGATGATGACGGCTCCGGCCTCGACCGCTCGCTGTGCCTCCTCGACGCTGTGCGTCTCGACAAGGCAGTGCATGCCCTGTGAGTGCGCAATGCCGAGCAAGTGGCGCAACTGCCTGTCGTCGAGCAGGGCGCAGATGAGCAGGATGGCGTCCGCGCCCCACGAGCGAGCCTCGTACACCTGGTACTCATCGATAATGAAATCTTTGCAGAGCACGGGCACGCTGACCGCCTGCTTGACGGCGGACAGGTGTGTTGGAGAGCCGAGAAAAAAGTGCGGCTCGGTCAGGACGGAGATGGCGCTGGCTCCGTTTGCCTCGTAGGTGCGCGCCAGTTCCACCGGGTCGAGGTCAGACGCGAGCAAGCCTTTTGAGGGTGAGGCGCGTTTCACCTCGGCGATGAGGCGCACAGTTCGCCCCGTTTCACCGCGTAGCGCGGCCCACATATCTCGCGGGGCTGGCTGCTCTGCCGCGAGTCGCTGCACCTCTGCCTGCGAGCGCTTGCCTTTGCGCTGCTCCAGATCGCTGTGTGTTTGAGTGACGATACGTTCGAGAAACATGACTTTCGCTTTCTCAGCTAGCGCAGGCGCGAGAACAGTCAACAGAATCGTCCAGCTTGCGCCTGGCTTTGCCCTCGCGCAGCGTGGCGCGGGCCAGTTTGACGCCATCGGCCAGCGAGCCTACCAGTTCGTTTGCCAGCAGCGCGGCTGCCGTGTTCAGGCAGAGCATATCAACGGCGGGGCCATCGCTGTTGCCGCTGAGCAGGTCGCGCAGCAAGGTGGCGTTGTAGGCCGGGTCGCCGCCCTGGAACGGCTGCTTATCGCTGATGGTGGTCAGGCCCACGTCTTCGGGGGCGACGGTGTACTCGCGCAGTCCCTGGCCGCCGCGCACCTCACAGATGCGCGTGGGCGCGCTTAGAGAGCATTCGTCGATGCCATCTTCGCCGTGAATGATGAGGGCGTGTCGGCAGCCGAGGTGCAGCAGAACCTCGCCCATCTTGCGCATGAGCGAGCTGTCGGCCACGCCGAGCACCTGATATGGAGTGTGCGCCGGGTTGGTGAGCGGGCCGAGGATGTTGAAGACGGTGCGGATGCCGATCTCGCGCCGCGTGGGGCCAACGTGCTTCATGGCCGGGTGGTAGGCGGGCGCGTACATGAAGCCGAAACCCACCTCTTTGACACACAATGCCACCTGTTCCGGCCCCAGATCGATACGCGCTCCCAACGCTTCCAACACGTCGGCGCTGCCGCAGCGACTGGTAGCAGAGCGGTTACCGTGTTTGGCAACGTACGCGCCCGCTGCTGCGGCCAGAATACCGGCTGCCGTTGAGACGTTGAATGTGCCCGCGCCATCTCCGCCTGTGCCGCAGGTGTCGATGGCCTGCGCGGCCACCTGCTCGTCGAGCGTGACCTGGACAGCCTTCTCGCGCATTACCCGCGCCAGCCCCGCCAGCTCTGCCACCGTCTCGCCGCCGGGGCGCAGGCGCAGGGCGGTCAGAAACGCGCCTAACTGCGATGGGGTCGCCACTCCGGTCATAATTTCTTCCATGACTGTCGCAGCCTCTTGCTCGCTGAGGATCGCGCCTGCCGCGACGTGTATGATTGCTTCTCGAATCATGCGGTTCTCCTTTTGTTCAGGAAATTACGTAACAGGTCTTTGCCCACCGGGGTCATGATCGACTCCGGGTGAAACTGCACGCCTTCAACGGGGTAAGTGCAGTGGCGCAGGCCCATAATCAGGCCGTCCGCGGTCTGCGCGGTGATCTCCAGTTCTTTCGGGAGAGTCGAGCGCTCAACGATGAGGCTGTGGTAGCGGTTCGCTTCAAAGGGGACAGGCAAGTTCTGAAACACCCCCTGGCCGTGGTGATACATCAGCGTGGTTTTGCCGTGCATTGGCTCAGGCGCGCGTACCACGCGCCCACCATAGACCTGGCCGATGGCCTGGTGCCCCAGGCAGACGCCGAGAATGGGAATGGAGGGGCCAAACGTCGCGACGATCTGGCAGGAAAGCCCCGCCTCGGCAGGCGTGCATGGCCCCGGCGAAATGACGATCTGATCGGGCTGCATTGCCGCGATCTCGTTCAGCGTCACCTCGTTGTTGCGCCGCACCTGTATTTCAGCCCCCAGTTCCGCGAGGTACTGGTACAGGTTGTAGGTAAAGCTATCGTAATTATCGATCAATAATAACATTGCGTTCCCCCCTTTGTTCTGTGGCAAGAATTTCCGCCTCGTCCAGCGCCCGCAGCAGCGCCCTGGCCTTGTTCAGGCTCTCCTGGTATTCCGCGCCGGGATCAGAATCGGCGACTACGCCGCCCCCGGCCTGAATGTAGGCGCGACCAGCGCGAATGACCATTGTGCGCAGGGCGATGGCGGTGTCGAGATTGCCGGAGTGGCTGAAATAGCCGACTGCCCCGGCATAGACGCCGCGCTGTGTCTGCTCTAACTCGCTGATGATCTCCATGGCGCGAATCTTGGGTGCGCCGCTGACTGTGCCGGCGGGAAAGCCGGAGCGCAGCGCGTCATACGGCGTGACATCCCGGCGCAGCCTGCCCGTGACGTTGGAGACCAGGTGCATGACGTGGGAGTAGCGCTCGATCTCCATAAACTGCCCGACCTGCACGCTGCCCGGCTGGCAGACGCGGCCCACGTCGTTGCGCGCAAGGTCAAGCAGCATGATATGCTCGGCCCGCTCCTTGATGTCGTTTCTCAGTTCCTCCTCAAGCCGCAGGTCGCTCTCGGGGTCCGCTCCACGCGGGCGCGTGCCTGCGATAGGATGAATCGTCATTTCGTCATCCTCAACACGCACAAGCAATTCAGGGGAGGCACCGACGATGTGGAAGTCACCCAGATCGAGGTAGAACATGTAGGGTGAGGGGTTGATAGCACGCAGGGCGCGATAGACGGTGAACGGGGCGGCGTTGACGTGGCGGCTCAGGCGCTGTGAGGGCACGACCTGGAAGATGTCGCCCGCCCGAATATAGTCGATGGCGCGCCGCACCATCGTCTCAAACTCGGTGCGTGTGCGGTTGGAAACCACCTTCAGGGCGTTTTCGTCCGCTACGGGTTCAGGTTCCCGCGGCAGGCGGACCGGCTGTTGCAGGCGCTGCTGCACATCGTTGAGGATTGCCAGCCCGCGCCGGTATTCGGCTGCCAGATCGGGCGCGTCCAGGTGCAGATGGGTCACGACTCTGACGCGATGCTTGAGATGGTCGAAGACCAGGATGGTTTCGCTAAAGCAGAACACGGCCAGGGGCAGCCCAAGCTCGTCGTGTTCCGGCACGGGCAGCGACTCGAAACGCGCCACAGTCTCATAGGACAGGTAGCCAACAGCACCACCATGAAAGCGCGGCAAAGCGTCATGTGCCGGGCGGGCAGGCGCGACAAGCTGATACTGTCCCAGTTCGGCCTCGATCAATTGCAAGGGGTCGTGACAGGCCACTTCCTCTGTCCTGTCGCTGCCGGGACGAATATACTGCACTATCGCCTTCTCGCCCCGGTGCGTCATCACCATATACGGGTCGATGCCAATGAAGGAGTAGCGGGCGATACGTTCACCGCCCTCCACGCTTTCCAGCAAGAAGCTATAGGGGCCGCGTGCCGTCTTGCAATAGGCTGAGACGGGTGTCTCCATATCGGCCAGCAGGTCGCGAAAGAGCGGCAGCAATGGGCGTTTCTTCCCACCGCTCTGTGTCACGGCCTCGCGCAATTGCTGAATCTCGTCAAACGTCGGATAATCCATATTGCACCTGCTTCCTTTGCTAGCTACTCCGCTCTCCCCAGACCCGAGATCGTCGGCCATGCCGCCGCGTAGACCCGAGATCGTCGGCCATGCCGCCGCGCAGACCCGAGATCGTCGGCCATGCCGCCGCGTAGACCCGAGATCGTCGGCCATGCCGCCGCGCAGGCCCGAGATCGTCGGCCATGCCGCCGCGCAGGCCACCCGCAAGGGGTGGCCCTACTATATACGCCCGCCCCGTAATCCCCACGTCCCGTTCGCTCGCGTAGCGAGCGAACGAATCGCGTATAGTAGGGCCACCCCTTGCGGGTGGCCTGGGGCGGGGCCGTGTGGCCTGTACCCGGCGTGTGGCCTGTACCCGGCTGTGGCCTGCCGTCCGTGTGGCCTGTACCCGGCGTGTGGCCTGCCCGGCGCGTGTGGCCTGGGGTGGCCTCTATCCAAGTCCAATAACTTCTTTGACCTGCCGCAGTGTCTCGGCTGCTATCGGGCGTACCGAGTCCGCTCCCTGCTTGAGGATGGCCTCAAGCGTGGGCATGTCGTTGATCAGCTCGTAGTAGCGCTGCTGAATGGGCGTGAGCGTCTCGATCAGCCGGTCGGTGAGGGCGGCTTTGAACTCGCCGTAGCCCTTGCCCGCGAATTCTGCTTCGATCTCCTGCTGTGACTGGCCGGTCAGCAACTGGTAGATCGTGAGCAGGTTGGTGATGCCGGGTCGGTTTTCGTCGAAGGCGACCAGACGCTCTGAATCCGTGGTGGCGCGGGCAATCTTCTTTTTGATGGTTCTGGCATCATCCAGCAGATTGATGCGCGCGAAAGGATTCTGGTCGCTCTTGCTCATCTTTTTGGTCGGCTCGGCAAGCGACATGATACGTGCGCCAACCTCACGAATCAGTGGCTCCGGGATGGTGAAGATGTGCTGACTATAGAGCGAGTTGAAACGCTGCGCGAGGTCGCGTGTGAACTCGATATGCTGGCGCTGATCCTCACCGACCGGGACGAGGTTCGTGTGATAGAGCAAAATGTCGCAGGCCATCAGGTCCGGGTAGCAGTAGAGGCCGGTGCTGACCGTCTCTGGATTCTCGCCCGCCTTCGCCTTGAACTGCGTCATACGGTTCAGCCACCCCATCGGAGTGAAGCACTCCATAATCCAGCTCATCTCAGCGTGCTCATGCACGTGCGACTGGATGAAGAACTTGCAGTATTTCGGGTCAAGCCCGCAAGCCAGGTAGAGTGCCGACAACTGCCGCGTCGAATTGTGCAGTTCTTGCGGACTGATGGGCATGGTGATGGCATGCAGATCAACAATACAGAAAATGTTATCATACTGCGCTTGAATCTCGACCCAGTTCCTGATCGCGCCCAGGTAGTTGCCGAGGTGAATATTTCCCGTCGGTTGAATGCCGGAGAAGGTGCGTTTCTTCACCGGCGCGTTTGCGCTCACCAGTTCTGTTTTCGTTTCCTGATTCATGTCCACTGGCATCAGGGTACCTCCATAATCAAATTTTTCGGGCAATAAAAAACGCCACCCATTCCCAGAAAGGGACGAGAGGCGTAATGCTTTCGTGGTGCCACCCTGATTCAGATTATCCGCGTCCACAAAGGGCAGATAATCCCTCATTGCCGGATACAATCTACAAAAACCTTATCATCACATAACAGATTGTAGATGATATCCTGTCCCCGGTAACGGCGGACATACCGCAGGAGTCCTACTAACCTCCGCAGAGGCGTTTGCTCCTTAGCTCCCAGGCCCATTCTATGGCGCGCCAGTGCCGGTTCCCACCATCCCGGCTCTCTGCAAGCTAGCTACTACCATATACTCTTCCTGTTCGTAGCTTTCGCGTATTCAATTGTGTTCATGAGAAGAGTATACGGGCAATTAAGCGGGATGTCAAGTGCGATTCTGGGGAAATCTGGATTTATGAGACTTTTCAGGAAGAGAAGGAGAATATTAAGCTCATTATTGACCGCTCTGGCTCGATGAGCGAGCAGGGATAGCCAGGGAGTCAAGGCATACTCGTTCCTGGCTCTAAGTCTCATAGAACGCTGCTGTTCGTTTTTGAATAGTAGTAGCGTTCTATGGGACTTGTTTCTTCCGTGCGCTGGCTTTTACCCGTACACCCTCATTAAGTACAGCACGTTGTTGACGTAGCTCCAGTTGAAGATGCCACGATGGATGACGGCCCAGCCGCCTTCGTTGTAGGCGCTGACGACTTTGACGAGGTTGCCGCCGAAGTTGTGCCAGAGATAGCTCAGGTAGATGGCACCGAGGTTGATGTTGTCCCAGAGGTGATAGGGGTCGCGGCGCACGCCTGTGCTGGCGTTGAGCGATTGCGCGGTGTAGGGCATGAGCTGCATGACGCCGATGCCGCCGTCACGAGCGATGACGTGCTGGGTCCAGCCGCTTTCCTGCCACGCAATTGCCAGCAAGAGGTTGGCCGGGAGATGATAGATGGCGGCGGCCTGGCGCAGGAGCGTTGTGACCTGCGAGCGCGTCGACCATTCAAGGGCGTTGTAGTCGTACCAGCGCACCGTGCCATCGGGCAACAGGCCGCTGGCCGCGTTGCCATTGCTGGAGCTGCTTCCCTGGCGATAGGGAATGCACAGGTTCTGTCCGACAAAGATCAGGTTGACATTCCAGATATTGTTGACTTTCGCCAGAGTCCAGATGTTGCTGTGGTAGCGCAAGGCGATGCCGCTGAGGGTATCACCTCGTTGGACACGGTACCAGTTGCAGGCGTTACCGGTTCCCGGATTGGCCGCGTGGGCTGCTGGCTGGCTCCCGGAGACCATCACGGAGCCAAAGAGCAGCAACGCAGCTAAAAGCAGTAATATAGCGTGCTGGTACAGGTGGAGTTTTGTATAGCGCCGCGCGCGCTCCGGATTCAAACTCTCCTGCTTCTGGTTCTGGCCGTTATTTCCCCTGTTTTCCCTCTGTTTTATTGCAGTTGTTTGATTGCTTTTCTGAAGCTGTACGGTCATGCTTGGCAAACTCCTTTCTCGTCTTTACTATATTCCTGTGCTTAATCGAAACTGATGTATGCGGGCATGTTCTAGTTTTGTTCTAGTCCAGAGAATCTATTGGTCCCGTACTGACATGGCTTGAAATGGGTATGTTCTCATCCTGGTAATCCTGCGAAAAGGGGTGAGAACGTGGTACAATGATGAACAAAGCGAAGAGAAAAGCGTGGCTTAGCCAGCGAGGGAAAAGGCAGATCATGAAAACGGAAGAACTACTTAGCCCGACGGTGGAAGAATATCTGGAAACGATTTACAACATTAGTATGGAGGGAGAACCTGTCATCGGGGCGCGGCTGGCACAAAAGTTCGGCGTGGCCCCACCAACCGTCACCGAAATGCTCAAGCGGCTCGTGCGCGACGGTTTTGTCGAGATGGATGCCAGGCGTCAGGTCACGCTCACAGAAAGCGGTATTCAGGCGGCTGAGGCTGTGCTGCGTCGACATCGGCTGACCGAGCGCTTCCTGGTGGATATGTTAGGGATGCAGTGGCACCAGGTGCATGAAGAGGCATGTCGCCTGGAGCACTTCATTTCGGGCGCGGTCGAGGCTCGTGTCATCACCAGCCTGAACAATCCTACTACCTGCCCGCATGGCAATCCCATTCCCGGCCAGGTTCCCGATGCCCGCAACTACCTGAAAGATCACCATGCCGTGCGCCTCTCGTCAATTCCCATCGGCGGTCAGGCAACCATCCTCTGCATCTCAGAAGTTGTGGAGGACGAGGAGGGCTTGATCCTCTACCTGCACGAAAAGGGTCTCACCCCTGAAACCCGGCTTACCGTGCTTGCCCACGACGATACCGGAGAGCAGGACGAAACCTTCAAAGTGGAGGCATCAGGCCGCGCCGTCTGTATCAGCAAAGTCGCCGCTGACAAAATTTGGGTCACACGATAACCAGGAGGAGAGAGTGAAGGGGGATGACTGCGCGCGCAGTCATCCCCCTTCACTCTCTCCTCCTGGTGATGCGGAATTTTTTTGCTATAATTTCTCTTGACTTTAGATATTAGGGCATGCTAATATCTGATGAGGAAGGTCGGAATTAACTCCGTGATATATTTGTGGTGGTAGCGCCCACTAGCTGAATGAGGTTTGTTGAGATGTTAGCAACTTTTGTACTGTTCTTGCGGGAAGGACTGGAGGCCAGTCTCATCATCAGCATCCTGTTTGCTGTGCTGCGCCAGCTTGGACAGATGCGGCAGGCGCGCGCGGTATGGATCGGCGTTGGCCTGGCAGTGCTCTGTTCGCTGCTGGGTGGGTTTGCCCTCTACCTGACCATTCGCACCTATGATGGCTCGACATTTCAGACCATCTTTGAAACAATCACGTACCTGGTGGCAGTAATCATACTCACCTCAATGACGTTCTGGATGCAGAAGCATAGCCGACTCTTGAAGAAGGAAATCACCGCGAAAGCGAGCACTGCCGGTTCTGGTTTTGCGCTGGGCCTGCTCGCGTTTAGCACGGTTGGCCGCGAGGGCCTGGAAACGGCCATTTTCACGCTGGCAATCGCTTTCCAGACAAACGGCTTGCTGCTTCTGATCGGTGCCGCCCTCGGCCTGGTTGCTGCCCTGGTGCTCTGTTTCTTCATTTATCGCCTGGGCTACAGGCTCGACTTTCGCGTGTTTTTCCGTGTCATGGGCATTGTGCTGATCTTCTTTGCCGCTGGACTGCTCGGTGACGCGGTGCAAAACCTGCAACAACTTGGCTGGCTTCCCTTCGGCACGGCAGTCCTCTGGAACAGCAGTCACCTGCTGAGTGAGGATAGCACCATCGGCGACCTGTTGCATACCTTTCTGGGCTATGCCGAGGCTCCTACCGTCTTACAGGCCTTCTTCTACGCCACCTACCTGCTGATTGTCGGCGGCATCTTCGCCTGGATCACACGCAAGACGCTGACGCCTCGCTCAAATCCAACGACCTCAACCAGTGTCGCACAGGGACAGCTACGAGGCTAATTAGACGATAATTTTGGAGAGCTTAGAGAGGTGTATTGCGAATAGCGTCGTAATACATCTCTCTCCATTTTTTACTTCCTACGGCGCGACCTTGCTCAGGTTCATGCTGTTCACCCTTTGCATCTTCTTTTTGCGAATATCGTAGTAGATTGATAATAAAGGAAGGTAAATCGTAAAAAATGAGGAGATGAATTGCTAATTTCTCGGAGATAGAGTACAATGAGACAGAGATGTGCTTTTTACCTGCGCTGCTATTCAAAGGAATATCGTGGGTATAGAGTGTGTCGAGAATGATAGCTGTCCAGCCATTATGACGGGTGGGCGCATATTTCCTCGCTCAGGAAAGGATTGTTTATGCTTCGAGAACCAGTTACGATTGACCGTGCAGTTGTAGAAGAGATCGTTGCCCGCGAGGAAGGGGAGTTCAAAAAGCGCACTCCCCGCTCATATGAGATGTACGAGCGGGCGTTGTCTGCGCTGCCGATGGGCGTTTCCAGTTCGTTCCAGGCTGTGCCGCCCTATCCATTGTTTATCAGCCGCGCGCAGGGAAGCCATATCTGGGACTATGATGGCAACGAGTACGCTGATTTTCACCTGGGTTTCGGCAGCCTGCTCGTCGGTCATGCACATCCTGTTCTGGTGGAGGCGCTGCGCGACCAGCTTGGCAAGGGCAGCCTCTATTCCTTGCCCTGTCCCGATACCGTCTTTCTGGCGGAAGAGATGAAGCGCCGTTTCGCCCCGATTGAACTGGCACGTTTCTGCAACTCCGGCACCGAGGCGACGATGGATGCCTTGCGTGTCGCCCGCGCGCACACCGGTCGTGACAAAGTGGTAAAGATCGAAGGCTCTTACCATGGTCATCACGACACACTGCTCATGTCGACGAAGCCATCGCGTGAGGCGGCTGGACCGCTGGAGCATCCCAATACCGTCCCGGCCTCCAGGGGCATTCCCATCGACCTCAAAAACGAAATCATTATCGCGCCCTACAACGACGCGCAGGCGCTGGACCGCATTCTGAGCGAGCACGAAGGCGAGGTGGCAGCAGTCATCACTGAGCCTGTCTTGATGAATGTTGGTATCGTGCTGCCGAAGGAAGGCTACCTGCAGGCGCTGCGTGATGTGACGCGCAAACACGGCGTGCTGCTCATCTTCGATGAGGTGAAGACGGGCGTGACGGTCGCGCCCGGCGGCATCACGGAACTCTACCCGGTCGACCCCGATTTGATCTGTCTCGCCAAGTCTATCGGTGGCGGCATGCCAATCGGTGCCTTTGGCGGGCGCGAGGAGATCATGCGCCACATCAACCACGAGGAGGTACTCCATCTTGGCACGTTCAATGGCAACCCCATGTCGATGCGGGCCGGGCTGGTGACGCTCACGCAGATTTTCACGCCCCAAGCCCACACACATGCCATTGGCCTCTCAAAGCAACTGGCCGATGCCTACGTTGGCATTATCGACGAGTTCGATATGCCTATGCACGTGGCGCAGATCGGCGCGAAAGGCTGTGCCATGTTCCGCTACGAGCGGGCCTATAACTATCGGGCCTGGTGGGATATCGATTTGCGTCTCTCCTACGCCTACTGGCTCTTCCTGGCGAACCGTGGTATCCTCTTCCCGCCGGGCTTCGACGACCAGTGGACGGTCTCCATCCAGCACAGCCAGCAGGATATCGATCATCATGTCCACGTCTTCGGCCAGTTCGTCCGCGAACTGAGAAAGTGATCCAGTTCCCTGCTTTCTCGTCGCAGGTTGGCAGAACGCGCGCCTGGATATGTTTCGACATGTTCAGGCGCGCGTTCTATAGTGACAAAGTACTATTTAGCTCCATAGGTCGTGTGCATTTTTCCCTTTCCCGTCATATATAATGTGCAGAGTACGCGGGGCACATATCAGGATAACTGAGGGCAATATGCTCATGAACGACGAAAACATGCTCCAGAGCAATGTCCAAACAACACTGGGACGCTATAGGCTGCTGAGGAAAATTGGCAGCGGCGGTATGGGTGATGTGTGGCTGGCAGAGGACCCGGTCCTGCGGCGGCAGGTTGCCATCAAGACATTGCCCGTGCATAGTCAGAGAGATAACGAATATTTGCAGCGTTTTGTGCGTGAGGCACGCGCAGCCGCTACGTTGAACCATCCACATATTTTGCTGGTGCATGACTACGGAGAGCAGCCGCTTGCCGACGGGCGGTCCATCACCTACATTGTGATGCCATTTGTAGCGGGAGATACGCTCTCTGACCAGATCACTACGTATAATAGCCGGGGCATGCTCATGCCCCGGCAGGAAGCACTTTCCTATCTGTCCCAGGCGGCGGAGGCCATCGATTACGCACATACGCAGGGCATCATTCACCGCGATATCAAGCCGAAAAATATGCTTCTACGTGAGGATCACTGGCTTTTGCTCAGCGATTTTGGCATCGCGCGCATTCTCACCGACCAGCAACATCTGACGCAGACAGGCGTCGGCTTTGGCACGCCCGAATATATGGCCCCGGAGCAGGCACAGGGAAAAGCGGTACCTGCCAGCGATATTTATAGCCTCGCGGTGATCGCCTACCAGCTCTTTAGCGGTCGGCTCCCGTTCACGGCGGACACGCCATATGCCCTCACGATTCAGCACATTGTGTCGCCGCCACCACCGCCGCGACAATTCAATCCGGCGTTGCCCCCGGCTGTGGAACAGGTTATTTTGCAAGGTTTAGCGAAAGATCCAGGGCAGCGCCCGCCTTCTACACAGGCATTTGTCACAGCATTGCAAGCGGCCTTTGCCGGTATGTTCGTACCGGACTCAAAGCTGCCGGGGCTGGCTCCAACTGTCCCGGTAATTCCGCCTTTGCCCGAAACGCGGCCCGTAATCTCGTCGGAAACTGTGGATCAACCGGCGAAAGGGATGAGCCGCAGGACCATGCTGCTCGGTGGTGCCGCCTTCGTTCTGGCCGGTGGTGGTCTGGGAGCGTGGGTGATTGCAAATCATACAGGCGGGTCGGGGCCTGGAAAAGCGCAGAGTACGGCAACAGCTACCACGACAAAGAAGCCTGCGTCGACACCGGACCCAAATGGACCAGCGCTGGTGTTGGTCGGTCACACCCAGCCGGTGAGTGGGCTGGCGTGGTCTCCACGAGCATCTGTACTTGTCTCTGCCGGGCTAGACGGAAGAGTGCTGCAATGGAATATCAGCGGTATCGCTCCGGGGACACAGATAGTGACGCAGCCAGACGTTGCCTTGCGCAATGTGGGGAGCCAGCCACTGCTGGCCTGGTCATCTGATGCCTCTCTACTTGCCATCGGCAACGTCTATCCTCCAGATGGTGATCTTTCCCATGCCTATGTCTCCATCTATGCAGGCAATTTGAATGGTCCGGCACCGGGCTTTCCTGATCCCATTGCTCTTCCAAACAATAATAATGTGGCGGCGCTGGCCTGGACACCGGGCAACTACTGTGCGATGGCTGTAAATTCTATCCTGAATCCATCCAACAGCGCGGCGACGCAATTTGTATTTACTGGCCCAACGCTTCACGGTCAGTCTACGACCCCGGTAACATTGCAGATCAATCTAACCGGTCAGTCCGGCTTTTTCCCGAATACCCTGGCCTACGCGACCGATGCGACGAGGCTCGCGGCAGCCGCAGTTGAGGGAGCGGTGATTTTCAGTGTGACGATTAGCGGAACGACAGCTCATTTGAGAGTGCTACGCACCTTGCAGAATATAGGCCAGTATACTACTGAGGTCGACGCGGTCTCCTGGTCGCCTGACGAGCAATATCTGGCGGGCATGAATGTCGATACCGCAAATAGCTCTGGCTCGACGGTAGTTGTCTGGAATCTAAACAATGGTACCAGGCGGGGGCTTGGCCTCTCAAACAACGGGACAGTTTTACAGGCGTTGGCCTGGTCGCCCGCTCCCGCCAGCACCAGACTGGCAGCGGGGGGACAGGATGGGAAGGTCTATGTATGGGATATGAATGAGAACACGCTCCCGGTACGGGTCCTCGATGGTTTGTCGGCAGCGGTTCAGGCCCTTGCCTGGTCCAGTGATGGACGCTGGCTGGCGGCAGGATACAAAGATACAAACAACAGCATTTTGCTGTGGAAAATGTGAATGGAGGGATACTATGCAGCAAGTATCGTCCGATTTCTGGCGGGGGAGGACAGTGGGGCGATATTCTATCTCTCACCTGCTTGGACGTGGTGGTATGGGCGAAGTCTGGCTGGCGACGGACACACAACTCGGCAGGCAGGTTGCCCTCAAACTGCTGCCCGCCGTCCACGCCAACGATCAGGCCTACTTAGAGGCGTTCGAACGCGAGGCACGCGCCGCTGCTGCTCTCGATCATCCCAATGTTCTTCCGGTGCATGACTTTGGCAAAGAGCGGGTCGCGCCGGATATGCTGGTGACATACCTGATTATGCCCTATATTTCTGGCGGCTCGTTACGCGACCTCATTCGCAAGGTCAACAGTCCGCTCTTCCCCGATGAGGCCCTGCGCTATCTACGCCAGGCCGCTCAAGCTATCGATTATGCACACAGTCGGCAGGTCTTGCACCGGGATATCAAACCTGCCAATATGCTTCTGCAAAATGACTGGCTCTTTTTAACAGACTTCGGCCTGGCTCGCGTTCTTGATAGCACAACGCAGCATACACAGACGCGACGTGGAGCAGGCACGGTCGGCTATATGGCTCCCGAGCAGGCACAAGGTCACGCCGAACCGGCCAGCGACCGCTACAGTCTCGCGGTTATTGCCTATATCCTGCTGACTGGCCAGCAGCCTTTCACTGGAGATACGCCCTATGACATCATTTTGCAACAGATGCGACAGGATCCGCCGCTGCCGCGCCAGCTCAATCCGGCCCTTTCGCCCGTTGTGCAACAGATTTTACTCTGGGGGTTGGCCAGAAATCCTGCTCAACGTCCCCCAACGTGTATCGCTTTCGTACAGGCGCTTGAGCAAGGCTTCTTCCCGCACACTATTGCACGGTCGCAGGAAGCGCAGGCCGATGCCGAGAAAACGCTGCTTGCCCCCTGGTCGCAATGCAAGCAGTCGGATCGCCAGTCTGTACCCCTACCCGACCCCGCCGCGTCCTATACGCCAACAGTTATGCCTGTGTTGACCCCAACGACGCCAGAAGGCATTTCAACTGTACCGGCACCTGGTGCGGCTGCGCGGATGGCAGTGTCTTCGCCCGTGACAACGCAGCCGGGCATGTTTGCCGGGGTGCAGACACCCGCAGCACCCGTGTCCTCACTGCCTGTGGTACCCTCCCCAACTGTACCTGCAGCCCCACGAAAAGGGTCGAAGGTTTCGCGGCGAGCGGTGCTCCTTTATGGCGGCGTCGGCATTGCCGCCCTGGCAGCCGCCGGTATTGGAGCATACGAATTTTCCACACATAATCACCCGCCGTCAAATCCCATTGCTAGAAATGTGCCGCCTGCCATACCGGGGCCGCGTCATCTTATTTCTGGTATCCCCCGGCTCTCTCTGACGGGCCACAGCGCCGGCGTCGGGTCTGTTGCCTGGGATCGGACAGGCCGCTACCTGGCGAGTGGCGGCGACGACACGTATGTCATGCTCTGGGACGCTGGCTCGCTTCTGGAAAAGAACGCGACCGGCGTTCAGAGCATCTCTACGCCATTGCGGAAGTGGAAAGTAACCAATGAGAATTCCAGCGGCCCGTTCTTTTTCAATCAGGACTGGCTCTGCTGGTCGGCTGATGGCAAGACAATCGCCGTTATCGTCCAGGATAGCCATATTCAACTCTTTGATGCCTTCGGCAGTACAGCATCGCCGCATATCTATCAGAACCTCGCGGCTACCAGCTCCTTCAATACCCCTTCTTTCGTTGACCTGGCATGGGCGCCCGGGAGCAATTTTTTTGCCACTTACGACATTAACAGTCCCTTCGAGACGCATGCGCTGGGGGTCGATATCTGGCAGACAGGTCAGGATAGCAAACCGGTTCGCACGCTCTCTCTCACCGACTTCTCTTCCGGGACAAATATAGACGCCATAGGCTGGTCCGCTGACGATGGCATGCTCGCGGCCCATACTGACCACGGCACAGTTATTATCTGGGATACGAAAACCGGGACAAACAAAGAGATTACTTTACCTGATCGTCCGGTGCCGAACGGTGGATTGATCAATAATGAATGCCTGGCCTGGTCTCCGATCGACCCACGCCTGTTGCTCATTTCGGATATCGACCTTGCGCTTCTCTGGGATGTGCAAAAAAATCAGAAGCTTCTCACGCTGCAATTGCACGAACCTCGACTGACCTCATATTATGTGTGGGGGATGTCCTGGGCGCCTAACGGACAGTACGTAGCAATGTGCTATCCTGGCGACCCGCTGGTCTACGTGTGGGATGTGCGCGCCAGCGGGTCGAGTGCCGCCCCAGGGACGACCCGCACGCAGGAGCTGTCCTTTCCTTCGGCCAACGGCTATGGACATACGAAAGCTGTGGTCGATGTTGCCTGGTCGCCCGACGGAAAATACATCGCCAGCGCATCGGGCGACAGCACGGTCATCATCTGGCAGGTCGATGCCGGGTGATGACTGGCTTTAGCTCTATCATGTCAGGGCCAGGCAGGACAGCACCCTCTTCCTCCTGCTGCTGAGCTTATCCTTAAGTCCTATCGAAACATAGAAATACGTCGTTTGCTGGACGGGCGTGGTACAATGCTGTTAGACCAGGGTAAGTAAAAATACCTGAAATTCAGGGTGAAAGCAATCTATGAACTGGCAGAAAGCACCTTTTCCTGTACCCGATATTTCACAGGATGTACAGAACGGACAGAGAGTACAGGAAGCTATTAGGCAGGGGAATAACGAAGCAGAAACGCCGGGCGCTCCTCCCGTGGAACATGACCGTTTATTCAAAAATCTCTCGCCATTCTGGCATGATCGTCTGGTTGAAGGGACATTGATTCTCTCGATGCTCCTCTACTATATCGTGGGGAATACCAATCTGGGGTCGGGCTATATATTTCGCCTCAACCCGTTGATCTCGCTTCCCTTCCTGCTTATTTTTGGCGTCTTGTGCTGGTATCGGCTGAACTTTGCGCTGGCGCTGCTGCCCCTGGCTCTTCCGTACTACCTTTTGCAAAAGACGGTTTATAGCCATTACGCCTTCAGTATTGCCGAGATTGCGCTGGCTGTCTGTGTCGTGGTCTTTCTGCTCCAGCTCGTTTTCCTGCATGACAGATGGCCCCTGACCTCGCTCTGGCGCGACCTGCGCGACCATCTCGGCCCGTTTGCCCTGCCCATTCTTGTCTTCTTTCTGGCTGCGGCCTTTTCCATCGTCATCGCCTATGATCGGCATGTCGCCCTGCGTGCCTTTCGCGAAGAGGTCTTCGATCCGCTGCTCTATCTCTCGCTGGCGCTCGTCTGCCTGCGTACCCGGCGTGATGTGGCCCGTCTCTTGCTGGCCCTGCTGGCAACCGCGTTCGTGGTTGCCCTGATTGGCTTCGCGCAATATTTTGTGCTCAGAGACCTGTTTAGCAATTTGCCTGCCCTCGATCTCAGCAATCGCGTACATGCGATGTATGGCAGCGCCAATAGCATCGGTCTGCTCTTCGACTATACTTTGCCCATCGGCTTTGCATTGATGTTGACGAAGATACGAAAAAACGTCATCCTGGAAAGCTGGTGGTTCCGTGGCATCTTGCTCCTGGCCTATGTCCCTCTCCTGTTTGTGCTCTACCAGAGCCAGTCACGTGGGGCCTGGCTCGCTATAGCGGCTGCCCTGCTTTTTGTCGTTGCGCTTTCTATCCCGAATCGCCGGGTGCTGCTCGTAGGCGGGCTGGTATTTATCGTTGTCGTTGCGGTGATTGCGATAGTATTCCATAGCCGGGTCATCAATTTTATAGTTGACGAGCATACCAGCGCCACCGGCGTGAGCACGCTTACGAAACGTCTTTACCTCTGGCAGGTTGCGCTGAACATGATTCACAACAGCCCCTGGTTCGGCTATGGGATGGAGAACTGGCTCTGTCACTATAGCCTGAACACTGTCTGTCACACCCCGAATCTCTATCACTACTGGGGTTCGGTGCCTGGTGCCTACGAGGCTTTGCACGATGAGCCGGACCTCTCGCACCCGCATAACATCTTTCTCCAGGTCTGGGTAAGCATGGGTATCTTCGGGCTGCTGGCCTTTATCGGCGTAATTGTCCTCTTCTGCTGGCTGTTTGTCCGTATGCTCACTTCCCTGCGAACTGCCAAAGTGCGAGGATGGATGACGCTGCGTTGGATGACGCTTGGCGTTGGGGCGGCGCTGCTGGCTTCTCTGCTGCAGGGGCAGGTGGATAGCTCCTTCCTCGAACAAGACCTTGCCTTCTGCTTCTGGATGCTGGTCGCGGCCCTGCTCCTGCTGCGCGTCCTCTCCGGCACTCCCTGGCGCGTCCACAAAGCATAATTGTGCTCTACCTCACATTTTTTTCGAGACCCACCTCATAGTACCCATCCTTCAAGCAAGGGTATACTGCGAGCAGGAAGGAAACAGGGTAAAGGAGCGTGTCTATGCTGTTTGACATTTCCACCCGGGTGTTGTTGATCTGGCTTGCCTGCCACTTTGTCGGAGATTTTGCCTTTCAAAGCACCTGGATGAGTGTCGAGAAGGGCAAAAGCTGGGAGATCAATCTCTACCACTGCGCTACCTATACCGCCGTCTTTATCCTCTTCGCCCACCCATCGCTGCTCGCCATCGCTCTCCTGCTCGTCACCCATTATGTGATCGATACGCTCAAAGCCCGCTACAAGCTCATCACCCACATCTGGGTCGATCAACTGTTGCACATCCTCACCATTGTGCTCATCCTGGCCCTCAAGATTTAGCTCTCTTAAAGTCCTGATTTCATCAAAAAAAAGAGTAGCTCCCGTTTAGTTCGATATACTGCGTGATTTGACCGTTTTTGTCACCCGTATTGGCGGCATGAGAAGAACGAGAGAAGCTGAGTGTCTGACGGGGTGTTGTATGTCTGATCTTGAAGGCGTAATGCTGAGTGATTACCTCCTGCTGCAATGTATCAGCAAGGGAGGAGTGGCGGATGTCTACCGCGCTCGCCAGAAAGGGGAAGGGAACTACGAGGTAGGGGTCAAAATCTTTCACTCCGGTTATGCCCGGAGCGAGTCCTTCCGCGAGCATTTTATGGTCGAAGCGGAAAAAATCGGTCAATTTGACCATCCAAACATCTTACCGTTTCTCGAATATGGCGAAGGCGAGGGACTGCTCTACCTTGTCACGCCATTTGTTGTGACGGGGACGCTGGAAGACCTGTTCCAGCGTGTGGGTGGCAAATTCTCCGCTATGCAGGCGTTGCCGATTATGCAGCAGCTTTGCAGCGCTGTGCAGTACGCGCACAACCACGACGTGATTCACGGCAATATTAAGCCGACTAACGTGTTTGTGGCCGCTGATGGCCGCATGTTACTCTCCGATTTTGGCATCGCGCATAGCTACGACGACAGCCAGCAGTCACTGACACGCATCGGCTGGGGTTCGGCTGAATATGTAGCCCCGGAACAATCGCTGGGCCTTGTGCGGCATGCCACCGATATCTACTCACTGGGCGCGTTGCTCTTCCGTATCCTTACCGGGCAACCACCTTTTACCGGCCAGACGCCTGTCGAGGTGCTGCTCAAGCACGTGCGTCAGCCAGTTCCTTCGGCTCGCTCAATTGTTCCTGCCATCTCCGATGCCGTCGATGGCGTTCTCCGTATGGCGCTGGAGAAGCGTTCAGATGAACGGTTTGTCTCAGCCGATGAGTTCTACAACGCCTTTCTAGTAGCCGTCACTGTTGCTCCCGTGGCTTCACCCGTAGCCCGGCCCGTTGTAACCAGGAAACTACAACTGGTACCTGGCGCTACCTCGACACGTAGCCCGCTGACTCCCCCGCCGCTATCTCCCCCGGAAATATCCCCTGCTCAATCAGCGACTGCCGTTGATCCGCAAACACCGCTGCCCGCCTATCTTGCCTTTGCCAGTACCGAGCCGACCCCCGGTGTGCGGGAAGAGCCTCCTGTCTTGCCATCACCACTCTGGTCGGCTGATCCCGTTGAGTGGTCACCGCTGCCCCTAATCGCGAGCGGGCAAGAACAGGGAGATGTGCCTTCTACTGCTGCCGAGTATCTGAGCAATAATCCTGTGGTACCGGAACCGGAGCAGGAGGTTCCGGCCCTGCCCCCTGCTTCTGTTCCAGAGCTATCCTCTCCATCGGAGGTTGTATTCGAGGATTTACCAAAGAGGGAGAGGACGGAGAGGCCACGCAAAGAGGGTGGCGAGTGGAATGCCCGGCTGAAGAAGATTTTGCCAATTGTGGTGGTAATCTTACTGTTACTCGGGCTGCTAGGTGCTTTGCTCTCTTCTTTTCTCTTGCCTGATAGTTCCAATAGCGGGCAAACCACGCCTGCTCAAACAGCCACTATGAGCGCGCGCGGCTCGGCTAAGCAGGCAGCAACGCTTACGCCAACGACCGGGACGAAGACAACGCAAGTTACTCCTCCTATCCCGGTGGCGACGCGCCCGGCGATTGCCTCAACGCCTGCTTCAAGTAATCCGGTTGTGCCGCCTTTTGCCTGCGCGTCCGGCAGTCTCACGCTGGCTGGTTCGGTCAATTTTCAGCCTGCTATCCAGCAACTGACGGGTGGCTACAACAGCCAGTGCTCCGGCAGTGCGAGCTTCACCATCAATGGTGGGGGCAGCAAAACAGGTCTCAACGCGGTAGAGAGTGGCAATACGAGCCTCGCCTACTCCGATCTCACCTCCACCGGTCGTGCAGGGCTGGTAGATTATCGCGTGGGGGCGCTCATCTACGCCGTGATCGTCAACAGCGACACGCAGATCACCAATCTCACGACCGCGCAGCTTCAGAGCATCTATAGCGGGCAGATCACGAACTGGTCGCAAGTTGGCGGTACGGATGAACCCATCAAGATCGTCTCGCGCTCCGCCGGTTCCGAGATAGAACTGCTGTTCGATGACTATGTACTCAAGGGCAAGCAGCAAAGCGTCGCCGGTACGGTACTGTACAATGATAGCAATGAGGAGGTGGCACAGAAGGTACTGGATACAAGTGGGGCTATCAGCTATGTCCCGCTGGCCTCGGTGCCGGTCAGCGGGGCGCAGGCAATCTCCATCAATGG
Source organism: Ktedonobacteraceae bacterium (assembly GCA_035294125.1). Taxonomy (GTDB): domain Bacteria; phylum Chloroflexota; class Ktedonobacteria; order Ktedonobacterales; family Ktedonobacteraceae; genus CADDYT01. Next base: position 235,684 of record DATGLM010000048.1, on the reverse strand, counting down.
CGTGGCCCCTTCGGCTGCCAGCGTTTCCACCAACGCCTATGCCTTCTGGAGTATCGAGCATCTCTACAGCAGGCAGGCGGCGACGGGACTGGCGCTCTCGTTTATTAGCTTTTGCTCGACAGACACCGCTGCCCTCGATCTGGCGAGCGCTGGTGTTATCTCGATCAAGGACCTGTTCCCGGCTGCGTTGGACTCGCATACGCCTGGCCCGACGATCTAACGCAGGCAAACTCTAGTTTGTGAGGAGAGAAATGGCGGAACTCGCTGGCGTAATGGTTGGCAATTATTTTTTACTGGAACGCTTATCTCACGAGGGGATGGTGGAGACATATCGCGCTCGTCCCACGACCCGGGGCGGCTATGACGTCATTCTGCGCCTCTATCGTCCCCACTTTCCCGACCCGACCGGTTTTCGTGATGCCTTCGCCACTGAAGTGGAGAAGGTCTGGCGCTGCCAGCACCCGCATATTCAGCCTTTGCTGGAATACGGCGTGGGCGGCGATCTCTCCGACCTGCTCTACAGTGTGTCATTGATGCCGATGGGCGCGGAGACGCTGGAAGCATTTCTCAAACGCCAGCCGGATGATTTGCTTCCGCTGCCACTGGTCATGCGCTTCGTTACACAGCTCTGTTCGGCCCTGCAATATGCCCACGAGCACAACATCGTGCATGGCAATATCCAGCCGACCAGTCTGCTGGTAAGTGGCGAGGAAGACCTTATTGTAACGAACTTTAGCATGCGGCGCATATACCGCGATGGCGATCCACTTACGGCTGAGATTGATATGGGCAACCCGGCCTATATGGCCCCGGAGCAGTCGCTGGGCATTGTGCGCCCGGCCAGCGATATCTATGCGATAGGGGTGCTGCTCTTCTATTTGCTGAGCGGCCAGCTTCCCTACAGTGGCGAGAGTGCCGAAGAGATTGCCATGAAGCACACTGACGAGCCGATACCCTCGCTGCGTGCTTTGCGTCCTGACCTGCCGGAGGCTCTGGAACTGGTGGTGCGCGTCGCTCTCTCGAAGAGTCCTGACGCTCGTTTCCCCGATGCAGCCGGGCTTGCCCAGGCGCTTGTCTCAGCCGTCGTTCCCGATGCGCCACAGATTATTTGCGATACGCCTGATGTGCCTGAGCGCCGTGTCAACGTGCGAGCGCGCCGCACCCGCTTTACGTGGGCGCGGGCGGCTTCAATGCTGGCGCTTGCCGTGCTACTTCTCAGCCTTGCCAGCGCCTCCATATTTATGCTTTCCTTCCCGCAGCAATTTCACCAGCTCACCAATTTACCACTCTGGCATTATAGCTCTACGGCCACCCCTGCCAGCACGGCTTCAGCCATTACTGCTACTGCCCCGCCCGGCCCGCTGCTCACTCCAACTGTTGAGAACACAGGACCCGCTACCGGGACGAACCAGGGAGCCGGGCCGCTGAAAAACGCCACACCCCCCACGAGCACAAACAAGCATCCCATGCCGACGATCACTCCCACGCTTCCCGCGCCCGGCCCGCCCACGCCGGTGCCAACGCTTCCTCCAACAGCCACGCCAGGGCCATCCACCTTTACCTGTGCTGCGGGCCGCTTTTCTGTCGCTGCTCCATTGAACCTTGCTTTCCTGCTGCAACAGATCAGCAGGGATTATCAATCCGCGTGCTCCAGCGCAATGATTGCGCTGGGAGGCAGCACCGATCGCAAAAACCTGAATGCTGTAGAGCAGAATAAAGATACAATCGCGGCCAGCGACCTGACGGCTCTGCCCCTGCGCAATCTCACCGATCACCCCCTCGCTGCTTCGCTCTATGCAGTCATCGTCAGTCCCGATATCCAGATCAATGGCTTGAGCAGCGCGCAGTTGCAGGCGATTTACCAGGGGAAACTCACGAACTGGTCGCAGCTTGGCGGTCCTAACGAGCCTGTATCAGTCATTCTCCGTCCCGCAAGCGATGCCGTTAATGCCATTTTTCGTTCATTTGTACTGAATAACGCCACCATTCATGTAAAGGGATTCAGGCTGAAGCAGGATACGCCCGAACGGGTGGTGCTGGCGGTAAGCGCGGTGCCGGGCGCGATTAGCATTGTGCCATTGGTCGCTGCGCAGGGGGCGAATGTACAGGTGCTCGCCATCAACAGCGCTCTGCCGACCGCGCAGAACCTGCTCAACGGCTCGTATCCGTTCTGGGGCGTTGATCATCTCTACACTCTGGGAACGGGAACAGCGCAGGCACAATCCTTCCTGCAATTTACCGCCAGCGGGCAGGAGGCAGATGTGATGGTCCAGCTTGGTGCCGTGCCGATAAGCGCTATTGCGCCCTCACTGCTGGCCTCACACCTGCCTGGCCCTGAAATCTAGCTATGCCGTCTGCTTTTTCGCAATGAAGGCTCCATAAGGTTGGGTTAATAAGGCCTCGGTTATGACACCCGCCTCATCGCTTTTGAACTCGACGCTGAAGCCGGAATGTCCTTTGATGCGGAACTCCATGCCCTTGTAGGGGACCAGCTCTTGATCTGGCTGTCCGGGCAGCGATGCGATCAACGCCTTCTCGCCCTTCAACGCCACCGTCAGCGGCATGCCCATCACTTCGTAGAGGCCGGTGAACTGTTCCAGGAAGCTCTTATCCAGCATTTTCTTAGCGGGCACGCGCCTGAAAACGATATCGCTCACCATTGGCTCCAACGGCGCGCTCAATGTCTCGATATCTCCTCGCGGATTCGTGGAGAAGGACACCTTCAGCATAATATCGAAACGCTCAATATGCGCCTCGAAGACATCATAATGATAGTGCTTCAGCGCGAACTCCATCGAGTTATAGATCGCCTTCAACTGCTCGCCGTCCAGCTCAATGGACATGGTGCCATAGCCCGGATGCTCAAAATCGCCGCTATAGGCTTCGAGCGGGTGGGATGGCGCGGTTCCCTGCACGCGGTCCGTCTCGCTTTTCTCCTTGCCTCGCGTCTCACCAGCCTTCAACTCGTCGTGTTCCTTCCTGAAGCGCCCATTCCAGTCAACCTCGTCTAAACCAAGCAGACGATCACCGATGTTGTAGGTGAGAATATAGGGAAGCGGGTTGCCATCCATGTTGCTCAACACGACAACGCCGATATTTTGCCGTGGAAATAAGGTGACGAGTGAGCTAAAGCCATCGATATTGCCGCCGTGCTCGACCATTGTATGGCCGCGATAGGAGTGGATGAACCAGCCCATGCCGTAGGTCGAGTTGCCCAGTTCTTCGTACTTATGCGTCTCCTGCATCACCATCTGCGGCGCGTGCATCTGCATCATCTGCCCCTCGGAGACAAGCTGCACATCACCGATCTTGCCCTTGTTTGCATGCAGGAGCACCCACTTGCTCATGTCGCTGATGCTCGAAACTATCGCCCCGGCTGGGGCGATAGCGCCCTGCGCGGCGTAGTACGGCATTTCCTTCACTTCGTCGTTGCGCTCGATGTATGGGCGCGAGCAGTTTGGCAATTCCTTTGCCTCGTTAATGTCGAAGAGGCTGTTTGTCATACCCAGCGGCTGGAAGATGCGCTGCCGCACAAGCTCCTCCCAGCTCATCCCGGCCAGTTCGCCAGCCAGGTATCCGGCGGTCATGTACATCAGATTCTGGTATTGCCAGAGCGCGCGCAAATCCTTGCTCGGCTCAAGATACTGCAAACGCTCGAACAACTCTCTGCGCGTGCGCGAGGAGTTGTACCACATCAGGTCGTGGCGCGGCAAGCCCGAACGGTGCGTCACCAGGTCGCGCGGCGTCATGCGCTCCGTCGCGAAGCTATCGTACATCCTGAACGAGGGGAGATACGCCCTGACCGGCGTGTCCCAATCCACCTTCCCCTCGTCCGCCAGAATAGCCAGTGACGTAGCGGTAAACGCCTTCGTACAGGAGGCGATGGGGAAAAGTGTCTCCGGCGTCACCTCCAGCCCTTCCGCCACATTACGCAGCCCGAATCCCTTTGAGAGTAAGATCTCGCCATCCTTAATAATCGCCACCGCGCAGCCCTGCACCTTCCACTCCTCCAACATTTTGCCAACAAAGTCCTCAAAACCCTCTAACTGCTTATTCCCCTCTGCCTTATCCGAAATCTGCATTGCATCCTCTCTGCTTTCTCTGCAAAACTCCTGCTCGCTCTCATCGCGGCAGAAACACTACTCGTTCAGTGTAGGCATAGGAGTGAGAAGGTGTCAAGGAAAAAGTGTGTGGTGATTACTCGTATCTTCCGCCCCGCTCCAGGCCGAGCGCGCTTCCCAGGCCGATTTGCGTATGCACCTCCCTCTCTTAATCAAGCGATTGGCACGCAGAAAATTTGCCATTCCACGGATTTCCTGGCAAAAAAAAGCGTAGTTCTCTATTCCTCATCTCTTTCAATCCAGTAGCCGCCGACTGTCTCCATTGAATAGTCCTGACCGGTGACTTCTGAGAGCCGGAGCAAGATTTGCTCGACCACTTTACGAGGAAGCGGGCCTCTCTGTTCCATACGATAGATGACGCTGGCCTCGACGAAGGCGATGGCGGCGATGGCGTAGGTGCTAAGCCGGTACTTGCGTTCAATGTCGCGCAGGGTGATTTTGCCTTCTTCACTGATGTATGACACTGCCTTTACCTCTTTATGTCTTTTGTCGGATTTGATTTGTTATGCCACCGAGAAGGATACCTATAGAGTAATGTTAATGTAATACATACCACTATAAAGGGATTGTGTCAAGTAGTCGAGTTTAGTATCATATTAAAAAGCAGAGTGAAGGGTAGGAAATACATGAGACGTTTGCGTGTTAAAGAGGTTGCGCAGGCCAAAGGCTTCACGATGTCCCGTTTGCAGAGAGCGGCGGACATCAATTTGAAGACCATGCAGGCTATCTGGCACAATCCCCAGCATGATGCATCATTGAAGACGCTGGATAAAATAGCGAAAGCTCTGGGTGTTCCCATAACGGAATTGTTGGAAGATGTGCCAGAAGAACCGCCGCCGAAGAAGAAATTGGGGAGAGTTGCCGAAAAAGGTGATAATTATCCACCCGGCTAGGCTTCATTGAAGCGCTGCATCAAGACAGGCGCAATGGCTTATCTGGCGCGATAAGAGAGCGAGAAGCTTCCAAAGGTATTCACTTACGTAGTGATGCTGCCTTCAGGCCGACCGCAAGGGATCGGCCCTACTCTATGCGTTGGCTCTTCGGGCTACCTCGTGTAGAGTAGGGCCGATCCCTTGCGGTCGGCTTGCCGAGGCTTAAGTGAACGCCTGCGGGGGTTTCCGCTTCCTCCTGTCGTAATCCTATAACTATCCCTTATTGGCGGTGGTCGTTCCTGTCGATGCGACCACAGGTTTCATCAGGATAAAGTAGAGAATGGACGCGACTATCAGCCCGATGATCCAGGAGATGTCTGCGCCACCCAGATAGGAGACGAGTGGCCCCGTGTAGAGGGTGGTGCTGATGAAAGGCAGTTCTAGCACGATGGCTACAACGTAGGCCAGCAGCGCACGCCAGTTGACCGCGCCGTAAATGCCGTGCGGGTTGAAGATGGCGGCGATATCGTAATGCTCGTGGCGCAGCAGGTAGAAATCAACAAGGTTGATAGCCGACCAGGGGATGATGAAGTAGAGCAGGAAGAGCAGGAAGTTGGTGTAGTTGTTGATGAAGTTGCCTTGTCCCAGTACGGCAACGGCTGTGCCAACGATGGCGGCTGCGAGGATGAAGAGGATGCGGTTGCGCGTACTGGCGCGGAAGTGGGGCAAAGATATCGCGGTGGTGGTTGTCATGAACATGCCATAGATGTTGAGCACGTTGGCCGCGATAATACCCAGCACAATCAGCAGGTAGATGATGCCGCCCAGTACGAGGCTGTTGCCGGACTGCCCGACGATAAAGTGGACGGAATCATTCTCGAAGGTCGAGCCTGCGACGGCGTAGGCGATGCTGCCAAAGGCCATCATCCAGATGGAACTGATGACGGAGCCGCCATAGGTCCACCAGAACGAGGTGCTGATCGGCGTGTTTGATGGCAAGTAGCGTGAATAGTCGGCGACATATGGGCCATAGGTGATCTGCCAGGTCGCGATGACGGAGACGACGAGCAAGAATGTTCCCAGCGAGAAGGATGATCCCGTCGAAAATGCCTTGCCGAGTCCGCTGCTGGCTAACAGACGAATGCTGAGGTAGAGGAAGCCGACGAGGAAGAGGACGCTGACAATGCCTTCGTAGCGATGGATGAGATCGTAGCCGAAGATGGCGAGGACGGTGCAGATGGCGGAGACAATGATGATAGCCGGGGTGACACTCATGCCTGTCCAGGCCGAGAGCGCCTGGCCGCCGAGCACGCCGCTGCTGGCGAAGAAGCCGATGTAGAGAAGGATGACAAGCACCAGTGGCAGGATAGCGCCATAGAAGCCGAACTGTGCCCGGCTCTGGATCATCTGGGGAATGCCCATGCGCGGCCCCTGCGCAGAGTGCAACGCCATGACGACGCCGCCAAGAATATTGCCAACCACGATAGCCACCAGCGCCCAGATCAGGGGCAGTCCGATGATTACCGCCAGCGCCCCGGTCACCACAGTAGTAATTTGCATGTTGGCCGCGAACCACAGGGTGAAGAGGCTGAAGACTGAGCCATGCCGCTCCGCTTCGGGGATGAAATCGATAGAGTGCTGTTCGACGAGAGAAGTGCGGGTTTCGTTTGCCATGCGGGGAAAGACCTCCTTGTGGTAGATAAAACAGGAGATAACCTGTATAAAAAGAGTAATCCAGAAAAGCTCGCCTGTCAATCCCTGCTTGCTGGCCGCTATTCCACAAAATTATTTGGCTTATGGCACCTCCTGTCTTTGCACTCTATAATATTGGATGAGAAACGAACGCATTTGCAACCATACGTCATCACAGAGACGTCTTGCATAAGAAACTATCATCAAAGGGAAGATGAATGGAGAGAGCCTTCTTCCGGTACGTGAAATACGCACGTGTGACCTTATTTGTTACAGTTGTGCTCGGTGTCTTTGCTACACTGGTGTTGATTGCTCAGATGAGCTTCCTGAGCACGGTAATCGATCGTGTCTTCCTGCATCATGCGGGACTGGCGCAGGTGACGCAGCCTCTCTTGCTCCTGCTGGCAGCTATCGTAGTACATGCGGGGGTTGTCTGGGGGCGCGAATTTGTGGCGCGGCAGGCGGCCGTTCGCGTCAAAGCCGACCTGCGCGAACGAGTGTTCGCGCGCCTTTTGCGCCTGGGGCCAGCGTATAGCAAAGGTGAGGCGACGGGCGAACTGGTGACGACGGTGAGCGAGGGTATTGAACGGCTGGACGCCTATGTCAGCCGCTACCTGCCACAGCTTGCCTTTTGTATCCTGACCCCGCTCATCATTGCCGCCTACGTTTTCTGGCTCGACTGGCCCATCGGCGTGCTGCTGCTCATTACAGGGCCGGTGATTCCGCTCCTGATGGTGCTGGTAGGGACCTATGCTGAGAAACACATCCAGAACCAGTGGCTCGCGCTCTCCCGTATGAGCGCATACTTTCTCGATGCCATTCAGGGCTTAACCACGCTGGAACTCTTTAGAGCGAGCGAGGCGGCGCAGAAACGAGTATCCCGGTTTAGTGAGTCCTTTCGCCAGCGCACGCTCAAAATGCTGCGCGTCGCCTTCCTGTCGGGCATGGTGCTGGAATTTATGACGGCGGTTGCTATTGGCCTGATCGCGGTGGTGCTGGGTGTGCAACTGCTCAATTTCAATATCCCTTTCTCACATGCTTTCCTTATCCTGTTGCTGACGCCGGAATTCTTCCGTCCACTGCGCGAACTGGGCGTTCATCGCCACGCCGCTATGGAGGGCAAGGCGGCTATGCAGCGCATCAACACCATTCTGGAAACGCCGCTGCCGTTCAACGAAGATACACACTCGTCCCGCCGCCCTGCTGGCCCCCTTACCATCACCTTCAGCAACGTCACGTATACCTATCTCGGCAGCGGGCGCCCCGCGCTCTGCGGCATCAATCTGGAACTTCCGCAGGATTCCTGCACCGCTTTGATAGGCCGAAGCGGTGCTGGCAAAAGCACGCTGGCCAATCTGCTCCTGCGCTTCATGGACGCTCAGGAAGGGCAGATTTTTGTCAATGGGCTTCCCATGACGGAACTGTCCGCCGAAACATGGCGCGAATATATCGCCCTTGTCCCGCAGCGCCCGTACCTGTTCTCAGGCACCGTCTTCGCCAATATCCGCATGGCGCGTCCTGATGCCAGCGAGGAAGAGGTGAGGCGGGCTGCCGAATTAGCTGGTGCCGCCGCCTTCATCGAAGAGTTGCCGCAGGGCTATGCCACCGAGATCGGCGAGCGTGGGGCGCGGCTGAGCGCAGGGCAGGTGCAGCGCCTCGCCATTGCCCGTGCTTTTCTCAAAGACGCGCCGCTGCTCATCCTTGACGAGCCAACCTCAAGCCTTGATCCCGAAAGCGAGCTGCTCATCAGGCGGGCGCTGGCGAATTTGATGCGTAATCGCATCGTGCTGATCATCGCCCACCGCTACAACACGATTGCCGCCGCCGATCGAGTCGCTGTGCTGGAAGACGGGCGGCTGGTGAAAGTCGGTGAGCCGTCCGCGCTTTTGCGCTCGGAGGCACAGTACAATCGCCTGCTGAGCACAGTTGGAAAGGAGTAGTCCGCCAGATGAAAGTGTTCATGCGCCTGCTCGCTCAACTGTCGCCTTTTCGCTGGTGGATCGCTCTGGCAATCCTGCTCGGCTGCGTCATGGTGGCCAGTAATATGCTTTTGCTTGGCATGGCTGCCTATCTGATCGCTGCTGCCGCGCTGGGGCCGCTGCTGGTAACGCTCGTGATGCCCATTTACTTCGTCCAGCTTATGAGCGTTGTGCGTTCCACCTCGCGCTATGCCGAGCGCCTGGTCTCTCATAACGCCACCTTCCGCCTGCTGGCCCGGCTGCGCGTCTGGCTCTACACACGCCTCAAGCCGCTGGCTCCCTCGCTCCTGCTCAGGTATCGCAGTGGTGATGTGCTGACGCGGCTGGTCTCGGATGTCGAGGAGTTGCAGAATGTCTATCTACGGGCCGTCTCGCCCATTATCGTTGCTATTGTCGTCGGCCTGCTTTCCTTCTACATATTCTCCATCTTCAGTTTCCTGCTGGCCTGGGTCGCGCTCGCTTTTCTTATAGCCTCCGGGCTGGGCATTCCGTGGCTGGTAAGCCTGCTCGCGCGTGGCGTAGGCAGGCAGCAGCTCGCTGTGCGCGCTGAGCTGAACGCGCAGGTGCTGGATGGTATTCAGGGCGTGCAGGATCTACTGGCCTTTGGTCGGGCGGGCGATCAACGCCAGAAGGTGGCCGCGCTGGACAGGAAACTCGCGCAACTTCAGCGCCGTATGGCTGTGATCACGGGGTTGGAGCAAGCACTGAACGATCTCATGAGCAATATGGCGCTCTTTGCTTTGCTTGTTCTGGCGATTCCTCTAGTTGCCACAAAGGCGATCAATGGCGTCTACCTGGGCTTCCTGGCGCTCATCATTCTCGCCAGTTTCGAGGCGATTCTGCCGCTTGGTGAAGCTTTCCAGTTTCTCGGCACCTCGCTTGCCGCCGCGGAACGCTTATTCGCCATCGCCGATACTGCTCCTGCTGTCACGGAACCGGTCGCGCCGCTCGTAATAGAGAATAGTGCGTCGCGTGGACATACGCTGGAATTTGCGCATGTTTCTTTCGCCTATCCATCCGGTGAGGGAGACGCGATAAGCGATATTAGCTTTTGTCTCGCGCCGGGGAAGCGTGTCGCGCTGGTGGGGCCAAGCGGCGGCGGAAAGAGTACGCTGGTCAGGCTGGCTCTGCGCTTCTGGGACCCAACGCGCGGTGAAATTCGCCTGGACGGGCAGGATATGCGCCGCTACGCGCTCGACGATCTGCGCGCTCTCGTCAGCGTGGTTGACCAGGATACCTATCTTTTCAACGATACAATACGCGGCAACCTGCTGCTGGCGCGACCTGATGCCGATGAGAGCGATCTAGAGCGCGTGCTGGAACAGGCGCAGTTGGGCGGGCTGGTGCGCCGACTTCCTAAAGGTCTGACGACGTGGGTGGGGGAGCAAGGTTTGCGTCTCTCCGGTGGAGAACGCCAGCGTATTGCCATCGCCCGCGCCCTGCTCAAAGACGCGCCTCTGCTCATTCTCGACGAACCAACGGCCAATCTGGACCCGCTGACAGAGCAGGCGCTACTGGACGATCTGGATATGCTCATGCAGGGGCGAACAGTATTGATGACGACGCATCGCCTCGTCGCAATGGAGCGGATGGATGAAATTCTCGTGCTCGATCATGGCCGCATCGTCGAGCGCGGCACACACGCGCAACTGCTGGCGGCGGGAGGTCTCTACCGGCAGATGGTTGATCTGCAAAATGGTTTAATAACGTTCCCTTCGGGTCTATGAGAGGGGGTTTTCATGCCGATATCTACTATTCTTTCGCGCCTGCAATTTGCCTTTACCATCTCATTTCACTACCTGTTTCCGCAGTTGACAATGGGGCTGGCGCTCTTGCTGGTGGTGCTCAAAGGCCTCTATCTCTGGCGGCACGACGAACGCTTCAATGTCAGCACTCGCTTCTGGACCAAGATTCTTGCCATTACCTTTGTCATGGGGGTTGTCACCGGCATTCCGATGGAGTTCCAGTTCGGTACAAACTGGGCGGCTTTCTCCACCTATGCCGGTGATATCATTGCGCAGACGCTGGCGATGGAGGGCGCGTTTGCCTTCTTTCTTGAGTCTGCCTTTCTCGGCATTATGCTCTTCGGCGAGCAGGCTTTCGGCCAGCGCATGCACTTCTTTGCCACCGTGATGGTCTGGATCGGCACCTGGGCCTCGGGCGGTTTCATTATTGCCTCCAATGCCTGGATGCAGCACCCCGTTGGCTATACCATAGTCGGCAATAAGCTCCATCTCAGTAACTATCTGGCCGTGCTGCTCAACTCCTGGACGGTGCCACAGTACATGCATACGATGAGTGGGGCGGTCATCACTGGCTCGTTCTTTATGGCGGGCCTGGGTGCTTACTACCTGCTCATGAAGCAGCACGTCGACTATGCGCGCATTTTCATAACGGTTGGAGTGATCGCAGGCTTTCTCGCCAGTTGTTTCCAGCTTTTTCCGAGTGGTGATATGGAGGGCAGACAGGTAGCGACCTATCAGCCGGTCAAACTGGCGGCGATGGAGGGGCTTTTCAAGACACAAAGCGGCGCGGGCGTCATTATTCTGGGACAGCCGGACCCGGATCATGGCACGCTCGATAACCCCCTGATTGTGCCCAATGTGCTCAGCTTCCTGACCTATCGCCGCTGGACGGCCACCGTGCGTGGCTTGAACGCCTTCCCCCGCAGTCAATGGCCCGATTCGATCTCGTTGCTCTACTACAGCTATCACATTATGGTCGGGCTGGGAACCATCTTTATCGCCATCATGGGCTTTGGCGCGCTTTTCCTGTTGTGGCAACGACGGCTTTTCCGCTATCGCTGGATGCTCTGGATTATTATGCTGGCGACGCCATTCCCTTTCATCGCCAACACGGCGGGCTGGTTCACCACCGAACTCGGTCGCCAGCCCTGGATTATCTACGGTTTGCTGCCGACCGCGCAGGGCGTCACCAGCACGCTCTCGGATGGCAATGTGCTCTTCACCTTGCTCGGCTTTATGGGCATGTACCTGCTGCTTGGCCTTGTCTATGTCTTGTTGATGACGTTTGAAGCGATCACCGGGCCTGCTGCACATGAACACAAGCAGGAATCTACGCAGGAGGCCGAAGGGCTTTCTGACGAGTTCGCAAGCGGCTTAGGAGGAGAATAAAGGATGTCAACGCTCTGGTTTATCCTCGTCGGCTTTATGCTGACGGCATATGTGGTGCTGGATGGCTTTGATCTGGGGGCCGGGGCGATTCAGCCTTTTATCGCCAGCAGCGACGAAGACCGCCGCATGATCTTGCGCTCTATCGGTCCGGTCTGGGATGGCAACGAGGTCTGGCTCATCGCGGCCGGTGGTACACTCTTTTTCACCTTTCCCCTGCTCTACGCTTCCGCCTTCAGTGGTTTCTACCTGCCGCTCATCATCGTGCTCTGGCTGCTGATGGGACGTGGGGTTTCCATCGAACTGCGTGGGCGCATCGCCAATCCGCTGTGGGCCTCTTTCTGGGATGCCCTGTTTTTTATCAGCAGCGCATTACTGATCATTTTCTACGGGGCCGCCATGGCGAACGTGCTGCGCGGCGTTTCGCTGGCGGCCAATGGCACCTTCTTCCTGGCCCTGTGGACGGATTTCAACCCCTTCAGTAAAAATCCTGGCATTCTCGATTGGTATACCATCCTGATCGCTCTGATGGCCCTTGGGGTGCTGACTGCGCACGGAGCTACCTATGTCGCGGTCAAGACGCCTGATCCACTCAGTAGCCGCGCCCGTCGTGCGGCCCGCGTGGTGTGGGGTATCAACGTTGTACTGCTTCTCCTGGGAACGATTGCGACCTGGATCGTGCAGCCACACGTCAGCAACAGCTTTTTCAGCCGTCCCTGGGGCTTTATCTTCCCGCTGCTGGCCGTTGTGGGCTTTGTGGCCATGATCCTCTTCAATCTCAGGCAAAACGATCTGTTTTCGTTTTTTTCGTCCTGTCTTCTGATTGCGGCCTTGCTCGCCAGCGCCGCCTTTGCTATCTATCCTCTGATGCTGCCTGCCGTCAACCCTGCCTACAGCCTGACCATCTCCAACGCCTCAGGCTCTCTCTACGGGCAGACGGTGGGTCTCGTCTGGTGGATCATCGGTATGGTGCTTGCCGCCACCTACTTCATCCTGACCTACCGCCTCTTCTGGGGCAAGATCAGCATGACGAGCCTGCAAGAGGGCTATGAATAGCGTCAGCCGGGGAGCGGAATGCTCTGCGCGAAGTGGAAGAGGTTGGTGGGATCATAGGTGGCTTTGACCTGCTGCAGGCGCGGCAGGTTAGAGCCATAGTAGGCTTGCAAGTAGTTGGGCAGGTTCGGGTCAACGTAGTTCTGGTAGACGTTGCCGCTGGCATAGGGGCGCATGGACTGCCAGACGCCGTTGAGCCAGGTCTGATTAGCCGAGATAACGGAACTGGGGTCGCTCGCGTTCCAGTTTGCCGTATACTGCACGGAGAACAGGTCGTTGCGATGCACAAAAGCCGTCGCGTTGGCTGCCACACGGTTAATCGCACCACCGGAAGCGTCAAAGGCGATGCCGCCCTCACCAAGTGAGGAGGCCTGGCGGCTGGCAATGGCATTTACCAGCGCGTTGATGCCCTGCGATGGCAGCGTGCTGGTGAAGAAATCGGACCTTGCCGCGTAAGGCACGCGCTGCAACTGCCCCTGTGGGTTCTGGCTCGGCAGGTGGCATGCCGCTACGGACATGCCGTAGCAACCGGCTTCGACCATCATAGTCTCAAGCAGGCTGTCGTTGTAGACATAGCGGCCAGTTGGCGCGGCGCTGACCTGGCTGGTCAACTGTTGGAGCAGCTGATTCAGAATAGAGATGCTGCCCACATAGACGCCGTTGACCCTCACCTGCGGCCCGCTGCTTTTGGGGCTGGTAGCCAGGAGCAGGCAGTTGGACCAGAGTTCGTCCGGCGCCGGAGGGGCCCAGTTTTGCCAGGCCGAAACGACCTCGGCGGCGCTGCTCCACGGCCAGTCCAGTGTGAAGAGCGAGAGCGAGGAGACCGGATGCGTCTGGAAGGTGAACGAGGTGGTGACGCCAAAATTGCCGCCACCACCGCCGCGCAGCGCCCAGAAGAGATCGGCGTTATGATGCGCGTCGCAGGTGAGCACGGTGCCGTTCGCCAGTACAATCTGCGCCGCGAGCAGGTTATCACAGGTCAGGCCAAATTTGCGCCCGATAACCCCGATGCCGCCGCCCAGTGTGAGACCGGCGATGCCGACTGTCGGGCAGGAACCGGCGGGAATGACCACGCCATAGTTGGAAAGGGTCGAGTAGACATCGATCAAATGAGCGCCCGCGCCAATGGTCGCGGTGCCATTACCCGTGTTCATTACCACCGTGTTCATGCGCGTCACATCGACCACCAGCCCGGTTGTGGTCGAGTAGCCAGCATAGGAATGCCCACCGGAACGCGCCGCCAGTGGCAGGTTGAACTTCTGCACAAAGGCGAGACATTGCTGCACATCCATCGGTGAAACGCAGTACGCAATCGCGGCAGGGTGGATGCTGTCGAAGCGCGGGTCAAAGAGTTGCAGCGCCGTGGAATACTGCGAACTGCCCGGCAGCACCAGCGTTCCCTGCAGGCTTTTCGCAAGCTGCGCCCAGTCCGCGCCTGTCGGCGTTGCCTGCGCCGTCGGGCTGGGCGTCGCTGTTGGGCTGGCTGCCTTGGTACTCGTCGCTGTTGGCGTTGGGTTATTGCCCTGTGGAGAGCCATTCGCGCAGGCAATCAGTGCTCCCGGCATCGCAATGCCCAGCGCGCTCAGGGCAAGAAAGTCTCGCCGCCTCATTTTTCCCATCAAAAAGCTCTGTTCTGTTGCCATCTCACTCATTACAATGCTCCCCGGCTCTCTTTTGTCTCATCCAATCATAGCATCTTGTATGGAGAATAGCAATTTGCCGGGACTGAAAAGAACCATCCGGCTACTGACATACAGTTGTCACTTGCCCGTTGTAAACTGTTGACATGAGAGAAACGCATGCGGCAGTTGGGATGGCCGCTCAGACGTGAAAGGAAGAAGACAGTTATGGCAAAGCTTCTCGGACCCGATTTTCTGAGCTTGCAGGTACGCGATCTTGCTGTTTCGCGCACATTCTACACGGAGATGCTGGGCTTTACTATCGATGAGCGTTTTAATACCCCTGATTTTGTCCTCTTCGATACCAACTCGATCCCCTTTGGCCTCGCGACAGCAAGTGTGAACCTGGACGAGGTATCACAGCCGGGCCGGGGCGTGACGCTCTGGATCGACTGTGATCATGTCGATGAACTGCACGCCAGGATGGCAGCGGCTGATGTGACCATCATCACCCGGCCCTTCGATAGCCCGTTCGGGCGCGCCTTCACCTTCGCCGACCCCGATGGCTACCGTATCACAGTCAATGAGAACCCCTGGGACCGCTTCCCACTGGGCGGCAGAAAGTAGCGGCTGGAACATGTCATGCTGAGCGCAAGGGAAGCAGGACGTGTCAGGCTCGGCTTCCTAATGGCATTATGATAATGAAAACGAGTCCAGATGTGTCATTCTGAGCGACGGCGAAGAATGGCACATCTGGACTCGTTTTCATAGCAAGCGCCAGGATCGGCTCATGGAGCCGCCGTTGACGGAGATGGTCTGGCCTGTTACCCATGAAGCATCGTCACTCCCAGCCGTGCTGACGCATGAGAGGAACCACAGCGCGGTCTACGAACGGGGTCATCGCTCGATGCAGAATAGCATTTGAAAATGGCTCTATCGGAAAGCCCAATTGGCTCTTGAGCTGGCCGATTGTTTCTGAGAAGATTAGAGTTCAAAATCCTCTGTAGACGCTTGTTTCTACATACACATCAGAGCTATTTCAAGGGAAGAATACATGAGCAGCGCTCTTGCTACGGTTGTCTTTGGTCTTCTGGCTTCACTGAGCTGGGGGAGTGGCGATTTCAATGGCGGACTGGCTTCGCGACGAGCCCCCGCTTCCAGCGTTGTTATAGCAGCTTACACAGTCGGCTTTGTGCTCTTGATTGGCCTTGCGCTGGTTTGGCGCGAGCACTTTCCCTCTGGTATGGATATCCTCTGGGGAGGCCTGGCCGGAGTGGTGGGAGCTATTGGCTTGATCGCCTTCTACTCGGCTCTCGCTATTGGTCGCATGGGCATAGCCGCCCCCGTTTCGGCAGTTCTGACGGCGGCGCTGCCCGTCATTTTTAGCGCGTTTACGGAGGGGCTGCCCAGCCCGCTCCAACTTGTCGGCTTTGTACTGGCGCTGCTTGCCATTGCTCTCATCTCTCGCCCGGAACCGGCAAAGGGGCGTCCAGAGGGCATTGGACTGGCGCTACTGGCGGGCTGTGGTTTTGGCTTTTTCTTCATTCTCATCAGTCGTGTGAGCCACGGCGCCACATTCTGGCCTCTGGCAGTTGCTCGTTTTACCTCCGTGCTCTTCCTGCTGGTCTTTGTCGGCACGCGGCGTCAGCCTGT
Organism: Ktedonobacteraceae bacterium; assembly: GCA_035294125.1. Classification (GTDB taxonomy): domain Bacteria; phylum Chloroflexota; class Ktedonobacteria; order Ktedonobacterales; family Ktedonobacteraceae; genus CADDYT01. Next base: position 219,564 of record DATGLM010000048.1, on the reverse strand, counting down.
ATTACCGGGACGCGGCGTCGTGCCTCTGGTCTTGCTGGCGGGCATACTGGACGCCATCGGCAATGCCTTTTTCGTCCTCGCCGCGCACTCTGGTCGGCTTGATGTCGCCTCTGTCCTCTCTTCCCTTTATCCGGCGGCGACAGTGCTGCTGGCGGCGCTACTGCTGCGGGAGCGTGTCACACGCATCCAGGGCATCGGCATTCTGCTGGCTCTGTTAGCAGTTCCGTTGATCTCCGTGTAACAACCATAAAAAAACGGACCTGGACATGTTATTCTTCGCACAGCAAAGAATCTCTCGCAGGGCGGGTGGATCAACTGATGACTGCAGATTCTGAGCGCAGCGAAGAATAACATCCGGGTAAGAAGAAACGAATGGCACGGCTATGGAGTATTATCAAGTGTGTATAAGACTTGCCCATAGAAAGGATGCCAAAAGAGGCTATACGAGCAGGCCGGTCCCTCTTGTGCTGCCATAGGCAACATGGAAGGTGAATATGGTGTGAAACTCCTCGACTTCATTGAACATCCGGGTTGCCAGGTGCTCAAATTCTCCGGAGCTTATTCCGCTCTGAGCCAGGATCAGGGGTTTCAGCGCCTGGGCAATTGCCTCTATATCCTCTAAGGCCAGCGTCCCCAATTGACCACCCCAGTGGCCGAGCGGGACAATTTGCGTGCTGGTTCCCACGCGCTTCAATCCTGCGTTGCTTAACAGGCTGCCCAGGCGCTGTGAAACGCCCATGTCCAGCCCATGTTGTGTAGCGGCCTGTGTAATCAGATCGACGATGCGCGTAGTGGCCGGACCCATTTGCTGGAAGAATGGGTTGACCTCAATAAGCTCAACCCAGCCTCCCCGGCGTATGACCCGCGCAAGTTCATTGACCACCTGCTGCCAGTACGCTTGTGGAATGGTAAAAAGCAGGAGGCGCTGGTGCACAAAGTCAAACGCACCATCCTCGAACGGCAGGCCGTTCAGTGTATTGCCGACCTGGAAGTGGCAGTTAGGGGGAAAAGCGACCTTTCCTGGCTCAGGCAGCGTGCGGTCTACGCCGATCAACTCGGCCTGAGGAAATTCCTCTGCCATCTCCACAAGCCAGCGTCCAGTGCCGCAGCCGCTATCGAGAATATGCGCCGGTTGGACGATTGGCGCAAGGTAATTGCCTTTGAGCATGTAGCGCAGCAGATAGTGCTGTAAGTCGAGACGATTAATCTTCTGATCATCATTGGGCAATATATAGGAGACACCGCTGAGGTGAGGCCGATTTTCTGTCCCTTCATATTCATATTTTGCTGTATTCATTGTACCTTTGTCCTTTTCCTGCCATTGATGGCTTTTTTCGTTCTCGTAAACTTTTTCTCCAGAAGCGGAGCCTGACCGAATTTCTCTAAGTATACTCCCTGTTGTTTCTGCAAAGAAGATCATTTGCTAGTCATGCGCTGGTCTCTTATCCTGGGTTGCGGGACTGGCTGCTGACGTGTTATGATGCAGGCGAGAGACAGGATACCACGAAACTGGAGATTAACCCGGTCATGAAAAAGACGGCCAAACCTACCCCGAATGCTCGCCTGAAAGGGGCGCGTGAGCGTCAGGGCTGGTCGCAGGAATATGTAGCACGCGAGGTTGGCACTGATGCCTTTACCATCAGTCGTTGGGAGCGTGGTGTCACCATGCCCAGCCCCCACTTCCGTCAGAAGCTTTCAACGCTCTTTGGTCTGAGCGTCGCGGAACTTGGCCTCGTAACGGTAGGGGTAGAGGAAAATAGCACCGGAGGCAATCCAATCCAGGGTCGGCCTGATGAGATTGCGCCTCTGCTTCCTGTAGCCCAGGCGCCTGTATTTGATCCGGCTATTCCTCCGCCCTTCGCGCATGGCCGCGAGCTTTTGGGACGCGCTGACCTGCTGCAGCGCCTCAAGCAGCAATTACTGAGTTCCGCGTCGCTTTCCGCCCTCAATGGTCTGCCAGGTGTTGGCAAGACGGCTCTGGCAACGGCGCTGGCCCATGATGAGGAGATGCGGGCGCGATTTGCCGATGGCGTGCTCTGGGTCGGTCTTGGCTCTGAACCCGATATACTGGGGTTGCTCAGTCGCTGGGGAACGTTGCTGAACTGCGCTCCTGCTGATCTCGCCCAGCGCAGTCGACCTCAGGCGTGGGCCAGCAGCATCCATGACGCTATCGGGCAGCGGCGTATGCTGCTGGTCATCGATGATGCCTGGGAGATTGCCGATGCATTGGCCTTCCAGGTCGGTGGCCCCAACTGCTCCCATCTCATTACCACGCGCTTCCCAGAGATCGCCCGCCGCTTTGCGGCTGAGGGAACTATAGCAGTGCGCGAACTGGAGGATGCTGAGGGCTACGCCTTGCTGATGCGCCTGGCACCGGAGGCGGTGCAGGCTGAGCCGGAAGAGGCGCAGGCCCTCGTCGCCGCTGTTGGTGGCCTGCCACTGGCACTCACATTGCTGGGCAACTTTTTGCGGGCACAGGCGCACAGCGGCCAGCCGCGTCGACTGCGAGCAGCGCTAGCCCGCTTGCACAGCGCCGATGAACGCTTGCGCTTGCATGAGCCACAGCCCCTCGTTGGTGGACATCCTGGTTTATCAGCGGGCGCGCCTCTCTCATTGCAGACCATGATCGGCATGAGTGACCAGCAAGTGAGTGAGGGGGCGCGTGTTGCGCTGCGCGCGCTCTCTGTCTTCCCGCCCAAACCCAACACCTTCTCCGAAGATGCCGCCGCAGCGGTCAGTGCCATGCCGGTGGAGGCCCTCGATGAACTGATGGACGCTGGATTACTGGAAAGCAGCGGCCCCGAGCGTTACACCCTGCACCAGACCATTGCTGATTATGCGCGCATGCACCTGAGCGACAGCGCTGTGGTCGCCCGCATGGTCGAGTATTTTGTAACCTACGTTGAGGCGCATACCACCGACTATGCCGCTCTCGATGACGAAAGTAACAATATCTTTGCCGCTCTAGAGGTGGCCCATGAGCAGGGCATGCTTGCGGCGCTGGTGCGGGGCGTGCATGCCTTTGCGCCAGTGCTCATCACACGCGGTCTCTATACCGTAGCTGAAGCTCAACTCCAACGCTCTCTTGAGGCCGCACACAGCCTGGGAGATGCCAGTGGTCAATCGACTGCGTGGCTTCATCTCGGGAAAATAGCGGAGCAGCAGGGGAACTACGTACAGGCGCAGGCATACTGGCAGAACGGGCTGGCACTGGCGCGGGAGAGAGAGCATCGCCGCAGCATGGCCCCGACGCTGTATTGTTTAGGAGACCTTGCCTGGAAGCAGGGACAATTGGAGCAGGCGCGCCAGTTCTTTACGAAGGCGCTGGAGATGCTGCGCCAGCTTGACGATCAACGTGGCGTTGCGGATACTCTGAAGAGTCTGGGCAACCTGGTGGTGGAACAGGGGCAACCGGAGCAGGCCAGCCAGCTTTATGGCGAGGCGCTCGCTCTCTACCGCCGCCTGGGCGATCAACGCGGTACGGCCTTTACGCTGCATAATCTGGGCGTCCTGGCGCGAGAGCAGGGGCAACCGGAGCAGGCCTGTAAGCTCTACGAAGAGGCGCTTGCTATCCTACGCCTCCTGGGCGATAGACGCAGCAGCGCGGTTGTCCTGGGCAATATGGGCAATCTCGCTCGTAATCAAGGGCATTTCGAGCAGTCCCGCCGCTATCTCGACGAATCGCTCTCTATTCAGCGCGACCTGGGAAACCGCTTTGGGTACGCCTTTACACTGCTCAATCTGGGCAATTTAGCCGGAGATCAGGGACAGTATGAGCAGGGGCGTGCATTTCTGAACGAGGCGTTGACCATCCTGCGCGATCTCCAGTCCCTGCGCAACGTTGCGATTGCGCTACAAACACTGGGCGTTCTGACATGCAAACAAAGGCAGTTTGAACAGGCGCACCGCTATTTCGATGAAGCGCTGGCTCTTTTGCGCAACCTTCAGGATCAACGCATGAGTGCGCTCACTCAACGCGAGATGGCTACCCTGGCAAGGGAAGAGGGTCAGTTTGAACTGGCATACCAGCTCTATGCGCAGGCCCTGGCTGGTCTCGATCAGCTCGAAGACCGGCGCGAGGTCGCTGTAACCCGATTGGAACTGGCTATCCTGGAACGACAGCAGGGCAGGCTGCAAGAGGCGCAGCAGCTTTTGACTGAAGCACTCACCATCACGCGAGAGATAAAGGACCTGCGGCCCGTTAGCCGTATTCTCAAGGAACTGGGCCTTCTCGCGCAGCAGGCAGCAGAGGAGCAGGCTTTGCAACTCCTGCTTGGCGCGGGCGTCGGATTGGCGCTGCTCCATTCTACCGATGCATCTACGGTGGAGGAGGCGCTTGGGCAGCTACGCGATCAAATGGGTGAAAAGCGATTTCTAGCACAGGTCAGACAAGTTGCCGCAGGAGCACCTGAGCCTGCCTATGAACTCGATCAGGCCGCGTGGGCTGCCGCTATCCAGAAGCTGGTCAAACAACCTCTTCCACGCTAAGGAAAGGAGATGTCATTCCACGCCATCGATGCGCTCAAAGATATCTCGTGACCTGAAGCGACCTCTTTGAGTATATCCGCCAGGGGGTTCACAAACTCAGGGGCGTTGTCCCAGTAATTGTGCGCCTTCAGCTCGCAATCTATGCTATTTCTGACATTGTCTACCTGCCGATCTTCAACCTGGATAGACTGCATCGCGCCCGTGTTAGGGTTTACATGCTGGAACAGGCCATCATTGAAGGCTGGGAGGAGCTTATCACCGCGCCGCCAGCTTGCCGGTGGGGCCAGGGGATCACCGACCGGGTCTAACGGGTCCCAGAAGTTGATCCAGCGCTTGATCGGATTGACGCTCTCGATCTGCTGCCCCCAGACGAAAAGATCAATGTACTTGCGCAACGGACTGCCAGCCGTGATGAATACTTTGATCTTTTCCACAGCAAAAGGTGGCAGTTGCCTCATGGCATCGAGTCCAATCACCGTTCCGTTGCTATGCGAATTGATGACGATGGCTTCCACGTCGTCGCGGCAGGCCAGCCGCATCAGCGCGTCGTGGACAAAGAAGCGCACGCGCTCTCGCTGCTCGTTGCGGCACACATACGCGGCCACATCATTCTCAAGTTGCCTGAGCGTTGCCAGCAAGCCTGTAGGCGCATCGTCGTCAGCATGATGCCCTGGCCGATGGTAACCGGGATCGCTGCGCACGCGCAGTCCTGTCGCTGGCTGCGCGTGGTTAGCCGCCTTTGGCTGATGCTGGAGCATTGCTGTCATGTCTGAGAACAGCATCTGAATCATGCCAGCGACGTGGGCATAGTGCAAGGCCGAGACGGAGACCATGGACCCCGCTATCAGGGATGATCCGATCATCGGCCCCTGTCCCTCAAGATGTGAATAGACCAGAGCGACATGCGCGATCCGCTGTTCGCCATTGACCAACGGGGCTTGAGAAATGTCGACTGAACGATGGTCTTTTCCTGTCCAATTGCCCAGCCGTGTCAGGCCGCTCTTCGCGGTTGCCTTCTTCGGTGGGTACCAGCTTTGTACGTAGACCGGCCCGTTTTCCCCGCGCTGCTCGCGTCCCCGGTTGGGGTCATCTCCCAGTAGCGCCTCATCCAGATACTTGCTCAAATGCTGGTGCAAATCGTCCGCGTAGCCGGGAATGCCCTTCTCCGGCTGCGGTGGTTGTTCAAAGCCAATGCCATGCAACGTCACAAGACAGATCACAGGTGTACCCATGATGCCGACCTCCTATGAAAATCCCAGAATCCCTTTCTCTTCCCGCGTGCATTCCACTACATTTCACAGACATTTCTGTAAAGAAATGTTCTACAAACCTTTCCATGCCTGGCTGCCAGATAAACGACACCCATCAAGAAAATTATCGGAGGAAATTAGAGGAAAGAAGAGGGTAGGGACGCGGGCCGGGCAACAGTCGCCCACCCGACAGGGGTTCCTGCCAGCGGTTCTCTCTGTGGATCTGTTTCCGTGGCTCGCGTACTCACGTTCCTTGTTCTGTATCGCTCTCCTCTCCAGGAATGCTTTCCTCAAAAATCAGGATATTGCGAAACGGATCGCAGAGCCAGAATCCTTTCGTCCCCCAGGTCGTCGCCTGGATCGGAGACCGAATAGCGCCAGTTGGCAAATACTGCTGATACAACGCCTCGATATTGGTGACGACAATATAACACACCCTGCAACCCTCCTTTGGCGGGTCGGAGACATTGAATTGCAAAGCGATCCTGTCACGTTCGAGAATGGCAAACCCCTCGTCGTGATAGGTGCTTGCGAAGCCGAGTTGTCCATAAAAGGCCAGAGCTTGTTCCATGTCTCCGACCAGGAAACGAGGAGCAACCGAATCGAGGGTAGGTTGACGCTCTTGGGATGCTGACATGAGGTCATGTTCCTTTCTACTGCACATACAATATATTCATGTGAAGTCATTCTTCCGAATGCACCAGGAAGCGGCAAAACACTTTCCCTCAGTCGCCACTTCAGGGAAACGGGAATCGTGCAACACACGTCTCTCTGCCTTGGAGATGATGTCATCTGAGACAAGAGGGTGCGTGCGATCAACTCGCTGACCGAGCCCCGGTGAGCGCACAGACAGCAGCGCTGCCTGTGCGCCAGAACCAATAGAGAAGCAAAGCTTATTCGAAAACCGCAATCTTGGCGAAGATGAGTTGAGCACAAGCCAGGTGCAGGAAAGCCAGATAATTCTCCACCTTCTTTTATCCTACCACATCTCTACCGGTTTTCGGATAAGCTTTTAGCATGTGGTACCCATCCGACCAACTGCGGCACGCCAGACTAAACCCTCAAATGCATCCGGGCGTTCTCCCCAGGCCTGGACTTCAGCACACAGTATTTCTAACGTTGCTGCATCAGACCATCCTTGTTGTACCACCGTCTCCTGAAAGGAAGAAGAGCGCAGACGTGCCATTAGCGCTCTCGCAGACGCTTTAGTTTGCTCCAACGTTCCGTTGCTCACGCAACTTGCCGACGCCTCGACTCGAGGGAATCCTGCCTCTATAAGCAAGTGGCGCTGCTGTCGAGCGTAAGTAGGGCTGGCCCCATTGGAAGCGGCAACCAGGAGAGCAAGACGCCGAGCCTCCTCGACACCTGGCAGAACAGGCTCAAAGAACCAGAGACTGTAGTCTCTATCACGGATCCCCACGAGGCCACCCGGCTTGAGGACAGGAAACCACTTCTGCCAGGTCAAGGGTGATGGAGCCAGGACCGCACCCTGCATCCAGCAGAGACATGCCCGCCTGCAGGTGAGGCAGAAAGAAGCTTGCATGGGAGGCCGCCCTTCTCTGGACCATCCACTGATGCACGTCCTCGCTGTAGCCAAGTTCATAGCGTTCCTTCGCCAGGGACGAATGCTGGTCGCCAGAGTACGATGAATCCTGGGAATTACTCCGATCTCCCGTCATGTTTTCATCCTCTCTAAACAGGTCTTGAGGTTGACCTGCTTTGGTGCAAGCCCGAAACCTTCGTAGTGGCGCAGGACTTTGATTGGCACGCCAGTGCGCGGGGAGAGTTGCCGATGGTCATCGCATTTGATCGTAACATCGCTCCTCCTTTGAGGTCTTTCTTCCATGCTCTCTCTCTTACGCTGTTCTCATCGGTACCCTCTCAGCCAGCCACAGGAAATGGCCTCCGACTCTGGAGACCGGCCCGATCACGTGTTGCACGCGCTACTTGCGCTCGAATGCGAGCCGCGCGCCAAGGGCGATGAGCACCACCCCGGTGACACCTTGCAGGATGTCACGGACGCGTATCCCAAAACGGCTGCGGCCAGCCCGACTGATCAGGGAGCCATAGAGGTTGAGCCAGCTCAGCAGCAGGGCTTCATAGACGAGCAGCATCAGCAGCAAGCGCAGGGGAGGATCGCCTGGGCGGATAAATTGAGGCAGCGCTGTGGCAAAGATCGCCCCGGCCTTCGGATTCAAGAGATTGTTCAGCAGTCCCTGTCGGAAGGCAACCCGTTCTCTCAGTCGCGTCCTCTCGGGATCGACTGTCATGGCGCGGGCCTGCTTGTTTCCCCTGAAGCTGGCGATCAGGCTTCGCAGGCCAAGATAGCTCAGGTATGCCGCTCCCACGAACTTCAGGACCGTGAACGCCACCACTGACTCCTCGAGGAGCACCACGATGCCGAGCACCGAGGCCAATGCCCAGATGATACTTCCGGTTCCGATACCCAGTGTGGTGAAAGAAGCGGCACGTCTTCCGGCGAGGAAGGCGTGCCGGGTGACCAGCGCCGTATCTGGTCCGGGCGTCACGATCAGCAGCGCCGCGACGATCACATAGGCACCAAACCTCGCGTCAAAGAAACCCATCTCAGATTCTCTCTGGTTGTCATACGAATCAGTATCAAGTGAGCCTGACAAGTAGGTGAACACTTCGAGTATGCCATCGCGTGGGAAGAAGGGCAAGCGCCAATGCTCTGCAGGCCGAGAGCCATTTCCCCCTTCCACCTCGATCCAGGTCACAGCGACTGAGTGCCCACCTTAGCGTCTCACCGCCCAGAGATAGGCTACCGCCTGACGCCCGAGCGTGAATGCGCTCGTGGTCCGCTGGCCGCCTTCCACTAGACGCCGATGCAGCTTCTAGCTCCGCGCCAGTGGCTGCACGGCACATGCCAGAGCAGGCGAGTCTCCCGGAGACGCCGACGCAATTGACACCCTCGAGACAGTACTCGCTCGATCCTCCCGCACTGGTGGCAATTACACGGCACTCACTCGCCATCGCTTCCAGAGGTAGCAGCCCAAAGGCCTCCTGCTCGATCAAATTCGTGAAGAGAGTGACATCAGCAGGCTGATGTCGCGCCTGCCGCACAGCTCTGGGCCACCAATCGTCCCACATAAGCGGCTTCCTCGACCGAAAGCAGCAACGCTTCCGGATGGTCAGCCAGGAAACTCGCAGCCACCTGCTCCGACTGAAAGAAGAGCGACTGCAGGCAAAAGGTAGCGCGCGTGCAGTCGTCACGGCTGGCTGGCACGATTAACGACATCACACTGCTCGCTGGGAGCAGATGCAGGATGGCGCCTTCGGGCGTGGTGACAAAGGTAACAGGCTGACCGCTGACCGGACACGTCGACTGGACCTGCGCCTCGACATGCAACGCTGGTGGGAACAGAACCGTATCAAAGGCGCACCAGGTGTAGAGCAGTTTGCCCCCAACCTGAAACCGGTGGGAGGTCGGCACCAGGGTGGCTCCCAGGCCGACGATATTGCCAGCCTGATCAAACTCGACATCCGGCGGCAGCTTTGCCAGACGATGTTCTAACTCGTCCATGCTCACCTGCAATGAGGCCCCAAGAGCGACTGGCGTCACCGGTTTGCCGCGTGTCACCTGCTGGATAATGGGACGACACAGATCCTCCTGCTCGCAGCGCAGTCGCTCCGAGATGCGCTCAGCAATCGTTTCGAGTGATAGGTGTGGCATATGTCCCTTCCTGAATTTCATTCTGTTCTGGCTTTTCTCTGACCAACAACTTCCCCTGCATCACTTCTCTGCCAATACCGGCAAGGGTTCGTTTGCTCTGTATAGGCGTTCCTCACTAGCTGGCGCAAAAACTGAGGTTGCTCACATCTTTGCTAAAGGAGATGGCGACAATCTTGAGCGCCTCGGCCATGCTGGGATAGACGTAGATCATGTTGATGAAATCATCGACGGTGGCATGGAAACGCAGGGCCATGGCCGCTTCATTGATGACCTCTTCTGTGCCCACCCCAAGCATGGATACGCCCAGCACCCGACGGCTCTCTCGTTCGAGCACCATTTTGATAAGGCCACGTCTATCACGGATGATGCTGGCTCGTGGAACCACATCCATCGACACCGTACTCGACTCACTGTCAAGACCGCGAGCCTGTGCCTGCGCCTCGGTCAGTCCGACGACGCCCACCGGCGGGTCGGTAAAAACGGCTCGTGGAATCACCGTCAGATCAACGGCCTGCCCGGCATCGGCCAGTGTATTGCTGGCGGCAATGCCTCCCTCTTGAGCGCCGACCGGCGTGGCCATCTGGCTGCCCACCTCGCGCCCGATCACATCGCCTGCCGCCCAGATATGCGGCACACTGGTGCGCAGGGAGCGGTCAACCTCGACGGCTCCCTGCGCATCCAGGCGTACCACCACGCGTTTCAGGCCGATGCCGGTCGTGTTGGGTCGCCGACCGGTCGCCAGCAGTAGCTTATTGGCCTGGAAGCGCCGCCGTGCGCCACGTACCAGCGCGGCGACCTGCACCCGCTCGCTGTCGCCGCTGACCTGCTGCACCTGCGGCCGGTCACCACCTGGATGCGCTCCTGGCGCAGAATAGAGGTCAGTGCCTGGCTGATCTCTGGTTCGTAGTCCTTGAGAATGCGTTCCGATGGTGCCAGAAGCGTCACCTGGGTGCCAAAGCGCGAGAACATCTGACCCATCTCCAGGGCAATGTAGCCTCCACCGACAATCAGCAGCGTATCGGGCAGCTCATCGCTTCCCAGATCCTCCCGGCTACTCAACAGGTCACTGGTGAGATAGGGGGTTTCAGCCAGGCCGGCAAAGGTCGGGATCAATGGGGAAGAGCCGGTGGCGATGAGAATCTGCTCGCCCCTCAAGTGACGCAGCGAGCCATCAGCAGCCCGCACTTCGACCGTGTGGGGGTCTACCAATGTGGCATGACCGTACACCACTCCAGGGCCAGGCATCTCGTCATGAGCCAGCAGGCTGGCGTAGTGCTGCTGGCGGTAGGCGCGGATCAATTCGTCCTTCTGCTCCACCAGGGCGGGCAAATTGAAGGTCATGGGCGTGGCCCGCAAGCCTGGATAGCGAGGGTGGGCGGAAGTGTAGACGATGTGAGCCGCTCCGATCAGATTCTTGGAGGGCAAGCAGCCCCGGTTGAGGCAGGTTCCTCCCAGCGTGCGCTCTTCTGTCATCACCACGCTCTTGCCCAGTTCCGTAGCACGCACGGCGGCGGCAAAAGCGGTTGAGCCGCTACAGAGTCAAGAGCTAAGGGGGGCGGGCAACTGGCAACCGGGGCGCTCTCCGATGTAGTGAGGCGCAAAAAGCTCATTGCAGTTGGCAGGTGGGTTCAGGCGGGAGCTGTCTTCACCACATGACAATTTGCTGCTCGTCTGATTCTGCTTGCCTCACTTTTATTCATTCCTTTTTGTTATGAAAAATATACCATTCATTTATTGGAAGAATAGCCAGAAATGAGTTACAATTCGTGAGAGGAATTATATTCGTGAGAGGAATCACACAGGATATCGCAAAAGAAGCATGAGAAAAGGAGGAAGCAAAGATGCAGGCTCGACCTTCTCGAGACGAACCGGCCAGGGAAGATGCGCTGCAGAAACTGTCTCCTGGTTTGGAGGGAGATGGGCAACAGGCAGCGCAGACCGCTCAGATCGTCGCAAAGACCTACACTTTGATTGGCTGGGTGCTGCAGGGTGGAGTTCTATTGAGTGCGGCTGTCATTCTACTGGGTTTATTTTTGGAGTTGCTGCAACCCAATAAGTTCGCACCGCAAAAGCTCACGCTCTTTCCACAAACCTTTGTTCAGGTGTGGACAGGTTTGCTTGTGCTGCGGCCTCAAGCAGTGATCGCGATCGGCCTCCTCTTGCTGATCGCCACTCCGGTGATGCGCGTCGCCGTCTCTATCGTCGCCTTTGCCGCCGAACATGACCGGCGCTTTGTGGTGATTACGCTGCTGGTCTTGCTGATTCTGCTCTTCAGCATCTTTTATGTGGGGGCGGTTGTGGTCGTGGGACAACACCAGCATTTTCAACATGGGCAGTACTCCTGGGTCTATCCAGTCCTGATTTTCCTGGGAGCGATTGCCGCTGGCTTGTTAGGCTCGCTGGTTGGTCTGGGTGGAGGCGTACTCATTGTCCCTCTGCTGACCCTGGTCTTCGGCTTCCCGATTTACTTCGCCATTGGCGCCAGTATCATCTCCGTGATTGCTACCTCCAGTGGGGCCGCTGCCGCCTATGTGAGAGAACACGTCACCAACCTGCGTGTCGGCATGTTTCTGGAGATTGCCACGACAACTGGAGCCATTTGCGGAGCTTTCCTGGCGGGACTGCTGGCCCAAAATATCCTCTCGGTTGTCTTCGGCGTCATTCTGCTGCTCTCGGCTGCCCCGCTCGTCTTTAAGATCGGCGAGGAACTGCCACAGGGGGTCAAGAATGATCGTCTGGCGAACTGGCTTCACCTGAACGGCTGCTATCCCGATTATCACTTGCATGAGGAGGTGTGCTACGAAGTGACACGCACCCCGCTCGGCCTGGCCATGATGTATGTCGCCGGCCTGATCTCGGGGCTGCTGGGCATCGGTAGCGGCACCTTCAAGGTGCTGGCGCTCGACGTGGCGATGCGTCTGCCCATGAAAGTCAGCACCACCACCAGCAATTTCATGATCGGGGTGACGGCTGCAGCTAGCGCAGGCATCTACTTCTCACGCGGGGACATTCCCCCCCTGATTGCGGCACCCGTTGCCCTGGGCATCCTGATCGGAGCGCTGGTTGGTGCCCGCTTACTCCATCACCTGAGCAATCGCTTCTTGCGCATGATCTTCCTGGTAGTGATCGTGATTGCTGCCGTTGAAATGGTGCTCCATGGGCTAGGAATCGCCTGAGGCTATCCAGACCGTTGCCTGAGCAACCTTCTAACCTGAATTAGGAAAAGAATGTTTCTTCTATGCTTGGGACCCCAGCGTCGCTCCCGCGTTTCGTCAATGACCAGGTCCACGCTGGCTCCTGCTGGCACAAAGGTCGCGACGATGAGCAGGAGCAGTTGGCGACTCACAGCCAGGGGAGACCAGCGGGCCCGGTTGAGTATCTGATGAAAGAGGCTCCAATTGCCTGCCTGATCGTCACCACTGGTACGCAGAGCTGCGGCGCCGCTGGGCCAGGAGCGTCCCGGTTAGCAACGTCATCAGTTTTCTCCACGTGGGGGTAGTAAACAACGGGCGAAACATCGTCAGAACTTCTATCATGGGATCGGGGGGACATTGGCTTTCTCCTAAACGTAAGATAGCTAGCGATATGGACCGAGGCCCGCCGCACGAGCCTGCACAGGCCACACATCGGTCACAACGTCGCGCTCTACGACGTAGTAGACATCGTGCAGGTTGACCGTCGTTGGGCCATACCCTGACACCACCTCAACCCGGTCACCCACTGTTAATGAACTGGCCGCGTCTACATCCACCAGCAAATGTTCCTCGGCTATGCCTACCGTTGTGGATGGCACATCCTTGAGACGCGGCAAGCCCAGTTCGCTGCCGATGGCCTTGCGACCGGAATCGAGAATAACGCGACTCCCATGGCGGCTGATGACTGTGCCGAGTACCGTCAGCGCGACCGGGAAAGCAGGGATGAGTTGCGCGTGGAAAGCATCCATCACCACATAAGAACCCGCCTGTAGCTCGGTCAGGCGCGGGTGCGCGCCGGTGATATTGTAGGTTCCCGTTCCGCCGCCTGAGATGATCTTCGACTCGAAGCCGTACTGCGCGAGGAAATCGACCGTTTCCATCAGGGAATCCATGGCAGCACGAGCCTTGCGCACGCGCAGTTCGGGGTCTGGTTCGAGCATGCAGTGACCCTCGTACCCCATCATGCCTTCGAAGCGCAGGCCGCGCAGCCTGCTGACACACCGGGCAAGACGCAGAGCCTCCTCCTTCGAGCGCGCACCACAGCGTCCCATGCCGACGTCCAGGTCGATCAGCACACCGAGTACGCTCCCGGCCTTGAGCGCGGCCTGGGAAAGGTCTTCGGCATTTTGCTCGTCGTCGATGGCAACGAGAATGTGCGCCTCCCTTGCAAGTTCTGCTATGGTTGAAATCTTCTCCGGCCCAACCACAGCATTCGCCACCAGGATATCGTTTATGCCGCCGCGCGCCATGACGACCGCCTCCCACACCGTGGCTGTCGTCACGCCGATACAGGCCCCGGCCTCCATTTGCAGACGGGCCAGCTCTGGACTTTTATGCACCTTGATGTGCGGGCGCAATTGAGCCGCCATGCCGCGCATATAGTCTGCCATAGTGGTGATATTGCGCCGGGCAACATCCAGATCAAGGATCAGCGCGGGGGTGATGAGGTCATGCCGCGCCTTGCCTATGGCCGAGCGATACTCGTAGAGTCTATTTTCCTGATTCAACTCTTCCCTCCTGCGTGCTGTGGTTCAACTTCATTCAGCGTGGTGTGCCTGGCGGCGCGATAGACTTCGAATGCCTCAGCGGGTTGCGCGCCCTCATGCACGATCATGCTGACGGCCCGAATCATGCCGCTCGGGCAATCGCTCTGGAAGATGTTTCGGCCCATATCGACGCCAGCCGCGCCCTCCTGTACAGCGCGGTAGGCCATGGTCAGCGCGTCGAGTTCCGGCAGCTTTTTGCCGCCCGCCATCACCACAGGCACAGGACAGGAGGAGGTGATGGTTTCAAAGCCGTCCGCCACATAGTAGGTCTTGACGAAGTGCGCGCCGAGTTCAGCGCAGATGCGGCATGCCAGGCGCAGGTAACGCGCGTCGCGCACCATTTCTTTGCCAACGGCGGTGACGCCCATTACGGGCATTCCGTAGCGCAGGCCCATATCGACCAGGCGCGTCATATTATGCACCGAGCGTGTCTCAAACTCACCGCCGATAAAGACCTGCACAGCCAGCGCGCTGACATTCAGACGCAAGGCATCGTCGATATCGACGGCGATCTCTTCGTTCGATAGCTCTTTCAGCACGCTCGGCCCCCCACTGGCGCGCAGCACCACAGGCGTCGTGGAGGTCGGAGGTACGGTCGAGCGCAGGATGCCGCGCGTACACATCAGGGCGTCGGCATATGGCACGAGCGGCAAGATGGTGATATCAACGCGCTCTAACCCGGTTGTCGGCCCTTGAAAGTAGCCGTGATCGATGGCCAGCATGACCGTGCGACCTGTGGCAGGCCGAAAGACGCGCGCCAGGCGATTCTGCATGCCCCAATCGAGCGAAGAGGAGCCTTTGAGGAACGAACCTCCACTCTGAACGGGAATAGCAGTATAAAAAGTTTTCGCTTCACCTGCCGCATCTGCATCCGGCATGTCGGTACTCCTTTCATTGAATAGGTTCGCGAATAGCTAAAGCTGTGACTTGTGGCTGTAGTAGCTTTGCCGGTTATATGGGCTATATTGGTCAGTCAACTACGTTCCGGCAGCGCGCCAGAGTGGCTGCAGCAGGCCATCTTCGACCAGTTCGAGCGAGCGCAGGTACACGCGCGACCATTGCTCGTAGAGATCTATGTAACGACGATGGTTCGCTGTATCTGGCTCGAAGGTCTTCTCGAAGGCCACCATGCGCTCGGCTGCGGTTTCGATGCTCTCGTACAGCCCGGCGCCCAGTCCTGCATAGAGGGCCGCGCCCAGCGCCGTCGACTCCTTGACGACAGGAACCCGCACGCGGCAGCCCAGCACATCGGCCAGAATTTGCGGCCAGAGCTGCCCTTTCGAGGCTCCACCCGTGAAAACAATCTCTTCGAACCTGCTACCGGTCAGCGATTCGATGATTCGCATGTGGCCGTTGGAGACGTAGGCCGCGCTCTCCTCGATGGCCCGAATACACTCTTTCCTGCCGGAAGAGAAGGGGTTGGAGATATCGAACTGCATCAGGCCCGGCGAGGCATGAATCCAGCGCCGCGCATTCATGATGTTGGAGAAGATACCTACTACGCCGTTCGAGCCGACAGGGACGCTCTGTGCGATCCGCTCCATCAAGACATAGGGGTCCTGCCCCATCTGTTTTGCCAGCTCTACCTCGCGTTCGCAGAAAGCATCTCGAAACCAGCGCATCGTCAGCCCGCTGTAGAAGCCTATGCCTTCCAGCATCCACTGGCCGGGCAGAGCATGGCAGAGCGTCCTCAAGCGGCCCTGCGGGTCGATCAGTGACGTTTCCACGCCGATCGTTTGCTGCCAGAATGTGCCGCCCACGATGGTGAAGCGATTCGGTTCTACCTGGCCGATGCCGACGAGGCCAAGCTGCGTATCGGCCCCGCCTACGATAACCGGCGTGCCTTTCCTCAAGCCGGTTTCCACGGCGGCCTGTGTGTGGACGCGACCAAGCTGCGTTCCAGGCTCGTGCACTGGCGGCAATACATCCGACGAGAGGCCGCACAGCGAGACGATCTCCTCCGACCAGGTGCGTCTCGCCAGATCGAACATACCCGAACTGGACCCTGCGGATGGGTCGGTAACGAACTCGCCGCAGAGCTTGAAGAGTATCCAATCGCTCAGCATCGTGAGATGCGCGATGCGCTCAAAAATCTCCGGCTCCTCTTTTCGCAACCAGAGCAGGCGCGGTGGTGACGTGATAGCTACCCAGTCGCCGCCCGTGAAGTAGATCTTCTCAGCCAGCCTGCGCTGCACCAGTTCGGTCGCCTGCTCTCCGGCGCGTGAATCGACGTTGGGGCAGGCCCAGATCTCCTGCCCGGTTCGATCATACAGCACAATGCCCTCGCGCATGCTGGTGCTGCTGACGGCCAGCACATCCTCTGGCGAGACGCCAGGGGTGGCAAGCACCTGTCGAATGCAGCCGACAATGTACCCCCAGTTGGCACGGGTATCGAAAACCTGCGAGCCGGGATGTCCCGCCTGAGGCAGGTGCGTCCACTCACACTGGGACATAGCCACCTGCTTGCCTGAGGTGTCGAACAGCACAGCGCGACAACTCCCGGTTCCGGCATCGATTGCCAGTAAATACTGCGTACTCATCGCGAACTCCCTGTCTTGTCCAGATTGACGGCGTACTGCATGGGCTGGCCGGCCAGGTATTGATCGATCTGGTCGACGAGGATTTGCACGCCGCGTAAGGCCGCTTCGTGCGTAGCGCCGCCTATATGTGGCGTGATAATGACGTTTGGAAGCGAAATCAGGGGATTGCTTGTGCCACGCGGCCAGGGCCGCAGCACATCCAGGGCTGCCCCCGCCAGCGAACCGGAGACGAGCGCGGAGTAGAGCGCCTGCTCATCGACCAACTGCTCGCGCGCGGTGTTGATGAAGAATGCGCCGCGCTTCATCTGGGCAAATCTGGTGATATCAAAGAGATTGACGGTTTCCGGTGTCACCCTGGCATGTAGCGAGACAAAGTCGGAGCTTGCCAGCAACTCTTCCAGACCCATCATGCGCATGCCCCTGCTCTCCAGCTGCGCAGGCGCGACGTAGGGATCGTAGACGGCGATAGACATACCGAAAGCAGCGGCGCGGCTTGCGACACGCAGGCCCACGTTGCCGCAGCCAACCAACCCCAGCGTATGGCCGCGCAGTTCGTTGCCGAAGAACTGCGCGCCTTCAAAGGCCGAGTCGCCCATACGCCCGCCTTCTCGAATATATGTGAGGCCCGCCATAACGCGCCGGGCCAGCATGACCAGGAACGCCAGCGTGAGATCCGCGACGGCCTCGGCATTACGCGCCGGAGCGGTAATCACTGCGATGCCGCGATCTCTGGCGGCGGCAAGATCAATATTCACTGGCCCACCCCGGGCGACACCCACCACCTTTAAATTCGGTGAGGCATCCAGTACGGCATCCGTCACCGGCGCGGCATGCACCAACAATATATCTTCGTCGATGAGCGCGTCCGCCAGTTGCCGTGGATGACCCGCGTATTCTCGTATAGCCTGTTCCGACGGGGTCACGGGCGCAAACGGCGCGTCCATCTCCAGTTCAACGAAGCGTACCGAGCGCCTGTCCATCAGATTCCTCAACCCGGCTTCAAACACCGCTATGGGTACAAAAGCGTCACCGACTGCCAGTATCTTCACGATAACGATTACCTCCTGAGACATAACCCGCTCTCCCGCGAGCGTTACACGAGGGGGCATCTCATCTAGTTAGACATCGATACGAACGATTGCGTAGGGAGCAAGATCGAGCGCAAGTTCCCCACCATCGACATCCACCATCTCCCGGCGCAGGCGGAAGACTTCGGGATGCTGCATGGCCTCCAGCGCGTTTGACGCATCCATACTGCGCAGCGCGGCCTGGCCGGCTGGCAGGGAATCGATCACGACGCGCTGTTGCCCGGCGGTGAAATTGACGACCAGCAGGTGAAGTTCCCCTCCGATTGCTACTGCCAGCGCGGTTGCAACGAGTGGCTGGCTGGCAGTACATGTGGCAAGCGCACCGCCTTTCCATTCAGCGATATCCGCGAAGACGTGGTAAAGTGGGAAGACTGTTTCAGGCAACGATGGGAAGAGTTCGGGTAGTGGCGAACCCGTTTCACGCTCCATGATGCCCCGCCAACCGGTCAATTCGTAGTAGGTGAGCGAAGCCGCGCCACTCTCCGCCAGGTATTTGATGCTTCCCGCAGTCCAGGCCGCGCCAAAGAGCGACATCTGGCGCGGATCAACCGCGTCGGGCAGCTCGTTGGGGGCTTTCTCGGCCTCCGCAACGGTGGCATGTGGATTATAGCGGCGTTTGAGCGTCACCGGGCTGACGATCACTGGCCGTCCCCCAGCAAACGCTCGCGCGCTCCTGACGGTTTCACCCTGCGCCTCCAGCGTTTCGGCCAGCGAGCGGTTGTCGAAGGCGTGCGCCTGCGGGATGATGGTATAGAAGATGCCATCCATTGATGCAACCTGCGGTCGCGTGCGGTTCAGCTCGCAAAAATACATATCGGTGCCCCCGGCGAACAATGACCCCGGCGCGGCCTCATGAAGGCATCGTCTTGCCAGCGCAACCAGTTCGGGGGCGGTCGTCTCGGATGGATGAGCCGTCTGGCTCCCTTCCTGGAGAACCAGGAAACGGGCGACAGGTGGCCCCTTGCTTAGAGCAGAGGCAAGACGCTCAAGCTGGCCGGTCATCTCGCCTGTAAGAAAAAGGGCGATCTCAAGCTTACATCCAAGCTCCTGGCAGATGGCAGACGCCGTTTTGAGCCTCGCAGCATAATCTTCATGAAGATGCAGATCAAGGCGCAGGTGATCAGGACGCAATACCCGCACGCGCTCCAACTCGCGCCCGGTCAGCGGCGCGCCGTCGCTGTTGAGCGAGAAACCGATAGTAGGAAGAAGCGGGCGTGCCGCGAGTTTTCCGAGCGACAGGCGGGGCAAGGGTGTCTCAGGCGTTCGCTCGCGCCTACCGGCGCCACCCACGATCCTCACGGTGAAGCTCTGCCAGATACGGGAGCCTGGTCGTGCCGTGTGCGGAAAACCCCGTGAGAGCGGCGTGCAATAGGTCTTGAACGAGGCATCTGTCCAGTTGCGCTGATCCTCCATCTCGAAGAGATCGCCCTCGAAATCGAGGCGCGCCTGCACGCCCTCGTCGATATCGATAACAAGGTTGCTGAACGAGGGGAAGAGCGGGACATACACACCGTGCTCAAATCGCTGTGGGCCGATCTCATCCGGCAGCGTGCCGCTCACCTCTCCACCCGGCGTCCGCGCACGGTAGGGTTTACCCGCGCACTCACGATAGGGGTGCAGGATGCAAAAGCCGACGCGGTTGTAGCGAAATTCGGAGCCTGCTGCACCGTCCATCACGTAGCGGATCTGTCCATCGGGCATACCCGTTATACTACCATGCCAGGCAAAATCCAGGCCCGGCGCGCGATGCTCGACATCAAATTCCACCTCGAAGCCATCTTTCCTCTGATCGATGCGCGTGATGCGATGCTGGCCGAGAATGGTGTTCCAGTTCTGGTCGCGCACGGCGACGTAGACGCGACGCACCACCTCCAATGGGCCGCGCCTTATGTAGCGCAGATCGATGCCGTCCAGCAGGGCCGCCACCGGGCCAGCCCGCAATTCGCGCGTTTCAGGAGGAGGGTTATTCGCTCCGTACCACACCTGATAGTCCGATAATGCGCGCATTTCGACCTTCTCCGTTTCTAGGAACTTTTCGCAGGGCGCTCAATACCTGGAAGGGGCATATCGGGCGCGTCTACCAGTATACCCAGTGTCTGACCACCATCTAACACTAGCGTTTGCCCTGTAATATACGACGAATCGCTGGAAGCCAGAAAGAGCACTGCCTTCGCGACATCGATGGTTTCGGCAAAGCGGTTGAGGGGGATATGTTTCAAGTAGTCAACTGCCAGTATCGGGTCTTCTGTCACCCAGGCGGCTATGCGAGTTCGGACAACGCCAGGCGCGACAGCATTCACGCGGATACCGTAACGAGCCAGATCGATCGCCGCGGAACGCACAAACGCGACCACGCCACCCTTCGAGGTGTTGTAGTGCGCCAGGTTTGATTCCACCCAGAAGGCATTGGTGGAAGCCGTGACCACGATAGCGCCGCCACCGGAGCGAGCCATGACACGCCCCGCCTCCTGCGTGCAGAGGAAGACGCCGGTCAGGTTGACATCCATAATGCGCTGCCAGCTCGCGTCGTCGATCTCAAGCAAGGGGACGGCATCCGCAATCCCCGCGTGCGCCACCATCACATCCAGGCGGCCAAAGCGTTCCAGGCAGGTCTGCACGGCGTGCTGCACATCGGCGCGGCGGCTCACATCACCGCCCACGCTAACGGCTGACGTGCCATCGGGCGAAAGCTCGCGCGTGGTCTTCACGACCAGTCCGCCATCCAGATCGAAAAGCACGACACGCGCGCCGTGCCGGACAAATAATTCGGCGATGGTGCGCCCGATACCCTGCGCAGCGCCCGTCACAATCACAGCTTTCCCGGCAAACTCGCTGCCGTTCATGGTTCCGTCTCCTTCTCTAGGGGTAGATCATATGCGGCTTGATGGAGATCATGTGACCGCTGCCCGATTCAAGGACAATTTTAAGCAACGGCTCCGATTCGAGGTAATAGAATTTGATACTGTCACCGATTGCGCCGCTCATGAGCGGCGTCAGGCCCATCTGCGCGAAGTTCTCAAGGTTCTCTTCGTAGTTGGAACCTGTGCCCATGCAGGCGATGTGATGGACACCTTCGCCGTGTTGTTCCAGAAATTCCCTGTAGATGCTCGGCCCTTCCAGCGGCTGGATAAACTCGAAATCGACAGGCCCGACATGCGTCTCAGCATTTATGAAGGTGAACTCGGTCGGCTTGCCGCGCAGCATGGTACTGTGTAACAGCGGCGGCTCGGCGATGTAAATATTCCAGGGGCCCCAGCCGAGCGTTCTGTGATAGATCTCGACCATCTTTTTCACATCGCGCACCACCACCCCAATCTGGGTAATGGCGATGCCTTTAAATGCCTTCTGATCATGTGCCATATGTTCCATGTGCTCGTTCGCTCCTTTTCCGTCTCGCTATGAACATGCGTCAATGCACGAAGAACATCGTTTGTAGGGACGTGATGATGATTTTTAGCGATCAAGCGCGGCTGTGCCATGCTTCGCCGCGCTCAGCTTCTCTCCGTTCAAGTTCGCCATATCCTTCTGAGCGCGGCGAAGCATCTGATACGTCGGCCACAGAGAGGTTCTTCGTTGCGCTCAGAAGGATAGGTTACTGATGTTGGTCGTCAAATTTCATTATCCCGCCCCTACAAATTGATGGGTATCATACGGGCTACTCCACGCTTTCCGGCATCTCGAACGCGCTCTCCCCCGCCTTGTTGAGCCACTCTTCTTTGCCTCTGGCCGCCATCACCGCCAGGATGCCGATGCCGATGAGGAGCCAGATGCCGACGGTCGGCAGACCATAGACGATGGGGACTGCCGGGAAGGGGTTGAACAACTCATAAGTCAGCCAACTCAGTGCGGCAAGCGACAGCAGCGGGAAGATGGCGTGATAGAAGATGTTGAACTCGCTACGATATTGACGCCAGTAGAGGAAAAACACGCCGACATTGCCCATCGCATAGACGATGATGACCGCCAGCGCGAGAACGAAGCTCTCGTAGAAGTAACCGTTAACTGCTCCCAGCCACCAGAGCAGAAGCAAGCCCGTCACCAGGTTCACCAGGAACTGCAAGAGGATCGTGTTAACTGGCGTTTTGTACACAGGGTGTACCCTGGTAAGCACCGCTGGCAGCGAGCCGGAGCGCGCCATGGCGTACCACATGCGCGACCCCATATTACTACAGGCTACGGCGACTGCAAAGGTCGAGTTCAGGAGCGCGAACAGGATGAACCACCAGACCGGCCCCCACACGCGCTTGGCAACCACGATTGCGGGCAGTTCCGATGAACTGGGCAAGGAGCCAATTTTGTTGGTTCCCCAACCGATAATGATGGCCCACGTCACGAAGATCAGGAAGACGCCCAGCAGGATGATTGAGCCAATTACGGCGCGCGAGATATTGCGAGTCGGATCCTCCGTCTCCTCCGCCAGTGGAGCCGCTCCATCCCATCCGGTAAAGGCTTGCAAGGAGAAGACAACGGCGAGCGCGAATCCACCGAAACCGGCGGCGGAAATGTTGGCTGGATTGTAGGAGATGAAATTCACGCCACCGGGGCCAGGATTGGCAATAGCCCAGATGCCCAGCAGCACAACCAGACCCATCTCGACCAATCCCATAACAAGCAGCGCTCTCCCTGAAATCGACACGCCACGGTACTGGAGCAGAGCCACAGTGACCACCACCACGATCATAAAGACTGTCGTGAACCAGGGCCAGTTAAGGCTCCAGTTGGCCTGTAGTTCCTGCTGCAAGATGTTGCCCATGTATAGGGAGACGATACCGGCAACCGTGGGCGCGTACAGGATGAACAGCCAGGCAACCAGCCAACCCACGCGCGGGTGAATACTGCGGCTGATATAGGTGTAGTAACCACCGGCAGCAGGCATCTTTTTCGTGAACTGCACCAGCACTATGCCAAGCATGAGGGTGATGACAAAGGCGATAGGATATGCGAGCGGTGATGTGATCCCCGCAAAGCCGACGACGGCAGGTGTAAAGAACAACGCGGCAATGGCCGGGGCGATGGTGGTCACGCTCTGCATCAACACTTCGGGCAGATGCAACGCGCCCGCTTTCAGTTCGGTTAGCGCTACAGTATGCTCGCCATGCTGCGCAGGTACAGCTCGCACATTTCCATCGTCTTGAGCTGAGGTGAAATCTTTTGAGGCCATAACTCTCCTCTTTCGGAAGTTTGATTGCAATAACGACCCAGTCAAACCTGGGTTCATGTCCTCACCAGAGCTACCTGTTCCCTGAACGGTACAATTTCATGCTGTCTTAAACGGCCTTCCCCCCTTTCTGCCCTTCTTTTCCGGACACTTCCCTGGCGGCCTGCACCAGCGCCTTAGCCGTCCGTTCATCAGTAACCAGGACATCAACGTAGCCTGAGCGGAGCGCGCCCTGGATAGCGGCATACTTCTCTACACCGGCGGCGACGCCGACCACGGTCGGAATACGCGCCAGGGCCTCCCGGTCGATGGCTATCAGGCGGTCATCAAGCACAGACACCGGTTCGCCCCAGATATTGAAGAATCTCGCGCTGACGTCCCCGACTGCGCCCGATTGCAGCAGCCGCTTCTGGTCTTCTGCGCTCAAATGTCCGTAGCGGATCAGTGGGGCGCTGTCTTCGAGATTGCCAATGCCAACAAGGGCCAGTTCGGTATTCGCGGCGGCGCGCAGCGCGGCCTGAATCGAGCCGTCCTTAAGCATGGCATGCTGAATTTCGGCGGAATCCAGCAACAGGGGAGCCTGTAGATAGTGTATACGACTGTGCGGGTACAACGATGCGATATGGCGCGCCAGTTCGTGGCCCTGAATACCCGGCATGGCCCGTCCAAAGCCGCCGAGGAGCATCGAAATATCCAGGTCAGAGACTGTTCCAGCCGTGAGCAAGGGCACTATGGCCGATAACATGCGCCCGAAGGAGAGGCCCACGCGCGCACCGTTCGTCAACTGGCTGCTGAAATATTCGGCTGCCGCAGCCGCGACGGCCGCGCTCCCACCCTCGTCGTCGGCAACGACGACGGCGCGTTTGATACCGTAGTACGAGGACAGTTCGCGCCCCAGGTCCAGGTGCAGATTGCGCGGGCGGCGGATTTCGATACGCACGATGCCTTCATCGCGCGCCTTTTTCAGGTGTCGGGAAACGGTCGCCGGATCGACGCCAAGTTCGCGGGCAATGCGCGCTTGCGTATGCCCAAGTACGTAAAAGCGCGTTGCCAAATCAACCAGGAATTCTACATCCGACCTGTCCATGCGTTCTACCTTCTCTAGCAAGCAGGTGATGCAATTTCTTGCATCATTATCATGAATTTGAAAAAGTATACCATGTAAAGTAGCTGAGGTCAAGGAATACGTGTTCCAAATCGTTCAGCGTTGCCGTCCGACACCCAGTGTTTGACCGCCATCGACAGGGATAATCGCGCCTGTCACCCAGGCCGCGCGTGGGTCAAGTAGATGGGCGATCCACAGGGCCAGCTCCTCTGGCAGGCCCATACGCGCAAGTGGAATGGTGGAGGTCAACTCTTCATGCACCTGCTCACTATTCTCGCCCAAAGTAGCCAGTATCTCGGTCGCTACCGGGCCGGGCGCAATGGCGTTGACACGAATCCCATCTTTTGCCAGTTCAGCCGCGAGGCAGCGCGTCAGGTGTTCGATGGCGGCCTTCGTGATCGAATACAGCGCGTTCTCAACCCGCACCCAGGAGCCGACCGAGGAGCTTATATTGACGATGGAGGGCGCAGGAGCACGGCGCAGCGCGGGAAGCGCCGCCTGAATTAAAAAAAAGACGCTGCGCACATTCGTGGCAAACTGCTCATCGAACTCGGCGAGCGTGAATTGCTCGAAAGGTTTTGCCACAAGCCCGGCAGCGCAATTGACGAGCGCGTCGATGCGCCCAAGACGAGCCAGTGCCTGCTCAACGACTGCACGAGGCGTATCCGGTTGCGAGAGGTCAGCGGCCAGTACCATCGCTTCACCGCCCCCCTCTTGAATCAGGCGAGCCACCTCGACGAGGCGGGACTCACGACGGCCCACCAGCACGATGCGCATGCCACATTCGGCCAGCAAGCGCGCCGTTGCAGCGCCGATGCCAGAGCCTGCGCCCGTCACAATCACTACCGGTCGGTCTCTTTCGTAACCCTGATCATCGGGCACTGTCGAATCTAACATAGCTGGCTCCCTTTCGCCTTAGACAGCCGTCATGCCGCCATCAGTGGCCCAGGCGGCCCCGGTCACATACGATGCCTCATCCGAGGCGAGGAAGAGCATGACCGAGGCAACCTCGTCGGCCTCGCCGGGGCGTCCAAGAGGTATCGAGCGAATGAGCGCCTCGCGCTCCTGGTCGTTCTCCATGAAATACTTCGTCATTGGGGTGTTGGTGAAGCCAGGGATGACGGCATTGATGCGTATGCCCGATCGCGCGTAGTCGTTTGCCATGACCCGCGTCAGGCCATACACGCCTGCTTTGCTCGCGCTATAGGCCGAGAACCCTGCCGCGCTGCCAAACAGTCCTGTTGGTGACGCAGTGCAGACTACACTGCCACCACCGGAGGCGAGCAGGGCGCGGATGCCATGCTTGCATGTGAGAAATATACCGGTGAGGTTGACGGCCAGCGTGCGATCCCACACCTCTTTCGCCAGTTCATGTGCGCGCGCGTCTTCTCCCACCAGTTCGATGCCCGCGTTGGCGACCACAATATCAAGCCCGCCCCAACGCTCAACAGTTTGGTCCACTGCCTGTCTTACCTGCTCCTCACTCGATACATCGGCTACGAGTGGTAATGCTTCTCCACCTGAAGCGACGATCTTCGCCAGAACCTCCTCAATAGCTATCCCGTTGATGTCGATGAGGCCGACCTTTGCTCCCTCACGCGCAAAACGTAGGGCTGCAGCACGTCCCATGCCACTGCCCGCTCCAGTGATGATCGCGCGTTTCCCCACAAGGCGTCCGCTGCTCATGCAAATTCCTCCTTTTTTAACAAGCTGAAAGCAATTTCCCGCAGGAACAGAGATAACAAGCGAGCTATGCAATTTCTTGCATATCTATCATGAATTTGAAAAAGTATACCATGAAGCAGGCGATAAATCAAGTATAATGACCCCATAAATCGGGTTTACCATACTGATGTCGTCCAAATTCCACATGCACTTTTCGAGCGCCTTGTGGATACGCTCGCATTCACCGCGTGATCAGGATGACATTGGGATAAAGTCTAGCTTAAGTAGCAGACGTTTTTCTCTCGCTCCCGTCGCTCGCTTAGCCTCCTCAACAGAGTAACGGTGACAGCGATGTTGACAGCGATTGGGACGTTTACAGATGTTCAGAAACGAACAAAGACGAACGAATGTTCTGTAGTTTAGATTTCTGAGCGCGCGTGAGAGGCTCTCTCGCAAAGGGAGAGGCGTGCAAAAAGTGGGAGGTGGGGAGCGAATATGATATAATACGTATCAGAAATATGGGAGCTGCTGTATATTGAAATGGAGTCTCCGCACATGTTCTCCGAACAGCCTGTTTATGGCACGCGTGGAATGGTTGCTTGCGCTAATTATCTCGCCACACAGGCGGGTTTGCAGATACTCACCTCCGGTGGAAATGCCATCGATGCCGCTGTCGCCGCTAACCTGGTTATGACCGTTGTCTATCCCTCGACCTGCTCTGCCGGTGGTGATGTCTTTATGCTTATCTGGGAGGCGAGGACGCGGCGACTGTACGCGCTCAATGGCAGTGGGCGCGCCCCCGCAGGGATGACACCAGAATTGTTCGTGGAAAAGAAGCTGCGGAAGATTCCTGAACGTGGCCCGCTCTCGATCACCGTGCCGGGGGCGATAGATGGCTGGTTCGAGGCGCTGGAACGCTTTGGTTCCCTGCCCGTCGAGCAGGTGTTTGCTCCTGCTATTGGCTATGCCGAGGATGGCATGCCCATCACGGTCAAGATGAGTGGCTGGTTCAGGGACGCGCAGTCGCTACTGAAGCAGTGGTCGAGCAGTGCCGAAACCTATCTCAAGGATGGTCGCCCGCTTCAGCCAGGTCAGATCTTGCGCCAGCCCGATCTGGCCCGCAGCTATCGCATGCTGGCTCGCGAGGGCCGCGACGCCTTTTATCATGGGCCGCTGGGCCGCACATTGACCGATTATGTGGAACTGAGTGGGGGCGTACTGGCGATGGCGGACCTGGAGCATCATCACTCCGACTGGGTGGAACCCATTTCGACGAATTATCGCGGCTACGATGTGTACGAAACTGCGCCCAATTCACAGGGTATTGCTGCCCTGGAGATACTGAATATCATCGAGGGCTACGATCTGAAGGCGATGGGCTATCAAATGCCGGAGACGCTGCATGTGCTGCTGGAGGCGAAGAAGCTGGCTTTTGCCGACCGCGACCGCTATGTCTCAGACCCTGCCTTCGTCGATGTGCCGGTAGCGCGGTTGCTGGATAAAGATTACGCCGCAAAGCAGCGGGCGCGTATCAAACTGGAGCGGGCGACGCCCTATTTCGCGCCAGGCCTGGAAAAAGAGGGTGATACGATGTATCTCTGTGTGGCAGACCGCGAGGGGAATGTCGTCTCCCTGATTCAGAGTCTCTATAACAGCTTTGGCAGCGGTATTGTCGGCGGCGCAACCGGTATGCTGCTGCACAATCGCGGCTCCTATTTCTCTCTCGACCCGCGCCATGTCAATTACTTGCAGCCGGGCAAGCGCACAATGCATACGCTAACCGCGGCGATGGTACTGCGTAGCGGAACACCCTACCTGGTGCTTGGTGCGATGGGAGGCGATGGGCAGCCACAGACACACGTGCAATTACTCACAAACATTATAGATTTTGGCCTCGACGTACAGCAGGCGATCACGGCCCCTCGCTGGCGGAGTGGCCGCTTCGAGACCCAGACCTCACGCACGAGTGAGGTTGCTGGTCAGCGTACCCTTGACGACCAGTATGAGCGTGTAGTCTCAGAGATGGTCACGTTGGAGCGGCGCTTCCCAACCGGCACCGCTCTGGCGCTCGATCTGTTGGGGCATTACGTCAGCGTCGATGGCCCCTGGGAGGATCGCATGGGTCACGCGCAAGCGATTGCCATCAATCCTCAAACCCATGTTTTTGAAGGTGCTGCCGACCCGCGATGTGATGGCCTCGCTCTTGGTTGGTAGCATAGTACTTGTGGACAGAGAAACCGGATAGCGAAAGGATGAGGGATGGAACGTATGACTACGAAGCCATATCGTCAAGGCATTCCCGCCGAAATACTTGCCCTTTCTCATGAGCGGGACATCCTGCGCCGTCGCGGGCAGTATGCTCGTGCCGATGCGTTAAAGAAACAGATAGAGGAGGCCGGTTATGCAATTAAAGACAATCCCCACGGAGCGCATCTGATCATTCTTCCCGGCGTCGAGGTGGATGGAGGCTCCTATCACAGGGCCAGTCAGATGCCCTCGTTGCTGGAAGAAGCGGATGCATGTGCGTTCTCCGTCAATATTCTTGCGCAAAATAACTTCGCGGAGACACGGCGCTGTGTCGAGAGCGTCCTGCGCTTCGCCGGAGATCACGATATTGAAATCATTCTGGTAGACAATGCTTCTCAGGATGAGTTGAGCATCTGGGCCGAAACTATGCGCCAGCGCGATCGGCGCGTACATTATGTTCGCCCCACGCGTATGATGGGCGAGGCCGGGGCGCGCAATCTGGGCCTGAAGCGCAGTCGCGGCACATACATTCTCGTGCTGGACAGCAGCGCCGAACTCACCGGTGATCTATTCACACCCCTGGCAAAGACGCTGGCGGATCGATCGGTGGGCGTGACCGGGTTGCACGGCCTGCAGACCACAAACCTGCGCCACTTCAATGAGAGCGAGGAACTGGACGTGGAGGCTGTAGACCAGGTCTGCATGGCCTTTCGCCGCAGCCTGCTCAAGCGTGTCGGCCTGTTCGACGAACGCTACCGCTATCCGCTCTACATGGACATCGACTTCAACTTCGCCGTCCTGGATAGCGGCGCGCGCAACGTCGTCACACCAAACTTGCCGCTCGTCTGCCACACCTCTCTGCGGGAGACGCGCTTCTCGGATGCCGAACGTACGCGCCTGAAGAAACGCAATTTCTACCGCTTCCTCGAAAAGTGGGGAAATCGTGAAGACCTGCTCGGCGAGTTTGAGGAGGAGTAGAAACCTCGACGAAGCAATAAGGATGATATACAACGCCGGGTATTCTGAATGGATACCCGGTTTCTTGTAAGGATGCTACAATATTGCATAGAAATCTACGCCAGAAAAGCTCTGGTATGGTAAGGAGCATACATTGCAAACAACAGTAAAAAACCGGCAGGATATTGAAACTGCATATACCTGGAACCTGGAAAGCATTTTTGCTACTAACGAGGACTGGGAACGCGAATATAAAGAGCTACAACAGCAGTTGCCTGAACTCGAAGCGTTGCAGGGAACGCTTTCACAGAGCGGGCAGGCGCTCTTGAACGTCTTACAGAAGCGTGACCACCTGTTCGAGCGTATTGATCGCCTCTTTGTCTACGCCTCGCTGCGCAAAGACGAGAATACCGCCAACGGTACCTATCAGGCCATGTTTGACCGCGCCATGCAACTCTACGTCCAGGCAGCTACGGTTGTCTCCTATATCGAGCCGGAAATTCTCGCTCTGCCTGAATCCGAGCTTGAGAAGTTCGTGCAGGAAACATCCGGCCTCAAGCTCTACGAGCACCAGTTCGATGATTTGAACCGCAAGCGGGGGCACGTGCGCTCCGTCGAAGTCGAGGCTGTGCTCTCCGCCGCCGGTGAGATCGCCAGCGGCCCCGATGCCATCTTCTCGATGATCAACAACGCCGACCTGCAACTGCCGACGATCACGAACGAGCAGGGCCAGCAGGTGCAGTTGACGCATGGCAACTATCTCGTCTTCATCCGCAGTCAGGACCGGGCCGTGCGCAAAGCAGCCTTCGAAGGCATGCAGGGCACCTTCTACAAGCTGCGCAACACGCTGGCTACCGCACTTGGTACGCAGGTCAAGGTCGATCTGTTCTACTCGCGCCAGAGCAACTACAAGACCAGCCTTGAACACGCTCTGGCGCGCTACAACATTCCCACCAGCGTCTACTTCAACCTGGTTGATGTGGTGAGCCAGCATATCTCGCTGCTCGACCGCTACCTGAAGCTGCGCAAACGGGTGCTGCAACTCGACGAACTACACATGTATGATCTCTACGTCCCAATCGTCGAGGAAAAGAGAGAGGAGATCAGCTACGAGCAGGCACAGGACATCATCGTGAAGGCGCTGGCTCCGCTGGGCGAGGATTACGTCCATCACCTTATGCAGGGCTTCAGTCAGCGCTGGATTGATGTCTTCGAGACGCCCAATAAGCGCAGTGGGGCCTATAGTGGCGGCGCATACGGAACCTTCCCCTTCATCCTGCTGAATTTCCAGCACGACCGGGACAGCATGTTCACCCTGGCTCACGAGCTGGGCCATTCCATGCACTCACTCTACACGCGCAGCAATCAGCCTTTCCAGTATGGCGACTACACCATCTTCGTGGCCGAGGTTGCCTCCACCCTCAACGAGGCGTTGCTTACTGATTATCTGCTCAAAATGAGCAAAGATCGCGCTTTCAAGCTGGCGGTGCTCAATCACTCGCTGGAAGGCTTCCGTGGTACGCTGTTCCGCCAGACCATGTTCGCCGAGTTCGAGCAGCAGATTCACGCGAAAGCGGAACAAGGCGAGCCACTCACTGCCGATTCACTCAGCGCGCTCTATCGCGCGCTCAACGAAAAATACTACGGCGGCGTTGCCTTCATCGATGAACTGATCGATATCGAGTGGGCGCGTATTCCCCACTTCTACAGCAGCTTCTATGTCTACCAGTACGCGACGGGCATCTCTGCAGCCTCGGCCCTTGCGCAGCAAATTCTGCAAGAAGGCCAGCCAGCAGTCAATCGTTATCTGAAGTTCCTCAGTTCTGGCTCATCCGACTACAGTATTGAACTGCTCAAGAAGGCAGGCGTGGATATGACCTCGCCGGAGCCGGTGCGCCAGGCCCTGCAACTCTTCGCATCCCATCTCACGCAGATGGAGCAGTTACTGCACGAGGTCGAACAGGGGCAGCGGGGCTAAAGTTGCTTCAGCAGGAATACTGATTCTACTGTGCCACCGCCGTTTGTGTACGGTGGCACGCTTTTTTCTAAGCGCTCTTTTTACAGCACGCCTGTCCCCACTCTGGCTTCTCAATCGTGTTCGTAGTAGTTGCGTAACTTTCTGCCTTTCACAACTGGCGGTGGCGCAAATTGGTTGCATGGAAAGTGAGTTCAGAAAAGGAGAAACTAACTTATGGCTGACCAGTATACGAACGATAAAGATCAGTATACGACTGATCAGAACCCGAATCCGGGTCAGAACCTGCAAGGGCAGGGACTGAAGAATCAGGTGGAAGGGAAAGCGAAAGAGGTTGCAGGGAAAGTCCAGAGCGGCGTAGGCAATCTGACTAACAACGAGTCGATGGAGATGAAGGGCAAGGCCAAAGAAGCCGAGGGCAATGTGCAGCAAGCCGGTGGCAAGGTGGAGAACAAACTCGGCGCGGCCCTCAACCCGAACGACCCGAATAACCCGTAAGTCTCTCCGACCGGCGTGCAGACCGGCTGCGAGTTTGACAACACTCCTCACTTCACAGCGAGCCAGCGGCACACTATGCCGCTGGCTCGCCGTCTCTGTGCTGCTGTCCTATTGAGCGTCGCACTCCACCAGAAATGGGTAGAGGATATTGTAGAGTTCCTCTTGCTTCTCGATATGCGGCGAGTGGCCGCAATCTTCGATGACTACCTCGCGATATGCTCCGCCGTTTGCCTGGTACTGGTTGAGCAGCGTGCGTATCTGCTCGACCATCGGCTGCGGTGGATAAACCTCTGCGCCGGGCCAGCCGGGAACGAAGCCGAGCTGCCCTAGATAGCCCATGTCGAAGAATGAGGTATCGGAGACGATCTGGTCGTTCGCGCCATGTACCCAGAGCAGTGGTGGTTTCTGGCTTGTAGTGGCGAGTGCATTCTGGTTGAGATAGGTGGGGGCCAGCGCGTTGTTGACCCCGTGTGTTCCTGGCGCGACGAAGGGCCAGTTCTGGGATGTAGTCGTGTCACCGGGATAGTTGTCCGGCCCTACCCGCGTTGTGAGGATCGAGGTGACATAAATCTCCTCGCGGTCTGGCGGGGCTTTGAATGGTGGCTTGAAATAGAAGGTATTCATCACTGTGCGCGGCGAATTCTGGTCGTAGCCGCGATCCTTGTCCGCGATGCGCTGCACAAAATCCGGGTTGACCGTCCCACCGCCGCTGCCCGCAGCATCCGGCCAGTCCAGCGTCCCCTCTGCATCCCTGGTGCCGCCGAAACCATAGGGCGAGCCGGGGTCCTGCAAGGTCAGCGAGCGCAACGAGCCGGGATGATCGATGGCGTATTGCATGACGATGTTGCCGCCCAGCGACCAGCCGAAGAGGTGAAAGCTATTCAGGCCCAGTGCACGCGCAAAGGAATCTAGATCGTCCGACCAGTCGCGCACGCCCCGCGTTGCGTCAACCGGCAGAGGTTCTGTATCTCCGTAGCCGCGCATATCGGGTGCGAGAACCTTATAGCGATTGTTCGCCGCCAGCGCCAGCATGAAATCCTGGAAAAACAGCGACGAGGAGCAGTTTCCATGCACCAGCACAACAGGGATATCGCCCGTACCGGTCTCCAGGTATGCCATTTCCAGCCGGTCGCTCGTGACTCGATTCTGGCTAATCCCCGGTAACAGCCATTCATTACTCATACGAAAAAGTTTCCTCCTGCTACTCTATAAAATGTTTGAGCTTATTCATTCTATCACTTTTTGAAAGCGATCGGGTCGCGCAACCCCAACTTTGCATGCTATAATATGGGGGCACTAGCGTCTTATATATAGAGGGAAAAGTTATCTCCCGTAGGTTTTGTAAGGCTGTTTCCATCATGCAAGGCAGAAGTTGGAGGGTGCGTTGACCGTATTACCTGATCTGGCGCTACGAGTCAGCAAGGATCTGCAATCGGTTGGGGAGACGCTTGTTCGTGTCTCGCGTTCCCTGCATAAACACGCTCGCGATTTAGAGAGGGCGGTCGAGGGAACCTATGCCGGGGAGAGCGGTGATCCACGCGTCGCCTTACTTAATGATTCGCTCAATGTCAGTCGTATGGCGGATCTGGAACTGGGGCGCTTGAACCAGTCTTTGCAGCGCATCCTGGTTATGATACAGGGGCAGGGTCAGGCGCTCAAGACGGGGCGTGCTGCTGGCTCGAATGGAGACTCGTTTGAGAGTGAGCGTGAAGCCCTCAACACCAGTATCCAGGTGCTCAAACGCGAGCATGATGAGCTTGCAACCCTGTACGAAATTGCCAGGGCACTCAACTCAACGCTTGAATTCGATAAAGTCCTGCTGATGGTGATGGATCAGGTTATTCAGTTTGTGAAGGCGGAGCGTGGTTTCCTTGTGCTTGTCAACGAGGAAAGCGGAGAACTCGAATTCACCATTGCTCGTGAAATCAGCGCCGATAAAAAACACTTGCGTACTATCGGGCAGAATGCATTTGACCTGAAGATCAGTCGCAGCACAGTGGAGAAGGTGATGCAGACTCGTCAGCCCGTGCTTGCCGCCGACGCGCAGAGCGATGACCTGCTCAAGGCCCAGCATAGCATCATCGCTTACGGTATTCGCTCCATTATGTGCGCGCCTTTAATTGTGCGCGACAAGTGTATCGGGGCCGTCTACGTCGACAGTCGTATCAACACCGACCTGTTTGGTCCCAGGTATCGCGACCTCCTGCTGGCCTTCTGCCATCAGGCCGCCATCGCCATCGACAACGCCCGTCTCTTCGCTGACCTGACCCGCTCGATTCGCCAGATCAACGAAGATAAGCAGTATATGGATAACATCTTCACCTCTATTGCTAACGGGGTCATTACGACCGATTCTGTCGGCATCATCACTACGTTTAACAATGCGGCATATAATATTCTGAAAATTCATCCGGGCGAGGCTATCGGCAAACATTACCGGCAGGTATTTGCCAGATATCCGCAGCTAGAACTGGTTGAGGTGCTTGAAGATGCGATGCGGAAGCACGGTCATGGCACTATTGTACCCACCTCACTTGATTGCGAGGTTGCCGGGCGCACCGGGGAGATCAACCTGACCTACTACGTCTCTGCCCTGCGTGATCCGCAGGGAACCCATATCGGTATGGCTCTGGTGATAGATGATCGTACTGAACTGAAACGCTCTCAGGAGGAGATCAGAAAGATCAATCGCATTTTCGGGCGTTATGTGCATCCAAAGGTGGTGGAGCAGCTTATCAGTGATCCCAGGGCGTTGAAACTGGGCGGCGAAACGAAGGAAATCTCCATTGTCTTTGCCGATATTCGTGGCTATACGCGCTTGAGTGAAAGCATGTCTCCTGAGCAGGTTATGAATTTGCTCAACAAATACCTGGAGATCATGGGCAAAGAGATCTGGGATGAAGGAGGCACCCTGACAGCCTTTATCGGAGACGCGCTTATGGCTATCTTCAACGCGCCCCTGCCGCAGGAAGACCACGCTTTGCGAGCAGTGCGCGCCGCGTGGAAGATGCGACTGGCCGTGCAGGAGTACCAGCGCACGCAGCCGCAGGAGCAGCATATCTCATTCGGCTTTGGCGTCAACACCGGCCTCGCTGTCGTTGGCAACCTCGGCTCCGAAGGTCGCATGCAGAACTATACCGCTATCGGCGATGCTGTCAATGTCGCCTCGCGTCTGCAATCGAATGCTTCGGATAATAACATCCTGCTCAATCATTCTACCTTTCTGCACGTGCGCCAGCATATCATCGCATCGCAATTGCCCCCCTTACACGTCAAAAACAAATCCGCACCCCTCGATGTCTGGTGCCTGCTGGGTCTGGTTGATTGAGGTCGCTATAATGGTTTGCGCAGGACGAAGCCGATCTGGGGGATGCGCACGAAGCCGAACCATTCATAGAGGCGGTGTGCGTGAGTGTTGTCGTTCTGCGTATTGAGCATGATGCGCACGACGCGCTCGCGCTCGAAAAAGCGAATCGCCTCCGCCATCAGGCGTGCTCCGATGCCTTTGCTGTTGACCGAGGGATGGACGGCGATCCGTACAAGGTAGCCGTATTCGCCGTCGAGCGCATTGAACTGGTAGCCAACGACCTGCCTGTTCAGTTCTGCCACCATGAAGTATGGGTGGGTGGCCGCGATATCTTCAAATGAAGGAGCATCGTAGCGCC
Organism: Ktedonobacteraceae bacterium; assembly: GCA_035294125.1. Taxonomy (GTDB): domain Bacteria; phylum Chloroflexota; class Ktedonobacteria; order Ktedonobacterales; family Ktedonobacteraceae; genus CADDYT01. Next base: position 184,493 of record DATGLM010000048.1, on the reverse strand, counting down.
ACAAATCCTCAAAGCAAGCCATCTCTATTGCCAGCAACCTGGGGATATCTCGCCGCTCGACCGGACGTACCTTCACCTGCTGGTTGCCCCATGTTGGGATGTTGTAGTCGAATTTATCGTAGGCGTAGAGCTGGCGATAGGGGAAGAATCCGCGCGTGAGCAGGACTTCGCGCAGCCAGTCGTTCTGCTCATCGTTGCCGGAGTAGTGCAGGTAGCGCACGCCGCGAGCAAGCAGGTGCGGGGTAAGTTCGTCGAGCAGGCGGGAAAGATGTTTCAGATAAGCCTGGCTCTCCGTCCAGTTCACGCCAAACCCTCCTATCCATGCTGTAGGAGGGTTGACTGTCTGTGAAAGCAGAAAGCTGTGCAGCGAGCTGCCGCTGAATATTCCAGGCGCTGGATAGTGTTTGAGCAGCATAGGCAACTCATCGCTGGTGAAGCGCTGGTAGATGTAGTCGGAGCTATAGAGCAGTCGCTCGACAAGCGTCTGGTCGCCTGGGGTCAGTAATCGTATGGAGTCGCGATCAGATGTGCGTGGCATAATACCTCAAGCATCCGGGCCTTTGATCTCGCGTCTGAGCTTTTCGATATCCGGTTTTGGCCCAAAACGCCAGCGGTAGCCAGTCAGTCCGTGAATACGGCGCAGTTCAGCAACCAGAACGTCGGTATTCACACGATACTGGTAATCGCGAGCTTTGCCCAGGCTGTCGACTGCCGCATCATCACCCAGCAATTGGTTAACGCAGGTGGCGACGCATGCGCTCATAGCCTCCAGATCGTAGCCGCCTTCCTGCACCATGACGATGCGCCCATTGCACAGGTGCTTCGCGACTTCGAGAATGATTTCGTTGATTCTGAAAAAGCCAGCCGTCGAAAGGTTCATCTGCCCTATGGGATCGTTCCAGTGGGCATCGAAGCCAGCCGAAACGAGGATCAGCTGTGGCTCGAAGCGGGCGGCGGCGCTCATCATAACCTGACGGTAGACCGGCTCGTAGGTCGAAAAGCCGCTCGTTGCCGGGAGCGGGATATTGATTGTCGTGCCAAGCCCCGCTCCTTCGCCGCGCTCATCCCACTGGCCCGTGCCGGGATAGAAAGGGGCCTGGTGCGTCGAAAAGTAGAGCACGCGCGGGTCGTCGTAAAAAGCCTCCTGCGTGCCATTGCCGTGATGCACGTCGTAATCGATAATCATCACGCGCTCAAGTCCGTGCTTTTCAAGCGCGTACCTGGCCGCGATGGCGACGTTATTGAAGAGGCAGAAGCCCATCGCTGCTTCCCGTACAGCGTGGTGGCCTGGTGGGCGCACCAGGCAGTAGGCGTTATCAATTTCCCCACGCATCAACGCATCTATTGCGGTCAGTCCCGCTCCGGCTGCCTTGCTGGCCGCCTCGTAAGATTTCGCGGAGACATAGGTATCGGTTGCGAAGAAGTGGCATTCTTTTCCGCCCTGGGCATATAGCTCGCCAGCTTTATGCGTCGCTTCCTTCACCTGCTGGATATAGTCGCGGTCGTGAATGAGTGCCAGTTCGTCTTCTGTGGCGGCTCGCGGCGAGAGCAGAACCAGCCCTTCGCGTTCCAACCAGCCCAGTGTCTCAATCGTCTTGATTGCCTCCTCCACGCGCTGCGGCCTCTCTGGATGCCTCGGTGGTGTCTTATGTTCTAGAAAAATCGGATCATAGATGAGAGCAGTAGTCATAAAATTCTCTTTTGAGAGTAAACGCAGGGGACAGGTTGCCCCCTGCGGCAATGTGGATAAACTCCACATCTACTTCCAGTTCTATCTGGACTCATTATACAGTATGGAGGGCCTTTTGTACCAGCCCGGGAATATCGAAGATGGTATCGGCAACGGGGACGCCTGCGCTTTGCAATGCTGCTACTTTTCCCTGTGCCGTGCCGGTATTGCCGGAGATGATGGCTCCGGCATGGCCCATGCGCTTTCCCGGAGGGGCTGTGCGACCGGAGATAAAAGCGACGACAGGCTTCTTCATTAGCTTGATGTATTCTGCCGCATCCTCCTCGTCGCTGCCGCCGATCTCGCCGCACATTACCACCGCCTCCGTGCCAGGATCGGCCTCGAAGAGCTTGAGATAATCGACGAAGGTCGAGCCGATGATGGGGTCGCCGCCAATACCGATGCAGGTGGACTGGCCCAGGCCCGCCTCTGTCAACAATGAAACGACCTCGTAGGTCAGCGTGCCGGAGCGCGAAATGAAGCCGACCGGCCCCGGTTTGAAAATCGAGTAGGGGATGATGCCGATTTTGCCAAAGCCCGGCGTACACAGTCCCGGACAGTTCGGGCCGATCAGCCGCGAACCATGTTCATGTACCGCCAGGATGGCGCGCGTCATATCGATGACCGGAATGCCCTCAGTGATGCAGACGATCAGGGGAATATCTGCTGCTGTGGCCTCCATAATCGCGTCGGCTGCTCCGGCTGGCGGCACAAAAATGCAGGTTGCGTTGGCATCGGTGGCTGCTTTCGCCTCCTCGACAGTATCGAAGACCGGCACGCTCTCGGCGGTCTGGCCGCCTTTGCCAGGAGTGACGCCGCCCACAATGTTGGTGCCTGCCACCCTCATATTGCGGGTGTGATACTGGCCCTCGCGCCCGGTAATGCCCTGCACGATCACCCGTGTCGTATCATCTATCAAAATGCTCATACGTGTTGTCCTCTATTCTTTCGCGTTGATCGCTGCGACAATCTTCTGCGCGCCCTCGCGCATATCTTTTCCCCAGTCAAGCCCGGCGTCTTTGAGCATAGCCTTGCCCTCTTCAGCGCCAGTGCCGGAGAGGCGGACGACGATGGGCATGCCCTTCGGCAGTTCTTTTTGTGCCATAATCACGCCCTTTGCCACCTCTTCACCGCGTGTGATGCCGCCGAAGATGTTGACCAGAATGCCCTTTACGTCCGGGTCACGCGCCACAAAGGTCAGCGCCTTGTACATCGTCTCGGCCTTCGCGCCACCGCCGATGTCGAGGAAGTTGGCCGGTTTGCCGCCGACGCGAGCCACCATATCCAGCGTCGTCATTACCAGTCCCGCGCCATTGCCGATGATTCCTACATTGCCATCCAGCTTGACATAGGTCAGACCTACCTGTTTGGCCTCGTATTCCAGGGGATTCGACTCTTCCGGCTCTGCCCACGAGGCGTATTCTTTGTGGCGGAACAGTCCATTGTCGTCGAGCAAAATCTTGGCATCGGCTGCCCAGATCTGCCTATCAGTTGTCAGCGCGAGAGGGTTGATCTCCGCGAGGCTGGCGTCGCTTTCGATAAAGGCCCGCGCCAGCGCGGTGAGGATGGCCCCGGCCTTGCCGATGACCTGGTGGGGCAGTCCGGCGCGGGCGACGATGTCGCGGGCCTGGTAGGGCAGCAGGCCCCAGCGCATATCGATGGGCTGTTGCACAATCTTCTCCGGCGTGGTGGCCGCTACCTCTTCGATGTCAATGCCACCCGCTTTGGAGACCATGACGACGGGGGCCTGTGTCTTGCGGTCGAGGATAATGCCCATATAATATTCCTCGGCAATATCCAGTTTGGAGACCACGAGCACTTTTTCGACAGTCAGCCCTTTGATGTCCATGCCCAGAACGCGCTGCGCTGCTGCGCGGGCCTGTTCCGGCGTATCACCGAACTGGATGCCACCGGCTTTCCCACGTCCGCCCACGTAGACCTGGGCTTTGATCACAACTGGCCCGCCAAGCTCGCGGGCAATCTCTTCGGCCTCCTCCGGCGTATGCGCTACTTTTCCCGGCTGTATCGGAATGCCATAGCGCGCCATGATATCTTTGGCCTGATATTCGTGGATTTTCAAGGTGTACTCCCTTTCATCCCTTCACCATTGAAGAGACGCAGATTGATGAATAGATGCTCTTTACAGGAGAGCAGATACCTGAAAACGAGATGGTTGAAAATATTTTCTCGTTACGTATTCCGGCAGTTTCTGTCTCTACCTTCTACTCAGGTCATGCTAGCACTAGAGAAGCGGACTGTCAAGAATTGCCCTCAAGGAAGAATAATCCGCTAATGAGCAATTGACCCCACTTGGTACAATATGGAGGGATTAAATTGGAGAGACTAGAAATTTCTTGGGGAGAAACAATATTCATGTCGAAGAAACTTTCGGTTGTGCCCGAACGCAGCAGGTCCAGGCCGAGGCTTGCGGAGAAAAAGGTGGTGCAACCTCCACCTCTAAACTCAGGCGGAACAAAATTGCGTCTGTGGCTGGCGACACTCTTCACATTAGGCGTCATCATTCTCGTGGTGGTGAGCCTGGCCTCTCTTGGCCTGTTCAAAGGGCTTTTCACGCTGTTCTATCCGCCGAGCGCGCAAGCTCCTGTCACAACCTTCAATGTCGGGCGCACGGCTCCCTATGCCGGGCTGCAATTCACCGTCGTCAACGCGCAATACGCGACTGCTTTTCCCGATGATAACATCCATATGGGACAGGCGGTGGTGCGCCTGAATATGCGCGTCGCCAACCCCACTAGCGGCACGATTCAGGTCACGTACTACGATGATGCCCGCTTGCTGGTAGCGGGAACCAATCCGATCATGCCGAGCAATGTGCGCCTCTCTCTCGGTCCCAAACCGGGTGCAAGCGCGACCGGCTGGATCGATTTTCCCGTTTCCTCCCACGTGCAGCTTTCCGCGCTGAAGCTCCGGCTAGGATCGAGCGCCCTTGATGAGTCGTTGGTTGTAATACCATTCAGTGGCAAGTTCGACGCCAGTCAGTATGCCGATAGAACTGCCAGGCCTGACTTCGCTATTTACTACACCTTTGAGGGTTATACCCTCACCTATCACATTGTGAGCGTCGACATTCGCTATGACTATCATGGAGCGCAATGCAAAGCGGGGCAGCAGTTCTATACTCTCCATTTTCTGGTGGACAATCCCAACGGCGTCGCTGTCTCACCTGGCTTCGGCTACGATTACGTGCGTCTCGTGCTCAGCGATGGCAATCGCGCCCCCGTCGACAACACGCTGCCCTATGGCTTCAACGCCAACAAGACCGGCACGCCCGGCAGCGTCACCTTCGCCGCACCCGCCGGTCTCAAAACCATCATCGTCGCCTTCCTCTCTCAGAACGGCTCACCACAAAGCAACTACACGGTGAACATCTGAAAGCAGGTGAGGGAGAAGCCGTAGGGGCGCTGCCTTGTGCTCGCCCACAGTGGTCCATCGATAAGGGAACGCGGGCGAGCACAAGGCATCACCCCTACGGCTTCTGCATTCCCTATGCAGATGTTCGTCCTGTAGTGATAAACCACATCATAGCATGGAAAAACGCCCGGTACGCATGCATTCTTCCAGAGGCTGAAGCCATTGCCCGCCTCTTCGGTCTCTCCAGGATGTTCTTCCATGCAGGAAGTGCTGTAGGGCGCAATGCATTGCGTCCTACAGATTATCGATCTGCGCGGGTTCCACATCGTCGGCAAGCTCGAAACCGAAGACGCGGGAGTAGAAGTAGAGTTCGGCTTCCAGGGTGCGTTGGATGTTCTCGGCTCTGCGGAAGCCGTGTCCCTCGCCTTCGAAGGCCATGTAGGCGACGGGCAGGCCCTTTGCGCGCAGGGCATGGACCATCAACTCTGCCTGATCAGGTGGAACGATCTTGTCGTCAAGGCCCTGAAAGAAGATTATCGGGCAGGAGAGTTGATCGAGGTAGTTGATGGGCGAACGCTGCCGGTAGAGGTCTCGCCGCTGCGGGTAGGGGCCGATGAGACGGTGCAGGTAGTGTGACTCGAATTTGTGTGTCTCGCGGGCAAAAGCATCCAGATCGCTCACGCCAAAATGGCTGGACCCTGCTTTGAAAACATTGCGTGAGGTCGGTGAGGTCAATGCTCTGAGCGTTGTGTAGCCACCCGCGCTGCCTCCGGTAATCGCTATACGGTTGCCATCCACCTGCCCGCGCCTCACCAGGTGGCGTGCTCCATTCAAGCAGTCATCCACGTCGACCACGCCCCAGTTTCCTTCGAGGCGCTGGCGGTAGGCGCGCCCAAAGCCAGAGCTGCCGCCATAGTTGACATCCAGCACTGCGAAGCCGCGACTCGTCCAGTACTGCGTGGGCAGGCTGAGCGTGTTGTGCGTCACGCCCGTTGGCCCGCCGTGGCTCTTGACGATCAACGGTGGCAGTTCGCCCTGCGGCGCGACGAAATCCTTGTTCCTGGGTGGATAGTAAAAAGCGTAGGCGGTAAGCTTGTTTTCGGTTGGAAACTCTATGGTTTCTGGCACGGAGATATAACCTGCATCGATCTCAACCGTGCTGGAACGACGCAGCACCTCCGTTTGCAGCGAATTGAGATCAAGCCGCACAAGGCTAAGCGGCCTGGTGGGAGAACCGGCTCGAAACACGGCCTGCGTGGGTGATACCTTTATCCCTCCAATAGTTGTGTAGGGGGTCTCGATGGGTGTGAGTTTTCCTGTCCGGGTGTCGAGGCTGCCCAGGCGATCCACGCCCTGCTGCGTGTAGATGCAGATGATGCGGTTGGATAAGGCAAAGCCATAGGTAGACATGCCGAAAACCCACTGCGGCGTGCCAAATTCGGCTTCCAGCTCGCACAGATTTCTGGCTTTTCCATCCTCTAAGCGATAGAGATTCCACCAGCCGGTGCGGTCAGAGGCGAAGTGGAGCACGTTCGTGGGCGACCACGCTGGCTGGAAGATCGATTCGTCTGGCCCGCCTGCCACGCGCTCGGCCCGCGCAATCGTCCCATCAGCCGTGAACTCGCCGACCCACAGTTCCGTGCCATTCCACGGCATATTCGGGTGATGCCACGTCAGCCATGCCAGCTTCTCTCCATCAGGGCTGATGCGCGGCGACGAGTAGAAATCGTTGCCGGAGACGAGCACCTGTATCTCCTCGCCGCCGTCCAGTGGCACGCTCACCAGTGTATTCACGGCTTCGCGTCCCTCTGCCGTATGATCTTCGCGCACGCCAACGAGCCGGTTGCGCCTCCGATCAACCACAAAATCGGCGTAGCGCATATTCCCTGCGGGTGTAATCGGCTCCGGCTCGGAATCCGGCATCAGCCGGTAGAGGCGATTGTCGGCAAAATTGGAGCAGTAGATGATACTCTCGCTCACAGTGAAGGCACCGCCGCCATATTCATGAACGCGCGTGCGTGCATTGAAGGGCAATGGCAGCAGGTCGCTCACCTTGCCATCGGCGGACTGCCGCACAATGGCGTAACGCCCACCTTCTGACGGGCGCATCTCCTGCCAGTAGATATTGCCTTCATCAAGGACGATTTCTCCAAAAGCAATGCCTCTGCGGATAATGAGATCGGCGGTAATAGGCGATTTCCATGAGCCATACAGGGCAATCCTGGCCTGGGTCATACATGTATCTCTTTCTATTTACCGGCAATGATGACATTGAGAGGGATGCAGCTATGCGGCGCACCCCTCTCAGTGTCGTCGTTGCTGTCCTGTTTTTCTAGCTGCGAATAAACGAGACCAGTTCGTCGCGTTTCTCTTCCATAAGTTGCTCGTTGTCTGCTTCCACATTAAGGCGCAGCAATGGCTCGGTGTTGGATGGGCGCACATTGAACCACCAGTTGCCGAAATCGAAGGTCAGTCCGTCCAGATCATCGACGGAGAGGGCTTTGGAGCCGTAGTGCTCTTTGAGCGCCTGCAACCTGGCCCTGACATCGCTGACTCGCGTATTGATCTCACCGCTGCGAAAACGATTGTCCAGCGGCCTGAGCAGTTCGGAAAGTGACTTGTTTTCCACTGAGATCAGTTCCAGGATGATGAGCAGCGAAATCAGGCCGGAGTCGGCATACCAGTTGTCGCGGTAGTAGAAATGGCCGGAATGCTCGCCGCCGAAGATGGCATTGGTGCGGCGCATCTCCTCCTTGATGAAGGAGTGTCCAACACGCGTGCGTATCGGAACGCCGCCCAGCCGCTTGATCAGTTCCGGCACGCTTTTGGAGACGATGAGGTTGTGGAGAATGGTCGCGCCTGGGTGCTTGTGCAGCAGGTTGTTGGCGACGAGGGCCGTCACCTGCGAGCCATCCACGCGCTGGCCCTTCTCGTCGATGGGGAACATGCGATCGGCATCACCATCGAAGGCCGCGCCCAGATCGGCATGTGTCTCAACCACTTTCTTTTGTAGGTCGGCCACGTTCTCTGGCTCAATCGGGCTGGCCTGGTGGTTGGGGAAGCTGCCGTCCAGTTCAAAGTACATGGGAATGAGGTCGCAGGGCAGGTGCGCGAACACTTTGGGGACAATCATGCCCGCCATGCCGTTGCCCGCGTCAACCACCACCTTGAGCGGCTTAACCTCATGCACGTCAATAAATGAGAGCACGTGCTGCACGTAGGCGTCGGTCACGTCCCGCTGAATCATCTTGCCCTTGTGCTCTGGCGTCGGAAAATTGCCGCTCACCGCCAGGTCGCGCATCTCCGCCAGCCCGGTATCGATGCTGATGGGGTAGGCTTCGGCCCGGCAGAATTTCATACCGTTGTACTGCGCTGGATTGTGAGATGCAGTAACCATCACGCCCGCCGGGTAGTTGAACTTACCGACCGCGAAATAGAGTTCATCTGTTGTTGTCATACCGAGGTCAACCGCGTTGACTCCCTGGTCGGTGATGCCGCGTATGAGCGCTGCCGATAGTTGAGGGGATGAGAGGCGCATATCGCGGCCAATTGCGATTTCGGGAACCTGCAAATATGCCGCAGCGGCTCGCCCGATACGATAGGCGACCTCGTCGGTCAAAGTCTCTCCATAAATACCACGGACATCATAAGCTGAGAAAATACCTGGATTCACAGGTGAATTTGTTGTGTCTGTTGTCATCGAGGGAATCCTTTCTTCCATATTTCCAGCAGGACCCAGGGTTCGCCTGAGCTGCGTGGGTCAAAAATTTGTCCAACCTCTGTATAACCGGCTTTGGCGAAGGCGCGGCGGGCCGGGTGGTTAGCCTGCGCCGTTTCCGCGTAGACGCGCGCGATCTGGGGGAATGAAAGCAGGTATTGCGTCAGCACGCGAATGGCTTCTGGTCCATAGCCTTGCCCCCAGCGCGATTTCTCGCCTAATCCCAATCCTAACTCTACGTGGCCTGAGCGATAGTCGATGTTAAAGTAAGTAATTGTCCCAAGAGGAGTATGTTGTTCGTCTTCTATGATAAACCAGAATTGCCGCCCGTTGCCGCGCACGTAATTGCGCTCGAATAGTGGCAGGAATTCTGGTAAACTCTGTGAATATGGACGGTGTGGGTCATAGCGCCATACCACGTCGTCACGTTCCCAGTTGAAGACCTTCGGCGCGTCCGCCATAGTGGGTCGCCTGAGAAAGACTCGCGGCCCGCGCAGCACCAGTGTCCCCTGTTGCCCTGTATTATTCTGTTTTGTCTCCATCAAACAAGTCCTATCTCATGTGCAAAGCTCGTCCCGGCAATGAGTGGCTCTATGTCAAACGCCTGCGCCAGGGTCTGCCCCAGATCGGCGTAGGTCGGGCGCAGGCCGAGATTGACGCCCGCCTTCACCGGTTCGCCATATGCCAGCAGAGGCACGCTCTCGCGTGTGTGATCGGTCCCCTGATAGGTCGGGTCAACACCGTGATCCGCCGTGAAGAAAATGGCGTCTCCGGGTCGCATGTTCTGCTGTACCTGCCCGAACCAGTTATCTACCTCGCGCAGCGCCTGCGCGTAGCCCTGGCTATCGCGACGATGCCCCCAGAGCATATCAAATTCTACTAAGTTTACGAAAAGCAGGCCCGTAAAGTCACGCTCCATCCAGCGCAGCGTTGCGGCCATGCCATCACGGTTCGTCTCAGTATGGTCGCGCGCGGTCAGGCCGCGACCGGCGAAGAGGTCTTCGATCTTGCCGATGCCAATGACATCCTTGCCGCTTTCTTTGAGCAGGTCGAGCAGCGTTGTGCCCTGCGGGGGCAGCGAGAAGTCACGCCGATGTTCGGTGCGTTTGAACGCGCCGGGCGTGCCAATGAATGGGCGAGCGATCACGCGCCCGACTGCGTGATCGCCGGTCAACTGCTCGCGGGCGATGCGACACATGCTGTACAGTTCCTCAAGTGGAATGACCTCCTGATGGGCGGCGATCTGAAAGACGCTGTCGGCGGAGGTGTACACAATGGGTCGTGCCGTGCGCAGGTGCTCTTCGCCCAGTTCTTTAATAATCTCGGTGCCGGATGCAGCCTTGTTGCCGAGTACCTTGCGTCCAATGGCGCGCTCGAAGGGTTCGATCACTTCGGGCGGAAAGCCGTGTGGATAGGTCGGCAAGGGGCGTTTGAGTACCACGCCGGTCATCTCCCAGTGGCCCGTTGTGCTATCCTTGCCAGCCGCCGACTCGGCCATGCGCCCGTAGGAGCCTCGTGCCTGCTCGACCGGCGGCGTTCCCAGAATAGGAGTAATATTGCCAATCCCGATACTGCCGAGATTCGGTAATGAGAGGCCGCCGACGGCCTGCGCGCAGTGTTCCAGCGAACTCGCGCCCTCGTCTCCATAGGCGCTGGCGTCGGGATTAGCTCCCGCGCCCACGCCATCAAGCACCACCAGGATTGCCCGCTTCAAAGTGCTCATTTTATCGACCTTACCTTTGCCTGTTCCAGCGTCCGGTACTGGGGCACCGGGCCTCCGATCAAAGGCTGCGCGTAATCCTTAAACGCCTGGGTCACCATCGTCTTACTTGCATCCAGAAACTCATCTGGCATGAAACGGACCACGTTCGCCACCTTTGCCAGTTCAACCAGCCCTGTCGAGTTGTGATAGACTGAATCAGTCTGACGTATCAATGTTACCATCTTATCACTTTCGCCCTTGAGCAGCGCCTGTACCCCTACCTGTCCTACCAGATACGCCTCGTCCCGGTCAACGGGGGAAATGCTGTTCGAGGCCATGCGCTGCAGGTCGCCGGGCTTGTCGAAACGCGCCCGCACACCCAACTGCTTTATCACCAGATTGACCAGATATTGCGCCGCCCCGCTCAACAGTGGGTGATGAAAGGCATCGACTCCCACCTGCCCGATAGCGCCCAGTGGCTGTCCCTGCTCGTCGCGCATGGCCTCAGCCACCACGACCACCACGTAGCCAAGCTGCCGGTAGACCGCTTCAACCTGCGTCAGAAAACGCTCCGCGTTGAAGGGCCGCTCCGGCACCAAAATGATATGCGGCGGGTCTGCCTCCGTATATTTCCCCAGTGCCGAGGATGCCGCCAGCCAGCCCGTATCTCTGCCCATTGTCTCAATCACCTTCACCGGATAGTGAGAAGGGATCGAGATCGTGTTCATAGTCGAATCAACAGTGGCCCAGGCAATGAAGCGGGCCGCGCTACCATAGCCCGGACAATGATCGGTATACGGCAAATCGTTATCAATGGTCTTCGGGACGCTGATAATATTGATTTCATAGTTGGCCCGCTGCGCCGCCTGTACCAGTCGATGCGCGGTATCCGCCGAATCGTTGCCTCCGATATAGGCCATATAGCGAATATTATAGCGCCGCAAGATCTCGACCGCACGCTCCAGATCGCCGTCCTTCAGCTTATAGCGGCAGGTGCCAAGCGCTGCCGATGGCGTGTGCAGCAACCGCGGCCAGATATCGGAGGGCTGCTGCCGCAGGTCGATCAAATCTTCCCGCAGAAACCCCTCAATGCCGTAGCGCATGCCAAAAATGCCCTCGACATGCTCAGATGTCAGCGCCGCCTCGACCGCGCCCACCAGGCTGGCATTAATGACAGCAGTGGCCCCTCCCGACTGTCCAATCACCAGATTCCCATGTGTTATCGATGACAAGAGCAGACTCCTGTAGTGTTATTTCGCACGTTCAACGATGTCGTCACTGTCCATTATAGCAAGAGGGAGTAGGGGCGTCGAGGGGTAGGACAAGTATGCCTTTGCTGGTAGAGAGTCTATGATGGCTTTGAAAGCCGAGGCGCTGGTAGATGCGAATAGCAGGGCTATTGTCTGCAAAGACGTTGAGAGCAATGGTTGAGAAACCCTGCGCGCTCAACTTTGCGACGAGGGAGGCTGTGATAGCGGTTGCAAATCCCTGTCTGCGAGCTTGTGGGGCTGTGAGGACATATCCAAGAACGGCAAGATGATATGTCTGTGAGAGGACACGCGTTCCACCGGCAGCGATAAGCTCTTGCCCATCATACACTCCAAAGAAGAGCGCCCGGGCAAAAAGGTCGGTAGAGAACGGGTTCTCGGAATAGAGGTCATAGAACCGCTTCAGAGCGGGCAAATCAGCCATGCCCAGTTGCCTTACCGGCGAAGAGGGCGTAAATGTCTGTATGAGAGCTTGTTGTGATGAAGGGGGAATCGCCATACGAAACATGCTTCTCCAGTTTGTCTCTGGTCGATAATAGTGCTGGAGCAATGGGAAATGCCTCTTCTGTACCTGAAGCAACGGATGTTCAGGGAGGTCTATTTGTTTCAAGATGGCGGCTATACCCTCCTCGCTGCCAGATGGGGAGATTACCTCTCCAATGATGGGGTGACGCAAGATCAGGCAGATTGCCCGTTCACTGCTTCCTTCCAGCCACGCCATCGGGAATTGACTGTAATTCCGTAGCGGATGTTCAAGGTCGGCTAGAGCAAAGCTGTTCCAGATCGGGTCGCGCAAAAGGATATCAGCCGCTTCGTCATCGCGTGCGTCCTGACTGACATGCCAGCTATTGAGTGATTGAGCCATTATTCCTCCTGGACTCTCTTCCTGACTCTACAAGTTTCTTACCTGGAGACTATAATACTTTTCTTACGTATCCCTATATATGCAGGTAAGAGCGATAGCATAGCAAAAACACAAAATAAAATAGCAGCTAAAATAATATGGAAGATTGTTATAACGGGATTATTGGCCGGATTACGAACAATTTTATTAATAAAATATTCATCGAGGTTGATGGACTTTCCTCCCACAATTTGCATGTATTCCACATTTACTTCTCCATTAAAATTAGCCAGTTTAACCTTCAGTTTGATAAAACCGTATTTGTTAAGCAAAAGGGGAGCTATTAGCTAACCGATGATACTCACTGAGACAGGCCAGAGAGTCTTATGCCCTTTTCTCCAGTGAACCGACCGGTCCATCCAGAAACAGTATGTATACTCTACATGATACTATATGGTTATCACACAGCGATGCTCACAATGATAGAAAGATAGGAGTTGTACATGTCTGGAAGCAACGACACAGAGGGCAAAACGACAGAAGAGGGAAATAACAAGCTATTGGAGCAGGCAGGAGATGCCTCCAACATCATATATACAGAGGAACAGCTTCAAGCAGTCCATGTTGGTGAGCTTAAGCCACTGGATGGGGCCATTCAAATCGTTGACTACGACCCGATGTGGCCCCGGCTTTTTGAGCGTGAGGCGGAGCGGATTCGGGCGGCGCTCGGTGAGCGTGTGTTGCTGCTTGAGCATGTAGGTTCAACTTCGGTGCCAGGGCTTGCAGCAAAGCCGAGAATCGATATCCTGCTTGCTGTAGCTGACTCAGCCGATGAGACATCCTATGTTCGTGCTCTGGAAGAGGCTGGGTATGTGCTGCATATCAGGGAGCCAGGCTGGTTTGAACACCGCCTGTTCAGGGGGCCGGATATTGGTATCAACCTCCATGTGCTCACGCGGGGCTGCCCTGAAATTGACAAAATGTTGCTTTTCCGCGACTGGCTGCGCAGCAATGGAGCTGATCGCCAGCTCTACGAAAGCACGAAGCGGAAGCTTGCTCAACAGAAGTGGAAGTATACGCAGAACTACGCAGATGCCAAGACAGCGGTGGTCGAGGAGATTCTTGCGCGAGCGCAGGAAGCTGCCAGTCAATAAAAAAACCGCGATAATAGCGCTCCAATCCATGGAGAACGAGGGAACATCTATGCCGCACAAAATCATCATTGATTGCGACCCTGGACATGATGACGCGATTGCTATTTTGCTAGCTGCTCATCATCCCGATATTGCGCTGCAAGCCATTACGACGGTGGCGGGCAACCAGTCGGTTGACAAGACGACGCGCAATGCGCTGAAGGTCTGCTCACTGGCAAATATCCGCGACGTTCCTATAGCCAGAGGAATGGATCGCCCGCTTGTGCGTCCGCCTCGCTTTTCGCCCGAAATTCACGGCGCATCTGGCCTCGACGGGCCGGATATTCCCGAACCGGATATCGAAGCGGTAGATATCCATGGTGTTGATCTTATTATTGATCTTCTGATGCGCTCGGACAGCGATATCACGCTGGTACCTACTGGCCCCCTGACCAATATTGCGATGGCGATGAGCCGCGAACCGGCGATTATTCCAAGAATCAAGGCTATTTCGCTCATGGGCGGCGCGATTGGAGTGGGCAACAAGACACCTTCTGCCGAATTTAATATCTGGGCAGACCCGGAAGCTGCCGCCATCGTCTTTGCCTCTGGCCGCCCCATTACCGTCTCCACGCTTGAAGTCACACACCAGGCACTGGCAACTCCAGAAGTGCTTGAGCGCCTGCGTTCAGCTCATCGTCCCGTGGCGAGCTTCGCCGCTGACCTGCTCAGCTTCTTTCGCGATACATATCTAAGAGAATTCGGCTTCGAGTCTCCGCCCGTGCATGACCCGTGCGCCGTGGCCGCCATTATTGCGCCGGATATCCTGCGGGCACGCGAGATGCATATCGAGATCGAGACACAGAGCGAACTAACGGCTGGCCGCACCGTCTGTGATGTCTACGGTGTTACCGGTCAGCCGCACAACGCCCGCGTCGGCTACGGTCTCGATGTCCCCCGTTTCTGGAACATGGTTATAGGGACGCTGCTCACCTATTGAATGGTTTACCATTGTGAGCGGTGCTGTGGTTGTTGCAGGTGCAGATGGAAGATCTCTTGCCAGCTCTCCGGGTAGTGTGCCGCCTCATCTTTCCTCTTATGTTCATCACGCTCATAGAAAAGGCGTTGTTTCATGCTGAATTGGGAGCAAACTTGTTGTCTCTTGCGATCAATCGTGGTATTCTTTGAACGCAGTTACTATGGTCTGTGACACCCTGGCGGTGAGAGAGCTTCGGGAGAATTGACTTCGCCACGCCGGTAACCGGAGGCAAAGGAGATGTGAAATGCCAATGAAAATACTGGTCATCCATGGCCCCAATCTCAATCTTCTGGGCAAACGAGACCCGGCAAAATATGGGACAGTGACCATGACCGAGATTAATGATCGGTTGAGCAGGATTGCCGGAGAGTTCGGATGCAATCTCGAATTCTTTCAATCTAACCACGAAGGGGCTATTATCGACTTTCTACAGATGGAATCATCGCGTGCCGCCAATGGGGTAATTATCAATCCCGGCGCGCTGGTGCGCTATGGCTACAGTCTCAGGCAGGCGCTGATCGATCTGGGCAAGCCGGTGATTGAGGTCCATATGTCGGATATCAACAAAACGGGCGTGAATAAAGCGGTCAATGTACTTGAAGATGTGCGTATCGATCAGGTTGTTGGACTCAAGGAACAGAGCTACGAGCAGGCGCTGACCAGGCTTATCAATTACTTAGGGGTGCGTTAACACTGATGCCGAACACAAATCATTTTTTGAAAGTCAGAAAAAGTCGCGGTTTGCGCGGCGAGGTGCGCATGCCGCGCAGTAAAACGCATTCGTTTCGTGCGCTTATCCTGGCCTCGCTCGCGGATGGCACCTCTTTTGTCAGAAATCCCAAGCTCAGCGGCGACTGGCATGAAGCGGTCAAGGCCATGCGCATGTATGGCGCGAAGATTGAGGAAACCGAACCGGGCGTGTTTCGCGTTGAAGGCGTGGGAGGTCGCTTACAAACGCCTGCCGATATCATCAATGTCAACAATTCGGGAACCATGCTTTTCTTCGTGGCGGGCGTTGCTGCCGCCTGCCCCGGCTGGTCGGTGATTACAGGCGATGAATCCATTCGCACGCTGCGCAAAATCTCAAGCAATCTATTTGAGCCTTTCGAGGAGTTGGGCGTGCAGCTTATTTCCACCAAAAATGATGGCATGGCTCCGCTGGTGATCAAAGGCAAGGTGGACGGCGGCGTCGCGCACATGGATGGGGTCGGCTGCCAGCCCGTGTTCAGTGTCCTGCTGGCCTCGGCCTTCTCGCAGAAGCCGGTGGAAATCTTCGTCCGCAATCCCGGCGAACGCGCCTACATTGACCTGTTGCTCTACTGGTTCCGCAAAGTCGGCCTGCGCTACGAAAACGTCGCTCACAGGTATGAGCATTACATCTTTCCGGGCAACAATCCTCCTCAAGCATTTGACGTGGAAATCCCGCTCGAATGGTCTGCTCCTGCCTATCCCTTGCTCGCGGCCATCCTCACACCCGCTTCAGAGATCACGGTGCGTGGCATGAACTGGGAAGACCCCTACGGTGACAGGCAGGTGATTGCCCTGCTGCGCGACATGGGAGCCGATATCACCATCGATGGCGATGCGCTCACGGCCAGGACAAGCGAGCTACATGGCGTTGAGGTCGATATGAACGATCTGCCGGACCAGGTGCCAACGATAGCCATTGCTGCCTGCTTCGCGAAGGGCAAAACGGTCATCAAAAACGCTCTGACGGCACGCTGGAAGGAGTGTGATCGCATTGCTGCCGTGCGCAGAGAGCTGGCGAAGATGGGGGCGAAGGTGATTGAGAAAGAGGATGGGCTGATTATCGATCAGGATGGCACATGGAAGCTGCACGCGGCACAAATTGATGGCTACTACGATCACCGCATGGTCTTATCGTTCGCCCTCGCTGCTATGCAGGTCGAAGGAGAGACGCTTATTTCCGACGCCCAGATGGTAGAAAAATCATTCGAGAATTTTATCCCGGACATGATAAACGTTGGCGCACAGTTTGAACTGGTGGAAGAGTAAGCATGAGGATGATTCTTATCGGTATGAAGGGTTGCGGTAAAACAACTATCGGCAAGATGCTGGCGAAGACGCTGGACGTGCCATTTCTCGATGCCGATAGCGAAATCGAGAGCATGCACCGTCGGGAGCGAGGCGAATCGCTCTCGTTCCGCCAGATTTTTCAGCGCTATGGAGCAGCATATTTTCATGCACTGGACGCACGAGCGTTACTGAATCTGGCGCATGAACGTGCTTCCAGTGACTTCGTTTTTGCCTGTGGCGGGCGCACGCCGTTACAACAGGGAAATCAAGCCATACTGGCCCGGTTGGGAACAGTGCTCTTTTTGAATGTCGAGAAGAGCGTACTGCTCAGGCGCATTCTGGCACAGGGCATTCCCGCCTTCTTCCCATATCCAGATGATCCCGAAAGGTCGCTGGACGAACTGCTGAGGGAAAGAGCGCCTGTCTATAAAAGATTGGCGCATCTCACAGTAAATATCGGTGAGGAGACATGTCGGCAGGTGGTACAGATGATTCTCAGGGAATTGAGAGCTTATGAGCAGCATTAATGGCGAAACGCAATTGATAGGCTTCTTTGGAGCGACGTATCGAACCAGCAAGATGTACGCCATGTATAACGCTGCCTTCGAGGCGCTTGGGCTGAATTATGTCTATGTCCCCTTAGTCGTAGACGACCTGCAAAAGGCGGTGGAGGGGGTGCGCCATTTAGGCATCAAAGCTGTCGGTGTGACGATCCCCTATAAAATTGATATCATACCCTACCTTGATGAACTGGATGAGGATGCGAGGCGCATTGGAGCGGTCAATACCATCGTGAATCAGCAGGGGAGGCTGCTTGGGGCGAATACGGACGGGAAAGGCGCGCTGAAGGCGCTGCAGGAAGTCACGCGCGTTGCCGGAAAGAGAGTGGTGCTGCTGGGCGCGGGTGGAGCGGCCAGGGCCATCACTGTTGCCTTGACTGCCGCGGGCGCGGAGGTCACTATTCTTAATCGGACTGAAGAGACAGCCGCTGCACTGGCAAAGGCGGCGCGTGCCCGCTATGGGACATTGATCGACCTGGAACGGGAACTACAGGATGCACGTATTGTGATTAATGCTACTTCGGTTGGCATGGTGCCGGGTGTAGATGAATCGTTAGTGGAAGAGGGCCTGCTCTCGGCAGAGACGATTGTAATGGATATTGTCTCCGCGCCGAGGGAAACAAGGCTGCTCAAAGAGGCAAAGGCGAGAGGATGTACGGTTGTTTACGGAGATCGTATGCTGTTCTGGCAGGGGGCGCTGAAATTCAGGCTTTATACAGGGCTGGAACCGCCTGTGGAGGTAATGGAAAAGGCGCTTGATACCATCATAAGAGAGAGTTCCTGAAAGCTATGGGACAACAAGCTTTGCCGTTGAGCGGTGTACAGATCACCTGGCTCGAACATGCCACCCTCAAATTTACCACGCCAGAGGGCAAGATTATCTTGATTGACCCCTGGACCTATCATAATCCTGCCTGTCCTGAAGAGGACAGACAGATCGAGAAAGTCGATTTGCGGCACGGTCGAAGTGATTGAGATGCAACTGGGGCAGACTCTCGTGTGAAGGGATATGCTCGCTTTCTCGAAGCCATAGAAAGAAAACACTCACTATGTTCGTTTCCTCACATTCATACAGCCTGGATGTGTGAGACGAACAGCGCGCGCCCGTGAGGTGAAACAAGCTCTCACTGTGTGTTCATTTTCTAATAGTCATACGTGTTCTAAGTATAAAGCTGTACTGAATGGCGCTGGAAGGATAGCAGGGAAAAACTCCTTTCTCATATTCCAGTTGCGCCATTTTTCTCCGCGCTCTTACCTATCAGGCTATAGTGTACCATCGCGAACAACAAAACGTGCCAACGAGGGAGTAAAAAGGAATGACGACAACTACGCAGGTTGGTGGCAACCAGGGTTCGCTGCCCTTGATGCCGGGGCGCCCGGTGCCGTTGAATACGCCGGTCGTTACTATTGGGCGTTACCCGGACAATATAATCATTCTGGATCATCCATTAGTTTCGGGACATCACGCGCGGATCGAGCAAATGAGGCGTGGCGGTTATCGCATTGTTGATCTGGGAAGCACCAACCGTGTCTATGTCAATGGGCAGCGCGTGTCGGATCATATACTCAAGCCGGGCGATGTGATTCGTATCGGCCCTTATAAGTTCACCTATCAAGATAATCAACTGAACTGGGAAAATGAGAGCGGGGCTATTCGTATCGACGCGCTTCACCTTGAGGAGAAGGGGCGCAGGCGCACAATCTTGCTGGACGACGTAACTATCGATATTCCACCGCGCAAACTGGTTGCTGTTGTCGGTGGTTCTGGCGTTGGCAAATCGACGCTAATGAACGCCCTTGATGGTACGAATCCCGCCCCGAAAGGGGTTGTCCTTTATAACGGCCAGAATTTTTACCAGCATATGGCTGAGTTCAGTCGTCAGATCGGCATTGTGCCGCAGGATGATATCGTCCACAAAAATTTAACCGTTGAGCAGGCGCTCTACTATGCAGCAAGGTTGCGCCTGCCCAGCGATTTCACGAAAGCGCAGATCAAGGAACGCATCCACGAGGTGCTGTTAGATGTGGGTATTCAGCACAGGCGGAAATGGATGGTCTCGAGCCTTTCGGGCGGAGAGCGCAAGCGGCTCTCCATCGCCCTGGAATTGCTGGCAAATCCGGCCCTCTTCTTTCTCGATGAGCCAACCTCCGGCCTTGACCCCGGCCTCGACCTGAGAATGATGGAACTCTTACGCGAACTGGCGGATAAAGGCCATACCATTGTCCTGGTGACACACACCATCTACAACATCGATCTTTGTGACTACGTCTGTATTCTGGCACAGGGAGGTCGCCTCGCCTTCTATGGACCGCCGCAGGAGGCAATTACCTACTTTGGTGCGAAGAACTTCGCGGAAATTTACACAATGATAGAGCCGACGGAGGAAAATAAGAAAATTCCACAGGAAGTCGAGGAACGCTTCAAGCACTCTTCTTACTATAAAAAATATATTGAGCAGCCGCTTGAACAGGAACTGTCTGATGTGCAGAGGGGACTGATCCCGTATGCGCCTCCTCAGAAGCACAGGCATGGTCATCACCGCAGACAATTCTTCCTGCTCTCGCGCCGCTACCTGCGCCTGCTCAGCAATGATTCTGGCAATCTTCTGATTTTGCTCTTGCAGGCTCCCATCATCGGCCTGATTCTCTGGTTCCTGGCCAGCTCAACCACCTTCGCTCCAACCAGCATCGCCGATTGTCCGACCAGGGCAAATATTCTTTCCACCAGCGGCCCCATCGTGTCAATTAACTGCCAGCGCGTCGTGAATGCGCTGAACTCGCCGCAGGCAACATTCTACCTGCAACAGACAGGGAAGAGCAAAAACCAGATTTTAAATGATGCCATCGAACCCAACTCGGGCGCGGATGCCCAGACGCTGCTCTTCATTATGGCATTTGCCGCAGTCACCTTCGGCTGTATCAATGGTGTGCGCGAGATTGTCAAGGAGATGCCTATCTACAAGCGCGAGCGAGCGGTTAACCTGGGGATTGCGCCCTACATGTTCTCGAAAATTGTCATTCTGGGCATTCTCTGCCTTATACAGAGTGCGATTGTGCTGTATATTGTGAACATGAAGGCCCCTTTGCAAGAGAGCATCTTCTTGCCACCTCTGGCCGAGATCTATATCACGATGGCCCTGGCCTCGCTGGCCGGCTTAATGCTAGGCCTTGCCATTTCCGCGCTCGCGCCCAATACTGACCGGGCTATGAGCTTTGTCCCCATTGTGCTCATTCCGCAGGTCATTTTCTCTGGCGTCATCTTCGAACTGAATTCGCCTGTTCTGCAAGCAATCGGGGCTTTGTTTGCTATGCGCTGGGCCATGGCCGGTATGGGTTCAACGGTTGGTTTGCACGCCGATAAGCTGGGGGTCGATTCTTTCTCCTATAAAGGTACGCTTTTCGTCTCGGTCAATAAAGCCTCGGTCGTTCCCGCTGCCACGGAACATTTGCTGCTCGTCTGGGGCGCTCTGTCCCTTATGATTATCGTGCTCGGCCTCGCCACTGCTGCTTTCCTCAAACAGAAGGATAGCCGGTAGTTTTAAGAACGCAGGATAATGCATGTTGTAGTGGCATGGGCGTAGAGCTTGCCGGAAGCATCAGTCACACGAGCTTCGGCGGTGGCAATACGCCCACCCATGTGGATGATTTTCCCCTCGCAATACACCGTTCCCGTTGTGCTGGTGATCGGGCGTAGATAATTGATCTTCAGTTCGAGCGTTGTATAGCCTGTCCCGGCTGGCAGTAAGGACTGGACGGTGCAGCCCAGCGCCGAGTCCAGCAGTGTTGCCGTTACCCCACCATGTACCGTGCCAAGCGGGTTGTAGTGATACTCCGCCGGCTCGGCGGTAAAAACGACACGTCCCTCACCGACTTCTGCTACCTGCATGCCTATCAGTTCCGCGACGGGTGGCGGGGGTAGCTCTCCTATCTGTATTGCTCGCAGGTATTGTATGCCACTCATCGTTTTTCCCGCCTGCGCCAGGGCCATCGGGTCTTCCCACGTGATCGTGCGTCTCCTCTGCGCGTCGCTCATACTTTTGTAGTGTTCCTTTCACACAATAAGCTGGACATGGTAAACAGACCAATCGGTCTGAAATAAAGTATACGGAAAATTGCCGGTTTGTCAAGGTCAACGTGTTAAATTTCTTATAGCCATAAGCTATTGACGACACCTCTGTTCGTCTCTATACTCAAGATATGGAATTTGCAGGAATCCAGGTGATCTATCAAGATCATCACTTGCTGGTCGTGAATAAACCAGCGGGGCTGGTCATTCATCCCACCTATAAACATGCCGATGGAACGATGTGGGATGCTCTACTAGACTATCTGGCGTGGCAGGGTGATGATGGCTGGCAGCCTCCCCTCTTGCCCGATAGACCGGAGTGGGCAGGAGCGCCCGCGCATATCCAGCAGATGCTGCGCGAAAAACAGCGGGAGCAGTATGTGAAAGAATACGGTCCGCTGCCGCGCCCCTGTCTGTTGCACCGGCTGGACAAAGATACATCGGGGGTGGTCGCGCTGGCGCGAACGGAAGTGGCACGCAAGCATCTGGTGCGTCAGTTTGAGAACCACAGCATTGTCAAGCGCTATCTGGCTGTCGCGCAGAAGGGAGCGCCGGAGTGGGCGTGTCCTCGCACACAGTTCACGGTACAGCGCAGGCATGCAGGCGACAGGGGCAGTATTGAACTTGAGTGCGAGGAAGCGCAATCTTTTTCGCTCTTTACTGCTGGTGAGGACGAATTGTTGCTCGAAGGGCCGCTGCAGCGCGACCCGTTTGACCGGCGGCGCTGCATTGTAGGGCCGGAGGGGCAGCAGGCTGCGACAGTGGTGCGCGTCCTGGCAGCCGACGAAGCTTTTGCTTTGCTGGATGTGCGGCTGGTGACGGGGCGCACGCACCAGATTCGGGCGCATCTCGCGGCTCTGGGCTATGCGCTGGTGGGTGATCCTGTCTACGCTTCACCCGCTGCGCCGGAAACGCCTCAAGCGGCCCTGCGCCGCCAGTTTCTCCACTCCTCCCGACTTGCGCTGCGCCGCTACCCCGATAATGAACTTACCACCTTCGTCGCCCCGTTGGCGGACGACCTGCTGACATGGATGGAACGGTACTTTCCATCGGCTCTGGGAGCTTTGCATGCAACAACAACGGTTTCCGCCTGATAGCGGGCCTTTTGCGAAACTGAGCGAGGGAGATAAAAAGAAACGACTGGACGCGATGGTCAGCCTGTGGCAGAGCGATGCGGAGAGGCGTATCGAACGCCAGGGCTATCGCGCCTTCATCGCCTCGGCTGGCCTGGACGAATATCGCTATTCCGTCTGGCTGCGTTTCCCTGAGTGGGACCGCTCTGCCGTCGTAGGACAGATTATTACGCTGCGCCGTTCGCAAAGCGGAGCGCCCGAAGACCCTGCTGTCTACACCGCGTGGCGGCGCGAACCGCTCTTAAAGTCCATGCCTGACTGGAAGGCGCGCCTGCCAGAAGAAAACGTCTTCAACCTCTCCGTGCGCATCACCCCCGGTGGTCTCGGCGAAGGAACGCGCTGGGCTGTGGTGATGCCCAAAGAGATGATTCCCCGCTACAGGCCAGGCTGGCCCACGCAGCGCGAGTGGGTGGCCTGGACGCAATCCTTCGACTGGCTCTCCGTCGCCATCGGCTTCATCAGGGAAATGCTAGATTCCCTCGGCTCATCGAGTTTGTAACTGTAGTCGCGAGATTCCCGTACAATATCATATCGCGGTACGAAGGCTCTTCGCTTTCCCCCTGTTTCTGAGATATGCCAGTTCTCTTGTCGTCAAAGAACGGAAAGAGGGACGTGTCAGGTGTTAGTGACCACTGGTGGTGACTCCGGGCGCCGGGCAATTGTTTCCCCTCGCCGACGTGGCAACCAGACCGCCTGAGCGCGGGCCAGAAAATAGGAACCAATGACGAGCAGAGCGGCCAGCCCCTGAGCAACTAATGTCTCGACTGTAGGGAACACTGAGAACCAGGTACCCATCCAATTTGGGAGCCATTGGAGAAGGGTGATACTCGTGGTGGGAAGCCAACGTGCCAGTTGCATCTCTTGCGCCTGCTCGCCAACCATGATGAGGAGTACTGCCCCTAGCATGACTCCAGTTACCACCAGCATCTTTTTATACGGCAAGCGCCGATGCGCCACAAAGTTCAGAACCGCAACGATAGCTGTGAAAAGCAGTCCCAGCAGAACGCCTTGCAGCACAATTGTCCCACCCAGTCGTAAGCGATAACTCTGAAGGAAAAGAACCACCTCGACCCCCTCGCGATAAAACGAGGTAAACCCAAGCAGGCTCAAACCCCAGAACAGGCGCGCTGCTGAGGTTTCCGGTGCCTTTGCGCTGCTGAGTAGCTCCCGCTTCTTGCGGTTGTGCATCGAGATCCAGCCCGTCCAGTACACTTTGTGAAAGAACCAGTTCATCACAATGAGCAGCACGATCACCGCAAGCAGCCCGGTAGCTGCCTGTACATCTAGCGCCGGAATGCTTTGCGTCAGATCATTGACAATGCCGACGGCGATAAACCAGGTGAGAACTGTTGCCACAGCGCCTACTCCTACCCCTGCCGCTATCGGGCGCTGATATTGTTGATGTGCTCCCATCATACTGGCAACGATCGCAGTAAGCACGAGGATACATTCCAGCCCCTCACGGAAGACCAGCACTCCGATATCGAGAACCGCAACACCTGGAGAGGTATGCGGAGCCGTGGGATTTGGGCTGCCAGATGCTGTGATGCCCTGCCACAGCAGTACGGCTGCTACCACTACTGCTGCAAGTATTAGAAAAATGCGCAGCAACATGCGTAAAGCAGGTTGGCCGGACCGTACTGAAGACAGCAACCTTTGACGAGACATTTTTGAGAGAAACCTCCTTCGACCTGCACCCATGCAAGGTTGGTGTTCCCTCTCGGAAAAACACGTGCAGGTGATGTTAGCGTATCCACTGTTTCGGAGCGGAAATTAGGGTGTGCTAATATCCGACTAACTTTGTCAGATATTAGCACGCCCTAATATGGAAAGTCAAGAGGTGGCAGGGATGCTTACTATGAAAGGCCTGTTCCGAAGAGCAAAAAGAGCGCCGGGAGAAAAGATTTCTTTTCTCCCGGCGCTTGCCGTTCTCAGTTGAGATGATGGGCAGTGTCCGTATGCCTATTGCGGACTTGCCGCAGGACAGGTAATTTGCACCTGTTTCGCCTGCATATTGAACGTAAACGTGCAGGACACGCCATTGATGGTGGCAGTGCCGTTGCAACCAGCTATAACTGTCCCATTCACAGAACAGTTCGTGGTGGGCCAGGAGCTACTCACGTTGAATGTAGCGGAGATGACAACGCCATTAGCATTTGTTTGCGTTGTTACCGGATTTGGCATATGAAGCAGCGGCTGGCAATTCAGATTGGTGTATGACGCCTGAAAACGCTGTGCCAGGAAGGTAAAGAGGTTGTTGGCTGCTCCAGTATCAGGGCTTGGCCTTACAGTCGTCAGCGGCTCATCCAGTTGTAGGCGCGGTATCCCTGTTTGTACGAGATTGCGGCAATAAGCTGTCCCGCTTGCCTGACTGTCAGTGGCTGCCGGAATCTGGTCAACGCCCACACGATAGAGATTGGTTTTCGCCAGGCTGGGATAGTTATTCTTACCAGATGCAACTGTCGTCATTGGATCGTTGAGGGGTACCAGCGCGACCGGCGCGCCCTGATCTGCGGCTGCCTGTATCTCGTCCAATGCCAGTGCTGGAACCAGGTTTCCATTGTCGGCGAGGTTCGGGGCCTCCCATGACTGGCACCCCAGCGCCGGGTCTATGAAATCGGTGAGTAACGCGTTATCACTGGGATTGGAGATAACGGTCGCATCAGGTAATGCCTTCTGGTTAGCGGCGGTGAACTGTGCCGTCTGACCATCCGCTTTTGCCAGATATTGTGTCTGCACGTTGTCACTCTGATCCTGGTCGACGACGCTGAAATCACGTACCGTTGGGCAGGGCTGCCCATCCTTCGCCGTACCCAGTGCGGGGACTTTTACCCTGCCCGCGGCGATTCCCTGGTTGACGGCTGCGAAGAAAGCCGGTGCATTACAGTAGGCAAATTGTGTGAAGAGGGATTGCCCCAGCCCGTTCACGCAGTTCGCACTAGACAGAGTATCTTTCCGTGCCCCCTGCAGCGTCAAATTGTCGGCGTTGAAGCCAAACCAGATCCCAACGACCGCTCCCTTTGGCAGGGTAGGTACGGTTGGCCAGACGGCTGGTTGCGTTCCCTTGTCGATAACCAAAGGGTTGTAGACGCTGAATGTCCCTTTAGTGGGATTGTAAATCACGCCCTGCACAAAGGCGCTCTGATTAGTATTGGACTCATTACAAGGGCCGTCAGCCGGATTGGTGGCAGTGAGTCGGTAAGGCGTCGCCAGTCCTTGAGCCGTCAGTGGCTGATCTGGAACGATTAACGTGCAATTCATATTAGGGTCGGCAGAGGCGGCGTGGGATTGCAGGTGTGGCAAAAGGAAAATAGCGCCCGCAACCAGCATCATCACCATCATGGTAATCACCCCTCCTATAAGCATCAACGGTGACATCTTGCGCCGCCGTTTCAAATAGGGCTTTCCTCCAAAGGGGTTTTGTCGTGACCTTTTCATGTTGTACTTCCCTCCTCAGCATGGTATCGTTTGCTTGCCGGATCAGTATTCAGGACATAAGGATGCCCGGCTGACCATACATATGGAAGCATTACGACACCTTGTCTTTCTCTTGCGCGTCATATGCGCCGCGATCTCATTACCGACGCGCTTATTTTCTCCTCATCAAAGGGAGTTCACGCAAATACTCCGTGAAACGCTATAACTTTTCTTGAAACCTCGTGAGTATTCCTCACTCGATGGAGAGAATAGCACAAATCAAACGAGGGGTTAGCATGAATACCTCAAAAATTGGTATGAAAGTACCACATGCAGGTTAAGAAATCTTAACTGCTTGATGCGTATTGTATTGATTCGCCGAGTCAGTTCATGTAATGCTTGCGAAGGATAGGAAAAGCCGGTATTTGTGAACCTTGCGCTTTCTCGCTTGAGGCGGTAGAATGAATGTGGTTCCACCCGTTATTGGTCAAGTGGATCATGCGGGAAGCGTTCTTTATTGTCCTAGTTCCCTGTCAGGGCATGCATCACACGAAACCAGCCCCACGAGAAAGGTAGCACAAAACCGAATGACGATTAGTACTCGACCACGCACAATAGGAGAGTTGCGTGAAAGTGGATATAAGGTCCTCCCTGTCAAGGAGGAAATGCGGAGAAATCTGATACAGAAGATTCGGAATGGGGAGGAGCTTTTCCCCGGTATTATTGGCTATGAAGAGACGGTTATTCCTCAAATTGAAAACGCCATTCTCTCGTGCCAGGACATCATCTTCCTGGGCGAACGTGGGCAGGCGAAGACCCGTATGGCTCGTGCCCTTGTCAATTTGCTGGATGAGGAAGTTCCGGTCATTGCCGGTTGTGAGATCAACGATAGTCCCTTCGCCCCCGTCTGTAAGGCCTGTCGCGATAAGATAGAGGAATTTGGAGATAATGTAGAGATCGCCTGGCTGCCTCGTGACAGGCGCTATGGCGAGAAGCTGGCAACGCCGGATATCACCATCTCCGACCTTGTAGGCGAGGTCGATCCCGTGCGCGTTGCCGAGGGCCGCTATCTCTCCGATGAATTGACCATCCACTATGGCATGATTCCGCGCACGAATCGCGGCATCTTCTGTATCAACGAACTGCCAGACCTGGCAGAGCGCATTCAGGTGGGCCTGCTGAACATCATGGAAGAGCGCGACGTACAGATTCGCGGCTACAAGATTCGCCTGCCGCTGGATGTTTACGTGGTTGCCAGCGCCAACCCGGAGGACTACACCAATCGTGGTCGTATCATCACGCCGCTAAAAGACCGCATCGGCTCCGAGATTCGCACGCACTATCCTCGCACGGTAGAGCACGAGATGCAGATCATGGAGGCCGAGAGCACCCCCTTCCCGGCTGACGGGCTGGAGGTCGTCTACCCACAGTTCATGAAGGAAGTGATCGCCGAGTTTACGCAGTTGGCGCGTCGCAGCAGCGACATCAGCCAGCGTTCCGGCGTCAGCGTGCGTGTCTCCATCTCCAACTACGAAAACGTGCTCAGCAATGCCTACCGCCGTGCACTGCGCCTGCGCGAGCGCTATGTCGCCCCGCGTGTGAGCGACCTTTCGGGCATCATCGCCTCGACCGGTGGCAAAATCGAGCTTGATACCGTTGGCGATGTCAAAGAGGAGCGTATCATCCAGAAGCTGCTCAACAATGCCATCCTCAGCGTCTTCGGCGACTACTTCGAGGCGCGAGAGTTTGATCAGCTTGTGGCCGGTTTCGAGCGCGGTCTGAGCGTGCAGGTGGGCGACGATATGCCCTCGATGGAGTACGTCAACCAGCTTGCCAAAGTTGGTGGTTTGAGCAAAGCCATTGATAAGCTTCATGCTCGTGGAAATCCAGCCAGTATTGCGTCTGCCGTCGAGTTCATTCTCGAAGGCCTGCACTTGAATCGCCGTCTCAACAAAGAGACAACCAGCGGTAAGGTGCGCTACCGGCGATAAAAGGATACATGCGTCATGTTCGAACGTTTTTATAAAAATCGCTACGGCTATTCTCGCTGGGATGGCACGCAGCGTATCGAAGGACTGGACGCCGACGATATACTCAACGCGCTCTCGGATGACTACCTGGAAAACGGCAACCTGCAACAGGCACTGCGCCGCCTGATGCAGGAGGGAGTGCGTACCGACGATGGTCGCCGCACGATGGGCCTGCGCGAGATGCTGGAGCGCATGCGCAACCAGCGCAACCAGCAGCTCAACCGCTACAACATGGCCTCTGGAGTCATGGATGACCTGCGCCAGAAGCTTGAGGAGATCAAACAGTTGGAGCGCGAAGGCATCCAGCGTCGCCTGGATGAGCACGGGCCATCTCAGCAGGGTCAAGAAGGCCAGCAGCCCGGCAACCGGGATAATCAATCCGGTCAGCAAGGTCAGCAGCCTGGAGACCAGCAAAGTGGTCAGCAGGAACAGCAAGGTCAGCGAGGTCGACAGGCACAACAAAGCCAGCAAGCTGGAGGGCAGCAACAGAGCGGCCAGTCTGGTCAGCAAGGTCAGCAGGGCCGACAGGGCGATTCTGACGAAGGCAATGGCGATCTCTCGCCTGAGCAGATGCGCAAGATGCTGGAAATGATTGCGAAGCGCAAGCAGGAATATCTGGATAAACTGCCGAAAGATATTCCCGGCCAGATCAAAGGTCTCTCCGAATATGACTTCATGGATGACGAGGCGCGTGAAAAGTTCCAGGAACTGCTGAACAGCCTGCAACAGCAGATGATGCAGCAGTTCTTCCAGGGCATGCAGCAATCGTTGCAAAACATGACCCCGGAAGACATGGCACGGCTCAAAGAGATGATTCGCGAGTTGAACCAGATGCTGCGCGACCGGCAAGAGGGACGAGAACCTGACTTCGATTCCTTCATGCAGAAGTATGGCGACTACTTCCCCGGCGTCAACTCGCTGGACGACCTGATCGAGCAGATGCAGATGCAAGCCGCTGCCATGCAGGGTATTCTGGATAACCTCTCACCTGAGCAGCGCCAGGAGTTGGAGCAGTTGATGGAACAGCTTCTGGGCGATGATCGTATCCGTTTCGATTTGATGGAACTGGCTCAGAACCTCGAAGCGCTGGCTCCCATGGAGGACATTCGCACGCGCTTCCCCTTCCGGGGCGATGAGACACTGCCCATGAACGAGGCCATGCGTATGATGAGCCAGTTGCAGCAGATGGAGGGTCTGGAGGAGCAAATTCGCGATGCTCGCCGCCTGGATGATCTGGATCTCATCGACAGTGAGAAGGTGAAGCAGTTGCTCGGCACCGAAGAGTATCAGTCGATCGAACAGCTCAAAGAGCTTATCAAGATGCTGGAAGAGGCTGGCTACATCCAGAAGAAGGGCAATCGCTGGGAACTAACCGCACGCGGCATTCGCAAGATCGGCCAGAAGGCGCTGCAGGACATCTTCAACAAGCTCAAACGCGATGGCTTCGGGCGGCACGTCAGTCCGTTTCGTGGCGTCGGCGGCGAGCGCACCGACGAGAGCAAGCCCTATCAATTCGGCGATCCCTTCCTGCTCGACCTGGAAGGCACGTTGATGAACGCGCTGCACCGGCGTGGCATCGGCACGCCGGTAGACCTGCAAAAGGAAGATTTTGAGGTTTATCGCACCGAGTTCACCACGCAGTCGTCGACCGTGCTCATGATCGATATGAGTATGAGCATGATCTACAACGGCTGCCAGCCTGCGGCGAAGAAGGTTGCGGTCGCTCTTGAGAGCCTGATTCGTTCGCAATTCCCGCGTGATAATCTCTACATCGTCGGCTTCTCGTTCGTTGCGCGTGAGTACAAGCCCGACGAACTGGTGGAGATGGGCAGCTATGACCACAGCACCGGCACCAATATGGCGCACGGGCTGATGCTGGCGCGCCAGTTGCTTTCGCGGCACAGCGGCGTCAACAAGCAGATCATCATGATTACCGACGGCGGCCCCACCGTCTGGTATGAAGAGGATGCTGGCGGCTGGCAGTTCGCGTACCCGCCCAATCCCTTCGCGGAGAAGCAGGCGCTTCTGGAGGCGCAGCGCTGTACTCGTGAAGGCATCACCATCAACACCTTCATGCTGGAAGATGACCGCTGGATGGTGGCCTTTGTCAACCAGATGGCGGAAATCAACCACGGGCGCACGTTCTACGCCGACAAGAACAACCTGGGCGAATACCTGCTCGTCGATTACCTGAATAGTAAGAAAAAGTTTGTAAAATAGATGACAGAGGACGCGGAAAGGGTGTTTCAGGAGGGCCTGCAAAAGCCTGGCCTCAATCTGAGCGAACGGCAGCGAGAGCAATTCTTCCGCTACCGCGAGGAACTACTGGACTGGAATACCCGCGTCAATCTCACAGCTATCACGAATCCAGAGGAAGTGCAGATCAAGCACTTCCTCGATTCGTTGTCGCTGCTGCTGGTCTACGATAAGCCACAGGCCCATCTGCTCGACATTGGCACGGGGGCGGGTTTCCCCGGTCTTGCCCTCAAAATCGCGCGTCCTGAGTGGCAGGTCGTGCTGCTGGAGGCCACCGGCAAGAAAGTCACCTTCCTGCGCCACGTCATTGATATCCTGCACCTGACAGGCGTGGAGGCCGTGCACGAACGCGCCGAGGAACTGGCTCACAAACCGCAATACCGCGCCGCCTTCGATGTTGTCACCGCGCGCGCCGTCGCCGCGTTGCCCATCCTGCTGGAATATTCCGCCCCGTTCTGCCGCATCGGCGGCGAAATCATCCTGTTCAAAAAGGGCGATATCAGTGGAGAACTCGCGCAGGGCCAGCGCGCCGCTAAGCAACTGGGAGCGGTCTTCAAAGAAGACGTGCTGGTCACGCTGCCCGGTCTGGAAGATGATCGCCGCCTGCTCGTCTGGCAACAGCAGAGACTTTGCCCACCACAGTACCCACGCAGCGGCTCGGCGATAGCGAAAAGACCACTGGGGTGAAATCAATTCTCCCGCCTCTTTTCCTGAGAAGAGAAGGATTTCGGGAGTCAGGGCAAAGGATGCGGAAGAGTTACCGGTAATCTATCCTCTTGACTCATAGCGTAAGGTGCTGGTCGATAATGATGTTCCTGTGCCCTCTATTGTTCCTGTCTTTCCTGCCAATAACTCGTTGAATTGAATAATTATCCTCGAATGAAATATTCATCTGCTGAAAAGTGGCAAAACAGGCGTCTACATATCTGGTAAGAATAGCAGAGATACTGTATAATGGCAGAGGTATACAGCAAACGCAGAGACTGTGATCGGAAAGGAACAGCTATTATGCCAGATGATGATCAGAATCAGTCAAATTTTTCCGATGATCAGAATGATAGTACGGGTAGCGACCAGAATCAGGATCGGCCTTTGAATGCGGGCAATACGCAGACCAGTAGCAGCGATGACCAGAATGCGGCATCGCAGACGCCTCCTTCTTCACCGCGACCGCGCAGCTTTGGCAACCCGTTGGCGGCTGTTGGGAATTTTGTGGCGAATATGCTGCACGGGGATCACCCGAACCTCGCATTTCAGCCCTTGCCAAAGCCGACGGGGCCGGTGCCATACCATCTCTCACTTGAGAGTGTCTTGAATGCGGATCAACACGCCGATCAACTGGCGGCGATGCGCGCTGCCGAACGGATGGTATTTCACACTGTAGGAGATACCGGCGCCATTCAAGACCCTCTGATACTACAGGGAGTCGTGGACGCCATGACGGCGGACTGCCAGGCGGGTGATGTCACAGGACGCCCGGCCTTCTTCTATCATCTGGGTGATGTCGTCTACTACACCGGTCAGGGAGTTGATTATTATAACCAGTTCTACGACCCATATGATCACTATCCCCTGCCCATCTTTGCTATTCCGGGTAATCATGATGGCGATGTGGAGGCAGGTGGCGATGCTGTGCCATCGCTGAATGCGTTTGTAACGAATTTCTGCGCCCCGGCATATGAGATCACAAAGGATGCTGGTGATGCTCACCGCGACGCCATGACGCAGCCCAATGTGTACTGGACGCTGGAAACGCCGCTGGCGACCTTCATTGGCCTGTATACCAATGTGCCGGAAGGCGGCAGGCTGGACGATGATCAGATCGCGTGGTTCCAGTCCGAGCTGGCAAGCGCTCCGACCGACAGGGCTTTGCTTGTGGCAATGCACCATCCAGTTTTCTCGGTTGACCAGTTTCACGCAGGCAGCCAGTATATGAAGCAGGTGCTTGAGCAGGCGATTGAGAAGACCGGGCGCGTACCGGATGCCATCTTCAGCGGCCACGTTCACAACTACCAGCGCTTCACGTGCAGCCTCAATGGGCGCGCTGTCCCCTTCATCGTCGCCGGAGCGGGTGGCTACTTTAGCCTGCACCGTATGCAGCAAGACTCCAATGGAGGAGCGTTACAGGTACCCCACGAGTTTCCCGAACTGGGGGCGACGTTGGAGAATTATTGCGCCGATCATCACGGCTTTATGCGCGTGGAGGTGACGCCCCAGACCCTCGAAGGCATGTACTACGCTGTACCGGCTCCTCATGAGCGCGGCGCCGCTCAGCTTGTCGATTCATTCACGCTCGACCTCAAAGCGCATCAGCTCATCCCTGCTGCGCCTGGCGCATAATCTCTGTCACAATCTGCTCCGGGGTTTTGCCGTCAGTGGCGATCTGGATGGCAAAGGCAGACGGCTTGCTAGCGCATAGCATTCCTGGGATAGCGCCCATCGTACTGCGGCGGGGCCAGCACGTCCTGTATCTGGATAGTTTTGCCGCGCTGCGGACTGACCGAAATCATGGCAATCGGCGTTTCGAGCAGCTCTTCCAGGCGTTTGAGATAGTTTTTCGCCTGTACGGGCAGCTCTTCATAGGTGCAGATGCCTGTCGTGCTGCTTTGCCAGCCGGGCATCTCTTCAAAAACGGGTTCGCAGGCCGCCAGATCGTTCAGGTTGGCGGGCAGGCTGTGGATGGTTTT
Organism: Ktedonobacteraceae bacterium; assembly: GCA_035294125.1. Lineage (GTDB taxonomy): Bacteria > Chloroflexota > Ktedonobacteria > Ktedonobacterales > Ktedonobacteraceae > CADDYT01. The sequence goes on along the minus strand of DATGLM010000048.1, from coordinate 151,502 downwards.
GCCGTGAAGCTGGTAGGCGGTGCAGATTTTGATGGTGGAGAAGGTATCGAGCACATCGAGTTTCGTAATGACGGCGGCATCCAGTCCGTTCAGTTGGGCGACGAAACGCCCGGCCACGGCATCGAACCAGCCGCAGCGCCGTTCTCTGCCGGTGTTGGTGCCGTATTCATGCCCCACCTGGCGCATCTCCTGACCCGCGCTGTCGAACAACTCTGTCGGCATGGGGCCGCTGCCGACACGAGTGGTGTAGGCTTTGTAAACGCCGATGACGCGATCAATCGAACGCAGCGGCATGCCTGCTCCACTGGCGGCGTTGCCTGCCAGGGTAGAGGAGGATGTGACATACGGGTAGGTGCCGAAATCGATATCGAGGAGCGCTCCTTGCGCCCCCTCAAGCAGGATAGTTTTGTGTTCAAACAGCGCCTCTTGCAGCATAGCGGAGGTATCGGCGATATATGGACGCAGCTTCTGCCCGTAGCTGAAGTATTCGCCGTGGATTTCTTCGAGAGAGAGCGGTGGATGGCCGTAGATCTGGGTTATCATGCGATTTTTCTGCTGGAGGATCGTGGAGAGTTTGGCGCGGAAGGTGTCGACATCGAGCAGGTCAGCCATGCGAATACCCGTGCGGGCATGTTTATCAACGTAGGCCGGGGTGATGCCGCGCTGGGTGCTGCCGATCTTGTCTGCTCCCCTGGCCTCTTCTTCCAGCCGGTCAAGTAAGAAATGGTAGGGCATGACCACATGCGCTCGCTCGCTGATACGCAGGCGAGAGATATCCACCCCTTGCTGCTGAAGTTCCTCCATTTCCGTCAGCAGACCCTTCGGGTCAACCACCACTCCATTGCCAATGACGCACGTCGTATTGGGATAAAGAATGCCCGATGGGACAAGACGGAAAGCGAATTCACCCTTTTCGTGTACCACGCGATGCCCCGCGTTGCTACCGCCCTGATAACGCACGACATAGTCCGCGCTCATCGCCAGTTCATCGACAATCTTCCCTTTACCTTCGTCGCCCCACTGTGCGCCGATAACTGCTACTACCACCATAAAACTGTTCCCTTTCCCTTTGCTTGTTCCCTTTGCTCTATTTCCAACAATACATGAAACTTTTCACACTTGTCAATAGGTGTTCATGAAAAGTTTCATGCCACTTTTTACAAACCTGCGCTCCACCGCTCATTACGATGCAGAGCTTATCATGAAGTTGCGCAACACTGTGTCTTTCAGCACGAACTGAAAGATACAGTGTTGCGCAACTCCGCTGTCACCTTTTCCGGATTCCCCTCCAATGGCGGATCAGGGCTGCATTATTCCCACTGTTACGGCTGCGTAAGATAGTTGATCAGCAACTGATCGGTAATTTGTTCGACGGGGGCGCGATCGTCGGTAAAGACAAGACCGCCGTTCGAGTGTGCCTGTGTGACCACTGGCAGAACTTCGTTTGCGACCTGGCCCATAACGCTTGAAGGCGCAAACTGCTCCATATTATGACGGAACGTATTGATAGAGGTACGCTGCGCCGTCGCCATGACCTCCGTGTTGATTGTCCCAGGTACGTTGAACGTGTAGACGCTGGGAAAGACTGTGCTCATCGTGTTCACGAAAGCCTGCACTAAGCGATAATCGTGCGCGGTATGCCCCGTATTGAGGACAACCACGCCTGTTGATGACAGGTGCGAACGGATGGCTTCGAAGAACTCACGCGTAGTGAGTTGAAAAGGAATATATGGCTGCTGATAGGCATCGACGGCGATGACATCATATGTCTCGTGTGTTGTATCGATAAAAGTGCGCCCGTCCTGGATATAGACGTGCAGGTTGGGTTCATTCATATTGAAGTATTTCCGCCCTACGCTGATGATAGATGGGTCAATCTCCACGCCATCAATGGGAACCGGGCCGTACACCGCTGTGAACTCGTGGGCAATTGTGCCTGCGGCGAGGCCGATAATGCCGACGCGGTGCAATTGCTGCGGCTTGAAGCCCGGATTGAAGTAGGGCGCAGACAGGAAATAGTCCCAGTACCAGCCGGTGAGAACTTGATTGGGATTGGGATAATAGATGGAGTGGATGGCATCACCCTCGTTGAGCATCAATTCGCGTGTCCCATCGGGGAGTTGCACCACCTGAATGTAGTTGTAGAGCGATTCCTTTTCGTAGATCAGCCCGGGGACGTCTTTAAGTGGTCCCAGTGGAATCGCTACCGCCAGGAGGACGAGCAGGAAGGCGGGCCGCCAGCGCCATTGTATACCCCAGAGCGAGGCCGCGAAGAGCAACGCACCGAGGATGAGCAGCGTGCGGCGTACCCCGAAGGTGGGGATAAGCCAGAGCACCGGCAAGAACGCGCCCAGGATGCTGCCCAGCGTTGAGATAGCGTAGAGGGAGCCGCTTGAACGCCCGCTCTGCCTCACTTCTTTTGTGACCAGCCGGACGGCGAAAGGTGAGACAAGGCCGAGCAGTGTGACAGGGATCGCGAAGAGCAGAATCGCGCCGAAGAGCGAACTTAAGAAGACACTGACCGAAACCTGCTCGATGGCGGTAATAGACCAGGTGAGCACACCCTGGCTCACGAATGGCAGCAGCGAGATAGAAAGCGCCGCCACAGCGGTGATAATACAAAGGAGTTGTGGTGAGGGATGGCGATCGGCGATGCGCCCTCCCAGGAAGTAGCCGACGGTGAGATAGATCAAGATTAAACCGATAAGACCGGCCCAGATGAAAAGAGAGGTTCCAAAAAATGCTCCCAGCAGGCGGGAGGCGCACATTTCAAGCGCGAGGCTGGTCATGCCACTGATGAAGACCAGCACAACAAGTGATTTTTTCACCATGCCTCCAGACCAGGATGTTGGGTTTCCCAACTAAGGACTACTGAAAAACCCTGGAGCTGATCAATTTCCATGATAATCTACCTGTGCGATATCTGGAAAGGTAAGGCTGCCAGTTTGGGATTGAAAGAACTGGAAACGGTTCAGCATCGGCGTAAAGTATTGCTGATTGACGGTATCGTACAGATTTTGAGGCGCTTGCAATTCAATGATATATGCCTTGCCCTGGTGGACGGTCGCGTATACCGTTATTTGCTCCATCGTATTGTTTTGCTCTGGATTCTGGTACGTTGCAATCTCATATGTCCAGGTTTCGCCTCCGATGGTCGTTGTGGCAGAAGCCGACGCGGGCGTTGTCACCTGGTAACCCGGTTTGGTGCTGTAATTCGTTTGCAGGTCGTTGGCGACAAGCTGACTGGCCGAACTGCTGGTGACGCCGGGCGACTTGAAGGCGGCAAATTCGTCTGTCTGTGCCGGATTGGCAAACTGTACGCCTGTGGCATCGGTTGTCTGACCCTGTTGCCAGCCAGACGGATACTCGACAAGATAGCCGTTGCTGGTGCAGGTGGTATCACACCATATAAAGCCCGGATCAGGCGTCGGCGTAGGCACTACTGTCGGTGACGGTGCCGTTGTCGGCGTGGGTGACGGTGCGAGTGTGGGTGTCGGGCTGGGTATGACTGTTGGTGATGGCGCGGCGGTAGGCGCGACAGTGGGCGTGATAGCCACCTTTGGGGAGGAACGGCGAGTCAGGTAGAGCGTGCCGAAGGCGACGGCGGCAAGCAGAGCGATCACCAGAAAGACGCAGGCGATAATCAGTGCCGTGCTGGTTTGTTTTTGTGGCGGCGGAGTGAGCTTCGATTGCCCTGTATATCCCTGACCGGGTGCAAAGCCGGGTAGTGGCGAATAAGACACGCCGTTATAGGGCGCTGGCTGTCCCGTCTGGAATGGCTGCGCCTGCGCCTGCGAGCCGAGCTGCCCTGTTCCCGGATAAGCTCCCTGCATGGGAATGCCGGGAAAGTTCTGCGATGGGTATGCTCCTGGATAGTTTTGCCCGCTGCCTGGCGCCATCGATGGCATCGCTTCGGTTGCGTCCTGATAAAAGCTTGTCGGTTGTTGGAGGGGCGTGGGCCATGCTGGCGATGGTTGCTGAACAGGTGCGGCGTTTGCTGGCATGAGAGGGCTGCCCGGAGGCGATGACATGCTCTGATATGGTTGTGTCGGGGGTATAAGGGCGGAATTATCAGCGGGAAACGCGCCATTTTGCGATGGCGTTCCAGGCGTTCCCTGTGCTCCCGTTGTGCCGGGTACGCCTGTTCCCTGCATATTACGGGTATTTAAATAGCCGCTGCGCGGTGAAGGAGTATTCACCATCTCGGTTGGGCGTGCCGGGGGCATATTCGGTGTTCCACATTGTCCGCAGAACGCCTCATCCGGGCCGACCTCATTTCCGCACTTCGGGCATTTCATCGTCAGATCCTCTTCCTGGTCTATTTCTCACGCTTGTTCTATGCGCACCTATCCGTGCTCTTTTGAAAGCGTGGCTCCATCGTGCATATTCGCGTCCATTATAACCTATTCAGCAACAGATGACCAGCCTTTTGCCTGAATGTCCCGGTAGGAATCGGGCGTTTTTTTCGTTGTGCCGGTGCTCTCTCTCAAGAGAACGCGCAGATGCTGTAATCCCCCCGAAGCATAGTGATGATAGGCTATGAGAGAATGATGTGCAAGCTGCTCTGCGTAAGGAAAATGGCTGGCGGAAAAAGGGCCGCAGATAATGAGCCATGCCCAGGGAATCTGCTGCTCTACGTTGACACGCTGCATATTTTGCCGGTCTGTAGCGCTGGCTGTGGGAAAGCCCGTCGGGTGGCTGTGGTACACTCCGATAACCTCTCCTGGATGCTCAAGTTCAAACATGAGCAACTCTTCAGCAGCGAACTCGAAATAGACCGGAGATTGGTGGATGTTGCGCAGCGGGTGTGCCTCATCGACCTGCCAGTTGCCCTGCGCGTCAACCGCACCCGTCAGCAGTCCGCACGCCTCTATATCTGATCTATTGTATACATCTTGCAGGAGTTGATCTTGAGCACGGGCGCTCAAGATCAACTGCGCGCGTCCAGATTCTTCCATAGCTTTTTGTTGTTTGTATCTTCCCCTGTGTACGAAATTACGATTTCAGGACATCTTCTTGCCTCTGCCCGGAACGCAGAGTGAGGGCGTCTTCCTTCTTTTGTCCATAGAGCAGCAGGTCGCCGCCGTATTCGCCGCTTTCGTAGAGCAGATTGGCGACGAGGCCGGTCCAGCCCGTCTGGTGGCTTGCGCCGAGGCCAGCGCCGTTGTCGCCGTGAAAGTACTCGTAGAACAGCAGCAAATCCCGCCAGTTTGGATCCTGCTGGAACTTCTCGACGCCGCCATGCACAGCGCGGCGTCCATTGTCGTCGCGCAGGAAGATGTGCGTCAGGCGGTGTGAAAGGCGACCGGCCACCTCCTCCAGCGTAAAGAAGTTGCCTGAACCCGTGGGAAACTCCACCTTGAAATCATCGCCGTAGAAGTGGTAGAAGGTGTGCAGCGAGGCGATAACGAGGTAGTTGAGGGGGAACCAGATGGGTCCGCGCCAGTTAGAATTGCCCCCGAAAAGCCCCGTCGTCGACTCAGCCGGTTCGTAGTCAATAGTGTGCTCAATACCTCCGATTTCTATACTGTACGGGTGATCTTTGTGGTAGCGCGAAAGGCTGCGCAGGCCGTAATCGGAAAGAAACTCGCTCTCATCGAGCATGAGCTTCAGGACACGCGGCAATCTCCTGTGGTTGACGAGGGCGAGCAGCATGTGCTCTTTGTCGCCCTCTTCCGGGGCAACTTCGATATGTTCGTAGATGTCGGCATAATTATCAATGAACCACTGCATGCGCCGTTTGAAGGCGGGTAGGGTATCCAGGAGATCAAATTCGAGAATGGAGACGGCAAAGAGGGGAATGAGGCCGACCATTGAGTGAATACGCAGAGGGAGGTGTGTTCCATTTCCGTTATGCAGCACGTCGCAGTAGAAACCGAGCTGTTCATCCCAGAGTTCGAGACCTTCCGGGCCGAGGTCGTTCATGGCGTGGGCAATGTAGATAAAGTGCTCGAAGAATTTGCTGGCGATGTCGTCGTAAGCTTGCTCGGTTCGTGCCAGTTCCAGGGCGATGGTCAGCATGTTCAGGCAATACATGCCCATCCAGCTTGTGCCGTCCGACTGTTCAAGGTGGCTGCCATTGGGAAGCATGAGGTTGCGATCAAAGACGCCGATATTGTCCAGCCCGAGGAAGCCGCCCTCGAAGACGTTCTGTCCTTCGGGGTCCTTGCGGTTCACCCACCATGTGAAGTTGAGCAGGAGCTTATGAAAGACTTTCTCCAGGAAATCGCGGTCTCCCTTGCCGGTCATCTGCTTTTCAATCTGATAGACGCGATAGGCAGCCAGGGCATGCACGGGCGGATTGACATCGCTGAAGGCCCATTCGTAGGCAGGCAATTGTCCGTTGGGATGCATGTACCACTCGCGCAACAGCAGGATCAACTGCTCTTTGGCGAAGTCGGGGTCGATGATAGCGAAGGTAGTGCAGTGGAAGGCCCAGTCCCAGGCGGCGTACCAGGGATATTCCCAGTTATCGGGCATCGATATAACATCCGCGTTATAGAGGTGCATCCACTCGTGGTTGCGCCCATGAAGACGTTCCGGCGGCGGAGGCGGCTGAGCTGGATCGCCCGCCAGCCAGGTTTTGACATCATAGTAATAGAATTGCTTGCTCCACAGCATGCCCGCGAAAGCCTGTCGCTGTACGTTGGCCGCGTCTTCTGAGAGGCTGGGGGGAATGACCGCCGCATAAAACTCGTCTGCTTCCTGCTTGCGCTGCTTGAATATTTCCTCGAACGTCTCCCCAAAGGGGAGCAGATTGTCCGGGGCGCGATCGCTCAAGCGCAACTGAATAGTGCGGGTCTTGCCCGCAGCCAGCGTCAGGTGATAGTGGGCCGCGACTTTGGTGCCGACCTGTGCCGGGTTCACCGCATCCTGCCTGCCATGCACGATGTAGGCTTCAATGCTGTCCTTGACGTAAGGACTGGCGTTCGGCACGTTATAGAGCCGCTGCATGTTGGTCTCGTTTTCGGTGAAGAGCAGCGTCGGATCCCCCTCACAGTACAGCCAGCGTTCACCATAGTATTCTTGCTCAGCTTTGATGACTGTATACGGGTTGGAGACCGGGGGTACCTGCAAGTTGTAGTGGCTTAACGCAGGACGCGGCGAGTTAAAATTCCATGACCAGGTATTGCGAAACCAGAGAGTGGGCAGTAAATCAAGTTCAGCCGTGTCAGGGCCGCGATTGATGACGGTGAAGCGGATGAGGATATCTTCGGGGCTGGCTTTCGCATATTCGATGAAAACATCAAAGTAACGATCTTCATCAAAGACACCGGTATCGATCAATTCGTATTCGGGGTCGTTACGGGTGCGTCGGCGATTTATCTCCACAAGCTCGTTATAGGGATAAGCAGCGTGCGGGTATTTATACAGTGATTTCATATAGCTATGGGTAGGAGTGTTATCGAGGTAGTAATAATATTCTTTGACATCTTCACCATGATTGCCCTCTTCGCCATTCAGGCCAAAGAGACGCTCTTTCAAAATGGGATCATGTCCGTTCCAGAATGCCGGGGCGAAGCAGATGTACTGATGGCGGTCACAGAGGCCGGAGATACCATCCTCTCCCCAGCGATAGGCTTTGGAGCGCGCCTGGTCGTGCGGCAAGTAATCCCAGGCTCTTCCATCAGGGCTATAGTCCTCGCGCACTGTTCCCCACTGCCGTTCGCTCACATACGGCCCCCAGCGTTTCCAGTTCACGATACGTTGCCGGTTCTCTTCTAATCGATCATGTTCAGCAGTCATTTCAAAGCTCTCCTCACTTCCTTTGCGGAAATAACTCCATTAAAGGATAACACACCTGTCCACTGAATTTTTTACATGTTGGGGGGCGTTTCCTGACTCAAATGCCTCTTTATCGGAAGGCGACCACCACTCAGGTGATGCACCTCGTCCTTTCCAGCGTCACTATTAGCCCTGCTATTAAAGGGAAGCATCCGAATTCTCTCATGGAGCGCGTATGTTGTGCTTGACCCTGCCTGCTCAGGCTTTTATACTACAAGATAAGTAAAAAGTTGGAAGATACTTCCAGGCTAATATATCATACAGAAAGCGATAGAAAAAACATATGCCTCTAACTGTACAGAAACTCCGGGCGCGTCTTGCCGAAATGGCTCTGGCCGCTGAAGACGTCCCCATCTTTCTCTCCCCCGTCTTTGTAACGTCAGCGTCAGGGCCAATGGCGCCCCCGCCTCTCAGCGGCGACCGGCTGTGGGCGCCGGTTGAAGCGGGCCAGTTGTGGGGGGTGACGCACGGCACAAACTGGCTGGCGACAACGCTACAGGTGCCGGAGGAGATGGTGGAGCCGCCAGTCGTTCTGCAATTGCACTGGGATGTGCCACCGGAAGATAGCCTGCTGCGCGTCCTGGAAGCTACGGCTTTTCTGGATGGGCGCGCTATTGGCGGCTTTGACTGGGCGCACCGCAAATTACTCCTGCCCGCCTGGGCCTGTGATGGTCGGATACACGAGTTGACGATTCAGGTCTATACCCGCAACCCCATGCCCTTCAGGGGGCTGACCGTGCAGAGACGGCACGAAGCTGTCTGGAAACTCTATCACAAGATGCAGACGGTGCTGGATGTCAGTCTGGCCTTGCGGGAGCAGGATATCGCGCATCACGTCCTGCTGGAACGGCTCAACACGGCGTATACTATGCTCGATTTGCGAGAAGGCTGGCAGAGTGAAGCTTTCCGTCATTCTGCCACGCAGGCGTTGGAGTACCTGCAAACGCACCTGACCGCTGGATTGATCGGCGGCGGGCGTCCGCACGTGCTCGTCAGCGGACACGCGCACCTCGACGTGGCCTGGCAGTGGCCCTACTGGCGCACGCGGCAAAAGATCGCCCATACAGTCTCTAACGTGCTGGCGTTGATGGAACGCTATCCTTTCTTCCACTACAGCCAGAGCCAGCCGCAGTTGTTACAATGGCTCAAAGAGGACGCGCCGGAGATATTTGCGCGAGTGAAAGAGCGCGTGGCCGAGGGACGCTTTGAGCTGGTGGGTGCCATGTGGGTCGAGCCAGATTGCAACCTGACCTCTGGCGAATCGCTGGTGCGACAGATCATGCAGGGGACGCTCTTCACGAAGCGGGAGTTTGGCATTACGCCGAAGATGATCTGGCTGCCCGATGTCTTCGGCTATAGCGCAGCCATGCCACAGATCATGCGCGCAGCGAATATTCCCGTCTTCATGACCACCAAGATTAGCTGGAACCAGTTCAATCGCCTTCCCAATGACACCTTCCGCTGGCGCGGCATCGATGGCTCCGAAGTCCTGACGCACTTCATTACCGCGCCGGACGCCAATCCAGGATCGACCTATTACACCTATAACGGCCCCCTGCGTCCAGAGAGCGTAGAGGGAACGTGGACCAACTACCGACAGAAAGATATCAACGACCGGCTCCTGTACCTCGGTGGCTGGGGTGATGGTGGTGGCGGCCCCGACGAAAGCCAGCTCGAAAGTATTCCGACGATGGCCGATCTACCCTCTTTCCCGACAGTGAGTATGGGGCGCGCTGATACCTACTTTGAGGAGCTCTACGAGCGCGTCTGGAATAATCCCCACCTGCCGACGTGGGTGGGCGAACTCTACCTGGAATATCACCGGGGAACCTACACCTCGCAGGCGCGCAACAAGCAGGCCAACCGCCGCTCCGAACAGCTCTATCGCGACGTAGAACTGCTCAATTCCTGGGCCAGCCTCTATGGCATGCCTTCGCTGCAGGAACAGCTCAACGAGGGCTGGCGGCTCATCTTGCTCAACCAGTTCCACGATGTACTCCCCGGCTCCTCCATCCACGAGGTCTACGAGGATACCGGGCGCATCTACGCGCAGGTACGCGCTATCGGCGAAGAGATACGGGACGAAGCGCTGGCCGTGCTGCGCCGCGAGTTGGGCGTGAGCAACCAGCAGGTGATGTTGCTGAACACACTCCCCTGGGAGCGCAGCGACCCCTTGATGCTGGCAGCCAAGAGTGTGCCAGGAGCAAAGGGCAAGCAGCAGATCACTGGCTGGGATGGCGAGAAACTGCTGCTGGTGGACGGCATGCGACTCCCATCAAGCGGCACGCTGGTGGTCGACGATGCTGATCTGGTCGATGGTAAGAACAGGACTGAGGGTGCCTGCTACGCCGAAACAGGCAACGATGGTCTGATTACCATGCAAAACGATTACTATGTACTTGCCCTTGATGGCAGTGGAGAGATCAGTCGCCTCTATGATAAGCGAGCGGAGCGCGAGGTGCTGGCAGCAGGGCAGACGGGCAATCAACTGGTGGCCTTCGAGGATCGCCCGCTGACGTATGATGCCTGGGATATCGATATCTTTTACGAGGAGAAGGCATATCCCCTGCGCGAGGCAGCGTCGGTGCGGCTGATCGAGCAAGGACCGGTACGTATCACAGTCGAAGTGCTGCGCCCATTCCTGTCGTCGCGCATTCGCCAGCGCATCTCGCTTTGGCGCAGTTCGCCGCGCATCGACTTCGCCACCGAGATCGACTGGCACGAGCACCAGATCTTGCTGAAAGCGGCCTTTCCGGTGGCGATCAACAGCTCGCGCGCTACCTATGAAATTCAGTTTGGCAGTATCGAGCGGCCTACGCACCGCAACACCTCGTGGGATGTGGCGCGTTTCGAAGTAGCCGCGCATCGTTGGGCCGACCTGAGCGAAGGCGGCTACGGCGTGAGCTTGCTCAATGATAGCAAATACGGCTACGATATCCATGACAACGTGATGCGACTGACGCTGCTCAAATCTGGCATTTCGCCCGATCCAGAGGCCGATCAGGGCTTGCACCGCTTCACCTACAGCCTGCTGCCCCACCTGGGAGACTGGCGCGAAGCAGAGGTGGTGCGGCGTGCCTACGAACTCAACGTGCCGGTAGCGGCCATCAATGGCGAGGGAACGAGTGAGCAAACACGGGCGGAGCGTGAAAGCTGGGCTTCGTTCGTTAGTACGGACTGCGGGCATATCGTGGTGGAGACGGTGAAGCCTGCCGAGAACGGCGACGGCCTGATTGTGCGCCTGTACGAAGCCCACAATCAGCGCGGCCATGGCTCAATCTGCTTCGCGACCAGGGTTCTCTCGGCTGAGGAATGCGACCTGCTCGAAGAGCCGAGCGGGGATGTGGAGTACACAGGCAACCGGCTCGCTTTCCAGGTGCGGCCCTTTGAGATCAAAACGTTCCGTGTCCGCCTGGCTCGTGCATGATTGAGCCGGTCCGACACGGAACGTTTGTAGCGGCTACCAGGTGTGATGCTCTTCTTTCTTCTCGTGGTGCTCTTTGACCATCTCAATTACCACCGCGAGGGCGATGATGAAGGGAGCATCGACACCGGGAGCCACGTCGATGGCGTAGCTGTCGCGGAAGATGGAGAACTGGCGACCTATCTGCGCGAGCAGGTTGCCATAGGCATCGGTGACAGTAAAATTCCAGCGCCAGATATCGCCATTGACATGGAACACCATCCCGTTAGCGCCCTCGACCTTAAAACCTTCACCAAAGAGCTTGAACTGTTCGTGGATGCTCGCCCAGACCTGGCCGTTGCGGTAGATCTCGTAATGGGGCAGCAGCGAGAGTACGCGCTGCTTGATCTCTACCAGTGCCTGCCCGCTATAGCGATCATACATCACAAGGTCGTCGCCGATGTGGAAGAATTTGCCGCGTATCTCAAAAACCGGGTTGCCAGCGTCGTCGCGCACGACAAACGCCTCCGTCAGGCTCCATGCCCGTTCGCGAATGTGATAGCGCATGGTGAAAAAATCTCCTTAGCTTTCTTTGTGTTATCCAACAGGTTGGCCCTGTTAAGTATAACGATTTTACGCGGCGAAAACAAATGCTTGTATGCTATGAAGTTCTACGACGGCTATCATTACTTATCGGCCTGGAGAAACTGTTCTTTCGTGTAGTGTTGCAGGTCAGCGATATGTGCTACGGCAATGTCCGGGTGAAAGTTGGGCGGCTTCGGCATACGCGCGTACTTTCCTTGCTCGACGAAGACTGTTGTCAGGCGACCATTCAGAAGGGCTTTAGAATCGGCGAGGATATCGGGTTTGTCGTCGATCATTGCGTAATGATCGGCGGGGTAAAGTTTGAGCACTTCGTCAAGATGCTGCTGCTTGTGGGTGTAGATAAGCACGCGGCCCTCCACAGCGTCCGCCAGGCAACTACGCACAATTTTTTCGGCCTGATAGAACTTATCGCCATCCGAGACAATGACCGTTGTACCCAGTGTGCCCAGATAGCGCAGCGTTTTCAGCGTGCCGGGGTAGAGCGCCTTATAGAATGGGTAGTTCTCGAACATGGAGACGACGTGCCGGTAGGTCTGCTCATCCATTTCGGAGAGCGGTGTTGTCTCACGCAGCCATGTGAGGGCAAGAGGGATATTTACCACCCCTTCCTCTTTGCGTGCCTTCTCGTAGAGTTCCCAGTAGCGCTCCGTCAGCTCTGGCCCCAGTTCTGCCTCCAGATACTCGTTCTCGTTCTCTTTCACCTCATCGTTTGCCAGCAACGTATTATCGACATCAATCAAAAAAGTCAGTGTTTCCATCGTAAATTCTCTTTTCTGCAAGGCTATGCTATGATTATGCCTTTTCCTCCATAGTTATATCACGTCAGACGAGGGTAGGATAGTCACTGTTTTTCCCGCTTCTCAAGCTCGAATGAGAGTGATACAATGGCACTATGAAAGTGATCTTTCGGAGTAAGGATTTTGCCCATGTAGAGGGCGCTGGCCTGGGTTTTGTGAACCGGCGTCCGGGGAACCTGCCGTGGCATTATCAGGGGCGCGTGCTGCACGCGAGATGGCGCGGGACATATGAGTGCCACTGGGAAGGGCCGGAACTGCTCTGGACGGTGCAGGGTGATGCACGCCTTTTTGGTCTGGCGGCTGCCCTCAAGGGCAGAGGATTCGCGGTTGAGGTCGAGCAAGATTCCTCCAACGCTACTGATGACTGAATGAAATGAACGATACTATGGAACAGCAGAACGAACGCAAGCGTGTATTATTCCTCATGTCGCCCGCGACGTACCGGGCGGGGGCATTTTTGAGTGCGGCGAAACATCTCAATCTAGATGTCCTGGTGGGTATTGATCTGCCGGATGCGCTCAGTGAGTACTGGCACGTGCCGCTGGGGTTGGATTTTCTGGATGTCGATAAGTCGGTACAGACCATTGTCGAGTACGCACAGGAACACCCAATTCATGCCATCCTTTCCGTTGATGACAGCGCCAGTGAGATCGCAGCCCTTGCCAGCGCGGCCCTGGGTCTCTCACATAACGCACCGGATGCGGCTGAAGCGGCTCGCGACAAGTTCTTGATGCGCACGCGTATGTCAGCCGGCGGTGCGCCTTGCCCCATCTTTCGTCGCTTCTCGCTGAGCGATGACCCGTCCTGGGTTGCGACTCAGGTAAGCTATCCTTGTGTCGTCAAGCCTCTGCGCCTCTCCGGCAGTCGGGGCGTCATCCGCGCCGATAACGAGGCCGGGTGTGTCGCGGCCATCAATCGCTTGAAGCGACTACTGCTCTCCGAGGGCTACTCGGAGCATGAAACCTCGTTCCTGATCGAAGACTTCATCCCCGGCTTCGAGGTCGCGCTGGAGGGCATTCTCACCCACGGGCAATTGAAGGTGCTCACGCTCTTCGACAAGCCCGACCCGCTCGATGGCCCGTTTTTTGAAGAGACGATCTATGTCACACCTTCACGCCTGCCTGAGAAGGTGCAACAGGATATCGCTTACTGCGTTTCGCTCGCCGCTGCCTCGATAGGGCTGCGAGAAGGACCGGTACATGCCGAATTGCGCGTTAACGGGCAAGGACCGTGGATGCTGGAAATCGCCGGGCGCTCCATTGGCGGACTGTGCTCGACCATCCTGGAATTTGGCTCCGGCATCTGCCTGGAGGAACTGATCTTGCGCCACGCCATCGGTGAAGAGATTACCGCCATCGAGCGCGAGCAGAGCGCCGCTGGTGTGATGATGATCCCCATTCCCGGCGCCGGTCTCCTCAAAGGCGTCCACGGCGTCGAAGAGGCAAAACAGGTGCCGCTCATCACGGGAGTGGAGATCACGGCGAAAATCAATCATTCGCTGGTGCCACTGCCGGAGGGAGCCAGCTACCTCGGCTTCATCTTCGCTCGCGGCGACACGCCAGCCGAGGTGGAAGACGCCATCCGCAAAGCTCACCAACACCTGCGCTTCGACATCCGACGCGAACTGCCACTGGTCAACGCTTCGCTGGGACGCGCTGTGCAGAGCAGGTAGCGTCTCACTGCTCATAGAGGATACTCGCGTTACAGAACTTTACAGGTAAAGGAGACTCAATCTATGTTGCCCTGGTCTGTTGATTTTGCCGGGCGGTTTGATGAGGTGATCTTTGAGAGCGAGACGCTTAAGGGAAATCCTCCAGGTGACCCGTATAAGCGTCCGTTGTGGGTGTACTTGCCGCCGGGTTATGATGAGGAGAAGGAACGGCGCTATCCGAGTATTTACCTGATTCAGGGGTTGACGGGCCAGCTTGATATGTGGCGCAACCGCTCGGCCTTCAGGAAGAATTTCCCGGAAATGGCCGATGAACTCTTCGCGAAGGGCGAAGCACCTCCCTGCATTCTGGTCTGGGTGGACTGCTGGACATCGCTTGGTGGCAGCCAGTTCCTGGATTCTCCCGCCACCGGTCGCTATCACACCTACCTGAACGATGAGGTTGTGCCGTGGGTGGATGCGCATTATCGCACGCTGCCACAGCGCGAGCATCGCGGCATTGCTGGCAAGTCGAGTGGCGGCTATGGCGCGATGGTGACGCCAATGCTGCGGCCCGACCTGTGGGGTGGGCTTGCCACGCACGCAGGCGATGCCTTGTTCGAAACCTGTTATCTCCCTGAATTTCGCGAATCGGTGCGCACACTAAGAGACCACTACGATGGCTCGTTCGAGAAGTTCTGGGAAGATTTCCGCAGTCGCCCGGCTTTTAGCAAGGAGAGCGATGGTACTCTACTCAACGTCTGGTGTATGGCTGCCTGCTATTCCGCCGATATCGATGGCACCGTCCACCTGCCCTATGACACGGCGACGGGCATGCTCATCCCGGAAGTGTGGGAACGCTGGCTGACCTGGGACCCCGTGCGCATGGTCCCCCTGCATGCGGTGGCCCTGACCTCGATGAAGGCCATCTACATCGACGCGGGCAAACACGACCAGTTCTTCCTCGATCTGGGAGCCGAGGCTTTCCGCCGTGCCCTGGCCGATATCGGCGTGACCGATGTCTTCTTTGAACTCTTCGAGGGCACCCACTCGGCTATAGAGTACCGCTATCCCCTCAGCCTCAAATACCTGGCTGAGCGACTTTCACCGTCGGAATTATGATCTGCTTGCTCAAGCTGACGGTTCGTCGCTGTCAGAGGCCGGGCTTGTTCTTGTATCTCCTGTTTCGCTACAAGCAGACGCCGGTAGCGAACGGCATTCTGTGCTGAGAGAAGGATAATCAAGATTTGGACAAATATGAAAGAACCAGGCAACGTAATGTCGTTCCAGATGTTGAGCGTTAATAATTCATACTGAGGAGCGACGATGTAGCTGATGGCAAGGATGGCAAGTGTCATGCAGAGCAGTTGTGATCTCTGAACACAACTGTACCGTACCAATAGGAAGCGAAGCTGTGAAGAAGCTGATACAAAGATGAGTCTTCTCATAAACTTTCTTCTGGCTAGAGTTCCTGTTGACAAACAGAACAGGTGTTCTCTATACTGAAGGGTATGTTAGTACAAACGCTACCAGATACAATGACAAAGCTTGCTCGGGTGGCAGAAGCGACGGTTCTTGAGCCTGCTGGAGATCAACCGCTGCAGGAGCGCCCTCGCCTGCCCCGTCAATCGAGGAGTCTGGCCGAGTGCATAACAAATGTGGCGACCCCGAAGGGGCAGAAGCCAATCCTGAAGACAATGGTGACCACGGCCTGCGAGCGCAACTGTTACTACTGCCCTTTCCGTACCGGACGCAGTAAGATGAAGCGGCTTACCTTTAGCCCTGATGAACTGGCTGGCGGTTTGGATACACTGCGTCGGGCCGGGCAGGTGCAGGGGATGTTTCTCTCTTCGGGTATTATCAGAGGTAGCGTGACCACGCAGGATAAGATTATCGATACGGCTGAAATTGTGCGCAAGCGTTATGGCTACCAGGGCTACCTGCATCTCAAAGTCATGCGTCGAGGAATGGCATGTGAATCTCAATATCACTGATTTCTATGTGTTTCGCAAGCCGGAGAATGCGAGTAAGACGATTTTGATCATGAACGTCAACCCGATGCCTCCGAAACTGGCCGCTGCGTTTGATCCCGCCGCTATCTACGAGTTCAGAATTGATTCCGATGGTGATGCTGTTGCTGATCTCGCCTTTCGCGTGACGTTTTCTGCCTATCAAAATGGGCAGCAGACAGCGACTGTGCGGTTAGCAACGGGGCGGCAGGCGACGGGCAACGATGATGGCGGTGAGATGATCATTGCCAGCGCTCCGGTCTCTTTTGGAGAACAGGCACTGGTAACGCGTGAAGGAAATTACGCCTTCTTCGCGGGCGTGCGCAGCGACCCCTTCTTTTTTGACCTGATGGGCTTCTGCAACAACCTCAAATTTATGGGAACTGATTACTTTCTTGATAAAGACGTGTTTGGTATTGTGTTGGAGGTGCCGATGACGTGGTCGATATCATGCTCAGTCTCGTCACGGCTGGCAAGGTAACGACAGATATGGTTGGGCCACATACGGATTATCTTGCGACGTTCCCCTATCTCGGTCAGCCACATGGAAGGTAAAGAGAATGAATACACTGAGCCGTCGTCGCTTTTTGACTCTTGCAGGTATCTTTGCTGTAGCTGCTAGTGGTATTGCTCTTGCTGTACGCCAGCTAAGTGAACAGGCTAATACGCTGACATTCCAGGCTGTAACCGGATTGCCAGGGAAGCCGCTATTGAGCTATGCCTCGTATGTAATCAGTGGCAATGTGAATGTGAGCAACGGCGCGGGAACCATCACGAAGTACATCTATGCCGGGCCACCGGAGCATATGACAAACATTCCACTCTACACGAGAACAGTGCGTGTGACGGGAGTGATCCAGCAAGGAAGCGCCTGGCATATCACTGGAGTAGTGACTAATCAGGCGCAACTGCAAAAGGAAGAGGACGCGACACTGGAATTGCAGCTTGATTCCTCGCGCAGCGCAGCCCGATCAACGTTTTTCGGCTCCCCTATCCAGATGCAACTCCACCGTTTTGCGCTATCGTAACTATTCCCAATGCAATTGTGATTTCATATAGCCATTCAGGATTGCTGTCGGCCACCCATCTCCTTTTGAACGGTATCTGTTTCCTGAAGGCGATGCATGTCTTTCTACATCCATTTACTGTCATCTCCCTTTTATCTGCTTGATTATACAGTTGCCGGGCTACAGGATCGTCGGCAGATACTGGGGTGGGCGGCGGGAGTGGGTAGCCTGCTCAAAGGCGTAGGCGAGCTTGATGAGAGTGGGTTCGCTATAGGCGCGGCCCATGAAGGTGATGCCGACGGGTAGGCCGAAGGTGTAACCGGCGGGAACGGTGATGGCGGGGTAGCCTGCCAGCGCGGCGGGCTGGGAGCAGCCGCCGATGGCATGGTCTCCATCGATCAGGTCGATGCACCAGGGTGGCGCTCCGGTGGGCATGACGAGGGCGTCGAGCTGGTGCCTGTCCATGACGGCGTCGATGCCTTCCTGGCGCGAGAGACGATGATTCTCTTCCAGGGCGGCAAGGTATTTTGGGTCGTCGAGCGAGGTGGTCTCTTCTGCCCGTAAGAAGAGTTCCTGGCCGAAATATTTCAGTTCTTCCTCCGCGTGCGCATTGTTGAAGGCGATGATCTCCGCCAGTGTGCGCACAGGTGAGGTGACCAGTTCCGCGAGATAGCGGTTGAGGTCGGCTTTGAACTCGAAAAGGAGTACTGTGGTCTCTGATTTGGATGTTGACATCTGTTTGGCCGTTGGAATATTTGCCGGGTCAATAATAGTAGCGCCGAGTTCACGCATGCGCTGGATAGCGGCATTGGCGATAGCATCTGATTTGGCGCTGTAGCCGAAATATACTTCGCGGGCCACACCGATACGCGCTCCCTTGAGTCCGTCCCGGTCAAGAAACTGTGTATAGTCGGTATGAAACTTTCCGGCGCTCTGCCCGGTCGCGGGATCGTGCGGGTCTATACCGGTGAGCGCGCCGAGCACGATGGCGGCATCAGCAACAGTACGCGCATGGGGACCTACGGTGTCCTGGCTGTGCGCGATGGGGATAACGCCGGCGCGGCTGGTGAGGCCGACTGTGGGCTTGATGCCAACGACATTGTTATTTGAGGATGGGCAAAGAATCGAGCCATCCGTCTCCGTCCCCAGCGCTACCGTCACGAGGTTCGCTGCCACGGCTGCCGCGGAGCCGGAACTGGAGCCGCAGGGAGAGCGACTGAGCGCGTAGGGATTGTGGACCTGGCCCCCGCGCGCGCTCCAGCCGCTGGATGAACTGTTCGAGCGAAAATTGGCCCATTCGCTCATGTTGGCTTTTCCCAGGATGACCGCCCCTGCCTCGCGCAGCTTACGAGCGACGAAGGCTTCACGTGGCGGGCGCGATCCGAGCAGGGCCAGTGAGCCTGCCGTTGTCTCCATGCGGTCGGTTGTCGCGATGTTGTCTTTCAGCAGCACAGGAATGCCATGCAGCGGGCCACGCGGTCCCTGCTCCTGCCGTTCTCTATCTAACGCGTCGGCAATTGCCAGGACATCTGGGTTGATTTCCAGCACAGAATTGAGCATCGGGCCACTGCGATCAAAGGTGGCAATGCGCTCAAGATACATGACTGCGAGCTGGTGGGCAGTGACCCTTCTCTCTGTCATCGCGGTCTGCAAGTCGGCAATCGTTGCCTCTTCCAGGTGGATAAGCGATTCTCCCGCGTGCTGGCTCATTATGGTTTCCTTTCCTTACAAGACAGTCGAGTTAGCAAGCGAGCAGATAGCGCTTTTGATTTGTAAGTACCTATTTGCTCTTGCATAACCTCTATTGTATCATACGCTCTCAGGTTTCTAGTATCTTACATCTTTTAAGGGGAATCGCCTGCATGTAGGCAGTCCTGGCTGTTTCAAGCAAATACGTCTTGTGCCTGCCTGACCGTGGCGGAGGGATAGAATAAGTTAGCTATCACCTGTGAGGGTTAATGAAAGGTGTAGCGCAGGAAGAGGTGGCTTGCCCCGCGTTTGACACTGACGAGCGTTCCCCAGATGGCGTGTTCGGGTGCAAGCCGGGTGCCACTGACGAGGCCGGGGCGTTCGCTGGTCTCGTCGCGCCCGGCAACCTGTGGGGAGAGCGTTAAGAATAGTTCGTTCAGGAGATGTTCCTCGAAGAAGTTGCCCATTAAGATGGGACCGCCCTCCAGCAGAATCATGCCATGCGGGCGCAGGCTGTTTATTGCCGCTATAATGGCGTGCGCGCTGACTGTGTGGTTGGCCTGCGTTGAAGCGACTGCTATCTGTACTGATGGTGGCACTGGCTGTTCGCGCAGGCGTTCGGCACCTTGCTGCGTGGTGACGATCAGAGCCGGAACTTCGCCTGACTGGAAGAGGCGCAGGTGCAGGTCGACAGCGCCACTGGCCGTGACGATGACGTTGAGCGGCGGTTCAGATTTGCCCAGGGCGGCGCGCAACTGCTGGTAGGCGGCAGGAAAAAGCGTTCTGATATGCGAGGCTGTCCAGATATGGCGCGGCTCCACGCGCAGGGTGCCAGCGCCCACGACGATAGCGTCTGCTACGGAGCGCAGCAGCGCCATGACCATTCTGTCCTGAGCATTGAAGCCGCTGATATCACCGCCGCTCATGTACCCCGGCGTGTTCAGCGCGACGACGCCATCCAGCGAACTGACAAAATTGGCGATGACGTAGGAACGGCTCACACGCAGCGGGAACGAGAGCGTACCATAGTAGTTCGCCAGTTCAGGCGGCAGTGGAAGCTCGGGACCCGATGCCTTCTGATATAGCGTTTCTAAGGGGGCAATATCTGTCATAAATCAGCTCCACAGGCAAGCAGAAATTCGACACGTAGCGAGGAATCCAGTTCATATACTCCGCGCCAGGTAGTTGTGCGCGTCAATGGCGTGATTTCGCAGACGCCTCGCATCTGCATGCAGAGGTGATGTGCTTCCAGATACACGGCGACTCCGTGCGGCTGAAGCAGAGTATTGAGGGCTTCTGCGATCTGCTGCACCAGGCGTTCCTGCACAGTAAAGCGCCTGGCGAACAGGCGAACGAGGCGCGTGAGCTTGGAAATGCCCAGGATGTGCTCGTCCGCGATATAGCCAATGTAAGCGCGACCGGAAAACGGAAGCGCATGGTGCTCGCACAGCGCGTGGAACGGAATGGGACCCTCAATGATCTGGCTCAGGCGGCAGTTTCCTTCTCCCCGGTATTCGGCACCGAATACCTTGAGCAATTTAGGATCGCCATCGTAACCGCCGGTCGCCTCAAATAAGGCGCGCAGGAAGCGCTGCGGCGTTTCGTAGGTCGATGGTGTATCTATATCCATGCCAAAGGCTGTGAAGATTTCTGTCATGTATTTTTCAAATGTGTGCATCTGTTCGCTTGAGATGGCGCGGCGACGCAATTCCAGTACAGAATCCCCCGCCGCGTTGTCGATATCCTGGTGTAAGTACATACTATCACATCTTTCTAGATTCAATGGGCGCCGCTGCGTTTGACTTCAACCTGCCCAGCACGCACGCGCACCTCGTAGCGCGGCGCGTTGACGGTCGCCGGGCCGGTTAGCACCCGACCATCGCGCACGCAGAAGCGAGAACCGTGCCACGGACATTCTACAACATCGCCTGTCAATGTTCCCTCGTCTAATGGCCCCCCTGCATGAGGACACGTTGCCGAGAGAGCAAAGAGTTGCGTACCCTGGCGCAGCAAGACGACCGGAACGCCGCTAGCCATGACGCGATAGAGCCTGTTCTCCTCGACGCCTTCGTATGGCATTACTACCTCAAAATCTTCTCCGCCAGCTTCCCAGGCGGTATGATTAACGCCTGTTCCCTTCGTGAAGACCATCTCTCCACCCAGATACGCAGCGACCAGCACAGCAACCAGTCCAACGAAGCCAACGACAGCAGCAGCAATATTTTCTCCTGATGATTGTTGCAGACGTAAAATGAGGGAGACGAGGTAGAGCAGTGTCGCTGTGACGTTGAGCAGGCCATGATAGAGGCCGAGAGTGCGCTCCGAGCCATAGGTATCGCTCCAATCTGTGAGACCTGTCACAGCAGAGCCAGGAGCGCCGAGCAGGCCCACAATGACGGCAACCTCGGCGGCGCGAACAGCCCAGGCAAAGGATGTGGGCGAGATCAGCCAGATGACATCAAAGATGGCGCAGAGCAGCCAGGAGGTGATAGGTATGTCGGTGAGAGCCGGGTGCAGCGGATGGCCAAACCACGTGCCATTGAGCAGGCTTTTGAAGCGGCGTGGTGGTTTGCGATGAGCACCAACAAGTACCTGCACTCCATGCTGAAGGGCATCACTGAGCCGCTCTATAAAGGACCGGGGTGATGGCGGCGAATCGGGACTTTCCACTCCAGCATTGCTATCGGAGACCACGGAGAGGATAACGCCAGATGAAGTTGCAGGGATATTGCCCTGGCAGCCACATGTTTCACACATAGCAGATTCTCCTTGAAATAACATAACGCGTCTCAATGTGGCTCATATGCGCAGGCTATAGACGCGAACTACAAAGCTCAACTCCTCTGTATTTTCTATACCATACTTATTCAAGAAAGTCAATGATTTTATTGACTTTCTTGACAAGAAACGCGGAAGTGCGTATACTGAGAACAATACAGGAGGAGAGAGATGGCGATTCCGCAGCAGAATCAACGTTTTTTCAGTAGTACACGGGGGCAGATTGTGCTGCTGCTGCGCCGTAAAGCGCGCACTGTGGACGAACTGGCACAGATGCTTCATCTGACAGATAATGCTATTCGCGCCCACCTTGCCACATTAGAACGGGATGGTATAGTGCGGCAGCAAGGGATGCGCCGCATTGGCAGCAAGCCCTCCGTTGTCTATGAGCTAGCTGCGGGGGCGGAGCAATTGTTTCCGAAAGCGTATGGGGCTATATTGCACCAGTTGCTAGACGTCCTTGCCGAGTGTATGACGGCGGAAGAGCTGGAAGTGGCTCTGCGCGAGGTAGGTCGCAGAATCGCCGCTCACTGGAATATTTCAGAGGAAGACCTGCGCACACATCTAGAAGCGGCAGTCGAAGTGCTCAATGAGCTTGGTGGTATGGCTGAACTCGAAGTTTGTGATGCCGCTTACTGCATTCGTGGCTATAGCTGTCCTTTAGCTGCTGCCGTTCCGGGCCATCCTGAAGTGTGCCGTCTTGCCGAGACGCTGCTTTCAACGTTGATAGGCGTACCTGTTCAGGAGCGATGTGAGCGCGGTGAAGCGCTTCATTGCAGATTTATAGTGTCGGAGGCCAGATATCCGTAGGGGCGCAAGCAATTGCTTGCGCCCCTACAAGAATATGGTCTATTTTTTCCCTTTTGAGAAGCTTTGTACGGATGTGCCGCAGATGGCGCACGTGCCCTTAAGCGCGGTTCTGCCATTTTTCATCGTGACCTCGTGCGCATCCTTCATCTCCGTTTTCTTTTTGCATTTGACGCAATATGCCTCTGTCATGTCCTGTTCTTCCTTTCTACCTGTCTACAAAGTTTCGTTGGAAGTTATGCCACCACTTGCAAACACGAGTTTACAGCGGGTGAGGATACAATGACTCCTGAAAGTACCAGTTGCGAGGAACCTTCTGGTGGACAGAAGGTGTATATACCGGCAGAAGGGATGGGACGGAGGGGAAATTGTATGGATGAAATCATGTTTTTCTCAGGAGGGAAAGAAGGAATGGCTGCTAGAATACATCGATGGCGCAGACAGGATCGGTTTGACAGGTTTACCGAAAGAGCGCGGCGGGTGCTGGTGCTGGCGCAGGAGGAGGCGCAGCGCTTTCATCACAACTATATTGGGACGGAGCACTTGCTGCTGGGCCTTGTGCGCGAGGGTGAGGGAGTTGCTGCCAGGGTGCTCAACAATATGGGCGTTGATCTGGCTGATGTGCGCCGCAGTGTCGAGAAGATTATTGGCAAGGGAGATCGCGTTGTGCTGGGCGGAGCGGTCGGGTTGACGCCGCGAGCGAAGAAGGTGATGGAACTGGCAATAGACGAGGCACGCCGCATGGATCATCATTATGTCGGGACGGAGCATTTACTGCTGGCGCTGGTACGCGAGGGCGAGGGTATTGCCGCCAGGGGGCTGGAAAGCATGGGGGTCAATGTGCGAGAAGTTCGTAGGGAAGTGCAAGCGGAGTTGGAGCGCATCTCCACGAGAAACGCGGCAAGCAAAATCGCTCCTTTTGGGCTGATCACGACCATAGTGGGCGTATCTGCGCTTCTGACGTATATTGCACTCAAACGCAAGGCTTCGTGAGCGGAGAAAACGGGCAGAAAGCACTACTTTCTGCCCGCTCCCCAGGGAGGATCAACAGAAGCTGGCGTCATTTCCCCTGTTGATGATAGGCGGCGATGAAGCTCTTGTACCAGAGGCCGCTGTCTTTGATGATACGGCGTTGCGTGGGATAATCGACGTAGACAATGCCAAAACGCTTGCTGTAGCCTTCGCCCCACTCAAAGTTGTCAAGCAGGGACCAGACGAAGTAGCCGCGTAGTGGCACGCCTGCCGCGATCGCCTGGGCCTGGGCCTGAATGTGCTGGCGCAGATACTCGATGCGCCTGGGGTCGCTGACGTGATCTTCACCATTCCACCGGTCCGCGAAGGCGGCTCCATTCTCAGTGACGTAGAGCGCGGGGATGCCATATTCGCGATGGAGGCGCACAAGCAGGTCTGTCAGGCCCTGTGGATAGACCTCCCAGCCCATCTCCGTGTACGTCGACCCTGGTACCGGCATAATCGCCTCGACTGTCTTCTCATTGTCGCTATTGCCATCACCCGCTACTGCGGCTTTGCTTTGCATGAGTGAGCGTGAGTAGTAGTTGACACCGAGGAAGTCGATGGGCGCACTGATAATGGCAAAATCGCCTTTTTCTGCCTGTGGCGGCGTCACGTTAAAGTTGGAGAAGAGATTATCTGGATAGCGACTGCGATAGATGGGGTCGAGGAACCAGCGATTACTGAAGGCATCGGCTCGCTCTATGGCCTGTAACGTTTCGGGCCGCTCATCGGCAGCGTACTGCGGCGTAAAGTTGAGAGTAATGCCCACCTGCGCGTTGGGCGAAACATGCGCCCGGATGCGAGGGACTGCCAGCCCATGCGCCAGCAGCAGGTTGTGCCCCGCCTCGAAAGCGGCCTGCCTGTCCTGGAGGCCAGGGGCATGGATGCCGATGCCGTAGCCCAGAAAGGCGCTGCACCAGGGTTCGTTGAGGGTAATCCAGGCATCGACACGATCACCCAATCGTTTGGTTACAGCCTCAGCGTACTCGGCAAAGGCGTAGGCGGTGTCGCGGTTGACCCAGCCACCTTGCTCTTCGAGGACGAGGGGAAGGTCCCAGTGATAGAGGGTCGCGAACGGTTTGATGGCGTGGGTTAACAGGGTGTCCACCAGTCGGTCGTAGAAATCGAGACCAGCAGCATTAACCTGACCTCTTCCTTGAGGGAGGATGCGCGGCCATGCCAGGGAGAAACGATACGCGCCCAGCCCAAGCTCCGCCATGAGCGCGACATCCTGGGGCATGCGGTGGTAATGATCGTCAGCTATATCGCCCGTATCTCCCTGGAAGACTTTGCCGGGGGTAGCGGCGAACTGGTCCCAGATGGAGAGGCTGCGCCCATCCTCGTGGGTCGCTCCCTCGATCTGGTATGAAGCAGTCGCGCTCCCCCAGAGAAAATCTGAGGGGAAGGCAGCGGCCAGGATGGTATCAATCTGTGCCGTGGATTGTACCGAATTGTCAAGCGTGGTCATGCATTCTCCTTCGTGTCAGGGGTTTCTGGCTTTCTCTGTGCCCGACCGGTTCTGCGCCTGGGGGCCGGTGGTGTCGCGAGATTGAGCAGAGGGGGTTGTTCGAGGTTGGCGCCGCCGTCTCCATAATAGAAGCAATGCGTCCAGTGGCCGTTGCCGACGTCGGTGCGTTGGGGGAAACGCTCCTTGCAGATGGGCATGGCGTAGGGACAGCGTGGATGGAAGCGGCAACCGGTGGGTGGATTGATCAGACTGGGAATCTCTCCGCGTGCCGAGAGCGTGCCGAGGCCCTTCTGATTGGGGTCCATGCGATCCGGGTCGGGCGCGGCGGAGAGCAGCAACTGGGTGTAGGGATGCTTCGGGCGCTGGATCACCTCCTGGCTCGGCCCGCCCTCGACCATCTGTCCTGCATACATGACCAGCGTTTCCTCCGCGAAGTAGAGGGCGCTGGCGATATCGTGGGTGATGTAGAGCAGGGCCAGGTGTTCTTCCCGCTTGAGGCGCAGCAGCAGGTTGAGGATATCCAGGCGAATAGAAACATCGAGCATCGAAACCGGCTCATCGGCCAGCAGCACTTCTGGCCGGGCAGCCAGAGCGCGGGCGATAGCAACGCGCTGGCGCTGCCCCCCACTGAGTTGGTGCGGAAACTTCTGAATAAACTGCTCCGCCGGAGTCAGGCTGACGCGGTTGAGCAGGGAAAGGATCTGTTCCGTCTCCTCCCTTTTGTTGTGGACGTGTCCGTAAACCCGCAGAGGGCGGCTGAGATGATACTCGACGCTGTGGACGGGGTTGAGCGAAGAGAAGGGGTCCTGGAAGACCAACTGCACGTGGTGGCGATATTCGCGCAGGGCATTGCCCCCGGTCATCTTGACAGGCTGGCCCTGAAAGAGAATCGTGCCGGATGTGGGGTCGTAGAGACGCGCCAGCATACGGGCGATAGTGGTCTTGCCACTGCCGCTTTCACCGACCAGAGCCGTAGCGCGACCAGGATAGAGGGCGAAAGATGAGTCTTCGACGGCATGAACGGCGCGTCTTGGCCCAAAAACGTTGATCTGGCGTAAAGGAAAGAGCTTGCGCAGGTGCTCTATCTCCATGATCGGCGTGTCAGGCCGTGCATCGGATGGTGTTTGTAATTGATCGAGAGCATTCATGAAGCTTTGCTCCTTTCTGACAGGGATGCGTACCTCTCCGCGAACTCTTCCTCAACTGGCGCCCCTGCCGGGTGAAGCTCTGGATTGTAGAGATGGCAGGCCACAAGCTGTTCCGATATTTCGGGGTCTGCGACACTAAGCGTCGGGAGAGTGCCTGTGCATGGCGCGAAGGCAAAGGGGCAACGTGGGTTAAATGCGCAGCCTGTCGGCACCGCGCGTAAATCCGGAGGTGAGCCAGGGATGCCGGTGACGTTGCGGCGTGGACCGCGAATCGTCGGGAAGGAGTGCAGCAAGCCGTAGCTGTAGGGGTGGCGCGGGTGGTCATACAGGTCGAAAGAGCTTCCTTGCTCAACGATGCGACCGGCATACATGATGGCGATCTTGTCGGCCAGTTCGAGCAGCAGCGAGAGGTCGTGGGTGATGAAGATCACCGAGAATCCCAGTTGCTCGCGCAGGCGTGTAATCTCGATGAGAATTTCGCGCTGCATCACGACATCCAGGGCCGTCGTTGGCTCGTCCATAATGATGATCTCCGGTGAGAGCGCCAGGGCGATGGCGATGATGGCGCGCTGGCGCATGCCGCCGGAGAGTTCATGCGGATAACTGTTGATGCGATCCGGCGCGATGCCTACCAGACGCAGCAGTTCGAGAGCGCGCTGCCTGCGTGCATCCGGACCCATTTCCGGGCGGTGCGCTTGCAGCACATCCATGATCTGTGTGCCGATTTTCATGACGGGATTGAGGGCATTCATGGCGCTCTGGAAGACAATCGCCAGCTCTGTCCAGCGAAAGGCGCGCAGTTCAGCCGCTCCCATCTTCATGATATCGACGGCTTCCTCAGCTTCATCTATATCAAGGTTCTGGACGCGCGGCTCCCGTTTATGCATCGAAACCGTTGATACGCGCTGCACCCCCGCTTCATCTACGCGCGTGCGTGGGTAGTAGAGCACTTCGCCTTCTGTGATGAGCGCGGGCGGGCGCAGGAGACGAGCGATGGCATAGGCCAGTGTGGATTTGCCGCAGCCGCTCTCGCCTGCCAGCCCTAATATCTCGCCGCGTGCCAGCGTAATGCTCACATCATTGACCGCGTGAACGACGCCGCTGGCCGCCAGGTAGTCCACGCTAAGATGTTTAACCTCTAGCAAGGTGTTGGTTTGCGCCTCTGCTCTATTGCCATTTAATAAAGCTTCTGCCATTATGCCACTGCCTCCTTTGTAGTCAGTGCCTTCCTTGTTGAAGGGGCCTTTACTTTTGGCCTGCGTTCCGTGCGCAGGCGTGGGTTCGCCATTTCGTCAATGCCGAAGTTAATGAAGGCGAGGGCCGCGCCTAAGACCGCGATACAGAGGCCGGGAGGCACAAACCACCACCAGGCGCCAAGCAAGAGCGCGTCGTTATTCTGCGCCCAGTAGAACATACTGCCCCAGCTCACTACCGTCGGGCTGCCCAGGCCGATGAACTCCAGGCTCGCTTCGAATATGATGACGTAGAGAACGGTGCCTACGAAACCGGCAGCGACGACGGAAATCTCGTTCGGGAGAATCTCGAAGAAAATGATGCGCAACGTTCTTTCGCCGCTGGCGCGGGCCGCGTCAACGAAGTCGCGGCGGCGCATGGACATTGTCTGCGCGCGCAGCACACGCGAACCGTAGGCCCAGCTTGTCATGGTGATGACGATGGCGACTGTCAGCGGCCCTTTGAAGGGAAAGTATGCTGCCAGGACAATCGCCAGGGGCAGGGCGGGCAGGACAAGAAAGACGTTAATGAACAGCGAGAGAATGTCGTCAATAATGCCCCCAAAATAACCGGCGCAGAGGCCGATGACAATGGAGATGATGGTGACGAGAATACCTGTCAGGAAGCCCCAGAAGATGGAGGTGCGAGCACCGTAAATTACCTGCGCGAAAACGTCCTGTCCCGTCTGCGTTGTACCGAGCCAGTGGCTCGCGGAGGGAGGAGACAGGAGGTCCTGGCTGAAGGCGTTGGGGTCTGTATGGACAAACATTGGCCCGAAGATGGCTACCAGCATGAAGAAGGCGATGACGCTGAGGCCAAAAGCCACTTTTCGATTTCTCGTGGCTGCCTGCCAGAAACCGCTGAGACGACCTGCTATCATGGTGGTGACAGGAGTGCCGGTTCCTGAAATCGGGGTGGCAGAGTTTCCTGCGAGAGAGATCGGCGTGTTGACGGCTGCTCGTCCGTTTGTGTCGGCGCTCACTTCGATGATGTGCGTTCCCTCAAGTTCGGCTACCTGATTGAGCGTGTTGTCTGGCGGCCCATCCTCGTCCTGAGATGGGACAGGCCTGTTCAAAGGATCGATCTGGCTCATGTGTTACCCCCTCTCCTGACGTATGCGAGGATCAAGCGCCGCATTCACGATATCTGCCAGGAAGTTTGCTGCCAGAACCGCGAGGGCGATGAAAAGGAAGAGACCTTGCATCAGGGCATAGTCCGAGTTTTGCACGGCCTGCAGCAGCGCAAAACCGACGCCTGGATATGAGAAGACGATCTCGACCAGCAGCGAGCCGCCCACGACAAAGCCGAGATTGATGGCAAAGCCGGTGATGTTGGGCAGGATGGCGTTGCGTGCGGCGTAGTTGAACATCACGCGCCGCTCTGCCAGCCCTTTTGCCTCGGCCATCAAGACGTAATCTTCTGACAGGGTTGTAATCATCGTATTGCGCATGCCCAGCAGCCAGCCCGCGATGGAACTGACGACGATGGTAAGAGCGGGGAGCAGGCCGTGCTGGACGGCGCTGATAATGAAATTGATATTCAGGCCGGGGGTGACTGAGATATCATAGCCGCCGTTGAGCGGGAACAGGTTGAGCGTGTAGGCCAGGACATAGAGGGAAATCAGGGCCAGCCAGAAGTAGGGAATGGCCGAGAGAAATGTCAGGATGGGGGGGATGGCACTGTCAAGGGTGGTGCCGCGTCTCCAGGCCAGAAAAATACCGAGCAAGGTTCCCAGCACAAAGCTGATGATCGTTGCCAGGCCGATAAGTGCCAGTGTCCAGGGAATGTCCTGCAGAATGACGGTCGTGACGGGGGTGGGAAAGTAGGTGATGGATAACCCGAGATTGCCATGCGCCAGGTTGTTCAAATACTGCACATATTGTACCCAGAGGTTCTGATTGGTGATGCCGAACTCGATTTCAAGCGAGTGGAGCGCTTCGGGACGTATCCTGCCCTGGAAGCGTGCAATCAGCGCCTCGGCGGGGTTGCCGGGAGCAAGGCGGGGTATGAGAAAGTTCAGCGTAATCGAAGCCCAAACGGCGACAAGATAAAAGCCGATACGACGGAGCAAGTGGCGCATTCAGCTTCCTCCTTCCAGGTTACTTGATATGCGCCTGCCGGCGCACACACTTGTGTTATTTTAAGCAACATTATGTCTCATAAACAGGTTGCTTTGCCACTGTAATCAGAAGTTAGGAAAGAGAACCCTGTGGAATACGAGGATGGCTGACATCCAGCCATCCTCGTATTTTCCTGTGCTTTGTCTGGCTAAGTGAAGCACAGGCCACATGATAGAGGAACTAGGCTACGGGTTTCAGGTGAAGGACAACGATCTCCGCATCCGGGAACGTGTACGGCGAAGGTACCGCGTAGGTGTTGTTCGCGTCGGGCCAGCCGGTGAAGCGGCTCGTGTTGTACTCATACCAGGTTGCGCCGTAGACCAGCGGAATAGCTGGCAGGTCATTCACCATGATCTGCTGGATACCGTTGAGCGCCTGCTGTTGCGTGCTGGAATCGGTCGAGGTCGCGTACTGCGCCAGCAGCTTGTCGGTGGTGGGATCGCTCCACCGCTCGAAGTTCGAGGCAGCAGCTTTGCCGACTGGGGCCGTGTTCGAGCTGTTCAACAGAGACTGGTAGAGGTAGTAGGGCGTCGGGCCGGGGTTGGTCCAGGAGATCGCCATGTCAAAGGTACCCGTCGACAGGGCGCTGTAGTAGGCATTGAAGGACAGCGCGCTTACGGTGACATTCATGCCGATGGCTTTCAGATCGCTCGCCATAAGCTGACAGTCAGTCACCCAGTCGGTCCAACCGGTGACGACGTCCAGGTTGAAGGAGAGCTTCTTGCCTGTCTTGTCAACGTAGATGCCATCTGAACCCTTCGTGAAGCCGGCGCTTTGCAGCAGCTGATTCGCTTTGGCGACATCAACCGAGAAAGAGGTGTTGGCATACTGCGGGTCCAGGAAGCTCTGGTTGGCGGGCAGGACAAGAGCGGTCGGGCTGGCAACCGGCTCATAGCCACTTTCTCCAACCTTATCAAGCTGAGAGCGATCAATCGCATCGCTGATGGCCTCGCGCACGGGCAACAGGTTGAACGGTGACTTGGCGAGGTTGAGGTAGAGCATGACTACGTTGGATGGTGGGAACCAGTAGTGGTTGTGTGCCGGGTCGCGGCTCACGAACGTTTGCTGGATGTTTGGCGTGTACAGGCCGGTCCAGTCGACTTCGTTGCGCGAGAGCAGCAGTTCCGCGCTGGTGTTAGAGTCGAAGGATGGGTAGCGAATCTCAGCGACCGGAACATTGCCCCCCCAGTAGTGGGTGTTGCGCGTCAGGTCGATCAGCTGCGGGGTAAAGGACTTGAGGGTGTAGGGACCTGTGCCAACGGGATTCGGATTTGTGTACTTGGTGGGGTCGCCCACGCTGCTCCACAGGTGCTGTGGAACAATCCAGGTTTGTCCACCCAGGTACCACAAAATAGGAGAGTACGCCTTTTTCAGAGTGACCATCACAGTGTTCGCATCGGGGGCGGAGACACTGCTGATAAAGTTCCACAGGCCGTTGCCATCTGCCGCCGGATACTGCTTGAGCATGTTCAGCGTGAAGACAACATCTGCGCTGCTGAACGCCTGGCCGTCCGACCACTTCACGTTCTGGCGGAGATTGAAGGTGATGCTGGTAGCGTCGCTGGAGAACTGGTAGCTGGAAGCCAGCCAGGGCTGAACCTGACCGTTCTCTTGATTGAAGAAGAGCAGGGTCTCGTAGATCATGCCCTTCGCTCCGTAGTCAGCGCTGGAGCTGTAAGGGGAGAAGTTCTCGGTGAAGTCACCAATCGGGCTGGGAACGACTGTGAGAACGCTGTTTGAACTACTGCTTGAAGTTGTTGGAGTGGTGCTGCTGCTGCCACAGGCTGCAAGCGCAAAGGCCAGGATGAGCAGTAGTGAGAGCACTACTGTCCCTTTCTTGCCCTTGAATGCTGAGCGCAAAGATTCGGGTATCACAGAAAACCTCCTGACACTAGGAATTGATCACAAGCCAATAGGACTACAATGATCGATCAGCTCGCGTGGGCACGACTTTGCCGCCCATAAGCCGTGAACTGCTGTGAGGATGAGAAGACATCACGTCCCCTGTACATACTGTTTACAGGTAGAGCCTTGCCTCTAAGTTCAGGATCACCTCCTTTCCTTTTCCCTGTAGTAAGCTTATTACCTGTATTACTGCTTAAAAGCGCGTGTGATGAAGAGAGAACCTGTAATCGATTAGATGGGTCGCACTACGTTATAATCAAGTACCGACAATGAGTTTGTTAGGGGCGCCACAGGAAGCACGCACTACAAGGGTAGTAGCCATGTCGATATGGAGAGGTCTGCTGCCATCCATGCCCTGCTGGAATTGTTTGACAAGCGTCTGTACTTCTTCCACGGACATGGTAACTGAAGAACAATTGTTTTGATTGTTTTCGATGAACAGAGTGTTTTTATCGATTGAAGAAGAGTGGGGGGTATCGAGCATAGATAAAAGCAATGCAATGCCGTACTGACCGATTTCGACGAAAGGCTGTCGGACTGTGGTCAGCGGCGGATGCACGTGCGGGGAAGGAGCGAGATCATCAAAGCCGACGAGCGCGATATCCTGGGGGATAGCAATGCCGTACTCCTCGGCGGCAGCCAGTACGCCATAGGCCATCTGGTCGCTGGAAGCAAAAATAGCGGTCGGGCGCCTTTCCGGTGGGAGTTCAAAGAGTTTGCTGGCGCAGGCGCGCCCTCCTGCCGTGGTGAAGCTGCCTTCCTGCACCAGTTCAGGATCAGGAGTGA
Organism: Ktedonobacteraceae bacterium; assembly: GCA_035294125.1. Classification (GTDB taxonomy): domain Bacteria; phylum Chloroflexota; class Ktedonobacteria; order Ktedonobacterales; family Ktedonobacteraceae; genus CADDYT01. The sequence continues at coordinate 119,299 of DATGLM010000048.1, read as the reverse complement.
TGCCGATCTCTTCTAATGCCTTGCAGTATCCCTGATGCCGGTCGTGCGATACCAGATATCTCATGTTGCCTTGAATATGTGCGATACGGCGGTGACCAAGCCGAATAAGATGGTGGACTGCGGTGTAGGCACCATTGATGTTATCAGATTTGAGCCAGGGAATTTCGGTCGGCGCGTACTGGTCATCGATCATAACAACGGGGAAGCGCTGCTTATAGAGTTTTGTCAGGTGATGAGAGACGGGTCCCGGGAAAATAGCCAGCAGGCCAGAAGTGAGCTTCGATGCCAGGATGTGGTCGATGGCCTTACTACTGCGCTCAAGATCGTGCATGGCATCGTTGATGCTATAGAGGACAAGTTCGTAACGGGTGTTGCCCATAGCTTCGGCAACCCCACGCATGATATCGGGTATCATGGGCCAGGTAAACGAGGGAACGAGCGCGCCGATGAGGCGACTGTGACCGCCTGCCAGGTCGGAAGCGGCGATGCTGGGAACGAAGCCTTCTTCCTCGACAATACGCAGGATGCGCTCGCGAGTTTGCGGGTCGACATCCGGTTTATGGTTCAGGACGCGAGAAACGGTGGCCTTCGACACACCAGCAAGCCGTGCGATATCCTTGATGGTAACGGTACGTTTACCAGGCATACCTGTTCCTCTTCCCATCTCAAAGGATTGATTTTTGTTGTAACCGATTTCGGTATCGATTTCGGTACCGGTTACGAAACAAGTATACCTGATGAATTTCTCTCTGTCAAGGGGGCGCTGTATTTTTTTGCAGTTTAGAGCCGAAAACATTGCGCATCCGTGGTAAAAATGGTAAGGTAAGAAGAATAGAGAAGCACACTGGATAGCGATACTTGAGCTTTGCCTGTCCGTGGAATCTCTATAGAGGAGGAGCTGATGCCTCACAAAATCAAACAATTACCAATCTGGGGAGCTTGCTGTCTCCTCTTTTTGCTTGTTTCCTGCACGTCCGCTACGGGTAAGACCACGACCACGACTGCGCCCCCGACAAAAAAGCCGTTTTATAATCCCATGGCCGTCCCAATACCACTGGGTACCACGCTCTATATTTACCGGGGGCATACTAACTATGTCTTTGGTGTGGCATGGGCGCCGGACGGAGAACGGATCGCCTCGGCCAGCTTTGATGGGACGGTGCAGGTCTGGGATGCCATGACGGGCAAGCATGTGCTGGTGTATCGCGGCCACAAGGGGCCAGTATTCGCGGTGGAGTGGTCGCCTGATGGCAAGTATATCGCCTCTGGTGGCTATGATAAGACGGTGCAGGTCTGGGATGCGGCTACCGGAAAGACGATCGTGACCTATCGCGGTCATTCCGCGCTGATCAATGCCATCTCCTGGTCGCCGGATGGAAAGCTGATTGCTTCCGCCAGTGATGATGGGACGGTGCAAATCTGGGATGCCATGACGGGCAAGCATATTGCGACCTACCTTGATTATCCCGATCATGTCACCTCGGTCGAGTGGGCACCGGGTGGAGGGCGCATCGCCGCTGCCAGCGACAATGGCACGGTGCGTATCTGGAATGTTGCTACGGGCAAGGTCGATCTGACCTATCACAATGCAAACCAAATAGGGATATGGTCTCTTGCCTGGTCGCCAGACGGCACGCGCATCGCTTCCACTGCTACTGACAACACGGTGCAAATCTGGGATGCTACCACCGGCAAGCCGCTGGTCGTCTATACCGGTCATTCCAGTTATGTACATATCGTCGCATGGTCGCCAGATGGAAAATATATTGCTTCTGGTGGCTTTGACCAGACGGTGCAGGTCTGGGACGCGGCCAACGGCGACCACCTCGTGACCTATGATATGCCGTATACAACGGTTGTCACGCTGGCCTGGTCGGCTAACGGGCAGTATATCGCTTCTGCCGGTATGGGTCAGACGGTGCAGGTCTGGCAGGCATCGTGAGGTGATGAGAGAAAGATTTCAGAAAGGGAGAGAATGTCAGCTCTGGCAAAAGTGAAGGTCGGCGTCATTGGCTGCGGCAAGATTAGCAGCATTTATTTAGAGTCTCCACGTACATTCGATATTCTCGATATTGTTGCCTGTTCTGATCTGTTTATGGAGCGGGCGCGCGAGCAGGCCGAACGCTATGGTATTCCCGACGCCTTAACAGTCGAGGAACTGCTGGCGCACCCACAGATCGAACTGGTTATCAACCTGACGGTCCCGAAAGCACATTTTGAGGTGGGCATGGCGGTGATAGAGGCGGGCAAGTCCCTCTATACGGAGAAGCCGCTCTCGATCAATCGTGAGCAGGGGCATCAACTGTTAGAGGCTGCGCGGGCGCGTGGTATGCATGTTGGAGGCGCGCCCGATACCTTCCTGGGCGCGGGCTTGCAGACCTGCCGTCAATTGATCGACGAGGGAGCCATCGGCACGCCCGTGGCCGCCAACGCTTTCATTATGAACCACGGCGCGGAGCACTGGCATCCCGACCCTGATTTCTTCTACCAGCCGGGGGCCGGGCCGCTCTTTGATATGGGACCCTATTATTTGACCGCTCTCGTGAACCTGCTCGGTCCCATCCGCCGCGTCACCGGCTCGGCAAAGATTACCTCGCCCGAACGCATTGTGACCAGCGAGGCGAAATATGGGACGAAAATCAGTGTAAATACCCCTACGCATATCGCGGGTCTGCTGGACTTTGCCAATGGGGCTACCGGCGTGCTCGTCACCAGCTTTGATGTCTGGTCGCATAGTATGCCCTTTATAGAGATTTACGGTACTGAAGGAACGTTAAGCGTGCCAGACCCGAACACCTTTGGGGGTCCGGTACGTCTGCGACTGGGACGTGAGAAAGAGTGGCACGAAATCCCACTTACGCACCCGTATAGCACCAACAGCCGTGGACTTGGTGCCGCCGATATGGCCTATGGGCTGCGTACCGGTCTCCCCTATCGCGCCAGTGGCGAACTGACCTATCACATCCTCGACGCCATGCAATCCATCCTCGAAGCCTCGACCGAAGGCAGGCACATCGAGCTTACGAGTACCTGCAAGCGTCCCGCGCCGCTGCCACCGGAAAAAACACTTGCCGAAGCCTGGGAAAGTGTGGATGGGTGAGCACGAGGTGATTTGTCAGGCGAATGTGCAACAGGGATGAATACGCCAAAACTGATTATTATTGTCGGCCTGCCAGGTTCCGGGAAAAGCACGATTGCCGAAAGCCTGGCCGCCAGACTCTCAATACCCCTCTTTTCCGTTGACCCCATTGAATCCGCTATGCTCAGAAGCGGTCTGGAAAGAGGCTTTGAGACAGGGTTAGCAGCCTATGTAGTGGCCGAGACTCTGGCTGGCGAACAACTCAAGTGCGGACTCTCCGCCATTATCGACGCTGTGAGTGGAGTGCAGGAAGCGAGGGACATGTGGCACAGCCTCGCATGCGCCCACAATGCCACCTTGATTATTATTGAGTGCGTTCTGGCGCGAGAACTGCACAAGCAAAGAATCGAGGCCCGCGTAAGGAATATGCATGGAATTCCCGAAGTTACCTGGGAGGACGTAGAAAATCGCGAATATGTGCCGTGGCAAGAGGGGCGATTAGTGTTGGACACGGCTTGCGCTCACCAGGAAAATGTGAAGCAGGCTTTGGATTATATTCGTTTAAGGGAAATATGACAGGAGATGTTATGATTGAACTTTCTGCCGAACTTCAGCAACTGCTGCGGAAGCGTGTTCTCTGCTTTTTCGCGACTATTATGCCAGATGGCTCGCCACAGATGACGCAGACGTGGATAGATACCGATGGAAAGTATATTCTGATCAACTCGGTCGAAGGCCATCAAAAGGTTCGCAACGTCCGGCGCGATCCCCGTGTCGCGATCAGTGTCGTTGACCCGGCTCGTCTGGAGCGCGCAGTCAACATTCGTGGCCGCGTGGTGGAAATTACCACAGAAGGGGCTGACCTTCACTTCAAGAAGCTGATTGAGCGCAACTTCGGACAGCAGGAATACCCCTATGGACGGCCCGGTCAGGTACGTATCTTACTGAAGATCGTTCCTGAAAAAATACGCTAAATGGTTTGTCAAATCCTATTTCCAGCAGAAGGGTCGCTCCTCTATCGATGCTGATGGAGCGGCCCTGATTTTGTCATCTATCACGTAGTAACTATATTGTGGACAGCAGAGAGGCCTCTGCGTTCCTATCGATGTAGTGACTTCGATAGTGTTGGTATGCGTTATAGCTCCATGCCGAGTCTGTCTCGCAAATAATCGCGGCAGATGCTTAGACTCTCTTTGGGCGTGGTGCGCGAAACGTCGATTTCGACGGTAATCCAGTCGTTGTAGTTGACGTCGCGCAGGGCTTGCATGATAGGACCGAAGTCGATGATGCCGCGTCCCAGTTCGCAGAAGATAGGGAGGCGTTCGGTGCCTTCCGTCACCTGCACGCCGGCGCTGCGGTTGCGCCGCTCCTCGATGGCTCCGGCGCGCAGGTCTTTGATATGCATGTAGCGCATGCGCTCGCCATAGCGCCGGATGATGGCCGGTACGTCCATCTCCGCTCCGGTGAGGTGGGCGCTGTCCGGGCAGAAAAAGACGTAGCGCGGGTCGGTCAATTCCATAATGGTGTCGATCTCCGGCTCCGTCTCGATCTCGGTTCCCAGGTGGGGGTGAACGCAGGCCAGCACTCCCAGATCGTAGCAGGCTTTTGCCGCCTCGTTGATGGCCTGCGCTGCCTCGCGCAACTCTTCCTGCGTCGTGCCGCCGGGGCTGCGTGGGCCAGCCGGGCCAAAGACGAGGCGATCAACGCCGAGGGCGGCGAGAAAGCGGGCCAGTCGCGTATTGAAGGCGATGATTTCTTCCCGTTTTGCCGGGTCGCTGAAGCGACCACCGCCATAGAGAGCGGAAAGGCGCAGGTTGTGTGCCGCCAGCAAATTCTGAAAGGCCGCTGGATTCTCTTCATATGCCAGCGCGTTGCGTGGAAATGGCTCGCAGGCATGAAAGCCCAGTTCCTCAACCTCGTTGAGCGCCTGCTCGAAAGAATTACCCCATGTAATCAAATGGCATGAAAGTGGATTCATGGAAATGGTCTCCCTTCTTAACTATACGTCCACCCAGACGCTGCCCCGACTGGAGCTTTCGACGGCTTTGGCGACGAAGTTGACGCCGCGCAGGCCGTCCTGGACGGTGGGGTAGCCACCGAGGGGCTGCTCGCCTGTTGCCACGCGGCGTATGTCTGCTATCACCATGCGGTAGATGTTGGCGAAGGCCTCGTAGAAGCCTTCGGGATGACCGGCGGGCAGGCGGGTGGCTTGCTTTGTCTCTTCGCTCATATAGGGCATGCCCGTGCGCAGGAACTGGCCGGGCTGATCCGGCAGCTTGTAGATGAGGGTGTTCGGCTCCATCTGGTGCCATTCCAGCCCGGCTTTCGTGCCGTAAACGCGAATGCTCAGCGCATTCTCTTCACCTGCCGCGACCTGCGAGCAGGTGAGGACGCCTTTCGCGCCGTTTTCCAGCCGCAGCAGGATGTTGGCGTCGTCTTCGAGCGCGCGGCCCGGCACGAAGGTGGTCAGGTCGGCGCAGAGCGAGCGAATTTTGAGGCCGGTGATGAATTCCATCAGGTTTTCGCCATGCGTGCCGATATCGCCGAGGCAGCCGGAAATACCCGATCGTGCCGGGTCGGTGCGCCATGCCGCCTGCTTGTTGCCTTCTGCCTCTACCAGCTCCATCAGCCAGCCCTGAACGTATTCTACCAGCACCTTGCGGATATCGCCGAGCATGCCCTGGCGCACCATATATCGCGCCTGTCGGACGGCGGGGTAGCCGGTGTAGTTGTGGGTGAGGGCGAAGATGACGTTGCTGCGTTCGACCAGCGCGGCCAGTTCCTGTGCCTCCTCAAGCCTGCCGGTTAGTGGCTTGTCGCAGACCGCGTGGATACTCTTTTCCAGGAAGGCTTTCGCGACCGGGTAATGCAGGTGGTTGGGCGTGGCGATGATGACAAAATCGATGCCGTCCGGGCGTGCCGCTTCTTGCTCCGCCATCTCCTCGTAGCTGCTGTACCAGCGCGGCAGATACCACGCCTTCGCGCCCTCCTCTGCTCGCTGCGGATTGGCTGACATCGCGCCGGTGACGACTTCGGCCTGATTATCTAACTGGGCGGCAATACGGTGGACGCCGCCGATGAAGGAGCCTGGCCCTCCGCCCACAATACCAGCTCGCAATTTGCGCTGTGTGATCGGTGTCTTTTCTTGCTGCGTCATGCCTGTCCCTCCTCTGACGCGAGGCCCAGAATGCGGCGGTTGCTGGCTTCATCCGTCGCGCCACCGGCAAAATCGTCAAAAGCTCTGGTTGATGTATCGATGAGCATGCTGCGGATCAATTCGGCTCCTTCGCGTGCGCCCTGCACCGCATCTTTGAGGGGGTCTTCCCATTCGAGTACGGCCCAGCCGGAGAAGCCGTTCTGGGTCAGTTTCGAGAACACCTGCTTGAAATCGACCTGCCCGTCACCGGGACTGCGGAAGCGCCCGGGGCGATCCAGCCAGTCCTGGTAGCCGCCATAGACGCCAGAGCGCGGCGAGGGACGAAATTCGGCATCTTTGACGTGGAAGGCTTTGATGTGGTCTTTGTAGTAATCCAGGTAGCCGACGTAGTCCAGTTGTTGTAGGATGAAGTGCGAGGGGTCATAGAGGATATGCACTCGTGGGTGATTGCCTGTGGCGGCCAGGAAGCGTTCAAAGGTGACGCCGTCGTGCAGGTCTTCGCCGGGATGAATCTCGTAGGCAAAATCGATGCCGTAGTCTTCGGCCACATTCAGCAGTGGCTCCCAGCGGTTTGCCAGTTCCTTGAAGCCCATCTCGACCAGTCCCCGTGGGCGCTGCGGCCAGGGATAGACGGTGTGCCACAGCAGCGCGCCCGAAAAGATAGGAACCGTGCTCAGGCCAAGATTGTGGGAGGCTTTGACGACTTTGGTGACCTGCTCCTTCGCCCATTCTGTGCGTGCCTGTGGATTGTTGTGCAGGTTTGCGGGCGCGAAGGAGTCGAACAGTACATCGTAGGCGGGGTGAACGGCTACCAGTTGCCCCAGCAGGTGCGCGGCCAGTTCCGTGATCTCCAGCCCGTTGCTGCGTCCCTTCAGATCGTCGCAATACTGTTTCGATTCTGCCGCTTTGTCGAGGTCGATCATGCGACTGTCCCATGCCGGAATCTGCACGCCGCTAAAGCCCATCTCCTTCGCCCATGCCGTGATGTCTTCAAGGGTGTTATATGGAGGTACATCCTGTACGAATTGCGCTAAGAAAAGCGCCGGTCCTTTGATTTGAGACATGCCTGCTCCTTTCTTTTCCTTGCTTGTGTGTTTTATTGAGAACGCGCTGAGGGTGAGGGCATATTGCCGAAGACTCGCGCTGTCTGCAAAAGGCCGGGGTAGGGCGCGGCCCAGCGCACGGCGTTAGTGATGACGCGCTGTACTGCGGGATGGTGGTAGGTGGGCAGGGTTTCGTGGCCGGGGCGAAAATAGAAGATTCTGCCACGTCCCCTGGTGTAGCAGAGACCACTGCGGAAGACGTTGCCATCGCTAAACCAGCTTACGAAGACCAGCGTCTCCGGCGGGGGAACATCGAATGGCTCACCATAGGTTTCCTCGTGTTCGATCTCGAAGTATTCGCTCAGTCCCTCGGTGATGGGGTGGCTGTGCTCGATGACCCAGAGCCGTTCCAACTCGCCGTTCTCGCGCCAGGTCAGGTCACAGCTTGTTCCCATCAGTCTGCGGAATATTTTGGAGAGGTGGGCCGAATGCAGCACGACCAGCCCCATGCCCTCCAGCACTCGCGTCTGCACGCGCTCCACCACTTCGTCCCTGACCTCCCTGTGAGCCAGGTGTCCCCACCAGACGAGGACATCCGTGTTGTTGAGGACAGCGGGTGGGAGGCCGTTTTCGGGTTCATCCAGGGTCGCTGTGCGCACGGCTAACCCGGCCTTGCTTAAGAAAGCGTCGATGGTGCTGTGGATACCTTCAGGGTAAATCGTTGCCACCTGCGGGTCTTGTCGCTCGTGGCGGTATTCGTTCCAGACGGTAACGTGGATAGTTTGTTTTCCAGCTTCCTCGGATGCCATCGTGTCGTAATCCTTTTCTAGCTTTACTATCCTGAGATGGAGCCATCTTCGGCAACGGTCACTTCGCGCTGGCGCTCCGCCGAAACATAGCAGGCGTCGAGAATACGCGCCCGGTACAGGCCATCGCTGCCATTGTGGGCTGACCAGTCATCGCCGGTAATAGCTGCGATGAACTCGCGGACCAGCGCGAGGTGGCCCTCGGCTCTGGTGAGCGGAGGGCGAATTTCGGCTGGCAGACCGGCGACATTGGTATAGATACGCAGGGTGTCTTGCCAGTTGTAGTTTTCGACCTTGATCTCAGCGCCGCTCTCTGTACCATAGCATACCACGCCGAAGTCGTCGCCTGCATTGCTGTGTGTGACCCAACTCGTTTCCAGTAGCATGGTAGCGCCACCCGCGAGCCGTAAAAAAGCAGTAGCCATATCTTCCACCTCAAATGCGCTGCCCACGCTATATTTCTCGCTCATCTCCGCCTTACTGGTGGCGATGGTTCGCGCTCCCAGCTCTGAAAAGGTTGAGGCGCTGACGGTCAGCACTCGCGGCTCGTCGAGCAGGTAGAGGGCCATGTCGAGCACGTGGACACCGAGATCGATAAGAGGTCCGCCGCCGGACATCTCTTTGTTGATGAACCAGCTATCGCGGCCAGGAATGCCGTGGCGGCGCATCCAGTTCGCCTTGACATAATAGATGGTTCCCATGTGACCCTCGTCGATATAGCGTTTGAGTATCTGCATATCGCTGCGGGCGCGTCGATTGAAGATAACCTTGAGGACGCGGTTAGACCGTGTAGCCGCCTGCACCATCTGTGCGGCCTCCTCACCGTTGCGCGCCAGCGGCTTTTCGCACAGCACATGCTTGCCCCCTGCGAAGGCCGCGAGGGCGATGGGCGCGTGTAAATAATTGGGGACGCAGATACTGATGGCATCGATATCATCGCGGGCCAGCAATTCTTCGTACTGGTGATAGAGGTGTGGAACATCGTAAGTGGAGCCAAGCTGTAGTAATCTATCCTCCTCAAGGCCCGCCAGGGCGACCACCTCCACGTTGGGAAGCTGCTTGTACGCCTTCAAATGCGTCTCCCCGGCATATCCCAGCCCGATTACCCCTACACGAACGACAGACCCTGGAAGTTGTGTGCTATTCACCGTTGTTGGAAATCCCTTCTCTAAGTTCATGCTTCACTCTACTGAGGAATGTGTCGCAAGGTCTATAAGATAGAGACACTGCCGACCTGTCTTTATATGATAGCACATGGGGATGGAAGGCAAAGGTTGTAGAGGCGATGCCTGGTGCTCACCCTCGCTGCCTGATAGTCAGGCAGCGAGGGTGAGCACCAGGCATCGCCTCTACAGGCGTTTGGAACGCTGGTTGGGGACTTGAAGCCAATCCCCGACCAATGTGCCGATAAAAGTGGCGGCAGGAACGACAAGCCCGGCTCCCAGGCAGGCATTGAATTGCTGGCTCTGGATGTTGATGGGCAGGGAAAAAGGCAGGGTGAGCAGAAGCTGACTGTTGTACATGGCGACGACGTAGAGGACGATGGGGACAAGCAGTACCAGCGCCGCCAGCATCGGCGGTTTGAAGCGCCGATGCAGCAGGAACGAGACTATTGCTGCCAGCGCGGCGATAGAGAGGACTGGCCCCAGCGTTTGCAAGGCTACCATGCCAAAGAAGTACAGGGGTGACCAGATAGCGGAAGAGGTGGAGAGCGTGTGTGACGGAGCGAGCAAGGCTGCTTGCGAGAGAAAGCGCGCGCGCAGGAAGGACAGCGGGTTACCCGATATTATCCAGCAGCACGCGAGCCACAGGCCGATGCCCAGAGCGCCCAGGATGCTAAAGACGAGCAGGTTGCTGGCGATGCGCGCCCTTTTCTGGTGTTTAGCCAGCCCAACTAGCAGGATGAGTGCGAAGAACACAGCGAAGTGGAGCCAGGAGTCGTAGCGGGTGAGCGTTGCCAGACAGAGACCACCTGCTGCCGCGAGCAGATGCGCGAGTCTATCGCTGTGTATCCACGCGAGCATGTAATAGCTGCTCATGGTGAGGGTCGCGATACAGAGAAGGGTGCTGGCAGGGGTGCTTTGCAGGTAGAGAATGGTAGGGTTCAGCATGAAGAGCAGCGCGCCCAGGTAGCCGATGATGCTGCGGTGTGCCAGCAGGCGCAGCGAAAGAAAGAGATAGAGAGCCGTTCCCACAAAAGAGAGCATAGACACAATGCTTCCGGCGAGCCCTGTGTGCCACAGGTAATTGTTCCAGGCGAATGGAGCAATGAGCAGAACTGGCAACGGCAGGTTGGTGTCGCCTAACCGAGCAAGATTCAAGAGAGGTGGTCCCAGCACGAAGCGACGCGCCATGTCTACCTGTTGCATGGCGTTGGGAAAGAGCAGGATTTGATTCTGCGTGAAGAAGTAGGCGCAGGCGGCCATACTGAGGAACAGGGCGGTCAGGAAGGTGACGATAAACCAGGTGTCCCTTTTCGTGCGCGTGCTTTGTTGCAAGTATGCTCGCTCCGAGGGTGGGAGCGCGGGTTTGTGGAGATCGATCATTGTTTCGACACTGTCCTGCACGGAGGCGACGGGAACCTGGTCCAGTTTTGCGTATTTATGCACCTGGGGGCCGAAACCGTGCAGCAGCGTGGGTCTTGTTGCCGTTTTGAGAGGTGTAAGCTCCTCGGCCATGTGCGCCAGTTTTTCCCACTCCAGGTCTATGGTGGGCGCGACCTGTGTCTGTTTCAGGTGGAGGCCGTGGATGGTTTTCTGCCAGTAGTGCGGGCGTGTGAAGAGTTCGTAGAGGGCCATACAGGCGGCCACGCTGGTCAGGACCCAGTAGGCGGGGATGAGCAGCATCCACTTGACCAGCTCAAATTGTTCGCGTTTCATGCAGCCTAGCAGGTAGATATAGCCATAAAAGAAGTTGCCCAGGATGAGCGTGACGACCCCGATGTAGAGGATAAAAGTGGGAAAGAGCGCCAAAAATGTGCTTGCGATCTGCCGGTGGAAGGGAATGCTCAGGGCAAGCAGTATCCACATAAGCGGGTTAATGAGCAGGATGGCGGTTTTGCCCCCGATGACCACTTGCAGGGAGAAAAGCTCGCGCAGCCGCCTGGCGCGCAGGTAGTGCAGCGGCTCGCGCATATGCACCAGGTAGGTCTGCATATAGCCCTTGATCCAGCGCGAACGCTGGCGAATCCAGTTTTTCACGCGCGAGTTCGCTTCCTCGTAGGTGGTCGAATCGACGACAACCGTCTTTAAGCGAAACCAGGAGAGTCGCAGGCCCAGGTCGCAATCCTCGGTCACATTGAAGGCATCCCAGCCGCCGAGGGCGCGCAGCGCCTGCGTAGGGAAGTGGTTTGACGTGCCCCCGAGGGGAATCGCCAGTTTCGCTTTCTGAAGACCGGGCAAAATCAGGTCAAACCAGAGCGAGTATTCCGCCGTGAACCAGCGCGTCAGCAGGTTTTGCTGTGGATTGTAGAAGTTCAGTTTGGCCTGAACGCAGGCGAGGTCGGGACCGTGATTGGCAAAGGTCAGCACGGCCTTCTTCAACTGTAAAGGATCTGGCATATCTTCCGCGTCATAGATGACAACGTATTGCCCGATGGCTTCGACCAGTCCGTAGTTGCAGGCGCGTGGCTTGGTGCGTGGCGAGCCATCCGGGACAGTCACAATGTTGAAATGGGGTGGCAGGTGGAGAGCAAAGATAGCCCGCCGCGTCTCCATATCATCCTCTTCGGTGAGAAAGAGTATCTGGAGCTTATCGGTTGGGTAATCGATGGCCTGCATGGCTTGCACGAACTGTGGCACTATCGCCGCCTCTTTATAGAGCGGGCAGAGGATAGTGTACGTCGGCCAGTCGGCATCTTTCAAGGCGGCGATCACGGCGTCGTCGATGCGCTCCTCGCTGCTCTGACGGATGACGCGCAGCGCCAGGAAAACGTCCAGCACGAGGTGCGACAGGTAGCCAATAGTGATCAGCGAGATGAGCGCGGCCACCGTTTCCTTCCAGTTCCACAGCAAACATCCGGTACAGATAACCGCGAGTGTGACAAGAAACAAGGTCTGTTTGCGCGTAATGGTTTGCAGCGCCGAATATTTGTAGCGAAAGGGCGCGAATGTCTGTATTCTGCTATCTCCTACTTCGACAGCCTGCATGGCCCGCGCAGCATAATCGTACATCTGGTGTTCTACATGGTTACTATACTGCTGTCTTTGCGCGGCAAGCCACTTGCGGTAGCTGGCGACCCGGCGCTCGAAATGTTCGTCTGTGCTTTGAGCCGGGAGGCTCTGGCCCTGTTGTAAAGCTGTTCTTTCCACATCTGTCTGCATCTGCGATCCCCCTTCATGCCTGAGTGAGTGTATACCATTTGTGCAGCACCTGCACGGCGGGCTGTCCGGCGATGGCGAACATGCCGACATCGTTCCAGCCCCAGAAGAATGTTCCGGCAATGTGTGTATCTTTCAGGGCATTAGAAAGCGCGGCATTGTAAGCTCCGGCCTGCTCTGCCGGGTCGGCCTGGGCTTTTGAGGTTGCCTCCCAGGTGTGATAGAGCGCGTCGGAACTGTTGCGGTAGCCGATCTCCGTGATGAGTACTGGTTTTCCAAGCGCGCTGGCAAGGGCATCAAGCTGTGTTTTGACCTTTTGCTGCCAGAGCGCGGGCATAGCTGCCGGATCGATACGCGCCGGGGAGGTGAGCAACGGAATGTACTCGGAGACACCAATGTAGGTGAGGGTCGGATTTTTCAACCAGTCCGGCATTGGCTGTCCGAGAGAACTCCAGTTCATATCGTAGGTCAGCGTACCATTGAAGGTGCCGCGTATGCGTATCATCAATTGATTCCAGAGAGGCGCGGGTACGGTCTGTTGCAGCGTTTGCAGTTCGGTGCCGATAGCCATTTGCTCGACGTGCTGCTGTGCGGCTGCTGCAATGTAGGGCTGGAGCGTGTGCCAGTAGCTATCGAACCATTCCTGTTCCTGCGTGTTGGTAGTGAAGGTGATGCTGCCCGACCAGCCGTCAGGCTGGCGAACCTGCATCAGCGGTACGAAGAAAACGTGATAGCCCAGCGCATGCGCCCTTTCTATTCCTTGCGTAAAGCTCTGCACGTCTGGTGTGCTCGGCGAAACCTCTACCGTGGTAGAACTGGACGTAGCCTGCGAAAAGAGCACTGGAATCTCTATCCATTGAGCGCCTGTTTGCGTCTTCATGGTGGACACGTCCTGCTGCCAGGTCGTATCCTGCACGCCGTAGCCATTCTGCGACCACTGTGGATAGATCACTCCGCGCTCGAACGCGGGGCGTACCAGTACAGGTGGGTGGGTTCCGGTCGCAGTTGTTTTTGCCTGTGCCAGCGTTCCCGAATAGTAGCGAATGGAAAAGAGAAAGCTGACAGCGATCAAAGCGATCAGGGCAAGCGCGGAGGCAACAATCAGGATGCGTCTACCGGTGCTTGATTTCTTCTCTGGCGTTCCATTCAGCGCAAATTGAGGCTGCGCTGATGCTGGCTGTCGCAGCGAAAACGGGTGTGAAGATACAGGGACACCTGCAGGCTGTTGTCGGCTAGAGAAGAAAAGCCTTCTAACGGCAAAAAAGAGCAGCAATGTCAATAGCATTGCCAGTGCGCGAAACAGCATATAAACGAGCGCAGAGCGAAGACGAGATAGCAGCATGATACACACTCCTGCAAGCGTTGACTTGATAGAACTTCCTGCTCTTGTTTATCGGCTGGGTCTTACAAAGGTGTAGGGTGCTGGTACTCAAGAGATGCACAAAGAGCATGCACCAGCCGCTCAGGTTTGCATCGCTTTGTCCGTTACGGACGGGGCAATCGATTGTTTCTTCGACCTCTTTGGTCTGCCCCACCCCTCTGGTCTGCATGGTCCTGGAAGGAGGCATCATCAAGGAAAAAGACTCCTGCGATCTACGCTGCGTCTTCCAGCAGTGATGTTAGCCTCTCTGGAGAGGGGTGAGAGATTATGCACTTGAACCAAAGCATCTGGCAGTCCAGCGTTGCCAGGGGTATAATCAGTTATAGTTCTGTTGGCTGATAAGGCACTGGAGCGGAGATTCTACATGAGAAGAACACTTCTTACCGAGGAGCACAAGCTGTTTCGTGACTCGGTCCGGCATTTTGTTGAGAAGGAGATGGTTCCCTATATCGAGCAGTGGGAGAAAGATGGCATCGTTGCGCGCGGACTGTGGCTGAAGGCCGGGCAGCAGGGCTTACTGGGCTTCAGTGTGCCGGAAGAATATGGCGGGGCAGGCATCGAAGATTTTACGTATAACGCGATAATGGCGGAAGAATTTACCCGCGCCAATGTGACCAGCGCAGGTGCAGGTTTTGGGCTGCACAACGACGTTGTCCTGCCATATTTTCTCAATTACGCCTGTGAAGAGCAGAAACGACGCTGGTTGCCGGGTATGTGTTCGGGAGAGTTGATTACGGCGATAGCCATGACCGAGCCGAATACAGGCAGCGATCTGGCTGCCGTGCGCACCACGGCGCTGCGGCAGGGAGGCCACTACCTCCTCAACGGGCAAAAAACGTTCATTACCAACGGCATTTTGAGCGATGTGGTCATTGTAGTGGCGAAGACGCAGCCGGAACTGCGACACAAGGGGATCAGCCTGCTGGTGGTAGAGCGCGGCATGGAGGGTTTCAAGCGGGGGCGCAACCTGCAGAAAGTGGGCTTGAAGGCGCAGGACACGGCGGAGTTGTCGTTTGAAGATGTGCGCGTACCGGTGTACAATCTGCTCGGCGAAGAGGGCAAAGGCTTTTATTACCTGATGCGCCAGCTTGCTGGAGAGCGTCTGAGCGTCGCTGTCTCGGCGATTGCGGCTTGCGAGGCGGCGCTGGCGATGACACTGGACTATTGTAAGCAGCGTACCGCTTTCGGCCAACCTATCGGCAGCTTCCAAAACTCGCGCTTCAAACTGGCGGAGATGCAGACAGAGATCGAGATTGGGCGTGTGTTTGTGGACCGTTGCATTGAGGAATACAACGATGGCGCGCTTACGGCAGAGACGGCAGCTATGGCAAAGTGGTGGACGACGGATTTGCAGAAGCGGGTAGTCGACCAGTGCGTGCAGCTCCACGGCGGCTACGGCTATATGCTGGAATACCCCATTGCCCGTGCCTACCTCGATGCTCGCGTCACCAGTATCTACGCCGGTACTAACGAGATCATGAAGGAGATCATCGGACGCTCCCTGGGCGTGTAAAATTGAACCTACCTTTTTAAGCATCGGGAATTAGCAACTTCTTGGCAAATTCTGTTTCATGAGGAATGTCTGTGATCTTGATTTACTGGACAACAACACGGGTTGCGTTTTCCTCCTCGGTGGTACATACTATTGTGTACCAGCAATCAATGTGTTTATGGCAAACGATTTGCGTTTGTAAACTAACGAACGTTCGTTAGTTTACAGCAAAACAGGCTACTATGTTCTGGAAGAGAGGAAAATGAGATGAGTGAAATGAATAAGAGCACTGAGTGTACATCTATGATTCGCGTGCGGTTGAGCGGCCACGATGCGCATTATGGTGGGCAACTGGTTAATGGCGCGCACATGCTCTCCTTGTTTGGCGATGTGGCGACCGAACTTGCCATTCTGTGCGATGGCGACGAGGGCCTGCTGGTCAGCTACGAAAATATCGAGTTCCTGGCTCCGCTCTACGCCGGTGATTTTATTGAGGCGCGGGGGCGTATTACGAAAATTGGCCGCACATCCCGGCGTATGGAGTTTGAAGCCTATAAGGTCGTTGCGGCCAGGCCGGATATCAGCAATTCGGCAGCCGATGTCTTAAATCCTCCTCAGCTTGTGGGGCGTGCTGTTGGCACCACTGTGGTGAAGGCGGAGCGGCAACGTAAGACCCACAGAGAAAATCAACAATAAATTTCCTGTCTGGCACCTTTTTTGCTACAATGGAGATATATTTCAGCGGAAAAGAGGGCATATTCTATGCGATCTGATGGGCGTTCGGTGAAGGATGCGGTGGTGGCCGCTGCTGTGCAGTTGTTCGCCGAGTATGGCTATCACGCGGCTCCGTTGCGCGATATTGCGAGCCTGGCGGGGATACGTGCTGCGAGCATCTACCATTACTATGACAGTAAGCAGGCGCTGCTGGTTGAGATTATGGACACCTACATGCAACGCCTGAATAGCAGCCTGGAAAAGATTTTACGCGAGTGTGATGATCCTTTGCAGCGCCTGCGTAAAGCGATTGCGAACCATATTCACCTGCATACCAGCCACAAAGCCGAGTTTTTCATTATTGACACCGAAATTCGCGCGCTTGAGGGAGAGAATCGCGTCTATATTCTTTCGCTGCGTGATAGGTATGAGAGCCTCGTGCAGGAACTGCTGCGCGACGGCATGGAGCGGGGTGTGTTTCGCCAGTGTGATGTGAAGGTCTCTTCCTATGCCATCATCGCTATGTGTACGGAGGTCGCTACCTGGTTCAAGCAGGAGGGGCGGCTCAGCGTACAGCAGGTGATTGATATGTATAGCCAGATGATTAGCGAGGGATTGCTTGTAGCTGATGTGCTGCCGCAAACGCGGGAGGAATCAGCGCGTACTTGACTCCCTGCTTATTCAAGAGGAGATTGAGCGCGTCAACCGTTGATGCCAGCGGCAGATAGGCGGTAATCAATGCCTCGACATCCACCCGATGGCAGGTGATGAGTTCGAGGGCCTGGGAGAAGTGGGTCGGCGTGTAGTGAAAGACACCTTTCATGGTCAACTCTGAGTAATGCAGAGGGCGTGTCTCAAGAGTGACCTGCGTGCCTGAAGCGCAGCCACCGAAGAAATTAACCAGACCGCCGGGGCGCGTCAGGGATGCCGCCAGAGACCAGGTTTCCGGCGTTCCAATTGCCTCAATCGCCACATCGGCACCGCGTCTCTGCTCCGTGTACTCGCGTACAGCCTCCCCTTGCTCTGGTAGAGACATGTTGCTTACATCAATCACGACGTCGGCCCCAAAGTGACGAGCCAGTCTGAGCCGTTCCTCGCCGCGCCCGGTGACAATAACCTGCGCGCCCCGGACTTTCGCTATGGCGGTCAGCAGCAGCCCCAGAGGGCCGGAACCCAGGATGACTACGGTATCGCCCGCTGTGATTTCGCTTGCTTCAATACCGTGCAGCGCGCACGCCAGCGGCTCTGTCAGAGCAGCGGCGGCAAATGACGTACCGGCTGGCAGCCTGTGCATATTCTGGCGCACGATGCGCTCAGGAACCAGCAAATATTCGGCGTAAGCTCCATTGAGCAGGAGCAGGTTTTCACACAGGCTCAGGCGGCCCTTGCGGCAGTAGTAGCATTGCTGGCAAGGGGCCGAATTGGCGACCACCACGGCATCGCCTTCCCGGTATTGTGTGACGGACGGCCCGGCGGCAGCAACCATCCCGGCCACTTCGTGACCGAATCCGGCAGGAGTCTGCTTGAAGAGAAGAGGGTGCCCGCGCCGGTAGCTTTTGAGGTCGGTGCCACAGGTCGTAGCTGCTGCTACCTGCAACAGCACTTCCCCCGCTCCTGGTTGCGGAATTGGCCGCTGCTCAAGCCGGATGTCCATCGGGCCATAATACATCGCCGCAAGCATAGTCATGGTAGTTGCGTCCCCTCTGTTCTCTGTTATCTCATAATTATAAATTGTAGCTCAGCGCTGCATGGGCGGCAATTCTTCGGGGTACTGGGCTTCCGGCTGTTCCTCGCTCCTGATCCGGGCTGACACTACATCATTTTCGTCCTGGAGGATGCGCTGCTTCTGCGTCTCAAACTCTTCCTTTGTCAGTTTGCCAGAATGATAGAGGTCTCCGAGCAATTTGAGCTTCGCCAGCCTGTCACTTTCCTCGTCGGCTACCAACTCTTGCGGCTGATATACAGGAGACTGAGAGGGATTCCCGTTGCCTGTGTAGCCCTGCTGGTAAGGCGGCTGTGGCTGTGGCGGCGTGTAAAGTGGCTGTATCGGGACGGTCTGGTTATTCTGCCCGTTTGAACGTATAGGTGCTGCCGAGATAAACACCCAGAGCAAGATGATAATGGCGAGACTGACAAGCAGTCCGGCAAGTGTGCGTGTAAAGACAAAGATAAGCAGGAAGGCAAGAGGAAACAGATAGCTGATCCAGTTGCGCTGACTCCCTCCATTGTTTGGTGAATATGCCATCGTAATTTCTCCTTAACCTGATTTTATATCTCTGTATAATTTCCTGATTTATTCACGTTATCTTCCTCCTAAAACATATACGATAGATTATCGTCTCGTGTTGCTCAACTCCCATTTTTGAGAACAGGGGGTCAATCCACAGGCGCTATTTCAGGCTCGGGCCTCTCTAGCTGCAAGATCGTGATGCCTGCCATGACCAGCACGCCGCCAGAGATCTGTACAGGGTCGAGGCGCTGGCCCAGCCAGAAATAGGCGATGATGCCTGCGGAGACGAGTTCGAGCATCCCGGCGATGCCCACACGGGTAGCGTCGAGGCGGCGCAGTGAGCCGAGTGTGAGTGAAAATGGGATGGCCATGCCCACAATGCCCACGACGAGAATAAGCAAGAGGTTATGAGGTTGCCAGGTGCTGGCAGGGACGGTCCAGGGAGGTTGGACGCAGAACCAGAAGGCGGCGGCGACCAGCGCCCCGTAGGCGGTCGAAGTAATTGATGGGACATCACGCCCTACGCGCCGACCAAGCAGGAGATAGGTGATGTAGGCGAGCACGGAAAGGCAGGCAAAGAGCAGGCCGAGCCTGTCCAGGCCGTTGAGATTTTGTTTCCACAACCCTGTCAAAAAGATGATGCCGCCAAAGGTGAGGAGTATGGAGATCATTACGTGGAGCGTGGGCAGCCGCCGCTTCCACACAGCTTCGCCCAATGCGATCCAGGCGGGCGCGCTGAACTGAATGACCAGGGCAATAGCGATGGGCAGGCGACTGATAGAGACGAAATAGGTGTAGGTCACCATTGCCAGCGCGAGACCGAAGGCGACAATCCAGCCCCAGTTGCGCCGGGGCAGTTTCAAGCCACCGCGCCAGGCAGTGAGCATCACCAGCAGCAGGCAGAGGCCGCCGATGAGCATGCGAAACTGGACAAGGGTGACAGGTGTCATCCCTTCGTCGAAGAGCAAGGCTGAAACGTTGCCGTTAAAGCCAAAAAGAGCCGCTGCCGTCAGGATCATCGCGTAGCCGACAAGCCTGTACGTGCTGGCCTGCCGTTGATCGCTCACGAGATGGTCCCGCCACAGAGACTACAGAAACGCCGATTCGGCTGTTCGCGATTGCAGTGAGGGCAACGTATCAGCGTACTGCCATTGGATGAGGGCGCTGGGGGCGTTTGTTTCGTGCCTGTGTCCTTCGCTTTCGTTCCCGCGCCCTTGCTCCAGGTGTGATTTTCCGGGAAGCCAGGCCCCGCATGGCGCGGATAGCGGCCCGCGAGAATATCTTTATACTCGCGGCTTTCCGCCCAGTTCAGAATCTCCCGCGCGCGCACAATCGTGAGGGGATGATTGACCGAGCTGACCAGCAGCATCTTATAGACTCTGTCGAGTATACTGGCGTCTACTGCCTCGTAAAGATCGGCTTGCTTGAGAAACTCGCCCGCGTCCATCTGATCGCGCTGGAAAAGCGTGCCACCGGCGAATTTCATCATCAGAGAGAGCATCACCTGTGGGTTCTGAACGACGAGCAGCGATGAGCGGTCAGCAGTGAACTCCGACATGCGATCCCATTCGAGCAAGGTAGCCTCTAGAGTACGCCCGACCAATCGCCCGACGCCGAGCGTGAGATCTCCGATCAGCGCTACCAGGAAGCTGATGCCGCGAGCCATCGTCTTGTAGAGCACGTGACCTGACTTGATATGACCAAGCTCGTGCGCGATCACCGCCAGTATCTCATCCTCGTTCATCAGGTCAAGAAGGCCGGTTGTCACGATGATGTAGGGGTGATCGTGGCCGCTGGTCATGGCATTGGGGGTAGGATTTTGCGCCACGTACAGTTCGGGTTCGGGTACATCGAGGATAGCGCAGGCTTCGCGTAGCTGCGCATACAACTGCGGGCACTGGGTGCGTGTGGCCCTGACCGTCTGGGCCACATTCTGGATATAAGCGACCCGTTCTGGAAATAATTCGATGAATTTTCGCACGACGATATCCAGGCCCGGCACTTTTTGCAAAGCGCCCAGTGCGGCACGATCATAGGGATGTTGCAGGACAACCGGATCCAGACCTGGGAAACGCCGCCGTGTCTCTGGCTGAGCAGCAGACATCTAGGACTCCTTTTCAGGCCCCTTTTTGCGTTACGGCTCAAATTCGACGGTCACGCGGGGCAGTTTCAGTTGTGCCGCCGAGTGCGCCCAGAGCCGTATCGCCTGAGCTACAATTTCGTTATCGCGGGGTTGACGCAGCTTATCCTGCTGCACCACGCGTTTGATAAGCACCTTAATACGCCAGTTCCCGTTCTCGCGTTTTAATCCTGAAGGAGCTGCGACCCGCAAGAGCGCGGCAACGCGGGGAGATTGACGATGGATGATCTGGAGAATATCTGACCAATGGTCGTACAAAATGGACGTAAATTGTTCAGCAAACTCATCATATCGAGCGCGCGGCTTCTGCTCCACGAGGGGCCTCCTTGTCAAACTCAAGGTGACGTTGGCTTGTACTGATTATACCATATTCCCCGGCAAAATGCCCGCGAAGATGAATCTCTTGTCTGTGCAAACAGCGACAGAGGCGCCGGATGAGTCTGCAGAGCAGAGGGAATCCGTTCTTCACACAGCGTCTTCACAAAGACAAATCGTCTTCCTCCTCTTATTAATTTCTTCTTATCTCGTTACATATCTGCCCCGTAGGACCATCAAAGCCAGGTCAGTTGTGGCATCATGGCGGCTCGTAATGCACCGTAAGCGGCGGCGTGTTTGCCTGATTGAGCTGCAACGAACGGTGTTTCTCTCACACCTGGCGATCCCATCTCCCGCAATGCCCTGTGCAAATCCTCTGATATGAGATCAAAAGCATCGGATAATCCCCCGGCGATGATGAGTACTTCGGGGTCAAGGATGCTGACCGCGCTGGCACATGCCGCTCCCAGTATCCTGCTGAACTGGTGTAGCAGAGCGAGACCTGCCGGGTCACCTCTTCGCGCTCTGCTAACGAGCTCGTGGGATGTGCCGGAAGGATCGAGTTGTTTTGCCATTACATCCAGAGCGCTTCCAGCGGCGTACCGTTCGGTATAGCCATGAGCGGGGTCGGGCGGCTCGCGCCAGTCGAGGTTGAGCCAGCCAAAGGCCCCTGTACTGCCATGCGCGCCACGCACAATTCTCCCTCCGAACATGATGGCCCCACCAACGCCGGTCCCGACGCTAAAAAGTATGGCGCTTTGCCTGCCTTGGGCCGCGCCTCGCCACATTTCCCCAAGCAGCGCCAGTTGCGCATCGTTGGCAACCACAACCTGCGTATCGCTGCGCTGCGCCAGATCGCCGGCGAGGTCTTTTCCATCGAGGAAGGGCAAGTTTGGCACCCAGGTGACGCACCGCTCAGTCACCGTTCCCGGTACACCCACGCCAATAGAGTTCAATGTTCTCGTTTCCCGCTTTACTGCTTCGGTGAGAGCAACCAGCACAGCCAGCAGGTCTTCATAGCCCGAAGTTGGCGTGGCAATCGTGCGTGTCAAATGAATCGTCTCATGTTGAAGGTAGGCTCCCTGGATTTTCGTTCCACCTATATCAATGCCCAGGTACGTCATACTTCTTCCTTTTCCGTTATCCTTTGATGCCCGTCATCGAGATACCTTCGATAAAATACTTCTGCACGGCCAGGGTGAGGATGACACTCGGCAAAATACCTATCGCGGTTCCTGCCATCACAATGTTGGTGAACGTGATACTTGATGTATACGTGCGCAAGCTGTTGAGAGAAAGGACGACGGTGCTCATATCCTGCGTATACACAATCGAGAGCGGCCAGAGAAAGTTATTCCACTGGAACACAAAGGCGAAGAGGACCAGGGCCGCAGCCGCAGGACGTAGGAGTGGGGCAACAACTCTCCACAGAATCGTCCACTGTGATGCTCCGTCTAGCTGCGCGGCCTCGATCAGGTCGTCAGGAATACCACTGATAAATTGCCGCATCAGAAAGATGCCAAAACCATTCGCCAGGTTCGGTAAGATCAAGCCAGGATAACTATTGGTCAGATTGAAGGCATTCATCATCCGGTACAACGGGATTAACATAATGAACTGAGGAACCATCATGGTGGCTAAAACCCCGATAAACAGGAGATTTTTGCCGCGAAAATGATGTTTGGCGAAAACGTATCCGGCCATAATACTTGTCACAAGGATGCCGATGGTACTGCATACGGTCACAATGACGGAGTTCAGTAGAGCGCGGGCGAACGGAATCACTTCAAAGACTGTGATATAGGAAGAAAAACTTGGATGGGCCGACCACCAGATAGGGGGGATGGCACCAAGTTCGCTCGGACTTTTAAGGCTGGATGCAATCAGCCAGAAAAAGGGAAAAAGCATGATGCAGATCAGTACAAGCGTGGTCGCATATTGGAGCAAGGCCGCCGGAAAGCGCCCTCTTGCTCGTGAAGTGCGGTAGCGTTTGGTGTAGATATGGATCATGTCTATATGCTTTCCTGCTGTCATATTGAACGGAAGAGGCGGAGTTGCGCGAGCGAGAGCAGGAGGATGACCGCTAATAAGACCATGGCCATCGCGCTTGCCAGGCCGGCCTGCCCGTAGTTGAACGCGGTTACATACATCTGATAAGCGACCACATCCGTCGAGTTGACCGGCGACCCCTGCGTCAAAACATAGACCGGATCGAAGATTTGCAGGGTGTTGATCGTGAGAATCACAAAGACGAAGGCCAGTGAACGATTCAACAGTGGAAGCGTGATGTACAGTTGTTGCTGGAACCAGGAGGCTCCATCGATGGAAGCGGCTTCGTAGTACTCCTGTGGTATCTCGGTCAGGCCTGCCACGACGATCACGACATAGTAGCCCAGCGTTTGCCACACATTCAGGATCACCAGCGAGATCATGGCCTCATTGATGGACCCCAACCAGTCCTGCGCCGGAATATGCACCCAGCCCAGGATCTGGTTGATCGGCCCGTATTGCGGCTCGTAGAGATATCCCCACACGATAGCGACCGCGACGGTGGGAATCATGTACGGCAAGAAGAGGACCGTGCGCAACACATTCTTTGCTCGTATGCTCGTCTGTTGCAGAAACATGCCGAGGAGAACGGCCAGTGGCAGGATAATGACGATATTGGCCGCTGAGTACAAAAACACGTTGATGAGCGCGGTTCTGAACGTTGATTGCTGGAAAATAATCGTGTAGTTATGCAGGCCCACCCATTGTAGCTGCGAATATGACATCGCCATCGAGCCGCTGTGCAAACTAATCCATGCGGTAAGCAGAATCGGCACCACGACAAAAAGCGCCAGCAGCCCCAGGCCGGGCGTTAAGAAACCGGCTGTAGCTATTGGGTGCGCCGACGTTTTGCGCGCCTGTATTTGCATACATTGAACTCCTCGCGTTTGGAAAGCGAGAAGCGATGAAATTTCCATCGCCTCTCGCGACAGATCAGGTGTCGTTAGCTGTAATACTGGCTCAGAATCTGGCCCACGTTGGATTGAGCCTGAGTCATGGCCTGCTGTGGTGAGTTCTGTCCAAACATCACCGACTCGATGGATTTTTGCAGGCTCGTGGTCAGTTCGTCACCGCCAAGCACGATGGGGAACGGAATGCTCTGCGGCATTTCAGCGACATAGGTGCTGATGAACGGCGAGTTCAACTGGCTCTTGTGCGCTTGCAAGTCAGTGGTGCGGCTGGGCAGTATCCCCATTCCCATCAAGATATCACCCATGGCAGAACTGCCGTTTTGCCCGCTCTGCGGTCCATTCAGCCACTGTAAGAACTGCCAGGCAGCATCCTGTTGCGCCTGCGTGGCATGGGTGTTGACTACAGTACTCCAGGAATAGGAGACACTGTGCGATTGTGTCCCATCTGGCCCAACGGGAATAGGCGCGGTCCCCACATCGGCGAATTTGCTGCCCATCGCGGCCTGCAGGTCACTTTCCCACCAGTTTGCCATAATGATCATCGCCGTCTTGCCATTGGCGAAATTATCCAGGTAGGGGCCGGTGGTAGAAGCGTTGGCCTGGTTCATCGCTGGATCGGTGGTTTTGTTCTGGAAAATCAACTGGTAATAGAGATTCGTGGTTGCCATCGCAGCCTTCGAGGTGAGGAGCGGCTGGTGATTGCTCGAAAGCAATTGCCCTCCGTCAGATTCCTCAAGCGAGAGCCAGGGATGGACAACGCCACTGTTCCAGCTGTTGATGATGCCAAAACCCTGCTGGGTAATGTGGCCTGAGCTATCCCGTTTCGTGAGCTTCTCTGCGTCGGTGACCAGCTCACTCCAGGTGGTAGGAGGATTGGCAATGCCAGCCGCCTGGAACAGGGCCCTGTTGTAGTTCAAGGCATACAGGTCGACCTCGTTGGGATAGCCGTAGGTTTTTCCGCTGACCTGCACGGCTGAGTTCACACTCGCTGGATAGGCTTGCTGGATATCTTTCGTATAGGTTGCTGGAGCCTGTGCCAGCAACCCGGCCTGCACCAGCTGGGGCAACCAGAGGTTGTAAATGCCCATAATGGTAGGCCCGTTGGCGCTGTTTCCCTGTGTGGTGATCGTCGTCAGCAGGTTGCCGAATGGAACTGTATGCACGTTAATGGTCACGTTTGGATGGCTTTTTTCATAGGTGGCGATGGCCTGGTTGAGTTGCGTCACCTGTGGTCCTGACCAGTGTGTCAAATAGGTGATGCTCACGTTGGCACTGCCCGACGATGGCGAACTCGACCCACAACTTGCGAGAACCAGGATGAATAGGAGCGATATGCTCGCAAACAGAAACCGGCGCGCGAGAGATTGGGATGGCATAAGTGATTCCTCCTGCTTGATAGCTCAGCTATGGTTCAGGCGTTGACGAAATTCCTCGTACACTTCTTCGTTATTGTGTGGACGCACTCCCTCTACATTTGGAGCAGCGAATGGCTGTACGTAGTACCCCTGCTCTGCCAGGATAAGCGCGGTCTCTGCAACAAGAGCCTGGAGAAGGGCAATGGCAGCGAGCGTCGAGACACCAGCCACCTTGCCATGCACGCCCGGCACCGAAATGACCGCATCTTCGGAGGGAACGCCGTTAAAGAGTATTACATCGGCGATATCTCCTATCTTTTTGCCGCTCGAATGAGTGGCTGGCTTGTGGAGGTGGTTCTCCTCTGAGGTAACGGCCACGACGTACAAGCCCGCGCGTTTCGCAGCCAGCGCTACCTCAACGGGAGCCGCGTTCTGTCCTCCATGAGAAACGACTATCAGCATATCCTCGCGATCCCAGTGGTTATGACGCAGGAACACATCCATATAGTGCTCCTGGCGCTCCAGCCAGAGCAGTTCCTCTGCCCCACCCGGGCCACTGACGGTTGTCCACATGAGCCGGGGGTCCATTACGGGATAAAAGCCGACATATCCTCCGTAGCGGGGAAAACAATCCTGAATGGGAAGAACGGAGTGCCCGCTGCCAAACATACGAACCCAGTGTCCGGCAGCAATAGTGGCGGCAGCTTTCCCGGCTACGATTCGGATACGGTCAGCCTGTTTCTGAAGCTGCTGGAGAATGTCGATGGTGATCGTCAGGTACGGAATGGCTTCCAATAGTAACTCCTTTACAAATAGTTGATTACGTCATCTCATCGGCAAGAAGCGTGATGGATGTAAACGTGCAACCCCTTCCTGCGCCCGCTCAAGATCATGAGAAGCGCCTGGGAGCACGTAGAAACAATTGGATGCGGTAGCGATCACCCCGCATGAGCGAGGTGACAAACTCGAATGGCTCTTTGTTTTCGTCGAACGTCAGTCGCTCGACATAAAAGCCGCAGGTGCCTTCGGCAATCGTGAGCAGTCTGGCATCGGCTCCCGAGATCGGTGTGATCGTAAAAATTTCTTCGGCTTCGGCTACCACAACGCCATAGTGTTGTTGCAAATAGGCATAAAGGGACTGGTTGGTGAGATCGGCGCTTTCCAAACCGGGAAAGCGTGCGGAGGGCAGGGATGCAATTTGAATGCCTATCGGACTCTCGTTGGCATAGCGAACCCGTTTGATCACTACTACCGGCTCCTCTTCCTTGATACGCAGCCGTTTTGCCAGTTGGGCTGAAGCGGACTCTTTCTGGATACTGAGCACCTGAGCGCCAGCACGCTTGCCTAAAGCGGCCATTTCGTCACTGAATGAGGTGAGACCGCGCGCTCCCGCTGTAATCATCGAATCGCGAATGAATGATCCTCTGCCCCGTTCCCGGACAATTAATCCTTCATCGACGAGTTGCGAGATAGCCTGACGCATCGTGGTGCGACTGACTTTATAGAGTGAGCAAAGTTCCATTTCGCTCGGCAATTGTTGTCCTGGTTTCCAGATGCCTGTCTCGATACGTTCCCGCATATCTTGCTCAATCTGGTAACGCATAGGGATGAGACTGGACTTGGACACTGTACGATAGCGAGTCGGGTCCTCCATGAAGCGTTACTCCCTTTTGAAAAATAAAATGTTATAACATATCAACATTATAACATAAAGGGGCCTTCAGAATCAATAGGCCATCTTCGTTCAGCGATATTTTTCTGTGTGTTGATACATAAACACAGTTCCAGATGATGGAAATTGTCGCTTTTTGGGAACCTTTCGGCTGTCTCCTTCCGTAGTACATCTACAGAAGAGAAGAGAGGCCGGAAGTCATAATGACCATTGAGGATGATCTGATCTCAAAAGCGGCACAGGGAGACCAGGATGCTTTCCAGCGGCTCTGGGAGCAACATCATGCCGTTGCCATGGCCGCTGCTCTGCGCCTCTGTCATCAGCGGGTGCTGGCCGAAGAGATCACGCAGGGCGCATTTCTGCTGGCCTGGCGCGGGTTGCCGCGCTTTAAATGCGGCAGTCCCTTTCGTCCCTGGTTCATGCGCATCCTCTATCGCCATGCCCTTGACGTGATGGAACAACAACAAACCTATCTGCGCCCGTCCTCTCTTTCCCTGGATGATGTCAGCGAGCATGAGATCCTTTCCGGGTCAGAATCGCCTTCTGAAGATATGCAGGAACAGGTAGCCCGGCGTGAGGAGGTGCGCCAGGCACTGGCGCACCTCAATGCCGATCAGCGCCGCGTCATCACCTTGCGTTATGGTGCTGACCTGACCGAAGGAGATATTGCCGTAGTGCTGGGCTGGCCGGTGGGAACCGTCAAATCGCGGCTCAATCGCGCGCGTGAGCGTCTGCGCGTCATACTAGG
Organism: Ktedonobacteraceae bacterium; assembly: GCA_035294125.1. Classification (GTDB taxonomy): domain Bacteria; phylum Chloroflexota; class Ktedonobacteria; order Ktedonobacterales; family Ktedonobacteraceae; genus CADDYT01. Next base: position 91,888 of record DATGLM010000048.1, on the reverse strand, counting down.
CAATGATGGGAGGTGAGCTATTATGGCTGAGGAACGATCTTTTCGACAGAGGCAGGCACAGGATCTCGACCTGGATGAGCGCCTTGCCTCCTATTATGGTCCTGCTCTCCCGGAACAGCCTCTCCCGGCCTCATCCTGGCGGCAGGTATGTGCTCAGCTTGGTTCGCGGCCTCGTTCCAGGCGGAAGACGACTTTGACCAGACTCACTCGTTTGCGAAGAACGCGCGCGGCGCTGCCTCCGTATATCTCAAGAGCATTCTTCCGTATTGCATACGACGCGCGCGTTCCCGTCGTTCGCCCCAACCTCACCTGTCGATTTAAGGCGCGGGTGAGAGTTCCTGCTGTGCATGTCTCTCCCTCTGGCCGGGGCAAGATCAGGCTTACGTTACCTGTATCAGCCATGTTTGCAATGGAGCCACAGATGCTCGATGTCCTGCTGGCGACAGGGATGGCGCGCCTGCTTACTGCACGCAGATTGTCCTACAGGCTGATCAATCTGCTTCTGATGGGCCTCGCGCTGCTGGTGACCATAGCCTGTCTCACGCTCTGGCTACAACACCGTATTCCTCCACTGGGATTTCTTATAGTTATGTGGCTATGGATAGTGGGGGGAGTGCTGCTACACGTGCGCGGGCGTCGCCTGGCTTTGCGCGCCGACGATTTGATGGTGCAGTGGCTGGGTCGGGCGCGGACGTGTCAGGGATTGCACATGCTGGCTGATCGCAGCCAGAAGACGCGATTGGGCAGATGGAGAGAACCATCACTTGCCGAGCGCATTGCGCGTGTGTGCGGTACGCGAGTCACCGTTGAGGATGAGCCTCTGACACTGGTACGCTAGCTACTTTTTATCCAATGAATTGCAAGAATCAGGTGAGGAGATGGCAATAGAAACGATACCGGAGGTGGAGACTCCTCCAACAAGGACGGGGCCGAAGCGTTCCGGCGGCTGGTTCCGGCGCGTGCAGCAGCGTATTCGGCTGGCGATGGCAGGCGATGACGATGAGCTGATGCTGGAGAATCGCACAGAGATTTCCTGGCGCGTCTACCAGGATTACCACCAGCCTGGTATCATCGGCGCGGGCGAATATCAGGTCTATCGACTCGCAAAGCGCGGCTCTCTGCACGTGCGTCCCCTCGTGGAGGGAGACGAGGTTGAATATCTGGTGCTTTCTCTCAACGAACATATCCGTTTTGTCCACATTTACCGTCGCAAGATGGGCAAAGAGATCGAGGTCTACGATATGCGGGCAGCTTGAAACAGTATGGTATAATTACCCTGGTTTTAGCTGTGAATCCTTGTGCCGTGTGTCTGACATCTTTTGAGAGAGATGCCTCCTGGAGATTTTTTGACTACCATCCTTGCGTGAGGTTCAGGCATGCATATGGGTGTTACCTGCGCTCCTGATATTGACGAAACGTCTACGTTGCCAACAGAAACATTACCGGAGAGGCGCGCCGGTGGCTGGTCGATCTATCCAGACCCCCGCATCGATCTTGGACTGGGTAGCGATGATGAATTGTTGCTGCTGGAAAACAAGACGCATGTTGCCTGGATGGTCTACCACAATTTTCATCGCCTGGGTATCATTGATCCGGGCGAAGTCCTGGTTTTCCATCTCGTCAAACACGGTTCGTTGAGTGCGCGCCCGGTTGCCGAGGGTGACGCCGTCGAGTACCTGGTGCTTTCCCTCAACTTTTATGTCAATTATGTCCACATCTACCGCCGCCAGATGGGCGAGAAGGTGGAAATTTACGACATGCGTGTTGTGTGATAGGGGTCTTTTTCAAGGAGGCAGGCGCTATGACAGCCAGTGGAAGACCGCATCGAGCATATCAGTGTACATTCTGCGGGAAAGAACAGAGTCAGGTTGCACGGCTGATCGCTGGGCCGGGTGATGTCTATATCTGTGATGAATGTATCGCGAAAATCGCTGAGAAGCCAGAGACAGGCGGTGCTGTCATGGGAGCGGAAGGCTCAGATAAGGTGCGTTGCTCGTTCTGCGGGAAAAAGTCCCGGTCGGTGCACTATGTTGTACAGGGTCCCGGTGGCGTCAATATCTGTGGCGAATGTATTGAACTGTGCCAGCAGATTATCACTGAGGAGCAGGATGTGCGTCGCAGAGCAACTGATCCAGGGCACCATGCGCTGCGATCTCGACTACATCGACGCAAGGAAACATGAAGTGATGAGATGATTGGATAGACACCCGAATTATGCGTAAGATATAATGTATGAGGATGTATGAGAAATAAGAAAGTAAGGAAAAACAGTGAGATATAGATATCGCTACGGGCGTGGTTGGGGCAGGCGAAGGCGCGGCGGCTTCGGCGGCCTGCTTTTCCTGCTGGTAATACTCATTTTTGTTCTCGGTAAGTCGCTGCTGGCCTTGATCATCGGCGTCATTATAGCTGTGCTGCTCTTCATGATTCTCAGAGCCGTTTTCCCATCTGTATTTGGTGGCATGATGGGCAGTCAGCAGCCTCCTCAGCAACCCTACCTGCCATATCAGCAGTATCAACCACCTTATGGGCAGCCCTACCAGCAAAATCTGAACGCGCCGTACCAGCAACCATATCAACAGCCCTATCAGCCATACGACCAGGGATATCAACCGCCGGTTACAAACCAGCCGCCTTATCAGGGAAATGGGCAGTCATACCAGTACCCGCAGCCTCACGAGGAGCCACAGGCAGAGTATCCTGAAGAGCTGCCGCCTATGCAGCAGTAGGATCGGAGACTGCTGCTAAGAAGCAGAGAGCGGAGGCCAGATTGACATGTCTGGCCTCCGCTCTCTGCTTCCTGGCGAGTTAAGGAGGCGATAATTAGGAATTTCTGGCTGTTTTACAGCTAAGTTGTTTCCATTGGTATGTGGTCCAGTTATACTTATTAAGGAGATAGATGAAGTTCTATATGGATTGTCCAGGCTGTTGTCATCTGTAGTGAGGTCTGCGTATGCTGTCGGACGTAGTTACGGCTCTATTGTCGTGCGTCATGCTGCTGATCGTGGCGAGTCTTGTGGTCGGCGCTTTACGTAAGCCTGTCCCAGGTCCTTCTTTGGCATGGTATAAACGCCGCCGCACCCTCGTCTCGCTTGGTTTCCTCCTCATGCTCCTGCTGACACTTTTTACGCAGAATGTGCTGGCGGACGGCACACTTCAGAATATTGATAAGACTCTCAGTTTCTTGAGCCAGTTTCAAGCCCAATCCACCAGTGTCTATACTCCCGTCCAGCCGCTGCCCGATACAGCCAGTGCGCGCATCGTGCGTGTCGATTCTGCTGCTCGCAACCAGTATTATACCGATTACCAGTGGCGTACCTGGTCGTTCTCTTCGTGTTCCGGTATTGCGATGGAAGAGGTCATGAATGCTTACGGGCAGCACCTCATCGCTGCCGATGTGTTGCAGGAAGAACTGAATCTGGGAGTCTGGAGCGTAAGTCTGGGGCTGCTCAGGGAGCAGGGCATCGCTATGACCGCCAGCTATTATGGCTTCAACACAGATGCCAGCCATAGCCGCACGCTGCAAGATATTATCACAATTGCCAACAAGGGTTCTCCGGTGATTGTGAGCGTGCGTGACAGCTACTATTTTCCCGGCGGTCATATATTTGTTGTGCGCGGCGGCGACAGCCAGTACGTCTACATTGTCGACTCTTCGCCCGCCGATTTCCAGCGCATGACCTATGCTATGTTCCTCGGTATGTGGCAGGGCTTTAGCGCCGTATTGACTCCACGCTAGCTGTTTCTCTCACTCCCTGATCTTTTTCAAGACCGCCTCATGTAACTCCTTTGTGCTGGCGATGACGAGCGAGTAGCCTTCAGACAGGTTATGAATGGGTTGGAGGGGATGACCGTTTTCGTCGGTGACAATGCCGCCTGCTTCCAGTACGATGCTGGCGGAAGCAAGAAACGACTCGGCGCTGACCACGTTGCCGATATCAACGTAAGCGTCATATGCGCCGCTGGCGACATAAACGGTATCCATAGCGGCGCTGCCTGTGCGACGAACCATGCCCGGCGCCGGTCGGCTGGTCAGCAACTTGCGCAGTATATTCAGCTCTCGTCCGTCGAAATTCATTCCAACCAGGCTGTTCTGCCATGTTTTCGCGTCGCTCACATGGCAGCGCTGCCCGTTGCGGAATGCGCCGTTGCCGTGTTCCGCCTGATAGACGGTGCCGGTAAAGAGATCGCCCACCAGCGCCCATCGCACGTTTTCAGGCAGTATGGGAACATCGATGGGCAGCACTGCCAGTGAGACTGCCGCCGTCATAATGCCCCGTTTTACATTCGTCGAGCCATCCACCGGGTCGACCACAACGCGATAGCACGGCTCGGGGCTGGTGGTAAACGAGGGGCGTTCTTCGGTGATGACCTCAAAGCCATGGCCGCTTTCAATCAATCCATTGATGATAATATCTTCCGCCTCGCGGTCAAAGAGCATAGTGGTATGCCCGGCGACTCTGGAATACACCTGCTTGCGATCAAGCTGATCAGAGAGGATAAAGGCGCGCACCTGGCGGAAAAGTTGCTCTAGCAGTTCCAGCATAACGACTCTCTGTATCTTTCAAAACCGTTTTTTTGTTCTCCCTGTTTCGATTATAGCATCGTTCTTATCCTCTTTGCTCGTCCGCTAGAATCTGAGACTCTTGAGTTTCGATCCGCTGCACTACAAATGGCCGAAGCTGTTCTCTGGCAAGCAACCTCTCTCGCGTAAGCTGGATGGCGAGTGGACTCATGTCGGCGGCGATCCACCTGCGACCCAACTGCTCAGCGACGATGGGTGTAACTCCGCTGCCACAAAAGCAATCGAGGACAAGATTATCTGCTTCGGACGATGCAAGGAGGATACGTTGCAGCAAGGCTTCTGGCTTCTGGGTCGCGTAGCCAGTGCGTTCAGGGTCCTTCTGGTGCAGGTGGCTGATGTCGTTCCAGACATCGGCGGGGGTCATCAGGCTATCTTCATCATAAGTATAGAGCCGACCGGCGGAGCGAATCGTCCATGTGATGCGCCCATCTGCCGCCTGCATCTTACGCATATGATTGCGTTTCCGCGCTCCCCTCCGCTCGCCAATGCGCTCCGGGTGAAAGCAATAATTCGCGGATTTCGTATAGAAGAGAATGGTATCGTGCTTGCGTGCATACCACTTTTGTGCGCGCCCCCCCGACTGGTAATGCCAGATAATCTCGCTCTTAAACCCTGCCCTTTCCGCGTTGGGTGAGAAGCCAAAAACCTCGTCCAACATTACTTTTGCATAATGCGCAACACGCCAGTCCAGGTGAACGTACAGGCTGCCCGTCTCCACCAGCAAGAAGTGCAGCAAGACGAATGTTTCATATAGCCATATAAGATAGCTATCCAGATTGTTATGCCACTTATCGCTAAATGCCACCTGGGTGCCACTCACAAAGTCGCGTCCCGTCATAAACGGGGGGTCAATATACACCAGATCGACCTTCCCGGCAAATTCACCCAGCAAAGCCGCCAGCACCTCGCGCCGCTCTCCCAGGATCAGCCGGTTGTACCAACCGGCGGGTGGGTGCTCTGTCTTTACCCCTTTGTGCTCTAACGCTCCATCATAATGCTCGATATTTCGCAGATGCTTCGTGCTAGCAAACGAGGTTAGGGCCTGAGTGCTCTCCCATTTACCCTTCCAGATCAATTCGGCCATGTGATTCTGCCAGTTTCTTTAGAAATTCACGAAGCTCTGCATGGGCTTCGTGGTCAAACGCCCAGGATCCTTTTTGTGCGGCTACTATCAAGCAAGCCATACCATGATCCCCATGATATGAGAGTTAAGCACAGGCGTCAAGAGCTTTTGCATTTGGAAAATGATGTAGAAGATAGCAGGGTGGGGTGACATTTGTCATCTCTCTTTTATGAGACTTTTCACTACCCTGTCTCCGCGTATGCTCCTATACTGAGAGCTATCAGAGTGACTGTTTTTTCTGAATAAACGAAAGGTGGTAGGTAAACAATGTCCGTACAACGCTCTCATATTCTCATTGCACTTTGTGGTATTCTCGGACCAATCCTGCTCGGCCTGTACTTTGGTGTTGGCTTTAGCGTCGGACTGGCGCAACTTTCGCCCGCTAGCACTGCGGCGCAGATCGTAAGTATCGGGCGTGAGTATCGCAGCCTGTGGTTCCTGGGTACGTGGCTTCAGGCAACCGGCTCGCTGCTTTCTGTCGTCTTTTTCCTTGCACTTATCCACAGAGCCGGTCGGGCGACAAGTCTTGCCGGTCTGCTCACCACTGTCGGATGCGCTGTGCTTCTTGCTGTTGTGCTTGTTGAGGGTGTCTTTACCATTGATCTCGCGCAGGCGGCTGTAAGTGGGCATCCCACAACCTCCCTTGCCAGCTTCGATATCATGTCGGTATTTACCTATGTCTACCCTATCGTGCCAGCGCCGGTCATCTTTCTCGCTCTGGGAACCATCCTCCTCGCATCCTATATTCTCCCACGAGCGTTTGGCTATCTCGCCATTGGTCTGGGCGTCGCGTTTGAAGTTGTAGGCCTCATCGGCCTGTTCACGACTCCTCTGCTTACCATAGGCGTCCTTAGCCTTCAAGGGCTTTGGGCCTTAGCGGCAGCAATCACGTTGCTGCTTCGTTCAGGAGCAAAGCTCGATGCGTCAGCCAGTATCCAGAATGGTAAACTTGCTTGAGCACCTGAGCATACCAACCACTACGTTGGGGCACTTCTTGCGCTCCCTCCGAAGCCGAGTTCCCTTCTGTATCGACCAGGATATCCTCGACACGCCTCCTTGCGCTTGTTGGCTGTCTCTAGCCAGAATTACCTACTGTCCAGACAGTTCTCTTGCTGAGATACGTTGATACAAGATGATGCTTGAAAGAATCTGTGTTCTGTATTTCGGGATAATGACGAGGTGATGGTGTTATGCGAGTGCGCTTTCATACTCCGCTAATATGCTGTGCGCTGATGCTGGTGCTGCTCGGGCTGGCATCTTGTGGATCGAACCGTATAGGGACCATTCCAAGAGGGACGCCTGATACTGGCGATGGGACACCCGCCGTTATTCCAACGCCGACGCAGACGGTGTTGAAAGCTCCACCTTCAGCAACGGGCGACAGTTATGCCTTTGTACGTCAAAACCAGCTCTGGCTTGCGCTCAATGGTGCAAGTCCTGTGCAGGTAACGCATTTTGTGTATAATAACACGCCGGATGTTTTCTGGCACGAACCACTCTGGTCTCCCGGCGATCATTATCTTGCTTTCATTGTGGCAGCAAAGCCGGTAGGACAGGGCGGTGGTGGCTGTCCTGCACCTGATTTTGGCGCGAATGGCGGTCTCTACCTGTTGAATACCGCTACGGGACAATTCGGGCCAATTACACTTGCAACGGGCCAGATGAGTGCCGACAGGCAGGTGCCTGTGAATGATTACTGGCAGTATGCTTTCTGGGAAGATGCTACACACCTGCTTGCCTGGTACAATGGGCCTGTCGGCAAAGCGAGCGGTGCCGCTGGTCTCTATCGCTACGACCTGGCGACGCAGACGCTGACACAGGTGATTCCCCTGAGCGCGCTGGGTGTGTCCACCCTGTTCAGCGCCAACCCCGGTCAGTCTTTATTGCTCTCCATGCGTTATAGTAGCGAGCAACTTTTTTATCAGATAATCGTACATCCATTTGAGCAGCACAGTACCTTTGTGATTTACAGTCATTCAGTAACGCAACCGGAAGCGGCAAGTCAGAAGGTGCTGGAAATTGGTAGTGAGTCGTGGTGTACGACGCAGCAAAGCGGGCCGTATATGAAGCCGGGCTGGGATGTCTCTCAGGATGGTGAGCAGCTGGCGGCGCAGATGGTGACGGCAGATGGCAGCGCCGGGTTGAGCAATATTCAGGTGTATGACCTGAACGATGGCGCAACGACGCCACTGTTCGCGCAGGCGCCCGCGCGATTGTTTGGTCATGATCTTGCGCTGACCTGGGGACCCGATAGCCAGAGCCTTGTGCTGACAACACCGGATGTACCCGGACAGGTAACCTCGGCAGGGCCATGCGAGGCCACCCTGGCGAATCCGGCGGCGATGCAGCAATACAAGCCTGTTCTGGGTGGATTGGTGGCATGGCGTTCCGACAGCTCTGCCTTCGCCCTGACCCCGCCTTTGACGCCGGGCGTGACCACAACTCCTGATGTTTACCTGTTTAGTACCGGCAATGTTCAAGGCCGCTTGCTGCTTGCGGATGCACAAAATTTTGTGTGGGGATAATATGCATGCAGCCTCTATTCATAACATTTGTCTGTCTCATTGCTTATGTTTGTGGACTGGTCATTATCGCGAAAACGTCGCCCAGACTTTTATCATCCCCGTATTATGAGGGGATGTTTATGGGAATCGCGGCGGCTGATGTCATCGGTGGCATCCTTGCCTATGGGGCAATGGTGGTGACCTTTTATCTGTTCAACGGGGCTTTTGCCGTTCGCGTACTCGATTTCCTGCTTCTCGTCGGCCTTTTTATTGTTAGCCTGAGCATGACACGGCGGAGTATGCGTCCCAACGCAGCAGGGTATCGCTTTTCTCGTATCGCCGTGAGCCTCTACTGCGGTCTGCTCACCTTTGTCGCCATCTTCTCAATAGTTTCCCTTTTCATTGTCCGGACACAATAAGTTATGCCTGCTTATACAAAGTGCTCGAACCAGCCGATGGTGCGGCGCAGTCGGTCAATGCGCTGTTTTGGCGTACCCACTTCCGGAAAGTCCATCAAATGGCTCATCTCAGGGTAGCGCACGAGTTCTACCGTTCGTTTCAGCTTGCGTAGCTGCACAAACATCTGATAGGACTCGCTGAACGGGCAGCGCAGATCGTTCTCGGCATGCAGCAGCAGGAGGGGTGTGGTGATTTGGTCGGCGTGGGTGAGAGCCGAGCGGTTGCTGCGGTAGGAGGTTGCATCCGGTCCTTCGCCGCTGCCTGCCAGATCGAACCAGAGTGTCTGGTCGGAGAGCGTTGAAGCAGCGGGCAGGTAGCTGATGCCGTTGCGGCTGACAGCAGCCTTGAAGCGCTGCGTTTGGGTGATGGCGTAGAGTGTCATGTAGCCGCCGTAGCTCAGGCCGCCGATGCCCAGGCGATTTCCGTCTACCTGCTCGTTGGCGATGACATAATCTACTCCGGCCATCAGGTCGCGGAAATCGTCGCCGCCCCAGTCGTTGAGGACTTTTTTGCAGAAGGCTTCACCATAGCCGGAGCTTCCGCGAGGATTGGCCGCCAGCACCGCGAAGCCGCGTCCGGCCAGCACCTGAAACTCGTGGACATAGGCATCACCCCACGCCAGTGTCGGCCCGCCGTGTACTTCCAGGATGAGAGGCGCTTTTGCCCCTTCCGGCAGTGGAGGCAGGTATAGCCACCCCTCGATATCGAGGCCATCAAAACTCTTCCATATAATAGTTTTTGGACGGATAAGCTGGTGGCTGCGCAAGAATGCGTCATTCACGCCGGTCAGTTTGCGCAGGTGCGTGCCGTTGCTGTCCATCGCCCAGATATCACCGGGGGTAAACCAGGCGCTGCGAATCATCGCGATGGTCTGCCCATCCTGGCTTAACGCCGGGCTGGTATAGCAACCGTTGCCGCCCGTCAACTTCGTCATCTGCCCTTGCTCTGTATCGATGCGGTAGAGGTGAACCTGTCCATGTTCCTGCACGGTGATGAGCAGAGTCTTGTTGTCGGGATACCACTGCGGCTGGGTGAGTGGGTTGCTATGCAACTCGTCGATAATCCATTGCAGACAGGTGAAGTCGGTATTGCCCTGCACGGCAGGATGCGGAGCGTTCTGGCCCGTGGCATCGACGATCCAGGGCAGGATGTTGCTGGCTTCCGTCTGGTCGGGAGTGTAATAGTAGGCGATGGTGCGACCATCGGGTGACCAGACGGGCATCTGGGTCAATCCCTCTTCGGGGGTTAATCGGCGCATCCGCCCTGTAGCCAGCGTCAGCACCCACAGCGCCATGCCCGTGCTCAGATCAGGGTCGGGGCGTCGATTGGCGCAGAAGGCAACCTCGTTGCCATCTGGTGACCAGCATGGCGTGATAAGGTCTACCGGCTCGGAGGTGATCCGTATGGTCTCGCCCTCCAGTGGAATCAGCCAGAGCTGTTGGTGCCGGTTATGCCTATAGCCAGTGCCGTCCCACTGCTCATCCAGCCGCGTATAGACGCAGGCGATTTCGCTGCTGTCGACCTCGCTCTTATCACCTCTCTTCTCGTCGGTCGGTTTCCAGGGACTACTTGCCAGGATAGCGTTACCATCTGGCCTCCAGCTATACCCGGTTACTCCATTGCGCAGGTTGCTAATCTTTCTTGCCTCGCCCCCACTGAGCGGCAGAAGGTAAAGTTGTACGCTGCCATCGCGGTCGCTCAAGAAGGCAAGGATGCGGCCATCGGGCGACCAGCGCGGGGAGAAATCGTGGTACAGGCCGCCTGTCACCTGCCACGCTGGTTGCGTCTTGCCCCCGCTGCTGGCTACCAGCCAGATGGCGCTGCTGGTCGAATTCTTTTCGGCATCGCACTGCTGAATGACGAAGGCAATGAGTGGACCGCTGCCTGGGGTAGTGTTCCGGGGGGAAATCTGTGGATCACCGACGAGCTGGAGGGAGAGCAAGTCATTAATGCTGACGAAGGGGGTGGCGGACATTACCGGGGATGTGGGTGTTGTTGCTGGCGCTGCTGTAGCCCTCGCTGGCGCTCCATTCTGCTCCGCAGGCACCTCAATGGTAGTAGCTGCGTTATCGTCTTCTTGTGAAGAGGGTTGTGGTGTGGTAGGTATGTCATCACGGTCAATCATTTACAGGCTCCAATCCATTATCTACACGATGTTCCATATCAGCTATATTATACTACTACACCCCGGCGGAGGTACTTATCAATTGCTCATCACTCACAGGCTGTCCCAGGCAAAGCGGACAGCATGCGCTTATTTGATTTCGTCGCTTGCTACGATAGCAATGACGAAGATGACAAAAGCCGTTCCTCCTCATTCAGTCCCTGTTCACCGGTAATGTCTCAATTGGGATACGCATGAAGGGATGTTGTGTTGCACAAATACCATCCAGCAGACTTGAGAGCGAAGGATGTGTAAAAGTGACCTGGCAGGCTTCAGGATAGAGCGTTCTCAATTATTACGGAGCACGGTGCTGCCGACCTCATCCGGTAACTGGTTTTGTGCTATCATATACGTGGCGTATATCAGGTTACAAAGCATGCTAAAGGGTAAGAGACGATGATTGTTGCCGAAATTATGAGCACGCGGTTGGTGACGGTGCGACCGGATGATACATTGAGTCACGCAGCCAACCTGCTGAGACAATACCAGTTTCACCATTTACCGGTGATACGAACGGTGAGCGTTCCCCTGTCTGCTTCAGAGCATTCAGAACAGAGCGCGCAGAGGTCACTGCGTATCATAGAAGGTTTGCTGACTTCGCACGATATCGATATGGCGGTTGCAGTAAGCAAGAGTAGCGCCTCCAGCGACGTATTGCACCAGCCCTGGCAGGAGCGGCGTGTCTCGACGTTGATGCATCGCGCCAGCATTCGTGTCACGCCCACCACCGATGTTGCGGCAGCCGCCCAGCTTCTCGTTGATCGCGGCCTGAATGCTCTGCCTGTCGTCTCCTATGAGCATGTTGGAGACGAAACATACCCGGATCTTGTCGGCTTGCTCACGCGCAGCGACCTGCTTATTGCCCTGTCGCGTTCTCTCGGTGCATTTGAGCCGGGCATGCAGTTAGTGATTGATCTGCCAGTGGGGGATCTGACTCCGCTGGCGCAGGCGCTCCAGTTTGCGACAGAGCTGCACGTGCCGGTGCGCAGTGTTGTTGCCGCGCCGATGGAGGGCAATGTTCCGCAAACAGCCGCGCTGCGCATAGGTACCATCAATCCCGCGCCTTTGCTGTTACGCTTGCAGGAGGCAAATATCCACTACACCTTTGCCGACCCACTTAAGGAGGGAAACACTCATGCTCGATGAGCAGGAACATGTAGGGTGCTTCCGCCTCGCCTACGATGCCGCCGAGCTTGGCTATGATTTCGGGGCCGGGCATCCCTTGCAGGCGCAGCGACTGGTGGCGCTGATGGATTTGCTGACAACAAGCGGCCTCTGGCGGAGCGACAACCCACAGACCTTGCTTCCCATCCGTCCGGCCAGCCTCGAAGAACTTGGCCTCGCTCACACCTCCGATTACATCGCTGCCGTGCAGCGGCTGAGCATAGCGGAAAAAGAGGAGATCGTCGCATCCGGGCGCAGCGCTGAGGAGGTTCAGGGGGAGCGCCTGCAACTGGCTTTGCGTTACGGCTTCGGCGATGGCGACACACCTGCCGTGCCTGGCATGCATGACGTCACCGCGCGCGTCGTCGGGGGAACGCTGGTAGCGATGAGCGCCGTTATGGGCTTGCCGGAGGGGGGCACATTCGCTCCTGACGAGCGGCCACTGCATGTCTTCCACCCCGGCGGTGGCTTGCACCATGCCTGGGCGAGCCGCGCTTCCGGTTTCTGTATCTACAATGACGCCGCTGTTGCAATCGCTCATGTGCTGCGCTCTACTGAAGCGAAGGTGCTCTACATCGATTTTGACGCCCATCACGGCGATGGCGTGCAGCGTGCGTTCTATGATGAACCGCGTGTCATGACGGTCTCGCTGCACGAAACCGGACGTTATCTATTTCCCGGTACCGGTGATGTGCTTGAACTGGGGAAGGGGTCGGGGCGTGGCTATTGCGTCAATGTTCCCCTGGAACCATTTACCGAGGACGATTCCTGTATCGAGGTGATCGAAACCCTGCTGTCGCCGATTGTGACCGCCTTTGGCCCCGATATCATTATCAGCCAGCACGGCTGTGACACCCACGCCTGGGACCCACTGACACATCTGAGCCTGACAACCAGAGGTATTGAGGCACAGATGAAGATGGTTCATCAACTCGTTCATACGTACTGCGCTGGACGCTGGGTTGCCCTCGGCGGCGGTGGCTACGACCTCTATCGTGTTGTGCCGCGTGCCTGGACCATGCTCTGGGCGGAAATGTCTGATCAGAAACTGCCGGAGAAGCTGCCGGAGGAATGGATAACGCGCTGGCGCCCAGCCTGGCAGGAGATGCAGGAAAGGGAGGCAGTTGCCCAGCAGATCATGGGAAAAGCCAGCGAAGGAAGCTTTTTCCCCACCACGTTTAGAGACCGCCCCGAAGACTTTCCGGCCATGCCGCGTCGCTGGGAGATCAGCCGCGTCAATGCCCAGACTGCCGGCCTTGTACGCCACCTTGTGGTACCCCCTCCCGTGCGCCAGGCATATGCGCTGACGCGCTCTCGTTCGCCCCTGATCGGTCTCTTCGATCTGTTGCACCTGCGCGGCAGTGATACGCCTTCACGCAGCAAGACATTTGAAACGCCGAAGGGAACGCTTTTGCTGCGCGACTTCTGCCCGCCGTCACTGGTTGAGCGCCTGAACATCGATAGTGGTATGCGCGCTTTTGCCCGCACTCCCGACCGCGAGAAAGCGCTACTGCTCGGCATTGCGAAAAGACCGGACTGCGCCCTTACCCTTGCCCACACGGCGACAGGAGACATTGTCGGCGAAGTGACGATCGCGCCGGGTGATGCGTGGTGGGAAGGGCTGGATAATGTCTATGAAGTGGCTATCGAGACCAGCTCAAACTGGCGGCACATGAAAGTAGCGAAAGAACTTTTATCGTTTGCCCTTGAACTGGATGCCCTGGAAGATATGATACTTTTTGCAGTGGGCCTCTCCTGGCACTGGGATACTGAAAGAGAAGGGCTGTCAAGCTATGGCTACCGTGAGATGCTGGCCCGTCTGTTTGCTTCACAGGGCTTCGCAGAATATCCTACGACCGAGCCAAACATCAGTATGGAACCGTCGAATATCCTGCTTGCGCGCATTGGGAAGCGGATCGATCAACGCATGGTCAGCCAGTTCTTCAATCGCCTGCTCAGTTCCCCCAACATTTCGGCGATTTGAGCATAACTGAGAAATCATCCAAAATCCCCTTTCTGGCGTAATACCTTGTAAGAAGCAACAGGCGATTGGCTCAGGCGCCCACGGCGGTTAACCGCCTACACCTGCCAGTCGCGCTTCTTACGCGCCTACAGAAAAGGTACTTCCGTATATGCCTTCGTTTGTATACGGGAGTGCTTTTTTGTGTCTGGTGCTTTAATGGTTTTCCTGTAAGATCAGTCTCCATTAGGAAATGATAAGAAACAGTTGTGCTTATCAAAATGGAATATGAGAAAATTATCAGATAATCACGTAGTTCTTTAGTATCTGCTTAGAGTATTTAAGGTAGAGTTTATAATGGCAAAAAAACGTTGATATTTAAGAGAGGAGAAGCTAATCTAATGTCAGAGAGAAAGAAAGTGAGGAATAAAGATTATGCAGACACGAGAACATACAAAGACACGGACGGTCAGCATCGCTGATGGAATTCTGGCTCAGCAAGCAATGACCGGAGACCAGTACGCTTTTGAGGCTCTGGTTCATCGTTACAGTACCCCTCTGTTTACCTTCATCTACCGCTTTCTGAACGACTATGACCATGCCTGCGATATTCTGCAGCAGGTTTTTCTCCAACTCTACATTTCGCTGCCGACCCTGCGTACAGGTGAACCACTCAAGGCCTGGCTCTTTCAGGTTGCCCGCAATCGCTGTCTAGATGAGCTTCGACGGAAACGCGCCATCCACTTTTCTGAATTAGAGGCTGTCAGCGACGAGGAGGAACTGTCCCCTTTATTCACCATGCCTGATACGCGACCTTTGCCGGAAGAACTGGCGGAACGTCACGATGTGCAGGATCACCTGCAGCGAGCTATCCAGGCATTGCCGCTCAAGTTTCGCTCTGTGGTGCTCCTGCGCTACATTTCTCAGCTCAGCTTCGCGGAGATTGGCCAGATGCTCAACATGCCGGAGGCAACGGCTAAGACGTACTTCCAGCGCGCCAAGCCGCTTCTGCGTGCGGCACTTTCTTCAGAAGGAAAGTCAATCTTTTCTTCCTGAAACATCCGCACGTTTTTCGCTTTGTTTGAATGATTCAGTCGAAAAGAAGGAGAGAAGTACCTGTTCCTGAAACTTCCTTTTTCCTCGATTCGTACTAACAGCAGAGATAGGCCGGTTACGAATCGAGGTCAAGAGGGAGTAGTATATATGCGTTATATACCGCATATCTTCTTTTCGGATGATGTTTTTGACCCTTTTCCAGAACAGGAAGATGATATTGATAAGCTATTCCGCAATCTGGAGCAGGTTGAACCCCCTCCATCTGTCATTGAACGCATTCTCTCTTCTGTATCGCAATTGCCACAACCTGTTCCACCGGGGGCTGCACCTCCAAGAGCATCTATCCAGCAGGTACCCGCTGAAGCGCCGACAGAAGCAATTGAGAGCGATCAATCAGAACACGATCCCTGGAGCTTATTAGATGGCCTGGTGGTGCGCAAAGAGCGGTGTGAACCCTCGTGAGGCTGTTTGCATGATGAAAGTGTATCAAGGAAGCGGCAATGGTGCGTGCATTGCTGATGCATCATTGCCGCTTCCTTAATTTCCGTGAGAAAAAGTTAGCTCAAAAATGCCAATGCCAAACCCATGCCCTGGCGACAATGTCCTGACACCATCACCCTGACATCTCTCTGGCATCCTGGTGTGTGAGAAAGCAGGCAGGGATGCCTGTCTCTGCGAGAAAACCTCCGTTTATAATTGCTGTAACGTTGCCTGTACCTATGCGATTTGATCTGTGATCTTGCCCGTATCTACCAGCCAGCGGACGAACTCGAAGCGGCGAAGCTCCATGGCTGCCTGCTGCCGCAACTGTTCGTAATAGTCCCGGCGCAGCCTGCTCAATTCCGTCACTTCGGCCTCAGCAAAGCCGATTTTTCGCAGCATTTCGCAATCGTCTTTACGCTCGCGTTCCATAGAAGTCTCCTTCTTTTACTGACTGAACTGAAAACAGCTATCGTGGTGCTATCGTCAACATGCGTTGGACACGCACAAGGAGGGCATGCATTGAATAGGGTTTGGAGAGATGATCGAGCGTTGCCCTGCTCTCTCCGCTGGCGCGCATATATCTTCGCAGTGTCGTTTCCTCGCTTGACGTGAACAATACCGGTATGCCAGTATTGTGGCGCAGCACCTGTAATATATCCATTCCTGTTAAATTGCCAGGGAGTTCAAAGTCGAGCACTACGAGATCAGGAGTGGATTGACGAAGAGATGTAAGAGCCTGCTCACCGTCATGTACTTGCGTCACTGCATAACCATGAGCCGCTAACACCTCTACTTCCAGGTTAGCGAGGGAAAGATCATCCTCGACAATGAGGATGCGACGCAGCATATCCTGCCCTTCAGTTCTCTTCTGGAGAGAACTGACCTGGTTCTGTGCCTCTGGCGGAGATGCTCTCTGTATTATACCTGTCTGGCTTTCATCGGATTGTATGCCCTTAAACATGCATCTTGCCTGTATCCGTTCGCGCTCTGCCTGAGCAGCTTTGCGTGACGGCTGGTTCTACCGAAGCTCCAGCGGGAGAGACAATTCCTCTCTTGCCTGGTATTATACCTCGTCAGTAGTGATAATAGCGTGAATTTGCTTGCGTGATGTGTGAAAATGGTGTGAAAAACTGATGGAGTTCACAATTCTGATTCGGAAACATCGGGTGGTGGTACGTAATAGCCAACTCCGAGTTCGTTGAGCAGGAAGCGGGGGAGGGTTGGGTCTGGCTCCAGTTTGCGTCGTAAATGCCGTACAAAAGTGCGCAGGTAGGTATTCTCTCCCTGGTAATCGGCTCCCCAGACACGCTGTAGCAGTTCGCGGTGCGAGAGCACTTTTCCGGCGTTGCGCGTAAGTTCGCAGAGTAAATCGTATTCGGTTGGCGTCAGATGTATCTCCTGGCCTCCGGAGCGAACGGAGCGATGCGCGAAATCAACCACCAGGCCATTTTCGCCGCCACAGCGATAGACGGGGCGCTGTTTCTCTTTGCCCACGCTGTTAAGCAGATGTTCCGTTTCCTCGGCCCGGCGCAGCGCCACCCGCACCCGTGCCAGCAGCTCGTTGAGGCTGAATGGCTTGGTCAGGTAATCGTCCGCGCCCTGATCGAGCGCTTTTACTTTCACCGGCTCTTCGTCGTGTGCCGAAAGAATGATCACCGGGGCACGACTCCACTCACGCAGGCGGCGTAAGAAGGAAAGACCATCCAGCGTGGGGAGTGAAAGATCTAGCAATACCAGGTGTGGTTGCAAAATCGCTGCCAGGTCGATGGCGTGCGCTCCATCGCGCACTGCCTGCACATCGTAGCCGCGCGCCTTCAACTGCGCCAGCAAGAAGGTACGCATTTGGGGGTCGTCCTCAACGCAGAGAATACGTGTTTTTTTATCGTTCGCAGGCATATCTTTCCTCTTCAGGTTTCTCTTTTCATAGTGTGCGCTATACGAAGGATAAATGAGAAGGTAGCGCCTTTGCCAGGGCTGCTTTTGACCTGTAATTTGCTGCCGTGGGCTTCGATAATGCCTTTGCTGATATAGAGACCCAGCCCCGTGGCCGGACTCCAACGGACTTTTCCCTCCCGCCGCTCGTTTTCCGGTTGTCCTGGCCGATCAGCCGCCGGGCGCCGGAGCGAGGCGAAGGTGCTGAAGCGTGTGAAAAGTTCCGCCTGCCTCTCCTGGGTCATCCCCGGCCCCCGGTCAATGACGCGCAGTTCGACGCCGCGAGGCTGTCGATCCTGCATGTCAAAGATTACCTCAGCTTCGACACGAACCGTGTCTTTTTCGGGCGCGTAACGGAAGGCGTTGCTCAGGAGATTGGTCAGCACATTGATAATCAGTTCATAATCGCCCATGATGGCCGGTAACTGCGGGGGAAGCACAATTTCCAGGCTGCGCTGCGAGGAATCGATTAAGGCTTGCAGGCGTTCTTGCAGGTCTTCAAACAATTCCGGCAGCAAGATCGGTTCGAGTTCCAGACGCAACGCGCCCGCCTCGACGCGGGAGGCATCCAGGAAGTAGTTGATCATTTTTGTCAGCCGCTCTACCTGTTCGTCGGCTGTCTGAATAAACTTGAGCTGCTCCTCGGTCGTCCATTCCAGATCACGAGATTGCAGCGCGCTGAGGTGGGCGCGAATGTTAGCCAGCGGGGTTTTGAGTTCGTGCGCCAGGGTGGTAAAGAAATCTTCCCGGGCGCGCTCCAGCATTTTCATGCGCGTAATATCATGCCATACAGACACAACGCTGCTAATATTACCATCTCTGTCGCGTAAGGGGGCCGCGCTCGCGAGCAGGTGCAGCGGCTGCCCATCTGGCGTCATGAGCAGTATTTCCGCCTCGCACGCTTCTCCGTATTGCAGAGCAACTGTGAGGGGACTCTCCTCGTAAGGCATGGGCGCTCCTGAGGTTCTATACATAGCGAGCGGGCGTAAAATCTCTTCGATATTATGTCCGAGTATCCTTTGTATTGCCAGAGCGGTGTCGAGGTCTTCGGGCAGCTCCTGTATGCCCACACGCTGCAAGATTTGAACCTGCACATGGTTGATAATGTTGATGCTTTTGTCTGCCGCCGAAATGAGCATGACGCCGGAAGGCAGGCGCTCCAGGAGCAGTTGCAGGCGTTTGTTCGCCAGTTCCTGCGCCTCTCTGGCGAACTGCAATGCCGCATTACGTTGCGCCAGCTCGGCGGTGCGATTTTTTACCTCGATTTCGATGCGTTCGCGTGCCGCCGCCTGTTCGGTTACGTTGTGGTAGACAACGACGAAGGCGAAAATGTTGCCCAGTTCGTCGTGAATGGGAGCCTGTGAGCGTCGTATGGTGTAGGCAACGCCATCGGCCCCGATCAATTTTAACTCATCAATCTTTCCTTCCAGCGCCTGTTGTTCCAGCCTTGCTGTCAGTTCGGTGACGGGAATGTGCTCAGAGAGAAATTGAGCTTTGCTGTGCGCCATGGCCTCGGTTACAGGCAGCCCGATTACATCATCCGTCCACCCGAGAAGCTTTCTTACTGCCTGGTTGATCTCCGCTACCCGCCAGCGCGCATCATAGATAATGACTCCGTCGGGGATGGCCTGCATCACGTTCTCGCGCTGGCGGGCGTTGCGACTGGCAACTCGCGCCAGCCGGTCGATGCTGCGCAGGAGCCGCGTATTATAGATTGCCAGCCCCGCCTGCCGGGCGAATTGCCCCAGCAGCTCCACCTCCTCTGCCGGAAAGCCCCTTGCGCCACGGTGATAGACTTCAATCGTTCCCAGTGCCTGCCCTTTCGGTGGCTCACTCTGCCTTCCATTACCCGAAAACCCCACCTCTCGCATATCGAATGCTGGCTCGAAGATCGGGACGCTGAGCACTGAACCGGGACGGCGAGGCGCGCCCTTATCATCAATAAATGGGAACTGCATCTCCGGTACGATGCTGGTGTCTTCTATAATCAGGGCGCGTTGCTCGCGTATTGTGCGAGTGAGGAGAAGCTGGTTGCTAAGGCGTGGATGCCAGTCATAGGAAAACAGGTGTATGCCTCGTTGCGCCGCAATAGTTATCGTGGGCGCAGGCTCAACACCAGTTCCCTGTGCTACCTGCTGCATTTGTTCCTCGTAAACCGGGTCCATCTGGTCTATGAGTAATATGGCGCAGCGCGTCGAGCCGACCATCTCATGAACAGCCTGCAAGATACGGTCCAGTACTCGCGGCAGTGCGTAGGGACTGGCGATGGCCGAAGAGATGTAATGGACGGCGTTGAGGTACAACTGCGAACGAGCCTGCTCGGTCACGTCTTCAACGGTTATCATCAAGCTATCATCTTCGTCAGGGGCTTCCCTATGCCCGGTAGGCTCGATACACTCGATGCAAACCTTCCAGTAGGTACGTCCTCTGCTTTGCAGGAAGCCTTCGTAGGCAAGGGTATCGAAAGTAGCGGGTTGCCCGGTTGCGCGCACCTGCTCTAAGACTGGCAGGACTGCCTGGTAGAGGTCCGCGGTGATAAGACTATCCAGCCTCAATCCATGAACGTCCGAAGTGCTCCAGGGTTCGCCGAGGAGAGAGAGTAGATAGGGATTAGCATACCGGCAGCGCAGTTCGGCCCCGCTGAGGATAGCCACACCGACTTGCATACGCTTCAGGATATGTTCGATCTGTACAGTTCGCTCAGGCACTATGCACCATATAATTTCTAGTGACTTAGAAGATACATTTTACTGGAGTACTGCCCACTTCCTCTATAATCAAAAATGTACTACACTTACTTATATTATACAGCTTTTTTCCTTGCCTGTCAGAGATTATCCCTTTTTTACGGAACTATCGTGTCTAAGGTGAGGCCTCGAAGACAATAAGGAGAGGAGAAGAAAACAATGGCTCAAACTGATTTCACAGTGATCGAAGTGGTAAAAAGTGAGCAGGATGAAGAGGTTCCGGAAGAACTCTATACGCTTGCTCCCTGGTGGGAATGGATGTTCATCAAGACACACTTCTATATGGTTGCGCAGGCGCGCCTTCCCCGTGCGCTCAAACCGGAAGAGGAGGATCTGCTGGAAGAAGCTGGCAATGCTCCCAACGTTGAAAGCATCAGCTATTCCACCAACATTCTCGAAGATACGGTTGAAAACAAGCAGGCTCGCCGGAAGAAACAGCCATAAGAGAAGTCAATAGCGCCATCTGTTTGTCTCAAACTGCCAAATCTGCTATCATGCTTGTAGATTTTGTTTGAAGAGAGGCAAGTAGATGATGGATCTTCGTGGCAGGCGCGTACTGGTGATGGGGCTGGGGCTGCAAGGCTCGGGGATGGCAGCGGCTCGCTACGCTGCACAGCAGGGGGCGGTTGTGCGCGTGACAGATATGAAGTCGGCGCAGGTACTGGCCCCGAGCGTGCGGGCATTAGCGGGTCTACCTATCGAATTTGTGCTTGGCGAGCACCGCGAGGAGGACTTTCTCTGGGCCGATATAGTCATACGCAACCCCGGCGTTCCGCTCTCTTCGCCCTACCTGCTGCTGGCGCGAGAGCACGGAGCGCAGATCGAAATGGAGATTGCCCTCTTCTTCCTTGCCTGCCCGGCCCGCATCATCGGCATCACCGGTACGCGGGGCAAAACGACGACCAGCACGCTTATTTACGAGATTCTCAAGGCGAGCGGAGCGCGGACTGTCCTGGGCGGCAATGTCGCCGGGGTAGAGACGCTCTCTCTGCTGCCTCAAATCACACCTGAAACGCTTGTCGTCCTCGAACTCTCAAGCTGGCAGCTTGAGGGGCTGGCTCCTCACGCCATCAGCCCGCCGGTCGCGGTTGTGACCAATGTCTACCCCGACCACCTCAATACCTATAGCGGCATGGAAGAGTACGCGGCGGCGAAAGCCAATATATTTCGGCACCAGCTCGCCAGCGACCTGGCTGTCTTCAATTATGATAATCCCTGGACGCGGCGTTTCGGTGAAGAGGCTCCCGGTCGCGCGTGGTTTACCAGTCTCGAACGCGGCGGCAGTTTTGCGCGCGGCTCTGATGATATCTCTCCATTTCTCTTCCGTGATACCCCGCTGGCCGGGCGGCACAATCTGGAAAATATTCTCCTTGCCACTACAACGGCACGCTTGCTGGGCGTGCCTGACGTAGTGGTCGGTGAGACGGTACGGCATTTTCACGGCGTTTCGCACCGGCTGGAAGAGGTCGGCATCATCAATAGCGTGCGCTATATCAACGACAGCACCAGTACAACTCCGGTCGCCGGGCGCGTCGCCCTGGAGGCGTTTGATGCTCCTATTGTTCTGATCGCGGGAGGCAATACAAAGCATCTTCCTCTGGAGAATTGGCCGGAAACCATTGTGCGTCGCTGCCGCGCTGTCATCTTGCTTCAGGGTTCCGGGACAGATGAATTGTTGCAGGCTATCGACGAGCAGGCAAAAATGCAGGAGGTGAGCAGCCCTGTACAGGGCGTCTTCAATAACTTTATTCAGGCAATGGATGCCGCCGTCGCGCTTACACAGCCTGGCGACGTGCTGCTCTTCTCGCCGGGTTATACCAGCTTTGGTATGTTCCTCAACGAGTTTGATCGCGGCAACCAGTTTATTGCCTACGTGCGCAAACTGACGCAATAACTGCCTGCCTCCTATCGTCCCGCCGACAATAGCAGGAAATGAACAACGAGGGATGAACTTTGCCAGGATGGGTGATGGCTGCTGTTTCAGAAGTCAGGTGCGAACAGCTGCCATCAGTACTGTCAACTGGCCTTATCCATGGACGCTCACCCCTGCTGGGAGGAACCCTCGCCGGAGGCGGATTGCTGGTCGGTTTTCTGTGGAGCAGCCATCTCACTCAACGCCTTGACCAGCGCGGGAGCAAGGGCCTGGGCGAGGATGGGAGCCAGAGCTTCGGCAAGGGCAGGAGCCAGAACCGCAACCAGGACAGCTTTTTCATATGGGGATGCCTGCGCGATACCTTCTCCCAACTCCTTCATCGCTGTTGCAGCCAGAGCCTGTGTCGCGTCCTGTTCCGATTGCGCGGCGGCTTTCGGATTCCAGCCGCTTCCCATCAGTTCCCTTATGAGGGCCTCGTATGCCCCATCCTGAGTTGTGGCTTTTTCAGAATTGGTCGTCATGAGGTCATTCCTTTCATTTTCCTCTCAAGCTGACTCTGCTCCTATGTGCAGAGTCAGCAAGGTGCGTTGGAGAGAACTCTCCAGGCCTCAGAGGTCCAGGCTTCGCAAACCTGGAGAGCATCTCATGTGAGCAGGAGCGCCACAGCGCGTCATTCGCTCCCTGGCGAAACGAACCCAGGAAAGGCGCGGACAACAAAGGAGGCAGAGCCTCAGACGCTCCTGCTGAACGTTCTACTGCGCGTTCTGACCACTGAGCACAGAGGCCCAGACGAGCGGCTCGACCTCCTCTTCGACCTGCTGATGGCGCTTCATCATGAACAAGATGGGCGCAATGCTTCCCATTCCCTCCTCTGCGCCGCGGCGCTTCATTAAAGCGGCCAGGAGCAGCGGGAACTGGGTACCTTCCTCTTCGCCACGGCGCTTCATCAGGGCAGCGAGCAGAAGCGGGAACTGGATGCCTTCCTCGCTGCGACGCTGGCCGAGCAAGGCGGCCAGGAGCAGCGGGTGTTGGATGCCCTCAGAAGTGCTTCCTTGCTGCTGTTGGTTTTCACCTGTTCGCCCGCGAACTTCATCACGGTACGTCGTTGTCATTCTCTTCTCCTTTTTGTTCTATTCCGCAAGCAAAAGATCAACGGGAGAAAGCTTCTTGAACTCCAGGATGTCCAAGCTTCTCACCCCGCGAGACGTTGGGAGCGGCATTCCCTCGGATTGAGTTTTGCTCAGAATCGGTATGATCCCAGGCACACCCACCCCTTCTCAGCAGCGCTTCATAACTCACTGCTGTTGCATACCGCTCAGGGAGTGAGGGGAACCTGATGTATGGTTTCTCCTTCCCTAGTCAAGGGTAATCGTCTTATTTGAGAAAGTCAAGAGCATAAAACTCTACACTGATTGAAATAGTATAAAAGTATAATGATAGATAATGACGAAGGATTACTATCAATCAATCGGGCTAATTTAGATGATTAATTGATGGGAAGAATATATCAAGAAAAGCAGGCTGTGGCACAGTTTGTAGCCATGCCTCGTACGCCTGGTTCACCTGCTATCACCGGCCAGATGTATTTTGCTTCCTCAACTCATTGGCGGCATCTGGCGCAAGCTCCTCACAGGTTGTTTCAAAGGCAAGCAGACAAAGAAGGTGCTCCCTCTACCAGGCTGACTTTCAGCCCAGATGCGCCCCCCATGCCGTTTGACGATCTCTGCACTGATATAGAGACCCAACCCCAGACTTGCTCTGCCTCCTGGAGCATCGCCGTTCTTGCCCGCTCGATAGAAACGCTCAAAAAGATGAGGCAGGTCTTCCTGGCTGATGCCTTGCCCCTGATCCTGCACGCTCAGCAGCACTTCCCCTGCTTGACCATCGCTGAACTGCATGCCCAGCGTCACCACCACCTCGCCGGGTGCCTCACTGTACTTGAGCGCATTGCTCAGCAGGTTGTGGACGACTTGCTCCAGGCGCGCTTCATCCCCTATACCGATGATCGTCTCCAGCGCACAGACCAATCGGATGCGCTGATTACTCCCCAGTTCGTGCTGCACGATGACCTTGCGCACGAGCTTGACGAGATCGATGGGGTATGCGGACACGTAAAACAGATCGGCCTGCAACTGGGCGCTCTCCAGCAAGTCGCTCAGCAGCCGCGAGATGTTTTGCCCCTGCTGCTCAATGACCTGCAGATCGCTGATCAGCCGTTTCTGGAAAGCCTGATCGCTCTGCGCTGCCTCTTGCTGTGGGGAGCGCGTCATCTCCCGCTGAAGCAGCTGGGTCGTCGTGAGCAAGATCATCAGGGGAGTACGGATTTCATGGCTCATCATCGCCAGAAAATCTTCTTTGATCTGATACATCTGTTCCAGAGACTGGTACAGGCGCTCAAGTTCTTGCAGGCGCAGGTTCACTTCCTGGTAGACCATCTCGCGATCTTCCAGGGTGCTGTGCAATTCTTCCATATAGGTATCCCTGATTTCATCGTCCTCGCGCTCAGGGACCGACGGGAGGGGAGGAAAGCCCTGCGACTCCTTTGTCTTGCTCCATCCTAAGGCGTGGAATGTGACCGCGCGGGTCGTGCGCTGATAAAGCGGCCACGCGGCCTCCAGACGCTGGTAGTAGAGGGCATCAAGTGGTTGGACCGCAGGGGAAAGCAGCAGCAGATAGCCGTGAGGAGCAAGCGCATAGGCCAGGCGGTTGTAGACCGTCTGCTGTTGAGCGGGGGTGAAGTCGGCGGGGAGGTTATGGCAGAGAATCAGATCAAGATGGGGAAAGGGCGCCTGGGAGAGGAGATCACGAGACCCAAAGAGAATGCGCTGCCGCAGCGTGAAATGAAGCTGATACATCTCAGGATCAGCTTGCAGCCAGGGGAGGGCGGTGCTGGGCAGACGGGCGAGCAGATACGCCGGATAGCGGAAGTGGCGGGCGCGTGAGATGGCTGCCGGGTCAGGATCAGTAGCAAAGAGGGTGAAGGCTCTCGTTGCGGAATCAGCCGGGAACTGACTCTGCACCAGCAGCGCGAGAGTGCTGGCTTCATCTCCCTCCTGACATCCAATGGACCACAGGCGCAGGGGCTCTGTCGCTGATGCCCGAGACGCGATGACCGCCGGAAGCAGTCGCTCCTGTAAAAAGGTAAGCAAAGAAGTTCTTTCGATAAGGAGTTCCGTCATATCAGGCTCCTTTCTCGCGCGCACAGAGTGCGCACAATGGGATTTTTTGTGTGCCGACGCTTTGCTGCTTGCCCGCTGAAGAAGCAAGCGTATATACATGAACCGCTGCTTCGTTCTCTGAAACAGCGCGGGCTGTACCCCGTTTGGAGCAGTCTCTCCACTGCCGGTTCCTCACGACTGGTCTCGAAAGACAGAAGAGAAGAAATCGACTTTCGGGAAGAGACAGGAAGAGCGCTCTGTCTGAAGAGATTGACGCTTTCGAGAAAGAGCTTGACAGATATTTTTCTCTGTTTTTGCTGAAAGGTAGCAAAGCAAGGAGAAAGAAAAATGCGCTAAAACCCTTCTAGAATATATGAGAGGGACAAGAAATAGTCAGGGAAATATTCTTGTTCTCTGATCTTGTCGGGGATAAGTGTTCAGGGGAAAGGACTTATAGACCTGTGCCTGACTGCCCATCCTGTTCCCACCCTATTATAAGGTGGAGGCGTTATGAAAGCGCCACGGGCAGCGTCATGAGCCATGGAGAGAAAGGGTTCTCCTTATTTGAGGTAGGCGTGAGAGCGCCTGCGCGATCGAGGTGCAAGATGGCGTTTGAGTTTTCAGATGAACGTTTGGAGGTGAGTCGCCCGCGTACTTACCAATATTCCTAGAACGCTAGACTTGCAAGCACTAATCTTCTATACTCTACAGGGGGGGAAGAATCTATCCTAAAGAAATCTGGGGGAACGCATGAGAACCCGTAGTTTGAGTTACTATGTTATTACCTGGGTGTTGATCTGTAGCTGTCTTGTGGTCGTTGTCACAGCCTGTGGCAACGCTGGCGTGAATACTCCACAACATGTAATAAATGCTGTGAGTCAGCGGAATACATCGCAAAACTTAACGGTACCCATGCAGGTGCAGGGAGGGATAGGAACTCCTGGTGTCTCCGAGAAGCCCGGGACTCAGGGAACGCCTGCTGCGAATCCATCTCCCACACCTGGTAATCCACCGGGTGGGTATACCCCTACTCCCGGCTCGCCTCCCGGTCCCGTTCCGCCCGGTAATGGGGGGATTCCGGCAGCCTTTCCACATTATTTTAGCTTTGGTGTGATGAATCCCGCTGGTAGCGCCTATCTCCTCGCTCAGCAGCGCAGCCAGAACGGAACCGCCTACGCCTTCCGTTATGAATATCTCACCGGGGGTGTCAACACGGGGCGTGGCTGGGAGACGTGGAACTCGCCTCCGGGACAGTACGCAATGAATTATATGCAGGAGAGCGCACAGTACGGCTACATGCCGGTCTTTGTCTACTACGAAATTTGTCTCTCCAATGGTCCCCATCCCAGCAGCTACTGCGGCGGCAATAACATCGCTCAGGATACAGGCAACCTGGCTGATGCAGCGACTATGCATGCATACTTTGCTAACTGGGTGCTGATGCTGCAAAAAATTGCCGCCTTTGGTAAGCCGGTGCTGGTCATCGTCGAACCAGATTTGTGGGGTTTCCTGCAAAATGCCTCGAATGGTACCAATAACGCCGCCACTATTCCGGCCAGTGTCGCTTCCTCCGGCTTCCCCGATGCCGCTGGCTTTCCCAATAACGTGCAGGGCTTTGCCTGGGCGTTGTTGCATATGCGTGATAAGTATGCCCCCAACGCCATCCTCGCCCTGCATGCCTCTACCTGGGCGGCTGGTATCGACATTGCGACCTATACCGGCGCTTCTCTTAACGTTGCGGCTGTAGCTGCCCGTGAAGCGCAGTTTCTTAATAGCGCGGGGATTGTTGGCAACCCGTCGGGCGTCTCAAGCTGGAATGTGATCTCCAATGACGTGGCCGATTTCGACTCGGGCCAACCCGGTAGTCGCGGCTGGTGGGATCGCTATAATCGTACCTTCCCCAATTTTGCGCGCTATCTCCAGTTTATCGGCTACCTCAGCCAGGACACACATCGCCGCATCGTTATGTGGCAGGTGCCGATGGGCAACCAGTATTTTGATACCATGAACAACTCGCCCGGCCACTATCAGGATAACCGCGCCGAATACATACTCGGCAATGTTCCCAGCTTCGCCGCCGCGGGCATCATCGCCGTCCTGTTCGGCCCCGGCAATTACGGCACGATGAACATTGACGCCATGCACGATGGGGTGACGAACCCGGCTCCCATCAGCACCTACGAGTGCAACGACTGCAACAATCACCAGAGTGTCTACCCCGACGATGATGGGGGCTATCTTCGCATCTTCGTCGGACTGTACATGAAAAATCCTTATCCCATCTCGTAGGGCTGAGGAGAGCGCTAATCCAGATAGCCGAGGGCCTGCAGCCTTGCTTTGATCAGGGCTATTTCGGCTTCGTCCATCTCTGCTTCCTCCCAAAGCGGAGCGATATAGCCGTGTTGTTCGAGATAATCGAGAATGCGTAAGGCGCTACGTTCCGGCGGCTCGAACGTTGTATCGATGCTCAACTCTGCTTCTGTCGGTGGTTCGTAGAGGGATTCGGCGAGATTGGCTATGAGAGATTCTTTTTTTCTCCTGCGCTCAGCGCGGCACGCTGGAGAGCAGGAGAGGTAAATCTCGGTGAAGCCGGGAAGGTGTTCGCGGGCATAGGCGCGAGCCTGGCGGTGAGGAGAGATGGCAGGGGTGAGAGCAATAACGCCATTGCGCGCGAGGATGGTGCAGATGTAGGTGATAAATGCGTCATAGCCCAGAGTATGGCTCGCCTCTTCCTCTACCTGCTCGTCGATGTGCAGTTCCTGTTTCAGCCAGTGTGCCAGCGCACGTGTATCAATAATCTCGGCTTTATAGCCTCGCGCCAGCAATGCTTTGCAAACGAGATTTGCCAGTGTCGTTTTGCCCGTTCCTGCCAGTCCGGTGAACCAGAGGGTAAAACTCCTCTGTTGATGTGCTGAGATCCTGGACCAACCGGGCGAATCCCAGAACCGGGAATGTGAGTGCTCAGCCATGCCAGACTCTCCTTCAACAACTTACAGGCCACGGTGAGGAAAAATTTGGAGCTTCTCGAAAATCTTCCCCTTTATTCTACAGTGTTGCCCCGTCGACTTACAAGCCCCTGTTCCATGTTGCGATGTGGATATTTACACTGCCATCTACTGCGGAAAGATTGTGCATCGGGCAAGGAAGTTGGGGAGGAAATCTTCTCTTTTCTATTTACTCTTTTTTCGGGTTGCGTTGCTGGCACAGGGATGATAGACTAACAGATGGTAGAATTGAAGCACGTTGCTCTTGTGAAATCCTATGGAAGGTGTCCGTATAAACAGTGTTGTTACCAACGTGCGAGAGGAGAAGTATTCTATGACTATGATGATGAGCCGGAAAGCCCTGGAAGATTACGGGCTGGTCAATCTGGGCAATATTAACTGGAATCTATCCCCTGCCGTTCTCGTCGAGCACGCACTGGCCCGTAAAGAGGGCGAGCTTGCTGCGAACGGCGCGTTTGCTGCCACGACGGGATCGCATACCGGGCGTTCTCCCAAAGATAAGTTCATTGTGACAAGCGAAGGGTCGGCGGCGAAGATCTGGTGGGGCGATACCAACCACCCGATCTCGAGAGAAAACTTTGAGGCGATTCGCAGCAGTCTCGCTGCCTACTTACAGGGACGTGATGTCTATGTGCTGGATGCTGCTGGCGGGGCCGACCCGCAGTACCGCATCCCTGTCCAGGTGATCACCGAACTGGCCTGGCATAATCTGTTTGCTCGCCAGCTTTTCCTGCGCGTGAATGAAAACGATCAGCAAACGGATCGTCCCGGTTTCACCGTTATCTGCGTGCCAAACTTCCATCTTGATCCTCGTATTCACGGCACGCGTACAGAGACGGGAATCATCCTCGATTTTCAGGAACGCCTCGTGCTGATCGCAGGCACGCAGTATGCAGGTGAGATGAAGAAATCCATCTTCACGGTGCTCAACTTCATTCTTCCGCCCCAGGGAGTGTTGCCAATGCATTGTTCGGCCAACATGGGCGATGATGGCAATGTGGCGCTGTTCTTTGGTCTCTCCGGTACCGGTAAGACCACGCTCTCAGCTGACACGACGCGCCATTTGATCGGCGATGATGAGCATGGTTGGAGCGATAACGGCGTTTTCAACTTCGAGGGAGGCTGCTATGCCAAGTGTATCAACCTCTCGCAGAAGTACGAGCCGCAAATCTGGAACGCTATTCGTTTCGGGGCCGTCTACGAGAATGTCGTCATTGACCCTGTCACCCGCGAGCCGGATTACAGCGACGACTCTTTGACGGAGAACACTCGAGTCGCTTATCCTGTCGATTTCATCGATAACGTCGTCGAATCGGGGATGGGTGGTCAGCCAAACACGGTGATCTTCCTTACCGCCGACTCCTTTGGTGTACTGCCCCCGATCTCGCGGCTCACGACTGAGCAGGCAATGTACTACTTTCTGTCCGGCTATACGAGCAAGCTGGCGGGTACCGAAGCTGGGGTGACGACGCCAGAGGCGACCTTCAGTTCGTGTTTCGGTGCGCCATTCCTGCCCCTGCGCCCCGGTGAATACGCCAATCTACTGCGCGAGCGTATCGAGAAGCACAATGTGAACTGCTTCCTCATCAACACCGGCTGGTCGGGTGGTCCCTACGGCGTCGGCGAGCGTATCAATATCAACTACACTCGTGCAATGGTGCGCGCCGCCATCAATGGTGCGCTCGACAATGTCGAAACCGTCGCCGATCCTATCTTCGGCCTCAACATCCCCACGGCCTGCCCGGAGGTGCCCGCCGGGATTCTCATCCCGCGCAACACCTGGCAGGATAAAGATGCCTATGACCGTCAGGCTCACCGCCTCGCCGACCGCTTCAAAGAGAACTTCAAGCAGTTCACCATCGTTGGCGAGGATGTGCGCCAGGCTGGCCCGCGCTAATTCTTCGCGCGGCTCTCCCGCCCCGTAGGCCATCCGCGAGAGGTGGCTCTACCAGAATGATTGCTCAGCGCGCCACTGGCGCGCTGAGTTTATGTTGTTCTTCCCGCTCTGGCTAATTTGTACCGGTGGCTCTCCGTTTATTGCTGTTCGCCATTTTCTATGCCATACTCCTGACAAAAGAGGGACATGCTCCGTTGTCACCTTTGCCAGCTTTTTCTGATGATACTGCTAAGAACTATCTGCCTGGCTGCCAGAGAGATAGAGGTGTGAGAGGAATATGCATAAGATGCGTCTTTTCTCGTTTTTTCTTGCAGATGACTCGTTTCTCTCTTTGCTATTTCTTTGTTTTAGTGTAAAATGTCTTTAAGCGAGTAAACGCTATATATGGGAGAGAGGGAAGGAAACGCCTATGAGACAGGGAAATGGCTCGGAGATACTGGGGGCAGGCAATCCGCGCAGCGCCGAAATCGGCATTATCCATGTATCTCCTCTGGATGATAGACAGAGCGTCCTGGCCGCTATTTTGACGCAGGAGCGGCTTGGTCGCAAACAGGTGGTTGTAGTATTACCCGAAGACAATAAGGCATTTCAGCGTCCCATTGACTTTGATGGCTTAAAAAATAAGCGCCGCGAACTGCAGGCTGAAATTATTTTTGTAGCGCCTCCTGGTCCTGGACCTGCTGAACTGGCGAGGCAGCGTCGTTTCCCCGTCTATTCCTCGCTGGAAAACTACGCCCGGTCCCTTCAGGATACTACGGCGGCGCAAGATCAGGGAAGCAAAGGGTTCAGACCCGGCTGGCTCTTTGCTCGTAAGCAAAAGCAAGATACGCCAGCTACGCGTCCATTACCTTCGCCATCAGGCTCGCCTGCTCCGGTCATTTTACAGCCCCTTACATCCTCTGCACCGCCGCAGGCTTCTATAAGCCCTGCTGAAGCTACCAGAGACGACTTTGATGATGAGCAGATTTCGGCAGATGATGATGCAATGGCAATGCCTGTTGCTCAAACTAATGGAACAGGTATGTCTGGGGTATCTAATATATCTGATATGACTGACATGACTGATATGACCAGGGAAGATGAAGAGGATGATCCTGCTTTGCCTCCCATTATCCCGCTGCCTATCGCTGAGCCTGATCCAGCCCTCGCGGTCCACTCTGCCACTGATGATGATCTCGTAAATGCAGGAAGGGGTAGAGGGCCAAATATTATTGAACTGTCGCCGAGAAGAACAGGCACGACGGGACAGATTCCTGCTGCTCAACCCGACCCGCAGCCGATCAATCTTCCCAAGAAGTCAGACAACAGCGGAAAGGTGGCTGCCGTTGGCACCGCAGCAGCTCCAGCCGCCGCTTTCAGCGCCAGAAAAAGCGCCTCAACTGCTGCCGCTACTGGCGCTGGTATGAGTACCGCGACAATGGCCCAGACTGCCAGCGGTGGCAATGCGATTCCGCCTCGGAGTGGTACAGGAGGGTCAGGTGGGCCAGGACGCAATACAGGGCGCAACGTACTTATCGCTGCCGGTCTCATTCTGCTGACCTTGCTGCTCGTCGTCGGTGGCATCGCCTACGCGGACCCCGGCCTCCTGGGTCACCTGTCGAATGTCGTTCCTGGCGACCCTAACGCTACCACAGCTACAGTCACCATCACGCCCGCGGTGAAGACAATTAAAAAGGACTATATTATCACTGCTGTCACGGGCAAGCCTGACAGCTCTGCCCAGCAGGTGCAGGCCAGAATCTTAACCGATAGTCCATCTCAATCCCAGACTGTCAAAGCTACCGGCGTGAAGCAAACGACCGGTACACGTGCTACGGGTACTTTGACGTTTTACAATGGCTCCACTTCCGAATTCACTGTTGCTGCTTATACTGTTCTTTCTGCTTCAGGAGGGGTGCAGGTGGAAAACACGGTAGCGGCCAACATTCCTGCTGGTAGTCCCTCAGCGGGTTTTGGCCGCGTAACCGTTCCTGCTCAAGCGGTCAATATAGGTGCGAGTGGAAATATTGCTGCTGGTGCCGTCAATGGAACCTGTTGTGCTCAAGGTAATTTTATCACTGTTACTAATCTCAATGCCTTCAGCGGCGGACAGGACCCGCAGAACTACACGTTCTTGCAGCAGAGTGATGTCGATGCAGTCGCTACGCCACTGGAGCAGCGACTGACATCGAGCGCGCAGGCGAATGTTGAGGGGCAGAGGCACACCGGGGAGCAGTTTATCAATAGCGGCAATCCGATTTCGTGCAATCCAACGGTGACGGCTAATCCACCTGTGGGGAGTAAGACAACGAGTGCGACGGTGACTGTGGAGGTCTCCTGTGCGGGTGAGGTCTACGATCAGCAGGGGGCGCAGACACTGGCGACCAACCTGTACAAGAGCGATTCCACCATTAAGCCCGGTTCTGGCTTTGCGTTGACCGGCAATGTTGGAGCCAGCTTGAAGACAGTTCTCAACGTTGATAAGAATACAGGAACTGTGACTTTGCAGTTTGAGGCGCAGGGAACCTGGGTCTATCAGACCTCGCAACTTGTGGCACAGGAAAAAACGTGGGCGAAGCAGATCGCGGGGAAGAGCAAACAACAGGCCATCGCTTTCTTGCAAAGCCAGCCAGGGGTGGGCAGCGTCAGCATCCAGTTTTCCGGCAATACCTTGCCAACCGATCCTGGTCAAATTACGTTCGTTGTGCAGAGTGTGCCTGTGTCGAGTAGCCCGACTCCTAGCGGACCCGAACTTTCACCGACACCCGTTACTCCTTCTGGTGGAACGCCCACGTCCACTCCCACACCCACGAATGGGCTGGGTAGCAGCAATTAGGAAAGGATACATCAATTGATGCTGTCTCTGGAAGGCAGGCAGCTTGGCAATTATGATATTATCCGGCGCATCCGTGTCGGTGGTATGGGGGCCGTCTATGAAGGGCGTCAGCGTACCGCTTTTGATCGCCGTGTCGCTATCAAGGTCATTCTCGGTAACTACGCTGTTGATCGCGAGATGCGGCGGCGCTTTGCGCGTGAAGCTCGTACTATCGCCCGCCTGCATCACCCGCACATCCTGCCTTTAATCGAATTTGGCGATGAGCGGGGCCTGCTCTACCTGGTGATGCCCTTCATTGAAGGCGGGACGCTGACCAGCTACCTGGCACGCGAACTGCCCGGCCTGGATGACGTCGCCTCCATCTATCAGCAACTGCTCGACGCGGTCGAGTATGCGCACGAGCAAGGGCTGATTCATCGTGACATCAAATCCTCCAATGTGCTGCTCGAGGAGCGCCGCAGTGGCTCTCCTTATATCTATCTGGCTGATTTTGGGCTGGTGCGTACAGTGCAGCAGAGCGATAATGAGCCGGTGGGGGTCCCCATCCCTCTCGATCAGGTGCCGGGAACGCCCCACTACATGGCCCCTGAGCAGACGGTAGGTATCGTGACTCCCCTGACTGATATCTACGCGCTCGGCGTGCTGCTCTATCAACTGCTGACCGGTGAACTACCCTACGATGGTCCCGACGAGATTGAAGTCATCCAGATGCACCTGCACGCGCCTATTCCCTCTCCCTGTGACCGCGATGCCTCGCTCCCGGCGACACTCACGGAAGTGGTGCATACCGCTATGGCGAAACGCCCCGAAGACCGCTACCAGAGCATCGCTGAACTACGCCACGCCTTTTTAGCCGCCCTCTCTGACCCTTCTAACCTTGCCGACCTTCCTGAGAAGATCGCTATTTCTGATGATGACGAATTGCAGGCGAACGAGGATTTTCTTTCTCCTGAGCGCCCGCCAAAGCCGCCGCTTCCATCTCCGGGGCCGCTGGCAATGGAACTGGAACCACCGCCACTGCGTCCAAAAGTGCGGCTTCAGCAGGCAGCTCCTCAAACGCCGTTACGTGTCAACCAGCGTGTTACTGGCTCCATTGTGGGCAGGAAGCCTGTTACCGATTCCGTCCCATTTTACAGGAGCAGCGCAGGCCGCAGGATTCTCACGCGGCCCGTGCTGGTAGCTATGCTGGTTCCTATTGTGCTCTTAATCCTGCTCATTCTGCCGCGCCTGTTTGGCCTCAGCCTGTTTCCGGCTGGCTTTCCGATCTTTGGCCCGCCATCCGTGGCGGTTGTCTCTCTCTCAACGCAGACCAGGACACTGAAAGAGGATTATATCCTTACCGCTTCCCCTTCGATAAAGACGCCCGATCTCTCGACCCGCTCTATCCCGGACTCCGTGATGCAAAGCCCGCAGGAGGTAGGGAGCAGTACCACACAAACGACGGGAACGCGCTCGATCGCTGGTAAGCAGGCGAGCGGCATGCTGCGTTTTGAGAACAGCAGCGACACTCCTGTTAGCGTAGCGGCTGGCACTACCTTTTCCACTACTTCGGGTGTCACCGTGCAGACAACACAGGCGGCGCAGGTGCCCCCCGCGCAGGATGGGCAGGAAGGAACAATGTTGGTTCCGGCTGTTGCGGTCAATCCCGGTTCTGCTGGGAACATTCCTGCGCGTACCATCACAACTTCCTGCTGTAACGGCCTCTCTGTCAGTAATCCGAAGTCTTTTAGCGGTGGGGTCGATGCGAGCACGGTCCATTTCGTTACTCAGGCTGACCTGGATCGAGTGGCGAAAACCATTGCTCCGGGCCTGCAGCGGCAGGCGCTCAAGCAGCTTCAGAAAGAGTCAGGCTCAAGTGAAGTCATAGCAGGTCAGCCCACCTATAGCACAACCGTTACGTCGGATAATCCTCCCGGTACAGTGGCAGATCAGGTCACAGTAAAGGTGGCTGTTCTCGCTACTGCCGTTGTCTACAACAGCGAGCAGGCGCGCCATGTTGCAGCGCAATTGCTCAATGCCGAGGCTGCACTGAAGTTTGGCCGCGATTACAGCCTGCGCGGTGTTCCATCGACAGAGATGCCAACCATCATACACCAGGGGCAGGATGACACGGTCTATTTGAGTGTGTCAACCAGTGGCATCTGGGCGTATAGTCTCTCTTCTCAGCAGCTTGCGCAATGGGTCACAGAAATCAGAGGAGCATCGTCTGCTGCCGCTATCGATTTCCTGAACAGCCAGAAAGGTGTGGCAGGGGTACAGATCCAGCTTCCCTTTGGCACAGACCACCTGCCCACAGAGGGCGATCAGATAAAAATCGTTGTGGTGCAACCACAATAGCATTTTCCCATCACTCTCACGCTTTCCCGCCC
Source organism: Ktedonobacteraceae bacterium (assembly GCA_035294125.1). Taxonomy (GTDB): domain Bacteria; phylum Chloroflexota; class Ktedonobacteria; order Ktedonobacterales; family Ktedonobacteraceae; genus CADDYT01. The sequence continues at coordinate 56,594 of DATGLM010000048.1, read as the reverse complement.
CTCACCTGACATCTATGCCTCGCTCGTGCTATATGCTATACTGGTGCTGTCAACGAAAGGTCTGGCGATGGTGCCGGGCTGGGAGACAGAAAAAGAGCAATTGACGAGGGAAGTATAGATGGCTGAGAAGACAGAATGCGCAGCGGGTGAGATGCGTTATTATAATTCTATGCTTGAGACAATGGGCAATACACCGCTGGTGCGCCTGAATCGTGTGGCAAGCGATGTGCCGCCTGTCGTGCTGGCAAAGCTGGAGATGTTCAACCCCGGCGGCAGTGTCAAGGACCGCATTGGTCCCGCGATGATAGAATACTGTGAAAGAAAGGGACTGTTGCGCCCTGGTGGAACAATTGTAGAACCAACGAGTGGTAATACCGGGCATGGGCTGGCAATAGCTGCTGCCCTGAAGGGCTACCACTGTATCTTTGTGATGACTGATAAAGTCAGTGAAGAGAAGCGCAGCCTGCTACGCGCGTATGGAGCCGAAGTAGTTATTTGCCCCAGCAGCGTCACCCACGATTCGCCGGAGCACTACAAAAACGTTGCGCACCGACTGGCCGAGGAGATTCCGGGCGCCGTCTGCCCCGACCAGTACTCTAACCCCGCCAATCCGGCCACGCACTACGCTACGACCGGCCCGGAAATCTGGCGCGATACCAATGGGCGTCTCTCTGCTTTTGTGGCCGGTATCGGCACTGGCGGCACCATCAGTGGTACTGCTCGCTACCTCAAAGAGCAGAACCCACATATCAAGATTATCGGCGCTGACCCGCCCGGCTCAGTCTACTCTGGCGATATCCCCGGCCCCTACAAGGTTGAGGGCATCGGCATGGAGATTTTCCCGAAAAACTACGATCCATCTCTTGTCGACGAGGTGATTCGTATCGATGACCGCACCTCCTTCTACTGGGCACGTCGGCTTGCCCGCGAGGAAGGTATCCTGGTCGGAGGCTCATCTGGTACCGCTCTCGGTGCGGCCCTGGCCTATGCCCGGCACCTGACGCCGCAAGATGTGGTTGTTGTCCTCTTCCCCGATACCGGGCGTGGTTACCTGAGCAAGCAGTTCAACGATACCTGGATGCGCGAGAACAATCTGCTCGTGCAGGCGGAGGCCGAACAGCCCACGATGCGCGATGTGCTCACCTACCGGCGCAATCACACGCGCAGTATGCCCCTCGTCGTCAGCGTCAGCCCCGAAGATTCGATCGCACATGCCGTCGAGCTACTGAAGCGCTATGGCATCAGCCAGATGCCCGTGGTGAGTCATGGCAACATCGTTGGCAGCCTGACCGAAGACCTGCTTCTGCGTCGTCTTGCCAGCGGGGAGCCTCTGGCTTCAACTACTGTTGGCAACTTGCAAGGCCCGCCATTTCCACAGATCGAGGCCGATGCCCTTGCCCGCGAAGCCTACACCCTCTTCAGTAGCGGCCAATCCGCAGTCGCCGTCATGAACGGCCACACCCTCGAAGGCATCGTCACCAAAAGCGATCTGCTCGAATTCTGGGCGCAAACGCGGGGAGAGTAGCAATGTTTGCCGCAGCACGGGGAGAATACTGGTAGAGTTCGGCAGTGCTTCTCCCCGTAATTCATCGAAAAATCATCTTGACAGACAGCAAACTATCTGTTATCCTGTCAATAGGACGAAAATGCTTTATAGGGAAAGGAGAGTGAAGCCCATGCAAGCCACACATTCCACATCCCAATCCAGTATCCTCAGTAGACGGCGGCGCTAGCGTAGTGACGGCGCAGATACCCTATGAAGCATTTGACCACACTGCGGATATCGGCTTGCACGCATACGGCAACACGCTGGCAGAGTTATTCGCCCACGCAGCTCAAGGCATGGAGAGCCTTATGGTCGCGCCCGATCAGATACGCCCTTTCGTCAGGCGAGAGGTCACAGCACAGGGCCACGACCTCGTCTCATTGCTGGTGGACTGGCTCGATAAACTGATTTTCCTGTTTGACACCGAGTTTCTGCTCGTGCATGACTGTGAAATTGAGTCCATCAGTGAAACGCAGCTCAAAGCCAGTGTCTCGGGCGAGCCTTACGACCCACAGCGCCATGAACTCAGCAGCGCCATCAAAGCCGTCACCTGGCATGAGGCCACCGTTGAGCGCACCGCCACGGGCTACAAAGCCAGCATCATCTTTGACATTTGATAGACGTAGATGTTCCCCCTCTTCCTGGAGAACAACGGTATGAGCAATGCGAAGGAAAAGATTCCGCTCGAGCGCATAGATAGCAATCGCTGGCGCATCCCGCAGCATTACAATGCGGAAATGCGCGTTCCCGGCATGATCTATGCCGACGATGAACTGATCGAGCAGATTGTGCAAGATAACGCTTTGCAGCAGGTTGCCAATGTTGCCACTTTGCCGGGCATTGTAGGTTACTCCCTCGGCATGCCTGATATTCACTGGGGCTACGGCTTCCCCGTAGGCGGCGTCGCGGCCACTCATGCCGATTATGGTGTCGTCTCGCCCGGTGGTATCGGCTTCGATATCAACTGTGGTGTGCGTCTGCTCGCCACCGATCTGCTGTATGATCAGGTGCGCGGCAAATCTGATAAGCTTGCCGACGAGCTGTTCAATAACCTGCCTTCAGGGGTTGGTGGTGTCGGCATGCGCCAGTTGAGCCTCGCGGAGATGAGATCTGTCATGACTGGCGGAGCGGCGTGGGCTATCGAGGAGGGCTACGGTTTTCCCGAAGACCTCGACACTACCGAAGAGCATGGCTGTCTTGCCGGGGCTGATCCTGATACCGTGAGCGACAACGCCATCCAGCGCGGAATGAAGCAGCTTGGCAGCCTGGGTTCTGGCAACCATTTCTGCGAAGTGCAGCTCATCGATCACATCTATGACGAAGAGGCTGCCTCGGCGCTTGGGCTTGGTCGCAAGGGGCAGGTCGTCGTTACCATTCACTGCGGCTCACGCGGCTTTGGGCACCAGATCGCCGAGGACTATGTGCGGCTAGCCGAGGTGAAGCAGCAGGATTACGGTTTCAAGCTGGTAGACCGTCAGCTTGCTTGCCTGCCGCTGCAATCGAACGCGGGCAAGTCGTATCTGGCTGCTATGGCCTGCGGGGCGAACTTCGCCTGGGCCAATCGCCAGATGCTCATGCACGGTGTGCGTCAGGCTTTCGCCAGTGTCTTTGGCCGGCGCGCGCGCCCGAAGGATATGCCGCTTGTCTACGATGTCTGCCACAACATCGCCAAGATGGAGGAGTACGAGGTCGAGGGGCAGGTGCAGCGCGTCTGCGTTCACCGCAAGGGTGCAACCCGCGCCTTTCCGACGAACCATCCCGCCGTGCCAGCAAAGTACCGCGCCATCGGCCAGCCCGTGCTCATTCCTGGCGACATGGGCCGCTACTCGTTCGTCCTGGTTGGCGCGCAAGGCTCGATGGAGCAGAGCTTCGGCTCCTGCTGTCATGGCGCGGGCCGTCGCCAGAGTCGTACCGCCGCCAGGAAGTCGATCAGCAGCCAGCAACTGCTTGACCAACTTGCCGCACGCGGTGTCACCGTGCGCGTCCACAGCAAAAACCTGCTGCCCGAAGAGGCTCCCCAGGCCTACAAAGATGCCCAGCAGGTCGTCAATGTCGTCCACAACGCCGGTCTGGCAAAACTGGTGGCCCGGCTCAAACCGGTGATCGTCGTGAAAGGGTAGGAGCAGGAGCCTCTGGCGCATGCTGGAGGCTCCTTTTTGGACTGTGAGAATTGGTGGCTTGATTTTCCGGCAAGCTCAGGTTACAATTTACTTATCTTGATTTTAGGAGGTATCAATCATGCCTGCAACTACAGCGAAGGTGCTGCTCAACGAAGTGAGCTGTGTTTGTAACTGAACAAGGCCGTTTTCATGCGCCTCAGGGCCATGATTTCGTTCCTGTAAGTAGGATTCTACTCTTCAGAATTAGCTACAGATAGAAACTACGTTTCTCTGTAGGTTTCTTGTTTGCTCTTCACAATCGGCCCACTTCGCCTCGTGGAGTTGTTTGGCCTGCCTGCTCATCAGCGCGGCAGCAAATTGTCTTCTGTTCAGCATCACCGCTCTCCACAACATATAGCCATGCTATTGTACAGGCTATCCCCTGTTTGTCTCTAACATATTCTGTGCTGCATGCGCATGCATCGCGACATGCATCTGCAACGCTTTTGAGCGGAAGGAAAAGAGTAGATTGCTGTATCTTCAGTTGAAATACTGCTGGCACATACTGATCGCTTACCTGGAAAGGAGGCTTTTATGCACCCTTTTCAGGCGTTGAACCGTTACCGGCGGCTGTTGATCCGCTATCTGCGGCCCCAGTTACCGCGCATGGGTCTCCTGACTGTGATCCTGGGTAGCACTATCAGCGTGCAGGTAATCACACCATTGTTAGTAAGCCGCTTCATTGATGAAGCCATATCTGGAGGCGATCTGCACAATCTCATCGTCCTGGCGCTGCTGACCGTGCTCCTGGGCTTCATGGGGCAGGGTCTCGCCGTCGCCGAAACATACATGGCCGAAAACGTGAGCTGGGCGGCGACGAACGAGCTGCGCACCGATCTTGTCGCCCACCTGCTGCGCCTGGATGCCTCGTTTCACACGGCCCATACGCCGGGCGAGTTGATCGAGCGGGTAGATGGCGATGTAGGCACCCTGGCTCGTTTCTTCTCACGGTTCGTAGTCTATGTGTTCGGCAACGGCGTCCTGATGGTGGGGGTGCTCGTGCTGCTCTATGCTGTAGACTGGCGCGTGGGACTCGCAATGAGCGTCTTTGTTGTGCTGGCCCTGCTTGCTATACTGCGTATTCGCGCTGTGGCTACGCCCTCCTGGGCTGCTGAACGCCAGGCCAGCGCCGATTTCTATGGCTTTTTGGGCGAGTACCTGGCTGGTATGGAGGATATCCTGTCCAGCGGGGCTGGCACGTTTGTGCTGCGTCGCTGCGCTGAAGTGATGCGAATATGGCTGAAGGTGAGGCTTAAGGCGGAGATGTGGGGCTACTGCCTGGGCGCTTCCAGCTACGGCTTCCTCGCGCTCGGCACGACGCTTGTTTTTGCCTTGAGTGCCATGCTCTTTAAAGCCGGTGTACTGACCATCGGCACCGTCTACCTGATTTTTCAGTGTACGGAGATGCTGAGCATGCCGACCGAGCAGATTCGCAAGGAAATACAGGATTTCCAGCAGGCGGATGCCAGCCTTGCCCGCGTCGAGTCGTTGCTGGCTACGACACCACGCCTGACAGATAGCCCTGCTCTGTCTCTGCCGCCTGGTCCGCTTTCGGTTGAACTGGACTGCGTCTCATTTGGCTATACGGAAGGTGAGCCGCTTCTGCGCAATATCAGTCTCTCCCTTGAGCCGGGCCGTGTGCTGGGTGTGGTGGGACGTACAGGCAGCGGCAAGACAACGCTAACACGGCTGCTCTTGCGCTTCTACGAGCCACAGGTCGGCGTGGTGCGCCTGGGTGGGGTGGACCTGCGCACGGTAAGCCTCGCGGCGGTGCGTACGCGTATTGGTTTAGTTACCCAGGAGATTCATCTCTTCCATGCCAGCGTGCGTGACAATCTGACGCTCTTCGACGACGAGGTGCCAGACGAGCGGATGTATACCGTCCTGGATGCCCTCGGTATGGTCGATTGGTTGCGGGAATTGCCACGCGGGCTGGATACCCTGCTGTTACCCGGCAGTACCAGACTCTCAGCCGGGCAGGCGCAGGTACTGGCCTGCGCGCGTGTCTTACTGCGCCAACCTGATCTGGTGATTCTGGATGAACCATCCTCGCGCCTTGACCCTGCCACGGATCGGCTGGTGCAGACGGCGCTGGCCGGGTTGCTCGCAGGACGTACTGGTATCATCGTGGCTCACCGGCTGGCTACGCTCGACTGCGCAGACGATATCCTTGTGCTGGAAGATGGGCAGGTGCGCGAGTACGGACCCCGGCTTGCCCTCGCCGCCGATTCCACTTCGCGCTTTGCAGCGTTGCTACGTGTTGCGGGAGAGGAAGTTGCTCTATGAATACGTTTCCGACGTGGCGCTACCTGCTGAACATGGCGCGCTACAGGCCCTGGCTCTACCTGCTCCACGCCCTGTTGTGGGGCTGTTTCAACCTGTCTATTCTCCTGGCAGGGCTGCTTGCCAGCGCCTTCTTCGATGCACTCACCGGTCAGGCGCACTTTCCTGCAGGCGTGACGGGGCTGATCGTGCTGCTGGTGGTGATTGCCGTGAGTCGTGTAGCGGTATGGCTTACGGCTGGCTTTGTCGAAATCATCATGCGGTTTACGATGAGCGGGCTGCTACGTCGCAATCTGCTGCGGCACGTCCTGAACCGGCCAGGCGCGAATGCTCTGCCCTACTCAATAGGCGAGGCCATCAGCCGCTTTCGCGACGATGCCTATATGGCCGAGGATGCCCTGGACTGGGCGGACGAGATAGTGGGCCAGGGCTTGCTTGCCGTGGGGGCGTTCCTGGCGCTCCTGCATATCGGTGCCCGCGTGGCTCTGGCCGCTATGCTGCCCCTGGTGGTCGTGACGATAATCGCGCAGCGGGCGAGTAGCAGACTGGGCCGCTACAGGGAAGCCAGCAGTCAGGCTACCAGCCAGGTTGCCGGAGCCATCGGCGATATGCTGGCGGCGGTGCAGATACTGCAGGCTGCTGGTGCCGAAGAGCGAGTCCTGGCGCGCTTCCGGCATCTCAACGAGCAGCGCCGTCGAGCCATGCTGACTGACCGCCTGGTAACGCAGATTCTCGATGCCGTCACGACCAACACAGTGAGTGTGGGGACGGGACTGATCATGCTGCTGGCTGCGAATCTGTTGCGCGACGGCAGCATGACGGTGGGCAACTTCGCGCTGTTTGTCGTGTGTCTGGGCTACAGCGCCGATTTTATTACCTCACTTGGCAAGTTTCTGGCCCACTACCGACAGAGCGGAGTGGCCTTCGCCCGCATGGACTCCCTGTTGGGCGATGCTCCCCCGGATGCTCTGGTGGCACATACTCCGCTCCATCTGCGCGGGCCTTTGCCCCCTGTGCCGCCTCCTGCGCGTAGCGCAACCGACCGGCTGAAGTTAGTGGAGGTACGAGGGCTGACGTATCGCTATCCACAATCAGGCCGTGGTGTCACCGGAGTGAATCTCTGTCTTCCACGCGGCAGCCTGACGGCGGTGACGGGACGCGCAGGCAGTGGCAAGACAACGCTCCTGCAAGCTTTGCTGGGCTTGCTGCCCCGTCAGGAAGGCGAGCTTCGCTGGAATGGTCACGTTGTGGACGACGCAGCCTCCTTCTTTGTCCCATCTCGTGTGGCCTACACAGCACAGGTGCCGCGCCTGTTCAGTGAGACGCTCAAGCAGAATATCTTGCTCGGGTTGCCGGACGAACCTGCCGCGCTGCATGCGGCTGTACGTGGTGCCGCCCTGGAGCAAGATGTGGAGGCATTGGAGGAGGGCCTGGAGACAGCGGTAGGAACACGCGGCGTCAAGCTCTCAGGCGGACAGGTGCAGCGCGCGGCGACGGCGCGCATGCTGGTACGCAATGCCGAATTGCTCGTGATCGACGACCTGTCCAGCGCGCTGGATGTCGAGACCGAGCGCGCTCTCTGGGAACGCATCTTTGAGCGTGGAGATGTGACCTGCCTGGTAGTCACGCACCGACCCACCGTCCTGCAACGTGCCGACCACATCATCATCCTCAAAGATGGCAAAATCGACGCAGAAGGGACGCTGGGTGAGTTGCTCGCCACTAATGAAGAGGTCTTAGGCAACTTGACCCGCTGCTTCCCACGGTGAAGGACGAATTGGGTTCGCTCCTCTGGGAGCGAACCCGGGCGGGAAAGGCCATTAAGCCAGAGGATTTCCCTTCTAGCGCTCGCTGTGGTCGACTTTTCCCAGGTACATGAGCTCCCAGATGCCCGGCGCGTCTAATGTTTCGACCAGTTCTGCCCCCTCATAATGCTTGAGTTCCAGATTCCCGGAGAATCTGAGATACGCGCCGTCGAGTCCGATCAGATGTGCGGCGAGTCGCTGAATTCCATGCAGTGTTTCAATAAACTTCAGACGCAGGATCGTCTTCTCACGAGTGTAGGTCAGGACGTACCGACTGGAGCCGTCGCGATAGTCGTAGGTGGTAATGTCGGCGACCGGCTTGCCAGTAGGCTGGTCCCCGCTGATGTTCTGCCTGGTGAAAGTGACTTTTGTGGCATCGTCGGCGATGACCTTCCCGTCGCGGGCGAGCATAAAGTTTGGGATGGGCGCACTGCCGTACTTCTTCTCGGTAATAATATAGGATGAGATGAAGGTGTACGGGCCGATAGCACCGCGCCCCCAGTACCAGTTGTTGAAAATGGAAGACATAGGGACGTTTCCCCAGTTGTGGTCGTGGTAGCCGTTGCCGGTGACGATTGTCGTCGCGCCGTCGACAGTGTAGGTTCCTGTGACGTTGCCGTACGGGACAGAGGGCAGCCAGGCGAAGTAGGCGGACTCGTCGTCGCCAAAGACCGTGTAGCCCGTTTTCGGTCGCCACGGATCGGTCAAGCCGGTCAGGGTGACGTCGACGCGCACATCATCGAGGGTCGCCTGAATGGAATAGGTGTGCAGGTTTCCGGTGAAGTGGTTGTCGGCGACCCGCACATCACACTGCTCTTTCGATGCACTGAACTGAGCAGCAGAGAATCTGGAGTTTTTATTGATCGTGCTTCCGTCGGGGAAGGTGAGATCGATGCTCACAATAGGTTCCAGGCCGACATTTGGCACGGCGGCGTTCTTGGTCTGGAATTGGACGACGAGCTGGGTACCGTTGGAGAGATTCGCATCAAAGTACCACCACTCGAATGTACCTCTCTGGTGTGGGTTGGTGCGCAAACCGTCCTCGAACGGTTGGATCTCGTTCGTAATTCCCAGACGCTCATACTGATCTGGCCTATCGGCCAGCATTACCTTCTGCGTAGTCATAGTTGTAGCTCCTTTTCTGATTCTGGTTTCTTGTTCCAGTGTCCTGACATTTTTTCGCTGTTCTGCTTTCTTTCCATCTTTCCTGGCCTATTTGCGCAGCGCTACTCATGTGTCGCACTGAGCCAGGCCGGGGAACTCGCTCCCATAGGAGTGAGGATTGGATCATTCCACGAGGCAGGCGTTGCCGAGTATGTTACCGCCGGAGCGAGGCGACGAACCTGTCCTAATGGAGTTTCACATATGAGCACATCTGGATCGAGGAGGCGTTGTTTGAGACTTGCCTGGAACGCAAGGAGTTCTTGTGGCCTCAGATGTTCGAGATGACGGAACGGATTTTCGGCAAACGAGCGTTCCTCCGGGGGGATCAAGCCGAGCGACTGGTACCACATCGCATTGCGCGTGAGGCTCACCGTGACATGATAACTGCCGCCTTCCTTCGCGCGACGGATTAAAGCAGCCGTGGCTCCAGCGGCGCCCATATAGCCCGTCACATAGTCGTTGATCAGAGCCGTCGGCGGCACTGCCGGTGTTCCGTTCTCTCCTTCGAGCATCGCGAGCCCTGAGGCAGCCGTTCCCAGCATATCAAAGCCGCCTCGTTCTGCCCAGGGACCACCCCAGCCATAACAACGGACACTGACCACGATGATGCCAGGGCGAAGCTCTGCCAGTTGCTCTGGAGAGAAGCCGAATTGCGCGAGCTTGCCTCCCCGGTAGTTCTCGACAAAGACATCGGCCTGTTTCGCCAGGGCGCGGCACTGGGCATTGGCCTCCGGGCGGTTGAGGTCCAGAAAGGTAGAGCGAAAGCCGACGTTGGCATCGTCGTACACCCAGGGATGTTCAAAATCATCGTGACGATTGATCTGCAACACCTGCGCCCCCTGCTCCGCCAATGTGCGACCGACAACCGGACCGGCCACCGCGTGGGTGGCGCTCAGGACACGGATATCGCTCAGCGGTCGTGTGGCAGGGCCAAATGGTTCCGGCTCACTCTCGGCGATTTTCCGTACCGCAATGACCGGCTCGTGCGCAAGATACTGGCCTTGCGGATGACTTGCCCACTCCTGGGCGGTTCGTGCGATACAGAGGGTATGCCCCTGTGCATTGGCAGCCTCCTCCAGTTCCTCGGCGTTCCACCTGGCGATGGCAGCCGCGATACTGCGGTGGTTAGCTCCACAGTTGAAGAAGTTCGTCCAGGCTAACTGCTGGGCCGGATATACCGCCGAAGGATAGACCCAACGCCTATCTTTCGTCTGGTAGGGAAAGACGGTAAACGGATGGAAGCTGCCAATTGGATTTGGATAGGGCCAGCCGTTGACGGTCGGCTGAAACGTTAACTCCGGGTTGATGCCATGAGCCGCCTTACGGAGATCAATAAAGAGATCCTGGCCTTGCCCGGTACGCATGTGCCAGATGGTCGCGGCCCCGACTGCGGCTGCCATTGCTGAGAGCGCGAAAGCGGAACCCAGACGCACAGCGCTGGGAAAGAGCGGATCACACCCGGCAAAGGTGATAGTTCCTCCTGTGTCGGCAGGACTCACTCCCGTGCCGTCAAGCAGGTTGGCAAGGTGCATAGGGAGATCATCTTCGGCAGAGGCGTTCTCCTGGTGATGAAGGGAAGTAGACATGATATGTACCCTCTCTGACTGTATCGTTCTCCTCGTCTTTTCCAGGAGAACCGCTATACTTGACATTTTGTTTACTATAAGACATACTGTCTAGAGAAGAGAGTACCTGATGGTATGGGCGTTTGTCAAGGAATCTACCAGGGAAACCGAGATCCTGGACATACGATGTATAATAATAGACAGGCGTCTAAAAATGAAAGGAGCACTATGGAGGATCGCCGCGTCCAGCGAACTCGTCAACTGCTTCAGCGGGCCATGCTGGAGTTAATCGAGGAGCACAGTTACGAGAATATCACCGTCCAACAGATTACCGACCGGGCTAATATGGGCCGGGCAACATTCTACCTGCATTATCGAGATAAGGAACAACTTCTCCTGGAGACGATTCAGAAGCTGCAGGAAGACCTTGCCCGGCAGCTTGAGTCGCTGCACCCCTCGGATTTCCGCCGGGAAAAAGCGACTATCTATGAACAGATCTTCCAGCATATCGCCCACTATCGTCACCTCTATCAGGTACTGCTGAGTGAGCGGGGGGCAGCAATCGCCAGGAATCGTCTCAAGGCTTACCTGACTCAGCAGGCGGAACACTTTGTCGTGAACCCCTTGCTGGCACGGGTGAGCGAACCAGCCGTTCCGGCCAGTTTTCTCGCCGCCTATTTGACCGGAGCACTCGACGCGGCGATTATCTGGTGGCTTGACCACCAGCAGCAGAAAACTCCAGAAGAGATGGCGCAGCTCGTGCGCAGACTCACGATTCCCACCATGTTCTCGATCCTGGGGATCGATCCCGCACAGCTCTTCCCTCAAAGCATGCAGGACGAGGTATGAGTATGCCTGTCATCGTTCAGGTTACTTCACCGCCGCCATTACAATACCCGCTACTTTCCACGGTGAAGGCGCAGCTTCCATCTCCGTCAGTTTCGGGAAGAGCTTGCTGGCTATGGTGCCGCGAGTGGCGAACCAGGGTGGAGTGAGAACAGCGCGGAAGGGGGCGCGCAGCACACTCTTTTGTGGCTGTGAGAACATCAGCGTGTTGTGGACGACACCTGTGCCGGACTGAATATCGTAGATGTCGTGGCCGGGGAACGCGCCCCACGTTGTTACGGCCAGTGGGAAGCCCGTCCCTGCCCAGTAGTTGACGCCTATCGTGCCGTAACGCAGGTCGGCAACGGCTCGTTCGATGGCTGCTGCGATGGCCGGGTCTTTGAGCGAGGTCGTGTGGACGATCAGTGTGGCGTTGAGCGTTCCCCAGAGCTGGTCGTTGGCGAAGGCGACGGCACGTTCGATGTAGTTGGTGACACTGCCTGCCTCTAGCGCTGTTTCGGAGAAGAGGCTACAGAAGGCTTCGGTGGTGAAACAGAGATCGTCGGCTTGCCCTGGATTAACGCCTGCAATCAAAGTCCAGGGCAGCTTTCCCTCGCTGGCTGTTCCGTACTGCTCGGCCTCTGGATGGGCGTCGAGGAATATGCGCTGGCGCTCCTGCGCACCGGGATAGTAGGCGATACGCGGCGGTAGCTTGCTCATGATTTCTCGCATCTGTTGCAGGAAGGCTTCGCGCTGCGGCCAGCCCGCGTGTGTGATGATGACTCTTGTGGCGTTACAATTGAAGCCGGCGTTGTTGGTGAGCATTGAGACGACGTGTTCGGCGTGGTAAGCCAGATCAGCCTCGCTCCATTGGCCGGGTACTATGATGACGGGGCTGACGTTGCCCAGCTCGCCCGTCACGCGCTTTGTCAGCAATCGCAGCCGTCGCGCCTTGCGTTTCGCCCCTTCGGGTCCCGGCCCGAACACGATGGCATCAAAGGTTTTATCAGATCCGGTAATGTGAATCTCATCCACACCTGGATGATTGCAGAGGTAGGCTCCTTCTGCCGCGCCGCCATAAACCAGCCGCACGTAGCCCGGCTCGATAAGCGCCTGGAAACTTTCCTTGATGAGCGGCCCCAGATACTCGTTGACCGGATTGAGTTTGAGCACGACTACCTGGTCTTCGACAAACATTTTGTAGAGTATATCCATCGGGCCGATGCTCGAAACGTTGCCCGCGCCAAGCACCAGCGCAACCCTGCCTTTGTGCTGCTTATCACGATAGGCAACGGCCTGTGTCTCCGCCAGGTTCTCGACCGTTACCCCTGGCTCCATCCAGATTTCCGCTGTGATGCCGGTAAAAAAGAGGCGATCATAGATGTTCTGTGGGAAGACCCGTGCAACTACCTGACCATTCGGGCGTGTTTTCACCGGTCCCGGAATGCGCGGATACCCGATTGCCTCAATATCGAGCAGCGACTGGTGTAGCTGGCGCATGTTCTTCAACACCGGCCACGGGCCAAGCGCCCACTCCTCACCGGCAAGCGGGGAAGCGGCGGCAATGCCTTTTGCCTCCTGGCAGGCTGCTACCCAGCGCGGCGTGATAGCCGCGAAGTCACGAATCAAGCGATCTAACAGAGCAACGCGTTCAGCAGGAGTCAGCGCCACCCAGGCATCTTTCTGCTGCTGGAGTGCCTCTACCGCCGCGTCCATCTCCTGCTGGCTGGATGGCGGCATGCTCTCGCGAAACGAGGGAAACTGAGGAGAACCACTCTGGGTAGCAATGGACATCGATCATACCTCCGGCGCTATGATACAAAGCTTTCTTCGACAGTAGCTATTTTATCCGAAACAAAGCATGATTACAAACATTTGCTCATCATTTTTCCTCACTCTGCCTCCCCACTCCGCCAATAGTCTTATCCTGTTGCCAAACGTTTGCCGGGCTTGTTATACTCATCTCAGGTAATTCGGATTAGCGTAAAGGAGTTTTTTTATTAATGGGAAAAGTGCTGGTAACCGGGGCTGCCGGGTTTCTGGGCGGTCACCTTGTTGATATGCTGGTAGAACGTGGCGATGAGGTGCGGGCAATGACTCTGCCCACTGAGGATGCGACTCGCCTGCGCGCACTGCCCGGCGTCGAGGTTGTCCATGGCGATTTGACCGACGCGGAATCGCTCAAACGGGCGGTGCAGGGAGTTGAGCGCGTCTATAATGTCGCGGCCAAAACGGGGCCATGGGGGCTGGAAGAGGTCTACCGGGCGATTAATGTACAGGGTGTGGCGAACCTGATACATGCCTCAATGGATGCTGGCGTGCGTCGCATCGTGCATACCAGCTCGATCACTGTGTACGGGCATCACCTGCATGGTATTGTGACCGAGGATCATCCCTATCATGCTGAGGATAATCCCTATAGCCGCACCAAGATCGCGGGCGAGAAATTGATTGCCAACCTTGTCAAAGATCAGGCCGCGCCCGTCGTCATCGTGCGTCCGGGCTGGATTTATGGCCCGCGTGATACCGCCAGCTTTGGCCGCTTTGTTGCGCTCGTCGACACCGGCAAGGGCTTTATTATCGGCTCCGGCGACAATATCGTGCCTGTCGTCTATGTGCGTGACGTGGCGCAGGGTCTTATAAGAGCAGGCGACGCGGGCGACGAGGTTATTGGTCGCGCCTACACCATTGCCGACGACAGGAGGGTGACGCAGGCCGAATACTTGAACACCATTGCCGACAAGCTGCACGTCCCGCACCTCTCGCGTCACTATCCCTACAGCGCCCTCTATGCAGCCGGTCGCGTCGCAGAGGTGCTCTGGGCGGCAATGGGCCGTCGCAAGTCCGCCCCCCCGCCCGTGACAACGTATGGTATAACTTTACTAGGTGGAGACCAGCAATTCTCCATCGAGCGGGCGCGGCGCGAGCTTGGCTACGAACCTGAATACGATATCCAGCGCGGCCTCGATGAAGGCGTGCGCTGGTATCTTGAAGCAAAGCAAGGCATGCTCTCGTCCCAGCCGCAGGAGCGCGAAGCCGTTCAGGTCAAGAAGTAAGGTTATCATCGCATCAGGGAGGACGCTATGCAGGTGAATATCGCCGTGGTGCAGTTTGCTATTGAGCAATTGAGTCCGCGGGAGAACCTTAAACGGGCTGAGCGTTTCATTCAGGAGGCGGCTGGACAGGCTCAGATCATCGTCTTCCCCGAAGATTTTGTTACGGGTCCCCTCTCAGGTCGTGCTGAGTACGCCGACTATGAAGGCTCCTATCTCCGCCACTTCCGGCGTCTCGCTGCCAGGTATACCATTGATATTGTTCCCGGCTCCTTCATCGAGGGTGAGGCCACTGGCCTGTTCAACACTACCTACTATATCGACCACGCAGGCGATATTCGCGGGCGCTATCGCAAGGTGAACCTCTGGCTCCCCGAACGCGGCTACATCACCCCCGGCAGCGAACTTGCCGCCTTTGACACCGACTATGGCCGCGTTGGCCTGATTATCTGCTGGGACCTCATGTTTCCCGAAACGTTCAGGACCTTGCTCAAGCAAGGTGTTGAGATGGTCATCTGTCCCAGCTACTGGTGCTTCGAGGACGCGGGTGAGGGGCGCAGGCACGACCCCAACGCCGAGGTCAAGCTGGTAAACGCGCTCTGCGTCACGCGAGCATTTGAAAATGAGATTGTTCTCGTCTACGCCAACGCCGCCGGGTCCAGCAGCTACGAGGGAGTCGAGGAACACCTGATTGGCCGCTCGCAAGTCACCGTTCCCTTCAAAGGCGCGCTCACCCTGCTCGACCACAACCGCGAGGCCATGTTCATCCAGCAGGTCGACACCGCCATCCTCGCCGAGGCCGAAAAGTCCTATGAGATACGGCAGGATTTGCAAGATAGGATTTCCAGCAATGCAACCTGGAAATAGCTGGAGAGTGTCTCAGGGCTTCAATGCATCGATCACGATGAAATTCGGTACATGCGCATTCCTTTCGTGGCCGATGTGGCGGGCGGTTTCTCTGTCAAGCTGTGGCTCGATGACCTGTTGCAGGTTTTTAGAGCGTGAGCGGGAGTACTGGCTACAGCAAGGAAAATTGTCGGATCACTCCCTCCGCAGGAGGGAGTGGTTTGCGTTTGCGGACGTGAAACCAGTTGAAGAGGAAGGCCAGGGTGACCAGCACGAAGCAGGCGTCGCGCAGGGCTACCGTTTGCACGAAGCCGGGGACGTATGGAATGAGCAAGACGCTGGAAGCTCGTGTGTAGAGATATGCGTAGATGTAGGTAGTCAGGAATGAGAGTGTCCCCCAGCAAATCATCCAGAAGCCGTCCAGCGCCCCCTTGTAGGCGAGCAGGGGTATGACCCAGATCAGGTATTGCGGACTGAACACTTTGCCGGTAGCGATAAAGACGAGCAGGATGGCGATGCTGGCCTGCGTCAGGTCAAACTTCTCGCGCCATTGCAGGAAGAGAATGAAAGCATAGCCGAGGACAAGCGCCACATCGCCAGCTGCCGATACAAGGCCGTTGAGTGCACTGACGATGTTGAGCGAACCGTAGCTTGAGACAATCTGTACGGGAAAGCCGTAGGAGGTTGCCAGCCAGAGGAAGATGCTGCCAGTTGACTCTACCTGTACGGGGCGATGCAAGAAGTAGCTCAACTGGCTCAGCACCGCTCCCTGGAAATTCAAGAGCGCAAAGAAAGTAGTAATGCCCAGGACGATAGCGGAGAAGACCAGGCTGTTCTTCCATTTCCACTGTCGCAGCCCGCGCAGCGTTTGCCAGAGTGTTTGAGGAATGTCTCGGACAGATAAGATGCCTGGTGGGGCGGAAAGTGTGTGGGCATCGTATTGCTCGGCGAGGAAGAGCGCGGGCAAAAGCAGGACTGGATAGAGCTTGAGCAGGACACCAAAAGCCAGTGCGATGTATGCCAGTGTCCAGCGTTTCCGCTCGGCGGCGATGATACAGATAAGCGTACAGGCAGCGGGAAGAAGATCATAGCGTCCTTCCGCTGTTGCCCACGCTCCCAGCAGTGCATAGATCGCGAAGGCCAGCGCTCCGCCTCGTGGCCCGTAACGCAGGAGCAGCCAGTAGATCAACACGGCGACAAGCGCCATCCAGATGGCAAAGACAAGCTGATAATCCTGGATCGGAGCCAGCAGCGCCAGGGAGAACGGCAGCAGCGTCAATGGTGGGTATTCCGTTGGCAGCATGTGAAAGGGAGGCTGAGCCGACGTGATGCCCAGAAACTGGCACTGCGATGCTGGCAGCAGGTGTGTCGCCCAACTGCCGAGCCAGAAGGTAAGAGCATAGCACTGGTAGCGGGCGGCATCCGTGCTCAGCCAGAGCATTTGCCAGGATGCCCCGCTGAACATTAAGATAGTGACGATGATGATAGGTATATACGCAATGATGCCGCTCTGTGCCAGCAACGCTTCCCAGATAGAGGGAGCCTTATACTGCTCCGAAATCTGTTCTTGCAACAAAGATATTTTTCGCCTCCGCTCTCGTTGACTTGATCTCTGCGCGAGTGCTACAATCTCAACGAAGTACCCTCGTGCGTATTACCGCAAGGGTACCAGTTATTTTTTTCATACGCTCTCGCGCACCTTTTAAGACGATTGGCAAATTCTGCCAGTCACCTTAGCCTCGTGCGTCTCTCCATGAGAGCAGGTAAAGAATCTCGGAAGGAATACACCATGAGCAATGACAGTCGTTCGGAGACGAAGACGCTGAAGGTCGGGGATAAGGCTCCCGACTTCACCCTCAAGACCGCAGATAGACAGGACTGGCACCTGGCGGATCTCCGTGGCAAGAAAAACGTTGTCCTTGCCTTCGTGCCGTTTGCCTTTAGCCGCGTCTGCTCAGCCCAGCTCCCTTCATATGAAGCGGAATTAGAGCGTTTCAAAGATGCCGACACGGAAATTGTCAGCATCAGTATGGACAGCCAGCATGCGCTCAACGCCTGGGCCAAAGCGATGAATACCTCGTTTCCCCTGCTCTCGGACTTCTACCCGCAGGGTCAGGTCGTTGACCTCTACGGTGTGCGCAATCCGGCGGGTATGCCGGAACGCGCCCTGATCGTCATCGACAAAGAGGGCGTCATTCGTTACATCGAAGTGATGAATAGCCCCGGCGACATGCCCGACAACGAAGACCTCTTCGAGGCTTTGCGCAAACTCTAAGCCTTGCTCTTTACCAACCAGACGAAAAGGCTCAGACCAGACGCAGTCTGAGCTTTTTCGTTTGCCTGGAGTTGTTTATTCCTCGCTATATGCCTTGCGCCAGCTATCATCGCTCCTGTATTCGGGATATTCCTGTTCCCAGATACGACCCGGCTCCTCTCTGGCCTCCCAGCGGCGTAGCGCGTCTCGCAACACCTTGCGCTGCAAGTCCACTTGATGCGGCCCGCCCAGACTGTTGCCAGGCTTAAAGCCCATTGGATGGAAGGCGCGTGGTGGCCCGGCCTGCCGTGTCTCCTCTGGAAACACCGTAATCATGACGGTGGGAATACCGACCATCTCGATTTCACGCTGGATCGCAACTGCAACCCGGTGGCAGAGGGGTCAGCCCGCGGTTATCAGCACGGCATCGGCGTTGGAACGCAACACGAGCTTCGCCATCTCCGGCGCGACCTGCTCATAGATCTCGCGCAGCCTCTGGCTATAACCCATGAAGCCCAGATGTCTGTTGGCGATGCCGCCGATAATGCCCCCGGCGGCCAGTTCGCGCAGCCGGTCAATCGGAAATACACAGTTGATATCTTCGTTGGCATCATGGGTATCGTAATGGTCGTGTGTCACCATCAACTGGTTCACCTGCACATCTCCCGGCAGCACGCGCCAGGTATTGTCTCCCTCAATATTGTATGGCTCCTGCTCCCGCAGGTGGACTCCCGCCGTACTGACCAGCGCGAATACGCTTTGTCCCGGTTCGCGAGTCCGTGGTGTATAGGGAATACACCGTTTTGACATTGCCATCGTTTTTCGACCTCCTCTTCCAGCACATGTACCATATGGGAGAACCACTGTCAAATCAGCGCGATTCCCCTCTCATAATTTCTCCTCTTGACAAAAATCTCGGCTGCATGGTAACATATGTATATACTTATTTCACTGAAATAAGTAAGCTTCTACCGGACTACCTTCTGCGGAGGAAGTGTATGGAAAGCACACGCTCAGGCCACAAACGATTGTTACGCGATCTCAATCGGAGCATCGTTTTTAACCTGATCATGGAGCATGGATCTATTTCGCGTACCGATCTGGCCAGGCGCAGTAAGTTGCCTGCGGCTACCATTACCCGTATTGTAGGCGAATTTCTCACGGCTGGCCTGATTTCCGAGGGGTCGACCGAGGAATCGAGCGGGGGACGCCGACCTGTTCTCTTAAGTCTCAATCCCGCTGCGGGTTATGTCGTGGGCATTAAGTTGCGCGAAGATAGTATGACGGTGGCCGTCTGTGACCTGAACTGCGCGATCATCTTCACGCTTGAGGAGGATATTGTTGGCGAGGCGATTCCTCATCATGTCGTCGAGACAATGGTAGGAGCAGTCAAACGGTGTCTAAGCGAGGCGCACATTCCTATGAACAAAGTGCTTGGCATAGGGGTTGGTCTGTCAGGCTTGATCGATTCAGCGCGCGGCATTTGTCGCTACTCGGCCATTCTCGGCTGGCACGATGTCGAACTGGGTGCCGCCCTGGAGTCTGAGCTACATTTGCCCGTGCGTATCGATAATGACGTCAACACGCTAGCAGTGGCCGAGCGTTATTTTGGCGCGGGACGTGAGGCCGCGAATTTTCTCCTGGTAACGCTGGGGCGAGGCATTGGCCTGGGAATCGTGGTTGGTGGTGAGCTGTATTGCGGCTCAACCGGAGGGGCCGGTGAGGCCGGTCATATGACTATTGACACATCCCCAAATGCCCCTCTCTGTAACTGTGGAAAACGGGGATGCCTGGAAGCAATCGCATCCGATTACGGTATTCTGCGCGCTGCCACGGGAAGCGATCCAGGGCATCACGTGGAAGATGCGATTGGGGGCTTGATTGAGCGGGCGAACGCCGGGGATGAGGAAATCCGGGCAATCTTCACGCATGCAGGCAACGCCCTGGGTATTGCGCTTGCCAATCTGAGCAATATCTTTGATCCTGCACAGATAATCATCAGCGGTTCGGGCTTGCAGGCAGGAGAACTGCTGCTCGCGCCGATGCGTGCGACCTTGCCACTCCATCTCTTTGGAGCAGCATACAAAAACATCGAGATCGTCCACCGTCCGGTGGATGACGCAAACTGGGCGCGGGGCGCCGCCAGTTTGCTCTTGCGCGAGGTGTTCAGGTCGCCGATCTACGAAAGTTCCGAAGTGCTGGTGATCGACAACCTGCTGGCTCAGGCGGGCGCTGGCAGCTAGCTTTGTAGAAAGGAGGGATGAGCGCACTTTTTTTCATATTTTTTTGCGACTGTACCGTCTTCACTGCATATCAGACAGGAGTTCGATCATGCAAACCCCCATCTCACGACGACGTTTTTTGGAGCGGAGCGCTCAGCTTGCTCTAGCAGGGAGCGCGGCTGGAAGTTTCCTCGCAGCTTGCGGCAACACAACGACCAGCAGCAGTTCGACGAAGACAACCATCACTTTCTGGAATGCCTATAACGTCACCGATCCTGAAAATCAGACGTTGCTTACCAAGGTCATTCCGGCTTTCCAACAGAAGTACCCGAATATCGTTGTGAAGAGCCAGAACATCCCTTACAATTCGCTTTTGCAGAAATTGATCGCCACCGTCGCGGGCGGCGCTGGCCCGGATGTCGTGCGTTCAGACATCATCTGGATGCCGCAACTGGCAAAGATTGGTGCCCTGGTTCCGACGGATGATATTGTGGCGCAGCGCAAAAGCGAGTTTTACCCTGGCCCCCTTGCCACCTGTGCCTACAAAGGGAAATATTATGGTCTGCCTCTGGACACCAACACAAGGGTGATGTTCTACGGCAAAAAGCTTTTATCCGAGGTGGGTGCCAGCCAGCCTCCCACGACAACCGAGGAATTTCAAGCGCTGTCAGCGAAAATTTCCGCGCTCAACAAGAATTTCTACGGCTATGCCGAGGGCGGACTGGATGCCTGGAATATCTTGCCCTGGATCTGGAGCTTTGGCGGCGCGGTGACCAATGACGACTATACAGCCGCCACCGGCTATATCAATAGCCCGCAGAGCGTCGCCGCGCTGGAATACCTGGTGAATCTCTACAAGACGCGCGCGCTGGCCCCCAACCTGTTGGGCGGTAGCAGTTATAGCCCGGATGATGAGTTTGGCAAGGGTCATGTCGGGTTTATTCTGGAAGGGCCGTGGGAACCCCCAACCTTGCAGCAGACATATTCCTCACTGCAATATGCTATGGCGCTGGTGCCAGCCGGACCTGGAGGAAGTTCCATTTCGGTTGTGGGGGGAGAGGATATTGCTGTGATGAGTTCGAGCAAAAACATCGACGCGGCTACGACGTTTATGCAGTTCATGACCTCCGAGGCCGCGCAGGTTCCGCTAGGTGAGGTCGGTCAGATGCCTGTACTGACGAGCCTGACGAATGACTCGCGCATGCCCGCCTATTTTTCGGCGTTTGCGCAGCAACTCCAAACGGCGAAGCCCCGTCCAGTCACGCCAAACTACACGAAGATTGACACTATTCTCACGAATGCGTTCAATCTCGCTTTCCGCGGTCAGGCATCGGCCCAGGCAGCTCTGAACAGCGCCGCACAGCAGATTGACCCCCTGCTCTCGGCGTAAGCGCGGCTATCCGTTATTCATAGAGACAGATAAAAGAAGGCCTGGCCTTCTACCCGGAGACTGGCCTTCTTTCCACAGAAAGGAACGCCGATGGAGATATCTTCTCTAGATCGCTCGCATGCCGGAACGAGGATCGAGCGTCGTTACGGGCAGAAAGTGCGAGCTTTTCGCCGCTACCTGCCTGTCTATCTCTTCATCCTGCCTGGCATGGCCCTGTTTGGACTCTGGACGCTCTACCCGCTGCTCGACGCATTTGTCATGAGTTTCTTCAACTGGAATCCCAATCCAGTTGCTCAAAGTCCTTTTGTAGGCCTGCAAAACTACCTGGAAGCGTTCTCAGACCCTGTTTTCTGGCAGGCGTTTCGCAATGTGGTTTTCTATACCGCCGTGACCGTTGCTGGCCAGATTATTCTGGGGCTGGCGGTAGCACTGTTGCTGAATCGCAAGCTTTTTGCCCTGGGCTTTTTCCGCGTTCTCTATTATTTGCCGGTAGTCACTTCCTGGGTGGTGGTTTCTCTGGTCTTTGCCTTTCTCTTCAGTAGTTCCGACGGGCCAGTCGACTGGTTCCTTGGAGATGTGCTGCACCTGATTCCAGATACCCAATCCTGGTTGGGAAGCACAACCCTGGCCTTGCCGACGTTAATGATTCTGGGAATCTGGAAAGGGATTGGCTGGAACATGGTGATCTTTCTGGCAGGCTTGCAGAGCATTCCCAACGAACTGTATGAGGCGGCGCGTGTGGATGGCGCGAATCGCTGGACGCTCTTCCACGCGATTACTCTGCCCCTCTTGCGTCCAACGATCACGTTCGCGGTGGTGATTCTGACTATGGGAGGGTTCGGGTCCTTTATTCCCATGTTCGTTCTGACCCAGGGCGGCCCGCTGCACTCGACGGAGACGCTGCTCACCTATGCCTTTAGCAATGCCTTCAGTTCGTTTGATTTTGGCTATGCCGCCGCCATCACCTACATCTTTGCTTTTGTTGTCTTTCTACTTGCGCTGATCCAGATCCGTTTAATGCGCAGAAAAATCGAGTATTAGCTGAGCCGATTCACAAGAGGAAGAGAGGGATATATGTACGCAACGCTGGAAACGGCAAAGGCGCGCAGCAAACAGGGGCTTAGTCCCTGGATGATTGTCGGGCGCGTTCTGCTTTACCTTGTTCTTATGGCCGGGGCGCTCATCATGCTTTCGCCTTTTGCCTATATGCTGAGCATGTCTTTCAATCCCAATGGCTATACGCTACCTTCACCCGGGGACGTTATTCCTGCTCATCCCACTTTGAATAATTATATCAGCGCGTGGACTGATGCTAATTTTGGTCAGGCTTTTTTCAACAGCGTCATTGTCGCGTGCAGTGCTACTGCCCTGACCGTTCTGCTCTCTGCCTCACTCGCGTTCGCCTTTGCCCGCTATGACTTTCCTGGGCGCAATATATTGTTTTATGGCATGCTGGCAACAATGACGGTGCCAGGCATTGTGCTGATCATCCCCCAGTTTGTCCTGGCCAGCCGCCTGGGCCTGGTAAACAATCGTCTGGGCCTGATTCTGGTCTATGCCGCGGGCATGGCGTTCGGCGTCTATATGCTGCGCGGCTTCTTTGAGGAGATTCCTCAGGAACTCTTTGACGCGGCTGCGATCGACGGCAGCGGCATTTTTCGCACCTTCTGGTCTATCGCGCTTCCTCTGGCTCGACCGGCGCTGGCCGCCGTAATTATTTTCTCCTTCGCGGCCAACTGGGAAGAGTTCACCTGGGCTATTGTGTCGACGAACGACTCCTCGCTCTACACGCTTCCCGTGGCTATTCAACAGTATTACAGCGCCCACGGCCCCGCCTGGGGCGTCATTTTTGCCGGTTCTGTGCTGGCAATGTTACCGGAGGTGCTGGTTTTTCTGATTTTCCAGCGCCACTTTATCAGCGGCATACGAGCCGGAGGAGTAAGGGGGTAATATATGGACAATCTAGTCTCCAGGGGGGGCGTTTCTCTTAAAGACATATGGGCGGATCGGGCTGTGTATCAACCAGGAGAAGTTGCCAACCTGTTACTCCTTTTGGAGAACCTGGGGGAAGGGGCGGTACCAGTTCAATTGCACGTCTCTCTCTACTGGTTAGCTGAGCAAATATGGATGCGCGACTGGCATATCGAGGTACAACCAGGCGACCAGCAGGTTGCGCTGCCACTCGAACTACCGGTTGAGAGCTTCCGTGGTTATGGCGTTGACCTGACGTTGTATCATGCATCAGGTTCTCCGGGCGTGCGGAAAAGCACAGCTCTGGACGTTCTGGAAAACTGGACGCAGGCCCCTCGCTATGGTTTTCTTTCCGACTTCGCGCCGGGGGATCACAACGCAGAGGCCGTTTGCGCCCGTCTGGCGCGCTATCATGTGAATCTCGTGCAGTTTTATGATTGGATGTGGCGGCACTACGTCTTGATGCCGCCGGAAAATGACTTTGACGATGCGCTTGGTCGGCGCCTTTCTCTATGCAGCGTGCGTGAAAAAGTGGATGCCTGCCACAGGCAGGGGATGGCTGCCCTCGGCTACGCCGCCGTCTATGGAGCGGAGCCGGAGTACGCGCTGGAACACCCTGCTGAGATGCTCTACAACGCGGCGGGCGAGCCGTATAGCCTGGAAAAGCTATTCTATATTATGAACATCCACGAGGATAATCCCTGGCGTGCGCAGATTCTGGTGGAGATGGCGCGGGCAGTGCGCGAGGTGCCATTTGATGGCCTGCATCTCGATCAATACGGCTTTCCTAAAAAAGAGGTCTTTGGGCCGCCTCCTGAGCGTGTTGCTTACGATCTGGCCCGAGATTTTCCCGTCTTCATTGACGAGGCACGGCGCGTAATCAGGCAGGCACAGCCGGGCAGCCGGGTTATTTTTAACGCTGTCGAAAACTGGCCGATAGAGTCGGTTGCTCCCACGAGCCAGGACGCGACCTATATTGAAGTCTGGCCCCCTTATACCAGCTACTCTGATTTGCAAAAGCTTATTCTGGAAGCGCAGCGCCTGGCACCTCATAAACAGGTGATCCTCGCCGCTTACCTGTCGCCATTGAAGGGTGCTCAGGGAGAAGATTTACTGCTGGCCGAAGCTGCGACACGCCTGGCAAGCGCGGCGATCTGGGCCTGCGGCGGCTTTCACCTGCTCATGGGCGAACAGGATGCGGCCCTCTGCGATCCCTATTATCCTGCCTATGCCGTGCTGCGTCCTGGCTTTGCTCGTGTCATGCGCAACTACTACGACTTCGTGGTGCGCTATGAGAATGTGCTGAGCGATCTGCGTTTGACAACATTAGCAACTGATGAGACACAGCGCAGTATCCACATAGACGGGGTTGAGGTCTCCGCGTTCGGGGAGGCAGGGAAAGTATGGGCGATCAGAAGGCAAATGCCACAGTTCTCCACCGTGAGCCTGATCAATCTGAGTACGGCTCCAGATATAGCCTGGAACGCGCCAAAACCGCCCCCTCGACTTTTTCAGAATTTGCCAGTCGCGATGCGGGTGGATGGAGAGGTGACAGGGGTGTACGGGGCCAGCCCCGAAAGCGATGAGGGAAGGCCATGTCAGTTGGCCTACCGGCTGGTTCGGCGAGATGGAGCAACCTGGCTTCATACCACTCTACCTGCTCTGGAGTACTGGAGCATGCTTATCATCAAAACGACCAATCAATCTGTTTGAAAAGGAAAATGTATGTCTACCACCCTCGTCACTCACAGTCTTGCCATTATCGAAGCCGCGCAGGCGGCGAATGGAGCGTACGTTGCCTGCCCTTTCTATCCAACTTACAACTATTGCTGGTTCCGCGATGGGACTTTTACGGCTTATGCCCTGGATCTCTGGCAGGAGCACGCCAGCGCGCGGCGCTTTTATGACTGGGCTGCGCAGGTAGTTGTCGCACGCGCAGACGCGATTGAACGTTGCCTGGAAAACGTCGTGCAGGGATGTCCACTCAATCCAGCTGATCTCTTGCACACACGCTACACACTCGACGGATACCAGGGGAATGAGGAGTGGCCAAATTTTCAACTGGACGGTTTTGGTACGTTGCTCTGGGGATTTCAGCGTCATGTGCAGCTCGCAGGTTTAAAAATCCTGCCGCCCGTCTGGGCCAGTGCGGCAGATTTACTGGTGCGCTACCTTGCTGCGCTCTGGCAGCAGCCAAATTACGATTGCTGGGAAGAGTTCCCTGATCGCATTGCCGTCTCGACGCTTGCAGCGCTCTATGCAGGCCTGCATGCGATCTCTGCTGCCTTCGAGGTTGGTGGACACAGTACGCTCCTCTCTACAAGCACAGCCGATCGCATCAAGGCGTGCGTGCTCAGCGCGGGTACGTATGGCGGGCATCTTATTAAGCAAATCGATGGAGAGGATGTTGTTGACGCGAGCCTGCTCTGGGCCTGTGTGCCATTTCGGGAACACGGGTTGCTGCAAGCCACAGAACCGATGATGCAAGCGACTGTAGCGCGGATTGAACGCGATTTGCTCGGACGCTCGGGCGGCGTCCATCGTTATAGCGCCGATACCTTTTATGGCGGCGGCGAATGGATACTCCTCACGGCCTTGCTTGGTGAATATTATGCCGCTCTTGGGAATGCTGCCGCCGCCCGGCGCTGCCTGGCATATGTCGAGGCGCACGCTGATGAGCAGGGCTATCTAGCGGAGCAAGATACGAGCGCGCCTCTTTTCCCTGCGTATGTTGAGCTGTGGCAAACACGCTGGGGGCCTGTAGCGCGCCCGCTCATCTGGTCTCATGCCGCGTACCTCAGCTTGCGCAAGCTCTTGCAGAGCTAGATCAGCTTTGTGAGAGTGTATGCACGCTTTTCTCGACAGAATGGAGAAGTAGCGTGTTGTTGGCAAAGTCGCGCTGGAAAAGCGGCGGGCCGAAGCGGACGGTGGTATACCAGCGTTTGCCCACTTTCCTGTAGACGAATCCTGCCGGAACAATAGCTACCTGTGTCTCTCCGTCTCTCTCTGCCATCTCCGCCAGTTTGATGAAGCCCGGCTTGAATGGGAGGAAAGCGTCCAGATCAGCTTTGGGCGTAGGATGAGGATCGATATTGGGATAACCTTCCGCGAAGATGACAAGGAGATGTTCACTGCGAAGGATGCGCACGCTCGCCTTTGCGACCTGCCGCAGGTAGCGCCTGGCTTCGCTAGACTTGTAAGCCCATTGCTTATCACTCGCATGCTCCTGGAACTGTTCGCTGCGCAAGACGACAGGCCAGTCCACCAGCGCGCAGGCGAACTCTACCAGCAGGCGCAGCAATCTGTTGTGCATCCAGTCGAGCGCGACGATGATATGAAGCGGGCGGCGAATGGCACGCAGGAGGACATAGCCATCATAGAAAAAGTGGAAGTGGCGGGCGGCGATCAGTACCGGCCCGGAACTGGGAACATATTCCAGCCCCTCGGCGCACATGACGATCTTGCGCCTGCTGATCAGTCGGCTGACTGCGCGCATTACCAGCCATGTTCCTCTGGCGCCTGCCCGGTTTAGGCGGCCCCGCAGCTTCTGTTTCTCTCTCGACGGAGCGAAAGTCAAGATAATGCCGATGCAATATGCCTGGGCGAGGCGGTAGGTGACAAGGAGGGTGATAGCTTTCATAGAATGTATACCTCCGAGAATAGAGCGGTGTTCAGCTTTATCGGGTCAACGATCTTTTAATTGCCACGGGAAGACCCTTTTCTGCTCTGGAAGTCGGCGCCCTTTCCAATCGATGCTTCGCCCGAACAGGATATGCAGCGTGACGTCGATGACCAGTACGCCGAAGATGGCCCAGCCAGCCGGTGCTGTAAGCGCCCAGGGAAAGGCCAGTTCGTACTCACGATCAAAGCTATGTTTTGCCTCGATCTGCGCTATAAGTGTCGCTCCGGCCAACAATGGCGGGAGTTGCCGCAGCTTTTTTGCGCGCAGGGCGTGGAAAAGTGTGATAAGTGGCCCCAGGCCATAGATGAGTAAGGCAAATCCGCCCAGAACGCCGGTGAGCGGGGAGTGGGAGCGGGCAATCTCACCATACGTGCTTTTGCGCCATCCCTGCAAGGCGCTTTTCCACGTTGTCCATTGCCGGTTTGCCACCAGGCCGCGCCCGTTTACCACGTCAATCTGTCCGCCGTGCCATTTGATATGTTCTGACAGAGCTACATCATCAACAGAGGTTCTGCGCATCGTGGGAGCATTATAACCACCACTCTCGATATACGCACTGCGGCGCACAAGGATATACTGTCCGAAGGCAAAAGCATGGGGAAACGCCGCGTCTCGTATCTGCGAGGGAGTCACCAGTTGAGCGAGAATAATTTCGCTCATAGGCATGAGGAGAGGAGTGGCCGGACCGGAAAGCGTCATGGCATAGGTTCGCATGGTGAGCAGGTCTACCTGCTGGCGCAGCGCGTGGCCCATCATCACACTCAGGGTGTGGGGGACGTGGCGCGTATCCGCGTCCGTAAAGAGAAGCCACTCGCCGCAAGTTTGCATTACACCGCTGTGCAGCGCGTGGGTCTTGCCAGCCCATCCCTCCGGTAGTTTGTCAACCCGGTAGACCGTCACGCGCTGGTCGCTGGCTTTCCACTGCTCCAGCAGGCACGGCGTTGCATCGGTTGAACCATCATCAATCACGGTAACGGTGAAGTTTGGGTAATCCTGCGCCAGTAGCGAGGCAAGGCAGGCATCGATATTCGCCTCCTCATTACGTACAGGGAGGATGATCGAAACTTGTGGGGCTGGCACAGGCAAAGGAGCCTCTTCAGGAGGATAGGTTTCTTGAATGCTGCGGTGAACTCGATAGCTCTGCCAGAGTGCGACACCTGCGCTCACTGCAAGAGCACTCGAATGCAGCCATGGGAATAGCCGTCTTGAGCGAGGGCTGACTGCGGTTTCTTTTAAATTCAACATACACAATACACGAAAAACAATATTCAACTGTTCTTGCTGTACCCTGCAAGGAGGTGAGCCGTTGTTCGGAAGTGCAGCAAGATAGAGAAAATCTCTCTCCCTTTATGATATCACAGAAAACGATCGAGCTTCTCCTACGCCAGCGTCCCGCTTTGTCTCAGTTGTCTGGAAGAGCTTGTCGCGGAGCGATCAGGCAGCAAGCAGACGACCACCTGGTGGTCTCGCAGATCAACCAGAATCGTCCCGTAGGAGACATTGCGACGAAAGGCCCAGTCATCCACGCCCACATGAGTGGGGGTAGGATGACTCGCCAGAAGGGTCTTCCGCATCAGTCGCAGAAAGGTATCGGCGCTACAGGCGATATTCAGCACCGTGGCAATGGGAGCGCCTGCTTCGCCGTCCAGAGCGAAGCCAGGTTGTTTGAGGAGTTCGGTCAAGCGCACCGTCTTGCGGGCAGAGCGCGCTGCTACCTCGGGAATCGCTTCGGCGAAGGTCTTGTGCGAACAGACGGGATTCTCGCAGAAAAAGCGTCGTACGTTCAGCTTCCACTGGGCGGCCAGGCCGCTGGCAGGCAGACCTTCAACGTCCGTTGATAGTGACTGTGGATTCGTGAAGAACGGATATAGCAAGTAGGACAGCTTCTGTTTGCCGTCGTGCAGCGCACAACCAGCGTAATGCCTTCCTCTATACCACTTCCTTCACGCAAAGTGCGGGAGAACCTGACAATCTGGGTCACCTTAAGATTTCTCACCAATATGCAGAGTATCGCAAACAACAAGGTCAACTTAGGAAAGCTCTGGACTGCACCCGGCAAAAGGGGTTCACTCCGGTAGCTCTTCATGCTACTGGTTTTCCTTCTCTCATGCTGTATGCAATGGAGTCTCTTCGCGTTGAGAGGTCTTCTTCGACTTGCGCTTTTCCGGTGTCGCGAGACGCCAGCAGCAGGTCCTGCTATTAAAGCACTTCTCCTGCTCTTCCGCTGTAACCGGTGGCGTATTCTTGAGACAGAAAACCTGGTACAATGGCTCACCAGCATAGACATCGTTGCCAGGAAACCACCGCTCACGATAAAATGGGCAAGCGTTCTTATGCTTACGCCAGCTAACGCTTTCGGCTGGATTTGTCTCAATACCACCTTTACCGTTGCCTGACAAAAACCTATCCCTTCCTAATAAGAAACAATAGAGCGCATCACACAGAAAGTTTTGTTGCTGGTAGTATACCACATCTTGCGGGAAGTTATATGAGCGAAACTACTGACAGGAAGCCGCAGGTAATGGTATAATAGAAGGCGAAAAACGGAGGCATCATTGGTTGAGCAAAAATTCGATGAAGTGCCGTGGACGATTCAACAAACGTTTCTCGGCATAGCTCTCACACTCGTTCCCTGGATTGCGCTGGCGCTGCTACTTGATCTCTTTACCGGGAGCGCTGTCAGCAGCAGCAAACCATTTCCACCACAGGTCGACCTGATAAATGCCATCATCACATTTATTCTCTCCTCTCTCATTGAGGGTGCGTTTCTCATTGCTCCATTGTATTTTGCAGTACGCGCATATCGTTCATCCCCCCACAAATGGAGTAAGGCATTTGAAGCACTTGGCTATCGCGGCTTTCGGATAGAGCGTGCCCTGATGTGGATAGTGGTGCTTATTGTGGCAATTCTGGCGGTGGACAACCTCTATCAATACATCATTGACGTTCTGCACCTGCACCTGCAAACCAACGATCAGGTGCTGCTGGCACGTAGCAAGCTGGAACCACTCACCATCTATGCTACGTTGCTGGTAGCGGTTTTTGTCGCGCCGTTCTGCGAGGAGACCTACTTTCGAAGCTTCGTCTTCATGGGTTTCACACGCGCCATGCCATTGATCTGGGCCATTATCTTCAGCGCACTGGTCTTTGGAGTCGCGCATGCAGATCCAGGCTCCTTTGCCGTACTCGTTATTATCGGGCTGGCGCTGGCCTTCCTGCGCTGGCGCACAAACTCCATCTGGCCCGGCATGATGCTGCACGCGCTTAACAACGCCATCGCCGCCATAGCAGTTGTGCTCTACATGAATGGAGTGCTGCATTAGCGCACTTACTATAAAGACTCATGCGAGGCTGTCATGCTGAGCGACTACCCAGCATGACAGCCTCGCATGAGTCTTTATAGATGCTACTTCTTGCGGCGGTCCTCCACGCGCGCACTGGCAGTTTTCGACTCGCCCCCACTGGCACGAGGCAGGCTATCGGGTGCCACCAGTTCCACCTTTGGCGAATTGCCCGTCACACCCTTAACGGCCTCGGCCATCTGCCGACTCAGAGTCCGACTGCAAGCCGCATCGGCCATGATCGAGGGGTCCTTTACCTCAACTTTGAGATCAAAGGTATCCAGACCATCCACTTTATCAACGATAATACGGAAATTCGCACCCGTTTCAGGGAACTTCACCAGGGCGGCCTCAATCTGGCTGGGGAAGACGATGAGACCGCGAATAGAAATGGCATCGTCGCTGCGGCCCTTAATGGCGGCGATCTTGGGGTGGGTGCGCCCACAGGAGCATTCATCCCACCATGTGCGCGAGAGGTCGCGGCTACGATAGCGAATCATGGCCGTGCCATCTGCCGTTAGCCACGTCCAGACCAGCTCGCCATCCTGGCCTTCTGGCACCGGTTCGCCCGTCTCAGGGTCGATACATTCCACCAGGAAGGCATCGGCCCAGGCGTGCATGCCGTTGCGCTCCTCGCATTCACAGGTCATGCCGGGACCAAGAAACTCGGTCATGCCAAATTCGTCATAGGCGGTAATGTTGAAGAGTTCTTCCAGCTTCAGGCGCGTCTCCCACGGCCACGGCTCCGCGCCGAACAGCCCGATCTTGAGCTTCGAGTCCGTGAAATCGACACCGCGCTCGCGAGCCTTGTTGCCAACGTAGAGGCCCACAGAAGGCGTCATACACATGGCTGTCACGCCGAAATCGAGGATGAAATCGATCATACGGTCATACTGGCGCGCATCCGATCCCACAGGAATCGCCACCGCATTCATCGCCATCGCCCCGTAGTGGAAGCCAAAGCCGCCCGTTGCCAGCCCGTAGCCGTAGCAGTTCATCAGAATGTCACCGGGCCGCATGCCGGTCATCCAGAGTTCGCGCGCATTCAGGTCAGCCCAGTAGTCAATATCCCTCTTCGTCGCAAAAACCGGCACGCTCTTCCCCGTTGTTCCGCTCGTGGCGTGAATCTCGACAGATCCGCCTTCTCCGCCAATCCCCTTCAGAGCCATACCATAGGGGTAAGCCACCCGCACCGTCTTCTTTTCCAGGAATGGAAGCTTCCGAATGTCCTCCAGTGACTTGATATCCGAAGGCTTTACGCCAGCCTCATTATACAAATTGCGATAAAACTGGTTCTGATTGTAGGCGCGCTCAACAATAGCCTGGAGACGCTGCAACTGCAACGCTTTCAGTTGCTCTCTGGGCATCGTCTCTATCTCTTCGTTAAAATACTTACAATTACTCATAGCACAACTTCCTTCTAAGTCTCAAAAAATCCCATACCCGTTCGCATCCCAACAAGGAATATGACGGCCTCCATTCTATCATAGCCGCTAAACGTTTTACATTGATTCACCAGATGCGTACGGATGGAAGTATACTACTCTGTGTGTCCCATCAGCACAAGCTACATAACTACGTTCGTGATGACAGAAAGGACAGTATATGAATACACTTCGTATTGGCCTTGTCCAGATGCGCTGTGAAAAGGGGGCGATTGACGACAACTTAGCAGCCATCCAATCCTATCTTCAAGCTGGGGCAAGCCGGAATATTGATATTATGTGCTTTCCCGAAATGAGTATTACCGGTTACGCCAATCCCCAAACAAATCCCTGGACGATACTGCATCTTAACGGGCCGGAAGTTGCTCGCTTTGTGGTAATGACGAAGGATATCCCCGTAACAGCTATCGCAGGCCTGATCGAAGCAAATCCAGAGGAGAAGCCCTTTATTACGCAAATCGTTGCGCGCGGGGGAAAACTACAGGGCGTCTATCGCAAGAAAACCATAATCGATGAGGAAACCAACAGGTTTGCGCCGGGGTCGATAATACAGCCAGTTCAGCATCCAAAAGTTCCCTTTGGCATCTCCATCTGCGCCGATATCAATACCCCGGAAATATTCACGGAGCTTGCGAGATTGGGTGCGCACATCGTTTTCGAGGCAGCCGCACCCGGCCTCTATGGATCACAAGAAACGCGGAACTGGCGCTCTGGCTACGAGTGGTGGCAAAGCGAGTGCCATCAGAAGCTGGGCCGCTACGCACGCGAAAACGGCATCTTTATCGCGGTTGCTACTCAGGCGGGAAGAACCATCGATGAAGATTTCCCCGGCGGAGGCTATGTCTTCGCCCCAGACGGCACCTGTCTCTTTTCTACGGAGAATTGGTCAGAAGGTGTGCTCTATGCAGAGCTGCCCGTCAGATAACACGCGATCGGCCCAACAAGAAGCCGCGCAGGATTATGGTATGATAGAGAAGAATCAACTTTCAGGAGTAACTTATTCTTATGTCAAATACAATACAGGCGGTCATCTGGGATCTGGACGGCGTCATCATCGATAGCGCGCAGCAGCACAAAGAGGCATGGCAACGACTGGCCCGCGCGGAGGGCATACAATTCAGCGATGCCGATTTCTGGGCCACTTTTGGCCAACGCAACGATGATATTCTGGCGACACAATGGGGTATCACCTCGCCTGAGAAGAGGCAGGAAATGGCGAACCGCAAGGAGACATACTTTCGCCAACTCATCCGCGCCACTGCCGCTCCGTTGCCCGGCTCAATCGAATTGATGCGCGCCTTGCACGAGGCAGGATTCTCCCAGGCACTCGCTTCCTCAGCTCCTATAGCAAACATCGCATTAATCAGCGAGGTGCTAGGACTCAAGCGCTATCTGACAAAGCTTGTCTCCGGCGAGACCGTCCCACTTGGCAAGCCTGCACCGGATATCTTTCTGAAGGCAGCACAGGAACTAGGCTTTGCCCCGCCATATTGTGTTGTCATCGAGGATGCCGTAGCCGGTGTCGAAGCGGCCCATGCAGCTGGCATGCGCTGCATAGCCGTCGCCGGAAACCGCGACCTGCCCGGGCTGCGCAAAGCCGATCTGATGGTCAAATCGCTCACAGAAGTCACCGTCGAGAAAGTCCGCGACCTTGCTTGACAGCGATCCTCAGTAGTGGCACAATACAGCTACATCACAGTACACATAGTACAAGATACGGCAACGTGGAGGTGTAGGGGCCCCGGTGGGTCTCACCGTCTTCAAAACGGCTGGGGGGTCGCTCGGCGCGGTCCCTGGTGGGTTCGACTCCCATACGCCTCTGTCCTTTATTTTATCTCCGCTATGAGAATGAGAATTCCAGCGTAACTCCGAAATGAAATGAGATTCCATTGTAACTCCGAAAAAAGTAAGCGATCGATGTTCTGGTAGCACGTCTCTCTTCTGTAAAACCGGTCTCTATGTGAGGGAGTACCTTTGTGAAGAAGGGGCAGTCCACCTATCTGCCAAAAACAACAGTAGTTTAGAACAGGCTGCCGCATGACTTATCAGGGCTGAAGGAAAATCAGCGGGCCTTCCAGGGTCTTTCCTAGAGTGTCGAGAAGCCCTTTTACTATTTGCTCACAAATGAAGCAAATTTTCGGGTAGTATTTCAAGCAGCTGGGTGATCTATGCACTGCCTTACTAATAGCCGAAACTGTTATGGTAAGAGTCTGTCAAGTAATTTGTGGAAGTGGCAGATCCGTGTCCATGAAGATGTCTATGAGGTAGCTGCAAGAGCCCGCCATATACTTTCATATTGGCTTGGTAGTACCAGCTATGACCTTGATAATATCGTGATTCTGCTCTCGGAGGCATGCAGCAATATCGTTGATCATAGTGGCGATACAGGCATTGTCACTATCCAGAAGTATGATCGCAGACACTGTATAGATGTCGATCTGGCCATCTGCGATTTAGGTCAGGGCATCCGTCACTCACTCATGGCCGTCCATGGAGTAGTGTCCGATACCTGCGCCGGTTATATCGAACAGGCGCTAGCTGGGTTGAGTGCGCGACCTGGTAAACGAGGTGGCCAGGGACTGGGGGCTATTCGGCGCATTGTGACTGACAGCGAAGGCAGTCTCCATATCCGTTCAGAGGTGGGTAGTGTCCAGGCACAGGCCTCAGGAACTACAGTACGCGATGGCCTGTACTCTTTCCCCGGCACTCAGATCGCCATTACATTTCGTAGCAAACGCGCTGTTTGAGGAATTCGGCTCTTGTAAATGACTCCACAGTATGCTATCCTAAGCACGAAGATTTCAACAATCAATGTTGAAAGGCTCTTATGAAACGGTTTGAACTGACGCAGTTGTTTGCTTTCTTGGGCATAGCAGGACCGGACCTGCTGCTCCGTAGCTATGGTGAACGAGCATTGCCCATGTTAGAGCAAGCGCTGAAGGAGGTACCACCAGGCCAGGCGCTGGTATTGGATTTTGCGGGCATCTCGGTCATGGATACATCCTTTGCCGACGAGACAGTGCTTGAACTAGCGCTTGGGCTCGCGCAGAGCAAATATGGGGATCGCTGGCTTGTACTTGCAGAACCTAGCCCGGCAACTATCGACAACCTTGAAGGGACGATTGCTCGCCGAAGAGCCAAAGTGGCCTTACTGATCCTCAAGGAAGGTCAAATGCGGCTCATTGGACATGTTGAGCCGAACCTGATAGAGGCATGGCAGTTGGTCCACGAGCGGTCCGAGTTGACAGCGCGTGAGCTCGCAGACCAGCTGGGGCTGGAAATCAATACAGCGAGTACGCGACTGCGCAAGTTGTATGATGCACGGCTTCTCGCTCGTCGCGAGGAAATCACACCTGGTGGACGACAACATATCTACGCGCTCCCACTCTAAATTTTTTTAGGGGATGTTTTCAACAAAAATTATTGAATTGTATGATGTGTGGCGGTGAGTTGGCTGACGATAATGGAAAGGCAGCCTGTAATTTTCTTGAAAAAGGTGCATAAGGCACGTGATGATACAACGTAACGATGGAGACGAACAGGTTGAATCGCCCTTTATAGATTTTGCCTTCGTGGCGGCGCTGCCCATCGAGCGTGATGCACTGCTACGGCGTCTGGAGGGACGCGAGGTAATACAAGATGACTACGAGCCATTGACCTACTATTGAGGACACATCGGCATTCCGACGACGGGCGAAGAATACCAGGCAGTAGTCGTTATGTTGTTAGGCATGGGGAATGACGAGGCCGCTGTCAGTACAGTGAAGGTGATCGAGCGCTGGCGACCAGCCTATGTGCTTATGGTTGGTATCGCCGGTGGCGTTCCCGGCAAGGTAGCGCTCGGCGATGTCGTTGTCTCCGATTTTGTATACTATTACGAGCCAGCCAAGCGCACGCCGAGAGGAGAACAGCGCCGGGCACAGCAATTTCTTTCAGACCGCCTCCTCTATGGGCGTGCGCTGGTATATGAAGCGGGCGAGTGGAGAAGCGATATTGCTATCGCGAGGCCAGGAGCCGCACAAGCAGATGTTCCTTTTCCAAAGGCTTACTTCGGCGCTATTGGTAGCGGCGAGAAGGTCATCGCTGATGCCAGGGCATTATCTCGGCTACTAAAGGAATGCCCCGGGCTATTAGCCGTGGTGATGGAGGGCGCGGGTGTGGCACGAGCCGCTGCTCAGCAGCCTCACCCACCACCATTCATCGAGGTGCGCGGCATCTGCGACTATGCGAATGAGCAGAAGAACGACGACTGGCAACCCTTCGCCGCTGAGGCGGCTGCTGCATTCACCGTCGGACTGCTGCGTTCACGCCCCGTACCCCCTTTGGCTGCGAGCGCACACCGCGTGCCAGAGAAAGGGTCGTTCCTTATTCTTTGTGCACAGTCCTTGTGTCCCATCGCTGCACACGAACTCCTTGGCATTCTGGAGAAAGACAGCACATCCCGTTCGGTGGAGGTCGTCTCACTGGATTTTACGGATCTGGTGGTCAATGGCATCTTTACCGATCCCCAGGGTGCGGCACTGCGTCTCACCGGCCCCCAGGGGCCGCTCTATGCAGCACTCGCCAGGCGCGGAGAGGCGGAATTTGCTTTTCACGGCCTGGTGCATATTCCCATCGCATTTTTCGTCGGCCACCTCGTCACCGATCGTCAACCAGTGCGCCTGTTTGACTTTCATCCAGGCCCTGGCCTCGAAACGTGGGCCTGGCCAGGCGCGCAGGGAACCATGCCTCCACTGGAAGTGCGCGGCGCACCTGAGCGGCCATTCCGGCGCAAAGGCATGCGGTAGTGCGCATCTCTATCAGCTATAGGGTCACCGCCGCCCAGACGCGCGCTGTTGTCCCGCGTGCAGCGCTTGAGGTGGACCTGTCTGTTCCGGAGCCAGAGCGCGGCGTGGTGCGTAGCGAGGAGCAAGTCCGCGAATATGGGCGTACGTTCCGCTCAAGAATGCCCGTCATTGGGAGGACATGCTCGAACGCTACCGCAACGTGGATGAGCGCTTGAGACTCTATGACATTGATGGAAACTATGAGCAATGTACGAAGCGAACTATCAGCATCGAAGCCAGACGCGAAGATGTGTATTATAGCGTTTCACAGCAGCCCTTGCCTCATGTCACACGGAAGCTTCACTGGGCCGAGGCAGGTAATACCTATTTGTGCATAGACAAACGGAGGCGAACACATGTGACTATTCCGGTCGATTTGCTACTGCCTCTACCGCCACAAGGACATACCCTTTCCGGAAAAGCTTCTCGTCCTCCGCTATGTATTCCATGGGATGAGCAGGAAGTCCTCAAACGCAATCCGACCAGCGGTATCGAAATCAAAGCACAGCAGACGCTCGCACCTCGCATTCTTTCACCAGATCAACGCTTTGTGCTGCGTAACCTTGTCGAGAAAGCTGACGACGTGCGCGGAAAGGCCCTGTTTGCATTGGGCTATTGGGCAGGGTGTCGAGTGAGTGATGTTGCGTATTTGCTCATGGAGCATACCCACGTTGGTCCAAAGATTGGCTGGCTCCATGTTGGACACAAGGGGGAAAAGTTCCGCGACATTGATCTCCTGAACGAGGCGCGTCGTCCCCTGTATGATTATATCCAGCACGGTGGTCGTGACGCAGAGAGCATCTACGTCTTTACCTCCCAGAGGAGTCCGCATCTCACGGAGGATGGTATTCACCATTGGTTCCGTACCTTCAAACAGCGGGCAAACAGGGAGGAGTGGGAACTCATCTCCGATCTCTCCTTTCATGATCTGCGCCACGATTTTGCGCATCGAGCGAGGGAGGCCGGCTGGACACTCGAGGAGGTCGCTTATTATCTCGGCCATGTGACTATGAAGAGTACCCCTGCCATCCAGACTACGCTGCGCTATACTCAGGTGAGTCGCACGCAGGTGAAAGAGAAGCTGAAACTGCTGAGAGGATAAAGTGATGAAACCGTTTGATTGCTCGAAATCAACATATCCAGCCTTGAAAGGTGATCGGACCAGATCTCAGTTTGCTTTCACTCTGGAATGCTCTCCTTTCAGGCGCACTCGACGTAGGTTTACCAGTGCATAGCAGCCACTCAGGATCGTGATTATACCGGCAAAGGTGAAGATCGTATCGACAGGACCAAAGGTGACACCGAACAGCATTGTATGGAAGTTGCGAAGCAAGGTACTATCAAGCCAACCAGCAAGGGCAGTAGAAAGCATAATCGAGACTCCTGTCAGTGTACCGAGTATGGAACTGGCGCGACCTCTCATATGGTCGGGCGCGGCATGCAGCATAAGTGGGGAAAGGGCAATGTTGAAGGCACCGAAGAGCAGCCCCTGGAAGCTACAGATGATAAGTACTGGCAGGAGGTTGCTCTGGCGGGCGTAGAGTAGCTCGAGTCCCCCTGCCAGCAGAAGAGAGAGGCCGAAAAGACGGCCCATGCTGAGGTATCGAGCAAAAACCGTTGTCAGGAGTGCTCCAACAGCAACTCCACCAGCTGAGGCTGTTAGTAGGAAGCCGTAGTCGCCAGAGGGGGCATGCAGATTCTGGCCAACGAAAAAGATCGTCAGAGCGCGCTCGGCCCCTTCCTGGATGAAGATCAGTGCTGTAGCTATGAGCAGGACTCGCAAGATAGTGTGATGAAAGCAAAAATCAATCCCTGTCCGAAACTCGTCCCAGAAATTTCGTCGTTGACGAGACGGTGTCCTGAGGGGAGTACGTGGAGGATGAATGAGCAATACTGTTAAGGAAGCGGCAAGAAAAGAGAGGGCATTGAGGAGAATAGCCAACGGTGGTCCGAAGATGAAGAAAAATAATGTAGCCAATGAAGGCCCAGCAATCGAACAGAGGCTGTAGCTCATCTGATTCAGGCCACTGGCACGTGGGCGATCGGCCTCATCCACAATCTCGCCAACCAGAGCAACGCTCGAGGGGATATAAAACCGGGTCACTACCCCAGCCAGGAAGACCAGGAGATAGATAAGACTGAGCTTCCAGCCTGGTGGCAGCGTACTAGTCGGAAGCAGAGCAACTGGGATCAGAGCAGCTATCAAGCCGACGTTTAATAGATTGGTGTGTACCATTGCTCGGCGCCTATCCCACCGATCGGCGAACACACCTGCAATGAGGCTCACCAGGATAGCTGGAAGTCCTGCCGCCAGGACGACACCGCTTACTGCTAGTGGAGCCCAAGACTGTCCAGCAGCAACCTGAATAGAGACCCAGAGAACCAGGGTAGTATTGAAAACATAATCACCTCCAATAGAAATGGTGCGACCCACCCAGAGTAACGCATAGTTACGATTGATGAAAATGGGGACGCCATTTGTCCGATCTAGATTTGCACCGGATACAGCAGATAGATCCTGCTTCGTAGTATCACCTGCTGTTGATCCTGTAGATATTTGTGTAGGAGCCGCACGCTCTTCCATTAGTATAATTGGTCCCTTTCTATTCCTCGTGATGTCCTTGCGTATGAAGAGTGTTCAATCCTTCCTGTCTTTTGCAAAAACTCGATACATCATGTACGTCTGCTCAAGGCTCGAAAAAAGTTGCCTACGGAGGAAACCGTTTGAAAAATTATCTCAATAAGTGGATAGTACTCGCGCAGTACCAGATAGCTGGATAAGTGGCGGCGAAGGCCCAGATAAACCGGTTCAAGCGCATGAGAATGGCGTTCGAGATGTGAAAACCAAACCCGCAGAGCAGCCAGACAAGTGTGAGCCACTGGGGACCGAGGAGGGCAAGAGGAAAGAGCATCTCAAGCCCCATTGTACCCCAGGTCAATACCTTTGTGAATCTTGGATGTTTCCGTAGCCAAACAGAGAATGAGTAATATCCAAAGCCCCTGGTTGCCATAATAGCAGGTAGTGCTTGACCACTACGCCAGATTGGCGATGTAATCTTAGCTATTCCTGCTGTCGCGTAGGAAAGGCACGATTGAATCGCCAGAAACCAGAGACAGGCAGTAAAGATCACTGTGGTGTTGAAAGCGTAGGTCAGCGCCAATGCGGAGAAGATAATAACAAACATCTGATCTGCTCCTTCTCGGCCGTAGGAGGATCTCAGTGCAAAGAGAAGCAGGGTAAGAGCAATACCAGATGTCAAGAGAAAAGCTGCGAGAGCTGGCAGGATACCGAAGAGAGAACCTACCAACAGCAGGATCGACAGCCCGCTTTGTATCCCTAAGAGAACGACTACATTTGGATAAGCAAGCGAAGTATTCAGTACCACAGCCAGGGTACCATGTGTCAGCAGCCTGAAGTGGAGCCGGTGGACAGGCCAACTGAGAAGTCCAGTGTCGCTCAGGAGAGAGTGGGTGGTGAGATATTCAAGTGAGGAAAGAACTACTCCGCAAGCTGCAATGCAGTCGATGAGGCGCAGTGTCACGGCCAGATCTGTGCTTTGCATCGTTAC
The DNA here is from genome assembly GCA_035294125.1 of Ktedonobacteraceae bacterium. Classification (GTDB taxonomy): domain Bacteria; phylum Chloroflexota; class Ktedonobacteria; order Ktedonobacterales; family Ktedonobacteraceae; genus CADDYT01. The sequence continues at coordinate 16,648 of DATGLM010000048.1, read as the reverse complement.
TTCCCCTCTTTCTCATCGTCACTCAGTGATAGTAGCTTCTTCTTTAGAAAGTGAGGTTTGCCTGGTGCTGAGAGGATGGAGACGTGAGAGAAAAAGCACCTCCGGCTCACTCTCAAAGAGGCCATCTGGCGAACGCACCACCAGAAACTGCACCGCGTCCGTCCCTAATAGATGCGGATAGTATGCCACCGTATATAAGAGCAGCAGATAGGGGACGCTGACCTCGAACCACAGTGGCGTTGGCTGCTCTGTGGATTGGTCAAGTAAGGTTTGGAAGCCCCGGACTACATCAGAGAGGGCTTTGATCTTGCGCATATGTGGATTCCAGAGAGCCATCCACCACTGTGATGTTTCCAGCGAAATCTCACGCCAAGGGGATATCACCCCATCAGCCAGGCGGTCACGATACAGCAGATGATAATCGCTGGTACCAGGACGCGGGGCAAAGAAGTTCCAACTAGGGAGCAACCCAAGGATAGCGAGGGGAATAAAAACCTTGATCCTGGTTCCAGTGAATTGAAAGATCACCGTAAGAAGCGTCCAGAGGAGGAAAAGCGAAATGCATCCCCACTCTGGAGCACTTATTTCTGCTAAAAGGCTGCTCATCTCACAGGAGAGAAAGGAGGTGGTGTCGTTCTGCGAGAAGTTGGTCTACGCTTCTGGCCGAACTGTCCCCTTCTCTGGCCACAAGGCGTTGAAGAACCTCTTCGCAGACAGGAGGGCCTCCATGAACATCTGCGGTTACAACATCGATTGGCGGGGAACTGAGAGCATCTTTGACAAAATACAACTCTGTTTGATGCTCAAGTATCAGCGTTTGGGCAGCTTGTTCAGCTTTGGTGAGGTGTCGTTTGTGTTCCATCAAACATCTTCTTTCCTTTTGATTTCAACCATCGTCAATTTGATACCATGCCGAGTTTTGTGTAATTGAACGCTGCCAGGCCGATCCAGCATACCTATGACACAAAACTCGGCATGGTGTCGTCAATTTCTGTACTACCGCCTGAATGAGCCTCATTGGCTCTACAAACCAGACTTATTGTCGTGAGCAGATATTCAACGACTTTACCTTCTACAAGACGCCTTCTCTCATATGAGGTTTTACGCTGCTTTCTCCAGGAAGAATCTTGATGCTAATTTACTCTCGGCATGCATTTTTCTTTAAAACATAGAATAGGGTGAATGTCAATACCAAAGCAACCGATATCTGTAAATTTGGTAAAAAATATATGGAAAGTCTATAAATAAGATCAGCTTTGCAAACGTCAGAAAGGTGGATACAATGATCTTAAGGAGATTGTTGGCAAAAAGAAAGATGATGAAGGTAAGGTCGTTGAATATCTGCTCACGACAAAACGAAGGAGTTCATTTGGATGATTATTGATAGGCGGGTAAGAGAACTGCAAGCTACTTTCGCGCTCCTCGACGCATTCCTTGAAGCGGAGCGAGAAGCCCGAAACCTTCCGGGACTCTCCTTTGCGATGGTATATGATCAAGAAGTACTCTGATCCAAGGGCTTTGGTTTTGCTAACATCGAACAGAGGGTTGTTGCGACCCCACAGACCATTTATCGGATCGCGTCGCTCACCAAGCTTTTCACTGCTACTATGCTGATGCAACTGCGAGACGCAGGAAAGTTGCATTTGGATGATCCTCTAGAGAAATATCTGCCTTCTGGCAAGGTGCAATCACGCTTCACTGATCCTTCTCCGGTCACCTTTCGGCAAGTCGTTGCGCACGTAGCAGGTCTCCCGCGTGATGATTCGGGGGAACGGGTGTATAAAGGAAACGTCGTAATTTTTCCTTCGGGAGAGGAAATTCAAGCGAACTTGAAAGAGATGGAATTGATTGTCGCCCCTATGACGAAAATACAGTACTCGAATCTCGGCTTTGCTCTCCTCGGTCTCGCACTTGAACAAATAGCAGGCCAATCTTATACCCGCTATGTCACTGAACAGATTTTACACCCGTTAGCAGGGAGTCACGGTATTTTGGCCCTTCTCTGCGCAGCAAGAGTGCAACAGGTTGACTGGATGATAAAGGAGAGTCGCTATCCATTGGGCAAGCGTAGAGACGCCTGGTTGACTCGTTCACATAGGATGAGCAGATCTCGGTTGAGCGCGCGATCGTTAAACGGGCGCAATTCAACCTGTACCACTTGCCCGTGATACGTGATCGTACCAGGAAGCTCAAAAAACGGGAGCAGACGCTTCCAGGTAGCCTGCGCATAGGAAGGCGGAAAATACTGGTCACGTACCCACATCGCCAGGTTCGCCACGGCCACTTTACACACGGTCATCACTTGATCCTTTCGGTTGTCGAGCTCATACATCGTCCGCTCCTGCTCCTTCAGGTCTTCTAATGTACGAAGAACTTCGCGCTGCTCACGGCAGTAGCGTTCCTGCTTCTGGAACTCCGCATTGCACTGTTCATAGGCGCTCCATTCTTTGGCGCGGAACTGTTCTAGCTCGGCATCCGCGATGGCTTTGCGCTCCTTGACCTCGCGTCGCAGCACATAATCAGCCACCGCTTGCTCTTCCAGGGTACGCTGATACGCCCACAGGTCTTGGTACAACTCCTTACTGCGCGTATTGTAGGCAGTGCGGAGTCGTTCCCGTCGGCGGCTGGCCTGTGCTTCGCGTTTCCCTGCACTTTGTGCCCACTGCTTGAGGCGGGTTAAGCGCTGCTCCAGGTGCGTTCGTCGTTTGGTCACCTCCGAGTTCTCGACCACCGTTTTCGCAAAGCCGTGATTGATGTCCAGTCCCAGAGGCAACAAATAATCTTTGATGACGTTTTCCTGGGCGGGCCAGCGGTGAATGTAGGTCCGAGCGAATTCCACGGCGTCAATCGTCGGCACCGCTTCGGTTGTGACAATGGGAATGAGCTTCGCCGCCTTTGCTTTGGCCGGGGCCGCCGTCGCCTGTCATCCGTCGCGCCACCAGGCTTGCTCCTCCAAAGGTAGGTCTCCGTCCCACCGGCGCGGATACTCCGTTTCCTCTGGATCGGGTCGGGTTTCGACGGTTCGACGCAGATCGCGGATGAGGGCCACAAATACAGCGGCTCGTCCGGATACTCCTCGCGGGATAAGGCAATGCGCGCCGGTGCCACCTCCCGGATGACCTGCCCGCAAGCGTCCGTGCTCAGCGGCACAAAGGAACCAATCTGGGAGAACGAGGACAGATCGCGATATTGATTGGTCTGCAAAATCGTGACCACGATGCGCCCTTCCGCGTGCAACCGCGCCAGGAATTCGGTGGCCATGCCCTCCCGGTCCACAATCATGCGGGCAACGAGGCTAGTCTGCGCCTGTTGTTCATATCGCTCCAGCAGTGCGGGGACGCCTGTAGTCAAATGCTGGTCTCCTCGATGGGTGGTTACATACAAGGGATGGCCCTTTTCATCATGCAATAACAGCAGCGCTCGACATCCCAGGACGACGCCGAGACGCCCAACGAGCCCATGAGGGAGCAGAACATCACTGTAGACCGGCTTGCGGTGCCCATCAAGGTAACAGGTCAGCGCCTGAAGATGGTGTGGGTGTTCAGTTTCTGCTGCTGTTTCAACGGGATGCCAGAGGTGCGTCGCCCAAGAGCTGAGCATTTCGGTAAAGCGCTCGGCGCCATCAGCGCGGGCCACTTGTGACAAGAATGCTTCAGTGTACCGATAGCCATAGGCGTGCGTCCGACCAGTGAGCAAGGCCAGACCATCGGCGGTATAGCCACGCAGATCCCACGTGCGCTGCAATCCGACCGCGCCCAGAAACAGGAGCGTGAGCACCAGACGGTGGCGCACTGCTGGACTGCTTGCGAGAGGAAGACGCCCTGGATCTGGAGGAGGTGGCAGCGTCTGTTGCAACTGAGTGAGCAGGCCGGTCTCAGTGGCTGCTGCCAGGAGCAGCAAGCCTCCGGCCTGTTCATGGTATCCTGAGGGAAGCACCAGGCCCGTTTTGGACTTTTTTTCTCGCGGTAGGGGTACACGGCGCACGCCATGAGTGGCACGAACACGGTTGAGTTGACTGACACTCACCGAAAGGCTGAACCGTTCGGCGATGAGGAGTTGGAGTTCCGAGCTGGAAACAGACGCGTGGTTCTGACAATAGTTCAGAAGCCAGGTGAGCACCTCTCCGCGCAGTTTCACTGGATGGCCGTGGCGTCTCTCTGCAAATGCGTGCTCACCTTCCTGCTTGACTCGCTTGAGGAGTCGATACACGGTGGTACGATGCATCGGAACTGGGCAACGCCTCAGCGTCTCTGAGACCGTTGCCCCAAACTCCACCTGTCGAACAATCTCTCGCCGAGCTTTCTGTCGCGTTTGACGCTGATCTGGTGCCATCATAGGTAGCATCGCCATTGCCTCGCTCATTTCCATCATTCCTGTCTTTCCTGTCGGAGAGGTCGACAACCTTCTTTGCCTGTGTGTTCCTCATCCTCGAAACAACTGCGTAAACGTGGCGTCTACTGCCTGCTGCGAAAGCTGGCCGAAGCGCTGGCTTTGCACCGTCGCGACGTGCGGTGGAATACAGCCCTGACTCAGCCACATGGTATTTCCTTCCTGCAACAGTTGCCTCTCCTTCTGGTACAGTTGCTCTGGAGAAAGGCCCTGCGCGCTCGCAATGTCCTGGATCTGCTTTCCACGCTGGACTTCCTCGGTGATCTGATCCTCAGAGAGGTGGAGTTGCACGGCGAGTTGCTGCTTGAGCCAGTCCCTGGGGATATGCGAGATGCAATGCGTTTGCATCGGCGCCTGTGCTGGCGTTGGAGTGTGGGAGGTCAGCAGATACCAGGCCAGGACTCCCCCTCCCCCAAGCACGCCGATTCCTCCGAAAACGAGCAGGAGGAGCGAAAGCCTGCGTGTTTTCCGTCCTTTCTCCCGACGTTGCGGCTTGCGCAGCAGAGAGGGTTGGACCTGCTGTGCCGCTTGCTGTTCTTGATTCTGTACCGGTTCGTTTGCCTTCGTTTTGTTCTTTCTTCCTTTGTGGTTTACTCTGTGATGTTTGCTTTCATCTATTCATACCGGAGTGCCTCAGCCGGCGAGATCCGTGCTGCCTGGCACGCGGGGAAGAGCACACTCGCACCAGTGACGAGCATGCTCCCAAGGAGAATCCAGATGATTGGCAGGAATGGCAGTGGGAAGTTCAGATAGTTCTCCTGGGCGACCCGAAAGGCCAGCCAGAGTGCCAGCAGCGTGCCCACTCCCGCACTGAGCACAATCACGCACCCGGATTCCAGCAGAAACGAGCGGCGCACCAGGGCACGCGAACAACCCAGGGCCCGCATCATCCCGATCTGCTGCTGGCGTTCCACCACGGCTCGACTCGCGATCATGCCAAGCGCCAGCGCCCCAAAGAGCAACCCTAGCACCAGATAGCCACTGAGTAACAGCGTCAACACCAGGGTAATGCCAGCGGAGCCAGTATTGTCGAGCGACTGGATGAAAACCCCGGTCTGCGCGATCTGTAGGACACGGCTCAAGTCGCTCGCTGCCTGCACTTCACTGACCCCCGGCTTGACGCGAAACAGGTACTGCGTCAGAAAATCTGCGTAGGGGATGTGCGCCACCTCCAGTGCTGTCTGGGTGGACAGATACAGCGTGGGCCAGTGCACGGAGGCCGGGACCAGGCCAATGATCGTCACCGGTTGGGCTACTGCTCTCGATCCTGCAGTTTCTGGTATCCAGGCAGTAAACGGGACAAAGCCATTCTGCGTGGGCAGCGCCGTGATTTGCGGGTTGTAGGTGAGCACCGCATACCCAGGGCGTGTTTTCAGCGTGTCCCAGATCTGGCGATCCGACGAATAGCCCTGGGCACGTGCGTACAGGGGCATCGTGGTCATGGAGAGAAACGCATCATCCGCCACGTAGGGTGCCGCGGTATATGGCCTTCCATTTCCGAGCAAGGGATAGGATGGTTGCCCTGGCAGATTGAGGCGAACCTGAATGGTTTTACTCTCTGGCACATACAGGAGACGAAGCGCCCCAACGGCCGTGAAATCGTGTCCCAGGAGGGTCTGCTGTTGCAGGGCCTGCAAGGTTGGGCCGAGCGTGTTTGAGTTGACAAGCTGGATCGCCAGCACATCGGCTTCTAACTGGAACCCGCCGGTGTTCGCCAACGCCTGGGATTCTTGAATGGCGCCCAGATTGGTCGTGACCAGCAGCACCACGAGAAACAGAACCCCACTCAAAAGCGCGATCGTCACCCCCGTCCTTGCGCGAGCTGTCCGCAGATGGGCCAGGCTGGTGCGGTTGATTGGAGCAAGGCCGGGGAGATGGCGAAACACCAGGGAGCAGAGCGCCAGCACGAGATCCACATTCGTTGTCACGAGGAGCACCGCTCCACTCACCAGGATCACGATGCTCAAGAAAATGGTGAGAAGAGACGGCGGCGTGGAATCAGTGGGAGCCTGGGGCTGAAAGAGCGAGAGAAAGGTGTTGGCCGAAAGGATGCCAGCAACGAGCCACCCAAGCCCCATCCAGCTTGTGCCTGCACGTAAAGCCACCGAGGCCCATCCAGGGCGCCTGCTGCATGAGCAGAGCCAGCGGAGCAGTAGCCCGCTTCCTCCGATACACAGGGCAATGGCCAGCTGGAATAGCCAGGCGTCAGCCCAGGTGCGAGAGCAGATCCGTTCGATGAACACACAGCGCATGCTTGCTCCTTTTCGCTCACTTCGCTGGTTTTTCCTCATGTGGGTCGCTGCCTTGTATCTCTGGGGCAGCTTGAATCTCCTGGGAGGAGGCAAGCAGGTTGGCCTCGGCCTGCCCAATTGCACCGTTATTCCCGCTGGATCAGGGAGTTGCCTCGTGCCCTTTCTGCAAGGATTGGGGGAGCATGGGCTGTCTGTCGTCCTGTTCACGGTGCCGATGCTTTGCCTGGGTGCGCTCATGTGGATCAGCGTTTCTGGGACGCAGGGCCGCCGCTTCTTCTAGTTCTCCTTTCCGCTCCAGGCCCTGTTGGCGGTTCTGGTGCTGCTGAGCGGGCCACCACTAGAGATCGGACTGATCCTGTTGTTGGTGCTGGCACTCGAACTCGCGACGCTGCTTGAACGCACTAGCCTGGTTGTCATGGTTGCCTGTAGCAGTGTTGTGCTCTTCTTCGGCATTCTGCTGGCCAGCCTTCATCAATGGAGATATCTGCTTCCCATCCATCTCTCGGATCTCTCCAGTCTGGTGATCATGCTGCTCTTGCTCGGTGGGTATCTGGTCCTGTATGTCCAATTGATCGCGTCCTATGCCCATCTGGAAAAGGCCCACCGGGACCTGGCGGCGGCGCATACCCAATTGCAAGCGTCAGCTGAACGCATCGAGGAATTGACCCGCCTGACGGAACGCCAGCGTCTGGCGCGAGAACTGCACGATACGCTGGCACAGGGCCTGGCTGGGGTGATGATGCAGTTGCAAGCCGCCAACTCCCGTCTGAAGAGCCAGCGTTATGGGCCTGCGCAAGAGGCCATCAGGCAGGCGATCAGTGATATCCGTGAGGCACTGGCCGACGCCCGCAGCGCGATTGGCGATCTGCGGGCCGAAGAGTCGCCACTCCAGGATCTGGGCACAGCTTTGGAAGAAAAGATTCAGCAGTTCACCCTGGCCTCGGGCATTCCCTGTCGCACGGAGCTGCGCGCGTGGAGCAGTATCTCAGAAGCGTGTGCAGAGCATCTGCTCCGCATCGTGTCGGAGGGGTTGACGAATATTGCCCGGCATGCCCATGCCTCTCATGCCTGGGTGTGTCTCACACAGGATGCAGGGCAGATGATGCTGGAGATCGGCGATGATGGGAAAGGCTTTGATCCAGCATTCGTCGCCACCCAGCAGGAGCACTACGGGCTGATCGGCCTGGACGAACGCGCCCGTCTGATGGGTGGTGTCTTGCAGGTGGAAAGCAGGCCGCAGGAGGGAACGAGGCTGCGTCTCTGCTTCCCTGAGCTTTCGAAGAAACAAGCACAGCCCTCTCTCGCAGGAGAACCAGAGGAAAGCGAGGGAACGCGATGAGCCAGCCGATCCGTGTGGTCACCGTGGACGACCATAAAGTGATTCGCACAGGAGTACGGACCATGCTGGAAGACGGGGGCGAGGAGTTCACACTGGTTGGGGAAGCGGCTGATGGCAAAGCGGCCCTGCGGGTGATCGGCGATCTGCAACCAGATGTCGTGTTGATGGATCTGCGGATGCCAGGCATGGATGGCATTGAAGCAATCGAACACATCCACCAGCGCTGGCCACAGATTGCCGTCGTCATTCTCACGACCTACAACGAAGATGCCCTGATGATTCGGGGATTACAGGCAGGCGCCTGTGGCTATGTGCTCAAGGACGCCGACCTGGAGGTGTTGCTCAACGCGATCCGTGCCGCTGCACGCGGAGAGCGTCTGGTCCAGCCAGAGCTGGTGGAGCGGTTGCTCCTGCATGCTGCCCGCGCCACGCAGCTCCCTTCCGAGCCTTCTCCGGCACGTCCGGCTGAGAAGCCACGAGGAAAAGGTCGGGTCGCCCTCACGGAACGTGAACGCGAGGTCCTGATGGGCGTCGCACGAGGCGAGCGTAGTAAAGAAATTGCGAAGCGCCTGGGCATTACCGAGCGGACGGTGGGAGCCTATATCACCAGTATTTACAACAAGCTGGATGTGGACTCGCGTGCGGCTGCCGTCGCGGTTGCCCTGGAACGTGGCCTCTTGCCCGGGCAAGAGTGACGAAGAGAGAAGGAAAAAGAGTTCTCGCCTCCGACTCCGGGCTAAGCCTCATGTGTGAGTGGTTCGTCCCCTTGCAATCGACGCTGGCTACCTCGTTGCATTCTTCTTGCGCAGGAACCTTGCAAAATACCGCGACTCCCTGTTGAGGCATTGATTGGGGCGTTATCTCATGCCTGCAAGATGTACGCATCTCTGCTGCTCTAGCAAGAGGTGATGCTGGTGATGCACGCGCTATTCCTCACCTTCTAGAAGCTCTTCAATGTGAAGAAATCACGATTTGCCGTCGCACGATCAGTGCATTAGGGAATATACGAGATGCTTCTGTTGCCTCTCAACTAATCGAACTTCTACATGATCACCCGGAAGGTATCCGCCATACTATCGCCGAAGCACTTGTAAAGATGGGTAGCGCAATTGTGCCGACTTTGCAAGAAGTTCTTCATGAGGAGAACGAGGAATGGAGATCCTCGAATCCGAGAGCGAGGAGTGGTCTATCCGCGCTAATGCTGCCGAAGCGCTCGGCAAGATTGGCGATGTGGCCGCTCTGCCAAGTCTGATACGGGCACTCTCCTACGATGAGGAGAATGTACGTCGTGAAGCCGCTAGAGCGTTAAGGCAGATAGGTAGCAGTGCAATATCTGCTGTTGATGCCATATCATGGGATCGGCGTTCTCCAGCAGTGTTTCGAGTGTTTGTTGCACATCCTCACTGTTCTGCCTTTTTAGCCTCATGGCATGCGGTAATTGTCATTTACCACGTCCTGAGAGAGGCGAGTACAGCAGAAAAACCAAAAACCATCCGAGCAGTGAAAACTGCTCGGATGGTTTTTGGTACCCAAAGTCCTGTCTGAAAATGTAGCTTTCTCAGACGTCAGGCTCGTATACCCACTGATCTTCGACGAGATTGTACTGGACCAGTTCTTCGGGCTTGAAGAAGAGATTAATCTCAAAAGCAGCGGTTTCCGGCCCGTCAGAGCCATGAACAATGTTGAAGCCGATTTCCAGGGCATAGGTGCCGCGAATACTGCCCGGTGCAGCCTCGACAGGATTGGTAGCTCCCATCGTATTGCGCACGACGCTGATGGCTTTCGGCCCTTCCAGCACGCCTACAACAACAGGGCTGGAGGTAATATGCTTGACAAGCCCCTCATAAAAGGGCTTGCCTTTATGTACGCCATAATGCTGCGCGGCCAGTTCGGGCGTAATCTGCATAAGCTTGAGGCCCACAAATTTCAGTCCACGATCCTCAAAGCGGGAAAGAACTTTTCCGATCAGCCCGCGCTGTACCCCTTCGGGCTTGACAATAATCAATGTGCGTTCCATATGTCTCCATTCTCTGTTCTCTATTTTAGTAGCTTGCAACCATCTGCGCGATTTGTTTGCAAACTTTCTTCATTTCTATACGAACGCGGCCAAGATTGCGCTGTGATTGCGTGGTGACCACGAGAATGAGGTCGCCGAGGTCGGCAAGCTGGATAGTCCCCGTCTGCGTCTCGATGATGACGTGGCGCATCTCACCGCTGTTGATCTGCTGTGTGTAGTCAGAAATCGAGCCAAAGGCTGCCGCCGACATAGCGCCGATCATCTCCTCGTCCTCGCTATGCAGTGTTCCGGCGACGATCAAACCTTCCTTGCTGACAAGTACCGCGCCGATGATATCATCAAGATCGGTCAGTCGCTGTAGGATAGTTTCCAAACTATGACTCCTTTTGCTCTGTGCTAACGTTATCGCTGTTCCTGTGTCTGCCCCTGCACGCCTTTTTTCGCCATCATCAGAGCCTTGTTATAGGCTTCCATGGCTTGCAGGTATTCTCCCTGCCGCATGTAGGCGTCGCCCAGAACACGATAACCGGGGGCATATCTGGGCGCGAGCTTGAGCAGGGCGCGCATGTTGCTGACAACCTCGCCCAATAATTCCGGGGCGTTGCGGATAATGACACGGTATTCTTGCATGGCCTCATCGTAATCACCGGCGAGCTGGTGATGGTAGCCCTTACGTAGTCGTTCTTTGTAGCTCATGCTGCTGTCTTCCGCTCTGTTTGCCGTTCCTGAACGGCTTCTGGCAGGTGTTGTCGGTGCCTGACCCGGGAGGTTAGCCGTCTTTTGCGTTGCTGGCTGCAATCTGACAACGGGGCGTCTCATTGTCAACTCCAGTTCATCCAGCGAAGAATCGTTGGAAGCTGCTGGCTTCTTCGGCACTGGAGGAACTGCCGGTGCTGTTTGTGCCGCCTGTGCTGGCTGTACTACGGCATCGGCGGGAGGAACAGGTAGCACAGGTTGTGAAATGGCTCCTGTCCGCCTGGATGACTGCTGGATCGTCACCTCTGCCTCGGAGACCGGATCCAGAGTGGGGTTGCTTGCCGGACCGGCTGCTGTGGCCGTCCACAGCGGCTCCTCAACCGGTTCGTAGAACTGAACTGCGGGCTGGGCTGGTGCTGACTGCCGGGCCTCAGGCTGCGCTCCCGACGTGAGTGTTTGAGCTTCTGGCTGTGCAACCAGAGCTGCCTGCTCTGGTTGCTGCCACGATTGTGCAGGCTGCTCTTCATAGGGCGATCTAGGGAGTGGCTCCGAGCCAAACTGCGCCAGTGCCGTAGAGAGGGATTCTTCTTCGGCAATCTTTGCCAGGGAGCCTGGCTCCAGCGGCACGAAGCCTTGCGCGTACAGGTCGCGTTCCAGTATTTCCAGTGTAGCGAACTGCTGCTCTGCTGTTGGGATGTCCGGTTCTTGTTGTTGCCGCACAGGTTCTGCGACTGTTTCAGGCCAGGGAGCGCCAGGTACCTGCTGCATCTCGATTGATGGTGGCGTTGGTTGTGCTGGTTGGGCAGATTGCTCCATCCAGGGATCGATGGGCGTTTGCCAGGTTGATGGAGAGGCATTGAGTTGCTCAAGCCAGGATTGAACCGGCGCTTCCTGCTGTGTTTGCCCTGCTTCCTGGTTGCTCCAGGGATCAATCGCCGCTTCTTGCCAGAAATCGCTATTGTGGGAAGGTATCGTCGCAGTGGGTGGTAGTTCCTCACCCAGCGAAGCCACAGGCTCGATCGGATTTGCGGCGTCAGAAGCGCCCTGCTCTAGAACCTCCGCGCCCAGTGACTTGAGCCACTCAGGGCCGAAGGACAGGTTTTCGCCTTCGTCTCCCTCGCTAACGGGTACCGGTTGCAGGTCATTTTCCCAGGGCATGCGAGCGGGGGCTGCTGGCTCCGCAAAAAGTGGCCCCGATGGCCTGGAAGCCGGACTTGCCGATCTGACTTCGGCTTCTGAGGTCGATGCTTCTGCCACACTTCCGGTGTTGCTCAAAGGCGCTGACGGGGTAGACGAAGGCTGAGGCCGCCCGCCTTTTGTGAGCATGTCAAGCCATGCTGGCGGCGTAGGTAGAGCAGCCTCTTCACGGACTTCCGTAGCCCACGCGCTTTCATTTGCATCGGGGACGACCTCGTTCTGACTCATCGTGCCACTCCACGTGCCTGATGCATCAGCTACCGGTTCGACCATTTGATCTGCCTGCGACCATGCTGGCTGCACATCTGCCGTCGGTTTCTCTGCTTCCTGTGCGGTGAATGGCTCTGTATGCTGTTTTGCCGCCCCCGCTTCTGACTCTGTTACAGGCCGAGCAGCAGAAGCTGGCTCGACGACAGGTCCGGCAAGCTGATCGATAGTACTCCACGGGTTAATATCTAGCGCGCTATTGCTGGGCCAGGCAAAGGTGGGAACATCCTGCTCAGGCTGCTCCTGCTGTTGGGGGACGTCGAGGAGCGGACCCAGGCTGCTCCAGCTAAAGAGAGCACCGGGCGGGGAAGATGACGGACTGTGCGTGCCATTTGTAGCGATCTGTGTGCTCTGCGCGCTCCAATCGGATGCTTCAGGAGGAGCGGGAGAGGAAAGCGGCTCGGGTAAAACAACGGCTTCGCGTTTGAGGAGTTGCAGGAAAGGGTCCAGTGGTTGATTAGCAATCAGGTCGCTGAAGAGTTCCTGGGCCATGACCAGTTCGGGGTCGAGCATCTCGGCGCGCTGGATAAGTTCCTCAGCGCGCTGCATATCCTTTAAGGAAGTGACGTGCGCAAGGAGCAGCAAGGCCTTCAGACAACCGGGGACATCATTCAAAATAGCGTTGGCAAGTTCTTCAACCTGTTCAAAGAGACCTTCGCGCCAGTACGCCTCAAGGAGACCGGTGCGGGCATCAAGGCGGTCGGGACTGACAGAGAGGACGGCTTCCCATTCCTGAATGGCCTGGGGGAGGAGATCACCACGCATATAGAGGCGAGCAAGGCCTGCCCGCGAGAGCATGAAGCCCTGTTGTCCCACTCTCGTGCTCAGCTTGTTGAATTCGTGCCGTATCTGGCTATTACCCCGACTGAGTTCATAAGCTTGCTGGTAGCAATCCAGAGCAGTGTCGTAATCTGACATGCGCTCGCAGATGAGAGCGCGGTCACAGTAGACGACGACATTTTCCGGGTCATTCGTCAAAATCCAGTCGAAAGCTTGCTGGGCCTCTTCCAGTTGCTCCTGAGCCAGATAGACCTCGCCGAGAAGCCGTTGCGCTTCGAGTGATTCTGGAAAGTGGCTCAGGATGCGCTGGCATTGCGCCAGCGCGTCCTCGATTCGGCCTGTGCTGATAGCGTCCTCAGTATACTGCAAGTAATCGCGAAGCGTTGTTGATGCCATAGATTCTCTCTCCTCTTCCCGCTTTACCACCGGCAATGCCGTCGTAATGTGATAGAAGCCACCGGTCCGCGCCGGAGGAAGCCGTCATAAATCTCTGAGTAACCGTTCAAAGTGTTTCACCTGCTGCGGATCATCAGGCCCGATAATGGCGAGACGGCGCCACTCAGGAGCAAAGCTGATTTGCGCTGTACGCTGAATATCCGCCGGGGTGACAGCGTTGATACGGGCGATGACCTCGTCAACGTCCATCACATGATTGCGCAGGCTTTCCTGACCGGCCAGCCAGGATGCGACCTGTTGCGTGCCTTCCAGACCTAACTGAATGCCTCCACGTACATAGGCTTTGATGCGCTCAAGCTCATCTTCCGGTACGGGTGTTGTACATAATCGCGTCAATTCATGCAGGATAGCCTGCACTGTTGTCTCGGTCTGTGAGGGGTCTACTCCGGCGCTTATCACCAGATTTCCCGTTTCGTAATAAGTATTGATATAGCTGCCGATATCATAAGCCAGACCCTGCTCCTCGCGAATGGTCTGGAAGAGCCGCGAGCTCATGCCCTCGCCAAGAATGCCATTAATGAGCAGAATAGGATAATAATTGGGCGAAGAATGAGAAGCTCCAGGCAGTGCGAGGCAGAAATTCGTCTGCTCCGTCTCCTTCTGAATCATTGCGACCGGCACTGTATCTCGCGGCGGCAAGCTTTCCTGCCAGCGTGGGTGCTCTCCCGGCTCCCAATCGCCAAAAAGCTGCTCTACCTGCTCGATGACAGCCCCATGCTTGATGTTTCCGGCGATGCTGAGCACCAGCGAATTCGGCAGGTAGTGGGTGTGTAGATAATCGAGCATCTGCCGACGCTCTATCCGCTCAACGGTTTCGATAAAGCCCGCATCGTCGCGACCCAGCGGCAGATTGGGCCACATCACCTGGTCGACCAGCAAGTTGGACCATTCCTGCGGATCGTCATGCGTAGCGCTCAGTTCCTCGATAATGACGCCGCGTTCCTTTTCGATTTCGCTCGCATCGAAAAGGGAATAGCGAATCATGTCAGCCATCACATGTAGAACGACAGGAAGCTGGTCAGCCGGAACGCGAGCGGTATAGCAGGTCAGCTCCTTGCCGGTACTGCCGTTGAAGGAGCCGCCGATGCCCTCAATCGCCTCTGAAATGAGCCGCGCGCTTGGATAGTTGCGAGTCCCCTTAAAAAGCATATGTTCGATAAAATGTGAGATACCCGCGATGTTATCCGGTTCGTAGCGGGAACCAACGGTAAAGAAAAAAGCAATGCTGGCGGACCGCATGCCGGGCATCTCGGTAGTGAATAAACGCAAACCATTGCGTAGCGTCGTTTTTCGGTAATTCATTCCTGTTTTTAATCCAGAACCTCGCGTGCTGTCAGCGCCATGCCGACCGGCAGAGAGGTTTCTGACTCCTTATACATGCATAACGAAAATGTCCAATGTCCATTGCTATGAAGAAGGCTTGTTCCCGCGTATTATAGACCGTTTCATCGTGTGTCGCAACAGACAGAGGTAGAAATGGTGCAGGGATAGCCCATTTGGGGGAAAGCTGAAGGATTGAAAGGAAGCAGAAGCGCGGTGAAACACGACATTTCACCGCGCTTCTGCTTTGCCACTTCAGTTTTTAGAGGCCAAGGTCATTGGCAATGTTGCCCAGATCGCCGAGCATGCCTTCGTCACGATGGTGGTGGTGATGGTGGCCTTCGTAGCCATAGTTATTGCCGCCACCCATGAGATCGTTTTCGAGGCCGTGCAACAGCATTTCTCCGCCGATGACGGCGGCCGCTCCACCGAGCGCTCCCATCATCATATTACCACCCTGCCCCTGTCCCTGGCCTCCAAACAGGCCACCGAGCACGCCACCCTGCTGGTTCTGCACCGGCATATTCGCGGGGGTGGGAACAATGCCGACGAGGCTGGTGCGGCAACCGGGACAGTTAGTTGTGCCTACCGGCGACATTGCCATGCAGACGGGACAGCGCAAGACCATCGGAGCCTGCGCATATTGTGGTTGCCCATAAGGTGCCTGCTGTCCATAGGGCTGTTGGGGCTGCTGTCCGTAGGGGTTGGGTTGCCCGTATGGCTGCTGATTGTACTGTGGCTGCCCATAGGGCTGTTGGGGCTGCTGGTATTGCGAGTACGGCTGCTGTTGTTGATATTGTGGATACTGTCCAGACTGCATATATGGCTGCGGTACTGGCGTTCCGGCGCTAGCTCCAATAGGCGTACCGCAACTTGCGCAGAATTTCACGCCCGGCGCGTTCTGCATCCCACAGTTGGTGCAGAAGCTGGGAGCCGCAGTCGCTGGTGCTGGTGTGGGGGTTCCTGCTGCCATCGGTTGCCCGCAGTTGCTACAGAAGGCATGCTCAACGGGAACCTGCGTGTGGCATGCCGGGCAGGTGCGCGTCAATGGCTGCGATTGAGCCGTAGCCTGCGTCACGTGCGGACTCAACGATGAGCCACAATGCATACAAAATGCTGCCCCTGGTTTCACTTCTCCATTGCAACGCGGACAAACACTCGGTGCCCCCGCGGCCACAACAGGCTCGGATGATACACCGACCGTCGTAGGTGCAGGTGTCGCCGACGCTGGAGCGGGAGTTGCTGTTGCCTGCACGGGTGTCCCGCACTGCTGGCAAAACTTTTTCCCGGTCACATCAAAGCCACAATTTGAACAGGTTGCCATCGATGGCCCTCCTTAGTAACTGTCTCTATGACTCAGAATCTCAACTAGTTATCTCTACCGCACTATTGTCCTTGCTGGCAAGTGTAACACAGTTTGCAAGTTTCGTACAGAGCTTTTGGCCCCCTTTTTGGGGTGGACCCCCTTTCCTTGCTCAAGGCCCTTCTCCGTTCGCCTTATCGCCATGAAGCTGTTTTTTCTCCTTCAGAATAGTTCAGATTTCTTCAGGAGAAGACAACGGCATTACTGTCAAAGAACTGTCAATTGCTGTCGCCATAAACCTGCTTATCATCTGGCATCCGGGTATAAGAACCACGGCGAAAAACTGTCTTTTTGGCTTACAGGCAATACTTTTTCGATGGGGTGGCATTTCTGATACGCCGCTCTCTACATACCCGTCAAAAATCGCTGCCTGTAAGACTCTGGTGACGTTTTAACAGCTTTGGCTCCGTGTCAACTCACATGAAAATGTTATACGCAGGAGACGCTCCCCAGTTTGCGCACCCAAGCCAGCGCCCAGGGCCTGTGTTTCGCCCGCGTCCTGCGCGCTTTCGCCCACGGTCTCTACTGGGCTGATGTCTCTGCAACCTCTGAAGCGTCGGCACCGACGACAA
>DATGLM010000047.1:0-3236 GCA_035294125.1 Ktedonobacteraceae bacterium | reverse complement strand
TAGGAAAGCTCCCAGCTACGCTTCGCCTCCTCATCTCCCGCCGGTGTAGAGACGAGTGTTCCTCCCAGGTCAAAGATCACTGCTTGCAAGCGCACCATAGCCAACGCCTCCTCAAGAATCAGCAAAGTAGACTACCTTGATGAAGAATAGATACCTGTCTAACTCAAGGATACCTGAGAGTTCAGGCAAATGGCAAGGTCTCTGTCTACCCGGCCAGGACATTCCTTTCACCGCATCATCCGGCGCGCTCCAGACCAACCGTGGCCTTGACAATTCTCCCGGCTCCGGCCAGCCAGGCAATGGCGGCCGCGAACGCCCACAGCCCTTGCAGGCTGAGCACGACCAGCGTGAGAATCGACGTGGTGAACGGACCAATCAGGCCCACGATCTCGAAGGCCACGCCCAGACCCAGGGCCACGTAGCCATAGGCAAGCGGCAGAACACGAGTGCGCAGCAGGATCGTGCCCAGGGCCAGGAAGATCAACGGCGCGGGCACAATTGGGTAGATATACGTAAAGACCGTCATCACGTCAAAGCTGGAGAGCGCGGCCATCTGGTGGCCATCGGTAGCCGCCTGCGCGAGATCCATAGTAAACACGCCTTCGAGCAGGACGACCGCGAGCAGCACTGTGGACCCCAGGATGGCGAGCAAGCCCGCCATGCGCGTCGTCTTGCCGGCTCGCTGGACAAGTGCGAGGAAAAAGATCACCGAGAGCAGCGAGCCGGTCGCTTGCAGCCACGTGCCCAGGAACCACAGGTCGCGATACTGCGTCCCGGCGCTTATCACCTGAGCCAGCGGGGCACTGGCGGGCAGTTGCGCCAGCCCGATGCTAAAACCAACGCCAAAATAAGCGCCGAGCAGAATCGTGCCGAAGATTCCGCTCAGCCCGATCAAAATACGCGAAAATTGTGCAGACATCATCATGACTCTTTCTCAGGGGCAGCCGGCAGAATGATCCCGCGTAGCCAGCCGAGCAAAACCGTCGCCAGGCCCAGCAATATGAGCGACGGCTTGCGATACCACGCTCCTATGTGCGTAATCACAGTTCCCAGCATACGCGCAACAACCACCGGTGGAGTCATATAAGCGCGAATATATCTCCCAAAGGCTGATTGCTTGTATTGCTCAAGGTTTGCCAGCCTCATCACTAGCGTCGATGCGACCAGAGGCGGTACAAAGAGCACAAGCAGTCCGGCCAGCAGCCTGCGCTTCCAGAAAAAATAATAAGAAACAAATTCCGCGCTGATATCGGTTGCCAGCTTGGCCGGATGGATCTGGTGATAGAGCGCCTTCTCCTCTGGCGTCATGCATCCTCTCCTTAGATGAATATTTTCTCTAAATCCTTTGCCCATACGTTCTCTTCCGCAAGTATATCACGCGCCTGGCTCGCTGTCGATTTTCATAGAGAGAAGCCCAGGCTAAGAGATGCCCTCTAAAGCAAAGCCTTTGTCAAGAATATTTCCGGCATCCGTGAAGACCTGGTCCTCTGACGGGGCCTGCATCTCCGCACCGATCAGCAGGTGGCCGTTGCGTGTGGCGGAGAAGACCATGCACCAGTCCGTATTGTCCGTGTTCGAGCCTGTTTTGATTCCGTTGGCGTTGGGATAGCTCTGCAGAAAAGGGTTGAGGATGTTATCCCACTGATAGGTGGTGTGTGACAGATTGGCGCCCAGGTAGTAATGGGGCGTGGAGACAATCTGCGCGAAGATAGAGTAACCCATCGCCACGCGAGCAAGCTTCACCAGATCGGCAGCGCTCGAATAGTGATTGGGATCAGAGGCTCCATACGGATTGGCGTAGTGTGTATCGGTCAAACCTAACTGAGCGGCCCGCGCGTTCATCAGCGCCACAAAGCTCGCGGTATCGCCCGAAACCGCGTGGGCCAGCACAATGGCGGCATCGCTGCCCGAAGGCAACAGCAGGCCATAGAGCAAATGCAACACGCTCAGTTGATCGCCGGCCTTCAGGTAAGCGATACTCATACCATCAGGCACCTCGTCCAGCTCGCTCTGCTCAATGGTCACAACCTGATCCATCGGCAAGCGTTCAATTGCCAGCAGGGCCGTCATGATCTTGGTGGTGCTCCACATGTCCGTGTGCATGTGGCTATTCACATCCAGCAGCACTCGCCCGTTCGTGGCGTCGATCAAATAGGCAGAGGAGCCGTTGACCAGAGGCGTCGGCGATGGCGTCGCGGTAGGTGTCGGTATTGGGCTTGGCGTAGGAGAAGGTGATGCAGCCTGGGTGGCCGGATTTTTCCCAAAAGGGAGCGCGGACGAAAAGACTATCGCCAGCACCACGAAAAGCGCCACCATCAGAGCCAGGGCAATCATCAGAAAAGTACGTTGCTTCATGCTTTTATTCCTACCGTATCTTAATACATAAAAACATCAGAGAGGGCCGATTAATCGGGTCCTGCCCCGCTTCAGCGTGGGCCGCTCGCCGTGTGATCAGCCCGCCATCACAATCACACGCGCAAAATGGACGGCAAACCGTCAGAGAGGGCCGATTAATCGGGTCCTGCCCCGCTTCAGCGTGGGCCGCTCGTCGTGTGATCAGCCCGCCATCACGATGAGATGCCCGCCGCAACCACCAGCAAGTCCAGCACATCCTGCTCACTTTCCAGTTCGGATTTGCTCGCGAGATTGCCAATCAAGACTTCGAATTTATAACGTTTGGCATAGCTGGCCCGGTAGCGCTTCAAAATGTTAGCAGCAATGGCCAGAAACCAGGCTCGCGGCTGCATTTCGGCAGTGAAATGGTCCGCGTGCGTCAGGGCCTCAATCACCGCATCCTGAAACACTTTGGCGGCAACGGCCTCAATCATCGCGCCCCCGGCGAGACCCATTCTGGCGACATATCCGCACAGGATTGCCTGCAAAGGCCCGGCATTGTCCTGCAAAAATCTCTGGAGGTACGCTCGCGCCCGGCTACTGCCAGCATCTTGCCTCCCTTCGGCGGCAGTTTCGTTTTCATACAAGATTAGTGGTTCCTCCAATCCATCACCTATCATAATCGCCGTGAAGCGAAGGATACTGGTATCTAATCCTTTTCCAGAGCAAATCGTTACAGCCCGGTGGAAAAAGAAGATGCTTACCAGGATTGCAGAGTACCCCCTCCGCCAAAATACGTGGTAGACTCTGACAGAAGCTCTTTTTGGTATTTTCCTCGGAGCCGCGTTTATGCTAGCATAGGGGCAAGCGGTTATGCACAAGAAAGCAAACAGCAAACCGGA
>DATGLM010000046.1:0-112408 GCA_035294125.1 Ktedonobacteraceae bacterium | reverse complement strand
AATCGTCTGAAAAATAAGCTTGGCACGCGCTCGATGGCAACGGGCGAGGTGACGCTCAATGGCGCGCAGGCGTACCTCGTCGGCGACATCGCTCGCGGCTTTGTGCAGATGACGGAGATGATTAACCTCACGCGCATGTGGGCGGCCATCGGTTCTCTGGCCGCCATGCGCCGTAGCTATCTTGAAGTGCTGGCGCACACTCGCGGTCGCGTCGCCTTCGGGCGTCCCCTGGCCGAGCACCCGCTCATGCGCCGCCAGTTGGTCGACCTGCTCATCGAGGTCGAGGGCTGCGCCGCCCTGGCCTTCGAGACGGCGGCAGCACTTGAGCACGTGGATCGCACAGGCGCGGAAGAAGAGCGCCGCCTGTTGCGCATCCTCACCCCACTCTGCAAGTACTACATTCCCAAACGGGGGGAGTACGTCACGCTCGAGGCACTGGAGATACGCGGCGGCAACGGCTACGTCGAGGACTGGCCCAACGCTCGCCTGCTGCGTGACAGCATCGTCAACGTCATCTGGGAAGGCTCAAGCAACGTCATCGTCCTCGATGTGGCCCGTGCCATCGCCCGCGAAAACGCGGCCTCCGCCCTCTTTGGCATGCTGCACCGGCACCTGCAGTCGTTCCAGCATTCAGCAGTCATCCCGGTAGCGCAGCAGGTACAATCTCTGCTCAACTCGCTGGCAGATCGCATTGCCGGGCTTGCCGCGCTCGACAGCGAAAGCGCGCAATTGCCCATGCGCGGCCTCGTCGAGCGCCTGGCGCAGCTCACTATCGTCACGCTGCTCTTGCAACAGGCGGAAAGCGAGTTGCAGCGCGGCACGGCGGGCACAGGCAAGCGTAAATGGCTCATCGCCTTGCTCTACCTGCACCGCCATGTCCTGCCCCACCCCGACGGCTGGGCCGCCGACAACGACCCCACCGTCCTCAATTCCTTCGACGCCCTGGTAGACTGGCAAGCGGTGCCGCTTGCTTGATGATAATTACCGGTATGCTCTGAAAAGCATGACGATTTTTAACAATTAAAACCAGAATGACATGTGTGGATACTTTTTTCTGGTTTTTTGAGCATATCATACATCAGTTGAAAGGGCATAGCGCTCAGAGCGACAAAGCCTTTGCTTCCTTCTCTATACTGGATTCAGAAGTTCGTGCTTTTTGGAGGAGGAGCTATGTTCGAGGCGCGTTTGCGCTGTTACCGGATGATCATAGTTCTGCTTATCTGTCTTGCGCTCGGACTGACCATCGGGCACGCGGTCTGGATTTCCCATCAGAATGCGAACGGTCATCATCAGCTTCATGCGAAGACACTTCCTGTGCTCGCTACCATTACACTGCCACGCGGTCAGGCACTCTTTATGCCATTTATCCTCGTTGTTCCGCTCCATACTACTGTAATCTGGAACAATGTTGATAATGTCACACATATCATCGCGACCACGGCCCAGCGGAATCAGTTTCTCAATCGGCAGGCATTTTTGCTCCACCTGCCGCCGGGAGAACAGGCCAGATTCACCTTCAATCAGGCGGGACTGTATCACTACTACGATCCTACCAGGAGTACCTGGAATGCCACGCTGGCCCGCGTTGCAGCGGACAAAGGGGTGCCCCACTTCCCGCTGGCGATGGACGGCGTAATCTGGGTGCAGGGCCCCATCTCCGCTCTGCCATTCTCCGCGCTTAACACTATCCCTGCCGGGCACGACGACTTTGCCAGTGAGTTTCTGGCGATCAGACAACCGGGGGGTGTGACATGGCATAACTTCGACGAGGACCCCCATTTTGTGGGGCTGGTAGACGGGTGGTCAAAGCCGGTGAATCCGGTCGACATGGGCCTGTATCGTATTGCCGGAACGGATGATGAGCCAGGTGGGGCCTCGGTCACTGCGCTCTTTACTACACCGGGTCTCTACTATTACTATTGCCGCAATCACGATCAGGTCGATCCTCTCACACACCGCGCTCGGGCACTACCCATGGCTTCGGAGTACCCCATCCCTATGGAGGGCTTTGTACTGGTCATGAGCGGCTAGCAAGTTCAAGAACACGCCGGGGAAGCCGATATTACTGGTAGAACTGGTCTTTTCCCTGGCGGGACTCATGCGGACCACCTGCGCTTTGTCGGCGCGGTAGTGTATCTGCGAGGAAATGCTGAGAGAGGGCAGGGATGCTGTCTCCTGTTCCAGAGCATTAATGGAGAAGAATACTATGGACAGCACGAACGCTCAACGCGCCGCATCGTCAACGCTATCGATGTGGGAACCTGCCACTATCTTGCGTAGAACCCGTCATCTCCTGCTTGCCCTCCCAATTGGTCGGCGGCTGGCCCTGGCGTTGCTCATTCCCATGCTGGCGGTTTTGCTCTCTCTGGGTAGTATTGGCCTGCAAAGCTATCAACTCTTGTCGAACGTCTCAACGTTCAGCCAGCACCTGCTGCATGCCTCGACCTCTCTGACCGGGGCCATTGCAACCTTGCAGCAGACGCATACAAACCTGCTAGGGACGCTCAGCGATGCAAGCAAGCCCCAGACTACTCCAGAGACCCTGCGCGAAGACCGCACGACAACTCTCTATTTCGTTGCGAGCTACGATACCACACTCAAAGCCTATCTACGGCAGGACGTGCTGGCCCGCTATCCCGGCCTTGCCGCGCTCCTGCGAGCTTCCGGCCACAGTTCTCAACTCACGGAACAGCAGGTACGGGCCAGCGAAGCATTGCGAACCTGGCAGGCCTATCAAAGCGCACTCATGCAGGTGCTCAACGCGGTCTCAGATGGCAAGTTGAGCGAGGCATCCAGTCTGGAGGTTCAGCGGGTGGAACCGATGTATGCGAGTGCGATGACCACCTTGCTGATCTTGATCCAGTTCACAGAGAATCTGGTTCCCGCCATCCACGACGCTACTATATACGAGGAAGGTCAGGTACTGCTCTCTATGGGTCTCTCCGCGCTCGGCCTGTTCATCGATATGGGCGTCGTAGTCTGGCTCATTTCGCGGACAGTGGTGCGGCGTCTGTACCGCTTCCGGGCCGTAGTGCAGCAGATCGAGCAGGGAGAGTTTTCTACCCGGCTCACCGTGGATGGACGTGACGAGATTGCCCTGGTCTCGCGGGCCGTGAACACCACGTTAGATACTATTGTTGGTTTGCTTGAGGAAACCAGGCGGCAGCGCGATGAACTGGCGAAAGGTGAGGAACTCAAACGGCTGCACGAGCAGCTCCAGCGCGAGCACGAGGCGCTCAACGCGGCCAATACACGCCTGGCAGCTCTGGCGACAACCGATCCGCTGACCGAACTACCCAATCACCGGGCGCTACAGGCGCTACTTGAGCAGGAGTGCGAGCGCGCACGGCGCTTCGGGCATCCATTGTCGCTGCTCTTTTTCGATGGTGATCGTTTCAAGCAGACCAATGATACCTATGGGCATGCTGTGGGTGATCTTGTCTTGCGCGAACTGGGGGAGCGCGCACGGAGCGTGCTGCGGGCCGGGGACGCTGTAGGGCGCTTTGGCGGTGAAGAGTTCCTGGTACTCCTGCCGGAGACGGACGTGCAGGAGGCGAAAATTGTCGCCGAACGCCTGCGCGCCGCCGTAGCAGCCCTGCCACTGGCAGCACGAGAGGTCAACGGTGGCATCGCGGTCACCGTCAGCGTAGGTGTGGCCGGCTATCCCGGCGATGGACGAACGGCTGACGAATTGCGAGAGCAGGCAGACCAGGCGATGTACTGGGCCAAGCGTCTGGGGCGCAACCAGGTACGTACCGCAGCCGAAGCAGTACGCGCTAACCTGAATGCCGCCCTCAAAGCTGCCACCGCTAAAGAACTGCAACGCCCGGAACTGCAATCTCTTGATGGGCGTGACCTTGAGCAGCAGGTGCGCGTAGAGCAATTGGGCCTGATCTATTCCCTGATGGGTGTGCTCGACTGGCGCGAACCGGGTATGAGCGCGCACGCGCATGAGGTCAGTGACCTGGTTGCAGGTATGGCTCGCGCTTTGCAGTTTGACCAGGAGCGCCTCCTGCGGGCCGCAACGGCAGCTTTTCTGCATGATATCGGCAAAATCGCGCTACCCGATCGACTGCTCCAACAACCGCGAGAGCATTTTTCCGAGCCGGAGTGGCGCTTACTGCACCAGCATGCCGAACTGGGCGCTACCATTGTCGAAGCCAGTCCCTGGCTCAGCGATCTGGCCCCGGCGATCCGGCATCACCACGAGCGTTGGGACGGCACTGGCCATCCCAATGGCTTAACGGGAGAAGCTATCCCCCTGGAGGCGCGTATGATCGCTGTGGCCGAAGCCTATCACGCTATGATCAGCGACCAGCCCTATCAGGCGTCCCGCTCTCCACAGGAGGCGCTGGCGGAACTGGAGCGGCGAGCGGGCAGCCAGTTTGATCCAGCGCTCATCCCCCTGTTCCGGCAGATGCTCGCAAGCCGACAGGAGGAGGCAAGCTCTCTGTGGCAGCTGGATCTCCCTGACTCGCTGCTTCACGTCTAGCAAGACCCTGATGTATGGCCCACTTGTTGCGTCGGCCAACTTACGCCTGAGCAAAGAGGAGTTTCAGGAACTGGCCAAAAACGCGGAAGGTGCCGCTATTCCCAGCTATCGCTTTTAGATTGTGAGGCTCCTTTTCATGGCAAGCAAACCATGAAAACAGTTGACGGGGAGCTTTAAGTGGTGGTATAGTAAGCCAACCTTACCACGTTGGAGCCGTCTATCGCTCACAGGCACGGGTTAGTCCATTGGCTATCCCGCGTTTGTGCATGGGCGCGAATAGAGTCTTTCCAGAGAACCAGTACCCCCTGCTGCGGGGATGCTGGCTTTTTGTGCTGTTCAAAAATAGTCCACACAGATGAGAGGAGAAAGAAGATCATGCTGCGTTTTTACTTCGAGGTGGCCCGCACCGCGTTCCGGCGGCAGCTCATCTATCGCTGGGCGAACCTCTCCGGGCTGCTGACCAATGTGTTCTGGGGTGTTCTTTTGAGCTATGTCATCATCGCTCTCTTTCACTCACGGCCCGTTGCCGCCGGGTATGATGTGACCGATACGCTGCGCTATAGCTGGGTAGAGCAGTCGATGATTATGATTATTCTGCCCTTTGGCTGGTACGACCTGCTCTACACTATCCGCTCCGGTGAGGTTGTGGCCGACCTGAGCAAGCCCTGTGATTTCTACTGGTACTGGTTCAGTCGCGAGTGCGGGCGCGACCTCTACTACCTGCTCTTTCGCGGCTTACCCGCCTATACTGCGGGCATGCTGCTCTTCGGTATCGGTGTGCAAGGCGACTGGCGCGTCTGGCCCATTTTTGCGTGCAGCCTCGCCCTCGGAGCCATGCTGGGCATCGCCTTCCGTTTTCTCTACAACGTCATCGCCTTCTGGATCATCGAGGCCCGTGCCGTAGCCGTGCTGGCCGGAACTCTCGCCCTCTTCTTCACCGGCAGCTACTTTCCGCTGCCCTTATTTCCTGCTCCCCTGCGCGCCATCGTCTACTGGCTGCCCTTCAATGGCCTGATGAACGTGCCAACCGAGGTCTTTCTGGGCAAGCTCGGTGGCCTCTCCCTGCTTTTTGAACTGGGTCGCCAGTCTTTCTGGCTCATCATACTGACCTTTGTAGCTCTGGCACTCACAAAAATCGCTACCCGCCGCGTCACTGTGCAGGGTGGCTAAGGAAGGAGTACATGCATGATAGGCGGTCTGCTAAGCGACCTCTCTCTGTATGGTCGTCTGATCGGGATGCAACTGCGTTCGCAGGCACAATATAAGGCGAACCTGGTGATTGATATTGGCACCTACTTCTTCATCACGAGCGCCGAATTCTTCGGCGTTATCATCGTCTTCGCCTCGTTTCCGTCGCTGCTCGGCTGGCACCTTGGCGAGGTGGCGCTGCTTTACTCTGCGACCTCAATGGCCTTTGGCCTCTCGGAACTGGTGGGCGCTGGCATCGATAACTTTGTCGAAACGATCAGGCGCGGTGAGTTTGACCGCGTGCTGCTACGGCCAGTAGGGGCGTTTCTCCAGGTCATCGGCAGCGATTTTCGCCTGCGCCGCCTGGGACGCTTGAGCGAGGGCCTGCTGGCATTTTTCGTCTCTCTGCACTTCCTGGTCGGCCTGCACTGGACGCTGGCAAAGGTGGCTGCCCTGCTCATCGGCGTGGTCAGCGGGGGAGCCATCTTCATCTCTGTCCTGCTGCTGGGCGCGACAGTCTGCTTCTGGACGGTGGAGACGACCGAAATGGTCAACATCTTTACCTACGGCGGGCGCGAGATGATGAGCTACCCCATTACCATCTACAACCGGCTCATGCAGACCATCTTCATGTTCGTGGTGCCAGTAGCCTTCGGCTCGTTTGTGCCAATTTCCTACGTGCTTGACCGTCCACTGCCCTTCGGCCTGCCCGCGTGGCTCGCCTTCTGCGCACCCATCGTCGCCCTGGTCTTCGCCCTCGTCTCCGGCCTCTTCTGGCGCTTCGGCGTCCGCCACTACCAGAGTTCGGGCAGTTGAAGACGAGGCATCGCCTCTACGATTGCGACCAGGCTTTCGGCAACCGGCTCGTGCCGAGCAGGCGGAAGGTGGCCTTGACCGAACCAAAGCTTACCTTGTCGCCATTGTGGAGCGGTTCCGGCTGGTGGGGAGTTAACACCGCCCCGTTCAGGCGCGTCTTATTTTTACTCCCCAGGTCTTCAAGGGAGAAGCGGTCTTCCTCCATGTGAATCCGTGCGTGGCGGCGCGAGACAGTTTTCCGCGTGTCGAACGATGTGAGGTCGACCTCTGGCGTAATGCCGCTTTTTGGATCAACGCGCCCGACAATCGCAGTCTCCTTTGTGATCGCGATACCTTGTACTCCCCCATCGTCCTTCTGGATGTCCAGAAATGCGTAGACCTTTGCCTTCTCCGGTTCCAGCAGCCCGATGTGGACCCTGGATCTGACGATCGTCAGATCGCTTTCCTCTTCCGCTGCTTCCTGATCTGTACCGGTCTTTGGACTGACCTGATCGGGCTTGACCGGGAAAGTCTTCAACACCGCCATCAGGCTGGCCTCGTGTTCGGGTCGCTGCAAAGGATGATCGACCTCAAGCTCTGGCAGTGCGGAGAGCACGCGGCCATTGCGCACGAAGAGCCTGCGCCAGTTGGAGGGGTCCAGTGGAATGAGGGCGTGGCGCTGGCGGCGGGCGGCGTCAATCGCATTGGCGCGCACGTCCGTGTCGATACCACTCGCCTTATTGATCTGTTCGATGCGTTCCGCGCCGAAGTTGATCGGAGCCGCCTGGCTGTATTCTGTCGCGCTCACCTGCAGCCATGCATGTGTATCTTCTTTGATGCGGTCGGCCAGGCGGCGGATAGCCTCAGCCGGAGAGGCGCCCGCGTCCCGCTCTTGCCAGTACGCGAGGACACGGTAGCTATGTCCGATCATTCCCGTCATCGCACCGCCACTGGTCAGAAAGTGGCCGTTGCCGAAGGAATCGCCTGCGACAACGCCGTTGGGGGCGACCAGGGGATCATCTCCGACCCGCTCGATGAGGCTGAACAGCGTCGGACCATAGATCATCTGCACCTTGCGCAGCTCTTCTCTGGGAATATCAAGAATGTCTGCCGCCTGCCTGATGTAGAAGTCGTAGATCAACTGCTGGTAGGAAGCGAAGAACTCGGGTGAATTGCGGTCAGTCCCGGCAGGAAGTAGCCCGGCCTCGATGGGGTCGAAGGTTTTGAAGTCGGGAACCTGCACCAGCACCCACCCAACCTCTGGATCGTTCTCATGGCCCACGGCAATCTGTCGCACCCAGTATTCCTTGCCATCCTGGTCAAACTCTGAGGAGATGCGCCGCCGCAGGCGACCTCCCACGAGCACTTCGACCAGCCCGGCCAGGAAGTCAGCCTGCGCCACCGTCGGCCCGCGCCCATCTCCGTGGTCGACCTCGACATCGTGTTGCTCGAAGCCCAGCCGCCTTGCGTCGCTGCTGTTGAAACCCTGAGCAATCATGAACAGCTCTGGTACGCCGAGATCAATCGCTTCGCTGTTGGGGACGCGCACACGCACGAACTGTCCCCTGAAGTCGAATTCTTGCAGAGCCTCGATGCGAATCCGCAGTCGACCATCGGCCTCGCGGATGAACCCATCGCCTTCGGTTGGCACGACACGGTGGTGGGTGAAGAGCTGGACGCGAGGCTTGAGATTCTTTTCCCTATCCTGCTGCTCCATCAATTCCAGGTAGCGGCGCAGCAATTTCTGGATGGATGCGGCCTCAGCCTGGAAGGTGGACGGGCCATCGAGCACATCGACCATCCTGGTGCGGATTTTCGCCGGATCGGCCCGATCCGGCGGCTTCGGCGGGTCCAGCAAAGTAATAACCCTGTTCGGTAGGCCGTCGCGCCAGCGGTCGTCGATGAATTCGACATCGTGAATAGTTCCCACGATATGCTGGTCGACGTCGAAGCCATCGATGATCTCATCGGCAACGATATCTCCAGCGGTTGTCTCTGTGCTGTAGAAACACTCCGCGAGACGGAACGGGCGTCCATTGCCCCGGCGCGGTATGCGCTCCTCTCCGTACCGCTCCAGCATCAACTGATCGATCAGCCCTAACTGATGATAGAGGTCTTCACGGATGTTCCAATGCACGCCGAGAAAGGGGTCGCCGCGCATCTCGACGCCCACTGCCTGGCGGCCCATAGCTACAGTCCATAGCATGGACATCATGTTCGTGCCGCCCATACCCAGCGCCAGAAAATCTGGATTGATAATGACTTCATTCGGGGCGTCCATAGGTTTCATTTCCCTCCTTCTGGATGGATCATCGCATAGGTCCGATTGCCTTCTCTTCCATTTTAAAGAGTATCCACTAAAATTATACCTTTGTCAATAATTTTTTGTATCTGCTCAGTTATATAGAAAGCATATCTTGACGAACGCCAGATTAGTAGCTCTTCTTCAGAAAAGAATAGCAGAAAATTGCTGCCTGCGCTGTGAATTATGTCTCTTTTGCACATGGGCGCAGTTCACAGATCACTTCTCAATTAGAACGATGAGAAACCGGGTTTTTAGCATGAGTTTTCCCAATCAAAACCGATAAGTTGTAGTTTGCTTGCAGAAAATCACACTCGATTGGCAAATATCACGAGAATCTTGATGAAATTTACCATCCTGACTTAATATTACCAAATGACTAACGATTTTTTCCTATTAAATAAGAAAATTTCGCCAAAAACCTCTTGACAAACTACCATTGTATGAGTTACCATTTTCACAGTGATATACATTACAATATAACATAGTGATGTATCACAATGATATTCTACAAGATACTGCTTGAGCATTTTTCTGGAAGGTGGAGAGCGAGAGATGTATGAGTTTATCGTTCTGGCGCAGTTGATGCATGGCCCGGCGCATGGTTATCTGATCGCCAAGATCATTAATGACATGATCGGGCCGTATGCGCGTATCAGCTATGGAAGGCTGTATCCCTTGCTGGCGAAGCTGGAGCAGAATGGCTTGATTGCCGTCGATGAGACACAGAGCGCAGGGCAGGGTGATCGTCAGTTGCGCATCTATAAGATAACGGATGCCGGGCGGCTGCGCTTCCGCATCTTGATGAACGACACCGGCTCGAATCCTGGTGATTACCAGAGGCTTTTCCTGTATAAGGTCGCGGCCTTTAGCTTCATCACGCCTGCCGAGCGCCTGCGTATCATCGACCATTACATCAACTACTGCCAGTCTCACGTCTTCTTCCAGCAGAATGAGGCGGAGGACATGGTAAGCCACCAGGGGGTAGTGGAAGGCCTGGTACAGGATGCACCGCAGCTCGCTCATGGCATTCCTCGCGTAAATGCCAGCTCGCTGTCATATATTCTGAAGACAATGGAGCATTCGATTAGCCAGTGGCAGGCAGAACTGGACTGGGCGAGGGGCTTACGCGAGCAGGAGCTTACCCTCGCTCAAAAGATGGGGAATGGACTGGCCGCCGCAGCAGCAACGGGCGATCACAGGGAGAAAAATCCGTAAGGATATTGCGGCTCTTGCGCCGGGCAGGAGCCAGAAACAGATCGGGCGTGTGCCTCTGCTGGAGTTTCTCAGACCTGAGCAGGACACACGCCTCAATCGAGCGGAGACCGCTGTACGTCATTATATCACGTATAGCGCTGCCCCCGTGTGGAGGAAACAGATATGGATGATAGCGTTTCAACATCCTCGCAAACGCAGCCAGCCGCAAAGGGGGATGAGCGCCGCCTGCGTGCCTTCGCGCTCTTCAGTGTACTGGCCGCGCTGATGCTGACACTTTTGCTGGAAGCATTGGATCAGACCGTCGTTGGCACCGCGCTGCCGCGCATCGTTGCCTCGCTGCAAGGGTTCAATGACTATACCTGGGCCGTCACGGCCTATACCCTGGCTTCAACGACGATGGTGCCGACGGTAGGCAAACTTTCCGACCAGTTCGGACGCAAATGGTTTTTGATTATCGGCACGATCATTTTCCTGCTCGGCTCGGCCCTTTCCGGCGCGTCGCAGAGCATGAACCAGTTTATCGCCTTTCGCGCTTTGCAGGGATTAGGCGCGGGCATCGGCATCGCGCTGGTCTTCACCGTCGTTGGTGACATTTTCCCGCCTGCCGAGCGCGCGAAGTGGCAGGGCATTTTCGGCGTTGTCTATGGCTTCTCCAGTGTCGTCGGCCCCAGTCTCGGCGGTTGGCTCACCGATCATGGCCCATTGCTGGGCAGCCTTGTCGTCAACACGACGCGCTGGCGCTGGGTGTTCTACATCAACCTGCCGATCGGTATGCTCGCCCTGGCCGCGCTGCTGATCTACCTGCCCGCCAACATTTCTGAACGCAGCAACCGCTTTAGCGGCTGGACGGCCATTCGTCGCATCGACTTTAGCGGCGCCGCCCTGGCTGCTGCCGCCACCATCTGCCTCCTGCTCGGCCTGACATGGGGCGGCGATGCGACCTATGCCTGGAATTCGCCGCAGGTGATCGGCACACTCGTCGGCTCCGGCGTTCTCTACACGCTGTTCTTCATCGTCGAACGGCACGCCGCCGAGCCGGTGCTGCCTTTGAGCCTCTTCCGCAACCAGGTCTTCACCGCCTCCGCGCTGCTCTCGCTGCTGCAACTGATGGTGCTGGTCGGGGTGGTGATCTATATGCCGCTCTTCCTGCAAGGCGTGCTGGGAGAAACCGCTTCCAACTCAGGGCTGGTGATCACTCCGCTCACCTTGAGTTCGGTCGTCGGCGCGGCGCTGGCAGGCGCGGTCATTGCCATGCTCAAACGTTATCACGCGATCGCCATCATCGGCGCAATCGTCATGACCGTTGGGGTGTTCCTGCTGACACTGTTGACGCCCTCTACCAGCCTGTTCCTGGCGATTGTCTTCATGGTGATTGCCGGTGCAGGTATGGGAACGTTCTTCTCCATCACGACGCTGACCGCGCAGAATGCTCTGCCGCGCTCGCGCCTGGGAACTGGCACCTCGGCAGTGCGCTACCTCGGCCAGCTTGGCAGCGTGCTCGGCGTCGCCATCGTCGGCACCGTTGTGAATACCACGCTGTCGAACGACATCGTGAAGCGCCTGCCTGCCTCCACGGTGCGGCAACTGACCCCCCAGGGCTTGCAGTACGCTACCAATCCGCAGGTGCTGGTGAACGCGCAGTACCGTCAGGCCATCGTACAGACGGCGCAACACTACGCGGCAACCAGCGCGGCGGCACACGTTCCCTCCGGTCCGCGGCACAATCAGCTCGCGGCCCAGGCGGCGGCGCAGGCCATGCAGCAAGTGCAGCACCTGCTCGCCCAGGTTTTCGATGCCCTGCGCCTCTCACTGGCTCTCGGTATCCAGCATGGCTTCGTCGCTGTTCTCATCTTCTCCCTGCTGGCCCTCGTCACCACCTTCTTCCTGAAGGACATCCCACTGGTGCAACGCTACCGGCCTGAAGCCAGCGAGGCAGGCGCGTCGGCAGAAGAGAATGAAATGCCTGTGATTCCCTAGATAAGGCATGGTCATAGAAAATGAACGGGCTGCATGGCGGCAAAAGCCATGCAGCCCGTTCATTTTCTATGACCATGCCTTAATCACTGACAGGATGTGGCATCAGGCGGTGGTTCGACATCGGCGAGGTAGCGCTCGCCGAATTGTTTGATGGCTTCCATGATGTCGACGAGGGCCTGGCCTTTTTCGGTCAGGCGGTATTCGACGCGTGGCGGAATTTCGAGGAATGCCTTGCGTTGGACGAATCCGCTTTCTTCCAGCATCTTGAGACGCTGTGACAGCGTTTTGGGGCTGGCACTGCCCATGGCGTCCAGCAGTTCACCGAAGCGCCTGGGGCCGGAGAGCAGCGAGTAGACGATGATGAGCGTCCAGACATCGCCGAGCAGGCGTAATGCACGCCCGACGGGATGGGAGGCGCAGGTCTCCGGCAGTTGTGTTGTCTGTGGTTGGTCAGGTGTGTCCATAGGACAAATATACCATATTTTCTGGCAGGAAGCAATGCCCTTGACAGGAGCGGCTTACACGAGTATACTTGCTATTGAAAAGAAAGTAAATATGAAAAGGAAAGCTGAGGTATTCGCCGCTCCCTTTTCATATGATATTCGTTCAAGCTATTTTTCAAGGAGGAAATGATATGACACAGCAAAGTCAGCCACAAGCGCAATCTGCAACCGAGAGTCGCTGGGTCTTTGACCCTTACCACACGCAGGTCGAGTTTGCTGTCCGGCACCTGGGCATGATGACGGTACGCGGCAACTTCCTCGATGTCACGGCCAACGGCTATATCGACCCCGAGCATCCAGAGCAGTCAAATGTCGACGTGACCATCCAGACCGCCAGTATCCGTACCCACAACCCGCAGCGCGACAACGATCTGCGCTCGTCGAATCTCCTGGAGGTCGAGAAGTACCCGACGATTACCTTCAAGAGCACGAAGATCGAACAGACCGGCCCGGATACCTACAGCATGACCGGTGACCTGACCATCAAAGGGATTACCAAACCCGTGACGCTGGCCGTCAAGAAGTACGGCGAATTCAATGATCCCATGATGGGCCATCGTATTGCCTACGGGGCTGAGGGCAAGATCAACCGCAAGGACTTCGGCATGACCTTCGATATGGTGCTCGATGGCCGGTTGGTTGTTGGCCAGGAGGTCCAGATCACCATCGAGGGCGAGTTCCTTGAGAAGAAGCCGCAGTAGCCTGTCGACGATGGATGTAGGTAGCTGTATGTTGAGCGCCTGGTAATTCTAGAATTACCAGGCGCCGTTTTTCGCTATCAGGCTGCTGCCACTTTCCCTTTTCTGGAAGTTTTCGGCATTGGTTCGCTGCGCAGGCGTGGGTCGGCAACCTCGTCGATGCCGTTGTTGATGAGGGCGAGACCGGCTCCCAGCAGGGCGATGCAGAGGCCGGGCGGGACGAACCACCACCACAGGCCCAGGAAAAGCGCGTCGTCTTTCTGCGCCCAGTAGAACAGGCTGCCCCAGCTCACGGTGGTGGCGTTGCCGAGACCGAGAAATTCCAGTGAGGCTTCGGCGAGAATGACGTAGAGCGTGGTGCTGACAAAATTGGCGGCGACAATCGAAATCTCGTTGGGGAAAATCTCGAAAAAGATGATACGCCACCAGTTTTCCCCGCTGGCTCGTGCTGCCGCTACGAACTCACGGTTGCGCATCGAGAGCGTCTGCGAGCGCAGGACGCGAGCGCCCCACGCCCAGCTCGTGAAAGTAATCACCAGCGCGATGGTGAGCGGCCCGCGTGGGAAATACGAGGCCAGCACGATAGCCAGTGGCAGCGCCGGAAGCACCAGGAAGACGTTGGTCAGCAGCGAGAGCATTTCATCGATGAGGCCCCCAGAGTAGCCACTGATCAGGCCGACGACAACGGAGACAACCGTCACCAGAAAGCCTGTCAGAAATCCCCAGAAGATGGAGGTGCGCGTTCCCACGATAAGCTGGCTGAAGATATCCTGTCCCAGCGTCGTCGTGCCCAGCGGGTGCGCTAACGAAGGAGCCGCGTTGGAGAGCGTGGACAGCGTGTTGGGGTCCTGGCGAATAAACAACGGCCCGATGATGGCGATCAGCACAAAGAAGCCGACGATACACGTTCCCAGTAAAACTTTCCTGTTGAAAGTGATGCGCGTCCAGAGATTGCGCAGGCCGCCGAAAAAACGCAGATATGGCGGAGCATCCAGTGGCAGTCCGGTTGGTGAGACGTAGGTTGCGACGGCCCCGGAGCCGGTGTTAAGGACAATACCTGACTCGCCCGCAGGCGTACTTTTCTTATGCTCTGTCGATTGCTGTGGCAAAGATGACTCTTTCATGCTGCCTCCCTGTCCACGCGCACGCGCGGGTCGAGCACGACATATAACATATCGGCCAGGAAATTGGCCCCCATCACCGCTATGGCGATCACCAGGAAAATTCCTTGCAGCAGGGGATAGTCCTGTCCCTGCACGGCCTGCAAAAGCGAGAAGCCGATGCCGGGATACGAGAAGACGATTTCTGTCAGGAGCTGCCCGCTGACGACGAAGCCGATGGCCAGCGCGAAGCCTGTCACGTTCGGCAAAATGGCGTTGCGCGCCGCATAGGCAAACATGATGCGGCGTGAGGAGAGTCCCTTTGCCTGGGCCATCAGGATGTAGTCCTCGGAGAGCGTGGTAATCATCGAGTTGCGCATAACCAGCATCCAGCCCGCGATTGAGGAGATGACGAGCGTGAGCGCGGGCAGGATGGCGTGATAGATGGCGCTCGTGATAAATTCAGGCGTCCAGCCGATGTTGAGTGTGGTGTCATAGCCATCGGAAAAGGGAAACCAGCCGAGGCGAAAGCCGAAGACGTAGAGGATAATCAACGCAAGCCAGAAATAGGGAATGGCTGAAATAAAGGTCATCAGGGGCGAAATCGTGGCATCGAAAAGGGAACCGCGCCGCCAGGCCATGAAAATGCCGATCAGACAGCCGAGCGAGAAGCTGATCAACACAGAGACGCTGCCGAGCACCAGCGACCAGCGGATATCCTGCGAGATGACATCGACCACTCCCATAGGGTAATAGGTGAACGAAAGCCCTAAATTCCCGCTGAGCAAATTGTGCAGGTAACCAAAATACTGCACCCACAACGGATCGTGCGTGTCGATGCCGAAGGCGGTCTGCAGCGCCTTCAACGCGGAGGGCGAGATCGCTCCCTGCCGCTCGAAACGTCCCAGCAGCGCCTGTGCCGGGTTGCCCGGCGCGAGGCGCGGTATGAAAAAATTCAACGTGATGGAGGCCCAGAGGGCGACAAGATAGAAAATAATACGGCGGAGTATGTGACGCATCCAGTATCTCCCTTTAGCATACAGGATTTCTGCACTCGCGACTTCGTAGACGCTGCAAAGTCAACCTTTGTAGTGAGGTAAGCATACCATATCCGGTTGCTTGAAAGAAGGGGATGGCATGTGCTGCCACCCCCTCTGCTGGCGGCTACCTCACCGGGGTATCCGCCGTCTAATATGACGCACCTACGCGGGTACGAGATGTGTGATAATCACTACGTTGTCAGGAGCGGAGTACGCGGCACCGACCGCGTAGGGGTTGCTCTGATCGGGCCAGCCGGTGAAGTTCTTCGTGCTGTACTCGTACCAGGACGCGGCGTTGACCAGCGGGATGTTGGGCAACTCGGTCGCGTAGATCTTCTCAAGCCCCTGAATGGCCTGCATCTGCACGTTGGGGTCGGTGGTGGTGGCATATTCCTGCAACAGTTGGTCCGTTGTGGGGTCCTTCCACCTGCCCCAGTTGTAGCCATTGGGCGAGAGGTTCGCGCTGTTGAGGTGCGTGTTGTACAGGTAGAATGGTGAGGGACCGCCGAAGAGGCCACCGATCAGCAGGTCGAACCCGGCGTTGGCGCGGGCGGCGGCATAGGCATTGAACGAGATGTCGTTGATGGTGATATTGAAGCCGACGCTATCCAGATTCTGCTTGATAATCTGGGCCATCGTCTCCCAGTCGGTCCAACCGGAAACGACATCCAGCCCGAAGGCCAGCTTCTTGCCGTTCTTGTCGGCGAAGACGCCATCCGAACCCTTTGTGAAACCGGCACTCTCAAGCAACTGTATGGCTTTGGCGGTGTCGGGCGTGGTCGGTGTGTTGGCGTAGGCCGGGTCGAGGTATTTCTGCTGGTTGGGCAGGATCAGGCCCGTGGTGCTGGCGGGCGCGACATAGCCGCTCTCGGCCTGATTCGCCATCTGCTGCCGGTCAAGCGCGGCGCTGATGGCCTGGCGCACGTCTACCAGATTAAACGGGTACTTCGTCAGGTTCACATAGAGCGTGAACATGTCGGTCGGGGCCATCCAGTAGTGGTTGTGGGCCGGGTCTTTCGCCACAAAGGTGCTATTCAGATCGGGCGCGAAGAAGCTGCCCCAGTCGATTTGACCGGCCATGAGCTTGAGTTGCAGCGTGTTGTTGTCCTTTACCGACGGGTACTGCAACTCGTCGACCTTCACCTTGTCCGCCTGCCAGTAGTTCGGATTGCGGTCATAGATGAGCAGCGAGGGCGAGAATTTCGTCAGCTTGAACGGTCCGGTGCCGATGGGAGGATTATCGGCGAATTTGGTGGGATCACCAGCGCTGGCAAAGATGTGCTGGGGAACGATGTAGGTCTGACCAGCGATGTACCACAGCAGGGGCGGATAAGCCCTTTTGAAGGTGATGACCACGGTGTTGGCATCGGGCGCGGTGACGCTGGTCATGTAGTTCCAGAGGCCATTGATGTCGGCTGCCGGGTACTGCTTGAGCATGTTGAGGGTGAACGCGACATCATTTGCGCTGAACGGCTGTCCATCCGACCATTTGACACCCTGACGGATGTTAAAGGTCAACTGCGTGAAGTTGCTGTTGTACTGGTAGCTGGTTGCCAGCCAGGGAGTGGTGGTGCCGTTGGCCCTGTCAAAGAAATACAGGGTTTCGTAAACCATGCCCTGGATACCGGCATCGGGACTGGGGTTATATGGGCTGTACGCCTGGGTGAAGTCTGCGCCGACCTGGGCACCAATCGTGAGGATATGCTTCTGATTGGTGGTAGTGGTGCTCTGGTTGCCGCACGCGGCGAGCGCAAGCACGAGGACGACCAGGAGGGTAGACAGGATGGCAAAGGCTCTGGCCTTCGTCTTCGGAGAGTCCGAAGACAGTGTATTGGGAGCCATACGAAACCTCCTAACATCGAATGTGTGGATTCTCTCATGAATCCCATAAAATAGTCGATAGGATTAATCGACCTCTGTAGCTGAAATCGGGTACGAGTGAAGCATACGCCGACACCGGGATGGATGCGCTACGAAAAGGCGCTGCTACAAGACGACACAACAATTCCGAAGGGATGACGGAACGTTCCGCCCGGGTCTCTGTCTATCAAGGGATTGGCGGCCTATACAATCTCTACACAGGCTGGCGTCTCAGCGCGACACCAACCCGGCTCTCTCTGGCTCACGCTCCTTTCTGGCATCAAATACCTTTTACAGCCAGTATTATTTGGTATGTACTTACTATTGTATATACCAATCCTTCTGGCTAATCTCTGTACACAACTGTACATGCTCAAATTAAATTTGTCAAGTCATCTAGACCACTAGACAGGATTATGATAAAATTTGGTGGAAATGTTGTATAGTATGGTATCGCTATTTCTTATAGCCGAAAACATGGGAGGAAAAATGCTATCGCTGCTTGAACAGGAAATTGCCAGCCAGCCGGAAGGAATCGCCCGGCTGTTGGAACGTGAAACGAAGCATGTGGAGGAGATTGTTAAGGCTCTACCTCCGTTCAACTCTGTTTTGATCGCTGCTCGTGGCTCGTCGGATCATGCCGCGACCTACGCGCAGTATGTGTGGGGTGCGCTGGCCGGTTATCCCGTCGCCCTCGCCACGCCCTCGCTGCACACGCTCTACCGGACGCCGCCACGGCTTGAGGGCGCGCTGGTCGTCGGCATCTCACAATCAGGTCAATCGCCCGATATTCTGGCCGTTGTGGAGGAAGGGGTGCGCCAGGGGCGGCCTACGCTTGCCATCACCAATGATAGCGCCTCTCCGCTCGCGGTGCTGGCCGACCACGTGGTCGAGTTGCACGCCGGTCTCGAACGCAGCGTCGCGGCGACGAAGACCTACACGGCTCAGCTTGCCATCATGGCCCTCTTTGCCGCCGCCTGGAATGGCAACCCTGAACGCATGGCCGAACTGCGCGCTCTGCCCCTGGCAATGGCCGCTACCCTGCGACTCAACGCGGAGAGCGTAGCCAGCCGTGTCGAACGCTATTGCTATATGCGGGGCTGCGTGGTTATCGGGCGTGGCTACAACTACGCCACAGCTTTCGAGCTAGCCCTCAAGCTGAAAGAGTTGACCTACATCATGGTGACGGCCTATTCTTCGGCGGATTTCCGGCACGGCCCTATCGCTACCATCCACGAAAGCCTGCCCGTTATCCTGGTCATGCCCACGGGCGCGGCCTTCGACGACATGCTCAATCTCGCGGGCGACCTGCGGCAGCGCGGCGCTGAGCTGCTGGTCATCTCCGAAGCCCGGCAGGCGCTGGAACTGGCGAAGACGCCGCTGCCCATCACAGATCAGGTTCCAGAATGGCTCAGCCCGCTCGTTGCCGTTCTTCCCGGCCAACAGCTTGCCCTTTCCCTGGCTCTCACGAAAGGGCTGAATCCAGATTTGCCGCGCGGTCTGCAAAAAGTGACAAAGACATTGTGATAACTGGCGGGGCAGCGGGGAATGCGCTAGACGCGCATTCCCCGCTGCCCCGCCAGTTATTACATCCCTATCAGTCGTTCTCGCCACTCGTCGGTGGCGTAGGTAAGGGTGCCGCGACAGATGGTTGCTTGCAGAGTCAGCGAGGAATCGTAGATGAGCAGGTCGGAATCGTAGCCTGCTTGCAGGCATCCCTTGTGGTCGGCAATGTGCGCGGCCTGGGCAGGATTGAAGGTGAGCATGCGCACGACATCCTGGAGGGACGATTCGGTCATGGCGAGCATGTTACGCAGGGCCTGATCCAGTGTCAGTACGCTGCCGGTGATAGTGCCGTCGGCCAGGCGGGCGACGCCGCAGATGACGTGCGCGGCCTGTCCCGCGAACTCGAAGGTGGCATTATCGATCCCGGCGGCGGCGAGGGCGTCGGTGATGACGATGGTGCGCTCCGGCCCCAGGATTTTCACCAGCACATCCATCATAGCCGGGTGAACATGGACGCCATCGGCGATCAGTTCGCCGCGCACCTGCGGAGCCTGCGCCACGGCGGCAATTGGTCCCGGGTTGCGATGATGGAGGGAGCGCATGGCGTTGAAGCAGTGCGTCATATGCGTGATGCCGAGCTGGATGGCCTCAAGCGCCTGTTCGTAGGTGGCATCAGTATGCCCCATGCTGACGGTCACACCCGCCTCGACCAGACGGCGAATCATGGCGGGCGCGCCCGGCAATTCGGGAGCGAGTGTAATCAGGCGCAGGTGTCCTTTGGTCAGCGCGAGTACCCGTTCCGTCTCGGCCTCGTTGGGCGTGCGCAGCCATTCCGGCAGATGCGCGCCCTTGCGGTGCAGGCTGATGTATGGGCCTTCCAGATGGATGCCCAGCGGCTCGGCTGCTCTGTCGCCCGGACTGAAATTCTCTATTGCCTGCACGGCTGTCGTGAGCTGCTTCTCCGGCAGAGCGCCGGGGGTGCCGACAACGCCGATGAGAAACGAGGTCACGCCTGTCTGCGGCACCCAGCGCATGTAAGCGCCAATCTCCTCCGGGTTGGTGGTATGCAGGTTGAAGCCGCCGCCGCCGTGTGTATGCACATCGATAAACCCTGGCGTGACGATCATACCACTGGCATCGATGATCTTACCTCTCTCCCCCCCCATTGTCTCCTCCGCACGTCCTACGGACAGGATAGACGAACCATCGATGGTAATTGCTCCGTCAGGGATATCGCTACTGGCATCCAGCAGGCGCGAACCACGTAACGTAAACCGCATGCATCATTTCTCCTTTGCCGTACAGGTTCCATAGACCACAGGTGGGAACCTCGAACTGTCCCCCCTTGACATACACATAAAAGTATGGAATTATTGATAGTGTCAAGAGTGGTCTATACAACATACCAATTATACCATTTCTACCATATCGGCGCGAGGGAATCAAGCCGTTGGTGGGGGATGTTTGTGGAGGTAGGCACAGGCGAGCTTGATAACCCGGCGGGCTTACCTATCATGCCAAAAACCTGGCGTGGGTATGTCATTCTGAGCGCGGCGAAGCATCTCATGTGAGATGCTTCGCCGCGCTCAGAATGACATCTGATGTGCTATCATGAGAGGCAAGGACAGCCTGCCTGTTATCAGAGAAACGCGAGCGATGTCGCTGCCTCTGGGAAAGGTTTAACGGAAAGATTATGAGCGCGATTTACCGCAATAGTCCAGTTCCTCGCTACTTTCAACTGAAAGAGATCATGCGGGACAAGATTCGCTCTGGCGAATGGAAGCCGGGCGACCTGATCCCCTCCGAGCGCGAACTGGGCGAAAAATATGGCATCAGCCGGATGACGGCCCGTCAGGCTATCACCGATCTGGTGAACGAGGGCCTGTTTTACCGCGAGCAGGGGAAGGGAACTTTTGTCAGCCAGCGCAAGGTGACGCAGCAGTTGATGCGTCTCACTGGCTTCACCGAAGATATGTCGGCGCGCGGTCAGAAGCCAGGCACGCGGGTGCTTTCCGCTCAGATGCGTCCTGCCGACGAGGAGACGGCGGAGCGGCTGCGCATCAGGCCGCAAGAAATGGTCATCTGCCTGCAGCGTCTGCGCCTCGCCGATGACGAACCTCTGGCAATCGAGTTGTCGCAACTCCACTTTCCCAACTGCGAGCGCCTGTTGGAGGAAGATCTGGAGCACAACTCCCTCTATCGCCTGCTTGAGACGCAATACGGCCTGCCACTCATGGAGGCCGAGCAGGAACTGGAGGCTGGTCTGGCGGGCAACGAGGAAGCGCAACTGCTGAAAATTCCCATTGGCAGCGCCGTCCTGTTCATTCGCCGTACTACCTACACCGACCGCAACCAGCCAATCGAGTACGCGAAATCCGTCTATCGCGGCAACAAATACACCTTCTACACCCAGATGAAGCGCGAACAGTTAATGCCCTGAGTGAGGTAAAGAACACATGTCAACCGATCAGAGTGCGCGGGCAGGCGACAGGCAGACGTTCACCGGGCTGGAAACCGAGAAGGTGAATCCGGCCAGCGCGGACATTGACCGCTTGAGCCCGTTGGAGATTGTGCAGGTGATGAACGCGGAGGATGCGAGGGTCGCGCCTGCCGTTCAGCAAGAACTGCCGCACATTGCCAGAGCTATCGAAGCGATAGCCGGGAGAATGCGGTGCGGCGGCAGGCTCATCTATTTCGGCGCTGGAACCTCCGGTCGGCTGGGCGCGCTCGATGCCGCAGAATGCCCGCCGACTTTCAATCTTCCTCAAGAGCGCGTGGTGGGCTGTATCGCCGGTGGCGAGTTCGCGCTCTGGCAGTCGGTGGAAGACCTTGAGGACAGTGTCGAGGCGGGCCGTGCCGACGCGGCAAAGGTGGCTGTAACTGGTGCCGATGCCGTAGTGGGCATCGCCGCTAGCGGGCGCACGCCGTATGTGATGGGGGCCATTGCTTACGCGAAGGAGCAGGGGGCGCTGACCATCGGCCTGGCTTGTAACAGGCAGACGCCGCTCGCACAGGAGGTAGAGATTGCGATTGCCCCGCTCGTCGGGCCGGAAGTGATCTCTGGTTCCACGCGACTGAAGGCAGGCACGGCGCAGAAGATGGTGCTGAATATGCTGAGCACGGGAACCATGATCCTGCTGGGCAAGACGTTTGGCAACCTGATGGTGGATGTGCAGGCCACGAACCGCAAACTGCGCCGCCGTGCCATTACCATCGTCCAGCAAGCCACCGGGTTTGATGCTGACGCTGCCGGGGCGCTGCTGGAAGCTTCAGATGGCGAGGTCAAAACGGCTATTCTGGTTGGTCGCACGGGTCTGGGACCGCAGCTTGCCAGGGAGCGGCTCGCGCAGCATGGCGGCATCCTACGCGCTGCGCTGGAAGCACTACCATGATGCATGACTTCTCAGGCCACCTTGCAGATGCTTATTTCGTCGGCGTGGATGGCGGCGGCAGCAAAACGCTTGCCGTGATCGTTGATGCGCAGGGACGCGAACGCGGGCGCGCCCTGGCTGGTAGTGGCAATCATGCCGTCGTCGGACTTGAGCAGGCTGCCTCCCAGCTACGCGTCGCCGTTGAGAGGGCAGCGCAGGCGGCGGGATGTTCTCCACTCTTGCGTGCCGCCTGGTTTGGGGTTGCTGGCATCGATAGTCTCCACGACCATGACCAGCTTTTTCCCCATCTCTCTCCACTGGCCGAGACTGTGCTGCTGACAAACGACGCGGAACTGGTGCTGGGAGCGCTCGATAATCGTGTTGGTGTGGCGCTGATCGCTGGAACCGGCACCATTGGCCTGGGACGCAACGCGGAGGGCGATTTCGCGCGCGCTTCCGGCTGGGGCCACCTGCTGAGCGAAGAGGGCAGTGGCTACGAATTGGGCCGCCAGGCCCTTGTAGCTGCTGTGCGCGCCGCCGATGGCCGGGGCCCGCAGACACTCTTGCTCGACAGCATCCTTGAGCACTGGCACCTCCGCGATCCCGCTGGTATCCTCGCGCAAGTTTATCCCGCTGCCGACAAGGCGAAAATAGCCCGCCTCTCAGCCCTTGTCTTCGCAGCAGCGCAGGCTGATGACATCGTAGCCAGCCGCATCGTGCAGCGTGCTGTAAACGAACTCGCGCTTGTCGTCACAACCGTAAGCGACAAACTCCACTTCTTCGCTCAGCCACTGCCCCTCGCCCTCGGCGGCAGCCTGCTTGTCCACGAAGCCGATTACCGCGAGCGAGTTCTACACCATCTGCGTGCCCGGCTCCCCCTCGGCCAACTCGCCGTCGTCGACCAGCCCGCCTTGATAGCAGCACGCGCCGCTATTCAGTTGGTACCTGTGGAGAAAGGTTCGCGAAAGGAGACATGATATGCTGCCCGGCTTAATCTATAACATGACGCTGGAAGAACAGATCGGCCAGCTTTTTATGGTGGGCTTCTGGGGAACAACTCCTTCACCGGAAGTTCTTGATATGATCTCGCGCTACTATGTAGGCGGCGTCATCCTCTTTTCGCGCAATGTTCAGGATACGCAGCAGGTGTTAGAACTCACGAGTAGTTTGCAGGAGGCCGCGGGCGCTGCCGGACAGCGCTATCCCCTGCTCATCGCCATCGACCAGGAAAACGGAGTGGTGCAACGACTGGGCCGGAGCGCGACGCAGTTTCCGGGCAATATGGCCCTGGGAGCCATCGGCTCGGAGCAGATGGTCCATGATATCGCCTATGCGACAGGCCGCGCGCTGCGTACGCTCGGCATCAATATGAACCTTGCCCCCGTTGTCGATGTCAATAACAATCCTGCCAATCCAGTCATCGGCGTGCGCTCCTTTGGTGAAGACCCGCAGCAGGTGGCCCGGCTCGGTGCAGCCGCTGTTCGTGGCTATCAGGATGCTGGTATCATTTCCACGCTCAAGCACTTCCCCGGCCACGGGGATACCGCCGTCGACTCCCATCTTTCCTTGCCAATGCTCCCTTGCACGCTGGAACGCTTAGAGCAGGTGGAACTGGTGCCATTTCGTGAGGGCATCGAGGCCGGAGCGGACTGCGTGATGTCTGCCCATATTGCCTTTCCCGCCATCACCAGGCGCGCAGACATTCCCGCCACGCTCTCGCCCGCCATTATCCAGGGCTTGTTGCGCGAGAAACTCGGTTTCCACGGCGTCGTCAT
Organism: Ktedonobacteraceae bacterium; assembly: GCA_035294125.1. Classification (GTDB taxonomy): domain Bacteria; phylum Chloroflexota; class Ktedonobacteria; order Ktedonobacterales; family Ktedonobacteraceae; genus CADDYT01. Next base: position 88,583 of record DATGLM010000046.1, on the reverse strand, counting down.
CTCCGATTGTCTCGAAATGCAGGCCGTTGCCGACACCGTAGGCATAGCACAGGGTAGCGTCCTGGCCCTGCAAGCTGGCATCGATCTCGTTCTGGTCTCCCACCTCTATCCGCGCCAGCAATCCGCTCTGGAAGCGGCGCTGCAAGCAGTACAATCAGGCGGACTGCCCTACGCAGCGGTGCGCCAGGCGGTCGAGCGCGTGCTGCAACTCAAAAGCCAGCGTCTCTCGTGGGAAAATCTCCCTTCTGGCACAGTGCCATCCTGGGTTGGCGGCGCTGAACATCAGCAGTTGAGCGAACGCGCCTACGCTCTCTCCACCACGCTCGTGCGCAACGAAGATGGCCTCGTTCCTCTGCGCCTGCGACCGCACGAGCGCATCCTTGTACTCGCTACCTCAAAAGACATGCGCTCGCAGGCCGAAGACCGCCAGCATTCCAGCGCCGCCCTCGTCGAGAGCATGCGCCGCTACCACGACAACGTCGAGAGCCTGACCCTTCCCGCCGATTTCAAAGAAGAGGATGTGGCGCCGCTTCTCGCGACCACCGGCCAGTACGATCTCGTCATCATGGTCACCGTTGGCGCGAATCGCGACCCGCAGCAGGGGGCGCTCATGCGCGCTCTTCTCCAATCCGGCCTGCGCGTCATCGGCCTCGCCGTCGGCACGCCCTACGACCTGCTGGCTTTTCCCCGACTGCGCACCTACCTTGTCACCTACGAGCCAACCGACATGGCGCAGGTCGCTGTCGCAAAGGTCCTTTTTGGTCAGGTGCAGCCGCGCGGACATTTGCCTGTGAGCTTGCCGGTTGCAAACCATGAAAAATTGGCTGAGTGATCTCCCAGTCCGTTTGATCAAGTACCCCGGCTCAATTCCACGCGAATCTGTCAGAAGCAACGGTGTTGTAGAGCAGAAGACCATCCATTTCTATCTCGCTTACGCCCTCTCCGAAAAGCAGCCTCGACCCCCCACCGATAAAGGTTTTACCGAACCCGGCTGGTTTTGCCCCGAAGAGGCCATCGAGTTACTCCCCTACGAAAATGACCAGGCTTTTTTGAGAGAACATCTGCATCTGCTGTTCAGGTAGGGGATAAGCAATTTCCTTTATAACCCACTTTTCCCATTGCGACAACTCTTTATCGCTCCTCTCGTTAGAACGAGTAGGTATAAATACTGATACAGGGGAACAGGATGAGTCATGATAGCATGGATGTGGGGGGAAGAGGCCGGTCATATGTGATTGTGGGCAATGGGATTGCGGGGGTGACGGCGGCGGAGACGTTGCGGGCGGAGGATGGCGCGGCCTCTATCACCATCATTGCTGGCGACACCCACCCGGTTTATTATCGACCTGCGCTGAAGGATTTTCTGGGTGGGCGCTTGGGCGGAGAGAAGCTATGGGCACGTTCGCACAGTTTTTATCATGATTTGCGGGTGCGGTATATTGCCGATCAGGTGGTGGCTATCGATGGGCGGCTGCATGTTGTCTGGCTGGCGAGCGGGAGGCAGGTGGGCTTTGATCGCCTGCTGCTGGCAAATGGCGCGCTGGCAAATACGCTTGCCTGTCCAGGGATGCACCTTGCCGGGGTGACGACGCTACGCAGCGTGAGCGACTACCAGAAGGTGCTTGACTACCTGGGCAGTGTGCGCCATGTCGTGGTGGTTGGCAGTGGCACGCTGGCCTTAGAGTCGGTAGAGACGCTGCGCGGGCGTGGCTTGCAGGTGACACATCTTGTGCGCCACCAGACGCTCTGGTCGGAGGTGCTGGATGCGACGGCCTCTGATCTCGTGCTGCAACAGGAGGAGCATGACGAAGTGGATGTGCTGCCTGGGCAGGAGGTGGCTGAAATCGTGGGCAAGGACGGTCGTGTCAGCGGAGTGATCACGCGCCAGGGGCTGCATATTTCTTGCGAGCTTGTTCTTATAGCCATTGGGATACAGCCGGTGATTGATTTTATCGCGCGTAGCGGCATTGCTTGCGGGCGCGGTGTGCGGGTGGACGCGAGTATGCGCACCAGCATGCCCGATGTCTTTGCCGCCGGGGATGTTGTGGAAACCCATAATCCGCTGACCGGTCGTGCGAGGCCGCTGGGTCAGTGGTATCCGGCCATCCAGCAGGCGCGTGCCGCTGCCTATAGCATGCTCGATATGCTGGATACGAGCAGCACCGCCGGGACAGGCATCAACTATCTTAACGCAACTTTCCTGTATGGCCTCGATTTCGCCTCGATTGGGCTGACCAACATAGTCGGCCATCCGTATCACGCGCTGATAGCGGAGCCGCAGCCGCGCCGCTATCAGAAAGTGCTCCTGCGCAACGGGATTCCCGTGGGCTGGCTCTCGCTGGGCGACCGCGCTCCGGCCCTCGCCTTCAAACGTGCCATCGACCACGGCGTCAATCTCCTGCCTGTCGCCCCCGTCCTGTTTGAGCAGCGTTTTCGTCTCGACGACTGGCTCGATACACAGGGAGTGCCGCCGCCTGTATTAAATGTGAGCAAAGTAGGGGAGGGCCGATACGGATAGCCGTTGAAAACCGGTTCAGGCGTGCCATTCTGAGCGCGGCGAAGAATCCGAGGCCGCCACCAGGTCAGGATGACTGACCTGAGATTCTTCGCTGTGTCCAGCATGACATACGAGAGGGCTTTTTTATGAGAACACACTGAGCTAAGCTGAGGGGAAAATGTCTATGCAATCAACAACACCTGTTCCCGATCCCGCGCTTCCGGGCTTGCGGCATCGTGCCGGTATAAAGCCATTAAATGCGAAACAGATACGTTTTGAAATTGATATGTGTATTGGCTGTGATCGTTGTATGCTCTCTTGCCCCGTTCCGTTGTCGTCCAGTATCACCATCGCCGATCTGAACGCGGCTACGATCAGTGAGGCAGCTTCACTTGCTCCACAGATTGCCAGCTTTACCCAGGAATGCGTGATGTGTGGCTCCTGCGTTCCCGTCTGCCCTGTCGGCAACCACCGCGATCTGCTCATGCTCTCGCTCAAGCAGCGACTCGGTACCAGTTGGAACGGGCCGGTAGACCTCGCCCGCGTGCAGAATAGCTTGCCCGCTGGTTTGTCACCCTCATCCTTGCTTGCTGCTCTGCGCCAGCAGCCGCTTTTTCGAGACCCGCAGGTAGTTCCCGATGCCTATCTACTGCATCTGATGGCGGAATCTAGCGTCCAGCCGTGCAACGCGGGCCATATCCTCTTTCGGGAAGGCGATTTCGGGCGCGACATCTACTTTATTCTCGATGGGCAGATCGAATTGTCCTCAACTGATGCTAGCGGAACAGCCCTGCCGTTTGCGCTGCACAGTCGCGGTGAGGACGTGGGCGACTATGGCATGCTGACGGGCCAGCCTCACTACGCGACGGCGATGGTGCGCTCACCAAACGGTGCGCTCCTGCTGATCGTGCGCGAGCAGACCATGCAGCGTATGATGGAACTGGTTCCAGCGATGCGTCACTATTTCGAGCAGCGCAGCAATGCCCAATCGCTCGCAGCCCTCCTGAAGCGTCTTCCCCTTTTCCAGGGCTTGCCTGACGATGCTATTCGCTGGCTGGCGCAGCAGACGCGCACGCGTCGCTACGAACGCGACGAACGGCTCTTTGCCGAGGATGAACGGGGCGAGGAGGACATGGCGGCCCGCGAGGCGCTGCATATTGTGCTGGAAGGCTTTGTCAAAGTCTCGCGCCGCACAGCGATGGGGACGGGGCGCAATAAAGGTGACGAGCGCGTCATTGCCTATCGTCGACATGGTGACTACTTCGCGGGCGGCCTGGATATGCTCGGCGACCGGCAAGCTGTGACCGTGACAGCTATCACGCGGGTGCGCGTGGCCGAGGTGCCGCGCCAGGCTCTCTCGACGCTGTTCAATGCGTTCCCCATTGTCGCGCAGCGTTTTCAGGAACGGCTGCAAGAGTATCGCGAGGCGGTAGATGCCGCCCAGACCGCCATGTTCGCGGCAGTTGACCCCCGGCGGATGCCTGTGGTGAACCCTCGTTCGGATGCCGAGGCGCGCCGGGGACTGCACTCGCTCGTCAGCGAAGGGGTGGTTGAGGGCACCGATGTGCTGGTCATTGATCTCGACCGCTGTATTCATTGCGGCGAATGCGAGGAGGCTTGTGCTCGTCGACACGGGCATTCGCGTATGAACCGCAAGGGCATGGTGGTGGGCAATATGACTATCGCCACCGCCTGTCGCCAGTGCCAGGACCCTGTCTGCATGCTGTGCAGTCGCGGCGGCATTGCGCGCATGCCTGGCGGCGAGGTCTACATCACCGAAAGTTGTATCGGCTGCGGCATCTGCGCCGAACGTTGCCCTTACGACAACATCTCGATCATCTCTCTGGAAGAGACCCACAAAGAGACTCTTTCGACCTGGCAGCGTTTCAATGCCCTGCTCAAGCATGGTTTCGGCAAGGAAGCCGGTCGCAAGAGCCTGCCCATCTTGCCAGTCGGTACGTTACCAGCGCCGCTTGAGGTGGAGAGCGGCTATACGGAGATGTTGAAGAAGGTGGCGATTAAGTGCGACCTGTGCGCCGGGTACGAGAATCAGGCCTGCGTACAGGCCTGCCCGAGCGGGGCCGCTTTCCGCGTCAACCCGGTGCGTTTCTTTGGCTCGACCGAAGGTATTCTTCGTCAGCGGGCGCAATAGAGGGAGGGAGAGAAACGATGTCAGTAGCCACAAAGCCGACCACTATAGAACAGCGGCCACTGCGCCGCCTCTGGAAATCGCCGCGCTCAAAGATCAAGTGGATCAGCCTGCTCGTCGTCTCGCTCTACTACCTGGGTGTGCTGCTCCTCTATCTTCAAGCCATGAAGCAGAGATCGCCCTCTGATCTTCCCGGCACCGGTTCGCTCTCAAAGTTTGGCTTTTTCATCCTCGCCACTGTTATGCTCGCGCTCACGTACACGTTGCGCCGCCGTTTCATGCGCTTCCTGCCAGGCAAGGCGCAGGATTGGCTCTGGGTTCACAACTGGCTTGGTATCGTCGCTGTCCTGATCGCTTTTCTCCATTCCGATTTCTCGCACGTGCTGCATGATTACTGTTTTAGCTATCAGTGCCTGCGCAGCGAATATTTTGGCCCGTTCGCCCTCTATGGCCTGCTGCTCCTGGTTTCCTGTGGCATCGCCGGTCGCCTGATTGATCTCCGGCAGACACGCATCATCGCGCAAGAGGCCAGTTCAAATGGCGTCGGCATCGTGCAGGCGCTGGAGGAGCGCGTGCTTGAACTGCGCTATGTCGTCGAACGTCTCTATGCCGGTAAATCTGTCGCCTTCAAACAGGCCTGTATCCAGGCTCTGAACCGTCAGAAAGAGGCCACCTTTGACTCCGCTGCTCTGCTGGCCGACCTGCAAGCTGTTTTGCCCTCGCTTCCACCCGGAGAGCAACTCGATTTCCAATGCTCCGGGCAAGTCCTGAGCGAACGCGCTCGTCTCCTGCAATCAATGTGGCGTCAGCAGAGAGCGCAGCTTCTCATGCGTCGCTGGCGTATCCTGCACATTGTCCTCGCCCTCCTCGCTCTCGCCGCCATCGGCCTCCATCTTGGCTTCATAGCTGTTCCCGTTTTGCTCACGCGCCTGCATATCCGCTGATGCTGCTGTGCATCCTTCAGCAGCCCGGTCATTGAAAACCAGTCTGCCCATGTCATTCATTGTCATCGTTTCGTCGCTGTCTCCCGGCGTCTTTCCCCCTTGCTTGAGTACTCATCTGTATATTCGTTTAAGACGGGGAAATATTACTATTTGACCTGTACAGCGTCTCTATGTTATAGTAAGCACACCCTTGACGCCGTCTGGGATTCAAACAAATGTTACGGTGGAAAGCGGGCACGGGCGGGATAGACAACGTCTCTCATGGCTATCCTGCGGTTTTGTGTCTCCGCGCAAGTAGAGCGAAACCGGTACTCCCCTCCACAGGTGGATACCGGGCATTCGTGCTGTGCTGGTATCCTCTACTCTTTCAGCAAACAGGGAAATTCTGTAGTGCGTTCTTCTGAAAAACCGGCCTGACATGTCATGATGAACGAGGGCGAAGAATGACATGCAAGAATCTCTTTTTAAGGACATGAATTGTACTGTATTTGCGCTGTTTCATATGAAAAACAATGAGAGAGGAGCGTTTCACATGGCAATTATCGAAGCTGAGGGGTTGAGTAAGGTGTTTCGCGTGGCGCGGCGGCGACCGGGGCTGCTTGGCGGGCTGCGTAGCGTGGTAGACCCGCAGGTACGCCTGGTTCATGCCGTGCAAGACCTGTCGCTGTATGTCGAGCGCGGCGAAATGATCGGCCTCCTGGGACCCAATGGCGCGGGCAAGAGTACGACGATCAAGATGCTGACGGGCATTCTGACGCCTTCCAGTGGCACTATGCGCGTAGTAGGGTTGAATCCCCTTACACAACGGCGCGAACTGGCCTCGCGTATTGGCGTCGTCTTCGGCCAGCGCACGCAGCTCTGGTGGGACCTGCCCTTGATTGACTCGCTGCGCCTGCTGCGCCATCTGTATCGCGTGCCGGAGGAACGTCATAACGCCAACCTCGCCCGCCTGCGCGCCATGCTCGATCTGGATGAGTTCCTGGAGACGCCCGTGCGTCAGCTTTCACTCGGCCAGCGCATGCGCGGCGACCTCGCTGCTGCTCTGCTGCACGACCCCGAACTGCTCTACCTCGATGAGCCAACCATCGGCCTCGATGTCGTAGCGAAGGCGCGTATTCGCGAATTTCTGCTGGCGATCAACGCCGAACAGAACGTCACCGTGCTTCTGACCACGCACGATATGGACGACGTTGAGATGCTTTGCCCGCGCATGCTCATTATCGATCACGGGCGCAAGCTCTACGACGGCACGGTCGAGGCGATTCGCGAGCGTTTTGGCGGAGAGCGCACCCTCATCGCCACCTTTGACCCGGCTGAACTCGCCGCGCTACCTCGCAATAGCGAGGGGCAGCCCACCCTCAATGATCTGCCGCAGGGCGTTTCTCAGGTGCGTGCTGAATCCCCTCGTATCTGGCTCAGTTTCGGGCGCGAGACCATCCCCGCGCACGAACTGGTCTCCTATCTCGGATCGCGTCACCGCCTGCGCGACGTGACCTTTCAGGAGCCGGAGATCGAAGATATCATTCGCCGCATCTACGAGGAAAATCTGCTGCTACAGGAAACAGAAATAGCCCGCAGCGCATAAAAAAAGGATATGCCAGGAGAAACCAGATAGCCATTGACGTTGAAATCGGTCATAGCGGGCGCGACCACAATGTTCGGGTTGGCGCCCGTGCCAGAGTTAGACCTGTCAGGGGTGGTGTCGTCGGTGGCGCTTGCGCGTATAGAAATGCAAAAAAGCTCTTATAGCGCGTCATGAGCACACTATACGAGCTTTTTCATGCCGGAAATAGGCTGAAAGCTGTCTTCCAGAGAAAGGATATTATGCCGGAACTGCTTCGCGCAGATCACCGACCAGTCGCTGAATCTCGCGTAGCCTGCGCTCGGCCAGTTCCACGTTTTCCAGTGCCTGGGCCAGGATACGCTCCTCGAGCGAAGGGTAGGATTGCTCGATCTCCGGGTCAAAGCTGCCGCCAATGAGTTCCAGTGCCCGGCTAAGTTTCGCTTCTTGTGTTGTTGGTGCAGTTACCATAGGTCATTTCCTCTTCATAGTGAAAAGCTTTCAGGACTGTTTCGACAAAACTATCTATATTATTCAGCACATATCCGAGACGCTCTCAGCTATGTACCCGCGTCATCTCTGTCGTGTTCCCAGGTCGAATACCTTTTATAGAAAAGTACGTATTCGACAGGTTCAGGTTACAAGACCTGGGTTTCGATTGAAGCCGACTAACTCCGACTGACTCTATTGCGTTTTCTCTTCCTACAGCTATATTACATGAGCCTTGAAAATTCTCAAACAAAGGTCCCAATATTCCTATCTACTTCTACCATGAAGTACCTGGCCTGAGAGGCCTTAAAATAGCATTGAGTGGAGAGGATGACCGCCGTTTTCCGTTCGATCATCCTCGTCTTCATCACTTTACCGTTATCGCCAGATTCATATTTACATGGATGGAGCAATAAATATGAAAGGTTCCCGCTGTATTAAACGGTCCAATCTGAGCATTATTGCCACTGATCTGGAGGTTGTTGACTGTAGGCGCACCAGGCTCTTTCGCCGGTTTGGCGACGCCATTCACCCAGGAGCCGTTGCTCAGAATATGTGTATAATTACCATCATCAATCAGTTGCAGCGTTGAGCCTTTTGGAATGGTGACACTGCTTTGCACAAAGTTGGTTGGACCCATATGCACGACGGGTGCGCCGCCACCGCTGCTCGGCGTACTCGTCCCTGTCGATGCTACCGGTGTGCCTGGGCGCGTGCAGGCAGCGAGCACAACGCTGCCAATCGCAAAGAGCGTAAGCATGAGGACCAGTGCCCTCAACCCTTTTTTGCTCATCCTATTTTCCTCTCTAATGCCGTTTCTCAGAAACTGTTCTTGCGCAGGCGCTTATCCCATACTCGGCTGGCTGACTATACTGCTGGAAAAAGGGAGTGCCTGCTCTTACGCGAACAAGCTAATAGCCACTACCGATATTCTACTGCATACTATAGATGATAGTGCAACCTGTAGGAAATCAGGTAATTGCCCGATTTTCTATCCAGTACATACTGTATTTTGTACCTCTCCCTTTCCTGCCTTCTAAAGCCTGTTTTTTTGTTTTTCTACCTCACCTCATGATCGGAGATAAGTAGAAATAATCTCTCTCATATAATAGATTAGAAAACGATAAGCCTTCGTTATTGCTGTGATTTATTTATTAATTTTAAGAAAACCGATATGTTAAGATTAGGGCACAATCTATCCTGTCAGCAGGTCCGGGACGCCAGAAGGTGGCGAGATAGCTCTGGCAGAAGAAGAGAGTTGAATCGGATTTCTTGCACTTACATTTTTGCAGTGCCACTGCAATTGACTTTTGGATAGAAACATGCTATAATAGGGGTGTTCCGAGAGGAACACACCTTCCAGGGAAATACCCTGGCACAGGGCGCTGGCCTTGCATTGGTCAATCGAAAGGAGTTCCGAATGAAACCAATGAAGAAACCAATACGCCTGTTTGGGATGGTGTTTCAGATCGACTAGGAGTGCCCGTGAATGCGGGCTACCGAGCCTCTGATGCCCAACCATTACTTTGGCCAATACCTGCATCTCATTGAGATCGCCTGAAGAGAGGCGCTAAAAGGTCTTGAGACGGCTTACGTCGCGGTCTCGGTTTGGTAGGGGTAGCAGAGGGAGGCGTTGCAAGGGCATATCTTCTCCTAATTTGCCCTGTATATATGCAATGTTTCTCGGTTGACGTGACACGGGAGTTGTGCAGAAAATGACACACAGGGGCCAGGTAACCGTGATTACCTGGCCTTTGTCGTTGCCTTTCTAAAGAAAAGGGAGCAGTCCCGCTACTTACGCGCAAGCGGCGGAACTGCTCTCTTTTTATCTTTCCCTGCTTCCTCGCTCTAATCTCTCAGGGTAAGAACGGCCATGAACGCTTCCTGTGGGATTTCTACGTTGCCCACCATCTTCATGCGTTTCTTGCCTTCTTTTTGCTTCTCCAGCAGCTTGCGTTTGCGCGTGACATCACCGCCGTAACATTTGGCGAGCACGTCTTTACGCAAAGCCTTTACGGTTTCGCGGGCAATGACACGCGAGCCGATGGCGGCCTGGATGGGAACCTCAAACAACTGGCGTGGGATAAGGCTGCGCAGCTTCTCCACCAGTTGCCGCCCCTGTGCGTAGGCTTTGTCACGGTGCAGGATGAGCGAAAGCGCGTCGACGGGTTGCCCGTTGACGAGAATGTCCAGCTTTACCAGATCCGATTCATGATAGCCTGCGAAGGTATAATCCAGCGAGGCGTAGCCCTGTGTGCGCGACTTCAGTTGATCGTAGAAATCCACGATCAACTCGGCCAATGGCATGCTGTAGGTGAGCAGCACGCGCTCCGCTTCGATGTATTTCATCTCTTTGAAGGTGCCGCGCCGTGTCGTCACAAGGTCCATGATGGTGCCGATGTAGCGCGTGGGCGTGAAGATGGAGATATCCATCCACGGTTCCTCCACCTTCTCAATTTCGCCCGGATTGGGAAAATCGGTCGGGTTATCGACTTTGACCACCTCACCCCCGGTCTTGGTGACGTAATATTCGACGCCCGGAGCGGTTGCCAGGATGTCAAGGCCATATTCGCGCTCGATGCGCTCCTGGATAATCTCCATGTGTAGCAGGCCCAGGAAGCCGCAGCGAAAGCCGAAGCCCAACGCGTTCGAGGTTTCCGGCTCGTAGAAGAGCGAGGCGTCGTTCAGCTTCAGCCGGTCCAGAGCGTCCCGCAGTAGTGGATAATCATTGCCCTCGACGGGATAGATACCCGCGAAGACCATGGGCTTGGCCGGTTTGTAGCCGGGTAGTGGCTCAACCTGCCCCAGCGCACCCGGTACTGTCACCGTATCGCCTACACGACAATCCTTGACGTTCTTGAAGCCGGTTGCGATATAGCCCACTTCGCCGGTCGTCAGCGCCTCGGTCGAGGTCAGACGTGGATGGAAGTAGCCGACCTCCAGCACCTCAGTTGTGCTGCCCGTTGCCATCATGGCAATGCGCTCCCCCGCGTGCAGCGCACCATCCACAATGCGCACGTAGGCTATGACACCTTTGTAGGGGTCGTAGTGCGAGTCGAACACCAGCGCACGCAGCGGTCGTCGCGCATTACCCGTCGGCGGAGGCACCTGTTTGATGATGGCTTCCAGTATCTCCTGCGTGCCAATGCCCTCTTTCGCCGAGGCTAGAATGCTGTCTTCAGCGGGCAGTCCGATGACGTCCTCAATCTCCTGCTTCACCCGTTCCGGCTCCGCGCTTGGCAGATCGATCTTGTTGATGACGGGGATGATGGCGAGGTCGGCTTCAACTGCCAGGTACAGGTTTGCCAGCGTTTGCGCTTCGATGCCCTGCGTGGCATCGATGACCAGCACTGCTCCTTCACATGCTGCAAGGCTGCGCGAGACCTCGTAGGTGAAGTCCACGTGGCCGGGAGTATCGATCAGGTTCAGTTCGTAGTCCTGCCCGTTGCGTGCCGTGTAGTGCATACGCACCGCTTGCGCCTTGATGGTGATGCCCTTCTCGCGTTCCAGCTCCATCTGGTCGAGCACCTGTTCGGTCAGTTCCCGCTTGGAGATAGTGCCGGTATATTCGAGCAGGCGATCGGCTAGCGTTGACTTACCATGATCTATATGAGCGATAATACAAAAATTGCGAATATGCGCCTGGTCTGTCATTCGATGATGCCTCCGCACAACACCTCATCACCGTCTTCGCCGCCGTAGAAGACTGCTGCCTGCCCTGGGGTGATGGCGCGCTGTGGCCGTAGTAATGTCACCTGCGCCCTCTCTCCTCCAGCGATGGGAGTGACCAGCGCGGGCAGTTCCGCCGCCTTGTAGCGCACCCGCACGGCTGCCTCGAATGGCCCGGTTGGCGCCTCACCGCTCAGGTAATGCATCTTGCCGACGGTGAAGCTGGTCTGCTCCAGCGCGCGGGCCGGGCCAACGATGAGGGCGTTCTGCTCCGCGTCGATCTTCAGCACGTGTAGCGGCTCCGAAGATGTCAGCCCCAGTCCCTTGCGCTGTCCGATGGTATAGAAGGCCAGGCCGCGATGCCGCCCCAGCAGCTTTCCCGCCTGGTCGTAGATCGGCCCCGGCTTCGGCAGCGAGATCAAGGGCTTTGCCTCTCCGCCTGTTCCCGTTGTTCCCAGGCGCAGGCCAATAGCGGCCCCAATGCCAACACGAGCGTCGACCTCATCTGCTTCCGCCTCTCTTGATGCCGCGTAGCGATTGATAAAGCCACGATAATCGTTTTGCGCGACGAAGCAGATTTCCTGACTCTCCGCCTTCGATGCTACCGGCAGGCCGCGCTCAGCCGCCATAGCACGCACCTGCGGCTTGGTATATGGTCCCAGCGGGAAACAGGCGTGCGCGAGCTGCTTCTGATTGAGCACGTGCAGCACATAGGACTGGTCCTTTGCGGAGTCAATGCCCCGGCGCAGCCGCCGCTTCCCTGTCACTGGATGATCATCGACACGCACGTAATGGCCTGTCGCCAGGTAGTCGGCGTCGAGGGCCAGCGCCCGGTTGAGCAGCAGAGTGAAGCGGATATGCCGGTTGCAGTTTAGACACGGATTCGGCGTGCGTCCCGCGACATATTCTTCATAAAAGTAATCGACAACAGTATGCTTAAACTCTTCCTCAACGTTGACGAGGTAAAAGGGGATATCGAGAATGCGTGCCACGCGCCGCGCATCATCTACTGCTTCCAGGGAGCAGCACTTATTTTGCGCAACATGCTCTACGCCGTCATCATCGATAACGCCGGGCTCCGACCAGAGGCGCAGCATCATGCCGATCACCTCGTGTCCCTGCTCCTTAAGAAGCGCGGCGGCTACTGAGCTATCCACGCCGCCGCTCATGGCGACGACAATTCTTGCCATAGTTTCTGTTCCTGAACATTCTTTCTAATCAATCTCTGTTAAGAATACGTGCAGTGAAAAAAGTTACCATAGAAAAAAGAACTAGCCAGTTGCGGGCTAGTCTTCTCTGTTTCGCCTCTAATTTGTGCGTCTTTCTCTGAAAATGCCCCGATATGCCATGTAAAGGTTAGCATAGAGTGACCTGCTTGTCAAATGCCAACAGTGCAGAAGTGCAGAAAACTACTCGACAGGTGCTGGCTCCTATGTTACACTCTACGTAAGAAGGAAATTGCGTGCAGGAGAGCCTTATGGATATTTTTCCTATGCTCTCTTGTGACTTCTTGCTATTTATGGTAGACTTGCTTTGTACTTTTTCATCTTTTTAAGGTATGCCCGAAACGTCGTAGTAGTTATGCGACCTCCAGGGAAGTGAATCGAGCCGAGAAACCGAGGAGCCGAGAATGCCGAAGAAAACGACGCGCAGTGGAGCGCAGCGCAATAGAGCAAAGGTCCAGAAGAATGTCTCGCTGGTGCGCCCGAATGGGGCGGTCACAGATGAGACAGAGTCACAGCTTGAGGGAGAACAGGTAGAGGAGACGCAGGGAGAGAGCGACGTTGCTGAGAGCAGCGGCAGTGTCAGCACGGCTACTGCTACGGCGACGACAACTACTCCTGTCGGCACAACCACGGCTGCGCGCAGCAGGACCAGAGCAGGTCGCGTTGCCAGAACCGTAACTCCGCCATCTACAGAGGCGCAGGAGACTGAAGCAACACCAGACGAGGCTGAGCCAAAAGAGGTTGCGCCGAAGGGAAGCGCATCTGCCCGTCTCGCCGCCCGCCGCCAGAATCAGAAGAGCCAGCAGCGGATCGCGCCAACCTTAATTACTCCCGAACATTATGCCTATGTGCGCAAAGACCTGGTCTATATCGCCATCCTGGCGGCTCTCATGTTTGCGACGATCATCATTCTTCACTTTATACCGGGCATCGGGCTATAACATCAGCAAGAAATAAAAAGGCACTGAACGCTTTGTTTGCCTGTTCAGTGCTCTTTTTATCTATTTTGCCGGGTGGCCTGTAGAGGTTGAGTTGCCCATCTAACAGGTCGCAAAAGAAAGAGAAAGCTGACTGGTTTAATGTACCAGCGGGCTTGTCCCGATCCCGGCAGGGATACCATTGCGGTATGGGGCCGGAATGGTCACGCCCAGAACGCGCTGCATCGCCATGGTATGGCTGCAATCGCCCCAGTCATGGAAGAAGTTGCAGGTGCAATGCCATTCACCGTTGTCGAAGGTGGTTGTATGTACATCGTTCTCGCCCCGGAACGTCGCTTCGAAGCGAGTGAATTGGATGCGCTCGGGTTCTTCCGCGTAACGCTTGGCTTTTGCGATCTTGCTGATGATGCTCGAATTCATTATCGGTACCTCTCTTTGTATTCTAGCAACCACTCCGCGTCCACTTGATTGTGTATGCAGTATCTGCTAGCAAGCGAACGTTTCCGTCGAAACGCCATTGTCTGAGTTACATCGTTACCGCCGTTAGCTCGAAGGACTGACTCACCTCCTCCTTTCGTAGATAACCATCGCCCGTATCCAACGGGGGAAGGTCAATGGCTCAAGATCGAGAAATGAGTATGATTGATGAGCCCGGCTTAAATGCCCATCTCTGTGAGCATTCGAGATTATAAAAAAACACCAGGGCAAAACCTCCCCAGTGTGTATTTATCAGTCGCTCTGACTCACCACAGCCTTCTTTGCTGACCGCGATGCTTCACTTGTTGATGATGAGACTGAAGCCATAAACGTCCGACCTCGTAAATGTAGGTTTCGCTCTGGACACGTATCTATTCCGATTGGTGCAATTATACCACAGGAATGCCAGAAAGTCTACCCTTCTGTAGTCAGATATGCAGGCAAATATGCGCTCTAAGAGAGCAGGAGTGCTACTGTGATAGGATTGTGAGAGAGGAGAGGATTCCCCAGGGCGCAAGCCAGGGGGATTCTACGGATTTTCACCGCTGCTCTGTCGTCCCAGAGAAGGGAGGCGGGCCTTTCTGTTCCCGGACTTGAGTTCGAGGTCTTACAGCCCGCTCAACCCGGTAAAAATTTGTGGATTGTCAATTTTCGTTGACAATTTTCTCGTCGCATGCTATTCTTAGTGCGCCGTAAGTTGGAGATGGTCTGGACGGCAAGAATAGAGACCCCAGAGGTGGGGAAGAGGTGAAATAAGGAAAGCATGGCTGTTAAAATTCGTTTAAAACGTGTGGGCATGAAGAAGATGCCTGGCTACCGTGTGGTGGTGGCCGATGCGCGATCTCCTCGCGACGGTCGCATTATCGAAAATCTTGGGTGGTACAACCCTTTGACCAACCCTTCCACGATTACTCTTGATGAAGAGAAGGTACTGGGCTGGCTGAAGAATGGTGCACAGCCGACCGAGTCTGTCGTTTCCTTGCTCCGGCGCACAGGAACGCTGGCGCGTTTCGAGCAGATGAAGGCTGCCGCCAAAGCGCCGCAGGCCGAGACATCAACGCCAGCCGAATAATTGTCTGAAAGCGAGGGCGAGACGAGATATGCGTAAACTGGTTGAGTACATCGCTCAGTCGCTGGTAGACAACCCGGCTGCCGTGGAGGTACGTGAGGTGCGCAACGACCGCAATGCGCTGGTGCTGGAACTGCACGTGGCTCCAGAAGACTTTGGTAAAGTCATCGGGCGGCAGGGACGTGTTGCCAAGGCTATGCGCACCCTCCTGCGCGCTGCAGGTACGCGCGAAGGTCGCCATACCTCGTTAGAGATTGTCTAGCGTCTAGCGCGGCGAGCAACAGGCAGCAGGTGGTCAAGGCATTGCCCCTTCTTTAGAGAGTGGGGTAGATGTGGGATGAAACAAACAAACGAGGATACTGTGCCAGAGCAAAGCAAGATAGAATGGGCTACTATCGGAAAAGTGGTAGCCCTCTTTGGTGTGCGAGGAGAACTGAAGGTTCTCTCGTTGAGCGACATTCCCGATCGCTTCGCGCAGCTCGAAGCTGTTTACCTGGCTCCGGGACATGAATGCCGCCGCATCGAGTCCGAGCGCCCCTATAAGGGAGATTTGATTATCCTCAAGCTGGAGGGTATCGACAGCGCAAACGCAGCCGAGTCCCTGCGCAATGTCGATCTTGATATCCCCCTCGACGAACTGGCCGCTCTCCCTCCAGATGTGTATTACCAGCATGACATCATCGGGCTGCTCGTCAAAACGATGAACGGACAGGAGGTTGGTCAGATCATTGGCATTATGTCCACCGGCGGCAATGATGTCTACGAGGTGAAAAGTTCGCATGGAGGGCAAATTCTTATCCCCGCCATCAAAGAAGTCGTCAAACAGGTTGACCTGCGCCGTCATGTAATGTATATTGATCCTATCAAGGGGTTGCTGGATGAGCAGGAAGCCATCAGCGACCAGGAACAGAAGGAGGGAGAAGAGTAAAGAACTTGCCTGCACAAGGGGGTGCAGTCGGGTTGCTGACAAGGAAATAATTCAGGTCGCTGTTGTGTTTTCAATGGTAAACAAGCTGAAACCTGGGAACGCCGTTATCCGTATTGCGGGTAGAAGCCCTTAAATGTGAAAGGGCCTGGCATCCCATCTGGGATTGAAAAGGAGGTGCCTTGTGTCCGACTATGTCCCGACTTTTGCCGACCTCTGTAACGCGCTAGCCGAAGGCCAGATAACGGCCACCATTGATGGCTCAATGTACGAATTTAGCGCTCTTGAGTTGCGCCGCTATCTCAACAGGTTTCGCTCCTTGCCCATTATTTCATCTCCCACCCAGGCCGGATTTTCCCATGCCGATTCCGGTAGTTCGAGTTCGTGGTCTGGTTCTTCTCGCAGTTCTGTTGCATAGGCCGTTATGGGCCGATTTTTTTTATTTGAATCTGCAAAGTGGTTGCGCAAGCGGCAAACACGGACTATAATAAGCCAGAAGGCGGTAAATTACCGTGCGAGCGATTGCCGGTGAAGGCGCGGGATTGTGCTAAGAGACCTGGATATCTGCCCGGCCTACTCTGGCTGTCATAAACAACACATTGACTGAGTAACACAGCATGACAGGGCGAGCCTGGATGCGATGGAGCACCATCCATTCATGTTTGTCATGGAGAAAGGTTGACTATGGAACCAATTGAAGAAGATATGGATTATATGGCGCGGTCGCGGCCATCACAGCCCGGTTCGCGTTTTAATGTCTTGTTTATTTTTCCCGTCATAGGAGTGCTCATCCTGCTTTTATTCATCGCGGCAGGGGTTTTCCAATTCGATCTTTCGGGTATCGTCGACTCCCTGGTCGGTCTCATGATCCTGTTTTTCTTCCTGCTCATCGTGGCGCTGTTCTGGGCATTCGCGTCAGGAGCGGGGCAGGGGCAGCAGCACTAGCCAGTTATTTTTCAAGAAGAGAGAAAAAAACCGGTCTGTCCATCGACCGGTTTTTTTCTCTCTTCTTTGCTTCATTCAAACAATCTGCCGCCAGGCAGCGTTGTCAACCTCGATACCCGGCAGTTCGCCCCAGATCGCACCGGCGAGCAGTTCGGCGGACTCTATCAGGCGCGGACTGGAACGATTGATGTACTGGTTGCCGTCAATAGCATAGACGCGCCTGCTTTGCACCGCCTGCAAGCTCTGCCATGCTGGATGTTGTTTGAGGATTGGCACGTCCAGCAGAGCGCGTTCAAGCGAGTAGCCGCAGGGCGCCAGCACCAGCACGTCGGGGTTCGCAGCTTGCAACTCTTCCCAGCTTATCCAGGGAGAATGCAGCCCGACCTCGCCAAAAAGAGGTTCACCCCCGGCGTAGGCTACCAGTTCCGGCGTCCAGTTTCCGGCCCCCATCAATGGATCGAGCCATTCCAGAACCGCTACACGCGGCTTCACCCCCTGTCTCCGGGCTTGCTGCCCGCTAAGGGCTTGCAACCGTTCCAGGCGCTGTCGGTATCCTGCGACCAGCGCCCGCGCTTGTTTGCTCCGTTCCAACGCCTCGCCCACGCGCAGCACATCCATCCACACATCATCGAGCCGGTAGGGTGCAAGCGAGACGACACGCGGTCGCAGGCCTGTCAACTGCTCAACGGCTCGCGTCACATCCCGTTCGCTGACGGCGCATACCTCACACTGCGTCTGCGTGAAAATTACATCTGGCCGCAGGGCTTGTAGTTGCTCCACATCGATGGCATAGATGCTCAGGGCGGTCAAAGCGGCCTCTTCTGCCGCTAGCTCTGTAGAGGCAAGCTGCTTGATCTGAGCATCGATCTGCGCGCTGCTCGTCTCCACATCAATCATCGCCCGGCTGACCACTGGCAGCGCCAGCACTTCCTCTGGATAATCGCACTCGTGCGAGCGCCCCACCAGTTGATCCAGGCAGCCCAGAGCCGCCACCATCTCCGTCGCACTCGCCAGCAAAGAAACGATCCGCATGCTTTTCTCTACCTGTCCTTTTATCTGTACGCCTCGTAATGTCATTGTACCATACCGTGATTCTCCCTTCACCAACCTCGCGCCAGACCATCCTCACCTGAAGAATTTCCATTTCCAACTAATGTGGATGGCGACAATGACCGTGCCTGCGATGATGGAAAGAGTATTCTTGAGAGAAGTAGTGTGATAGAGGCCGACTGCGACAGGAGCGATGCGTCCAATAACCCTGGAATAGCAGTCGCCCGGTCAGCAATCGATAAGCGATGACTGCCAGGCTGTAGAGATCACTGGCCGGTACAGCTTTGCCCTGCTCCTGCTCGGGAGCCATATATGTGGCGGTTCCGAAACCCGTCCCTGTCGGCGTCAGGTGTTCCTGATCGGAGAGGATGCGCGCAATGCCGAAATCGGCCAGCATCAGCCAGCCATCGTCGCGCAGCAGCATATTAGCGGGCTTGATGTCGCGGTGCAAAATGCCCTGTGCGTGGGCGTAATCGATAGCCTTCGCTGCCTGCGCCAGCATGCTGAGAGCCTCCTGCGGCGGCAGCGGCGTATTTGTCGGCGTCAGCGTGGAGGTGCGCTCTTCCAGAGAACCGCCGGGCAGATAGGGCATCACGATGGAGGTGACGGCCTGTCCATTGGGAAAGACTTGCTCGCCATAATCATGCACGGGGAGAATGCGCGGGTGATTGAGGGCGGCTGCCCGGGCCGCGCGCTCAAAACGCTGTATATATTCCCTTGCTCCCTGGTTGTGCGAAGGCAGTATCTTGATAGCAACCTGCCTGTGCAATCGTGGGTCCTCGCCCAGCCAGACTTCGCCTCTGCTGCCCCCGCCAATACGCTGCAGCAGGCGATAGCGGCCCACTGTTACCTGTGTAGTATCCTGAGCGGTCTTACCGTTCTGCATGAAGATTTCCTCTGGCAGCAGGTAGCTCTTTGTGAATATGCTTTCATTTTGAATAACGAACCACATCCATGGAAAGAGATACAGAACAATAATACCAGTACTTTTCTTTTCTAGGGAGAGGAGAAAGTATGCCTGACATCGTATGAAAGGCATTTCGCCTGTAGAAATGTTCCCCCTTGTAGTTTCACCCGCTTCTTACTATACTTGCTACTGTGTGCATCGTTGCTGAGTGCGCTCTTTTTCAAGTCCACAGGGGGACTCTGCGATGGTTAAACAGTTTCAGGTAGAGTGTTTCTCGTCCATCTCTCTCGGTGAAAAGGGTGATTTGTTACATTCGGTACAGCGGGCCCTGCGAGTGCTTAGCCTGATAGCTGAACACCCGGAGGGTCTTTCGGCACGCGAGATCAGCAAACTGCTGGGTCTCAATATTAGCACCTGCTACCATATCCTCAACACGCTGGTAGCGACTGAGTTTCTGGATCGGCATCCGCAGACCCAGGTGTATTTACTTGGCCCCCAGATTCCTTTTCTCAACAATGCCTTCGTGCAGGGCATCGCGCAGCAGGGGCCTGATCCGTCCCTGGAAGATGATCTCTGGTCCAATGCCTTTACGCCCGCTTCTCTGGTGAACCGCCTGCGCTCCATCCTGTATGCCCTGACGGCACAAACGCAGGAGCCGTCGTATATGGCCTGCTGGCGCTATGGCGAGGTGGAACTCCAGGCGATTGTCGAGGCGCCACAGGCACCTAAAGTAACAAAACTCTATGTCGGCTATCGCGGGCAGGCCCATTCGCACGCGCTGGGCAAGATATTGCTGGCCTACAGCGACCCCGCCTTCGTTGAGCGCTACCTGGACATACATCCCCTGGTGCCTTCCGGCCCCAACACCATTGTCCAGCGTTCTCGCTTCATCGATGAACTCAACGACATCGTGCGGCAGGGTTACAGCATTGATCAGGAAGAATTCACCTCGGATATTTGCTGTATTGCCGCCCCGATCTTTGCCCCGCGCGGTCAGGTTGTCGCCGCTCTAGGTATTTCATTTGCGCCTGATGCGCTCTCAAAACGTTCCGAATGGTTGATTGCCCAGGTCACTCGTGCGGCCAACCATGCTCGCGCCGAATTGCGCCTGCCTGTTGCCCACCTGTCCGTGTCTACTCGTCACTGATTGTCTATCGACGCCCGATTGAGTTTAATGGTTTTCTCTTCTCAACGAAGCTCTGATCGTTCTTCGTAGCGCTGCCCTGTAATCGTTGTAATGCCATTGAAAACCGGCCCGAACCTGTCATGGTGAGCGCAGCGAAGAATCTCACGTGAGCCGGGTTGGGCGATTGGTCGCCGAGATTCTTCGCTGCGCTCACCGTGAAATCCGAGAGGCCCTTTTTCATAGTATGGTAACAGAAAGGAGATTCTCTTGCCTGACGGGAATGAAGTGCGTATCACGGCTGAGCAGGTCTACGAGGTTCTCAAAACCTGCTATGACCCCTGTTGCAAGGAGCGTGCGGTGAGCGTTGTCGAGATGGGGCTGATTCAGAACGTACAGATAGCGGAGAACGGACACGATGTCTCTGTCGACATCCTGCTCACCTCCGGCTGGTGTCCTTTCTCGACCCACCTGCTCCAGATGATTGACACGGAAGTCGGCGCTCTGGAGGGCGCAGGCGAAGTCGAGACGCGCATCGTCTGGAATACCGTCTGGACGCCGGAGCGGATGAGCGAGAGCGCCCGCCGGAAGCTCACCCTGCCCATGGCCCGGCTCTTACCCTTGCGCCAGCGCCGTCTCGAACGTGAAGCCCAGGCTCAAGCTCAGATGCAAACACCATCGAATGTTGCCCACGAATCTATTTCCTGACACACCATGAGAGGAGCATACAACCATGCTGGACAATGACGCCTTTGTCTTTGACTGCGTTTGCCACGTCTTCAACTTTGACAAGCGCAATGCCTTCGGCAAGCCGGGCCAGATGTTTATCGATCACCTCTACGCCTTCCACCAGGTGCTCACACCTCCCGGCGAGACGGTGCTGGGGCCGGAGCAATTTCTGCGCGAGTGGAGCATCGATGAGATCGCGCAGATGGTCTTCGAGGAATCTGGGACCGATATGATCGTCGCCCAGCCCCTGCCACTGACCGACCTTTTCTACGATGGACTCTCACAGTGGGAGAAGTGCGCGGCAATGGCGCAGAAATATCCTGACCGCGCCATTTTCTGGGGTAGCATCAACCCGCTGGAGGGCAAGAAGGCGCTGGATCTGATGGAGCGGCAGGTGAAAGAGTACGGCGCGAAAGCCTTTAAGCTCTACAATGTGCGCTATGATTACGGCCAGCCGTTCCCCTGGCGCATGGACGACCCGCGTGTGGCCTATCCTGTCTTTGAAAAGGCCCTCGAACTGGGCGTACATACCATAGGTGTGCATAAGGGCGTGCCGCTCGGCCCGCAGCCGATTGAAATGACGCAGGCCTGGGACATGGATGGCGCAGCCGCCAACTTCCCTGACATCAACTTCGTCATCTTCCACGTCGGCCTGCCCTTCATAGACGAAATCTGCTGGCAACTGGTGCGCTATCCCAACCTGTACGCCTCCATTGCCGCCACGCTCAACTTCATCGCGCGCGCGCCGCGCGTCTTCGCAGAAAATATGGGCAAGCTCATGTTCTGGTGCGGTGAAGACAAAATCCTCTACGGCGGCGAGACGCCCATCTGGCACCCGCGCTGGGCGCTGGACGCCTTCTGGAACTTTGAACTGCCCGAAGACCTCGTCACCGGCTATGGCTACCCACAACTGACGAAGCAGGCTAAAAAGAAGATTCTCGGCGGCAATCTCGCCCGCCTCATGGGCATCGATGTCGAGCAGAAAGTCGCGCAACTGAAAGCATAACATTAGCAAGACGCCAGGAAGAACAGGCTGTTTCCACATCGGGGGCAGCCTGTTCTCCTTGCTAGCACACGCAAAACTGTACATCTATTGACATAGATGGCTGAGATAGCTCTTAATGGAAGCTAAGGGGAAATATTTTACATGTTCCCTCCTGTCAACCAACTGGCTGCCAGCACTACCCCAAAGGCGGTCAGGCAACGTGAAGAAAGGATATGTGTTATGGCGGAAAACTCTTTCCAGAAAGCCAGCATTACGCTGGAGGCGGCGGAGCGCATCATTAAAGCTGCCGAGGCGAAGGCGCAGGCCATGGGCAAAGCTATGTGTATCGCGGTGTGTGACGAGGATGGTACGCTCAAAGCGTTCAAGCGCATGGATGGCGCGGCGCTGCTGAGCGTCCAGATCGCCCAGGACAAGGCGTATACAGCTATCAGCTTTGGCGGCCTTGCGTCGCATGAATGGTTCGATTTCATCAAGGGTGATGAACCCCTGCGGCTCGGCATCGTCAAAACTGATCGCCTGATCGTTTTTGGCGGCGGATATCCCATCAAGACCGACCAGGGCATCATCGGCGGCATCGGCGTCAGCGGCGGCCACTACACCGAGGACATGGAGGTCGCAAAGGCGGGCCTTGAGGCTCTTTAGGTAAGGCAGAGAGACTGATGCGAACGTGCCACCGTTCGCATCAGTCTCTCTGCCTTACCTACCAGTACTTTCCTGCTTCACTCCGTAGCGGCGTTCCAGTGCCTGGATTTGTGGCAGGCCGATTTCGTCGGTGAATTGCGAGAAAGTGAGCATGTGCTCGCGATAGGGCAGGGAGGTTTGTCCCTGCTTGAAGACTTCGAGCAGTTGCAGCATGGCGTGGGTCGCGGCAAAGAGCAGGCTGACGGGGAAGATGACGAGTTTGAAGCCCAGAGCGCGAATCTCGTCCAGCGGCAGGGGCGGAGTTTTGGGACTCTCGGCCCAATTGAAGAGCAACGGTACGTCAGGAAAAGCCCTGGCGATGGTTTGCAGCTCTTCCATGGAGCGCGGTGCCTCGATAAAGAGCACGTCTGCACCCGCTTCACGATAGGCCCGACCTCGTTTGATGGCGTCTTCCAGACCGTAGACGGCGTTGGCGTCTGTGCGGGCGATGATGACAAAATCGGGGTCCTGCCGTGCATCGACGGCGGCACGCACCTTCTGTACCATCTCTTCCATCGGGATGACCTGTTTCCCCTCCATGTGACCGCACTTCTTCGGCCATACCTGATCCTCAATGTGCAGGCCCGCGACCCCTGCCCGCTCATACTCACGAATGGTGCGACCCACGTTGATGGGATTGCCATAGCCGGTATCGGCATCGGCGATGAGCGGGCGCTCTCCCACGACCTCCGCCAGCGCGGCAGCCCGGCTCACCATCTCGCTCATGGTCAGCAGTCCCACATCCGGCTGGCCCAGCACGCTTGCCGCCGTGCCAAAGCCCGTCATATAGACCACGGAAAAGTCCGCCTGGGCAATTAAACGCGCGCTCAGCGCATCGTACGCCCCCGGCGCGACAATCAAATCGGGTCCGGCCAACAATTCACGCAATCTTGTCGTTGTGCGCATAGTTCTATCCTCGAATAGCTCACATGCCTGTCAACACATTTAGCTTGTTTCAGTGTATGCCATTTTGCCGAAAACTGGCAAGTCGGGGTAGCTCTGGCTTCTCCATCCTTATAGCGATTGGCCCTTGTTATCTGATAAGAGGCTGGTTACACTGAGCTTTAGTACAGACCATGTAAAAAAGGAGTTGCATACCTATGATGCAGATTGAGATAGTCACATTGACGGGACGCCTTGTGCGTCTGGAACCGTTGCAGATGCGACATGCTCCTGATCTCTATGAGATGGGCGTGACCCATCCCTCTGGCTCTACAGACCCATCAAACAACCTGCTACCCCGCAAGATTGGGAAGAAGTGATCGCTACGATGCTCAAGAAGCAGGAAGAAGGAAGCTGCCTGCCCTTTGCCATTATTGATCTCACGAGCGGTTGTGCGGCGGGTGAGACGCGCTATTTGAGCTTTGAATTGAGAGATCATGATTATGCAAGATGGTTCCCATCGCCACTCTGTCTACTACAGCATTATCGCCAGCGAGTGGCCGGGGGTGAAAGAGAGGTTTGAAGCGAAGATGAGAGCTTGAAAAGAAGTACGTCTCGTTCAATCAGGTGCCAGCACCTTCAGGCGCTGTCTGGCTATGCGCGTATAGAGCGGGGTCTGCCCGCGTACCTCGCCATCGAGCGTGACGTCACGGGGGTCAAGGGTGGTAGTGATCTTAACGGCGCTGGCCTGCACGTGGTGGATGCCCGGAATGCCGGTTAGCTCGGCGGGATTGAGCGATGGTTGCAGGCCATGCCAGGGCGATCCGGGCTGCTCGCTTCCATTTTCTCGCAGGTTAAAAAACCGGGCTATTGCGTCGTTCAGCTTGCTCAGGTCGATGTCCTCGAAGACCACAATATCGAGGAGGCGGTCTTCCATGCTTGCATCTGGTACGGCAAGCTGCCAGGAGCCGCCGAAGATGGGAGCGTTGACGACGGTCACCTGGAAGACACGGCATCGGAGGGTCGAGAGTGCTGCTATCTCCTCTGTGCTCAGTGTTGTGCCCGGCTTTGCGATGAGTTTCAAACCTTCAAAATACAGTGTAACGTCCATTGGTTGATGATTTTTCAGCACCTCTAAAGCGGCAATGGGATAGGTCAGTCTGCCAAAACGCTGGCGTGTTGCCATGTTGGTCGCTATGCGCGCAAATTCGACGTTGACACCCACGGTCAGGACATGGGCGAAGTAGCTGTGCTGTCGCGGGTTGATAAGGGCGGGCGCCGGTGCTTCCCCGGCGGTACTGAGCGGTAGCGGTGCCTGTTCCGCCGGTTTCGCCATACCAACATCCACGAAGTGGATGTGGCCTTGAGCGATAACCTCGGCTGCCTGCTGAAGATGCTCCGGGATATGCAGCGAACGCGCTGTATCGTTCGACGTCCCAAGTGGCATAATACCAAGTGGCAGACCACTCTCTACAATATGCGCGATGACACCGCCGATCAGGCCGTCTCCGCCTGCCGCCACAGCAATATCGATCCCTTGCTGTTTCCAGATTTCCCCCTGGGGCGGCAGGTAATCCAGGTTGGCAATAGAGATAACGCGCTGAATCTCTACGCTCGCCTGTCGCAGGTACGCGAACGCTTCCTCTCGCTGTGTCGAGCGGCCTGCATGTGGGCTATAGATCACAATTGCTTTGCGTTGTGCTGGCACAGTCATCACCATCAAACCTACTATATAAAACGAGCTAATCGAAGATAGTATAACGCAAGCCGCATAGCAAGGGCAAATAACCCTCCCTGTAATGGTACGGATGCTGTTTATGCGAGCCGGATATTTGCTGATTGTCTCCTGTCTTCGAATATGGAGAGGAATTTCTGCTCCCCTTCGTATCTTCACATACATTCATTATTGACAAATGCTCTGAAGCATCGTACACTCGTTCCATGAAACGACTCATCACTGCGAAGCTCAAATTGCAGACAACACCCGAACATTTCAAGGCACTCAGGGTAACGCAACTGCTATACTGTGACGCTTTGAACTATGTGAGCCAGTACGCTTTTGCGCATGGCAAGATGAGTAACCGATCCGCTTGCGAGAGGGAACCTGCTCTCAAATACGAGCAAAGCTTGCCTCGTCTGCCGACATATCTCTGATGTCAACTGCCCCCATAAGGGACTGACCTTTGTCTGTCAAAACTGTCACTCTACCCTCCATGCTGATCTCGTGGGGGCCAGAAACATTACGCTGCGAACGCTAGTTGTCCGGCAAGACTGGACAGGCACAGGCATTTTGTCAGCATGCCCTGCCGTGTCAAGCACTGAAACCAAAGCAGCGCGTCTAAAAAGATACGCTGAGTTGTGGTGGCGCTTAGATACAAGCCCCTCCTTGTAGGAAGGGAGTTTCTGACCTATAATGTCATCTATGGTATCGTGCGTCTTGCTCTTCCTGCACCTTACGAGCAGACAGTCGACAACGCGCAAAAACTACGCTTGAGCAAGCAAAATATATCAAATAAATATAGAGATAGAGGAATATATCAATGTCCCGTAATGGCGTAGAATTGATGGGCATTCCCGATGAGTTATGCTACTGGGTTCCTGGTGAAATGGTAGTGATTGTCCAGCTTCCCCTGCGACCGGCGGATGATGCGCTGAAGCTGCTGGAGGAGCAGGTGCGCGGCCAGTTAAACACTGTGCTTGCGCCTTATCATATGCGGCTGGAGGCATATGGCGAGGCCGGGCGCTGGCTGGATGTCGAGATGATCTCTATGGTATTGCGTCGCGTCTTTATTTTTGGCTTGCACGGACAACAGCCACTCGCCGCCATCTTTTTCCATGTCCATCACGCCGATCCGAACGTGGGTGATCCGATGCCAATGGCCCTTTCCTATTTGCAGGCGCACCTTGAGCAGCTTGAGCAGGCCGGTTTGCGTCTCCTCTCCACCATGCCCAACTGGTTGATTACCGCCGCGCCCGTTCTCTATGCCGGGGGTGGCCCTGCCCTGCCGCCACGGCCCGCGCCCGCGCTCGATGTGGCAACGAGCGGCAATCCCCCTGTTGGCTGGCATATCTCCTTCCTGGACCAGAATCTCACCTTTGACCCGCGTGGGGCTGAAGAGGTCATGATCGCTGTGCTGGATACTGCCCATCATGCCGACCGCCTGCGCAGCGCCGCCACTCGCCCTGAATTTCGCCGCAACTGGCTGCTGCAACGTTTAGCCGCCAATGTTCGCAGTGAAAACGGTTCTTTTGAGATCGAGTATGATCGCTATCCCATCCTGAACGAGGTTCGCACCGGGCGCGATGCTTATAATGATGGCCGTTATTATTTCATGCCCGATCATGGCGTCTTCGTCTCCGGCCTCATTCGTGATATCGCCTCTCGCGCCCGTATCCGGCTGATTCGCATCCTCAACGACTTTGGCGGGGGCGACCTCTATAACCTGTTCGCCGCCCTGACCGACCTCGAACAGGAACTCGTCTCCGGCACCATTCGTCGCCTTGTCATCAATCTTAGCCTGACCATTATGCCTGATATTCGCCGCCTGCCCTATGTCTGGTTTCCCAATCGTGTCTGGACGAGCGCGCAGTTGAACGGGGTTATGCGCGCACTCAATCATATCGAAGAAGGTCTGCGTTTGCTCTTTCATAGCCTCAGCCGACATGGGGCGCTCATCGTCGCTGCCGCCGGAAACGATTCCATCCGCAGCAACCAGAAAGGCCTGCCGCCGCGCCCTCCCCGCGCTCCTGCCCGTTACGAGGATGTGCTCGGCGTCGCGTCGGTCAACAGCCATTTTGCTCCCTCGCTCTTCTCCAATGCCGCTAATATTCCCTCGCACGATACCGGCATTGCCACCTTCGGTGGCGATAGCGGCGGGGCAATAGATAGCAATGGTCTGCCGGATGCGATCCGAGGCGTCTATATCTCACCCACCTTTCCCGGCGGCCAGCAAAACCTCACGGGCTGGGCCGATTGGGCCGGTACCTCCTTCTCAACTGCCATCATCAGCGGACTCGGCGCTCACTTCATGGCCCAGGGCTGGTCGGCAGCTAACACGATTGATCGCATCGCCGCAGGACAGGAACGCCGCGCCGAGAAGCTTTTCGGGACCCCGCTCGAAGCGCCGCGCCTTCTCTCCAACGTCGTACGCGTCCAGCAGGGCTTTGGAATGTGAATGGCAAAAAGGCTTGCATACTTCACATTGTGTAGTATATAATACAGGAAAACGGGGTGTCTCTCTGACTGAGTACGCGCCCGCTTCTGTATTCATCTAGCAAGAACAGTGGGAAAGAGCAATCTCTCCCTATAAAGAGAGGCAAATTACATGATTGAGCGCAAACTGCCGATGATCGAAACCAATGTCATTACGATGACTCCTACCGCCGTTGAAAAGGTGCAGGAACTTTTGACGCAGGAAAATGATCCCAGCCTCGGACTGCGCATCTTCGTCGCTGGTGGCGGTTGCTCAGGCCTTCAGTATGGCATGACCCTCGATGAGGAGCAAGAGGGCGATACCATTATTCCACAAGGCCAGTTCAAGGTGTTCGTGGATGAGATGAGCCTGGAGTACATCAAGGGCAGCCAGGTTGACTACGTGGACAGCCTGATGGGTGCTGGTTTCACCGTCAACAATCCCAACGCGGTCTCCAGCTGCGGCTGCGGCCATTCCTTCCGCACCGCCAGCGGTGGTGGTGAAGCGCGCAGTTGTGGCTGCGGCTTCTAAATACAGAAAACCGAGAAACACAACAATTTTATTGTGAGAAAAAGAGGTCTCTCCTGACGTATATAGTAGAGGAAGAGATCTCTTTTGTGTTTTTCGGATTCCTGTGTTTCTGTCTTTTTGTGCTTTTCGCTGTTTGTTGTCTTGCTATTCTCTGGAAGGAGCATGCATGAGCAGACGTCTGGCTCACCGCCCGCGCTATCGGAGTTTTCGACACCTTACACCGCTTCCTCTGCCGACGCAAAAATCGCTCTTCCACACGAAATGGACCTATCGCCAGCAAACCATCACTCATTACCAGAAGCGCCCTATCGGACAGGGTCTCCTGTCGCTGCCCATCCCTCGTTTCATTCATAGCATTGTCTTGAATCGGCTATAAAATCATCAACTATTGATGACACATCATGAAGAAAGCCCGTTCGCACGACAGGAAAAAGCCTCTCTCGCAGGTCATTCTTCGCTCCCGCTCAGTCAGAATGACACACCTGAGTTATGCACATTGACAGTGGGCATACCGATGTGGTCATATGAGTGCATCGATGTATCTGATTGCGTCTTCGTAGGCTGTCGCAAACAACCGTTGTACAGATGTTGCCCGGAGAAGGAGTCGACGCGATGACCACGCAGGAAAATATGCCTCCTCATTATATGGATGGCCATGCCGTTGTTCGACCGGACAAAGCGGCGCTGATCTGCGGAGAGCGGACGCTGACCTATGCGCAATTGAATGATCGCGCCCGGCGCCTTGCCAACGCTCTTCAAGGACTGGGTGTAAAGACCGGGGATCGTGTAGCCGTCATGGCGCACAACTCGATTGAGGCGCTGGAGACTGCCGTAGCTGCCAGCAAGATTGCCGCCATTAATCTGACGGTCAACTATCGGCTGCGCGAGCGAGAGGTGGCCTATGTGCTCAACGATAGTGAGGCCAGGGCAGTTGTGGTTGGTCCCGATCTTAGTGAGATTGTGGAGGGAGCGCGGCCAGAAGTGCAGGGCGACCTGCTCTATATCGCCATTGGGGGCAAAGCGCCGCGTGGCTGGCTGCACTATGAAGAGCTAATCGCAAGCGGTAGCCCGGCAGCGCCGGTCAGCGAAAGCTCCACCGGTTCTACCATGAGTTACACTTCCGGCACCACTGGCTACCCTAAAGGGGCTTATCGTCCGTATGGCGTGCCGGTCAGCGATCTCCTGCCTGTAGTCCAGGCCTTTGGACTGGCCGAATCGGATGTCCACCTGCTGGCAGGCCCGTATTACCACAGCGCGCCCAACTTTTTCGCGGGCATCCACCTGCTGCTGGGTTCGACGCTGGTGATTATGCCAGGGTTTGATCCCGTCGAGGCGCTGCGACTTATCGATACCTATCGCGTTACCACCACTTTTGTCGCGCCGACGCTCTTGCTGCGCATGTGCGATGTGCCAGTCCAGACGGCGGCACATTACGACACCGGTTCGCTGCGGCAAATCATTGTTGCCGGTGCGCCCTGTCCCTATGCTTTGAAGGTGAAGGCGGCTGAGCGTTTCGGTGAGGTGCTCTGGGAGTTCTACGGCGCAACGGAGACCGGCATTGTGACCATTCTTCGGCCCGAAGACCAGTTGCGCAAGCCCGGTTCCTGCGGTCAGGCCGCGCCCGGACACGAGATTCGTCTGCTCGATGATGCGGGTAATCCAGTGCCGGACGGCACACCCGGCGAGTTCTGGGTGCGCAACGCCTGGTTGGCCGAATACTATAAGAAGCCGGAAGCGACCGCGCAAAACATGCGCGATGGCTTCTTCTCGGTCGGCGATATCGCCTATCGCGACGCAGAAGGCTACTACTACATCTGTGACCGGCGTGTGGATATGGTTATTTCAGGCGGTGTGAATATCTACCCGGCGGAAATAGAGGCCGTGCTGAGCGCCCATCCAGCCGTTGCCGATGTCGCGGTGATCGGTGTTCCCGACGAGCACTGGGGCGAATCCGTGAAAGCCATCGTGGCTCTGCGTCCCGGTATGCAGGCCAGCGCGGAAGAATTAATCGCCTTCTGTGGTGAGCGTCTCGCCGACTACAAGAGGCCCCGTTCCGTTGACTTTGTGGACGAACTGCCGCGCAGCCCCTCCGGCAAACTGCTTAAGAACATCATTCGCAAGCCATACTGGGAAGCGGCAGGACGCAATATCTGATATGAGGATAGGATTTCATGTTTACCCTGCGCCGGTATACCCCTGCTGATCAAGAGGCGGTCGAATATTTGCATGTGTCTGTCATTCGGCAGGCCGGGGCCTACCTGGGGCGTGGTCCCTGGGATGACGATGTCTATGCCATCGAAGAAACGTATCTCAACAACCAGGGAGAATTTTTGATTGGTGAATGGGATGGCGTTTTCGTGGCGATGGGTGCCTTGCGTCGCACAGGTCCCCAGCGTGCCGAAATCAAACGCATGCGCGTCCACCCCGACTACCAGGGGCGCGGTCTGGGCCAGATCATCCTCAGCGAACTCGAAGCCCGCGCCCGCGCCATGGGCTATAAAACCCTGCACCTGGATACCTCGATCCTGCAAATACCGGCGCAGAAGCTCTACGAGAAAAACGGCTTTCGCGAAGTCGGCAGGGATAATTACCACGGCCTCGCAGTGATTCTCTATGAGAAGAAGTTGGAGGAGTGAGGGTCCTCGTTTTCCTCGCCCTCCTCCATTGACGCTGCCATTGGCTCGGAAAGCATGCGCTGGACGAGACCGGGCATGTCGCTGGTAAATTTGGAATTGGCGACGACCTTGCCTGCTCCCGCCTGCAGCGCCTTTGCTCGTGCCTCAAGATCCATGTGCGAACCAAAGGCCAGCACGGGCAAACCCTGTTCCCGTGCCTGGCGGATGGCCGCTTCCCAGTTGATCCCCTGTGTCGCCGTGTTCACGATTGCCAGGGCTGGCCGCTCATCCCCGCTCAGCGCCAGTTGTTGCTCGAACGCGGGCAGCGTTCGCACCGTGATGACCTCCATGCCGTGATGGCGCAGCGTGTCGCGCATCTTCACGGCAAAGAAGAGGTCTTTTTCCAGCGCAAGAATGCGTATACTCACTCAGACGTCCTTGCTTCCCTCGCGGGACTTAATCTTCAGTGGTCTCTATCACCGGACGGCGGAACAGGTCGCCCAGTTCCTGATTCACCAGATCCCAGTTAGTGTAAAGATCAGGCGTCAGGACGTGATGGGTGCCGGTGCAGTATGATTTGTTGCACTGCTTGTAGTGGCTCGTTTCAAACAGCAGGTTGCCGTTCTCGACTGAGACCCAGATATGCTTGCGCGAGTAGCCATCGCCCCATTTGAAGATCAGGCCGCCGCTATATTCATCGAAGCGCCCCTGACCGTAGACGAAATCCCGGTTGAACATGTGCAAAATCCTGCGCACC
Source organism: Ktedonobacteraceae bacterium (assembly GCA_035294125.1). Lineage (GTDB taxonomy): Bacteria > Chloroflexota > Ktedonobacteria > Ktedonobacterales > Ktedonobacteraceae > CADDYT01. Next base: position 57,220 of record DATGLM010000046.1, on the reverse strand, counting down.
TGGCTGGCTTCAATCACCTTCGCCGTCTCAGGAGACATCTGCGTTGAAGCCTCTTTTGCCAGATCCTCGGCGGGGATTTGCAGCTCGCGGGCAGAATGCTGTGCCTCGCGAATCATCTGGGCTATCATCTCGCCCTCTTCATCGCTCAGCCCGTGTCCCTGTCCCAGGATGGGCGACCTCGGAATACGCGCATTATTTCCAGGCTGATTCGGATTAGCCATTATCTTTCATCTCCTTGCCAGTATAGGATATCTACTATCTCACCTTTCTACTGTACCACGCGCCAGGAAGATTGACAAATTCGGGGCAGATTCCCCTGGAACATACTTCTAGAACAGATTTATGAAACAAATGACCTTGACAGATGTTCTGATGGCGGGCTATACTTGAATTACATTCAATGTCGTAATTGTGTTTGTATCTGACCTGTAGTCCTGTTGAAGTAAGAACATACGTTCTATTTAAATGCTGGAAGAGAGACGCGGGCCTTTTCATGACGACAGAGACAAATGCCGGGAGTGCCGCCATCAGTGTGGAGTTCGGGGGGAAGAGGGCTATCATCGCACTGGTTGACCGGCAAAGCTGCATTCTCCAACGCAGCGAAACAAAAACACTGTGGGGAAGACCGGCAATCCCGACTCTGGAACCGTATGTACGAGCCATAGAAACCATGTTCGCCTTTGCCGTAGCCGAGGGCTATGCTGTCTGCGGTCTCGGTGTCAGCATTCCCGGTACACTGGATGCAGCTGCATCTCGTCCGCTCATCGTGCCAACCCTCCCATCGCTGAACGGCTTTCCCCTGCGCGAGTTCTTGCAGACGCGCTTTGGCCTGCCTGTTTCCTTGCATGTCGATGTCGATGCCGCCCTGCTGGCTGAATATCAGTTCCATCGCGACGCGAAGCGGCTCCTTTTCCTCAATATGAATGCCGTCCTGGGAGCTGCGCTGCTGATCGATGGCAAGCTGGAACGCACAGATGCTGCCTACCTCGGTCACACCTGCCACATGCCTGTTGTCGTCGGCGCGAACGGCCCGCGTTGTGGCTGCGGCAAACGAGGGTGCATCAACACCCTTATTTCGCTCGATGCTATCCAGAAGATGGTGCAGCGAGCGCTGCGCCGCGACGAAGAAAGCAGTCTCTTGCTGCGGCTCGCCGGACGTGAAACCTTTGGTCCTCACTTGCTGGCGGAAGAGGCTGAACGCGGCGACCGCGTAGCTTTGCAGGTCTACGCTGAAATATGTCGCTGGCTCGGCGTCGCTCTCGACAAGTATATTTCCCTCCTGAAGCCAGAAAAGCTTATTCTCGGTGGCAGCATTCTCATGGCAAGCGAAGCCTTATTTGACCAGCTTCGCTCTACCCTGCCGACCCAATGCTCGCTGGCAGGCGAAACTGTGCAAATCGTTCCCGCTCGTCTGGCTGAAGATGCCATGTTAATCGGTGCCGCTTTGCCCCTGTTCTCCTCTACATTCCCTGCGCGAGCCAGCCAATCTGCTCAGCCAGAAGCGCGCGCGAATTCCCAGAAACAGCAAAAGCGTCGCCCACGCGTTCCTCTGCATCATGCGGACGATGCAAGCAGTGATGGAATCGGGCGAAGCGCTCCCCTGTTTGCCGATTCTTTCCAATCTCCACAACTGGGGCAGGGTAATGCGTAGAGATGTGGAGGAAAAATAGGCCGAGGGCGAGGGAACAGGGCGCAGCTTGCCTGCGCCTGTTCCCTCGCCCTCAGCTCTGATTGCCTGTTGCGCTACTTGTGGCAAGCACAGTATACTATCCTCATGGGAGAAACATCGATTTCTGTCATCGTGATTGATGATACGCCTGTGAAGCGGCGCGGCGTCTGCGATTTTGTGGAGGAGACGCCGTTGCTGCGCCTGCATGCTCAGACAGGTAACACGGCTGACACGCTGCAACTGCTTGAAGCGCTGCGTGAGGAACATAAGGCCAGTAACCCCAAACTGGCGGATTGGCTCGTGCTCTCAGATTTGCGGCTGGGAGAGGAGAACGGCATCGAGCTTGGCCGCGCTTTGCTTGAGATTGCGCCCGGCCTTCGTGTGGTGATCTACACACAGGACCCAAGCTGGACGCTGGCTGCGGAGGTCTTCCGACGCGAATATAGCCGTCGTGGCATGCCGCGCGGCGCGAACAGGCGAGCCGGGAGCGTGCCCGGTCTGCATGGCTATGCTCTGTTCAACAACATCGAACCCGCGTATCTGGAGCGTATTGCGACAGTAGTGGTGCGGCGCCACGAAACCTTCATCGACCCGGAGGTGTTGCAGTACCTGTTCAAGAAGCTGCGCGGCCAGCGCCTCACCCCACGCCAGGAGGAATGCGCCTCACTGCTCGCACAGGGCCTGAGCAATGAAGAAATTGCGCTGCGTATGGGCTTTTATACCAGCAAAGGTGAACCGAACGTCGGCCCCCTCGAAAACATCGTCAGCGAACTCTACACCTTCTTTTCTATCTACGGCGCGCCCGGCGACCCCGGCAGGCGCGTCCTCCTTGCCCACGCCTACGAAGCCTATGCAGGTCTGCGGTCTGAGTGATAGCAGGCGTATGAAACCACGCCCGGAGGAATTCAGGGTCTGGCTGGTGCTGCTGCCTTAAAATGCTCGCACACGGTGCCTCTCCTCTAAACTCCCGGACTCTGTACTCGCGATTCCGAGAGTGGCCCGGTGCGTGGTGAGTATTCCTGTACTGGTGGGATGGGGATGCGCAGTTGCACAAGGGTGCCGTGTTGGGCGCCGGGACGGGTATGTGACGTGACAGCCAGGATACCACCGGCCTCGCGGGCTTTGAGCCGTGCTTTGAAGAGACTGGTTTTATCCGGCGAGAGGGCGTTGGGGTCGAAGCCGCGTCCATCGTCGTTGATGTAAATGTCGAGGAAGCCGTTGTTGCGGACGGCGCGCACGCTGGCGAAACTGGCCCCCGCATGGTTATAGACGTTGAGCAGGGCCTGCGTGACGGTATAGGAGATGGCTTCGGCAATTTTTGCTCCCTCCTCGCTTTTTTCCAGGTCGTGACCCAGCGCATCGAGCGCCCACAGATCTGCCTGTACCTTCAATGGCGATTCGGAATGCAGCGCCGGTAAATCCTCGCGAATAAGTTTTTCCAGATGCAGCTTCAAGCCCAGACTGCGCCGCTGGTAGGCGTCTTCGACCAGCAGTTGCAGCCCGCGCAGGTCGCTCTCCAACTCCTCGCTGATCTTGCGTATCTTTCCCAGCGCCTCTACGACGGGTGGAACGTAGACCCTGCCTTCGGGGTCGCGTTCGGCCTCGACTTTCAATTTGTGTTGCCAGTGGCCGAGCAGGGAGCGGATGCGCAGCGCCTGTTGTTTGGGTTGATCGTGAATGCGTTGCGAGAGGATGGAGCGCAGATGCGCGTCGGCGTGCAGCAGCAGCGACGTGGCCCGCTCAAGCTCATAATTCGATTGGCGCAACTCTTCCATTGTCTTGCGCAGTTCCTCCGCCGTCTGTCGCTGCTCGCGCAGGGCTTGCTCGCGTTCGTGCAATGCTCGCTCGCGCTGTTCCAGGCTCAACTGCAAGCGATCGATCATGCGCAGCGAACGCATGGCGTAGAGCAGCAGGATGGGGTAGACAGCCGCCAGCACAAAGAAGATTTCCAGCGGCAGTAGCGTTCTACCGGTGAGCAAGATGGGCAGGATGCCCACGCAGAAACCGAGGCCGACGCCGCCAATCCATAATGTGAGCAGGTCGACCAGGCGACGGCGCTGGATGCTCGAGATACTGGAGTTGGCGCGCCAGCGACTCACACGCACCAGCGAAGTTATGCCGATGATGAAACTCAATACGCCACCCAATGTTCCATAGCCGAGGGCAAGTGTCAGATTGATTTGTGTTGGGACACTCCCTTTGAACAGGTAGGAACTCCACTCGTAGGCAAGCAGGCCGAGCAAGGGCACATAGGGCAGTACATCCTGTGCCAGGCCCGGACCGCGCTGCCTGTTCAGCGCGTCCGGTCGGTATGTCAGGCTCAGGTGAATGAAGGCGGCACCAAGCAGGGCGAACGAGGGAATCCAGAGCAACTGGAACACGCTATCGGCCGGATAGGAACTCTGCACATTGCCCCAGTGACTGTAGAGCAGGAAGAGCATGGCCGGGGGCAGGAGTGTTAGACCCTCTACTGCGTCCACCCATGCTCGCGCCATCAGCAGGACAATGAAGCCGACCACTAACCAGCTCAGCCCCGCGATGAAGGTGAGGCCGTAACTTTGCAACCACATATCCCACGTGAATGTGACAGCCGGGCGCGGCATAGAGGTGATTGGCTTCATGTCGTGCTCGATGCCATAGATGATCTGCTGCTGCGGCTGCGCATGCTCGTATGCTTTTGTGAGCGCGTCGCGACCGCTGTAGGAGAGCATTATGCCTTGTGTATCCTTCAATTTTGCGCTCACAATATGGTCGACGCTGGTCACGGAACCGGCAGAGATGTTAAATGGAGGCTGCTGCGGAGCGGTCGAGACAACAACTACCCGTCCATCCGTATCGATGGCCCAGAAAAAGCCGCCAAATGTCTTCCCTACCTCGTTCAGCAATCGTATCTGCCCCGTTACGCCGATCGCTATCAGGATAAGGGCGATAATGCCATACACGAGTGCCAGGCGGAGTTGTGTACGTCGCCACCACGTATGCATAGTTTGTTCTTTAGATGAAATAAACACCCTCTAGTTTAACATGCCGGTAAGATGATATGCAAGAAAAATGCCTGCCGCGCTTGTAATTCCTGCCGAAAAGACGTATAATACAAATGAAAAATAGTTGCATACTTGTACAGATATGCATAAAATAGTTTCATTTTTATAGGTATGCGAATGGAGGAAACGGCTGTGGAGAGAGATGTTGGCGGAGAGGATGTGTGCCTGGAGCGGGCTATTCACCCCGAACATATGCTGGCGGTGCGCCAGAACCTGCTGCCTGCTGCGCTGGCCGGGCGTGTTGCTGAGATCTTCAGTGTCTTGGGCGATCCAACGCGCTTGCAGGTGGTCTATGCGCTGCTCTCAGCTCCGACGGGCGAGCTTTGCGTCTGCGATCTTGCCAGTGGCATGGGCCGCGACGATACAACCATTTCCCACCAACTGCGCGTCTTGCGCAATCACAAAATCGTCTCTATGCGCAAGGTTGGCCGCGTCGTCTACTACCGGCTGATCGATGAGCACGTGTGCCAGTTGTTGCAGCTTGGTATGGAGCATGCCAGCGAGTCCGGTGAGGGCGTGGTTCCTTTTGTCAGTACGCTAAGGGAAACAGAGGTGCCAGTATGAGCATTGGACAGGGCCATGAGCATCACCGCCACAATCATACGCATGGCATGGCGAAGCAGACACTGCGTCTCGCCTTCTTTTTGACGCTCATTATTCTTGCAGCCGAAGTCGTAGGGGGCATACTCGCCAATTCGCTGGCCCTGCTCTCCGATGCCGGTCACGTCGTTACCGATATCTTCGCGCTCGGCCTCGCCTGGTTCGCCGCCGTGCAGGCAGAGCGGCCTGCCAACGCGAGCAAGACCTTTGGCTACCACCGCGTCGGCATTCTAGCCGCCCTTGCCAATGCCGTGACGCTCATTCTCATCGCCGCCGCCATCATCTGGGAAGCGATCCAGCGTTTCCAGCATCCAGAGCCGATTCAGCCGGTAGCAATGTTTATCGCGGCAGGCATCGGCATCATTGTGAACCTCTACATCGGCTTTGGCCTGCACAAAGAGGAAGGCAATCTCAACGTTCGTGCCGCCATGTTGCACGTCTTCGGTGATGTCGGGGCATCCGTTGGTGTCATTGTCGCCGGCATCATCATCCTGCTCACTCGTCTGACCATCGTTGACCCGTTGCTCTCCGTGGGCATTGCCCTGCTCATTGCCGTCGGGGCGTGGCGCATCCTGTATGAGACCATCAATATCCTGCTCGAAGCCGCGCCGAAGGGCATTTCTATGCCGAACCTGGTCAGGGATATCGAGAACATCGAAGGCGTCCAGAGCGTTCATGACCTGCACGTCTGGAGCATTTCCAGCTACCACTACGCTCTCTCGTGCCACACCCTCATCGACAATCTGCCCCCCAGCGAAAGCGCAGCTATCATGCAATCGATGACGAACATGCTCAACGAGAAATATCATATCGGCCACACGACCATCCAGTTTGAGTCCGAGGCTCACGAAGGAGCCTGCTGCGAACAGCGCGGCCTCTACTGCTGCATGGAAATTGCGAAAGAGCAGGGCAACGGGCATCGTCATGAGCATGTGCGTGGATGCCGTCCTGAAGGACTGGGATGACCTGCTGGACATGGTGCTTGCCAGTGAAAATGAGGTGATGGATGCCGCGCTGGTCTATGCCGTTCTGCTCTCTACTACTCGTCAAAATAGGAGGAAAAAGGCATCAAGCAGGTCGTGAGCAACAAGAGCGGCAAAAACATCATCATCGTCGCTCATGGCGGCATCATTTCCGCCACTCTGCGCGATCTCTGCCAGGACGTGGACGTAGAGCAGTTCAGAGGCCGGGAAAATCACAACTGCTCCATTACCCTCATCGAGTTGGCTTATGCTAACGGGAGGTTAGCAGGCGCACTCAAAGCCTGGGCCTCGCATGCCCACCTGTCCGGGGAGGCAGCAGACCTGATTTCGGGAAGTCCTGATGATAAGTAAGCGAGCATATCATCAAGGCAGCGTCAGCAATTCCGCTTCGCCTTCCGTGATTGCCAGGGTGTGCTCGAACTGGGCGGAGCGTTTGCCGTCTGCGGTGCGGATGGTCCAGCGGTCGGGCATCGGTTGGATGGCGGGCGAACCGGCGTTAATCATGGGTTCGATGGTGAAGACCATGCCGGAGCGCAGGCGCATGCCCGTGCCAGCTTTGCCAAAGTGCGGCACAAACGGCTCTTCATGTAGCGAGTGGCCGACGCCGTGGCCGACGAGTTCGCGCACCGTCGAGAAGCCCTGCGCCTCGGCATACTGCTGTATGGCCGCGCCGATATCGCCGATGGTATTGCCTGCTCGCGCCTGCTCGATGCCCAGTTGCAAGCACTTCTGCGCCGTGTCCATTAAGCGCCGGGCCTCTGGGTCGAGCCTGCCTACGCCGAAGGTGACGCACGAGTCGCCAACCCAGCCATTTAGCAGCACGCCGATGTCGATACCGACGATATCGCCCTCCTTGAGTATCTGTTTCTTGCTGGGAATGCCGTGACAGATCACCTCGTTGACCGCGACGCAGATGGTTGCCGGGAATGGTGGGATCGCTGGCTGCCCGTTGCGCGCCGGGCGTGCACCATAGCCCTTATAAATTGGCTTCGCACCCTTGCTGCGAATATAATCTTCCGCGATACGATCAAGCTCTGCCGTGCTCACCCCCGGCACTACATACGGGCGCAGCACTTCATACGTTTCGGCGACCAGTCGCCCTGCCTTGCGCAACTGCGCGATTTCCTGCCGTGATTTCAATGTAACTGCCATAATAGGTTCTCCAAGTTCCTCTTTTCTTACGCTATGCTCCCTGGCTGATCGAAACGGCTATCTCTTCCTCGTCTCGCTGTTTGAAGACCAGCAGGTCGCTGGTAGTTACTGCGAAGTAGCGGCTAAAATAGCTCAGGAGCTGGTCAATGGTGGCGTAATCGATACGCTGGCTGCGTCCCGTGTTCAGGGCGGCGAGCACGCTCAACGACACCCCGCTCTCTTCGGCGAGGCGGCGCAAACTCAATGGTGGTCTCCCCTGCCGGGCGCGTTCTACGTTCACGCGAGCAATCAACAGCCGGAGCTGACATGAGATGGTCACGAAGTGTTTTCTCCTCTCGTTCTCTTACTCCCTACCTGATACGATACCAGAATTGTTATGGGATGTCAATACAATGTACCGGTATTCGAGGACAGCTTTTATTGGTTCGTCTCCCCTTGACATTATTTGACCTGCATGATAAAAATTTGACTATAAGGTCATAAAGCCCTTATCTTCAGCCTCGTGCTGATGATTCTCGGCCTCATCGCCGTCTTCTTCCTCAACGAGATCGAACTGATTGGCGGCGCCCGCTCAGGGGGCAGAAGATGTACCTGACATGATCGGCACCTTCTACATGGCAAGTTGCCCATGAGTTTGTTGAATGGCAGAAAGGGAAAATCGGCCAGGGAAGACCGTTAGTTGCCAACAATCTTCTTCCTTTTTTTGGCTAGCTGTACCATATAATACGAGTCATCTGATACGATAGGTCTTTCTGTTCAGAATCACACTGACATCCTCGGCAATCGCGACGGCGCAGTGCTTGACGAGCCGCAATCGTTCAAAACTAAGGAAGAGTCGAAGCTGGGATGATAAAGCCTGCCTGCTCTCCGTCATGATGGATGGATTGGCCGGACTTTGTTAGACACGCCCGTAGCTATTGTACAGGTGCCAGTAGATGCCCCTTAGTGCCAGTAGCTCGTCGTGGGTGCCTTGCTCCACCACACGGCCTTTGTCGATGATGATGATACGGTCGGCGTCGCGAATGGTGCTCATACGGTGGGCGATGATGAAGGTGGTGCGGCCCTTTGTCAGTCGTTTCAAGGCTTGCTGGATCAGGGCTTCGGATTCATTATCGAGCGCGGAGGATGGCTCGTCCATCACCAGGATGCGGGGCTGGCGCAGGAACATGCGCGCGATGGCGATGCGCTGCCTCTGCCCGCCAGACAGGCTCTGGCCGCGCTCGTGCAGCACCGTTTTGAAGCCGAGCGGCTGCGACTGGATGAAATCCAGGATGTTGGCATTGCGTGCGGCCTCTACCATCTCCTCATAGGAGACTTTGCGCAGCAGGCCAAAGGTCAGGTTGTCCTCAATGGTGCCGCTGAAGAGCGATTCGTCTTGCAGGATCACACCGAATTGCTTGCGCAGGCTCTCGATCTTCAGATCTTTCAGATCATACCCATCGATGGTGACACGCCCGCTATCGGGAGCATAGAAGCGCATGAGCAGGTTGGAGATGGTCGTCTTGCCCGCGCCGCTGCGTCCTACGATGGCGACTGTCGTTCCTGGCTGAATATCGAGATTGATATCATGCAGCACCTCGATGCCTGGCGTGTAGGAGAAATTGACGTGCTCCAGTGTGATATGGCCTCTCACCTGTTCAATCTCGATGCCCTTCTCCGAGTTCGCCTCCTCTGGATAATTCAGTATTTCAAACAGGCGATCAATGGCGACGGCTGCCGCCTGTATCTGCTGATTGATGCCGTTGAGGGTAGAGACCGGTGTCGCCAGCTCGCGCAGGATCAGGATGTACGCCGCGAGCTGACCGGCTTGCAGGGACTTACTCAACACCAGATAGCCTCCGAAGCTCAGAATGGCGATGACGCAGACTGCCTGCACAATGCCAATCACCAGGTTCGCCTCGGACTGGAAGATGGTGCGTCGGAAGGAGATCTGATTAGTTATCATGATCAGCTTCTTGACTTTGCGCCCGAAGCGATGCTCCGCTGCCAGCGCCTTCACGGTTTTCAGCCCGGTCAGTCCCTCGTACATCGCCCCGTTCATCACTGCATACGTTTCCAGCACCTGGCGGCTCAGTTGCCGTGTTTTGCGGTTGAAGTAGAGGCTGACTCCCATATACAGTGGGGAAACCGCCAGAACGGCCAGGGAGAGCCGCCAGTCCGTCACGAACAGCACGCCAACGTAGATAACGGTCAATATAGAGTTGACGGCGGCATCGATGAGCATCTGGAGGACCGTCTGCTGCGCGGAGTTCACTTCGTTCAGCCTGCTCAATATCTGCCCGGTGCTGCTCATTCCCTGGTAAAAAGCCAGCGGCAGGCGCAGCATGTGCTGGTAGAAGCGATAGATAATCAGGAGGTTGGCCGAGCGGCTCAAATTGCCGATAACGTTGCGGTTGAAATACTTGAATAACTCTTCGACAATGAAGACACCCAGCAGAATCGCCAGCAACCAGATGAACATAGAGACGTTGTCCTGGTGAAAGACCTGATCGATCATGGTGCTCAGGATAAAGGGCAAAGGCAGCGCGGTCAGGCCGACGCCGACCGTGAGCAGGAAAGCGCCGAGAATCTGCCATTTAAATGGTGTGACGAACTGACTGAACTGGCGCACATCTTGCCAGCTCAGCTTCTTCTCTTCGATGAGGCGCTTCTTTTCGAGTCTCCTCGCCAGTCCCGTGCTCTCATAGATTGGCTGCTGTTCCGCTGGCTTTGTATGTACAGCATCCTTAGTGACAGGAGGTGAGAGGGCTGGCATGGCGGGAAGTATGAGTGTAGAGTGCAGGCTAATATCTTCACTCTCCTCAACCTCTGGCTCAGGGGTGAAGCGCTGCGTTGTTTTCCTGTACGCCGGCTCCGATTCCTCAGTCCACGGCAACACCGCCTGCCAGCGCAGGGTGTCCATCTTATCAATATCGGCGGATGCGTTGAAACCGGGCAACTGCGGCGGCGTTTCTGGCGAAGGCGTTACATACCAGGGGTTGTGGCCGCTGTTGTCGTTGCCATACGCTCCCAACAGGCCGCTGCCGCGCTGCCCATAGCCATGTAAGCGTATCGGGCGCGGAAACGTTCCTTCTCTGTCCTGTGTGCCCTCTGTGCCTGCCTGATTCTCACTCATGAGGTTCGCCTGTAAAAAGTGCGCGCACAAGCCGAGGCCCATCGCTGGCGCCGCGTGCGACAGCAAGGTGGTAGCCGCTGGCCTGTTGCGCGAGATCGCTTAAAAGGAAAAATAACCGCTCCTGCGCTCGTGGGTAGCTCATTCTGGAATTGCTTTTGCTGGTGCAGAGGTCAATGAGCATTTGCAGCGTCCTGGCCTTGCTCAGGGGCGTGAGGGCGCTGCTGGCCTCGTCGGTCAGGGATGGGAAAATCAAGATGTCAACAGGTGTCCTGGTGCGTTTGATACCCGGACGAAGATGCTCAATCAAGCAATAGCGCTTGTCACGGGCATCCACCGGGTAACTGCGCAGGAACTCCAGCGCGGGCCAGAGATCAAGCGAGCCTGCGCGCACTGAGACCTCTTGAAAGATTGAATAAGCACAGATTTTCTGTTCCTGTCCATCCGCGCGCAGCATAATCAGATCGTCGCCCAGCAAGCCGCAGCCAGATAGAGCACAGCCGAGGCTCAGCGTCGTTTTCCCGCTGCCGGAATGGCCCAGGATAAGCGCCCCCTGGCTGTTGTCCCAGGGAGCTGTAATGGCGGCGCTGTGGCAGGGTTCAAAACCGAATTTACGCATCAGTTGCCCCAACGCAATCAAAAAGACGTAGCGCTGCAAAAATGTCTCTTGATACCGCTTGAGCGGCTCAAGCTCGGTCACGGCCTCGTGCTCTTCCGGGTAAATGATGCTCAGAACCGGGGCATTGACCTCTGCCTGCGCTTCGTAGCTCTGGTATTCTGTCGCGCCCTGCGCTTTGTAGCATTTGAGCCTGGTGTTGGTCAGCAGCCGCAGTGTTTCTGTTCGTGTACGTCTGGGAGGCAGTTGCAGCGGAAACTGCGAGGCGTCATCGTAACAATAGATGCTGTAGCACGCCTCCCCGCGCAGCATCTCTGGCTCTGGAAATGCCTCCAGCATTTTTTCCAGCAGGAGGAGGATACGGGGGTGGTTTGTCCGGCAGACAATGCGCACATCGTGGAAAAAAAAGACCTGACGCAGCTCTGGCTGCGCAGAAGGGGCAAGCTCAGACAGTGTATTGATATTGAGCAGTGAATGGTCTGGCATAGGCGTCACGCGGAAGGATGAATGGCAGATGAAGCCTTGACCAAGAGGTTGTGCTTCTCCAGTTCTTCAAGAAGCTGCTCTACATCTTGAGCCGCTTGCTCAGCTTCTACCTCGTAAGAGGCGCAGATCGCCGCGACAATCTCAGCGACGCTATGTGTACCATCGAGCAGTTTCCAGATCAACGTACCAACCTGATTGAGGTTATAGGAGCAACCGGCTCTGGAATCAAGGAGAACAGCTTCCCCATCCAATTCTCGCCACAGAACAGTGTCATTGCGTTTCAACATGTATTTCTCCTCACCAGACAAAACGCTTTCTACACACGGTATCTCTCTTCCAAACCGGGAAATTCCGGCGCTGTAGCCGTTCTGGAACCATACTCAATACACCTGTTGCCCACCACTAAGAGCAGGCGCGAACTTGCACGTAAGGCCAGCCTCAATAATGTTGTCTCTCTCTCCAGGTATAGACGATAACGGATATGTGATGTAACTTTTCCAAACCATCGGGCTAGTGGATGGCTGAGATCTATCTGCCGCCTCCCTCGTCGAATGGCAATCACACGCCCAACAATAGCAGACTCGCTTATCCAGCTAGCTTGCAGATTCACATCCGGCAATTGTAATAATCGGACATTCCCATCCTTTACCTGAATGTCGACGATGCGATGAACAACCAGTCCCTCTTCTGTCTCGAAGGCAGCGATTTCTCCAATACCAATCTTCCGCGCTGGCTCAATGAAGATGGCATCGCCCACTTTGAGCAAGGGGTGCATGCTGCCACTACTCACACGGAACCATTGGGTCTGCCCCTGGCGTAGTGCCTCGATGAAAAGAGAATCGATGGCAGATTGGAGACGATTGTCCTGTGATACAGGCAGCAAGTTTTGTTCCTTCCTCTCAACGCGGTACTTTTATGAACGGCTGCTTCTCTTATCCTGTTCTTTAGATAAAGCGCTTTAAATTATAAGATAAGAGTCGACATAACAGATCAATTTGGGTAAACGATAAGAAATTTGTCCTATGAAAAAATTGAACATACGACTTGCAAGGCACTCAAGGCGGCGCATTGCGAATTCCGTATGTTCAACCGGTGCAAGAATCCTCCAGGTGGATGGCTAGCCGAATCCACCTGGAGGATTCTTGCTCTCTGGATTAACAGGAAAGACTAGTTGCCAGTCCGCCCGCCGGTGCCAGAGGTAGAGCAGCTAACGGCGTTCTTGCTCGGGGTAACGCGGCAGCCGGACGATGCCAGGGCGATTGGCAGGTCGCGGAGGCGCTGTACCTCAAGCTTAGGAGCCTGATACTTCGCACGTGCGTTAGTCATGCTAACACTTTCCTCCAAACTAGTCGCTATCATGCTCCTGTGTGGACGATGAAGACCTTCACCGTCTTCAGGAGGATAACGAGATCCGTTGCACATGAACGATGATCGATGTATTGCATATCAAGGCGAACCCGCTCATCATAGGAGATGTGCTGGCGTCCGCTGATTTGCCAGAGGCCAGTAATGCCCGGCTTGACTGAGAGCCGCTTCTGCGCGTACTCACCATAGCGCGACAGCTCGCTGGGATGAATGATACGCGGCCCTACGAGAGACATCTGCCCAACCAGGACATTAAATAATTGTGGCAGCTCATCCAGGCTTGTCTTGCGCAGGAATCGCCCTGCTCTTGTGATGCGCGGATCACCAATCAGTTTCATGTTCTGCTGGTACTTGCGCATCAGCTCAGGATGTTTCGCCAGATATTCATCAGCATTACGAATCATTGTCCGAAATTTCAGTGCGTAAAAGCGTCGGCCATGCATGCCAACGATTTCTCGAAAATGAAGGACCGGGCCTCCATCGTCGAGCTTTATCCAGAGGGCGATGATAACGAATACCGGGATGAGTATGAGAATGCCAGAAACCGACAGCACGATGTCAAGAAAGCGTTTGATCACATAGTACAGCCGACCAGGCTCCTGTACTATCTCTCTACTGGTGACGCCTATGCCTATCGTGACCGCAGCTACCTGCGAAGCTGGCCCTTCCTCACGCTGCGGTACTACTACACTGATCTGGTCCATATGTCTGTCTCTCACTACCTCTTTTTGATATTTATCCCTCGACGCCATTAGTGTAGCAGATGCAGGTAAGCTTGTCGGTAGTGAAGCAGTTAAGAAGTGATTGTAAATTTATCAATCCGGTTAAGATTTTCCTGAACTTTGTTTCTACCGTCTTACTCCCACCCGAAATTCGTGTTCAAGCGATCGTAAAGACGCTCGTTATAGGGCGCGAAGTAATCCAGCAGCCGCTTGCGTGTTTCGGCATTCATCTTTGGCGCCCTGGTCTCATTGTACGTCTTGAACGCCTGCTGCTCAGCTTTCAGTGTCACCTCCGGCACATCCAGGAAACGCAGCGTCTGCAGGTATACGGCTGCCGGGTCTGCGTAGAAATCTTCGCTTTTGAGGATTAAGACCTGCTCTTTCACAAAGAGGTCGAGCCATGCCGGAAGTTGCTCGATATATCTGCCTCGCGCCAGGTAGGAGTAGTGGCGGTGGTTGTAGCTGTGATACTGTTCATCGGCCAGCATCTTCTCCTGCTCTCCGCGCAGCCGCTCTTCCTCGCCCTCGATAGCATCTTCAAATGTGGGAAGCTTTTCATGTCCACCGGCGATCTCGTGGTAATAGTGGGAGTAGGCCCGGTCGACCGGGTTGCGCAGCATCACGATCAGTTTGACTTGCGGCAGCAGCGTGGCCACGCGCTTCGCTGTATGGGGATGAAACAGATAGTACGGGCTGGATTCGCCGGTGAGAAACTTCTGTTTCTGCCCGCGCTCAGTCGCGTATTTCTGCCACACGGTCGGAAAATGGCCGCGATACCATATCTCCCCCTGCTTGAAATGGGCGCTGTCGAAGAAATGAACCTCTTTGATCGAAGCGGCTCCGATACAGGGGTGATCCGCCAGGTAGTTATAGAGAGAGGTAGTGCCGCCGCGCTGCGTTCCAATAATCAGAAAATCAGGCAGCAAGCGTAGCGGGGAAGTCCCTGCACGATACAACTTCTCTAAAAGCGGTGTTGGTGCGTCTGTTGTTGCTGGCATGTCATTGATCCCATCCAAAATCTCGTTCGAGAAATTCATAGAGTCGCGCATTGAGCGGCTTGAAGTGCTCGATCAGGCGTGCGCGAGTTTCTGGGGCCATCGGCTCGTAGCGTGCTTCGTTGAACGGCCTGTACGCCTTCTCTCGCTGTTCCTTACTGACCGGAATGTTCAGGAATTCCAGTGTCTGCCCCACAATGGCCGCCGGATTGGAGAAGAGGTCTTCACTTTTCAGAATCAGGAACCGCTCGCGCGGGAACATTTTCATCCAGCGCGGCAGTTGCTCGATGTACGTTCCCCGCGCCAGGTAAGAGTAGTGGCGGTGGTTGAAACTGGTATAGCGCTCATCTTGCAGCATTTTCTCCTCTTCCCCGGCCAGCCGCTCCGCCTCGCGCTCGATGGCCTCTTCAAAGGAGAGCGGCTCAACGCCCGGCTGGCGGCGCTGGTGCTGGTACTGCGAGTATGCGCGGTCGACCGGGTTGCGCAACAGGACAATGAGTTTTACGTGCGGCAAGGTCGCTGCGACTCGTTTGGGGGCCAGGGGGTGAAGCAGATAGTACGGGCTGGCCTCGCCGGTGAGAAACTTCTGCTTTCGTACAAGTTGAGTTGCGTATTTCTCCGTCAGCGTTGGAAAATGCGCCCGGTACCAGCCCAGCCCCTTATGGAAGTAGACATCAAAAAAGTGCGGCTCTTTGACATAGATAGGGGCAATCGAGGGATGCTCTATCAGATAGCGATAGAGCGATGTCGTACCGCCTTTCTGCACTCCGATGATGATAAAGTCTGGCAGAAGCCGTAGCGGGTTTGTGGTTGCCCGGTACGCTTTCCTCAATACATCCTTATCTATAGTGGTCATATGGGTATGCTCCTTTGCTATTCTAAGCTGCCGTGGGCGACCACAAAGGACCGCCCCTACGCGATGGGCGAAGGGTGACCACGGGAGATCATCCTTGCGGGATAGGATGGCGTTCGTTACTCCCATCCAAAATCGCGTCCTAATAAGTCGTACAATCGTTGATTGTGGGGTTTGAAATAGGCCGACAGATCCTTTCTCAGTTCCAGGTCCATGCGCGGCGGTTTTTCGTTGTTCTTATATCCCCTCGGCACTGGTTCCCGGTACTGTTTGAATTCCTTCTGCGTGTTGAGCACAGAAGGAGGCAGGCCCAGGAACTCGAGCGTTTGTTTTGTAATCGCCACCGGATTCTGGTAGAGGTCCTCACTTTTAAGAATCAGAAACTGCTCTCTGGGGAAAGAACGCAGCCAGGTACGCAACTGATCGACGTAGACTCCACGTCCCAGGTAAGCGTAGTGCCGGTGGTTGTAGCTCTCGTAGTGTTCATCGACCAGCATTTTTTCCTCCTCTCCACGCAGTCGCTCCTCCTCAAGGCGAAGCGCCTTCTCGAACGACAGCGTCTCGTGCCCCTCGTGCGTTGAAAGCCAGTGATGGGAATAGGCGCGGTCAACGGGGTTTCTCAGCAGAACGATCAGTTTCACCTCTGGTAGAGCGGTTCGCACTCTTGCAGGAATGCGCGGGTCAAAAAGATAGTAAGGGCTGGATTCACCCGTCACAAAGCGTCGCCTGCTCACCTGCTCTGTCAGATACTTTTGCGTGACGGTCGGAAACTGTGCCCGGTACCAGCGCATGCCTTGCTGGAAGTGATCGTCAAAGAAATGTACCTCTTTATGCTGTGCGGGGGCGACACCGGCATATTCTACCAGGTAGTAATAGAGAGAAGTTGTCCCTCCTCGCTGCGTGCCGATGATAATGAAATCCGGCAGGAGCCGCAGCCGGTTCGTCGCCAATCTATAGGAAGACCGCGCGCCCCAGTACACTGGTTTGATCGTGTCCATAATACTCATTATCGTGATGTATGCCCACTTTCGTTGATCGGTGTGTATGCTCTATCTCCAGGAGAAGACGCTCATAGAGTAGTGCAGGTATGGATAGAAACCTGTGAATGACGGGTGATAAACCGGTTGTTATTGCTGGCTTAGAGTAAAGAAATGACAACCATGTGCATAATCCCTGACAAATTATCTTCCCTTATCTGAGTTATCTGGACGAAAAGGGGGAGAAAGTTACTGCTTGCTCTTTGTACCGTCCTTGCTATGAGGAAGGAGTCCTACTGGTGTTTATCGATGTTACAGCGTGTTTCATATGCCGTTTTTCAGTTAGGGTGGGCGAGTGAGGTGCTTTCCTCCCACTCGGTCCCAAAACTGGTTGAGAAACGATCAACGCGAAATGTATAGCTGCGAGTTGTGTGGGGGCAGCTATAAACATTTTCTCTGAGAGGCCGATACATGCAGTAGGACGTTCTCGCATCGCTATTCTCAACAGTCTGATATTGGGAAAGTGGAGGAGATGATGAGGGGCAATGGAAAACCCGGAAGGCAAAATACTCAGCAATCATTTATTTTTTGTGCGAGGTACGGAGAGAGATGGAAATACGACATATGCGATTGCTCAAAGAAAAGAAGGGTTCCAGGCAACCGATACAGCATGGTGGCGTGATAGCTGCTGGCTGCGGTCTTCTGCTCTGTTGTCTGCTGCTCCTATTAAGCGCGTGCAGCCTTTTCCCAACACCTTCTCAGGGGGCGGGCGCGAGCGATTTTGCGACGGAGACGCCTACCACTGCCCCGACGCCGACTCTGACCCCAACGCCCGCCTTCAAGCCTACGCCTATTACGCTGCAGGTCTCCAATTGTCCCACTCTGTCCATCAACTGGGATAGCCTGCTGGGAACAAAGACCAATGTCAATAAAGTACAGCAGGTCACCTGTGGCAATCTGGAGCAAAACGGCGCGCTGACCGCACTGGTCGTCGTGCGCTATTATACGCCGGACGCTAAAATGGACTGTTACGTCTATGATAATCTGACCGGCACCCCGGTCAAACGCTTCTCTGCGCTGGGTCTGGTGCAGGGGAAGGCTTCTATCAGCCCTGCCAATACGCTGCTGATCGCGGAAAATGCCTCGAATGACCCCATTGGGCCGAATGTATTTAAGGAATACCAGTGGAACGCGAGCAGCGCAACCTTCCAGCAAATCCTGTTCCCTGGCATCTATCCTGACGTGACCCATTATCAGGCTGAGCAATCCGAGGCGCTGGCATCGTCAACCGATACAACTGTCGCAGGCCAGAACGCCTGGCGTCTGAATGGTGGCGAAGTGCTGCACAGGCTGGCCTATGAATTGTTCCACTGGACGAATGTCACTTCGCAAAACATCGCATTTAATAATGCAAAGGCAACCTATGTTGTTCAGGTCACCAACCAGGGTACCGGCGGCGGCGGCTTTACGGCGACGCTCTTCCGCCTGGATGGGAACGTCAACAACATCTTCGAGGTCAGCCAGCTCGTGCCGCTCGATACCGGCACATCGATCACCAGCCCTGCCAGTGGGACACAGGTAACAAATCCCGTTACCGTGAATGGCACCACGAATGCCAGCGGCAGTATCCTCGGTCATGTCGTACTCTACGATGATAACTTCACCATCGTTGGTGACTCCGGTCCGATTAGCAGCCCGGCCTCCTCTGGCTACGTTGACTTTAGCCAGTCCGTCCACTATCAGCTAAACGGCTCAGGTGTGCAAGAGGGCGTAGTCGCCTTCTATTCGACTGACCAGAACAACATCTCTTTCGATGCTCAGGTTGAATTGTTGAAGGTTTTCTTCTCTTGAAGCCTGAGAAACGTGCAAGTTGGTTGAGAAATCGTAACCGTGGATGCAAGATCATCACCGGAACGCAACATATGTTTCAGGGAGTTGCGACGCGCATGCTGCTACACTGCAACTCATGTTGTATAGGTTCATAGAAATGCGCGTATGAGACTACCCTATCGCAGGCAGGCGTTTGCTGTATATGCCGATGTGTATGCTGAAAGAAAGCTTGTTTCTTGATTTGGTTTAAGGAGGAGAGACCTTGAAGCGTTATTTCCCGAGTATGAAGCGTTACGCCTGGTCCATTGCAGTTTGCCTGGTGGTCACAACGCTGGTAGGTATCGGCATTGCGAAAGCATTGCCACCAGCCTACCAGGCCACGGCAACCATGCTTGTTGACGCAGGCGCTCCCGGCACAACCTATCCCGGTCAAAATGCAAACTCTACAGATAGTATCTCCCAGGCGGCGAACGATGCTGCTGAAATTGTGACGCTGGGAGTGATGCAATATGTCTACAGCAAGTATCCTGAGTTGAAGGCCCATCACTTTACTCCGTTGGACCTCACATTGGATGTGACGGTAACAGCGCCCTCAACAACAACATCTTTCTTTACTCTGACGGCTACCGCTCCGAAGCCTGCCGATGCCGTCATGATCGCCAATGATGTTGCGAATGGATACGTGCAATATAAGACGGCCGAAGTCATGAGCGATCTGACCTCAAAGATCAACTCTTTGAATAGCCAGATTGCAACGCTGGAGAATCAGAAAAAGCAGTACGAGGCGGAAATTGCTTCCCTTGCTTCAACCTCTGATCCGCACTACACCATCTATAATAACAACCTGACCGATGTGACACACAACATCGATTCTCTCCAAGCAACCTTACAAACCTTGCCGCCATCGGTGAAGGCGGATGTCTTTGTTTCAGCAGAAGCTCTTCCGGCCACTGTTACTCAAGCCAGCAAAGGTACGGAGATTATTGGTGTCATGGCCGCTGCCGGCCTGGTGTTGGGACTGCTCGTGATGATTATACTGGTCTCGCTGGATGGTCATCTCTATGGTGAAGATCTCGTCAAGGAGAAGCTTGGTCTGGCCTACCTGGGCGGCTTGAGGAAGCAGACAGACATCAAGAGCGTTTTGTTCCGTCCAACGGGTGAGATTGCGCAGGAATTTGCCGATATCTGTGCCAATCTGCGCCTGACTCGTATTCTCCCCGCGCAGTGGCAGGCCCCGCAGGGTGTTGCGCTGCTGGTGACCAGCCCGCAGGTCGCCGAAGGGAAATCGACCGTCGTGGCAGCCATTGCCTCAACGGTAGCGCGCGGCGGTGGCACCGTGGTCGTCGTCGACGGCAATCTGCGCCGACCCTCAACGCACCTGACATTTGGCATTAATCCCGGTGGCATTGGTTTGAGCGGCCTGCTCAAAGCCCCGATGGGTGAGCCGGTTGATGCCGTTGTGCAGCGCAGCAATACGCCAAATATCTGGCTGGTCTCCGGCGGCTCGACGCTGGATGACCCCTCCTTTGTCCTGGCGCAGAAGTTCCCCGCCATCCTCAGCCAGTTGCGCAAGAAAACCGATCTCGTCATCATTGAAGGACCGGCTCTGTTGGAAAATGCCGACGCCGCTCTGCTTGCCACGATGGTCGATGGTGTGGCTGTTGTCATGAACTATGGCGATGATAAAATGTCGCTTCTGCTGCGGGCAAAAGAGGTGCTGACCTCACTGGCGCACGTTCCTGCCGGCATCATTATGAATCGCCAGCCAAGGCGCAAGAAGAATCGCTACTTCGCAACGGCTATGCCCGCTGAGACTTTGAAAGAGGAGTGGACTTCCGTAACGGTTTCAGCAAATGGCAATGGTCATAGCAACGGCAATGGCAACGGCCATTCCCCTGTACCGCGTCCTGAGCCGTCAGTAGCACCTTCACCGGCTCCCCAATCAGCACCTGTGCCGGTTCCTCCTCCGACTCCCGGTGGAACACTGCGTCCCGGGTCGCTGCCATCTCTACCTGGCATGGTGCCGATACAGATGCAGCAACTGCCTGTTTCTCCGCGTCGCCCGGATATACGCCCTGGAAATGAGTAAGAGCTAGCGCTATGCAGATCACTGATTCCTTTTCCAACAGGCCTCCCCTTCCCCCAGGAGGGGGAACGCCTGACCTGGAAACACAGATAAAGCGGCATCAGGCTTACTATCACCGCCTTTTCTTGCGGCAGCGACTCGCTTTCTGGTGGCCGCGCCTTCTGCTGATCGCCGTGGCCTGTCTCATCGGCGTTTTTGGTGGGCAGATTCTGGCGGCTTTCCCGCTTACCATCGTCATTGCCGTCTGTGCTGGTCTCCTGCTGCTACCCGCCTTCATCGCCATTCTCAGGCATCCGCAATTTGCCCTGTTGGTTTTTACGCTGGGGACAACTGCCCTCGCTCCGAAAATCGTGACGGTGAAATCGGCGGATGTCTATCCCTCAGAGGTATTCATTGGCGCTCTCTTTTGCATTGTGCTGGTGCAGGCGGCTTTTTCGGTACGCAAAGTTTTCTTGCCACCTCTGCGGGCTTACTGGCCCCAACTGTGTCTTATCTTTCTGGCTATTATTTCCAACCTCGTCGTCCAGGCCTTCTGGACGCATGGAGTACCGCACAAGATCAATAGTAACCCAATTATCTATGATGAGGTTCTGGGATGTATCGTCTTTTGCTTCCCCGTCATGACCTATGCCATTGTATGCATGATTGTCTCGACCAATGAGCGTTTGATTCGCTACATACAACGTATCTTCATCATTTCGGCCTTGCTGACAGCGGCGGTGGTGCTCTATGACTTCAAGCGCATCGGCGCGGATATCTACACCTTCCGCTTTTCGGAACCTCATATCTGGTGGATGAGCCTGCGCGCCATCGCCCAGTTGCTTGCTCTTGGCTTCCTGCTGGCCTATGTGCGCGCTCTGATAGCCCCCAACTGGCGCGTGCGCCTGCTGTACCTGCTGATTGCGGTCCTCTGCCTGGTCTGTGTCATCCTCTGCCTGGAAAATAGCTGGTGGCTGGAGGTCGGCGTCGGTGCTCTGGTGATTACCTTCATCTACTCGCGCCGCCTGCTCGCGACCTATATTGTGCTCATTCTGCCATTCACTCCGCTTTTGAAGGCGGAATTTGAAAAATTGCAGAGCGTCAAATCGGATGATGCTGTGCGCCTCATCATCTGGCAAGATGCCCTGCGCGTCTGGAGTAAGCAGCGCCTGCTTGGCGTGGGTCCTGGTAATTTCTGGGCCTACGACCAGGCCTTCACAAACCTGCCGAAGGCTTTGCGTAATTGCAATGCCACCGGCCTGTGCGTCGCCCACAATGGCTACCTCCAGATTCTCGGTGAGTGCGGGCCGCTTGGCCTGTTCCTGTTCATTGCTTTCCCGGTCATAATGATGATTCTGGCTTACAGGCTCTACCAGCGCTCTCGTTTGCCCAGGAAAAACGATGAGAGGAACGTATTCACATCCATTTTCAGTAGAATTGGCCTGGATTTCGTGATTTTGCCGGAGCGAGTGAAAAATCCACAGGAGAAACGCGGTTTCTGGCGTGCTCTAGGACGAGCGTTCTGTGATGATTATCGTTCGGAGAGACATGAAGATCACATGCTGGCCCTGGCTGTTCTTGGTTTGACGGCAGGCTCCATGGTGGCCGACTTCTTCGCCGGTGGTTTCTTCATCCCGCCTCGTCAGATCAGCGTTCTGACGGAAATGCCGCAGGTGGTCACAAGCTGGATTATGTGGGCGCTTCTCATGTATAAAGACCAGAAATGGCGTCTGGCATGTATTAAGGCGAAACGTTCAGGGACGAAAGCAATCCCTTATCAAACTGAAGGAGGATCATTTTGACCAGTACAACAAATCGGGCGGTAGTAATATGGCTGAGTGGAGCGTCACTGGCAAGTATCCGCGCTCTGCCTGAAGTGCAGGCCTTGACGCGGAAGGGTGCGTTGGTGGAACTCGATCCGTCTCCCATCAGCAGCTCGCAAGCGCATTACTACCAGGCTTTTAGCGGTCGCTTGCCCGCGACTTTTGGCTTCTTTGATACGCTGCTTCCACGGAATTATAACATTATAGAGGAATCAACCGGGCGCGGCACTCCTCCCAGGTTGTTGCCCGATCTCCTGCGCACCGTTGGCTGGACGGTAACATTCGAGGAGGTCGCGGGCGCGGCGCTGCCGGGGAGCATCGAGCAGTGGGCTGTCGCCACTGCTGCCTCTCCCGCCTGCCTGATCGTGAAATGTGCCGCGACGGACGGTGATACAGGCAGCATTGGCAGTGCGGTACGCGCAGCCGCTGCTGCGGTGGGTGAGACTGGTTTACTCGCTCTCTTCTCCGAAGCAGAACCGGCCCCGGTCACCTGCTTTGTCAACATCAATAATTTCCTGGCCGATATGGGCATCATCGAGCGTGATGAGCAGAGCGGGCAGATTGCCTGGCAAAACTCGCTGGCCTACTATGCCGGTCATGGGCAACTGTGGGTCAATTTGCTCGGGCGCGATTCACAGGGGGCTGTTCACCCGCAGGATGAATACGAAGAGGTGCGTGAGACGCTGGTGAAGGCTCTGCCCGCGAAGCTGCGCGACGAAAACGGTGCCGCTGTGATTGAGCGTGTCTATCGCAAGGAGGAACTCTATACAGGCGATTACCTCTTCTGCGCCCCGGACCTGGTCGTGGTCTTCCAGCCCGGCTATGCTCCTTCACCCCGCAGCACGCGCCTGGAATTTGATGAGGCCACCTTCTCGACGCCCGCTGCCGGTACAACTGTCGAGGCAGGCGCGCATCCTTCTCTCCTGACCGGCTTTCTGCTGGCAACCGCTCCATCGCTTGCTTCCGGCGTTGCGGTCTCAGAACACGCGCCGCTGACTGCTATCGCGCCGACGCTGCTCCACGCTCTGGGGATAGAGTATGTCGATCTGGATGGCAGCCCGGTAGCCGAACTCTTCTCACCTTCTTATCTGGAGACGCACCCCATTCGCTCCGGTGCGCATAATCAGGAACTCTCAGAAGAAGATGAGGAGTTGATTATCGGTCATTTACGCGACCTTGGCTATGTCTGATATCCGAAGAGGGTCAGGAAAGTAACCTTCTGACCCCTTGCTTTGCTGACGGAATTATTGTGATTTGCTTTGAAAGCAGTAATATCTTATGAGTAATTACCCGGCACAATCGTCAGAATCGCTTTCGCGTCGCCCCCTTCGTCGCACGCAGTTCCGGCGTATAGCCGAACTCTTCGATACGGAAGGGGATACTGTGATTGTGCCGGAATTCACGTTGAAAGCGCGCTCCCTGCCTCTGTCTGAAGGGCCTCAAGAAGGTCGGGTACAGGAGGTTTCTCCCCAACCTGATGAAGAAGGGTATCAAAGAAATACTTCTCGTATGCTCATGGTTGATCTCGACCTGAATGCGCAGGGAGAGCAAAACTTCTCATCGTGGCTGTCTGACCATGAGGTGGATACGCCACCCGCGCAATTCGCGCCCCATATTGAGCACATCCCCACCATGCACGTTCCGGCTGTAAAGCCGTCGGGTGATCTTCATACGAACGGGCAACTGCAATGGGAACCGGGTACGTTTGGCTTTGATGTCAAGGAGACCGGTGGTTTTGATGTTAAAGAGGCCGCATTTGAAAAACGCTCTACGTTGCCTATGATGGTGCTTGGCAGTATTGCCGAGAGCACGCAGCAAAAAAAGCCAGCGCGAGATTCCATGCAGTCGGAAGTCTCCGGGGCAGCGAGCGCCGCTGGCATGGTTGGGCTGGGGAATATACTTGGCACGCTCTTTAAATATGTCGCCGTCTTTCTTGTTCAATATGGTTTCGGTGCCGGTCTCTACGGACTTTATACGCTCAGTACGTCGCTCATCAACCTTATCTCATCTGTCTTCAATCTCGGCCTGGATGACGCGATGGTCCGCTACACCGCCATCTATCGTTCCAAAAAGAGTCATACCTCTCTGGTCGGCTTGACTATTTTTTGCACTGCTATGGCAGGGATCGCAGGTATCGTGGGTGCGCTCCTGCTGGTCTTTTTCACTCCCGCGTTTGCCGCCCTCAACGCCGCGAAGCACCAGGGCGCCGGTCAGCAGAATTCCTTCGAGCAGGTCATCCCACTCTTACAGATGATGGCCCCTTTGATTCCGCTCTTCTGCATGCAGGTTATCTGGGTAGGTGGCTTACGGGGCTTCAAGGCCTTTAAATGGCGCGTGCTTACCGCCAATATCGTTCAGCCCGTAGTGCAGATTGCTTTGCTTTTAGGCGTTCTGTTCTTTTTCCGCAATATTGCCGGGGTTGCCATTGCCCTGCTTATCAGTACGCTTGCCAGTGTTGTGTTCAACCTGTACTTCCTGTTCCGCGAAGTTTCCCGTGTCGCCCCGCCCGAAAACGAGCAGTACGAAGTGCGTGAATGGCTCACGTTCGCCTCATTTAACTTCCTGACGACGATCATCGATACTGTGCTGGATTCGATTGATACCATCTTGCTGGCGGCTTTTGGCGTTCCGAAGGCGCAGATAGGCCAGTATGGCGCCGCCATCAGGCTGAATCTCTTTATCTCGCTGCCGCTGGTCTCGCTCAATAACATCTTCGCCCCGACCATTGCCGAATTGCATAGTAAAGGAAAGCGGCAAGAACTGGAGGCGATGTTCAAGATCGTCACCAAATGGTGCATCACATTCAGTCTGCCTATCTTTCTGGTGATTGTGCTCTTCTCTCCCTACGTACTGGGACTCTCCGGCCCGACTTTCGTTGGGGCGTGGCCGCTTGCCATCGCCTTTGCGCTGGGCGGTCTGGTCAATGCCGCTACCGGCGCCGTCGGCTATATGCTGCTCATGACCGGCTATCAGAAGCTCTCGTTTCTCAACTCGATGGTTTCCGTGGTGGTCAATGTGGCGCTGGGCGTTGTCTTGACCCCACGCTACGGAGCAATGGGGACCGCCATCAGCACCGGGATGGCTATTGTTGTGCTCAATCTCATGCGCCTGCTCCAGGTCTGGATTCTGTTGCGCATGCACCCGTATCGCTGGGATATGTTGAAATCCGTTGGGTCCGGCATCATCAGTTCGGCTGTCGTGGGCGCTGGTTTGCTGCTGCTCTCTCATGAGCATGTGAAGACCTATTTTACACTGGGTCATGCCATCATCTCGCTCCAACTGTCCCTGATTCCCGTCTTCCTCGCCTGCTATATCCTGCTGCTCGTCCTGTTCAAGGGCAGCCCTGAAGATGAGATTGTCATGAAATCGCTGCGCAAGAAGTTTCTGGGCAGCAAGAAAAATAGACAGAAATAAAAGAGGTATGTTATGCGTGCAGTCATCTTTGGTGTTGATGGTATGACGTTTCGCGTTCTGCATCCCCTGATCCAGCGAGGCGAACTGCCCAATTTTCAGAAAATTACGCGGGAAGGGTGCGAAGCGATCCTGGAATCGAAGTATCCGCCCTTGACGCCGCCTGCGTGGACTTCTCTTTCCACCGGCCTCAAACCTGCTCGTCACGGCGTCTTTGACTTCTGGACATATGAGGAGCAGTCCGAGCGCGGCCAGCCCCGCAAAGCTCGTGTCCTGACACGCCGCCGGGGCGGCAAGGCCATCTGGAATATCCTGAGCGAGTACGGCAAGCAGGTCATCGTCGTCAATGTTCCAGCTACCTATCCTCCGGAACCGGTCAATGGCATCATGATTAGCGGCTATATGACGCCCGGCACCGGGGTGGAGTTTACCTATCCCTCCTCCTTTAAAGACGAACTCTTTCAGGTCGCGCCTGACTATCAGATCGATCTGGAAGTCAATGCCTATGAACGGCTCAAGACGATTGGCAAAGTGGGGCCGCTGGCGGACGCTATCCTGCGTATGACGGAGGAGCGCGTCAAGCTCATCATGCACCTGCTCACAGAAAAGCCGTGGGATTTCTGCTACATTGCCTTTATCGGTGCGGATCGTCTCCAGCATCCATTGTGGGAAGAGGTTAGCTCCTTGCATCCCGGCACCAATGCCTATTTCAAGATGCTCGATGATGCCCTGGGACAGGTGCTCTCCCTGCTTGGCCCGGACGATATCCTCTTCATCGTCTCCGACCACGGCTTCGGCGGTCACAGCACGTATTTTGATATCAATGAGTATCTCTATAGCAAGGGCTTGCTAAAACTGGGCAAATCGTTTGAAGAGAGCCGCCGCAAATCCGGGCGTGCCACCCGCTTTCGCCAGTTCGTTTCGCGCCTGGGCTTGCGTCCCATTGCCCGTAAGATCAAGCGCTCGCTCAAGACGCTGGGTATGTGGGCGCCGCCCAACTTTGAGGCCGGGCTTGACCGGCCCGCGCTCGATGACGTTGACTGGGAGCATACTCTGGCCTATGTGCCTTCCATGTCCGGTTTTCCCTCCGGCTACGCCGACATTTTCCTGAGTCCTGACATGACGCAGGAGCAGATCGATGAACTGTGCGCCGACCTGCGTCGGCAGAAAAATCCCAGCAATGGGCAGCCCTTGATCGACGAGATGTTCACTACCGGGGTTTTCGGCGAAGGACCATTCGCGCCACGCGAACCGCATCTGCTGCTGCTGCCCGGTGATGGCATCACGTTCCGCATCGAGCTGGGCAATGTGAATATCTGGGAAGATCTGGGCAAAGCCTTTGGCTCCCATCACAAAGACGGCGTCCTGTACGCCTACGGCCCGAAATTCAAGCGCGGTTTCCAGGCTCCCAACGCCGAAATTTACGACCTCGTTCCCACGTTGCTGCGAGCGATGGACCTGCCCTTCCCGGTAGAGTTTGATGGTCGCGTCCTTGACGAACTCTTCATAGAGGGCCAGCAGGCGTCAACCTCAACCGTCGCCCAGGAGCAGAGCGGCGAGGGCGGTCTGGCGAGGCGCAAGCTCAAGAAGTTACTTGAAATTTAATCCCCTGCTGTCATGCTGAGCATGACGAGACTGGCTGCTTCGCTCTCGCTCAGCATGACAGCAGGGGAGATAATATAAGGAGAAAAAATGGCGATGCGTTCGGTTATTTTTGGGGTTGATGGCCTGACTTTCCGTATCATCCATCCCTTGATGGAGCGCGGCGAGCTGCCCAATTTTCAGAAACTGCGTGATGAGGGGTGTGAGGCCATCCTTGAGTCGAAATATCCGCCTTTGACGCCACCAGCCTGGACATCGATCTCGACCGGTCTCAAACCGGCGCGCCACGGCGTCTATGATTACTGGGTCTATGCCGATGAGCCGAAAAAAGGCATCACGCGCGGCGTGCATGTGCAGACGACGCGCCGGGCCGAGAAAGCGATCTGGAACATCCTGAGCGAGTATGGCAAGCAGGTGCTGGTCATCAACGTTCCGGCCACCTATCCACCTGAAACCGTTAATGGCATCATGGTCAGCGGCTATCTGACCCCCAGTACCGACCTGGAATTTACCTATCCGGCCTCTTTTAAAGAAGAGTTGTTCCGCGTGGCCCCGCGCTACCAGATCGTGCCCGGCCCTGAATATGAGCCGCTGCGCCTGAAGTTACAGGTCGGAGCGATGGTGGATGTGCTCATGCGTATGACCGAGCAGCGCACAAAGCTGATTATGCATCTGCTCACAGAGAAGCCGTGGGATTTCTGCTACCTGGCCTATGTCTGCTCCGACCGCTTGCAGCACCAGCTCTGGGAAGAAGCCGTTGCCCTCGACTCGCGCACCAACGCCTATTACAAAATGCTGGACGACGCGCTGGGGCAGGTCATGTCCCTGCTCGGCCCGGAGGATTTGCTCTTCGTCGTCTCCGATCACGGTTTCCGTGGTCACAGCAGCTACTTTGATATCAATGAGTACCTGGTGAGCAAAGGCCTGCTGCGCCTGGGGACAAAGGTGTTGGAGGCGCGCAAACGGGCAGGTCGTTCAAGCATGCTCAAACACGTCGCCAACTGGCTTGGCCTGCGCCCACTGGCGCGCAAATTGAAACGCTCTCTCAAAGCGAAGGGCGTCTGGAACCCGGAAGGTGTCGATGCTGACCGCCCCTTGCTCGAAGACATCGACTGGGATAATACCCTGGCCTATGTGCCATCCTTCTCCGGCTATCAGGGCGGCTATGCCGATATGTTCCTCAGTCCTGACATGACGCAGGAGCAGATCGATGAACTGTGCGCCGACCTGCGTCGGCAGAAAGACCCCAAAAATGGGCAGCCCTTGATCGACGAAATTTACACCACCGGGGTTTTCGGAGAAGGCCCCTATGCTCCGCGAGAGCCGCACCTGCTGCTGCTGGCACGAGAGGGCATCACGTTCCGTATGGAGATGGGCAATCGCCGCGTCTGGGAGGATATCGGCAAGACCTTTGGCTCCCATCACAAGGATGGCGTCCTTTATGCCTATGGGCCATCCTTCAAACGCGGCTTCAAAGCGCCCAACGCCGAGGTCTATGATGTCGTACCCACGCTGCTGCAAGCGATGGGCCTGCCTTTCCCCTACAGCTTCGATGGCCGCGTGCTGGAGCATCTCTTCGTGGAGGATTCGCATGTGGCGCAGCCGGGGGAAGCTGTCGCGGGTGGGCTGGCAAAGCGCAAACTCAAGAAGTTGCTTGAGGCTTAGTGGCGCAGGGAAGTGAAACGAGAGGAAAGCGAAAGTATGCGTACAGTCATTTTTGGCGCGGACGGTCTGACCTTTCGCGTCATCCATCCCTTGATGGAGCAGGGGCATATGCCCAACTTCAAAAAATTGCGCGAGCAGGGCTGCGAGGCCGTGCTCGAATCTAAATATCCGCCCCTGACGCCGCCCGCGTGGACCTCCCTTTCCACCGGCCTCAAACCGGCGCGGCACGGCGTCTACGATTTCTGGACGTATGAAGAAGGGATAGAACAGGTTGGTGGTCGCAAAGCCTTCGTGCAGACGCGACGGCGCGGCGGCAAAGCGATCTGGAACATTCTGAGCGAGTATGGCAAGCAGGTGCTGGTCATCAACGTTCCCATCACCTACCCGCCTGAGCCTGTCAATGGCATCATGGTCAGCGGCTACCTGACACCCAGCGCGTCGGTCGATTTCACCTATCCCGCCTCTTTCAAGGAAGAACTCTTCCGCGTTGTACCCGATTACGAAATCGACATTCATCTGCGCGATATTTTCAGTGGCAAGGTGGAGAATCGCGTTCAGAAGCTGGTCGATGGCACGCTGGAAATGACTGAGAAGCGTATTGCGCTGCTGAAATACCTGCTGACCGAGAAAGCCTGGGATTTCTGCTACGTCGTCTTCGTCGGCCCCGACCGCTTGCAGCATTCGCTCTGGGATGAGATCATCGCGCCGGACCCCAAAACAACTGAGTACTATCGCATGCTCGATGACGCGCTGGGCTTTGTCCTGGAGCAGTTGAAGCCGGAGGACAGCCTCTTTGTCGTCTCCGATCACGGTTTTCAGGGGATCAGCCGCTCCTTTGATATCAATGAATATCTCTATAGTCAGGGTCTGTTGAAGCTGAAATCTGCGACGGGGCGCAAAAAGGCCAGCCGTTTTGCCACGCTGAAACACACTTTGCTGCGTGTTGGCCTGCTCGCGCTGGCACAGCGAGCAAAACGCATCCTCAAGAGCGCCGGGATCATCAAAAAGAAGAAACACGGCGGCGTCTACCGACCGGTCATGGACGATATCGATTGGGAGCACACGCTGGCCTACGTGCCTTCCATGTCTGGCTACGGCGGAGGCTACGCGGATATCTT
Organism: Ktedonobacteraceae bacterium; assembly: GCA_035294125.1. Lineage (GTDB taxonomy): Bacteria > Chloroflexota > Ktedonobacteria > Ktedonobacterales > Ktedonobacteraceae > CADDYT01. The sequence goes on along the minus strand of DATGLM010000046.1, from coordinate 27,132 downwards.
TCTCAATGCTAATCTGCCAGCCGAGCGCGTCCAGCAACTTTGTGAAAATCTCAAGCGCCAGGTGGACCCGGCGACCGGAAAGCCGCTCATCGATGCCATCTACACCACCGAGGTCTACGGTCAGGGACCCTTCGCGCCGCGAGAGCAACGCCTGATCCTGCTACCCACCGACGGCATCACCTTCAATATGGCTCTGGGCAACAAATGGCTCTGGAATGATGTCTTTACGGGCCGCGACAGGAAAAAACGACGCGGCTCTCATCAGAAAGACGGCGTTTTCTATGCCTACGGCGCGGGCATCAAACAGGGCTTCCGGGCAGCCAATGCCGAAGTCTACGACCTCGTACCGACCGTGCTGCGCAGCATGGGCCTGCCTTTCCCCTGCGAATTTGATGGCAAAGTCATCGAGGATATCTTCGTTGAACCCCAATCATCCACACAGCAGGCGCAAGGCAGTGAAGGTGGCCTGGCACGTCGCAAATTGAAAAAATTGCTGGAAGTGTAGTCATTTCTTTCTTCACTATCAAGCAAGTAGCCTGCTCATTCTTCCAACATGTACTCGGTGCATGAGCGGACTGCTTGCTTTTTGGCTGATTTTTTCTTGTCTGTGAAAAGTGTCACAAAAAACATATCTCTTTAGAGATAGTGCGTGCATAGAAAATATGCTATATTGTAAAGCACGAACCATTATTCAAGATGCTCTGTCTGCTTTCCGTGTTCAGGCGCGTCAATTATCTCTATTGGCTGCCGGGTACTTGATGCCCAATGACGACTGAAACATAGAATTGAGGTTGTATTATGCGATGCATGTTTTGTGGGACCGAACTAAGCCAGGATGCTCGTTTCTGTGGAAATTGCGGTCGCCTGGTAGAGAGCATGGCTCCGGCAAATGAGGCAACAAGCAGGAGCGATGTCTCCGGTATCAGTGATATGATACGCGAGGAGCAGCGCATGCAGCAAACGCCGGTCATTTATGCGCAGCCATCAACCTCTTATCCTCCCTTCTCGCCGATGCCTCCCCCTCCCCCTCCACCGCAGTATGAGAAACAAGCCCAGCAGGAAAAGCGCCGTGCGCTCAGCCCCGTGGCGAAAGTGGCTATTATCGCTGCCTGTGTCGTCGTTGTGCTGGGCACGGTTGGTGTTGGCTTGCTCCTCTATTTCCAGAATCTCCCCCAGCCGGTTATTAGCCTGAGCAGTGCCTATCACGTCAACGGAACGCCTGCCGGGGCAACGGGGACGACGCTGCACATCAGCGGCCAGAAATTCTCCAGTTCCTCTGCCATTACCTTCTTGCTCGATAACTCACCTTTGCCGGACAATGAAGCAGCGCGGAGCGATGGCAGCGGCAATGTGAGCGCCACTCTGACCATCACCGGCGACTGGTCAATAGGGCGTCATACGATCACCGCCAGGGATGCCAGCAACTATATCACGAAGAGCGGCGTCGCGGTGATCGTTGTACCTCAGGGGGAGGCTAATACGCCCGGTCCCAATGGAGCTCCTCCCGATGACGCCAGCTTTGAGGTAAACGCAACCATCAATGCGACGTTGGAAGGCGCAAACCAGCAATTTAATACCACCGAGACGTTTATCGTTACCGGCCAGCCCGATCCGAACGGCGGTACCGTGTGCCAGTCTATCGATAACGGCCAGTCGCATACCACCAGCCAGACAACCGTTGATACCGGACAGGGATATAACGAGACGAGCACGTATTCGTGTAGCGGCACGTACAAGGCGGGAAGGCTCACCTATACAGAGACTACCACCAGCGATGTGATTACCTTCAACAGTGGTGGAACCTGCACGCTGGCCTCTCCTCAGGCAAGCGAGCAACTGAGCGGCAGCTACAGCGGAAACGGCACGTTTAGCGGCACTGTCGCTTATTTCAAGCTGTCATCTTACAACTGCAGTGACCCCGGTTCCTACTTCTTCCACTATGGCGCGCAAGGTAGCTGGACGGGGCAGGTATCGAACGCTTGATCGACGGGGAGGAAAGAAAAGAGGGGATGTTGCTGTCATGACTGCATCCCCTCTTCTCTTCAAACCGGCGCTTATGCTACCCGTACATGCAGCGTCTGCACTTTGCCTTCGTTGAGGTCGATCACGCGGATAGCATGATTATTCGTATCGGACACGTACAGCCTGTCACCGGCGACGGCCAGACCGCCCGGTTCGTTGAACTGCGCGACGCTGATGATATCGTCTTTGTAGCCAGCAAGGCCCGTTCCGGCGTAGGAGATGACCTCGCGCTTTTGCGGGTAAAGCACCTTGATGCGGTTGTTGTACGTATCGGCCAGATAGACCATACCATGTGAGAAGCTGAGGCCCTGCACATGTTGCAGGCGCGCCTCGTCGCCCGTGCCGTCCGCATCGCCAAAGTCGAACAGGCCGGTGCCGACGAAGGTGATGACCTCTTGCGCGCCCGTCAACTCGACGCCCCGCACCGCGCTGGTCTCGCTGTCCGCGACGTAGAGCAGCGTCTTCTCTTCGTTGAGCGCCAGGCCCATCGGCTGCGCGAGCATGGCTTCCAGGCGCGGCCCATCTTGCAGCCCCTCGATGCCATTTCCCGCAAACGGCTCGATGATGTTGCTATCGAGATGCAGCACGAAGATCTGGTGCTCGCCTGCCATCGCGATGTAGAGATCGCTGCCCGCGAGCGCGAGGTCCCAGGGCGAACTGAGCGCGGCCTCTCGCGCCGACCCCTCTACCGGCGTGTCGCTTATCCCGGCCTGCTCTCCCGTCCCGGCAATAGTCTCTACCTGTCGCGTGGCAAGATTCACGCGCCGAATGCTGTGATTCTCAGTATCGGCAACGTAGAGCATTTCCCCGTCAAACAAAACACCCTGTGGCCGGTTGAACTGTGCCTGCTCGAATGTGCCATCGGCAAGCCCCTCCTCGCCGCTGCCGATCACAAACTGCACGCTGCCCGTCAGGTCCATCACCATCACGCGGTTGTGCGTCGAATCGCTGGCTGCCATCCGGTTCGCCTCAGCCTGAACGGCCACTTTCCCTGGAAAGGCCAAAATTGCCTCCGGCGCTGGCTCGTGCGTGAAGCTCAACGGGCGATGATCGAGCAGGTGGGCCGCGTCGAAATCCTTCACCATCTCTGCCAGCAGTTCCTTGCCCGCCTCTGGATTGATTTCGCCCTCGTGCCTGCCGATGACCCTGCCTTCAGGGTCGATAAACATCAGCGTCGGCCATGCCCGCACGGTATATTCCTGCCAGACGCGCATCTTGCGATCATTCACCACCGCGTGCGTAATCCCATAACGCAGCACAGCCTCGCGCACACTACTCGTAAACTGCTCGGCAGAAAACTTCGGCGAATGAACGCTCACGACAGAAAGCTCGTCAGGAAAAGCCTGTTCAAGCTCGCGCAACTGCGCGAGCGCGTGCATACAATTGATTCAGCACAGTGTCCAGAAGTGGATAATCAAGATGCGCCCGCGAAACTCGCTGATGTGTATCTGGTGGTCGCTATTAATCCAGTCCAGCCCCTCTGGAAAGTCCGGCGCTCGTACCTCACCTCGAAATCGCGACTGTGATGTTGCCATAGTGATTACAACCCTTTCTCTTTCTCTACAAAGCGTCGTTGTCCCTCGTCGTGTTTCATCATACCATAGGATGGCCCATCTTTCTCGCCTTCAGCACAATAAAAAGATTGTGGACAAAATCGGATACAGGCGTAACGGCAGATACCTTAAATCGCCCTTGCGCTGCTGCTCATTTGCCAGAGAAGAGCCTATCGACATCAGCAACTCCCTGTGTAGAAAGAATAGCCATCTACTTATGTCGAATGTACTCTACTCGCTGCATACTCTCAACCTTTTCCTATGCTGCGAGCATATCCTGAGCGAAGGACAGGCTGCGAGCATAGCAAAGAAGGATGTTGATTCAAGGCTTCCACGGCAAAGAACAGCATCGGCACCCAACGCTACCAGAATCATGCCCAGGCAGAGCAAGACAACGCCGGGCCAGCCAGCCCGCAGCAGTGCGAAGCCGGGCAGGATCGCGCCGATGCTGCCGCCAGAGTAGTACAGCGAGAGATACATCGAGGCGGCGGTTCCCTTTGCCACAGTCGCCTGCTCGCCAGATACAGGTTGACGGCAGGTACCGTTGAGAACATGCCCAGTGTCAACATGCCCAACCCCACCACGACGACGGGCAGAATTGGCACGAGGCTGACCAGCATGTCATAGTTTGTAGTTCGACAATCGCTTCACCAACCGGCCCTGTGCGATGCGTTGCTCTGCCAGCAAGTCAGCGGCGCGATAGGTTGGAATGTGCCGCTCTCTGGCAATGGCGATCACGCGCGCCATCGCGTCATAGAGTCGTCCCACCTTCTCCATCGCCCGCTCGCGATTGAAGCCGCCGGGGTTCAGGCTATCAAGCCCGCAGATGACGCCGCCCGCGTTGACGATATAATCCGGGGCGTAGAGAATGCCGCGCTGGTGCAGCAACTCTCCATCGCTCTCCTGGGCAAGCTGGTTATTGGCTGAGCCGCAGACGATCTTGCAGCGCAACTCTGGGATGCTGCGCTCGCTCAACGTGCCGCCCATCGCGCAGGGACAGTAGACATCCACCGCTAGCCGCGTTATCTCCTGCTGTGAGACAACCTCTACAGCATATTGGCTGCTGATGGCCCGCACACTCTCTTCATCGATATCGGCAATGGTGACCCTTGCGCCTCCCTCGACCAGATATTTCACCACACCTTTGCCGACCGCGCCGATGCCCTGCACCGCTACCGAACGCCCCTGCACCTCGGCGCTGCCGTAGACCGCGTTGAGGCAGGCGCGCATGCCCTGAACCACGCCAAAGGAAGTCGCGGGCGCGCTATCCCCTGGCCCGCCCCATGATTCCGGCAACGTCACAACATACGGCGTCTCCAGTCGCAAAACCTCCATGTCGTGCAGCGTCGTCCCCGAATCAGGCCCGGTCAGGAAGAGGCCGCCGAGCCGGTCGATAAAGCGGCCAAGCGCCTGGAACATTGCCTCCGTCTTCTCGCGTCTGGGGTCGCCCATCACCACGCACTTGCCGCCGCCATACTTCAGCCCCGCTGCCGCGTTCTTATACGTCATGCTCCGCGCCAGCCGCAGCGCATCCTCAAGCGCCTGCGCCTCGCTCTCATACGGCTTCATGCGGACGCCACCAGCCGCCGGCCCCAGCGTTGTATCGTGAATTACAATGATCGCCCTCAGCCCCAGTTCTTTCTCCGAACAAAAGAAGATGTTCTCGTAGCCGTGGGCCTCCATCGCCCCAAAAATAGAGCCTACCATGCTCGCATTCTCTCCTTCATATAGCCATCAGATAGTAAGACCTTGCGCCAGCGTTCTCCTTACAGAGGAGAGCGCAGGTGATAAGAGCACTATAGCCTGTTTGCGGGGTATTCGGCAAGCCCTCTAGAACCAGTCTGAAGCCGCTATCCAGGTCTGTCCAACGGGAAAGAGGAGTGTTGAATATGCTTGTCAGCTCGTCAGGCAAAGATTGCTGGCTTTGCTCTAGAAATCCGGTGATGGGGCGATAGCCGAATAGAACCTGTACGAAAGCTTGAGGAGTCAATGAGAAGGCGTTTGCGGCCTTGCCAGGCGCATTCAGTATATTGGAGTTCTGTATCGGAGCTACGTAATGTGAAGCCTCATCACCTCCTTGCCTTCCGGCTGTCGTGCATGAACTCGACAGATCGGGTTCCGATACTGCACTTACGCCCTCCGTCGGTCCATTTTCCTGTACTCTACCATAAGACAGGGCAATCTCATAGAGATTATCCACTGCTGATTTTCCATACCCGGATGTCTTCCTGAGCACAGCAAAGCGTCAGTAGAACTGGCTTGTAACTACCAACCTTTCAACTTGACATCTGGCGTTGTTATCGTGTATAAATACGTCATACGTATGACGTATTTAGAACCAAAGTTGTAAAAGTGGGGGAGTTAAGCCTCCTGGAAGATGGCGCTGCAATGAAAAAGGTCGCCTGGATGTCCAGGGCGGTTTTTTAGCGAGGTTCATATGGCGGATAATGAGGCTGCTTCTTCACCGACGCCGCCAACGAGCGTTGACGTAGCCCGGCGCGCTGGCGTTTCGCAGTCTGCTGTTTCTCTTGTTTTTGGGGGGAAGGCTGCCGGTCGGGTGGGAAAGCAGACGCAGGAGGCAATCCTGCGGGCCGCCCGTGAGTTAGGATATCGCCCGAATAGTGCCGCCCGTACCCTGCGTTCAGGGCGGTCGCGCCTGGCCGCCCTCGCTATACCTGATGTGAGTAATCCATATTTTGCTGCGATCCTTCAGGGGGCTGAGCAGGCGGCGCGGACGCATGGCTATTCCGTGATGCTGGCTCAGGTGCGGGATGAGCAGGATTGGCGGCACGTGATTCTGGACGCTCTCACGTCTCGTGCCGTGGATGGTTTTCTGCTCTGCGAGGTACAGCTTCCGACAACAGGCGAGCACGTGGCTTTGCGAGGAAAGGCGGTGATGGTCAATGCTGAAAGTTCCATATTTCCATCCCTACAACTCGATATCACAGCAGGAATGCAGGCAGCGGTAACACACCTGCTGCAGCTCGGACATACGAAAATTGCTCATCTGGCTGCGGCTGTCGATACGGAGGCCTTTCACAGGCGTCATCGGGCCTACCTGGCTGCTTTGCGGGAGGCTGGTTTCCTCATCAAAGAAGCCTACCAGAGGCGCGCGCCCTTTAGCATTCCCGAGGTGTATCAGGCGGCGCGCCAGCTATTGGAATGTTCTGACCCGCCTTCTGCCATCGTCTGTGACAGCGATGTCCTCGCGGTTGGTGTGTACAAGGCGGCGAAAGACCTTCAACGCGCTATCCCACGGGACCTTTCTGTCGTCAGCTTCGATGATAGCGTCATTGCGCGCATTCTTGATCCGGAATTGACGACCGTTGCCATTCCTGCCCGGGCTATTGGGGAGCAAGCGTTCCTGCTGCTGTTGCAAATACTGGAGGAAGGCTGCGTTCTCGCCGAAAGCATCATACCCCTCAAGCTGGTGATACGAGCATCTACTGCTGAGATCAGGTCGAGGTAGCATGTTAATAGCGAGAAGAGATATCTTTAAGAATAAGAGCGTTAGAAAGGATTTGTTATGCGAGAGCATCTCTTGATTGATGCGGATGATACCCTCTGGGAAAACAATATCTACTTTGAGCAGGCGGTTCGTGCGTTTATTGCCTTCCTCGATCACTCCAAACTGACTCCTGAGGAGGTGCGGGCCGTGCTCGACGAGGTGGAGCGTCTTATGGGCTATGGGTCGACGAATTTCACCAGGAGTCTTATCGAGACCTATTACCGTCTTGCGGAAAGGGACGTGCGGGATGAGGATCTCCAACAGATTCGGCGCTTCGGAGAACAGATTTACTTTCATCCCTTGCAGTTACTCGATGGAGTGGAAGAAACACTCAATTACCTGTCGTCTCGACATGACCTTGTTCTATTGACAAAAGGAGACTTCGAGGAACAGAAGCTCAAGGTCGAACGGTCGGGGATCGAGCAGTATTTCAATCAGGTGGTAATTGTTCCTGAGAAGGATGTTGCAACCTATCATCGTCTCGTCGGCGAACTTAACCTGGACCCGCTCCATACCTGGATGATTGGCAATTCTCCGCGCTCCGACATGAATCCGGCCCTGGCCGCCGGACTCAATGCCGTGTATATTCCTCATCCTCATACCTGGCGTTTAGAACATGAGGAGGTTCAGACCGGCGGAGAAGGACGGCTGCTGACATTATCTACCTTCGCGGAACTGCGTACCTATTTTTAAGCCAGGATGATGATTTTTCTGCCTCCGCGTAGTATACTTGACACATAACAAATCCACGTTCTAGAAGGAGGAAGAAGTTTATGGCTGAGACGCGACAGGAGTTTCCGATAGAGCAGCAGTTGCGCAGGGACATTCAGGAGGCCCAGCGCGCCCGCGACCAGTTACGGCTGGACACGCTGCGTATGGCGCTGGGGGCCATTCACAATCTGGAAGTGGCGCGTACCGACCGCAAGAATCCTGAGTATGCGCAGCAGCTCACCGAGGCCGATACGCTGCGGGTGCTGGAGCAGGAAGTGAAGAAACGCAGCCAGGCCATTCCGCTCTATGAGCAGGGTGGGCGTACTGACCTGGCCGAAAAAGAGCGGCGCGAGATGGAGATTCTCCAGCACTACCTGCAAGCCTCGCAGTTGAGCGACGAGGAGCTGCGCGCCATCGTCGCCCGCCTGGTTGAGCAGCAGGGGAAAGACTTCAGACGTGTTATGCCCCTTGCCATCAAAGAGACGAAGGGCCGTGCTGATGGCGCTCGCGTGCAAAAGGTTGTCAGGGAGATGATTCAATAAGAGCAGAGAGAAACGGGTGCGCCGTGGCGCACCCGTTTCTCTCTGCTCTTATTGAATCATCTCCCTACCTTGCTCTCAGGGTCGTGCTCCACCTCGATCATATCTTCTTTCGTGGCGCCGGGTTGAGGCTGTGTACCGATTACTTCCCAGTGGGAGGTCTGACCTTCGCGCCAGAAGTGCAGGTTGAGCTTGCACTTGCCAACCTGCAGGTCGTGTAGCTCAACATCTGGTAACCAGTCTGGCAAGGTCGGATCGACGTAGAGTTTCCTGTGCGGAGCATCGGCGCGCAGACCGAGCATCGTGCGCACCATGTGGAAGATACTGCCCGTGGCCCATGCCTGCGGAATATTGGCCCCGCCAGGGTAGAGCACGGGGAAGCCGGTGCTTGCGCTCTCTCTGGGTACACCAGCCCATAGTTCTGGCGGACGGTAGGAATCGAAAAGCTCGATGGCATCGAACTGGGCGCGGATCACCTTATTTGCCTCGTCTATCAGCCCATAGCGTTTCAAGCCTGCCGCGATGATGCCATTGTCATGCGGCCAGATGGAGCCAAGCTGGTAATCGTATGGATTGTAGGCCGGATTTTCGCTGGAAAGCGTGCGTATACCCCACCCGCTCCACATATCCTGCCGCAGGAGCCGTTTTGCCGTACTTACTGCTCTTTCCTGAGTGGCGATGCCTGTCCACAGACACTGCCCGGCGTTAGAGGTAACGGCGTCGATCTGCTGTTTGTGAGGGTCGATGCCGAAAGCGTAACAGCCCTCATCTTCCATCCAGAACACCTCATTGAAACGCTGCTGCAGCGCCTGTGCTTGCTGCCTCAACGCCTGCGCTCGCGCATTGTCCCCCAGTACCTCGAAGACCTCGGCCATACGCAGCTTAGCATCGTAGACATAGCCCTGAAGCTCGCAAGTTCCCTTCGGCTGCGGCACCTGCTGGCCGTTGCCGTAGACCACCGCATTCGCGGCGTCTTTCCACCCCATATTGTTATAGCCCCCCGTCGAAAAGGTCCTCCATTCCTGAAAACCGTCGTGGTCAAGATCGCCCCAGTTGTCAATCCAGTACAAGCACCTGTCGACCACTTCGCGATATTCCTTGAGCAGGTCTACTTCGCCCGTCCAGCGATAGGTTTCCGAGAGCACGATCAGGTAGAGGATGGTCGCGTCGGCGGTGCCATAGTAGGGGGTAAAGGGGATTTTGTGGAAAAAAGCCAGTTCGCCAAAACGTACTTCGTGCATGATCTTGCCCGGCTGCTCGTCGCGCCAGTTGTTCTGTTCCCTTCCCTGGTATTGCGCCAGCCGGTAGAGAGCGCCCTGTGCGAAAGCGGGCGAGACTATCATATTCTGGTAGGAAACGATCAGGCTATCCCGTCCGAAGAGGGTCACAAACCAGGGTACGCCTGCGGCAGGCACCCATGCCGTTTCCGAAACATCCAGGTCATAGATGCGCAATGCCCCCATATCATCGATAGCCTGCAGGTACATGCGCTGTAAATCGTTGTAGCGGCTGAACAGCGAAGTGCAGCTCTCACGCCATTGTAGCTGTCGTTTTCTAAAGTGTGTCAATAATGAGACTGGCTGCGTGTTGTTGTATATCCCTGTGGGGCTCGGCGGCAGGATGGTTGGCGGTATTCCATCCACGTCCGGTGTCTCTGTTGATGACTGTGGGGACTGTGGAGACTGTGGCGGAGCGGCCTTTTCCTGCGCGCTTGCCTGTTGCGAGCCGGGGTTATTCGTCTTCCGCGCTTCTGTTTGAGACGAGGTAGCTTGCGATGTTGCCGCACTGACGGTACCCGTTACGTCGATCTCTTTAGCTTGCGAAGGTGTGAGTATCACCTCCTTCGCGACCGTTTGCTGTTGCGAGTAGCTACAGGGAAATATGGAGCGTTTGATATCCTCTCCATGCTCAAGCGTCAGGTCTCCGCAGGCATGCCATCTCTCATTATGACCGAGTTTTACAATAAAGTGGATGCGCCCGTTCGCATATCCCGCCGGGCTGCTACTATGCGAAACCTCGTAAACGGCTCCTCGATGGAAGTCCTTGTTGTTATAGGTGGTGCGCAGCGTTTTGGCCTGGTCATTCCAGTATGTCTCCTGCATGCCGCGCTGGATGATATGATGCGCTTTCACCTCGAAAATGTCCGCGAAATCCGAGCGCATGCCAATTTCCAGCACAAAGCTGACCGGATGCATGACGTAACTGACGATTTCAAACTCCTCGTGTATCCCTTCACCTACCAGACGATTGATGGTCAGATTGAGTGCATTGCCTGGCACCGGTCCATCTTCAGTTTCGAGAGGGTCATTGGTCAGGTTAACGCGTGCCGCGTAGAAACTCACCTGGCTCGAATTGACCAGCTTCCACCGCTGGCGATTGATAAAGAGGCGGTAATAGCTGATGAAGCGTGTATCAAGGGCATAGACTCCTTGATCGTCCTGCGGACTGATCTCGCCGCTCTGGTCTGTGACCATAAATGTACGGCCCTGACTGATTGTAATACCCGGTGTGGTTACGCTTATCTCGATAGGCATAGCAACATTCTCTCCTTATGGGGTAGAGTGTTGGGCGAGCTACATTTCTCCGCCCCTCGCAAATGTTACGTTTCCCTTAATGTGGTGAAAACATCTATTTATAAAAAATATAAGATGAGGATTGGGGCGGAGTCAAAGTGAAGCATACAAGGGGAAAAAGATAATTTTGCTGGTCTAGTGGTATAGATGTCTTGACAAATGAATGTTCTTCAGGGTATAGTATGTGCAAGATACGATGTTCATACTGATATAGACAAAACGCCATTTTCTCCCCGCTCTCAATGATCTTCGCTCTCGGTATCGCCATTGGCCTCACCGGTGGAGAGGGCGCCGCCGGACTTGCCGCCATTGTAGGATATCTCGTATTTAACGGCGTCTTTAATGCCATCATTCCCCAGGTGAACGGTCAGCCCGATCCCAACATCTCGATGGGTGTGCTTTCCGGCATTCTCGTTGGGGTTGTTGCCGCCAACCTGTATCGTCGCTTCTACGACATTCGTTTGCCGGATTACCTCGCTTTCTTTGGGGGGCGTCGTTTCGTTCCCATCGTCACCGCCTTTGCCACTCTTGTACTCGGGGCCATCTTTGGCCTGATCTGGCCCACTATCCAGATCGGCATCAATGCATTCGGCACGTGGATCGTCGATCTCGGCGCGCTCGGCGTTGGTATCTACGGCTTCTTGAACCGCCTGCTGATCCCGCTTGGCCTGCACCTCTTTATCAACGATCCTACACAGATCGACGAGGCACAACTCAAGAGCCTCGGCGCGTCAGGCGTCGTCAAGCGCGGTAAGATTGTCCAGGTCGTGATGGGTACGCAATCTGATCGCATCGCTATGCGCATGAATCGTATCATTAAGGCTCGTGATACCGACAGTGCGGCTGAACAGGTGGGGAATGATGACTGAGGTCTACGCGCTCGCTCCACTCGATGGCAGAGTGGTCGATCTGGAGGGTCTTCCCGACGAGGTGTTCGCGCAGAAAATGGCCGGTGATGGTCTCGCCATTGACCCGACGGGCGCGGTCGCGGTAGCACCTGTTACGGATAGGCTGGTCAAGCTCTTCCCCGGCGGGCACGCCTTCGGTCTCGCCTGGCGCGGAGCAGGGAGACCTGGTGGTGCTGAAAGCCAACGGGGACGACGCCAGTACTGCCCTCGACCGGCTCGTCTCACTGCTGGAAACAGAGCAGGAATAGGGAAGGCAACCTGTAAGGGCAACCTCTCCTGCTTGTTTATGTCAATGTGCGCACTGCCGGGCGTGCTAGCAACAGGAAGAGGGTGTAGAGGCCGACGATGGAGGCGCTGATAATGACCGTTGGGGGCGCGCCGACCAGCGTAATCAGCCCACCGGCGGCGAAATCACCAAGCGGGCGCACGCCCATCACGAGAAGGGTATTCAGGCTCATCACCCGCCCTCGCATCTGTGGGGCCACTCGTGTCTGCATCAGTGTAATCGTCGTTGCTCCCACTCCGTTCTGCGACATACCGAAGAGGAAGAGGGCGAAAATGGAGAACCAGAAGTAACGGCTGATGCCAAAGAGAAAGAGTGCGCCTACCCAGAGAAAGAAGGAGACCAGCAGGAGCGCCCCCTTATACTTGAAATCGCCCAGCGAAGCAATCGTCAAAGCGCCGACGACTGTGCCGATACCGGCGGCGGCAAATAACAGGCCGAGTTGAAAGGCGCTTAGATGGAGTATCTGTGTGGCGAAGACTGGCAAGATGAGCGAGGAGGATGGTCCGAAGAACAGCAGCGCAGCATAGCCGGAAAGAATCCAGGGCAGCGCCACATCCCGTCTCACCGCGCCAAGCGCGGCCCGCACCGAACTGAACAGGGAGCCACGCCGCTCCATACTTTGCTTCGCCGCCTCCTCGGGAACGCGCATGACATAGAGCGCGACCAGCACACCCAGATAGCTGACGCCATTGAGGAAAAAGTTGCCCGCGTAGCCAATGAGGCCAATGGTGACGCCTGCCAGCGCGGGGCCGAAGACGGATGCGCCGTTGAAGATAATTGATTGCAGGGAGATGGCGTTCATCAGATTTGCTCGCGGCACCAGAACCGGAACCAGGGCCGAACGCGTCGGCTGATCAAAACTCAGAATCGTGCCGGAGCAGAAAGCCAGCAGTACAATCATCCAGACCTGAATTACCCCCACATACGTCAGAAATGCGTATAGGAAAGCCAGCAGCATCGACATTGACTGCGTACAGAGCAGCAGGCGCCGCTTATCAATGCGATCAGCGATATAGCCCCCAGGCAGGGAGAACAGGAAGAAGGATGTCGCCTGCGCCAGCGAAACGATGCCAAGCGCGAGCGCCGAGCCGTGGGTGATTTTCAGTACGAGCAGGCTCTGCGCGATAATCTGCATCCACGTTCCGACCGAGGAAACGATCAAACCAATCCACAGCAGGCGGAAGTCGCGATACTGAAGGGCCTGGAAGGTCTGTAATCTTCCCCACACTTTTGATGAAGTCCCTGACGGCTGCTCTTCAATCGGAACTGTCTTTTTCATAACCAGGGTACCCTGCTAACCTTCTATTAGTGATAAATTGATTGTAACCAACTTGAAGGCGCCTGTGCAAGGACATGCAGGTATTTTTTCAGTTCACTCCGTTGCTGTCATATGTCATGATGCGCAGCGTTGGCCTGCCTCCGATACTGGGAACGGGAAGGTAAATTTCGTGCGTTTGCTGGTTCACGGCAACCGTATGGGTGTTTCCGCCGACCTGGAATTCTCCGATTTTCTTGAGTGCGCGTCCCTGCTCCTGAAATACTGTAATAGCTGCCGCGCAGCCAACAAAGAGAAGATGCCGGGAGTAGTCCATCGCGAGAATATCGGGCTTGATGGCTAGTGTCGGGTAATCTTCCACGATGGGCTTTTGCGTGCGTAGATCGACGCGCACCAGTATCGGGACTGGATTGGAATCGATACACGCCATATAGGCGATCTCTATGCGTGGATCAATTACTAGCCCGTGAGGTGTGAGGCAGGCATCGGGCAGACGGATGCGTTTGAGCAGGCGATTAGTGACGGGATCAATCACTGCCAGGTAGGAGGGTGGCGCAGGCAGCAGGTTCGGGCTGTCCGGATCCTGTAATGGCAGCGTGACGGTGTAAACCAGGTGCGAGGTCGGATCATAGCGGGTGTGGCCTACATCGTCTCCCCATTTGCCATCAAGGCCCAGGGGAACCCATGTAATGAGTTTGTTGGTGAGGGCATCAATCACGGCCACATTCTCGTTTTTCAGCAGCGTGACCATGCTCACGTCCGGCTCGGGCGGCGCTCCGGGATCGGATACAAAGATTTTGTGGTCAAGCGGGTCGTATTCTATGGCATCCGGGCCGTCATTGATATCCAGTTTGATCTGCGTCAATTGGAAGGTGCGCTCGTTAATGGTGTAGATAATGCTGTCGTTCGCATCGGCAGCGTACACGCGCCCAAGATCAGGCGCTGCCACCATACCGGCGACCTGTGGAATGGGTAGCACCCGGAGCAATTTGTGGCGTACCGTGTCGAAAACAAGCACATTCCCGTCCGTCTTACTATCGGTCTCAGGATTGAACGTGTGATTAATGAGCACTTCCCGGTCGGGGGCCGGGCCGCTATGGGCGATAAAGAGCAGGTGTGTCTTCGGGTCCAGTGCCTGGAAGTCGAAGTGATCAAAGCGTTCCGCTCGTCCTGGAGCCAGTGGACTCTGGCCGGAAGGTGGGGGAAATGGGCCGGGCAGCGGAATATCCTGCTCAAGTACGAGATGGTGGAGTGGTGGCGTCGTATAAAATTGAAGCGCGAGCCGAGCGGACAAAAATACCACCAGGGCTACGGAAACGACTCCTACCAGCCACACGAGTACCCGACTTACCTGTAAATGCCTTTCTCTTCGATGCATAATAGATATGTCAGCCATCTCTATCCTCTTTTCGCTGCTGCTACTTTCTGTGTTTCCCATGCATCAAAATCGTCGTCAGTTTCCTCGTCATCACCACTGATTTTTACAGGTGTCATAAGTTTCTCGGTTGGCTCTTCGTCATCCTGGCTCATATTTACAAGACTCATGATCTTCTGAGTCGGCTCTTCGTCATCATACTCATGGCGACCGTTGCCATTGTCGCTGCCGTTTGAAATTGACTCAGATAGCAAAGACAGGGGGGGCAGATCTTGCAAGGCAGTCATCGTTCCTCTGTTATGCGCTGCGACTTTTGTTGTGGAATTATGAGCGCCCTGGAGCACCGTTTCCTTACCCAGACGCTCGATATTGTAGCGATTCTGCTCTTCCAGCAGTTGGGCGAAGAAGCCGCCCAGTTCTTTCAGCTCCCTGTATGTCCCCTGTTCCACGATCTGGCCGTCTCTGACCACCACTATTTCATCAACGTGTCCGAGTGTGCTCAGGCGGTGAGAAATCATAATCACTGTGCGCCCGACGATCAACTGATCCAGGGCGCGCATAACTTCGCCCTCCGCTTCAACGTCCATACTGGCGGTTGGCTCGTCCAGGATGAGAATAGGGGCGTCGCGCAAAATAGCACGGGCAATAGCGATGCGCTGACGCTGCCCGAGTGAGAGATTTTTGCCTTGCTCGTAGACCTCCGCGTCATATCCGCCCTTAGCCATAATCGTGTCGTGAATCTGTGCTTTTTTCGCCGCCTCGACAATGTCTTCCAGCCTCGCGCCGGGTCGTCCAATCTCGATATTTTCGAGGAAGGTTCCCTCGAAGAGTACCGACTCCTGGAGCACGATACTGACGTTCTGGCGCAGCGTTAACAGTGGATACTCGCGATTATCAATGCCGTCAATTTTCACGGCGCCGCTCTGTGCCTCGTAAAAGCGCGGAATGAGCTTGACCAGAGTTGTCTTGCCACCGCCGGAGAGGCCGACAAGCGCGATTTTCTTGCCTGAGGGAATGTGCAGGTTGATCCCTTTGAGCACGGGCCTGTCCTTTCTATAGCCAAAGACGACGTTCTCGTAGGTAATCTCGCCGCGCAGGTTGTCCGGGCCTTTGTAGGGCGTACTGGTGTGGACCACTTCCCGTTCCTGGTCGAGCACTTCCTGAATGCGCTCGGCTCCCGACCCCGCATTGCTCGCCAGATTGGTCAATTTCGATAAATCGCGCATGGGCTGGTAAAGCATCTTGAGGTAGGTGAGGAAGAGCACCAGCGTCCCGATGTCGACGCTGGCGGCAGGGATGGTGAAAAAACCGGCATTGAAGGGATTTCCAGCGGCGACGTAGCCGCCAGCGCCAATGGTGATCGCCGTGCCAAAGACGACCAGAACGGCCACGAGCGGCGTAAATTGCGCCTGTAAGCGCCCGGCCCGCAGGCCCGCCGCCCTCTGCTTGAGGACATAACGCCTGAAGCGGCGATCCTCCCGCTTTTCCAACGTGAAGGCGCGGATGACGGGAAGCGCATTCACATCCTCGGTAGCGACCATTGCCACTTCGCCCGCCGCCTTTGCCTGTATCCTGGTGGCCGCTTTGATCGCCCTCGTATAAACGATCACGATCAGGAAAAGCAGCGGGCCGATGCAGAGCGAGAGGAGGGTGTACTGGGGGCTGATGAATGCCATGATGATCGCCACGCCTACCAGGGTCAGACTGCCTGCCAGCAGGTCTACCAGGCCATCGGTGACGAGCTTCTCGATATCTGAGATGTTGCCCGAAACGCGCTGCACGAGATCTCCGGTTTTCTGCTTATCGTGCCAGTCCAGCGCGATACGCTGGAGATGCTCGAATAACCTGCTGCGCAGGCGCGCTGCTAGCTGTTGCGCGATATAGGTGGCCAGGTTGAGTTCGATAAAGGTCAGGAAGGCGCTCAAAAGGCCAAAGACCAGTAACATCAAGAGCGAAAAAATGATCACACCGATCACGCTGTGGTGGTAATACACCGGGTGAGCTACCGCGTTCGGATTGCCGGTAGCCGGACAGGGCGAGATGGGCGGTATGACGATCTGCCCGGGTTGGCTTGGCTTCAGCGATGGATCGAAGATGGGTTGATCAAAGAGGCTCAGAAAGCCATCGAGAAACGGAAAGGTGCAGGCCGGGTCCGAGCCAGGGTTATTGACTTTACTGGGAATGAATTTTAATGGCATGGCTGCAAGAAGATCAGAACCAACCTGGATGATGGTAACCAGAATAGCGATCATAACGAGCAGGCGCAGGCCCTTCATATGGCGATAGAGAAATTTAAATAACATTTTTTACCTTCCCGCGCGGAGTTTATTGTCTTTGTACTCGACCTTTTCAGGGTTGATTCGTATACTTCCCTCAGGAGGAAACGGCAGGGAGCGCGTCCTTTTCCGACCTCTCGCCTGGGATGAAATTGCGATTGAAATTAGCCGCTTTGTACGCGCAATCTGTTCCTTTTCCCCTGTGCATGCGGTCGGGGTGAGGGAGGAACGAAGCGGGATGCTCGTTCTAACTTTGCCCTCCGCGCCGTGCGCAGGATATACTCCGCCACTTTTGCCACCGCACCCGGTACCAGGCCGAAACTGGGGAAATCATTAATATCGAGCAATGCCAATCCTTGAGGCGTCTCAACAATATCCAGCCCATAAATGTCGAGTTTGAAGAGCTTTCCCACGTCCAGCGCCAGCTGGCGCATCTGTGGCGAAAGTGGGATGGGGCCTTCAGCTATCGCGCTGTGAAAGGGAGATGTTTTGGCGACGGCATTGACTTCTCTGCCGGTCACATAGAGTTTGATGTCATAGCCGGTGTTTTCAACGTAATGCTGTGCGAGAAAAAAACGCGCTTTCGTTTGCGTCAGCTCTATTTCCAACGCAGCTAATTCCTCTGGCTGGAAGATACGGTAGACGTCCCGGCAGGAACTTCCGTTGTTGGGCTTGATAACCAGTGGATATTCGTTGATTGAAATTTGTTTAAGAAGTTGTGGATGGGCCACGAAATACGTTGGTGGGACAGGCAGGCCATGCGCCTTTGCATATGCTGCTGCTACCGCCTTGTTGCGTACCAGGTGAATCGAGCGTGAGTTATTAATGGTCGGGATTCCCATGGCTTCCGCCGCGTCGAGAATGCTCAGCCCCGGGCCATCTGAGACCGTCTTGAGAACGTAGGCATCGTAATCGTGCGTCGCAAGATCAAACAGGCTGGTAATCGCCGCGTGTGGTTCGAGCAGGTCGACGTGATGTTCCCATTGCAGGAGTTGATGCGCCACAGCCAGTGGCATAGACTCATTTCGATATTGTTCTTCAACAATAAAGCAAAAACGCATAATGTTCCCCCCCAAAAAGCATTAGAAATGTGGAGTATTCCCCTCTTATAGAGTATCTCATCCCCCAGGATAGGTGGTTGTGGCATAGTATAACATAACCTCATGAAAAAAGGGGATAATCTGGTCAGTATTTTTATGTACCGGGCACAGGAAAGGCTCTATCCGTCTCTATCAGGGGAGGGATGAATCAGGCGAGCCAGCCAGTTCTTGCGTGTGACGGCATCTCTGGGAGTCGGCTCTGTGCCGCCGATATGACCATTGGTGCGGTGGTTAGTCGGAACCGGGGTGTCTTTGCGCAGCGGAGCTGTAACCTGGTTTTCCTCGTCGTCCTCGCCATCACTATCATTGCGATCGTTATTGTAGACTTCAAGCTTTCCCGTCATCCAGCCCTCCTTCTCTTCATTGCGGATTGGTTCATAAGGATTGGGCAGGTCGGCGGGCGCCAGATTGCCGGAAATGATCGGCTCCTGCTGGCGCAGAATCTGGTCGCGGCGCATGGGCTGTGTCTCCTGTTGCTCCAGCGCCAGCCGATTCTCGACTTCGGCAAGCAGCCCGGCAATATTCGGGCGCAGGGCGAGGTTAGCCACTGGAATACGCGACCACTGCGCCATAGCCGCTGGATAGTAGCCAGCGCGGTAGCAGTAGAGGCCAAGCAGGGCACGCGCGTCATAGATGCTTATACGCTGCCAGAGAACCGCTTCTTCGGCGGGCGTCTCAATCACATCTTCGCTGGCCTCGGCGATCACTTCCACGAGGTGAAAGAGGTTGATGCCCATGATACTGTATGGATAACCATAGAAGAGAGCAAGCCGCCGTCTCCTTGTGCGATTGGCGGGGTACTTGCCGATAAAGTAGCGCCGCGTCCAGGAGCCGCTTGACCAGACAATCCAGGCCACGATCAGCACGGCGATACGTGCCAGGTAGCGCTGCCAGGTGAAGGGGGCAATACCGATCAAAACGCCGAGAATGGCGAAACAGGCGCCCAGCGCCCACGCGCCGTAGACCAGGCGGCGGCGATCCCAGCCGAGCAGGTCGAAGTGGTGATGCAGTGGCGTTGCCAGGAAGGGACGCGGAAACTCCGTGTGCGGAACGTGGACGTCACTCATGCTGGCGTAGCGCAACAGTTGCAGCCTTTTGCGGAAGAATGGGGTCAGGATACGCGCGGAGATCAGCGCGGAGAGTCCTTCAAGCACAAACGCGCACCCGACCATGAGCAGGAGTATCTCCTGGCGCGCAAAAATGGCGATCATTGCCAGCAAGCCGCCCAGCGCAAGCGCGCCGCTATCTCCCATGTAGATCCTTGCCCGGCGCCTGGCGGTACTCTTGCGGGCGGCCCACGAGGAGGGCCAGTTCCAGGGCAAAAAGCCCAGCACGCTACCTGCGCATAGCAGCGAGAGCAGTTCTACAACCAGTCCTTCCGAATGCGGGCCCTGGATAATACCGGTAACAATGATGCCAAAGGCCAGCGCCGCACTGAAGACTAATCCTCCGGCCAGCCCGTCCAGTCCATCGCTAAAATCGACCGATAGTGAGGTTACAGTGCCGATGATGCCGGTCATCAGCATTAAAAATAGGAGCCAGGCATAATCGATATGGTTGATGATGATCAGATTGACCAGAGAGCCGATGATGGGAAGCTGGGAATAAGGGCTGTATGGCTGCTTGCCGGTGGGGAGGAGCCAGAAGTAGAGAAATGCCGCGCTCATCGAGACCACCATAACACTGATAAATTT
The DNA here is from genome assembly GCA_035294125.1 of Ktedonobacteraceae bacterium. Lineage (GTDB taxonomy): Bacteria > Chloroflexota > Ktedonobacteria > Ktedonobacterales > Ktedonobacteraceae > CADDYT01. The sequence goes on along the minus strand of DATGLM010000046.1, from coordinate 7,311 downwards.
ATCGCGCTCGCGTATTCCCTCTTTGCTATATACTTTGTGCCAGTCGTCCACAAATCCGATAATCATATAGCCAGCAGTTGCTGCCAGCCCGATGAGCAGAAGTTTCCATTGGTCTGTATTGAAGTTCAGCAGGTAGCCTGCTGCCACTCCTGTAACAATCAGAGCAAGCGTGAATGCCGGGCCGCCCACCAGGGGTAATTCAATAATCTTAATCTCTCGCCCGCCTTCTGCAAGGTCGGAGCGATGGGGTCCTCGCTTGAACTCTCCACTGCGAAAGCGGGGAAACAACTTCATCGCGATACCGCAAAGCAGCACGCTCGCTGTTGTACAGCCAGCGAAGATCATTAATAACCATAATGGAATCATATATTCTCCCACAAAAGGCGCTCCGGCACAGGACTCCCTTACGCATACATATCTACAAACGTCATACAACCGCTCTCAGTAACGGCTGAATCAAAGATAGTCAGAGCGGGCTAACAGATTGCCCGGCCTGGTCGCAGAAAACGTCTCAATTGCTCTCGGGCTACACGTCGATCATCCCAGGGTAATTTTTCTCGTCCAATAAAAATGCTTTGCTCGTGTCCCTTTCCTGCCAGCAGGATGGTGTCACCCGCCTTCGCCCTGACGAAAGCCTGCGCAATCGCCTCAGTGCGATCCGTGATACACAGGAAGTCGCGGCCACGATGCTTCCCCTGCGCTTCTGCTCCCTGCGCGATTTCGTCCAGTATCTTTGCGCGGTCTTCCTCGCGCGGATCCTCATCTGTAATAACGAAAAAATCTGCCATTTGTGCCGCGATACGTCCCATGATCGGGCGTTTCTGCACATCACGCTCACCTGCGGAACCAAAGACAACCATCAACTTTCCGTTTGTCAGGGGGCGCAGGATGGCAAGCACTTTTTCCAGGCTATCGGGAGTGTGGGCGTAATCGACGATGACTGTGAAATCCTGTCCCTCGTCGATGCGCTCCATGCGCCCCGTCACGCCCGTTACGCTTTCCAGCCCACGGGCGATGTCACCTGCCGCGATGCCCTGGCTGTAAGCGGTGGCGATGGCTGCCAGGCAGTTGCTCACGTTGAAACGCCCGACCAGCCTGGTCTCAATCTCTATCTCCATATCAGGCAGCAGCGCCCGGAAGCGCGTGCTGTCAGCTCGCAATTGCAGATCAACGGCGCGCACGGCGGCTGGCGTGTCAATGCCATAATCCAGGATGGGAACGCGGCAGTAGGGTTTCAGTATGTCGTAGCTGATATCGTCGCGGTTGAGTATAGCAACGGGGCGAGCGCCCAGCCCCTTATCGCGCTCCGGGTCAAGCATCTCAAAGAGACGTGCTTTGGCGCGCCGGTAGGCCTCAATCGTCCTGTGAAAGTCCAGGTGCTCGTGCGTAATATTGGTGACGACGCCGACATCGAACTCGCAGCCGTGGACGCGGCGCAGTTCCAGTCCGTGCGAGGTTGACTCAATAATGGCGTGCGTGACCCCGGCATCGAGCACGCGACGCAGGAATTGCTGCACTTCCAGAGCCTCCAGCGTGCTTTGACGCGTGGTGTTCTCCCATTCCTCGCCGCGTATTTTGAAATTGGCCGTTGTCATCAAGCCTGTTGGCTTGCCTGCGGTGTCAAAAATAGTGCTGATCAGGTTGCTGGTTGTCGTTTTTCCATCCGTGCCGGTGATGCCGATAGTACAGAGCTGCCGCGCCGGATAGCCATAGAAGGTACAGGCAAGATTTGCCAGCGCGATACGCACGTCGCGCACTTCGATGTATGGTAGCGGTAAAGCGGAGGCTGGCGTATCCAGTGCCTCGCCGAGCGCGACGACCGCTCCTCGCGCCGCTGCCTCGCCCAGGTAGCGCCGCCCATCGGTATGTGTCCCCGGCACCGCGATGAAGAGTCCGCCCGGCATAACCTGCCGCGAATCGTAGGCCAGGGCGCTGATCTCCGTATCGCTGAAGAACGTGTCAACATCTTTCAGGCCATCCTTCGTCAGCAGGGCCAGCGGCGGTTGTTCTAGTGCCGTCAGTAATGTTTGTAATTGCATAACGATATCTTCAGTGGGCAAGCAATGCCTGCCCGTGACTTTCTAGTACATTACTATTTTGAACTTTTCGGGCCTGTCAGGTTTGCTTCCCCACAAGGAAAGTGGCCGAAGTCAGACCTTTCACCGGCCCGCTTGAAGGTATTGAAGAACTAGTAATAAATCGTCCGAGTACGATGATATGGTTTCATATCTGACACGATTTGACCAAGCAACCAGAGTCGCTGATCAATTTCGGCTGGCGTCATAGGGTGCCTCTGCCGTGCCAATTCGCGTCTCAGCAGCTCGCTCGCCCAGATTGTGGCCGCGCGTAGTTCGATCTCCTCCTCACTGCCGGTGGGAATCAGTTCCTCGTTATCGATGCGCTCAGCCAGAGCTGGACTATATTCTAACACACCATAGTGGCGCAAGACTTGCGGAAGTTTATAATCGGCAAAGGCCGTTAGCCGCTCGATATCGAAAAATGCCCCCCAGTTTTTGCCGCCAAAGGTACCATAGAGGTCCGCGACACAAATTTGCGCTCGTTTGTAGAAACGCACCTCTTGCCCACGATAGGTTGTCACGTCATTAAAGGAGGCAAAATTCTCTGCCAGCAGTGCGACAAGGCGAGGCGCGCTTCCCCCTGCCTGCTCGATGAAGCGAGCAAATTGCCCTTCATATCGTTCTAGCAGGACACGACCAACCTCTCGCGCATTCTCAAGCCGCTGCGCGAAGAGAGGAATGGCTGGAGAGCCATCTTTCCCGCGAAAAATATGGGCCAGGTCTTCGCTGCTCATGCTGCTGAGGTACGTCGCGTCCCACAATGGAATGCCCTCTTCTACCGCCCTCTTAAGCGAGGCCGCCTCTGCCCAGTAGCCATTAAGCGTTTCCCCCTTATACTCAATCTGCCAGCGCGGCTGGCCTTTCTCGGCCCAGAAGCAGAAATTCAAAGCATCGAGCAGCAGCACCCAGTTGACAGTACGTTCCGTGTTGTCGTTGAAGTGGTACTGCTCGTTCCACAGGGCCGCGTCGAAGTCCCTGGTGTTTTCCCTGCTCTGTGCCCAGGAGCGGGCAAGCTGCTCTAGCCGCTCCTGATTAATCCAGACGTTTTCCCCCTGCTCAACCACAGGTAGCGTACTGTGCAACACCCCCAGTGCATCAGCAGCCGCGTCAAGCGCATAAATATCGTCATCCTCAAAATCTTCCAGCAAATTGTCCATAAAAGTTCTCTCTTTATCCCTTCTCCTGATCTTGCCTTGATTCTACTAGGCAGCATCCCCTCCCGTCAATCTATACGAGCCTCACTGACAAAGGAAGCTGGCCCTTGTTTTCATTGACGAAACGCTCAGAATAATGTTATGCTTATTTCCAACACAGCAATGATATGAAGGCTGGAAAAAGTTCAAAAATTTCTGGCCTTTACATCTCTATTTCAGGAGGTGTTCCATGAGTTCAACTCCGCGCTCGACCAAAGACGAGCTTATCGCGCAGGATATCAAACGTCTGCATGCTATGGGCTATGCCCAGGAACTTTTCCGCGCCATGGGCGGCTTCTCCAACTTCGCGATCTCCTTTACGATCATCTCCATCCTCAGCGGCTGCGTCACGCTCTTCTACCTGACCACGATTAACGGAGGGTTCACTGCCGCTTCCCTCGGCTGGCCGATCGTTACGGTCTTCGTGGTCATTGTGGCGTTGGGCATGGCCGAGCTGGCTTCCGCCTATCCCACTGCCGGTGGCCTCTACTACTGGGCATCTAAGCTCGGCGGCCCCGGCTGGGGCTGGTACACCGGCTGGTTCAACCTCATCGGTCAGGTTGCCATTACCGCCGGTATCGACTATGGCGCTGCCGTCACGGTTGATACCCTGCTGCACGCCTGGATTCCGGCCGTGCCAGCAGTACCGGGCTTTACCGATCCGGCGACACAGTGGACTACCTTGCTGATCTATGCCGTTATTCTCGCCCTGCATGCTCTGCTCAACATCTTCGGCGTGCGCATTGTGGCCTTCCTCAACGATGTCAGCGTCTGGTGGCATATCGCCGGTGTGCTGCTGATTGTGATAGGAGTTGTGGGTGCGACCCTCATTGGTCTGCAGTTCAATCCTGCCGCCGGAGGTGTCTGCTGTGGTGCGCAGGTCGCGGCTTCTCACGTTCACGGCTTGAATTCTGTGGGTACGCTGTTTAGCCTAAATCAAGCCTTCAACGCGACAGGCTTCCCCATCTGGTATGCCTTCCTCTTGAGTCTGCTGCTGGCGCAGTATACCTATACCGGCTACGACGCCTCCGCCCACATGACCGAAGAGACGGTGGGTGCTGACACGCGAGCGCCGTGGGGCGTCGTGATGTCGGTTGTGGTCTCCGCCGTTGCCGGCTACATCCTCCTGATGGGCCTCTCAGCCGCGACGCCTGACCTGGCTGCCGCCGGTGGCTTTGTCAATCCTGTGCTGTATATTCTGGAGAGCCGCCTGAGCTATGTGCTGGGAACGCTGCTCTTTGCCGTGATTGCCTTTGCCCAGTTCTTCTGCGGCATGTCCTCCGTCACGTCGAATTCGCGCATGATTTATGCCTTCTCCCGTGACGGCGCGGTGCCCTTCCACAACCTCTGGCATAGTCTGGACAGGGGACGCACCCCACGCAACGCTATCCTGCTCTCTGTCGTGTGCGCCTTTATCCTGGCTATTCCTACGGTTGCCAACTATACCGCCTACGCGGCAGTCACCTCCATCGCGACAATCGGCCTCTACATCGCGTATGCGCTGCCCATATTGCTGCGCCGCTTCGCCAGAGACTTTACCCCCGGCCCGTGGCGACTGGGTGCATGGAGCGCGCCGATTGGCTGGATTGCTGTGATCTGGGTGTTTCTGATCTCCATCCTCTTCATGCTGCCCACTGCCCGCCCCATTACGGCCCTGAACTTCAACTACACCCCTGTCGTGGTGCTCGGCACGTTCATCATCATCACCATCTGGTGGCGAGCCAGCGCCCGCAACTGGTTCAAAGGCCCCGTTATTCAAGGCTCCGAAGCCGAACTCACCGCCATTGAACACGAACTCGGTGAAACCGTCTCCGTCGATGTCGAGGGTGCCGCTGGCGGCGAATAAATGAGGAACGAATAGGGGTGGGGAATGAGATGAAGGTTCCGGTATGTCCACCGAAACCTTCATCTCATTCCTGTCAGTTAGCAAGCGGATGCATATGGACACCCTCAGATGAGGGAGCCGCTTCTCATGCGTTTTCACCACCCATGAGCCGGTGTATACCATAACCTCAGCATTTCCTTAGATAAGGTCTAGACTGGTTCCTCAAGCCGCCTCCCATCAGGCTTGACCACCTGAAAGACGGTGGTTGACAGCTATTCTGACAGCAATACCACCGGATAGCCGCCAAACACCGTCGCAAGCCTCACACGTTGCGCCCGAACAGGTCGTCCATCTTGTCCATCGCCTCTCTCTGCAACGACGGAAGCACATGGGAGTACGTGTCCATCGTTGTGCCGATAACGCTATGCCCAAGAATTTCCTGTACCACCTTCGGATGCACACCCATAGCGAGCAGGAAGCTGGCCGCGCTATGCCGAAGATCGTGAAACCTCATTGGAGGCAAACCGGCGTCTTTGAGGAATTTCTGAAATTCGACATGAAGCTGGCCCTGGTCGAAGAACCTGCCGAACCCGTTGCAGAACACCAGATCGTTTTCCTCCCACGCGCTACCAGCCCGCAGCCGTGCTTCTAACTGACGTGTACGATGCTCCTTTAGCATCTCGATAACGAACCGAGGCAAAGGAATCTTACGCCTGCTCTTCGATGTTTTCGGTTGAGACTCGACGACGCCCCGGTTGCCGAGCCGCACCATACTACGGCGTATCTGCAAACTCCTATCTTCAAAATCAATGTCTTGCCATTGAAGCCCTAGAAGCTCACCACGCCTCATACCAGTAGCTAGAGCCACCGTCAGCAGTGCCCCTAGCCTATGTTCTCGTGCAGCTTCCAGCAGCCGAATAGCTTGCTTCTGAGTCAACGGCTGCGCAATATGTTGCACTGATTGTGGTGGCGATACGTCATCACACGGATTGCGCCCGACGAGCCGCCAGCGAACCGCATTTTCCAGAGCCTTGTGAAGCACCATATGCATATCGCGCACACTGCCAGGAGCAAGCCCCTCTTGCAGCTTCTGAGTGTAAAAGGACTGTACCAGTTGTGGCGTCAGTTTGTTGAGGTAAATGTGACCCAATGCAGGAAGAATATGGTTATCAAGGAAACGGCGATAGTTCAGGTACGTGCTTTCCCGAATTGTGGGCCGATGTACTTCTTCTAGCCACCTCGTAAGGTACTGCTCCATTGTTTGTTGCGGCCCTGTTGCTAATATCCCTTGCTTTTGTTCCTGTATCGCCTCATTCAGTTTCGTCGCTACTTCCTTGCGCGTCTTCCCGTAGAACGTCTTGCGCTTGCGCCCCTCCAATGTGATCGTCGCAGCCCAACGCCCATCGCTACGCTGATAGATCGAGCCTTCGCCATGCCCGCGCTGTTTTGCCATCTCACCACCTCACTTCCCTAACAGAGACATGCTCTGCTTTTCGCGCCTCTCAACCCACTTTTGTAGCGAGGCCAGAGGGATGCGTGTCGCCGTGCCAAATTTCACCACCGGCAACCCCTCTGTGGCAATCAGTTCGTATACTTTGGTACGTCCTAATCCCAAAGAAGCCGCCACCTGTGGAACTGCCAGCAGCAAAGGTTGTACTTCCACCGCATTTTTAACTCGTGCCATAGGCCACCCCTTCCTTCACGGCTTGCCATCAGAAAGCCACAGCCACACCACCTATCTTTAAAGACCTCCCTTCTATTCGTCAGCTATTACGCTTGCAGGTGAAACTTCACCCGCTTGCGCTGGACCTCAGAAGCAAAGTCCCGATCTAGCCGTTGCAGGTACTCGCTCACCTTTACGGCTAGCCAATGGAACGCCACCGAGACATCGATTTCAGGGTCAGCAAGCTCACCACCAGCCCAGGCCGCTAACGACGTGAGATAGCCCGTCACGGCCTCAATGCCCTTCTCGATATTGCGCTGCTCCCACCGATGACGCACAATCTTGCCAAAATCCTTTGGCACCTCCATTGGTTCCGTAAAGGCTTGCTGGACAACTTTCCAGGCCGGATGCGTCGGCCAGCGCGAGCGGTTCTTATCCCCATTGGGCACCACACAGCGCAGCCAGCCATCAGGAAGCCCGTCCGGGCCACCCTCCGGACGACCAGCCGCATACGCCCACAGCACCGGCAACAATTCCAGCAGATCATAGGCA
>DATGLM010000045.1:0-59031 GCA_035294125.1 Ktedonobacteraceae bacterium | reverse complement strand
AAGGAACCCAACCGACGCAATTGTGTGCTGACTGTGTAAAGATTGTCTGTCGTCCTGGAACCAACTGGACAATCAAACGGTAGATACGAACTATCCCCTACCCTGTCCCTCTCATCGAAGCCTTACAGTCAAAGCCAATTTCAGGAGAAGGCAGAAATCTCTTTCTCTCTTCTCTACTCCGCCCAAAAATGCTGCCTGTAACCCTGTAATGACGTTTTAAGGAGGTGATCTCCCCTGCCAAAGTGTTTTTGGGCTGCTTGTCGGCAAACCTTTACCTGCCTCTCCGCCTTTGACATGCACCGTGTGGGTTCTTTCGGCAAGCCCATCTATGCCCAAAGCCCGACCGGAAAGTCTCGGCGCGTCATAGGACATACCCCTTGCTTGCGTTGTTGCCTGGATGAGCAAGAGATGTTCGCAAGGGGAATGGTCAAGGATGAGAACGGCTGGTGGATGACGCGCCCATCGCTCATCCATTGGGCTGAAGACCAGACGAGCTTTTCCGAAGAGAGAGAAGCCATTTCCGCCTTTTCTCAAAGAAAGGATGAGCTGACATGAAAGTCCTCGTGCTCTTTCTCCTCTGTGCGGCGGTGCTCTTGCTCAGCATCGCTATTGGCATCCCAAACCCTGTAGTGCGTGACCTGTTGATGATAAGTATCCTTACTGGCCCGCTCCTGCTCCTGCTTGCGCTTTCTCTGGCGATGGCGCACTTTGCCAGAAAGAGACGACACCATCTGCGAGCAGAGGCTGAGGCTATCTGCAACTTTGACCAAACCATCCCAAAGGAGTAAACCATCATGCAACAGCGATGGGGCTGCGGCTGTAGCCCGCTATTCTGGATTTGTGTCATCCTGGCGCTGGCACTTGTCCTGCTCATTCAGGTGAAAGTCAACCACTGGAATTTCCGCCTGCCGGTGCAGGTCTCTCCCAACTCCCTCAATGCGGTCGCGGCTTCCCTTTCCCATGAGCAGACTTCTCCGTCCTCCTATGTCGTCACCGGTCAGCCCTCGATCAGTGCTGACTTCATCGACCAGGTCCTTGCTGTCTATCATTCCCCGGCTGCCGGGACCGGGCAGGCCATGTATGATCTTGGCGTGCAGTACGGAATTGATCCCGTTTTTGCCCTGGCCTTTTTCTGGCATGAGAGCACCTTCGGCAAGTACGGCATGGCGGCAGTGACGCGCTCGCTCGGCAACCTGCGCTGCGTGGCGGGCTACGCCTGCTATCAAGGTTTTGCAGCCTTCGCCTCCTGGCAGACGGGCTATGAAGCCTGGTACCAGCTTATACGCTCCTATGTGGCGCATGGCCTCAAGACGGTGGCGCAGATCGTTCCTACTTACGCGCCCTCATCCGATGGCAACACGCCAGTGTCCTACATTGCCGCCATCGAGCAGGCAGTGAACACGTGGCGAACTGGGGAGGCGCGCGTATGAGGGTCCACGCTGGTCATTTCCTGCTGTTTCTGATTGTCACGGTAACGCTGGCTTGTATCTTTGGCATTTGGGCGCTCGTCGGTCGCGTGGCCTTGCTCATCATTCTGGCAGGAAAGTGAGGAGGAACCACTATGAAGGAAATAGGAGTATTGCTCCTGACCTGGATCGTGTTAGCGGTGTTGCTGATGCTCAGCTATGGCATGCTCTTCTTCTGGCTTCTCAGGCCAACACTGGCCCGTCTCACGCGTCGTATCCGGGGTATAGCGAACCGGTGTCTCTGCTGTGCCTGGTGCTGGCGAGTACTACGCCTGCCATTTCCGTCCCACTGGTCGTCGAGCATCTGCTACTACCACCAATGGCGGCTCCGGACACAACTCGCCGCCCGCCGCCACAGGAATGAGCGTTTGGTCAGAGGCACGATACTGGAGGCACGCCCATGATGAGAGAACGCATGAAGACGCACCAGGCGCTCTATCCACCCTGGTGCAAGAAAGACAGCCCGGCGACTCTTGCAAAAGAGCGTGACGGCTGGCGCTGTATCGATTGCGGACGCGGCCAGCGTACCACGTACCGCAATGCAGACGATCAACTTTCTATGGTTTTCCTCCATGCCGCCCATATTCACCCGCTTGACCCGGATTATGAGCAGGTAGAGCCGATTGAAGGCCAGCGTCTGCGCGCCAGATGCGCCAGTTGTCATAGAAGATATGACAGCTATTGGAAAGAACGCCAGGCTGAAGTAGAGCATCAGATCACGATGCATCACAGGCTGCTCAGCCGGTTTCTCATCTGGCGCTTCCTGTCCAGTGCATAGGAAGGAGATTACTATGTGCTCAATTCTATTGATCTGGTTTGTACTCGTTCCTGCTGCCATCTGGTTTGAGACGCACTTCCTGTCCGGCGGCTATACGGTACTGCTCCAGCTTGCCTGCAATCTGTTTAATGGGCAGATGCATCTTGACCCGGTGGAGCTCATGAGGCTGGATGAAAGCAACTTCATCCTGGCGCTGACGGCAATCCAGATCAGACGCTATAGCCTCAAGATTGACGAGCTGACCAAAGAGGAAGGAAGCAAACCATGACAAGACTTACTGGGAAGGCAGCCATATCTCAGTCGGCTTTTCCTGGTGGGAAAGCTGCTCCTCTTCGTTCCCCACTCAAGCAGATGGCCCCGGATGAGGTGCGCGCCTGGCTAGAGCAGACCCGTGAGGCATTGCAGCGCAAGATGCGGCGCGAACGGGACTACCTCGACAGACGGGCAAGGCGAGGTGTTCGCACACCAACCGACGAGGCATACGAACACGATCAGGCGCTGGAAGCTGATCTCTTGCGCCTGCTGGACGAGATCGAAGAGACGCTTGGGGAGGTGCTGCCATGAATCTGCTGGCACCCATCTTGCGCGGGCGCGAGCACCAGCGGCGCTGTTTTCTCTGTCATCCGGCACGTGAGCTTGACGTGCCGGATTTGTGTTTCTGGCATTTTTATCTCTTTGAGTGGCGTCTGTGGCGCTTCCTGCGCCGGACCAGGCAAGTGGGAAAAGGGAGGTGGAAGCCGTGATGCAGCAATTGAAGGGGCGCTACCCGCCCAACTGGAAGCACCTCTCACACGCCTGTAAAGAGCGGGCGGGCTGGCAGTGCGAGCATTGCCATGTCAAGCAGCACACGCTGATGACCTCGGCCAAAGGCACGCCCTACATCATCTACCTGCACGCCGCCCACACCCATCATGACCCGACCAACCCACAGCCGGACCTGATCGCGCTGTGCGTCTGCTGCCACGCTCGTTACGACGCCGGGCATCGGCAGCGTCAACGGCGTCTCGCACTGGAACGGCGCAAGCACCAGCGCCTACTGGCAGAACGCACAGACTTCCGCTTTGCCGGTGGCTAAGCAGAAAGGAGGTTTCCTATCCAGCCATCCACGTTTGAAGAAATCTACACCACCTACAAGGGGCTGATCTATCATCGGCTCTATCACTTCGTGCATGATCGCGAGCTGTCCGAGGATCTCACTCAGGAAGTGTTTTGCCGGGCATGGAAGGCGCTGCCTGCTATGCCTCCTGGTCCGCTCAACATGCAGCCCTGGTTGTGTCGCATCGCCACCAACCTGGCGATTGACACACTGCGTCGTCAACGCCTGCTGGCCTGGTCTTCTCTCGGTCAGTCAGAACAGGAGCCGCAGGACGAGCGGCAAGCTGATCCACAGATAGTCTATACAGCTACAGAAATCATCAGCACGGCGATGGCTCGTCTTCCAGTCTCCTATCGCCGTGCCTTGCTCTTGCGAGCGCAAGGCTACCGACTGACCGAGATTGCCGACCGGCTTGGAGTGGCCCGCAGCGGCATCAAAATGCACCTCTCGCGAGCGCGTCACGCCTTCCAGAAGCACAGTACCGGCTGCTACAAAGCGAGGAGCAAGAGCCGTCACCAGGGCAATCGTCACCAGCCTGGTCACTAACGGTTGATGGTTCTCTTCATGTATCAAAAGGAGATCCCCATGGCAACCTTTGAAAAGCGCGACTTTCCAGAAATCAGCAGAACGGCGTATCTCATCACTGACGACTACGGCCATACTGCTGAACTCACACTGGCGCAAGCGAATTACCTGCTTGAATGGCTTTATCAGCAGAGACAGGCACTAGAGCAGGCTACACCCTGGTATGAAGAGACGCCAGCAGAGTTTCTAGCCGGTTTCGATGAAATCATTGAAGTACATCACCAGGGCCAGCAGCGTGTGAAACCTGCTCATACAAGGCAATGGAAGCGCTATAGAGGGACGCTCTTACAATGTCTTGAGAAAGCGGCCAGCATCTACGCCTACACCACGCAAGAGGACCAGGGAAACATAGACTGGCGCGTACAAACATGGCGGCTCAAGCAGCGTGATAAGGATACATTCACACCAGCAGAGCTACTAGAGCGCATACGCCAGGACCCGGAACAGGCGACACTCCCGGCCATACTCGACTATGATAGCGCATGGTTTGGTGAAACGGTTTACCCAGACGACGGGCCAGCAGAGGGCCTATGGGTACATGCGAGACTGTATATAGTTGGCATTGACCAGATACCGGCGGCGATTATCTACCGGATCGACTTTGAAGACGAATATGAAGAGAACCAGGAGTAAGCGCTATGAGCACGATTGGAGAGCGCCGCGACCAGCGTTTCTATGCTGCTACTATCGCCGTTCTGAAAGACATTCAGAGCCGGGCGCTGGCTTTACCACAAGATGAGCGTTACCCGGCGGCGTATGGCATGACATTGCTCAGAAAATAGGACACAGGCCACCTGTGTGCTGGTAAGCAGAACCCCTATTGTGACACCCTGTTTCGTCACGATAGGGGTTCTGGTGAAAGAGGGAAAGAGGGAAAGAGATGCAACCTATTGCTCAACGATGCCAAGTGTGTCAAACACCGATTCACAGTCGTCATGTTCACCCCACCTCCGATGGGCCGACGATTACTGGGCGACTGCGTTGCTACTGCTCAGATAAATGCCGCAAAGCCGCCAGTCGCCAGCGCCGTTCAAAACCCGTTCAATTGCGTATTGCCCTGACCCAGGAGGAACAGCAGCGGTTGCACCGGATAGCACAAGCCTCCGGCGCTGACGCACAGACCGTAGCGGCTTTTGCGGTCCGTGCCTTGCTTGCTGGACACCTGAGGTTCGAGGAAGGAAACCGGTGAGCAGAGGTGAGTGAACAGAGACGGTGTTCTCCCACAATCGTCACCGACCAGGCGCGTGACGATTGCGAGCCTCAAGCACGTTGCCCGGTCTGTAGCGACTCCATCGCATTGACAGCAGGCCACCGTCGCCGGGTGTACTGCTCGGATAGCTGTAAGCAGCGGGCCTATCTGGACCGGGAGGCGCGCAAGCTAGCAGAGCAGCGGCGCGCTCGCTTACGTGCGGCCTACCCAACCTTCAGCGAGCAAACCCTTGACCTGCTTGAGCGCCTGGAAGCCGTGGGCAATCATGAACTGGTTGAACGTATCGCTACGGCGATCGTGCGCGAGCAACAGGAACTGGAGCAGGAGGTCACGCGCTATCGCCAGATCGTTGATCTCTCCGACCGAGAGAAGTTGGAGTGGCAATTCTATGATATCGGCGAGCAAATTGGCTATCGCCGTTTCATTCCGGCAGATCATCTGCTCGCTGTTGGAGCAGGCGTGGAATACTGGCGCGCTTTTGTCGAGAGCGCCAGCGATGCCGATCTGGCCGCTGCTGTGGTGAGGGTCAGGCACTATGCGGAAAACCTGATAGTCGTTGAGGCACAGATGGAACGCCAACGCGCAAAGCAGGTACGTGAAAGCAAACGTCACCAGCCTGGCGAATGACGGTGTTCGGACTTCAGCAATGCCACGTTTTCAGCGAACCGGGGCGCGACCCACGTGGCCACTACATCAGCGCCGCCTTCTACGGTTTCGTCGATGCCGCCATCGATGCCCATGCTGGTGACGACGCCAGTCATGAAGGCGAAAAAGAAACGCATCACTGATTTGGTCGAAGCCTGGGACGGCGGCTACTACAAGGTCCCAATCTCAACCGTTGACGGAATAACGGGCGCGGCCACGATTCCAGATAAGGGGCGTGTTGCGGTCTACAAAGAGGGGATTGGCAGGCAGACCAGTTTTGCCTGGAAAATCAGGCAAGCAGAAGAGGAGCATGTATCATGAGCGAGCAGATCATCCGCGAAGCGCTGCACCTCGCCTCCCCCACATCATGTTGAGGAACAATCGCCATTGACCAGGGACGTGACGATTGTTCCTCGCCTTTGGAAAACGTTTAGGTCCCCGACCGCTTCTTGCCAGAGAGGCGGGGGACGTTCTCTGTCTTGGAAGCAAGGAAGGAGGGATGTGCCATGACCACCTTACTGGCGGTCTACACCTCAAGCGGGTTAGTCGGGTGCTGTAACGCGAAATGCTATGAAGCAGTTCATCCGAACTGCGAGTGCATCTGCGGGGGCAGCAACCACGGCAAGGGACGAGAGACGGCGGTTGAGAACACGCGAAAGCTCGCTCAGGCCTGGATCCGGCAGTACACCCACAACCGGGGCCTGACCGACTTCAACGTCTCGATGCATACCGAATGCCAGCAGGCCACGCTCTGGGGTGAGCTATGACCGACAAACACGCTCAGGCCAGAGAGCGGCAGGCTCACATACTGGCAACCTACCTGCAAGCCGATGGGTTGCCGGGGGTGCTGGTGACGACGCAGCGCCCCTGGCGCGACATCGCCGAGGAAACGTTACAGCACCTGGCGAAGGCGAAAGCTGACATCTATGTACGCCATGGCCAACTGGTACGCATCGTGGGCAGCGAAGGCGGAACGCCGCTGATCGTCTCGATCAGCGAAACGGCTCTCAAGGGCCTGCTGGCCCGCTGTATGAACTTCGTCAAGATCACCCCCGTCAGCGGCCAAGTGCAGCATATCCCGCCCCCGGATGCCGTCGTCAAAGACCTGCTTGAGCGCGGGCAATGGCCTTTCCCTCCTTTAGAAGCCATCGTCGAATTTCCCGTCTTGCGCCCTGATGGGACCATTCTCGATACCCCAGGCTATGACGCAGCCACCCGCCTGCTCTACCTGCCTTCTCCTTCGCTGGTGATACCACCCATTCCCAAAGAGCCAGAATGGGAGGAGGTCTACGCCGCGCAGGCTCTGCTTGAGGAAGCTATCGGAGAGTTTCCCTACCAGGACTTTGCCAGCCGTTTGAACACCTATGCCCTGCTGCTGACGCCCATCATCCGGCAAGCTATCGGTGGTCATGTCCCCCTGGCCCTCATCGATGCCACCCGCCCTGGCAGTGGCAAAACCCTGCTGGCTGAAACCGTTGCCTTGATTGCTACCGGGCGCAAAGCCTCGCTGATGGCTGCCCCCTACGACGATGATGAGTGGCGCAAGCGCATTGCCGCCACCCTTGCCAACGGCCCAACCATCATCGTGATCGACAACATCAAAGCAGGCGTCAAGCTGCAATCGGCGGCTCTGGACTTGGCGCTGACCTCGCACTTTGTGGAGGAGCGCATCTTAGGCCAGAGCAAAATGGCGCGCTACGCCCAGCGCGCCACCTGGATGGCGACGGGCAACAACATCCAGTTAGGTGGGGACATGCCACGGCGCTGCTACTGGATTCGCCTCGACGCCCACAGTCCCACGCCCTGGACACGCGGCGGCTTCAAGCACGATCTGGAGACCTGGGTGCCTGAGCACCGGGGCGAACTGATCGCCGCCCTGCTCACCCTGGCACGAGCCTGGTATGCGGCGGGTAAACCCAGAGCCGAGGTTCCCAAAGTGGGTAGCTTCCAGCAATGGGTAGACACCATTGGTGGCATCCTGGCCTATATCGGCTGTGAAGGCTTCCTGGGCAATCTGGAGGCCCTTTATGAGCAGGCCGACGATGATGCAGCGCAGTGGGCAGCCTTTCTGCACGCCTGGTACAAGCACTATGGAGAGCGCGAGGTGCTGGCTGCTGAAGTCGAGAAGGATCTGCAAGCCGCCACCTTACTCAACCCCGTTGTGGACGTAGACCTCTACAACGCCCTGCCTGACGAATTGACTCCCATCGACCGGGGCAATTTCAAGCGCCGCCTGGGTAAGGCGCTCTCGGCGCGTGTCGAGAGCCAGTTTGACGAGAGCGGCCTGCACCTCGTCAAAGTACGCGTAGATCGCCGCAGCGGAGCCGTCTACTGGAAGGTTGCAGGTGTGCAGAAAACCTCCACGGATGACCCCTTAAAGGAGGAATCAATGCAAAGCTCTTCTATTACCCCTTCAGAGCACCTGGGAGGGGAGGGGAGTGGGCAGATGCCTGCCAGAAATTTTTCTGAAGAGGAGGAAAACAAACCTGCGAAACCTGCAAACCTGCAACCAGAGGCAGAGGGGCAAGGCATCGACTGGCATGCCGTCAATGCCGAGATTGCGCGGGCGGAAGCCCTGATCGCCGACTACCGGGCGCGCCACGAGCAAGGAGTGGTCCCCAACCCATCATCATGAGCCAGATAGGTGATGATGCCTTTGCAGGTTTGCAGGTTTGATTCTGCACCCTGACAAAAAAACAGGTCATTTTCCACTCAGTGGAACAAAAAATCAAGAGAATGCACTAATCGTCACCTCCCTGGTCAATAACGATTGTTGTTTGCTGATATGTGAAATGACTCCCTTCTGTTCGTAGAAATACCCTTTAGGCCGCAAGATGCATTCATTGAACTCATCGGTGAAAGGAAGAAGATGTATGCCACGAACCGCAAAGCGTGTTTTATCCCCTCCTGATCGCAATGCGCAAGCGATGACACCGTTACTCACAGCCAGACAGGCGATGACGATGCTTGGTGTTGGCCGAACATCGCTCTGGTGCCTCATGCGAGAGGGTGGTTTGCCCTACATCAAGTTAGGTCGAGGCCGCAAGGCAGCCCTGCGCTTTTCGGTCGAGTCACTCAACCTGTGGCTTAAACAGCAGGAACGCCATACCCCCATGAATTGATATACCCGTGCGCAAGTGCTCATTCTTTGCTTTGAATGAGCACTCCTTTTTTATCCAGAAAGGGAAATGTCATGACTGACGAAAAGAAACAGTCCAGGAAGGGCAGCACGCGCAAAGGCAAGCCGCGCCGACGCGGCTCCGGTTCCGTCTTCCGCCGCCCTGACCGCAAAGGCGGCAAAGAATGGGTAGCTCAAATCATCCTGGAGAATGGCAAGCCCCAACAACGCTACTTCTACACACAGGCTGAGGCCGATGAGGCACTCACCGAGATGCTCTATGAACAGAAGCGCGGCCTGCTGGCAAGCGGACCCAAACAAAAGCTGGCCGATCATCTGACCTACTGGTTAGAACAGGTCAAGAAGCGCAAAGTGCGGGCCAGTACGTATGTGCGCTATCGCTCTGCGATGGAGAAGCATATTCTCCCGGCTCTAGGAGATCTTCCTCTTCACAAAATCACGTTGCGCACCATTCAGCAATTCTATAACCGCAAACTCGACGAGGGGCAGTCGCCCAGTTCGGTCATCACCATGAACAAGGTCTTACACCAGGCGCTGGCTTATGCGGTCAAGGAACGCTTGATCGCCATCAATCCCTGTGTCGGCGTATCGCTCCCCTCTGAAGAAAGACGCAAGGTGCAACCATTGACCTTTGAGCAAGCGCAACGACTCCTGCAGGAAGTGCAGGGGACCATGATGGAACCCTTTATCGTGCTAGCGTTAGTGCTGGGCATGCGTCACGGAGAGCTGTTAGCCTTACGCTGGCAAGACATCAACCTGACCCAGAGAACACTGGCCATTCACTTCACCTTAACACAAGATGAACGGTATCACTATGTCGTGGGTGATCCCAAGACAGCGAGCAGTGAGCGGCTCATTCTGCTGCCACAACCTGTTTGTGAGATGCTGCATGCCCACCGGGAGCGTCAAGCAGAAGCGCGCTTGAAAGCTGGTTCAGCATGGCAACAACATGACCTCGTGTTTTGTACCGACAAGGGAGCCTACTTATGGCCAGCCAACGTCCGCCAGCGCTTTTACCGGATCCTGCAGCGGGCAGGGCTGCTTCCGATGCATATTCACGATTTGCGGCATAGCGCCTCGACACTTCTGCGCAAGATGGGAGTAGACCTCAAGGTTATCCAGGAGATTCTGGGGCATAGCACCCTGGATATGACCGCGAACGTGTATTCTCATGTGCTTCCTTCTATGCAGCAGGAAGCTGTAGAAAAGATGGAAGAGTTCTTTAAGAAGCCTTAAGAAGGCTTGATAACTGTCAGAAGCACTGTCAACCGGGGTTTTCAGATGGGGCCTTCTCATCTGAAACCGCCTGTGTTGCTGAAGGAGAAGCGGAAAGCGAGAAGCGAGAACCTGACACCCTCTGTCATGATTTGTGGTATGCTTATGAAGGCAGATATATTCAGTTTTGACAGGCATTCTGGAGGGGTAATATATGCGTGCAGACCGGCTGCTTTCGATCATGATGCTGCTGCAAACACGGGGACATATCACAGCCAGGGAACTGGCGGAACGGCTGGAAGTCTCGGAACGCACTATCTACCGCGACCTGGAAGCGCTGGGTACGGCTGGCGTTCCCGTCTATACTGAGCGCGGGCCGGGAGGCGGCTGCATTCTGGCCGAGGGCTACCGCACCGGGCTGACCGGGCTGACCGAGACGGAGGTACGCACACTTTTCATGTCCGGTTCACCCGGCCCTCTCGCCGATCTAGGAATGGGCAAGGCACTGGAGGCCGCGCTGCTTAAGCTGCTGGCCGCGCTGCCGCCCACGCACAGGCGCAACATCGAACGGGCGCGCCAGCGCATCCACCTCGATGCCGCCGCATGGAGCCATTCCGAGGAGACGCTACCGCATCTGCAAACCATTCTTGAAGCCATCTGGCAGGATATGAGGCTGCGCCTGGTCTATCGTAAAAACGAGCGCGATATCTCCGAACGCATCATCGAGCCACTGGGGCTTGTCGCCAAAGCCATGATCTGGTATCTCGTGGCTGCTTTGTCCAACGGCGAGATGCGCATCTTCCGCGTCTCGCGCATCCTCGAGGCCGAGCCGACTGGCGACTACTTCCAGCGCCCCGAAAGCTTCGACCTCGCCTCCTACTGGACTGAAGCCTGCCGCCAGTTCGAGTCGAGCTGGCTGCGCTACCGGGCCACCCTGCGCTTCTCCCCCGAAATCATCGCCGAACTCCCCTTCATCTTCGGCGAAGGTATCACCACCCTCATCGAGCAGGCCAACCCACCCGACTCCGCAGGCTGGATTCCACTCACCCTCTCCTTCGAGTCCTTCGAAGCTGCCCGCACTCGTGTTCTCGGCCTCGGCACCGCCGTCGAAGTCCTCTCCCCACCCGCACTGCGCCAGAGCGTCATCCAGTTTGCTAAGGGAATTGCCGCGTTTTATGAGGGGAAGGAAAACTAAAGGAAAGCTGCTCGACACACCTGGTGTTGAGGTTGTGCTGAAAAAGGCTCTGGCGACCGAGGGACCGAGGAGCTAAGTTTGCCGATAAGTACCGGCAGGTGTATAATCGATTTGCTAAAGAGCGTTTTTTTGTCTTAGCTATCATTGTGCTTTGTTAAAGGGTTTTTGAGATATGCCAGAACACGTGTCTTTGCGGATGAGTGATTTTGATTATGAGTTGCCAGAGGAGTTGATTGCGCAGACGCCGGTTGAGCCTCGCGATTCGTCGCGGCTTCTGGTGGTGGAGCGGACGACGGGGAAGTTGACGCACCGGCACTTCCGCGATATTGGTGAGTTTTTGCGGCCCGGCGATTTGCTGATTGCCAACCAGAGCCGGGTGATTCCGGCGCGTTTGCTGGGTCGGCGCGCTGAGACAGGCGGGGCAGTCGAGGTGCTGCTACTCTCTGAGCGGCCCGATCTGGGCCTGGACACGTGGGAGGCGCTGGTACGACCGGGACGCCGCCTGCGCGAACGAGCGCTTCTCCTCTTTGGTGAGGAGAGCGGCTCAGGTCCACTGCTGGAAGGCGAGATTCTAGAGCGCACGGAGGCCGGTGGGCGCGTACTGCGGCTCTCGCTGCCCCGTGCGACCGGCGCGACAGAGGGAAGCGAAGCGCAAATGCCGTTTTTGCCAGGGGTGAGCGTGCGCGAGCGTATTGAGCAGATTGGGCGCATGCCGCTGCCGCCGTATATTCACGAGACGCTGGCCGACCCGGAACGCTACCAGACGGTCTATGCGCGCATCAGCGGCTCGGCTGCGGCTCCCACGGCGGGTCTGCACTTTACGCCGCAGTTGCTGGATTCACTGCGGCAGCAGGGGGTACGCGTGGGCTTTGTGACACTACACGTGGGGCTGGATACCTTCCGGCCCGTCGAGGTTGAGGATGTGAGCCAGCACAAGATGCACAGCGAGGAGATCGATCTCGACGCGCCAACGGCTGAGCTGATTAACGAGACGCGCCAGGCTGGCGGGCGCGTCATCGCCGTGGGAACAACCTCGGTGCGCACACTGGAGGGTGTGGCGAGCGCGCTGGGCGGCAAAATCGAGCCGTATCACGGCAATACACGCCTCTTCATTACGCCGGGCTATCATTTCCAGGTGGTGGACGCTATGATTACCAACTTCCACCTGCCACGCTCCACCCTGCTGTTGCTCGTCAGCGCCTTCGCCAGCAAGCCTCTGATCGAGAAAGCCTATCAGGAGGCCATTCGCGAACGCTACCGTTTCTTCAGCTTCGGCGACGCCATGCTGCTGCTCTGATCCTGTTGGGGCAGACTGTCGAGACGAAACACGGGACAGCGCGGAGCCTCCGCTGCCAGCGTTTCTGGATCAACATGCGGTTGAAGGCAACAATCAGGCGATTGGCAAACTTGAGCCAACTGGGAAGGGTTGGATGAGTGGACGTATTCGTTGCTTCCCTTTCGTTTTGTTGCGTCCTGGTCTTCACGTCTCCGGGCGACGACCTGTTTGCGCAGTCGTTGCGCCCAGGCCAGTTCGAGTTGCCACTGCTGGCTGACCAGATCCATTAAATCCAGAGCGACAGCATTATAGAAGTTGCTGACAGATCGCTGTTTGACTGGATTGGTGGCAAAATCCTGTGCCTCGGCTTGCTGGTAGCGCAAACCCATCTGACAGTAGCTGATGTAATGATCTACCAGGGAGAGTTGATCGGCTGGCGGAATATACTCCAGGTGCAGGGCTTTGATGCGAAAGAACCGCTGATAGGTCCCTTGATTCGAGGTGGTATCCATCATGAGCCGGTAAAATCGCTCCCCCCCAGCCGGGGTAAGCGCAAAAACACGCGAGGGACGGTCAGAGGGAAATAGGACCTCTGCCGGGTCTGCCGGTGCAATCAATCCGGCCTGCTCCGGTTTAGTCAGCAGAGATGAGAGCGTTCCCAGGGCCATCTACATAGATGGAACAAAACGTTTTTAAGAAATCCATATAGATGACTATAGAAGAAAAAATGAGGAATGCCAATGGCTTTGAATGAGCGCCTACGGTTGATGGTTGCGTAGCATTCCCTGTGCCTCCTCGACAATACGTTGGCGAAGAGAGTCGGGTTCGAGGACATGTACATGGCGTCCCCAGCTCAGGAGCCAGGAGAGGATTTCGCTTTCCTGCCGCACCTGCAGGGTGACAAGCAAGCCATCGGGGGTCTCTTCCTCGTGGGTGACGTAGAAAGAGCGGGCTTCGCGCACCCAGCGCGCTATGGAGGGATCGAAAAGAGCGAGTACGGTGAGGGAGCGTGCCTCCTGTTCTCTGGATGGGGGCCGCATTTTGAAGTCGCCGGGCCGTTGAAAGGTTCTGGCGAGCAGTTCGAGCTGTTCCATACGGTCGAGACGGAAGTTGCGCATGTCCTTGCGCAGGTGACAGTAGGCGATGAGATGCCAGCCGCTGCTGAAGTGAACGAGGCCGTAAGGGTCGGCTTCGCGCTGGCCCGGCGGTTTCTCTTTCCCAGGTCGTTCGGCTTGCTCTGCCTGCTCTGGTTGGCCTTGCCCATCCAGGCCGTTCTGTGGCTGTATGTGGCGTGTGTGGTAGCGGAAGCGCACTGTTATCCGTTCGATGATGGCGCGGCGCAGTTGTTGCAGCATCTGTGGTTCTTCGGGATTACCTTTTTGTGTGGAGGCAATGAAACGGATGCTGTCTTGCAGGTAGCGTACCTCGTCGCGCAACTTCTCCGGCAGCACGCCCTCGATCTTGCGGCTGGCCGCTTGCGCGGCAGAGCGGTACTGAGTGTCGAAGTTTTGCGCCATGAAGTCGCTGCCGAGCAGGAGCATGGTAGCCTCGTCGGTGGTGAAGCTGAGCGGAGGTAGGAAGTAGCCCTCCATCAGCGAGTAGCCGCGACCGGGCGTGGAGAGCAGGGGAACACCGGCCTCGCCCAGCGCCTGAATGTCGCGGTAGATGGTGCGCTTGCTCGTCTCGAATGTCCGGGCGAGATCCTCGGCGCGCTGCCAGCCTCTGCCTTGCAATTCCAGCACGATGGCTAATAAGCGATCAGTACGGTTCATGGCCTCTCTTGTCCTGTTATTGTGGACCGACCAGTGTATGGCGAATGAGCATCAGATGGGTGAGCGGGCCGAGGCCGCCGGGGACGGGCGTGAGGAAGGAGGCCACCTTTTTGACGCTCTCAAAATCCACGTCGCCCACAACCTTGCCGTTGACCTCTGAGATACCGGCATCGAAGACGACCGCGCCCGGCTTGACCATATCCGCCGTAATCAGGCCGGGGCGCCCGGCGCTGACGACAAGGATGTCGGCGCTGCGCGTAATCTCCGGCAGGTTTTCTGTATGCGAGTGGGTGATAGTGACAGTGGCGTCCTGGCGCATAAGTACGAGGGCGATGGGCTTGCCGCCGATATTGCTGCGCCCGACGATGACGGCGTTGCGGCCTGCCGTGGGAATGCCCTCCTCTTTGAGCACGGTCTGCACAACATCGGCGGTGGAGGGGATGAAGCTGGGGAAGCCGAGCAGCAGATGTCCGGCGTTACGCGAACCGAGGCCGTCCACATCCTTCTCCGGGCGCAGCACATCGGTGACGACGCGCTGCCGAATGCGCGCTGGCAGGGGCAGCAGCAGCACGACGCCATCGGTATGGACATCATCGTTGAGTCGCGCCACCTCCGCTCGCAGTTCCTCCTCCCGCGTTTCAAACGGATAGGCCAGCGTGGCGCAGTCCAGGCCAATCTCACGGCACGAGCGCACTACCTGGCGGCTATAGACCTCCGCCGCGTCGTCATGTCCCACGATGATCTGCGCCAGCCGCGCCGGGCGCTGGTGCAGTCGGCGAAACTCCTCGGCCTTCGCCCGCGATTCCTCTTTCATCCGCCTCACCAGCGGCTTGCTATCAAATATGGTTGCTGGCATAATACGTTCCACTCTTCTCCCACATTCAACTGGCAAATTCCATCTCTATCATATCATAGGCATGCTATCCCATCCACCGCCCCATCCGGGCTGACACCGCCCCGCAGGCCGACCGCAAGCTGACAGTCTGGGAGACTGTCACAGGGGCAGACTATTATTATATAGTCTGCCCCTGCCTCACCGTCATGACCACGTTCGTTCACAACGCGGACGAACGCCCGTATATAGTAGGGATACCCCTTGCGGGTGTCCTGGGACACGTGGTTATGATTGATTCTCACTTCCTTGCTACGATAAAAAACGAGTGGAAGGGAACGTCAATGGGGCCGTGCTGCTGGATGAGCTGGTGAATTTCGACGAGTTTGTCGAAGTATTTTTCGACTGAGAAATCCGTGACTGCCCAGGGAATGGCCTTGAGGTAGTAGACGATGGCTCCAACGTCGTGGTAGCGAGTGATGTAGAAGGCTTCCTGTTGTTCGACAATCTGCCAGCCGAACCGTTGCAGTTGCTGTGTCGCAACAGCGAGGTTCCAGGCGGCAGGTGCTGGCGCGCCTGGATGAACAATTTGCTCTTTCCCTCGGCTATCCAGCAGTTCGTACAGGCGCAGGTTGGTCTGGTCGCCGACTTGCTGAGTAATGAAGAGGTGGCCGGGCTTGAGCACACGTCGCACTTCGTCAGGGTCATAGCTGCCGTGCCGGTTGACGACAAGGTCGAGCTCATCGTTGGCGAAGGGGAGGTGTTCGCCCTGTACGGCGTAGACGGTGACGCCGAGCGACTCAAGACGCTCTCGCGCTACCTGCACATTGGGCGGGTAGCCCTCGGTGGCGTATACCTTCGGCACGGGTTGGAGAGCGAGGAGCTGCGCCAGTCGCTCGCCGCCTCCTGTGCGCATGTCGAGCATGGAACGTGCCTGCTTCATTGCGGCGGCTGCAGAAGCGGCGTAGTCCCACATTTTCCGGGTATGGATGTCGGTCATCCTTTCCGCGAGGTAGGAAAAGTCCCAGCCGTTGAAAGGCTGGTTGTATTCGGCCATGAGGTAGTCGAAGAATGCTGTGTCTGAAATTTCTGCCATGCGTGTTACTCCTTTTCAGCTATATTCAGAAACGATAAAGGCCGTGAGCGTTCTTGCTTCTCGCCCACGGCCCGCTCCTTTTCGCTGCTTGCTTACTTGCCTGGCAGAGGAATGTCCCTGAAAAAGGGCATAGTGAGACCGTGGGCGAGAAGCTGCTTAGGCAGGATGGTTATACCATACAGCTTTCTATGCGCGAAGGCCATCTGTTCAAACACCCTTTCTGATTTCTCTCACTGTTTTTCTTTGCATGCTGAAAGGTCTGTTCAAAAGATAGCACAGGCAGAAGAGATATGACAAGTAAGCTATCAATTATCCAGGCCGGGAACAGACACATATAGAGTAGGGCTACCCCTTGCGCTTGGCCTGAGGTGGAGTGAGGGCAAGCTATCAGCCAATTTGGGGGATAAACTGGAAAAGAGTAGCTAAATGCGTTAAAATGGCGTAAAGGTAACTCAGGAGTTGTCTGAAGTATGTCTGGCTTGTGTATCTTTCTTGTTATGCCAGTATGTTGTATGTAATATATAAAGAAAGTTATAGCCAATCAGTACTAAAGAAAGAGGTTCTTATGGCAGGCGATTGTTCATTCGATGTAGTATCACAATTCAATGAGCAGGAACTGGTCAACGCGCTTGATCAGACGCGGCGCGAGGTGCAGACGCGCTTCGACTTGAAAGATACAAAGACAGAGATCGTCCATAACAAGGATAGCATCATCATCACCACCGCGAGTTCGATGTCGCTCAAGAGCGTGCGCGACATCCTTGAGAGCAAAGCGGTGCGGCGCGGCCTCTCACTGAAGATTTTTAAAGTGGGCAAAGAGGAGCCCGCGTCGGGTGGGCGCGTGCGCCAGACTATCGAGTTGCAGCAGGGCATCTCGCCGGAGCTGGCGAAAGAGATTAGCAAGCTTATTCGCGATACGCACCCGAAGGCGAAGCCGCAGATTCAGGGCGACGCGGTGCGCGTGGCAGCCAGGAGCCGCGATGAACTGCAGTCGGTGATTGCTACACTCAAACAAAAGGACTACCCGGTCGCGTTGCAGTTCATTAACTATCGAGGCTAGCTTGCCCGAACGAGAGTCAAGGGTACTTTAGTACCAGAAAAAGCTGACTCAGGCATGAATTGCACGGATTTGTAGTAACCTTGTTTTGACTGGGATGAAACATCGCAGGGGTGGAAGTTCCAGTCTTTCCGATGAGAGGCAAGGAAATATGCCTCATGGCTCTTTACGTGAAGGAAGTGAACCTTTCATGCCTGGGAACAGACAAGTCTTTAGCGCTGCAATGAACGCGGCTGATCGCCTTCGGTGGGACAGCGAGTGGGAAGAGGCGGCGAAAGAGTATCAGCGAGCACTGGCGGAGTTCCCGGACGATGCAATGGCACGTGGTGGCCTGGGATTCTGTTATATGCAAACCAGGCAGTGGCAGAAGGCGCTCAATGAGTATGAATATACGCTGCAGCGCGACCCTGGCAATGTCATTGCATTGAGCAAGACCGCCGAGCTATACGGTATTCTTAACAGGCGTGAAGATGCATTTAAGTCCTATCTTCATTTAGCGGATCTTTATTCACAGGCGGGTCAGGGCGCGAGGGCGGAGGCGGCATGGCAGAAGGCTGTGCAACTGGCACCAACTGCGCCTGAGCCGCATGAACGGCTTGCCGCATATTATACAGGAAAAAAAGATATTGCAATGATGCTGCAAGAGCGCCTGGCGGCAGCGCAGGGATATCTGATGCGTCAGGATCTGGCGGCGGCGCGAGCGCAATGCGAAGAAGTTTTGCGTGCTGACGCCCACAATAGAAAGGCTCAGCAGCTCCTCTCTCTGATTATGCAGGGGAAAAAGCCGTCCGGGACGCTCCCGGCGGAGGCAGGAGCTGCTCATCTAGCAGCGGGTATGGCCGCCGGACCTGTGCCCGACGTCCCATCAAACGGATTAATGAATACAGATAGTCCCGTAGTCGATGTGACGACAACGGGAAATACAAGCGGAGGTAATACTGGCATCATGGGTAATATGGCTAGCGCGGGTAATTTCGGCGGGATGAATGGCCCATCCCCTGCCGCCGCGGGAGGAATGGGGTCTCCTCGCGGACGCATCACTGCCAGCCAGGTCACTGGCGTTCTACGGCAGGCACAAACGTATCAGACCCAGGGACGTTTTCCCGATGCTATCGACCTCTGCGAGCAGATTCTGGCCAGCGGCTTTGATCGCCCGGATGCCCGCTATTTCCTGGGTTGGCTCTATCAGGAGCAGCAGCGCTGGGATGATGCTATCAGGCAGTTCCAGATGCTGCTCAATGACCCTGATTACGCTCTCTCCTGCTTCTACGCGCTCGGTCAGTGCTACCGGGCCAGGGGCGACCTGCATGCCGCGACCACGCACTTTGACGAGGCGGTTGATCGCGTCAATCTGGATGCCCTGACGGTTGAGGAATCTGATCAACTGGTGCAGTTGTGCCAGGAAGCGGCAGAAGCGCATCGTTTGCTGGGCGAGCAGGAGCAGGCCATAACCGTCTACCATGCCCTGCTCGGCTTCTTGCGCAGTCGTGGCTGGAGCGACAAGGTTGCTCAGGTTGAGTTCATGCTCCAGCAGATGCAGAACTCGCCTATGCCGCCACGCCCGGTAACACCACCGCCGCAACAACAGCCGCAGCAGATACCACAGGCACAACAGCCGCCGATGCCAACTATTCCCGATGCCGCGACGATGGCGTTCAACGTAGGGGCGATGCCAAACGCGAATGTGCCTCCCCCCGCTTCCACACAGTTGCCTGCGCCAGCAAACAATATGACTCCGGCATCCAACAGTCCTGTCGGCGAACTGCCCGACTGGCTTACTGGTATTCTCAGCGACGCCGACAAGACCCAATTGGCGAACAAATCCGCGCAGCCTCAACCCGCGCCGTCGCAGGCTCCAAAAACCCAGCAGCCCGCCGCGCAGGCATCTATACCCGCCCAGCCAACGATGATGATGCCGCAGGCGGTTGTTGACCAGCCGACGACTGTACAGCCGCTTCCAGGCGCGGCCACGAACGGGAACGCAGCGGCAGGACAGCCCGTTCAGGACGCGCAAACACGTACCGTTGAGCCAGTGCCGCATCCTGCGTCGGCTGCTCCTTCGTGGCTGCTGGAAGATGCGAAGCCGGGCAATGCCACGCGCATTATTCCCCCGGAAAACTCACCAGCGCAGAACGCTGCTCCTGCGCAGCCAGTCCAACCTGTACAACCTGCGCAGCCAGTCCAACCTGCGCCTGAACCGGCAGTCCAGTCTGCCCCGGTGGCATCCGCGCCCGTCGAACTGGTTACTGCTGTCCCCCCTGTGATTCTGGAAACGCCGCCGGAGCAGTCGCCAATTCTGCAATACCCGCCTTCGCCAGTATCGGCCCCGGCGCCTTCACAGACCAGAAGCGCGAGAAGCTCGGCGGAAGATTTGCTGAGCCAGATCGCGGGTAGCTCTGCGAAGGATGAGATTTTGCAGCAGGTGGCCGATGCGGTGGTGGCGAGTACGGCCAACCTCCCGGAGAACGTGCGCCTGCAGGTCGTGCAGTCCATGCACGACATCCAGAACTATATCAATCACGGCCTGCTGACTCCTGCCATCGAGGAGTGCCTGCGCGTGATCGATATGGCCCCACAATATCTGGATGTCCATCAGGTGCTATGCGAGATTTATGTGCGCCAGGGCAAAGTGGAACAGGCTGTCACCAAGTATGCCATCCTCGTCGACACCTATGTTGTCAACGGGCGCATCGATGACGCCATTGCCACCTATCGCCGCATCCTGCAATTGGAGCCGAACAACCTGACCTATCGCATGCGCCTGATCAACCTGCTTGCCACGCAGGGTGACAAGGAGGATCTGCTGCGCGAGCGCACACTGGCGGCGGAATCCTACCTGCGCCTGGGCTACATGGATCGCGCTCTGACCGAACTGGAGCAGGCGCTGCAAGAAAGTCCGACGAGCGTGTCGACGCGGCTGAACTACGCGCTGGCTCTGCAAAAGCTGGGACGCGTGCAACAGGCAGTGGCCGAATATCAGCGCGTCTTGCAGGTAGACCCGCGTAACATCACCGCGCTGGTGCGCTGGCACGTCGCTATGATTACCACCCTCGGTTCCGCTCGCGCCACGACGCTGGAAGTGCTCACGCGCATTCGCTGGCAGCTACGCGGCGAGGGGCTGCGCAATTACGATATGGTGGTGCGCGAGTACACTTCGGCAGCGGAGATCTATCCAAACAATGCCGATGTCCACTACGCGCTTGGACAGGTTCACCAGCAGGCCGGAGCTTTTGATAAGGCCATCGATGCCTACCTGCTCTCTCTGCGTGACAGCGCCGTTGAGCCTCTCGCTCGCGTGAGCACTGCCCACTGCCTGCTCGCTCAGGGCAAGCCGGAAGCGGCCATTTTGCAGCTGGAGCAGGCGCTGCAAGGTGTGCGTCGCTCGAAAGGAACGATCGATCCTGCCGTCTGGGCGGCCCGCCCGCGCGAAGAGGGCGAAGCGCATCAGGCCCCCGAAGTGGAAATCTCGAAACTGCTGGCGAAAGCCTATGAGCGAACCGGGAAGCACGAGCAGGCCGAGTCAATCCTGCGCCAGATCAGGCAGTCCACCACCTTCCAGGACGAGGTCTCTTCTGCCATAGCCGATATTTCGACGCGCCAGACCGACCTCGATGCCGCCTTGCAAGAGTACATCGATCTGGTGAAGCATTATCGTGAGCGGCGGCAGGGCGACAACGCGCTGACCGTCTTGAAGGAGATGGTGCGCATGGCTCCGCAGGACCCCCGCGCGCACCGCGAACTGGCCGACATCTATATCAATCGCGGCCTGCTCGAAGAGGCTATCGCGGAACTGCGCCTGCTGGCCGACATTTACCTGCGCCACGATCGCAAGGAAGAGGCCGGGGAAGCCTTGCAGCAGATCGGGAATATCTATGCCGAAACCGGTGACACCGAAGAGGCGCTGGCAAATCTGCGCCGCGCCTTTGATCTGATGCCCAACTCGATGGAGTTGCTGCGCGAGATGGTCAGCTACTGCATGCAGCTTGGTAACACCCGCGAGGCGGCGCAATACCAGTCCATCATCGCCCACCACTACTTCGATACCAATCAGGTCAAGGAGTCGGTGGCCGCGCTGCAACAGCTTATCGCTATTGATCGCAACAATTTCGAAGCCTACGACCTGCTCGGTCAGACCTATCAAGGCGTCGGCGAGTACGAGCAGGCCAGCCGCGTCTACCGCAACCTCGCCAGAGTCAACCCTGACAGCCCCATTGCCCGCGAACGCCTGGCAGCTTTGCAGGAGCTGAGGGCGACCAATTAAGAACAATAAGCGACAGGAGGCCGGGCAAACTGCCCGGCTTCCTGTCGCTTATTTTGCCTCTTGCTTATAAAACGCCAGCACGCTCTCCGCCAGTTGGATGATTTGCTCGCGGGCCTCTGGTGGGTCGAGCACCTCGATTTCGGGGCCGAAGCTGAGCAGGTAGCCACAGACCTCGTCTTTGATCTGAAAGCGTAGCCGCGCGGTGATCCACCCCTCCGCGTCAGGTTCACCAGTTTCCTCAAGCGGCTCTACCTCGATAAAACGACCGGCGTGAATGGCGCGTGAGAGGCCAGTCTGCGTGATGCGGGCGGCGACGGTGTAGCGCGGGATATTGGCCTGGAACTCGCTGGAGGACTGGTGCCAGTAGGCGGCGAGGTCGAAGTCGGCGGGACGTGCGCAGGGTTGCTCGAGGAGCGTGGCCGCGTGGATGCGCGAGACGCGGTAGCTGCGCACCTGTCCCTCCACCGCCGCTACCAGGTACCAGATATTTCCCTTAGCGACCAGCCCAAGCGGGTCAACCAGTCTCTCGACGGTGGCGTCGCTGCGTTCGTAGGTGAGGTGCAGCTTGCGCTCCTGCCAGATGGCCTCCTGAAGCAGGGGTAGATAGGGAACGCGCTCTTCCGTGCTGTGCCAGCCAGCCGTGTCGACATAGATGCGCTGGCGTGCATATTCGGCGTCGCGCCGGTGCATGGCCGGGAGGGCCGCCAGCAGCTTGATGAGCGCGGCCTCCGAGGCTTTTTGCAGGCCTAGATCGGAGAGCAGGCGCGAGGGTTTGGTGAGAAAGAGCGCCTGTATCTCCGCCTCCGTCAGCCCCGTCAGGTTCGTGCGGTACTCTTCGAGCAGCCCCCAGCCGCCACCTGTGCCGCGTTCCGCCACGACCGGAATCCCTGACATGCTCAACGCCTCCATATCGCGATGGATGGTGCGCTCAGACACCTCCAACCGCCGTGCCAGCTCTCGCGCCGTCATACGCCGATGCACCTGCAACAGCAGCAAAATAGAAAGCAACCGGTCCGCTCGCATAGCCTGTGTCTCCCTCCTCAGTGTTTTCTTTATTGTATCACTGCAAGGCAGTTCATGCAGTGAAGACCCTATGGATTAGATATGCGATTATGCGGTTGGAGGCGTAGTTTATTTGCCGGTTGTGTTCCACAGGCCGGGGCCGGACGCGCTGTTGCCGGTGCTATCACCTTCATTTGGGGGCAGGATGCCGAGATGCTGGTAGGCGAGGCGCGTAGCGACGCGACCACGGGGTGTGCGGGCGATGAAGCCGAGTTGCAGCAGGTAGGGTTCGTAGACATCCTCGATGGTCTCTGGGTCTTCGCTGGTACTGGCAGCCAGCGTTTCCAGACCGACGGGACCGCCACCGAACTTCTGGATGATGGCAAGCAGCAGATTGCGGTCGGTCTGGTCGAGGCCCAGTTCGTCGATTTCCAGAGCGTCCAGCGCTGCCTTCGCCACGAGTCGGGTAATCACGCCGTCGGCCTTGACCTGAGCGTAGTCGCGCACGCGCTTGAGCAGGCGGTTGACGATACGTGGTGTGCCACGGGCGCGGCCCGCGATCTCCGCGATGCCTTCCTCGTCGGCGGGAGCCTTCAGGATACGCGCCGAGCGGATAAGGATCTGTTTGAGCGCCTCGGTATCGTAGTATT
Organism: Ktedonobacteraceae bacterium; assembly: GCA_035294125.1. GTDB lineage: Bacteria > Chloroflexota > Ktedonobacteria > Ktedonobacterales > Ktedonobacteraceae > CADDYT01. The sequence goes on along the minus strand of DATGLM010000045.1, from coordinate 35,756 downwards.
CCATGCGGTAGATGGCCCCGAAGCGGTCGCGCAGGGGAGCGGTCATGGAGCCGACGCGCGTCGTGGCTCCCACGACGGTGAAGGGCGGTAGCGAGATGCGCAGGGCGCGTGCGCCCGGTCCCTTGCCGATCATCACGTCGAGCGCGAAATCTTCCATTGCCGAGTACAGCCGCTCCTCCACGGCACGCGCCAGGCGATGAATCTCGTCGATGAAGAGCACCTCGCCTGGTTGCAGAGCGGTGAGGATGGAGGCCAGGTCGCCCGCGTGCTCGATGGCGGGGCCAGAGGTCGTTTTCAGGCTCACCCCCATCTCGGCGGCGATGATGTTGCAGAGCGTTGTCTTGCCCAGTCCCGGCGGGCCATAGAGCAGCACGTGATCGATAGCCGTCTCTTTGCGTCGCCGCGCCGCCTCCAGCAGAATGCTCAGATTCTCCTTGATCTTCTCCTGTCCGATATATTCCGCCAGCCTGCGCGGGCGCAAGCTGCCCTCGATAATCTGTTCTTCCTCGCTCAACTGTGGCGAGACCAGCCGCTCAGTCGTCATGTCCCCTCCCATATCTCTCTCAAACGCAAGAGACAGAATATGAAACCGATGTTCTACTGTCGTCTTCCCACATTATATCAGAGTTATGGGCTGTATTCAATCTTTTGCCTTCTGGTCTTCCAGTGTTTCTCCATGTCTTTAGCGGCGTACACCACACACCACTCATGCCGTCTCCCCATGCTGAGAGCGTCAGCGTTGCCACCTATAATGACCCCACTCTCCAGGCCGGGCGTGTCAGCGGTATCAATCACTCTTGATGATCCTTTGTGGTCGGCCTGGGACGCGGGGTGAGGCGGGCCAGGACAACATGCAGTGGTTACAGAGCAGCACACAGGATACTTGCACCTCGTGATCAATGGTCAGGTTTTTATTCTGCAAACTTCTGTTCTTTGAAGCCGTGGTGGGCAACACTATACGTTCTGCTCTTAAGGAGAATTTGTGGCTTCCACCAGAATGAGCGGCATCAAGAAACTGCCTGCTATGGGCAACCTGTGGCCTTGTTCGGTGTCGATGTGGAAACCGGCGGCGCGCACCGTTTGCGCGGTGTCGCGGTTCCAATGGCAGTTACCGACGAAGCGGATGGTGAAAGGGGTGATGATGTTCTGCGCGATGACGATGAGGCGATTGTGGGAACGGACATGTTCTAGTATGAGCAGTTTGCCTCCTGGCTTGAGGACGCGCTTGATTTCTTGCAGGCCCTTGAGAGGGTCGGTGACGGAGCAGAAGACGAGGGTGGCAACGATGGTGTCGAAGGTGGCGTCGGCAAAGGGCAGGGCCTCGGCTGTGGCCTGAGTGAGCGTGATGGGGACGCGGGCGGTTTTGACGCGCTCGCGGGCGTAGCCGAGCATGGTGGGGTTGGGGTCAATGGCCTCGACGTGTTCGACATGGGCCGGGTCGTAGGTGGCGAAGTTGAGGCCGTTGCCCGCGCCCACTTCGAGGACGAGGCCGTTGGCCCGCGTTATCAACTTCTCGCGCAGCGGTTTCATGTAGCGCTGTTCCCACTCGCTGTTGCTTATGCGTTCGTAAGACCTGGCAAAACGGCGATGCGATGGCATGGCCTGTTCCAGGTGATTTTCTGGTTGATTTATCGTATGCTGCTGGCTCATGATGTGCTTACTCTTCCTCTTATAGGATGCTTACGTCTCTCGGTTTTTACGACAAAAGTATATGCACGCTTATCCAGTTTCCTCTTAAAAAGAGTACGAATAAATTGCGGAGAAGTGGCAATTTGTGATCCCTCTGTTTGTGGTGCGCTTGCGTATCCCGCTCATCTCCGCTAGAATGGGATAGGAGCAAAAATATACTTGAGAGTGAGATGAGGATATGCCACGGATTCCACCTGTTGAGCACGTGCGGATAGATGTGAGCGCTATGCCCGGCGCGTCTATGATGGAGTTATTGTTCCGGGTGATGGAGCATCGCCCGGAAATCGCCCGCCAGAGCCTGGCCCTGTTGCAGGCGACGATGCGTGAGGGAACAGTTGAGCCAGAGTTGAAGGAGCTGCTGGCCATTCGGGTCTCGCAGGTCAATAATTGTTTCTACTGAATGGCCGCGCATACTGCCCTGGCGAGGCAGATGGGAGTAAGTGAAGAGTTGCTGGACGCGCTCTATCACATTGATACACATCGTCACCTGTTCAGCGAACGCGAGCTGGTCGCGTTGCGCTACGCGGAGATCGTGACGACGAGCGGCGGTGATGTGGATGAGAACCTGTGGGATGAATTGCAGCTCCATTTCGATGATGACCAGTTGGTCGAGCTAACCACCGTCATCGGCCTGTTCAACTTTTTCAACCGCTTCGCCGATGCGCTGCAAATTCTCCCGCCGCCCACCTCTGGCGCGGATAGGCCCACCGGCACACAGAAAACGAGCGATAAGTAAGAGGAGAAAATTTCAGTATGCCGAGTAGTGAAGAGAAATTGAATGCCCTGCTGCAAGATTTGCACGAGTTTGCCGCCGATTTGCGCACACAGGGCAACAAAAAGCGGCTGATGGCACAGCAGTTTGAGGCAAACGCGAGGCGCGACCCGGCGAATCGTGACTTTGACCTGGCCCAGGCTCGTTTGCTGGACTACGAGCACCAGCTTCTGCATGATATTGGTAATATGGTGGAGCGGCTCATTAAGCAGTACGAGCGGTAATACAGCAAGAGCAGGTGCAGGCTGGCGATCAGCCTGCACCTGCTCCTGGGGAAAGAGGTATGGGTTAGAACTGGCTCCTGGTCTGATTGTAACGCTGGGTCAGCTCGTCTTTGGTACGATCATAGATCTGGCGGCCTTGCGTCACCGCCTCGGTGGCGCGTGCCTTCAGTTCATCGCCAAGCGTGCTGGTGCGATTAAACAACGTGACGCCCTGTTCGCTGAGTTGAGCCAGTGTCGCATCGCCTGACTGTGGCGCGAGGAGCAGACCGGCCAGCACTCCCAGCGCAAAGCCCAGAAGAAGCCCGAAGACAAATTTCATCCCTTGACACCATCCTTTCTGTCTAATCTCTGTCGTATCTTCTGTACTGTCCGCAGCACAGATGAAATAAGCGAGGGTCAAACGCCTGCATTTCAGCAAAAAGACCTGTATAGCTGATGTTACTATTATAGCATAGAGGGCTAGCGCACAGGCTCGTTGAGGACTTGCTGTACCAGGTCGAGCAGGTTATCCAGCTCAAAAGGTTTCTGGACAACGTACACCCCCCGGTAGTGTCCGGGATAGTTGGTGATGAGCCTTGCGACCTCTTCGGCTTCGAGCACGGCGGCAGTATATACGATAACGGGAATATCGCTGGTCACACGGTCATCTTTCAACTGTTTCAGAACGTCCTGACCAGAAATATCGCCCAGTCGCAAATCAAGAATGAGCAGGTCAGGTAACTGGCTTTTCACCTGCGCAAATGCCTCTTTCCCCTCTTGCAGGATGGAGACATGATATTGTTCATCTTCCAGCACCCTGCGCATCAGGTGCAGCAGTTCGCTTTTATCGTCAACGACTAATATTTGTTTTGCCACTCGTTCCCGGTGCCTCCTTCCGCTCATTGTTTCAGCATGTGAAACTGATTATATCACCGAGTTGAGAAGGAGGTGCCGCCTCCTGTCATCGAAATGTATGCAGTAAGCTGCTCTGTTTCCTTGCTTTATCATACGAAACAAAGAAACTTTTGTTTCTTTGTAGTTTAGCACTGTTATTAGTGTAGCATGACTGCGCGGCACAGACAAGCCTGAACATAGGATAATAATGCTTAACCTCGAAGTTCTTAAGGAATATTAATGTGTGCTGGCGAAGGCTTTCTCGCGTCGTCGCTCGTCGCGCCAGCGTTTGATGTCGAGCAGGCGGCGATAGGCGTTGTAGACGAGGGGCTGGTAGACGAGGTCATGCGTCTCAAGGGAGCGCATGGCGTAGCCGCCGAAGCCGCGTTTAAAGACGTAGACACCCCAGAGTTCCTGTCCCTCTTCGAGGATGTCGGGGATGCCGCGAAAGTTGTAGTACCAGCAGCCGCGCGCCTTCGCCCACTGCATGCCGTTCCACTGCAAAAGGTGGTTGGGCATCAGGTTGCGCTGCTCGTTGGAGGAGGCACCGTACATGTACCAGCTCCAGCGTCCGAAGCGCAGCACGATGATGCCCGCGATGGCCTGCCCCTGATATTCGGCCAGCAGCAGCGCGGCGCGGTCGCCCTCGCTGTAAAGGCGCATAACATCCTCGTAGTGAGACTTGTTGTGGATGAAGAACTGGTCGCGTTCGCTGGTTGTCTCATAGAGGCGATAGAAGGTATCCATGTCGGCCTGCCCGTCACCGTGCCTGATGGTGACGCCTTTGCGGGCGGCCAGCCGTATATTGTAGCGCCACTTCTCCTTCATGGCCGCGAGCAGTTCTTTCTCGTCGGGCCGGATATCGAGCACCCATTCATGGCGGACGTGGCTGGAGTAGGGGTTGGGGTGGAAGCCGCGCCGTTTGAGCGCGACCAGCCACTGCTCATTGCCATCCGGCACGCTCGGCTCGACCTTGAGCATGAACGCGCCGCGTTTGTGCGCCTCGGTCCGCACGTAGTTGAGCAGGACGTTCAAGGCGGGAGAGTCGGGGTTGTCGATGACAGGTCCTCGTGGCGCATAGAAATAGGGGCGGCGCAGCACGGCAACGGGCGCAATGAGGACGAGCATAGCGGCGCAGAGTCTGCCCTCGTCGTCAACGACGCCCACGCGCATCGCTTCCGCGCCCAGGTGCGGGGCCAGCTCGCCCCATTCATATGATTGTGTGATGTTGCAACACACCGACTGCTCCACGAAATTGTTCCACTGCTGGCAGTCCGTGATAATACGCGCCTCCATATTAACGTAACCCCTTCCTCATAGCAGGTCCCCCTACGGGTTTCGCGGGACCCGTTCCAGTCAGTTAAGAAGTCTGTTTGCCGCGTTCGGCACGTTCCAGTTCGACTTTTTTGCGTTCTTCGTGACGGCGGGCGCGGCGCATCTCAACGGATTTGCGCCAGGCGCTGTAGATCAGCGGGCGGTAGACGTAATCCTGCGTGGGGATGTTCAGGCGGGAGAAACCGCCGAAGCCCTTTTTGTATTCGTAGACGCCCCACATCTCTTCGCCCGGCTCCAGCACTTCCGGGATGGTGCGGAAATCGAAGTAGCTGCATCCCTTCGTCTTTGCCCACTGGAAGCAGCGAAATTGCAGCAGGTAGGTGGCCTTCAGATTGCGTTTGTTGTTGGACGAGGCTCCGAACATGTCCCAGCACCAGTCGCCGAAACGGATCAGCATTTTGGCGGCCAGCGGCTCACCCTCGTGTTCGGCGAGATAGAGCACGGCGTCGCCCTTCGCGGCGAAGGTGCGCAGGATTTCTTTGTGATAGTCCTTGCTGTGAATGAAGAAGGCGTCGCGCTCGCTGGTGATTTCCAGAAGCTGGTAGTAGGCGTCGAAATCGGTGTCGTTCTCGGCCTCGCGCACAATGACGCCCTTGCGTTCGGAGACGCGCACGTTCTGCCGCCACGTCATCTTGAAGTTGGCGAGCAGTTGTTCGGCATCGGGCCGGATATCGAGCACCCAACTGCGCCGCCCATGAATGGCGATGGGGTTGGTCTGGAAGCCCAGGCCGCGATAGGCGGCGAGCCATGCATCCATGTTCGGGTCATCGTCGGCGATGTTGGGTTCGAGGCGCAGCACGACCGCGTGCTCCCTGTGGGCGAGGGCGTGCGCGCTTTCGAGCAGCGCGGGCAGCGCGGGCGAATCGGGCGACTCGACAGTGGGACCACGCGAACTGTAGAGCCATGTCGGGCGCAGGCCGGGAATGGAGACCGGAATGGGAACCGGCGCAACCGAAAGCTGCATAGCTCCGACCATGCGCCCATTCTCCAGCGCGCTCAGCCGGTAGGTGCGCCCGCCGAGGTACTTGTTCAACTCGCCCCACTCGTAGGATTGCAGCAGGTGGCCTCGCGGCTGGCTTATCAGGAAGTTATCCCACTGCTCGCGGCTGACAGAATCCGAAACAGCGATGGTCATTTACTGCAAACTCTCTAAGTATTCGCTGCGCAGCAGGCTGTAGACGCGCACGTTCTGATATTTGCCGAAGCGCAGGATGACCTCGCGCAGCGTGCCCTCGTATTTGAAACCGGCCTTCTCATCCGCGCGCCAGCCGCCGATATTGTCTTCCATGTCCTGCGTCTGGATGCGGTTCAGGTTGAGTTCCATGAAGCCATAGCGGATCATCAGCTTCGTGGCCTCGGTGCCGTAGCCCTTGCCCCAGGCCGAGCGGTCGCCGATAATCACATAAAACTCGGCTGTCTGGTTGACGTTATTAATATCCTTCAATCCAACCAGGCCGATCAGCCGGTTATCGCTATTGAGCGCGACGCCGAAGATGATATGCTTGCCGTCGCGGTACAACTGCTCGATGCGCTCCTTGCCGCGAAAGTCGCTGCTGGGATAGATTGAGAAATAACGGCGAATCTCTTCGTCGTTCATCCATGTGGAATAGAGGTGGTTGTCCTGCGCTGGCTCGAGCGGGCGCAGGTAGATGCGTTCGCCCACAATAAAAGGATTTTGCATATGTGAAGTATCTTGCTGTGTCATATTATTTTTCTCTGTCTCCCTTCTACGTTTCCAGGCAAGTATAGCACAGTGCATCGTGAGAGACAATTCTCCTGCCCTTTTTTGGTAAAACTTGAGAGGTATGATGCGGCTGGCTCTTTTTCTACGGAACGTGACGCTGACACGTCTGGATAGACAGTGACAGCGTTATACCCATCTGTCTGCTGGTAGCTACAGCAGACAGATGATCGGGCCAATCTACTGTGCCATTCCCTGCGGTGCTTTTGATAAGCACCACAATGATTACCAGAGCACAGATCACGCCCGGAAGCCAATATTTATTCCTTGAACAGGCTTAATCCTACTATCCAGAAAAACAGCGCACTGATCCCCAGGATAAACGGGGTCGGGGGCGGCACAGAAAAGATGATCGATAGGATCAGGGTGATAGTAAAGGCTATAGCTGCCCATATCCATGCATAGGCTCTAGCTATCCGTTCCGCTCTTTCTTTCTCCTCCCGTTCGTACTCTTTCTGCCTCCGCTGGGCTTCCAGTTCCTGTTCCAATTGCTGGAGACGGGATGCCATCTCACGGAGGGTCTCTTCGTTCTCTTTATTGGTGCTCATGCATTCCTCCTACTTCTGGAAACGAAAGAGAAAACTCTTTCTGAGCTGAGCGCGGCGAAGAATGACAGGTATTACTCTTCCAGAGGTAGCGCTTGTGCCGGTGTTGCCTTCTCTTTGGGTCTGACTTCCGTGTGATAGTAATCGCACAGGTCCGTGATGGGACATTCCCAGCAGTGGGGGACGCCGTAGACGCAGATACGCTGGCCGTGGCGCAGCAGGTCTTTGTGGAAATCGTGGATGACCTGCGCGTCGGGTGGCAGCAGTTTCAACAGCAGGTCGTGGGCAACTTCCGGCGAGACCTTCTTGCCGATGAGGCCCAGGCGCCCGCTGACACGGTGGACGTGCGTATCCACCGGTAAGATGGGTTTGCCAGCGCTAAAGAGCAGGACGGCGGAGCGTGTCTTCGGTCCCACGCCTTCCAGGCGATCCAACCAGGCAGCGCCCTCCTCGACGGGGATCTCGCGCAGGAAGTTCAGGTTCAACTCGCCGCGCTCTTCTGTGACGCGGCGCAGCATCCCTTGCAGGCGCGGCGCTTTGACCTCCGGCCAGTTGACGTTCTTGATAGCTTCCTGCACCTCCTCCACCGGCGCGTCACGCACGCCTTCCCAGGAGCCAAAGCGCTTTAAGAGATTATCGTAGGCGGCCAGGGTCTGCTCGTCCCGTGTGCGGTGCGAGAGCATAATCTCCACCAGCATGCTCAAGGGGTCTTTCGTCGACCATGCAGCGACGCCATAAAAGATGTTCAAACGTTCGGTGACTGCTAACGCTTTTTCCCTCAATGCCGCCAGATCGCCTGTTGGGTAGCCATACGGACCTATGGGAATCTCCCCGTTGTTTCGATCAACCTGCTTCACCGTCTGCTCTTTTCTTTCTTCTGCCTGCTCACTCACGTCTCCTCTAGAAACGCTTTGGGAGAGGGATTGCGTTCCATTCTTTCGTATCATACCACACAGTGAACCTGTTTTCGATTCGATTCGATTCGAAGAGGAGGGACAGCGCTTTAGACCGGATATGGTATCTATTGCGCCACCCCTCCTGTTTTCGCAAGCTCAGCGGCCTTTTGCGTCGAGTCGAGTCGAGTCGAGAGAAAAGAGACGAACAATGAGTGAGTTCACAGTCTCCATTGCCTGCGTTGCGCGGCGATAAAGGCTGCGTACCAGCGTCCGCTGTCTTTGATGATGCGGCGCTGAGTGGGGTAGTCGACATAGACAATGCCGAAGCGTTTGCTGTAGCCTTCTGCCCACTCGAAGTTATCCAGCAGCGACCAGACAAAGTAGCCCTGTACCGGTACCCCCTGTGCCCGTGCTCTGCTCAGGGACTGGAGGTGCTCGCTGATATAGCGCAGGCGCTGCGGGTCGCTGACGTAATCGCTGCCGTCCCAGCGATCGGTAAAGGCCGCGCCATTTTCCGTTACTATAATGGCGCGGGGAGCGTAGTCACGGTGGACTCGTACCAGCACATCGGTTAACGCCTGCGGGTAGACCTCCCACCCCATCGCTGTATACTGGGAGCCTGGTGCTGCTCCGACATGTTCATAGCTCATCGTCTTACTGTCACCAGCCCCGTTGTCTTTCGCACGAGCGCGAATGAGCGCGCGCGAGTAGTTGTTGACCCCCAGGAAGTCGATGGGCGTTGCGATGATGGTGAGATCACCGTCCTGTACGGGCGGAGGGGTGACGCCTGGATCGATGAAGAGACCTTCGGGATAGCTCCCGCGAAAGATCGGATCGAGAAACCAGCGATTGCTCATTTTATCGACCCACTCTACCACACGTAACGTCTCAGGGTCGTCATTCGCCGCATAGATAGGTGTCAGATTCAGCGTAATCCCCAACCGTGCGGACTTGCGGGTATGCGCCCGGAGACGGGGGAGCGCCAGACCGTGCGCGAGCAAGAGATGATGAGCAGCGATGCAGGCTGCCTGCTTACTGTGCATGCCCGGAGCATGGACGCCTATCTCATAGCCGAGGTAGGCAGAGCACCACGGCTCGTTCAACGTGGTCCAGTAGTCGACACGATCTCCCAGCCGCCGTGCCACTCCTTCGGCATAGTCAGCGAAAGCGAATGCTGTATCTCGATTGAGCCAGCCGTCTTTCAGATGCAGCGCCAGCGGGAGATCCCAATGATACAGAGTCACAAACGGCGTAATCCCCCGGGCCAGCAGTGTATCTACTAAACGATCATAAAAATCCAGGCCGCATTCGTTGATGTCTCCCGTTCCCTGGGGAAGGATGCGCGGCCATGCGACGGAGAAGCGATAGGCATTCAGGCCCAATTCGGCCATCAGCGCCACGTCTTCCGGCATGCGGTGATAATGGTCAGTGGCAACATCCCCGTTATCTCCCCCCAGAACTTTTTCTGGAACGGCGGAGAACCAGTCCCATATGGATAGGCCGCGCCCATCCTCGCGCGCTGCGCCCTCGATCTGATAGGCGGCAGTCGCGGCGCCCCAGAGAAAATCCGCCGGGAAGGCGAAGTCTCCCTGAGTCTCAATCAGTGGTATAGGTTGCGTATTATCGATTTTGCTCATGTGTCTTCTTATCGGTTACAAAAAGGAAAGAATAACTACCCCAAGTATAACGAGTTCTCATCCTTACATGCCCGGAAACCACCTTCCCGACTTGAGATACCTGTCTCGCGGCTTTGGGGAGAGGAGGGGAGAGAGCAATAGCATGTATGATAGAACGGGTAGCGTTTCTGGAACAGCAGCAGCGTCATGAGTTCGTAGCGGGCAGGAGTCCGAGCGATCTGGAGAGCGCGACAGCCTCACGGCGATTATTCACACTGAGCTTGCGATACACGTTGATCGTATGCACCTTGACCGTTCCGGCAGCGATCACCAGCTCGCGTGCAATCTCCTTATTCGTAAAATCCCTCGCCAGCAAGCGCAGGATGTGCAATTCGCGGTCGGTTAATGGTTCAAGGCCTCTTTGCCGCATCAACTCCTCCTTTCCATCGGCTGCGGCTGGCGAACCCATCGCGTCCATCGCCAGCAGGAGACATTGGAGATAGGCATCGAACTTCCTCTCGCCTGCCTGCCTGGCCTTTCCGCGTCTCCTCAACTCTCGCAGCAATCTGCCCAGCCCCGGCAGATCGGCAAAGGTGCGCGTGAAGCCGCCTGCGTGCCCCAGTGCGACACTGCGTTCAAGCGCATCCAGAGCTTGCGTCAAACATCCCCGCTGGTCGTAAGCCAGCGCTTGCAGCGCTAACACCTCAATCGTCTTGCGTGTGTTGTGAATGGCTTCGACGTGGCACAAAAGTTCAGAGAGCAGCTCGTGCCCTTCTCCAACACTCCCTTCATCGCCCCTGGCAAAGAGCATCCAGGCTCTTGTGATGGCCGGAACCTCAAATGAAGCCATCGGCCCTCGCACCGGCCATGCACCGGCCATCTCAACCCATTGCTCCGCTGACTCCGTCTCGTTCTGTAACAGCGCCAGGTGTCCCTGAAAGGAATAAGCTTCTGAGAGGGCGCAAACGGTGTTCTGCCTCTGCAGCGCTTCCAGCAAAGCATTCATTATCTCTTTCGCCTGATCAGGCAACCCTCGAGCCTGATACACCAGGGCCAGGCCATACATCGCCTCCCGCAGCGGCCAGTGATGAGCGTACTGCCTGTTGGCGATCACGCTTGAGAAGTGAGACGCCGCTGCATCCAGTCGGTTCCATTCGTACTGCACATATCCCAGCAACCAGTGCGCCCAGGATTGGCTTACCGGCAAATCTGCCTCCTGCGCGAGCCGCAGGAAATGTTGTGAGGTTTGTTCCACCTGTCGCAGCTTGCCCGCGTGCAGATACAGCAATGCCCGCGCAAAAAGCAGGCGGGCCGTGCCACCGCGATGCGCAGGCTGTTCTCTCAAAGCTCTATTCAGCTCACAGTGAGCAACGTCTTCATGCCCGGCAAGCTGGCTTGAGAGAGCCTGGCAATAGAGCGCGAGATTCGCCAGATACCGCTCCCCCGCCCCTGCCCCTGCCGCCATCCATTTCAAGGCGGCGCGAGCGCTCTCCAGGCTTGCCTGCGTCTGCCCTGTCCCGTACTGGAACAGACTTCTCAGAAGAGCGATCAGCGTCGCCGCGACCCGGAACGGTGCATCGTCAGCATCCGTCGCGCTACGACTCCCGGTTCCTGCGAGCTGCTCGGCGGCAGCCAACAAACGCGGAATATCCTCCATCTGCCCTCGGACTTCCAGCAGCCACGCGCTGGCGACCAGCAGAACGGGGCTGCCCTGGATTTGTTCCTCCGGGAACAGGTGTAACCAGCGCTCTAGCTCTGCCCACTGCTCCCGCTCTATCACCCTGAGCAATTGCGCCTCTACCAGACGCGCCGCCTGCGCCGCGTCCCCGGCGGCAAGCGCGTGCGCAAGCCCCTCTTCTACGTATCCCCGCGCGCCATACCACGCGCTTGCCCGTCTGTGGAGAATGGCAAGCTCCTCCTGGCTGATGCACTCCCGCAAGCGGTGTTCCAGGAAAAGCTTGAGCAGCGGATGAAAACGGTACCAACCCTGTCGCTCATCGAGTGATACAATGAGCACGTTCGAGCGCTCCAACCCATCCAGGTATGCCTGCCCGGTATGGTGAGTATCATCATCGGCAATCATCGCTCCGCACAGGCCAGCACAAAACTGATCCAGAATCGACACTCGTAAAAAACACTGCTGGATAGCTTGAGGATACCGGGCCAGAAAATCTTCCAGAAGATAGCTGCTCATAGAAGAATCGGGGCCACCGCGAAGGCGTTCCACGAACGCTGCATGATCGGCGCGCTCGCCGCGCAGCGAGAGCGCGGCCAGCCGCAGCGGAGCAATCCAGCCTTCCGTCTGTCTCTCAAGCGTCTCCGCCGCCTCGCGGGCCAGTTCATCTCCCAGGACACCCGTGAGAAAGGCTTCCATCTCCTCACGCGTAAAGCGCAAGTTAGAGCCGTAAAGCTCGTTGAGTTGCCCCTGAGCGCGCCACATAGCCAGGGGAAGAGGCGGCGTGCAGCGCGCGGCCAGCACCAGATGCGCCTGAGGAGGCATATACCTGACCACCAGATCGAGCAGCGCGTGGATCGCGCTCTGATGAATGGCATGATAATTATCCAGCACCAGGATCACATCTTCAGGCAGATCGGCGAGATCGTTGGTAAGCTGAATTGCCACGCGCTCTGCTTGAGGAAACTCTCGCGCCTTAAGAAGGCGGGCTGTCGCCTTGCATGCCCCGGAAAAGACCGTCTGAAGCGCGGCAACGAGATAGTGCATGAAGGCACCGGGCTCATCGTCGTTTTCATCCAGAGAGAGCCACGCGCCACGGCGGCTGCTGCATGTCTTCAACCACTCGACCAGCAGCGTCGTCTTACCAGATCCAGCAGGGGCGGAAAGCAAGGTCACCTTGCTACTCAGCCCGGCGTTCAAACGCTCCTCGAGGCGAGGCCGGGGCATCACATCGCCACTGACGCGTGGCCGGGAGAGTTTGGAGCGTATCAAGGGGCCGCGAGTACTGACATTGGCTGAAATATGCTGTTCTCGCCGGTCGTACCGTTCGAGGGACCCGACGACAACTGACCCGGCATCTTCCCCGGACAGATGGCGCCGCCCGCCATTGAAGCTCGCATCTGATTGATACATAACAGGTCTTTCTCATAGCTACTCAATTGACGGTTGGCTCGCCCACCAGCCCGGTTATCGCTACCACCTCCGCGCGCGGCAACATGTTAGCGCGCTGCCGCAAGACGTACCGCCGCGCCTCGCCCAGCTCCGTAGAGATCACATCGCGGATCAGCTCATCGGCGCAATAGTAACTTCCCGCGCAGTCTCCTCTGCCATGCTCCTCGCGCAGTATCCCGCTTGCGACGGCCTCCTCCAGCGCCTGCATACCCGCCTGCGTCTCCAACTGGGCTACCTGCCACAGCCGCTGAGCGCTTGCCCGATGATCCAACGCCGCGCTTGCCAGCACCAGTTGGCGCGCCATCGGTGTAAGCCTCGCCAGTCGTGCCAGAATCGCCGCGCGCACCGGGGCAGGTAACAACTCGCCTTGGAACTGCCCCTGCAGGAGCGCCGTAACCTTCTCGACGTCCGGGACGAGCCGCCACGAGCCGCCAGGCCCCGGTCGAGGAACCAACAACTGCCGCTCGCGCAGCAGCTTAAGCATCTCCAGGAGGTAAAAAGGCTGCCCTCGCGTCAACTCAAACAGGAAGTCACCCAGCCTGCTCAACAGCGGCTTCCAGGCAGAAGCGGACTGAGGCCCCGCCTCTGAAGGAAGCAGCCAGATCACATCATCCTTCCCCTGCTCCCCTGTTCGGCCAGCGCTGGCTTCCCCTTGCCCGACAACCGCCTCAAGAACCTGGCAGGTCTCGGCCTGGCTCAACCTCCCCAACGTCACGCGCGTGAGGGGCAGCTCTCGCCCCAGGTCGAAGAACCGCGCGCTAAGTCGCGGACTGAGGGCCAGCTCCTCGCCGCGCATCGCACACAGCAGCAGAACAGGCGTGCCCCGCCTTTTCCAGCAGTGTCCCAGATAGCGCAGCAGATCGAGGGAAGCATCATCAGCCCAGTGCAGATCATCCAGCAGCAGAACCAGTGGCGCTCGCCGCCCCAGAGCATCGAAGAGACGAGCTACCGCTTCAAAGAAACGGCTATTGGTAGTCAGCGTATCCTCGCCGGGAAGCGGCAGATCGGGATAGCGCGCGCGCAGGTCCAGCAGGAAGCGCCCCAGTTCGGCCAGCCACAGATCGTCCAGCAAATCCTCCGGAGCGTTTTCCTCCTCCAGTCGCACCTGCACCGCCTCCACCAGTGGCTGATAGGGCAGACATACCCCGCTTTCAAAGGCATGTCCGCTCAACACATCGGCTCCCTGAGCACGCGCCCAGGCCGCGAACTCACCGGCCAGCCGTGTCTTACCGATCCCCATCTCGCCAACGACAAGTACCGCTTGCGGCAGCCCCTGCTGCGCCTGCTGAAAGCAACTGGCAAGCTGGCTGAGCGAGGCGGCTCGTCCAACGAGCGGAGCGGCCAGCTCGCCGGGCCGCTGGCCCTGCGCCGTATGGATGGCGCGACTGGTAGCGGGTTGAGAACCCCCTGCACGATGAGCCTGTGCCGCGCGGATGCGCTCGGCCAGCGCGACAGTCTGTGGGGAAGGCTTGACCTGCAGCTCCTCGGCCAGGCGCTCCCGGCATGTCGCATAGACCTGCCAGGCGGCGCTGGTATCGCCTCGCGTCAGGTGCAGGCGTATAAGGCGGCGGTAGGCCTCCTCCTGCAAAGGATCGAGCGCGAGCCAGCGCGTGAGGATAGCGCTGGCCTGCTCGTGCTCCAGGGCAGCCTCATGCCAGGACGAAAGCCGGTCAAAGAGCAGTTGTAAACGCACCTGCCACTGATGCTGCTGCGACTGGACCCATTTGTCAAAAAGAGTTTCATCACGCAGCCAGAAGCCGTCGAGGAAAGGTCCGCGTACCAGGGAGAGAACGTGCTGCCACTGGGCAATCAGAAGAGCGCGTTGCTCCTCTGAAGGAAATGGAGGAAGTCCCTGCGCTTGTTGGTAAGCTTCCTGAACCAGATCCAGGTCCAGCTCCAGTGGAGCATGCACGTTCAGGCTGACCAGGTCAGGCACGCAGAGAAGATGGCAGTGCGAATCAGGCGAAGTAGCGCTGTCATCAAGCAGGTTGCGCAACAGCGCCAGGGCATTGCGCAGGGCATTGCGCGCATCATGGGGTTCGCTGTCGGGCCACAGGAAGGCGGCGAGCTTGCTGCGCGGCTGCATGCCACCTTCTACCGCCAGGTAGATCAGCAAAGCCTGCGCCTTGCGCAGGGAAAAGGTGAGGCGACTTCCATTGTGAAAGATTTCCGGGGTACCGAGCGTAGAGAGACGTAATAAACCCATAACATATCCCTTTCCTCTATCTAACCCAGACAACGACCTGATCTCAGCCTTTTCTAGTATAGAAGACTATGCTGTTGAAATCATTGACTATGGGGCGTATTTCTGGTTTAGTCTTTAGTAGTAGATAGAAAGAAAAGATAAAGCCTCAGCCGAATGTAGATATACTATATATTGTTTAAGTTCATGGACGAACCGATGAAACCCAGCAGCAGTAAAAAGGCTTTTTTGAAGGCATCCCGTACTCGCCGGAGCTCTGGCTCCAAATATTAGCCTAAAGTATTATATACTTTGACGACAGAGTGTATTATACTTTTTCTGATGATAACCTATACATAGAAGCAGACAGTATTTCAAAACAGCCAGGGTATATTTTCACAGAGGAGGGTCATCAGCATGGGGTAAACATCTTTCCTGTTGGCAGCCAGGTTCGTATAACCTGCTACAGCCCCTTTAGAGGCCTGAAAGGGACAATACGTGCCACCACTACAATATCCACTGATTCTGACGATCCGTGTTGTTATTATCTGGTCGCTTTACAGGGAGCGCTGATTGATGATCCTGTCTGGTTTGAATACGATGAAATAGAGGTCATAACTACTCCTCTCGTTACCTTGCGGAGAGAGGAGTAACCTGTCCTTACATGCTCATGTGCATCCCCTCGTTACCTCGCAGGGATCGCTATTCGGTCTCCAGCGAACAAAGAATCCCACTTCTTGCTTCCATTGCCGTTTGATGAGGCGCTGATCTTGCTTGAGAAGATGATTTACGAACTGTGGTGGGTCAGGCTCGTAAGCCATCTTCTTGCTGCTTTGACGTGGAGGTTATCGTAGGGATGTTTCTGCACAAACCCTTGACAGAATAAATAATATTGAGCATACTTTTGAGGGAAAGTTCCGCTAGTGGGGAGGTGTGTGAAAATGGTAGTTGGCGTGCTCATTGTTGATGACCATCCTATTTTCCGCGAGGGGCTGCGCCGGGTGATTGAGCAAGACCCGGCATTCCGCGTGCTGGGGGAGGCAGAAACAGGAAGGGAAGCGATCAGCCTGGCACGGAGATTGCGCCCGGACGTCGTCTTGATGGACCTGAGCCTGCCTGATCTGGATGGGATCAGCGCTACAGCGAGTTTGCGCCGTGATCTACCGGAAACCGAGGTGGTGGTGCTGACGGGAATACTCAGTCCTACCTCAGTTACGCAGGCGTTGCAAGCAGGGGCCAGTGGCTACCTGTTCAAAGATACGCAGGCCAATGAGGTAAGAGCCGCAATCCAGAACGTCGTGCAGGGGCGGGTGCACCTCTCTCCACGGGTCAGCGAGATGCTCGCCAATCAGATGCCACTTGCAGGCCACCACGAACCTCTCACCGAGCGCGAGCAGGAGGTGTTGCAATTGCTGGCGCTCGGTTCTTCAAATAAAGAGATCATGCAGGTGCTTCAGATCACGCAGGCCACCGTCAAGGTGCATATCAGCCATATCTTTTCCAAACTGGGGGTACAAAGCCGCACGCAGGCAGTTCTGCGCGCCATGCGTCTGGGCCTGGTTACCTCATCCTCCTCTGTAGAATAGATGGCGCGTTTGACCCTGACCTGCCCTACAGGACAGATTAACCGTGAGTAAGGAGAGGAGAGTTTGATCCAGAATGTACTTATGAGCGGCGGTATAAATGGAATAAGATGTACTATTCACCCTGCGCAGATGCTGCAACTGGCAGGGTAAACCAGAAAGTTGCGCCATGACCCGGCTCGCTCTGAACCCCAACGCTGCCATGATGGCGCTCGATGAACGCCTTGCAAAGGTATAAGCCCAGGCCAAAACCCTGATCATCCCACTGGCGCGCTGCTATCTTTTTAACAAAGCAGAAGCGTTCCCATATAGGTCCTTGCTCTTCCAATGGAATACCCGGCCCTTCATCATGGACCGAAACGCGAGCCAGTGCATGCTCGACCGTCAACCGCACGGTCACAGGCTTAGCGATCGGCGAATAGTTGAGGGCGTTCGTCAGGTAGCCGTTGATGACCCGCTTGATCCGTTCCGCGTCCGCGTGAACAGGTACAACTGCCTCCTCAGGCGCAATATCCAGAACGATCGCGCGCCCGCGCGCTTCCCGTTGCTGTTCAGCAACAGTCTGCTTGAGTAGCGCGGCAAGGTCGCAGCGTCTCAAGTGCAGCTCGAGTGTATTGGACTGGATATGCTCAGCATCGAGGATATCTTTGATCAATCGTTCCTGAAGATGTGTGCCCCCTTCAGCATATGCCAGGTCATCCTGCATCCGCTCGATGTTCTCGCCCGCGTGCCTGGGCTGCTCTGCTAGCTGGCGCTTCAGCATTGCTAAACGGCGCTGCGCCAGTTGAATATTACCTTTGATCACGGTCAGCGATGTCTTCAGTTCGTGGCTGGCAAGATTCAGGAACTCATCGATGAGGCGATGCAATTCTTGTTGCGCAGACAGTCTGGCCCACGATTCAGACCTTTCATGCGCATAGCGCAGGCATGCAATGACAAGTAAGGTCTCCTGTGCGACAGTTTTCACAAATTCGATCTCCCCCGGACTGTACTCGCTGCTCAGACCGGCCCTGGTTATCCCAAGAATTCCAGACATCTGATCCTCAAGTATCATAGGAACCAGCAGGAAATTGTTCATGCTCATGTCATTCTTGAAGCCGGGTGGCAGATGTATGTGATCGCCGGGAAGGACTACCGCCTGATTGGCGGCAAGGCGGGCAAGCACTGTGTCACCAACAAAATCTGAGGGCAGGAAGCTCCCGCTCACCTCACGATGGTACTGTTCTTGCTCTGCGGTGAAGCCACTCCCCACAGCGTAATAGAGATAACCTGCTTGAGACCCGAGGGCCAGCAGGCAAACGTTCTGACTCTTCAGGATCTGGCAGACCAGATCGACAAGCTGCTGAGTAACGTAGAGCACTGGGGGCGACAGGAGGAATATCTCTTCCGAGAAGACGAAATCAATATCGTCAGGAATGCATGTGATGGCATCTTTTAGTCTCAATTGTGCCTGGTGAACCCGTTGAAGATGAAGAGCTTTCAGATAGCGATGAGTGATATCATGGAAGACATAGAGCGTTGCTACAGCTTGCTTCTGCCTGTCAAGCGCGGGTAAGCAGTATATGGTGGCGTACACCCGCCGCCCGGAAGGAACATTGAAAACGATGATTTCTTCTTGCAGACTGTGCTCCATCTCCTCATCCTGAACGAGGCTCAAGAGCCATGGCTCAAGTGAGATTACCGGTTGTTGCCTGCTATCTATATCTATAGCGTAGTCATGAAGCAACTGGCGGCAGTTTTTCCCCCTGTAAAGGGATTCGTCGGTCACTTCAAAGAGCTTCCGGGCGGCAGCATTGATCCGTAATATCTTGCCTGCACGATCACAGACAATGATGCTCTCTGGTAATGTATCAAAGACAGATTCGAGTTGGGTGAGCATGACCCTCTCCTCCTGATACTTCTCTCTACTACATCACTTTTCAGAAAAATGGTTTGTCTCTTTGCGCGCTATGATCGCTTTCTTCTGTCTCTGTGAAGTGACCCGAGGCAACGGCTCCAGCGCCGGGGGCTGCCACGTCTGCTCCACGATCTCACGCGCGGGCAGATAGGTGCGCAGGATGAGATTGAACTGCCCTCTGGGCGCGGGCAGCCAGTTCAACACCCGGTCGTCTTCCGGTGGTTCGTTCTGGATGAAGAGGGTAAGCCCGCCGTCAGGATCATGTACCACCTCCGAAGTGCGGGACCCAATCGAATAGCGATCGATCGGGTTCTCTACAAGGTTGTGATCTGCACTGTACATGGTGATCGACCAGAAGGCGCTCACTTTGGGCAGTCCATACGGCGTAAAACGGAGGCAATAGTGCCGCATCCCGCTGAGTGGCTGGTCGTCGCTGTCTCTCTCTAAGACGAAGTGAACCGCTTCTTGCGGATCAGGGGCAATGATGGCCGCGCACTGCAAGGCTGCGCGTGTGACGAAGTCGTCGTGCAAGCCCGCCCGTCCTATTGTCGGCGGAGGGTAGCGCCAGCCGTTCACGCGTTTTCCGGAGCCTCCCTGGTTGAAAACTGCTTCGTTGAACTGCGAACCGGTTGCAGCCGCACGTGCCAGACCGCGTTGGGTGCTTGCGTCCATGAGTTCCACGTGCTGGTTGGGGCCAACGCCAATAGTGGCGAATAGCTTGAGCAGGACATCATGCCGGGCCTCCGGCGGTTCCTCTGTCATAGCCCGATTCATCGTTTTCCACACTGCCAGCGGATCGGTCGCGGCATCAAACGGCGGCCAGAAGGTATGCTCCTCCGGTACCGGAGTCCCTGGCCGGTTCCACAGCCTGAGCGGGGTCAATCGGTAGTGCTTCTGCAACGCCTGCACGTTGGTCAGATCCTGGGGACCATCAACCATTGTACGCCCGAAGATGAGCACGGTCGGGGTGCGTGAAGGTTGCAAGACCTGCACGTCAGGGGGTAAGCGGCCCTGCCAGCCGGGGCCGACGATGGCATAGTGTCCGGCGCACTGGCCGGTGCTGCGCGTGCCCACATAGGCGAAGTTGTCCGAGTCCAGCGAGGCCAACTGGAAAGTGAAGTAGCGTTCTCCCATGTCGGGATGCGAGAGGATGACCGGCTCCTCTCGCACGTTTACCCAGGCGACCGAGAACATCGTGTCATTATCGGGGTATCTGCCAGTCTGGTACGTCGCGTCCATCAGCGCCCGCGCATGCCAGAAGTGGTTGATGGCGGCGTATGGAGTCTTGCCCGGGTCGACAGGCTGGGTTGCCCATTGCCAGCGCAGTTGCGAGAGAAATGCCCAGGGAAAGCCATAGATGTAGGCCTGTAAGCCCAGCGTATAGGCGTATTCCTCCCGCCAGTCGGTCGGGATCTCTGCTCTGGAACTTTCCCCGAAAGCTTCGCGCAGCAGGGCCTCTTGCTCTAAAGTCAGACTGGTCGAGATGATCTCGAACGGCATGCCCTTGATGGAGGTCACCACTTTATCCATCACAGCCCCGGTCGTCATCAGAAACAGGGCCGAGGTTCCTTCCGTGATCTGATTGCGCACCCCGTTGATAAAGTGCTCGTCAAGGCCATAGCGGGCGAAATGTCCGGCGAGCGTACCGATAACAGTGCCCGTTGCCATGCCGAAAAAGGGAACCGCGAACAGCAAACCGACGAGCAATCCCCAGAATGCCCCGCTCAGTGTATCGACTCCGCTCAAGTGCCTGAGTTGTTTGATTCTGGGCTTCCTGGAACCCAGCGGCCAGATGAGAATAGCTCCATCTTCAATCTGTATTATGTGCTGCTCTTGCAACTTTTGCAGCGTCCGCAGCATGTACACTGCCCCCTCGGTCCTGGGAAATTCGAGGATGCTGAATGTTGTCATGGTTGCTGGCTCCTTATCACCACACACGATTCTCTTCCCCGAAAGCTTCGCGCAGCAGGGCCTCTTGCTCTGAAGTCAGACTGGTCGAGATGATCTCGAACGGCATGCCCTTGATGGAGGTCACCACTTTATCCATCACAGCCCCGGTCGTCATCAGAAACAGGGCCGAGGTTCCCTCTGTGATCTGATTGCGCACCCCGTTGATAAAGCGCTCGTCAAGGCCATAGCGGGCAAAATGTCCGGCGAGGGTATCGATAGCGGTACCTGTTGTCACACCGAAGAAGAGGGCTGCGAACAGCAAACCGACGAGCAATCCCCAGAATGCCACACTCAGTACACTACGCCCGGTCAGATGATTGATCTGCCTGATCCTGGGCTTCCTGCATCCCTGTGGCCAGGTGAGGATCATCCCATCTTCAACCTGAATCAAACGCTGCCTCTGGAGCTTTTGCAGCACAGGGAGCATCCTCTCGGCTCCTTCCTCAATTGGAAACTTAAGGACGATGAAGACTGTCATCGTTGCAAACTCCTTATAGACGCGGGGAAAAGAAAACACCTTCACTGCTACAGTATAAGAAGAGAGCGTCATGAAGACATTATGAGCATCGTTAAGGGTGGTGGCCTGAGTATGATGCTGTCCTATCTATACCCTTTCTATACCCTGTGGGTAATAGCTTTCCGGCATATCGTCGACTACACTTCTACTCAGGAAACGTCACTGCTGATTGAGACACATGGTTTCCTGATCTTTTTTTTCAGATAGATAGCTCAGCTACACGGGCTAATTGTTCCTTGGCAGGAGGTATGTCATGAAACTATCAGCACTTCAACAATCTGTTGTCAATTACTGGCCGGTGCTGCTGATCCGTGGCATCGTTTCGTTCATTTTCGGGATTCTTGCTCTTATCTGGCCCGGCCATACTCTTCTCTTCCTCGTCTACCTTTTCGGCGCGTATGCGCTTGTCAACGGTATAATGACAGTGGTCGGATCCCTACGCGATCGGGAGGCTTCTTCACACTGGTGGCTGCCGCTGATCAGTGGCATCGCTGGCGTCATTCTTGGCCTGCTGGTCTTTTTCTGGCCCGCGAGGTCGGCTCCCGTGCTCTTCACCTTCATCGGCATCTGGGCCATCGTGATTGGCCTCTTCGAGTTCATTGCTGCCATCACACTTCCAGGGGGCCTGGGTCTGCACTGGCCGCTGGTTCTGGGGGGTATTCTTGCAATAATCGTGGGTGCTATTTTCATCCGGCATCCTTTCCTGGCTATGTTGGCCGTTGTGTGGCTGCTGGGGGCGTTTGCTATCGTGTATGGTATAGTTCTGTGTATACGCGCCTTCCAGTACAGATCGCATGCCAGAGCACTCCCTTCCTGACCCTTGGGGAGAATATGAAAGAACTCAGCCCCGATATAATCAAGACCGGGTTGCCGCTTGCCAGAGTGTTCAGCATGTTCGCCGGGGGGGCTGAGCATTGTTCCGGGTCGGCTGATTCTTTTCAAGGAGAGACCGCTGCTTACGCAGCGGTCTCTCGTGGTAGTTTCCCTGTAGCTCTTCTCTTTCACAATTATGATCCACGCTGCGGTGCCTTCGAGCCACAATATCCAGCCCGCGTATCAATCCAACATCGTTCATAAGAGAGGAGGGCGGGCATGGGCATCAGTGTGCCACTCCCTCCTTGAGTTCTTTGCGGTACTCTTTAAGCAGCTTTTGCACCTTCGGGTTGATGACAAACATGCAATAGGGCTGCGAGCGATTGCGGTCGTAATAGTCTCTGTGGTAGTCCTCTGCCGGGTAGAAGTTGGTAAAAGGCGTGATTTCCGTCACGATCGGCTTGCTATATGCGCCTGATTGCTCCAGCGCCTTTTTCGAAGCCACGGCGGCCTCTTTTTGCTGCTCGTTCTCATAGAAGATGGCCGAGCGATATTGCGTGCCGATATCGTTGCCCTGACGGTTCAAGGTTGTCGGGTCGTGTGTATGCCAGAAAATGTCCAGCAGGGTCTCATAGGGGATAATTGTCGGGTCGTAGGTTACCCTGATGGCCTCTGCGGCTCCAGTTCTCCCTGTACAGACTTCTTCGTAAGAAGGGTTTTCCACCTGTGAGGCCGCGTAGCCCGGTACGACGGAGGTGACCCCTTTGAGCCGGTCAAAGATTGCTTCGGTACACCAGAAGCAGCCCCCGGCAAATGTGGCGGTTTCAAGTTGAGCCATTTATATCCTCTCTCTGCCTGTATTTCGTTAGACATGGTTAAAATGTAGCACGAAATGTGAGAGAAGGCAATGGGAAAAGCGAGGGAGCAATAAGGTATACCAGCAAATGACCGGCATACCTTATTGCTCCCTCGCTTTTCCAGACGAAATGCTCCTTTAAAAAGAGCAGTTATTGGAATTTGCCTGTGTTGACGTAGCGTTCTGCGTAGTCACCAACGATAGGAAGCTTGAAGTACTTCCCCTGAAAGCCATTGATCATCAGTACAAGCCAGCCGACAAAGCCGGCAAGGTTGATGAGACCGAGCACGCAGGCGAAGATCAAGCCCAGGAAACCAGGACTGAAGCCTGATACGATTCTCAGGATGATATCCAGCACACTGAGTCCGCCAAAGAAGAGAATTGACTGCATGGCGTTGAAGCGCACGAAGTTGTTCGTCTTCTCCATAAAGAAGAAGATCACGCCAGTAATCCAGCCGAGCAGATAGCTCAAGCCTGCGGCGACATTAGCCGACATACCCATCGAGGTGGGGCCAAGCGCCCCTGCTGCTGCTGCAGCACCGCTCTGCGCGCCATAGGGGGCCTGGTAGCCGTACTGCTGCTGCTGCTGCTGCTGCTGATAGGCGTTGGGGTCATACTGCGGCTGCTGATAGCCGCTCTGCTGGTAAGCATTGGGATCGTACTGGTAACCGCTGCCACTTTGCTGCCCATACTGGCCGCTGTAGGGATCACCCGGGTTTGGATTGGACTGCGGGTTGTAGCCACCATACTGGCTGGGCTGATTGGGGTCTTGCCCCTGGTTCGGATTCCAACTCATAATTGCACTTGCCTTTCTCCAAGAAAAGAATGAGACCATCAGGTTACATACCTGCCCTGGTCGCCAGACGATCTTAGCGATCCTGGAAAGTTTCACTCTTTGTTCGTTATCGGTCTATCTATTTCCTCGCTTAGAAGCTTGTTCCATATACAGACTGTCCCTTACAAAGAGTATACGTAGTATACACGGAAAGGTTGTGGCTGTGAACTCCTCAATTCGTACTACTGGCATCCGTATTTCTACGGGACAGTTTCACTAGCCCCTTATCAAGAATAACGAAGCAGGCTACTAATTGTAGCAAACAATGTGTTGCGTAGCTCACAATTTGTTTTTTTTGTTATGTAGTTCACAATGTGCTGCTTTCAGGAATGCTTGCGGCGGCGGGCGTGCGCACGCGGATAAGAATCGCCGGCGATGCGCTCAGTTGGAGGTATGATGAGTGGGTCTTCCTCTTCGTCTTGCCTTTGTTCGTCGGTTTCGCTTCCTTCTGTGCTGGTACGGTGATGATTGGCAGGAGCAGCCGCCGTGCGCTCGTCGAAGTGCAGGGGGCGGGGTTCTTTGTGCTCCTCCTCTTTCTCGTCCGGCGCCGCGAACAGGGCCGTCTCGACTACCTGATCCATATTTTCTACGAGCGTAAAGTGAATTTGCTGGCGAATCTTTTGCGGGATTTCCGCCAGATCTTTGCGGTTCTCTGCCGGGACGATGATGTGGCGAATGTTGGCCTGGTGAGCGGCCAGGACCTTTTCGCGCAGGCCACCGACGCCCAGTACGCGCCCGCGTAGCGTGATTTCGCCGGTCATGGCAATATCACCGCGCACAGGGCGACCGGTCAGCGCGGAAATCAGCGCCGTGGCGATAGTGATGCCGGCGGATGGGCCATCTTTGGGAATAGCGTTATCCGGCATATGAATGTGCAGGTCCGTGATCTCCTGGAATTCGGCGTCAACCTCAAGCTGCTCGGCCCGTGAGCGAATGTAGGAATGGGCGGCCATCGCCGATTCGCGCATCACGTCGCCCAGTTGGCCGGTGACGAGCACTTCGCCTTTTCCGGTCATGGTGACAACTTCTACGGGCAGCAGAATGCCGCCGTTTTCCGTGACGGCGAGGCCGGTGGCGACTCCGACCTGTGCCTGCTGATTCGGCACCTCCGGCGTATAGCGCGCCGTTCCCAGGTATTGTTCGAGGCTGTTGGTAGTCAGGCGGATACGGCTGTTGGGTTTTTCGATGATGCGCCGCGCCACCTTACGGCAGATGGCGGCAAGCTGGCGATCCAGGTTGCGCACGCCCGGTTCGCGTGTATAATCGGTTACGACGTGTTGCATAACGGATGGTGGAATCTTCAGTTGCTCGGCTGTCAGACCGTGGTCGGCCAGCACTCTGGGCAGCAGGTGGCGCTGCGCGATTTGCACCTTTTCGTCGAGCATGTAGCCGGGCAGCTCGATGATATCCATACGGTCGGCCAGCACGCGCGGTATCTGGTACTTGACATTGCCGGTGCAGATGAAGAAGACCTCGGAAAGATCATAGGGAATTTCCAGGTAGTGATCTTCAAAGGCGTTGTTCTGTTCCGGGTCTAGCACCTCCAGCAGAGCGGCAGCCGGGTCGCCGTGATATTCGGCGGAAAGCTTGTCGATCTCGTCGAGCAGGAAGACCGGGTTGCGCACACCGACGGTTTTCATAGCCTGAATGATACGCCCTGGCAGCGCGCCGACATACGTGCGGCGATGACCGCGAATCTCGGCCTCGTCGTGGACGCCGCCCAGGGAGATGCGGGCAAATTTCCGGCTCAGCGCGTGCGCGATTGAGCGGGCCAGCGATGTCTTGCCTACGCCCGGTGGGCCGATAAAGCAGAGAATCTGGCCCTGGCTCTCGCTGGGGCGGCCATACAGGCCAGCGAATCGCAGCCGCAACTGGCGCACCGCCAGGAACTCGATGATGCGCTCTTTGATGTTTTCGAGTCCATAGTGCTCTTCGTCGAGAATGCGGCGTGTCATTTCGATGTCGAAGGTATCTTCCGTGCGTTCTGTCCAGGGAAGGGCCAGCACCCAATCGATATAGGAGCGCAGCACCGTCACCTCGGCTGATTGCGGCGGCGTGCGTTCCAGGCGGTCGATTTCTTTGCGCATCTTTGTGATAACCTCTGGCGGCAACTCTTTCTCCTTCAGCTTTGCCCGCAGCTCGTCTGCCTCGCTCGGCCTCTCCATGCCCAGTTCTTCCTGAATGGCCCGCAATTGCTCACGCAGGTACACCTCTTTCTGGGTGCGATCAAATTGCGAGCGCACGCGACTGCGGATGGTGGATTCGAGTTCGAGGATTTCGATCTCGTTGCCCATAATCACGCAGATTTTTTCCAGGCGGTCGAGCGGGTCGAGGGTTTCCAGCAGGTCTTGCTGCTGCAAGCTATCGGTAACGAGGTGCGCGGCCAGCATATCGGAAAGGCGCGCGGGCATCTTGAGCGCAATAATGGAGTTGATGTCCTCGACGGTGAAGCGGCGATTGAGTTGCGCATAACGCTCGAAAAGGTGGGTGGCGTGGCGCACCAGCGCGTCAGCCTGCGGCCCGCGAGGTTGCGTCTCAGGCAGCGGGGTGACGCTGACATGCATAAACGGCTCTGTCTCTACAAAATCGTCAATGCGCACGCGGCGCAGGCCGCTGAGCAGGACTTGCAGCGCGCCATCCGGCTGGCGGTGGATGGTCGTGACTTCGACAAGCGCACCAGTGGGGTAAATGTCTTTGGGCTGAGGGTCATCAATTTCTGGATCGCGCTGCGCGGCGGCGACAAGCGAACGATCGGGCCGCATCATCGCCTCTTCGATAGCACGCACCGACTTTTCACGGGCAATTGCCAGCGTCATGCGGGTGCGCGGAAAGATCACCATGCTTTTGAGCGCCACCAGGGGATACGTCTCATCGATCTCCTGCGCACTGTCCTGGTGTTCCTGTGTACTCATGGGTTTTCCGCCTGTGGCCTTTCCAGTACTCATGATAACTCATCTGTGACGTATAAAAACTGATGAGTCTGCTTAAGCAGACTCATCATAAGCGGTTGCCTGGTCGGTCGTACCGGTACGAGTAATCAATAACGGTTTATTCCGGTCGTTTATGACATCGGCGTTGATGACGACTTTTTTCACATCAGCGCGAGAGGGGATTTCGTACATCACGTCTAGCAGCACATCTTCAACGATGCTACGCAGGCCGCGCGCGCCGGTGCGCTGCTTGAGCGCGCCTTCGGCAGCGGCATCAAGCGCGTCGTTGGTGAAGATAAGTTCCACGCGGTCAAGCTGCAAAAATTTCTGATACTGCTTGATGATGGCGTTTTTCGGCTCCGTCAGGATGCGCACCAGAGCTTCTTTATCCAGGCTGTCAAGGGAGACGGTAACGGGCAGGCGTCCCACAAACTCGGGTATCAGACCGTACTTCAGCAGGTCGTCGGGGATGAGCTTTGTTAAGACATTCTCCTCGCCCTCCTCCTTCTCCTTAGCAACTTTATTGCCGCGGAATCCCATCGTCTTGTGGCTGCCGAGCCGCTGTTCCACGATCTTGTCCAGCCCCTCAAAGGCTCCGCCGCAGATGAAGAGAATATTGGAGGTGTTGATCTGGATGAAATCCTGGTGCGGGTGTTTGCGTCCGCCCTGCGGCGGCACGTTTGCTACCGTACCCTCGATAATCTTGAGCAGCGCCTGCTGGACACCCTCGCCCGATACGTCGCGGGTGATGGATGGATTATCCGATTTGCGGGCGATTTTATCAATTTCGTCGATATAGACGATGCCGCGTTCGGCCCGGGCCACGTCGAAATCGGCGGCCTGGATGAGTCGCAGGAGGATGTTTTCGACATCCTCACCGACGTAGCCTGCCTCTGTCAGAGCGGTGGCATCGGCGATACAGAAAGGAACATCCAGAATTTTCGCCAGCGTCTGCGCCAGCAGGGTTTTGCCGCAGCCGGTTGGTCCGATCAGCAAGATATTGCTTTTGCCCAGCTCCACGTCATCGACCTGCATGCCCACGCCAACACGCTTGTAGTGGTTATAGACGGCGACGGCCAGCGTCTTCTTGGCTCGCTCTTGTCCGATAACGTATTGACTCAACTGTTCATAAATTTTCTTAGGGGCCGGTATCTTTCCTGCTGGCAGGCGCGGCCTGGAAATTGTCGCCTGCTCCTCTTCTATGATCTCACGACAGAGATCGATACATTCGTCGCAGATGTAGACACCGCCGGGACCCGCGATCAATCGCTGCACGGCGTCCTGGCTTTTCCCACAAAATGAGCAGCGATAAGACATACGTGTATTTTTCGAGTTTGCCACGTTCGTCACCTTTCCCTTACATGTGACTGGCGAAGCGAGCCACACCTGATGGTTCTTATTCCTCTACGCTTTGGGCTGTTTCTGGATTCGTCTCAACCGAAGCAGCGCGTGCGGCTGGTCCAGCAGGCGTAGCCGTTGCTGTCGCCGCGCCCTCACCGGTCTCACCGACCGGTTTTGGTGCTTCCCCGCTCGCGGGTGCGGTGGTTTCCGCCTCTGCTGCTAACTGTGCGCCAAGCTCGGCTGCCGCCAGGGCATTGGCTATGCTGGCCTCTTCATCCGTTGCCTCCGCTTCAGGTTCCGCCTCGGGATCGGGGCCAGCCGTCAATTCTACCAGACGCGTCAGCGCTTTCTCACGGAGATAGCTGGCCATCAGCGCCCGGATCTGCGCTTCCGTTCCTCGCAGGGGCTGCCCGGCCTGCGCGTAGGCGCGTAACAGCGCCTCAATCTCTTCAGGCGAGACGCTGATCTCCTCTCTTTTCGCCAGGGCATCAAGCACGAGTTCGCGTTTGACGCGCCGCTCCGCTTCCGGCTCAAGCTCTTTCTTGTACTCTTCCGGGGTCTTGCGCAACAGCATCAGGTACTGCTCCATCGACATCCGCTGATCCTCCAGCATGTGGGAGAACTGGTGCATCATCTCTTCCACTTCTTCCTGGATCAGCAGCGGATGGATGGTGATGGTGGACTGCTCGATCACGGCCTGTAACGCCTTCTCACGCAGTTCATCACGAATGCGTCGCTGCTTGGTGGCGAGAATTTCGTCGCTGATCGCCTTGCGCAGGTCTTCCAGCGTCTCGTACTCACCATTACTGACCTCAGTAGCCAGCGTGTCCTCAAGTTCGGGCAGTTCTTTCTGCTCGACCTTGTGCAGGGTTACACTGTAATGCGCCTCTTTCCCGGCCAGGTCTTCTTTGGCATAATCGACCGGCAGAGTGGTGGTAAACTCTTTTGTCTCACCCGCCGACATGCCGACGATCTGCTCGTCCATACCGGTAAAGAGACCGCTGCGGTCATCCGTCAGTTCAAACGTGTTATCTTTCAGGTCGGAGATAACTTTATCACCAACCATCAGCTTCAAATCGGTGAGGATGCGGTCGCCGATGGCCGCCGGTCGTTCGACTTCGTGCCACTTGGCGCGCTGATTGCGCAGGGCTTCGAGCTGGTTCTCGACCTCTTCCGAGGTAACGGTGGCCTCTTCGCGCTCGAAGTGTAGCGAGCGGTAATCGCCCAGTTCAACTGGCGTGATGACGGGTACTTTGAGGGTGAAATGATAGGGCTGACCCATCTCAAATACCGGCGCTTCGAGTTCAGGCTGCGCAAGGGGGGTAAGCTCGTGTTCTTTCACGGTATTGCGATATGTCTCTGTAATAAGATCATCGATGGCTTCCTGGTAGATAGCTTCTTTGCCAATGCGGCGTTCCAGCAGCGTGCGTGGGGCTTTGCCGCGACGAAAGCCCGGTATATTCACCTGCTGTACCAGTTTGCGGTACGCTTTATCAGACGCTTTTTCCAGTTCGTCCCAGGTAAAATCGACTTCCAGGAGGGCTTCACTGCCTGGCAACTTTTCAACCGTAACCTTCACATTTCCTCCAAACAGGCGTTTCTTATCTCTTTTTTTTGCTTGATACTCTTGTGTTTGTTCTTTTGCTTTATTCGCTGTCTCCTGTCATACAGACAGCATTGGCGCGACTTGAGAAGCGCAACGGGGCCGGAGCGCATCCGGGTCGTTGCTCAGGTAAACCTGGAGCGGGAGACGGGGATCGAACCCGCGACCTTCTCCTTGGCAAGGAGATGCTCTACCGCTGAGCCACTCCCGCGAATTGCCTTCTAGCAGGCGCTGTACGCTGTGTACGAACAAACAACGGAACCGGTGGGCGGTGAGAGACTCGAACTCTCACGGTTCATCACCAACGGATCCTAAGTCCGTCCTGTCTACCAATTTCAGCAACCGCCCGTAATATAAGGATAAAAGGGAAAACATTCTCACCTGTGTGATGATACATCAGGGAGCGACTCGCTGTCAAGATGAATTGCCCCACGACGGGACGATTCGGCTATCTCATATCCTCTTTTCTCTCTTAATAAGAGCGCCGACAGTAGATGCCACTTACACTTATCTCTTCGCGATCAACTTCCCTCTCTATTCAAAAACAGCAAACAGCGTCTCTTTATTTCCTGAAAAGATGTGCTTACCGGGCGCCGGTAAAGCTCTGTTAATACCAACAGGTAAACCGTAACCGTTTCTCAACCATTCCTTAACGTGGAATGGTCGAAAAACAATTGATAACCTTCTATAATACCTCTGTATATGTCCTCGGCTGGTTGGCCTTCTACTCAAAGGGGATTGACGAGTACGGTCAACCACAAGCTGTACATTGTTTGTGCTCAACCAGAAACTATTTGAAAGTGAGGCCAATTATGCGCTTTACTCGCTCAAAGGTGAGCATCGCCTTCTCCTTTGTGGCCCTGGCCGCCATCGTGACCGCTTTTGCCGTCTCGGGCGCGCTCAAAGGGGCAACTCCCACAAAGGCCGCATCCCCGGCTTCCTCTACCCATTACTCGCTTAACTGTGCGAGCAACAATGGGCAGAACTTCTGCACTGAGGTGTCTGACCCCAGTGTGTTCGGGTACTACGTCGGACATGACGAACCCTCCACGCTCTTCTATTCCAACGTCCCCGGCTCCGGTAATCAGATGAGGTACACCCTGTGGCTGCCGAAAGATCCTTCTTCGACAGTCGTTCCTGGCCGTTCGTACAACTTCGAACTCCATCCGGCCTTCTGGTTCGGGATGGCGCTGTGCGATACGCAGTCCTATCCTGAGGTGGACCAGAACTGCACGCCGGACAGCGACAGTAACATCTCTGACCCCTCCCACACCTACAGGCACCACGGAACAGCCTTCATGGAGATGCAGTTCTATCCGCCCGGCTGGGTCGAATGGCCTGCTGGCAATAGCTGCGACCCCACAAAGTGGTGCGCCGCTCTCAACATCGACAGCTTCCAGGAGAATCCCGTGACCGGGCAGTTCAACAACTCTGCCTGCCAGTCCCTCGTTGGCATCGAGCCGGTGAACTTCGCCTTCATCACCAAGAGCGGCAAGTCTCAGGCACCCGCCAATCCGGTACAATCCACTCTGGCGACCTACACTCCCAATCCGTCGAAAGACCTGTTCATGAACTCCGGTGACGAGATCACCATCACGATGCATGATACCGCCAACGGCTTGCAAATCGTGCTTAACGATCAGACCACCGGCCAGAGCGGCTCCATGACGGCCAGCGCCGCCAACGGCTTCGGTCAGGTACAGTGGGATCCTACCGGCTCCACCTGCAACAATATTCCTTACAACTTCCATCCCATGTACAGCACCTCTTCTGAGATGACCCGTGTGACGTGGGCGGCCCACTCCTACAACATCGCCTTCTCTGATGAGATCGGCCATTTCCAGGCTTGCAGTAAGGTTGATCCCTCGACCGGCACTTGTGTAGGCAAAGAAGGCACTCAGGGCGACCTCGAACCTGCTGATGGAGATGATGTCGGCTGCTTCCCGGCCTCGGATTCCTCGCTTGTTCAGGTTTCCGGCTGCCTCGGTACCAACATCGGCTTTGATGGCTCCTCCTATCAGAATCTCTGGCCTGATGGCAACTACAACATGCATCCAACGCCTGTTCGCTATACCAGTCCCTTGACGGGCAGTAACTACAATGTAGAGTACAGCCGCATGGCTTTCGAGGCGGATTTGCCCCGCATCGAGGACAACGGCTTCAGCCCGTACAATAACTGCGACCGCAACACAGGTGCTGGCTGCACTTTGATTCCGATCACCGACGATGGCGATGCCGCTGTCTTCTATCCCTTCTTCAGCGACACGATGACCAGCGCTGGCTGCGTGTGGCAGATCGGCAACCACATTCCCGGTTCGATGAGTGACTTCCATCAGAACCAGCAGTACGGTACCCTGCTGAACCTGACCTACACCGGCACCGGCGGACATCCTGTCACAAAGTATGACGACTTCCGGCAGGTACTCTCCTACAACCCCTGCCCGGCACAGAAAGAGTAAGCTCTACCTGACTCTTTGCAAGGAAAGAGAGGGTCGCTTCGCATAAAGCGGCTCTCTCTTTTTTGTTCAATGCTGTCCTCTATTCCAGAAAGCTGGTTTGCGCTTATACGCGGGGGGTGGTACAATGCGATTACTACACCATCTAGAGGTGCTGGAGAGAGTTTGTTATGTACCAGAAATTGACAGCCGCCGCTCCCCAGGAGATCAAGCGGCCAGATCTTTATATAAATCGCGAACTGAGCTGGATTGAGTTCAACCGACGCGTCTTTGAAGAGGCGGAGAACGGGCATATCCCTTTACTGGAACGGATCAAATTTCTCTCCATTTTTGGCACCAACCTCGATGAGTTCTTCATGATTCGGGTGGCCGGTCTCAAAGATCAGGTCGCCGCGCATGTAATGACGCTCAGCCCTGATGGCTTAACGGCGGAGCAGCAGTTGATGGCGGTGCGCGAACGTTTAGCCCCGCTTATGGAGCAGACGCACCGGTACTGGCGGCAGACCCTTCAGCCTTTGCTGGCGCAGCAGCATATCTATGTTCTGGACTACGAGCAACTGGACGAGAAACAGCGCGCTGCCATGCTGGAATACTTCGAGCGTGAGATTTTTCCCGTGCTCACACCCCTCGCGGTTGACCCCGGCCATCCGTTTCCACTCATCTCTAATCGCAGCCTGAATCTCGCGGTGGTGATCAAGGACCCGGAGCATGGTGAGCGTTTTGCGCGCGTGAAGGTGCCCCCGCTGCTGCCACGCCTGCTTCCCGTGCCTGTCGCGGATTCTTCTGACGTGTATGCCTTTGTCTGGATCGAGCAGGTCATTGCGGCCCATTTGAGCCAGCTCTTCCCCGGCTTTGATGTCTGGGAATCGTATCCGTTCCGCGTCCTGCGCGACGCCGACATCGAATTGCAGGAGGACGAGGCGGGAGATCTGATCATTGAGGAGGTTCAAAAGGGATTGCGCGGGCGCCGCTTCGGCTCCGTCGTTGATCTTGCCATCAATCCCTCGATGCCGCCACGCATTCGCAGCTTGCTGCTCGATAACCTGGAGATTACGCCGGATGATCTGACGATTATCGATGGCCCGCTCGGCATTGGCGACGTGATGGATCTGTATCATGTTAACCGACCTGACCTCAAGTACCCACCCTTCATACCCTATATGCCGCCATCCCTGCGGCGCGGGCAGGATGTCTTTGCTGCTATTCGCCGACACGATATTGTGCTGCACCACCCCTACGACAGTTTTACCTCCATCGTAGACTTTGTGCGAGCTGCTGCCCGCGATCCGCAGGTGCTGGCAATCAAACAGACTCTCTACCGGGTGGGAACCAACGCGCCCATTGTCGATGCCCTGATGGAGGCGGTGGAAAACGGCAAGCAGGTGGCGGTGCTGGTGGAACTGAAGGCGCGTTTCGACGAAGAGAACAATATTGAATGGGCGCGTGCGCTGGAAAACGCGGGCGTCCACGTCGTCTATGGCCTGATTGGTCTGAAGACGCACGCGAAGGTGGCGATGGCGGTGCGCCGCGAGGACGATGGGCTGCGCCGCTACGTCCACCTGGGTACTGGCAACTATAATGCGACTACGGCGCGCATTTATGAAGACCTTTGCCTGCTCACCTGCCGCCCTGACTTCGGCGCGGATGTCTCCGAGCTTTTCAATATGCTCACCGGTTACTCGCGCCAGGACTGCTTTCGCAAGCTTCTCGTCGCCCCCGTCACCCTGCGCCGCTGCTTTAGCGAACTGATCGAACGCGAGATTCGCATCCAGCAGGAGCATGGTAACGGGCGCCTCATCTTCAAATTCAACGCGCTTACCGACCCGGAGATGATTTCACTGCTCTATCGCGCCTCTGAAGCCGGTGTGCGCATCGACCTGATCGTGCGCGGCATATGCTGCCTGCGCCCCGGCATAGCCGGGGTGAGCGAAAATATCTATGTGAAGAGCATCGTCGGGCGTTTTCTGGAACATAGCCGCATCTACTACTTTGGTAACGGGGGAGAAGAGGAGGTTTATCTCGGCAGCGCCGACCTGATGGAACGCAACCTCGATAAGCGAGTAGAGGCACTTTTTCCCGTCGAAGACCCCACGCTGCGCAGCGCCCTGCGTACGGAGGTGCTGGAGCGCGCACTGGAGGATACCGTTAACACAAGCATCCTCCAGCCTGATGGACGGTACGTCCACGCCCGCCCGGAGCCAGGAGAGCCACCATTTGACTGCCAGGCCTGGTTTATTACCCATCCCATCCTCACGCCGGACCTGGAAAACCCGCTTCTCACTGTGCAACAGGTCCATCCTGACAGCTAATGGCATTCTGAGCGAGAGCGAAGAATGCCATGACCGTATGTCTATTCATACGTAATGAAAGTTAATACGTAATGAAAGTGACGCCGGGGCCAGGGGAGAATTCTACGTCGACCACTTCCCAGTAGTCGATGCCCCAGTTCATGTTGCTGGCGATAACGTCTCCATTGCTCAGCACTCGCTCTACAACTGCCACGTGGCCCAGTCCGTAAGCACCCTGCACCCACGGCTGCAGGTCGACAATCGCGCCCACAGTGGGCGTAGAGGAGACGTGCCAGTGGAAGTTGTAGGCGCGGGCCGTCCACTCCCAGGCATCCGAATTGGTCGTCCACGGGACATAGACGCCGTGTAACTGGTAGTAGCGCTGGTTCGCCCACCAGGTGCACTGACCATAAGGAAAGTAGTTGCCGGTACCTTTCACCGGCGCCGGGTCGTTGTTGTTACTGCTTGTGGAGTGGCTCCCCGGAATGCAGATCTTCTGATTAAGGTAGATCAAGTTGGGGTTCGCAATGTGGTTGTAGCTGGCAAGTTTCTGCCAGGTCGTGCCGTAACGACTGGCGATAGCTCCCAACGTATCTCCGCTTACCACCACGTAGGTCTGGTCCCCAGTAGAGCAGGGGGATTGGGCAAAGGCTCCGAAAATATTCCCGCCCAGCAAGTCGCCCACTACCAGCAGTCCAAGTACGCTCACCACTAACACGTGCGCCACCACAATGCTTGCCACCCGGTGCTGCTGCAAATACTGCCAGATGCGTTGGTTTGTCCTCATAGGTACGTTAGCATCTCCTTTACATTTCAACTGCGAGCCAACGAAATGGTGAAGGTCATGTTTCACAGTGCCTGTATGCACTGCATTCACTGTATTCACCTGTATTTAAAATAAATGTCTATGCATGTCATATTAGCGCATCCATACTCAACGTTCCCCTTGAAACACCCTGACACATAGGACTATCAGGCTAAAACTGGTTAAGATATCTCAACTATAGAGGCACACTTTCATGATAAAGAGGTTAAGGCAAACGGGCGGCCTTGAAAGAACAAATTGCGGAGAAAAAAGATGGGGAAATCAGCTCAAAAAGGTGGTGACAGGGTATTGACGGAATCGGCAGGACATGCTATAGTACACCTACCGTAAGGACAACTGAATACAGCCAACAAGCCAGGTCACAACATGCCAAGGTAGCTCAGTTGGTAGAGCACAGCACTGAAAATGCTGGTGTCGGCGGTTCGATTCCGCCCCTTGGCACTTCTTCACACATAAAAAGGGCCTCCAGCCACTTCAAAAGCGACTTGAGGCCCTTTCCTTTTCCGGCTAATCGCAGCCATGTAGCAACGCATGTAGCAATACGAAAGCCTACCCTTGAGACCGCTCAGAACCGTCTTCTTGCGCCTTGAGAGCATCATTCAGCTTGCTAATGGCGTCCCGTTGCATCGTCGGCAGCACGTGCGAATAGATGTCCAGGGTCATGCTGATCTGGCTATGGCCCAACAACTCCTGCACTACCTTCGGATGTGTACCCATGCTCAGCAGCAACGTGGCCGTGCTATGCCGCAAGTAGGGTAGGGGGCCAGCGAGGTAGCGTTACTTCTCAGACTTGCTCGAATTCCTTCAAGGAGTTTCATAAGACGCTCCTTTTCTGACCTCCCCCCTCCGAACCGGACTTGC
>DATGLM010000044.1:0-4267 GCA_035294125.1 Ktedonobacteraceae bacterium | reverse complement strand
GGTGATCCCTGTTTAGTGCTCGCCTTGATGATGATCCCGGCCTTCGCCCATGGCTCGACGCCAGGAAGCAGAACGATGCTGGAGGTATCGGCATTGGGGGTGGCGTCTGGCGGAAGGTAGGCAAATTCACCAGTCATGGAGATCAAGCGAGCGGTGATGCTGCCGTTGCCAGCTAGCGGCTGGTAGACGAAGTAGAACTTGTCCTCTACCGTTTCGCCATTCGGCCCTATCGCTTCCCAGGAAGGAACAGTGGAAGTGGGGCAGACAGTGTTCCCGCCGCAACCCACGGACACAGGGGTGTTGCGGGCTGTCATGTAAGGCAGCCCGATCAGCACGGTGAGCAATACCGCGACCACTACGCCAACCACCATACCACGTCTTTTACGGAAAGTGGTCCACGGCGTGTGTAGCAATTGTGCGAATCCGTCGTGCTCGGCTCTTTTAGGTTCCATCATGGTTCCTCCACAGTAAGCATTCCCGTTAGGCCCGGGCGGCTTGCCTGCTTGTCGCCAGCAGGTAGGCTTCTTCCAGGCTGGGGTCAACGGCGACGGCAGATTCGTGCGGGCGCGTGGGGCTGATGATGCGCAGAGTGACACCGCCTGTCTGGTTGATCATCGTGCTGACTTGATAGCTCGCCTGTAACTGCAAGGCGGTGGCCTGATCGACGGTCACGCTCCAGACCGATCCGACAGCCTGTGCCAGCAATCTTTCCGGTGTCGCGTCGGCCAGCATGCGCCCTTGCTGCAAAATCACTAAGCGGTTAGCCACGGCCTCTACGTCGCTGATGATATGTGTACTCAGAATGATGATACGATTGCGCGTCAGGCTGGCGAGCAGGGTGCGAAAGCGCACGCGCTCCGCGGGGTCGAGTCCGGCAGTTGGCTCATCGACGATCAAGAGTTCGGGATCGTTCAAGAGGGCCTGGGCGATGCCGATGCGCTGCTTCATACCGCCTGAATAAGTTGGCAGCTTGTGGTCAGCAGCCTGCTCCAGATTCACTATCTCTATCACCTCGTCGACGCGCCGGTTGAGAAGTGCGGAGGGTAGCCCTTTCATCGCCGCCAGGTAGCGCAAGAACTGGCGTCCCGTAAATTCGGGATAGATGCCGAAGTCCTGAGGTAGATAACCCAGCACTTGCCGAAGGGCCTGGCCGTGGGTGCGAATGTCCTGCCCATTCCAGAGAATATGCCCCTCAGTCGGTTCTAGCAGGGTCGCGATCATGCGCATTAAGGTCGTTTTGCCCGCGCCGTTGAGTCCAACCAGCCCCAGCAGGCCTGGCCCGCAGCGCAACGAAAGCTGCTGCAGCGCCCAATGCTGCTCGTAGCGCTTGCTCAAGCGTTCTATTGTTAATTCCATTGTTGTTCTCTCTTTCTTTATCCTGGTTATTTCATATGTACACACGCATCTTAATTGAGCATATCGCGGGAGCGCTTGAAGGCGAGGGCTGCAATCAGTACCAGCAGCAGACTCAAACTGGCCAGTAGCAAGTGTGGCACGAACCAGCCCGTGAGGTCAGGCATCTTGTTCTCTACGCTGAGAATGAACTGCTGAAATTGCGCCTCGCTTGTGATCGCAGGGCCGGGGTTAATGGTATATGAAGGAAGCAGCCCACGCGCAGTAATCCCGCTGGTCGGGTCCCAATTGACCCACCAGGTAGGAGGAGTGGTAGTGTCGCCTAGACTGAGAGGGATCACCAGCGCCCCCACGAGCCAGGCCACCACAATCACGACCTTGACCAGCGTGGAGAGGCGGGGGAGCAAGGTACACAGAGCGAAGCCGACGCTGCTGACCAGGATCACCGCAGACAAAACCATGCCAATCCAGAGGAGCAGTACGGCTCCAATCTGGGGCAAGGGATAGTCGGCGACGGCCAGGTGCAAAAGCCCGCCCATGCCCAGGATGGAGACCAGCAACAGCAGCGCCAGCCCCAGGCTTATCACCAGGCCAGCCAGGTAGCGTCCCCAGACATAGGCCCAGGTGGGCAGCGCGGTCGTCATCAGCAGTTCGTGGGTGCGCCGGTTCACATCCCGCGTCACGCCATCCGCTGTGACAAAAGGCAGCAAGAGCACCAGCACCAGCAGAACGATTGGCAGGGCATGAAGCAGCCCTCCCGCGCTGGTTCCAGCAACGAAGCCGCTGAGGAACTCGCCATTTCCTCTGCTCCCTCCACCGGCGTTCACACTAAAATTATCGGGCGAGTGCAGGGCCCAGATCATGAGGAGCAAGAGACCTGAGAGGCCGAGAGCTTGATACCAGAAGAGACGGCTGGCGAAGAAGCGGCGAAACTCCCAGGTTATCACGTTCAAAAACAGGCGCGGGTTCTTATCAATAGAACGGGTTTGCTGGCCGGTAGCATTCAGCGCAGTAATACTCATAGTAATCTCCTTTTATGTGTAAAGTTTACAAATGCGATATGTTTTGCACATATCCTCTTACGAACCAACTCTAGGAAAGGTTCGCGGATATCAGATACGCGGGAGCAGGCGGTGCATCTCAGCACGCATGCGTAGCAGCGCGATGGCTAACAGAGCCAGGCCGATGCAGCCCGGCAGCACGAGCAGCGCGGGTGTGAGCTGGAGCAGCTGGAGATTGGAAACGGTACCAATAGTCAGGAAGGCGAGCCAGCTTCCATAAGCCAGGGTGGCTGCCGCCTGGATCGAGAGGCGCAGCGAGAGCAGCAGCGCCAGTCCTGTGACCAGGAGTAGAGGCATGAACCAGGTGAGCAGCAGCGCCAGCACCTGTCCGCTGCCGCCCGCCCAGAGCAGCAGGCTCAGCGCGAGGCCCAGGCCCACGTCATAGCCCAGCACAATGACCAGCCGGGCCAGGGTCAGTTGTAGCGGCGAGGGCAAACAGACCAGTTCCAGTTCCAGCACCCGCGATCCTCTCCCGCGGAAGGCGACCATAGTTCCCAGGTAGGACAGCAGTGGACCGCTGATACGCAACACCAGGGCTGGCAATGCTAATGCTTGCTCTGAAACCACGCCGCTCCTCAATACCACCGCTGCACCTATCAGTGTGATAAGTGCGCTCACTAGCCAGAAGCCCAGACCGAAAAGGCTCACCTGCGCACGGGCCGTGGATAGCAGAAAAGTCACGCGATGCTGCTTGTGCTCGCGGATAGCCTGGCGCACGGGCGAATACACGGGTAGCTCAGGTGCCAGCCGGGCAAGCAGAAGCCGGGTATCCGCCGGTGACGGTTGAGGCGCCTGCCACTCGGAGAGACGAAGTAAGGCGGGGAGCAGATCAGCACACTCTTCCGGCGAGGCTCCCTGCTCGCGGAGCGCGTCGATCAATTGCTGTGGTCGCTCAAACGGCCAGGATGATTGAGAATGGAGCATCTACTTTACTCCTTTCTGGACCGGGTCCAGCATATTACGCAAGCGGTGAACGCCCACCGAGAGCCGCGATTTGACCGTGCCCAGTGGGATATGAAGCGTTTCAGCAATTTCTTGCAGGCTGAATCCTTGATAAAAGCGCAGCACCACCACGACGCGATATTCTTCACGCAGTTGAGCGAGCGCTGCCCGCACCTCGCTGCCCTGCTCTGCCGCCAGCGCATGTTCTTCCGGGCCGGGGGCGCTATCGTATAGTTGGAGCAGCGCTTCCTCCTCATCACTCTCTCCCCGGCACCGGCGCGCCTCGGCTGATTTGAAATAGTCGCGGGCCAGATTGGTAGCAATCATGTAGAGCCAGGGTTTGAAAGGGCGACCGGCCTGGTATGTGCGCTGCCGCAGCACATGCAGCAGCGTTTCTTGAACCAGATCTTCGGAAAGCGGCAGGTTGCCGCCGACGAGTCGATAAAGATAGCCGAGCAGCGGCGCGTGGTGGCGGCTCACCAGCGCGGCTAATGCCACCTGGTCGCCAGCCATTACGGCTGCCATCAACTGCTCGTCGCTTCTCTCTTGCATAGGGCGCGGCCTTTTGACTCCTCGGGTCGTGTGCTGTTTGTTTCCTGTTACGAGCGGGGGCCATAAAAGGTTCGCGGGTGCGAACTGGAAAACAGGCTCTTCCATCGGGGAAATATGCTAGAATAACTGCTGGCGCTCAATTTTATGGAATGCGGAAAAGGGCACAGCAATGGACAATGGGCGTATAATGAGTGTGTGCATGAGCGGCTGGCCTGCGACTCTGGCCTGCTCGCAAACCAGGCTTAAGTCTATAGCAAGGATGGGTATGTATGAAAGTTCTCCTGACGGGCGCGTCCGGTAACATTGGCGGCAGCACATGGGAGGAGCTTTGCCGGCAGGGACACCAGGTGCGCTGCTTC
>DATGLM010000043.1:0-2238 GCA_035294125.1 Ktedonobacteraceae bacterium | reverse complement strand
GGTGATCCCTGTTTAGTGCTCGCCTTGATGATGATCCCGGCCTTCGCCCATGGCTCGACGCCAGGAAGCAGAACGATGCTGGAGGTATCGGCATTGGGGGTGGCGTCTGGCGGAAGGTAGGCAAATTCACCAGTCATGGAGGTCAAGCGAGCGGTGATGCTGCCATTGCCAGCTAGCGGCTGGTAGACGAAGTAGAACTTGTCCTCCACCGTTTCGCCATTCGGCCCTATCGCTTCCCAGGAAGGAACAGTGGAAGTGGGGCAGACAGTGTTCCCTCCGCAACCCACGGACACAGGGGTGTTGCGGGCTGTCACGTAAGGCAGCCCGATCAGCACGGTGAGCAGTGCCGCGACCACCACTCCAGCTACCATGCCGCGCCTTTTACGGAAAGTGGTCCATTTCGCATAGAGAGCTTGCGCAAAGCTGAGGCTATCGGTTCTCTTTGGTTCCATCATGCTTCCTCCACAGTAAGCATTCCCGTTAGGCCCGGGCGGCTTGCCTGCTTGTCGCCAGCAGGTAGGCTTCTTCCAGGCTGGGGTCAACGGCAACGGCAGATTCGTGCGGGCGTGTAGGGCTGACGATGCGCAGTGTGACACCGCCCGTCTGGTTGATCATCGTGCTGACTTGATAGCTCGCCTGTAACTGCAAGGCGGTGGCCTGATCGACGGTCACGCTCCAGACCGACCCGGCAGCCTGTGCCAGCAATCTTTCCGGTGTCGCGTCGGCCAGCACGCGTCCCTGCTGCAAAATCACTAAGCGATTAGCCACGGCCTCCACGTCGCTGATGATATGGGTACTCAGAATGATGACACGATTGCGGGTCAGGCTGGCGAGCAGGGTGCGAAAACGCACACGCTCCGCGGGGTCGAGTCCGGCAGTTGGCTCATCGACGATCAAGAGTTCGGGATCGTTGAGCAGGGCCTGGGCGATGCCGATGCGCTGCTTCATGCCGCCTGAATAGGTTGGCAGCTTGTGGTCAGCAGCCTGCTCCAGATTCACTATCTCTATCACCTCATCGACGCGCCGGTTGAGAAGTGCGGGGGGTAGCCCTTTCATCGCCGCCAGGTAGCGCAAGAACTGGCGTCCCGTAAATTCGGGATAGATGCCGAAGTCCTGGGGTAGATAACCCAGCACTTGCCGAAGGGCCTGGCCGTGGGTGCGAATGTCCTGCCCATTCCAGAGAATATGCCCCTCAGTTGGTTCTAGCAGGGTCGCGATCATGCGCATTAAGGTCGTTTTGCCCGCGCCGTTGGGTCCAACCAGACCCAGCAGGCCTGGTCCGCAGCGCAACGAAAGCTGCTGCAGCGCCCAATGCTGCTCGTAGCGCTTGCTCAAGCGTTCTATTGTTAATTCCATGAACGCCCACCGAGAGCCGCGATTTGACCGTGCCCAGTGGAATATGCAGCGTTTCAGCAATTTCTTGCAGGCTGAAGCCTTGATAAAAGCGCAGCACCATCACGACGCGATATTCTTCACGCAGTTGAGCGAGCGCCGCCCGCACCTCGCTGCCCTGCTCTGCTGCCAGCGCGCGCTCTTCCGGGCCGGGAGCGCTATCGTATAGTTGGAGCAGCATTTCCTCCTCGTCGCTCTCTCTCCGCCACCAGCGTGCCTCGGCTGATTTGAAATAGTCGCGAGCCAGATTGGTAGCGATCATGTAGAGCCAGGGTTTGAAAGGGCGGCCGGCCTGGTACGTGCGCTGCCGCAGCACATGCAACAGCGTTTCTTGAACCAGATCTTCGGAAAGCGGCAGGTTGCCACCAACGAGCCGGTAGAGATAGCCGAGCAGCGGCGCCTGGTGGCGGCTCACCAGAGTGGCTAATGCCACCTGGTCGCCGGCCATTACGGCTGCCATCAACTGCTCGTCGCTTCTCTCTTGCATAGGGCGCGGCCTTTTGACTCCTCGGGTCGTGTGCTGTTTGTTTCCTGTTACGAGCGAGGGCCATAAAAGGTTCGCGGGTGCGAACTAGAAAACAGGCTCTTTCATCGGGAAAATATGCTAGAATAACTGCCGGCGCTCAATTTTATGGAATGCGGAAAGGGGCACAGCAATGGACAATGGGCGTATAATGAGTGTGTGCATGAGCGGCTGGCCTGCGGCTCTGGCCTGCTCGCAAACCAGGCTTAAGTCTATAGCAAGGATGGGTATGTATGAAAGTTCTCCTGACGGGCGCGTCCGGTAACATTGGCGGCAGCACATGGGAGGAGCTTTGCCGGCAGGGACACCAGGTGCGCTGCTTC
>DATGLM010000042.1:0-52666 GCA_035294125.1 Ktedonobacteraceae bacterium | reverse complement strand
TACGCGCATGGGCATAGGGGCTACGCAGGACAGCGGCGTGCAACATGCCCGGCAA
The DNA here is from genome assembly GCA_035294125.1 of Ktedonobacteraceae bacterium. Classification (GTDB taxonomy): domain Bacteria; phylum Chloroflexota; class Ktedonobacteria; order Ktedonobacterales; family Ktedonobacteraceae; genus CADDYT01. The sequence continues at coordinate 52,611 of DATGLM010000042.1, read as the reverse complement.
TTTGACATCGTTAGTGTAGGTTGCGCGACCTGTGAGTAGATCGGGGTCTTCGCGCCGCCTGATGCTCTTACCAATCCAGGTATGCCCGTGTCCGCTTGTTGTCGTTGTCATAATTTCGCTCCTTCACACACTCTGTCAGGCCACAGGTTCGGAAGCTGCCTGCACCATCTCTTTCGCGGCTGTGCGCACCGCGTTGACGATATGCTGGTAGCCGGTGCAACGACAGATATTGCCGGAAAGCGCGGCGCGAATCTCCTCCTCGCTCGGATCGGGATTCTGTTGCAGCAACTCATAGGCGGTCATGAGAAAGCCGGGGGTGCAGAAGCCGCATTGCAGACCTTGCTCCTCCCAGAAGGCTTTCTGCAAGGGGTGCATCTCGCCGCTGCTCGCCAGGCCCTCTACCGTCGTGAGCTCATGCCCGTTGGCCTGCACGGCGAACATCAGGCAGGAACGCACACTCTGTCCATCGAAGAGGACGGTACAGGAGCCGCAGACGCCGTGTTCGCAGCCCAGGTTGGTGCCGGTCAGTCCCAGATCGTCGCGCAGTACATCGGCCAGCAAGCGCCGCGACTCGACCAGCAAGCGATGGGTGACACCGTTTACCTTCAGGGAAATATTCTTGAAATCTTCTTGCATCAGCGATTCCTTTCTGCTCGCCCGGCAGCGGCGGCGAGAGCCTGTTCGGTCAACACACGGGCAAGGTGGCGCCGATAGTCGGCTGAGCCATGAATATCGGACGGAGGATCGGTGAGGGCGGCGACAACGGCGTTGGCGGCGGCTGCCCACAGTTCTGCGCCTGGACGCTGGCCCTTGAGCATTGTCTCGGCGGCATGGGCGCGCACGGGGGCAGGCCCGACGCTACAGAGGCCAAGCCGGGCGTCGGCGATGGTGCCGTCTTCGTCCAGCGCCACGACGGCAGCCACACCTGCCAGGGCAAAATCGCCCTCGCGGCGCGCAAACTCGACGAAGGCGCTGCCTGCAAGCGAAGGCAGACCCGGAATGCGAATCTCGGTCAGCAGGTCGCCCTCCTGCATGACCGTCTGTAGATACCCCTTAAAGAAGTCTTGCGCCGGAATGGTGCGAGTGCCTTTGCTGTTGCGCACGGCAAATTCGGCGTCCAGCGCGATCATCACGGCAGGCAATTCCGCCGCCGGGTCGGCATGGCTGATGCTGCCGCCAACGGTGCTGCGGTTACGAATCGCAGGATGACCGACAAAACGGGCCGCCTCGTGCAGCAAGGGCAAACGTTCCGCGACCAGGGCGTCGCGCTCGATGGACGCGTCGCGGGTCAGCGCGCCCAGCGCCAGGCCACCATCCTGTGGTCGCACGTAGGCCAGTTCGCTCACATTATTGATATCAACCAGTACGCCGGGGCGGGCCAGGCGCATGTTCATGAGCGGGACGAGGCTCTGACCACCGGCCAGCACACGAGCCTCGTCGCCGTGTTCGGCCAGCAGTTGCACAGCCTCCCCGGTGCTGTGCGCGGCAAAATAACGAAACGGAGCAGGCTTCATACTCTCTCCCTTCCAGAATACCTGAGACAACTCACAACGACGTGACGCGGTCGCTCGCTTCGATGTACGGGTAAGCGGTTAAGAGTTGCGCTATCGTTCGCGGATGAAGAGTTCGACGATATAGCCATCGGGGTCGCAGACGTACATCTGCATCACGCCATCGCCGCGCGGGCGCGGGCCACCCACCAGAGGCACATTCATCGCACGCAGGTGCCGCTGCGCCTCCTCCAGATCGTCGACCTCAAAGGCGATATGGCTGCCAAAGCCGCGTGACAGCTCACCGGCGTTATAGCCGGGATTAACCTGAGCCACACGCGCCGGGTCGCTGGCTCCGATAAGGTGGAGTTCGGCACAGCCCTTGCGGAACCACGCTCCGGGGAAATCAAAACTGCTGGGGCGCGGAACCTCTTCCATTCCAAGCACCTGCCCGTAAAAATAACGCGAACGCTCAACATCGCTGACAAGCAGGGCTGCGTGATCCAGGCTACGAATCTGCATAGGCACAACCTCCATGAAAAACATCTAGCCATAGACGAACTGAAACGGGGTAAAGCGAGTGCGATATGCACAATGCTGGAACGAATGAAGGCCGCACTACAAGAGGACGGGAAACGCTTTGTCGCGCCTCTCCTGTACACACATCATACCTGCCGGGACGGCATAAGTCAATCGACAAAAATACCACCCCTGGCCATAGTGTACCATCTGTGGCGGGCGCGTAAAGCCCATTGATTTCACTATGCGAAATTCACCAACCTGCCCTTGAGATAACACATTGCTTTGTTGCATACTGTTAGCAAACGTCTCGCTCACTGCATTCGTTGGAACACAACAATATTTTCACAGGACAGTCAGGAGGAAACCACTATGCCACTCGATCCTCAAATTCAAGCCTATCTCGATCAGATGGCGGCAATGAATATGCCCCCGATCCATACGCTGACGCCCGAGCAGGTACGGATGGGAATAGCAATGCAGCTCGCGATGGAAAACATTGAGCCGGAGCAGGTTGCCCGCGTCGAGAACCGCACCATTCCCGGCCCGGCGGGTGAGATACCCGTTCGCATCTACACGCCGCAAGGCAATGGGCCTTTCCCGGCGCTGGTCTTTTTTCATGGCGGCGGCTGGGTGATCTGCAACCTGGACACACACGATGGCATCTGCCGCAGCCTGGCAAATGGAGCGGGTTGCGTCGTGGTCTCCGTCGATTACCGGCTCGCGCCCGAACACAAATTCCCTGCCGCGCCGGAAGATTGCTATGCGGCGACGCAGTGGGTGGCGCAGAACGCGGCGGAGTTGAACGTGGACGCTTCTCACATTGCCATCGGCGGCGATAGCGCGGGCGGCAATCTCACTGCCGTTGTGGCCCAGATGGCGCGAGATCGGGGAGGCCCGCACCTTGTCTTCCAGTTGCTGATCTATCCCGCCACCGATTTCAGGATGAACACGGTCTCTATCGAAGAGAACGCCACCGGCTACTTTCTGACGAAAGACGACATGATCTGGTTCACGAACCATTACCTGAATAGCGAAGAGGATAAGACGAACCCGCTGGCCTCTCCCCTGCTGGCGAGCGACCTGAGCGGCCTGCCCCCCGCCCTCATCATCACCGCCCAGTACGACCCCCTGCGCGACGAAGGTGAGTTGTACGGTCAGAAACTGAGAGAAGCTGGCGTCCCCGTCACCATCAGTCGCTATGAAGGGGTTATTCACGGCTTTTTCGGCAGCATCCCCTCTGACAGGGGCAAGCAGGCCGAGGCCGAAGCCAGCGCCGCCCTGCGCATGGCTTTTGGCAAAGCGTAGCACGCCACGCGCACATGCCCGGCCCCACCGCAGGCCACCCATGCAGGCCAGTCGTGCGCGGCGCAGGCCACCCGCAAGGGGCCACCCACCCGGCGCAGGCCACCCGGTTGCACAGGTCACCCGACCCGGCCACAGGCCACCCGGTTGCACAGGCCACCCGGGCCGACCCCAGGCCACCCGGGCCGACCCCAGGCCACCCGCAAGGGGTGGCCCTACTATACACGACATGGGGCCAGCAGGACGTATATAGTAGGGCCACCCCTTGCGGGTGGCCTGGGGCGGACGGGTGGCCGGGGCCGGCCCGATGGATGGTCCCTTGCCGGTGGCCGGGGCCGGCCCGATGGATGCTTGCCGGTGGCCTGGGGCGGGTGGCCGGTGGCCGGGGCCGGCCGATGGATGGTCCCTTGCCGGTGGCCGGGGCCGGGTGGCCGGGGCCGGGGCCGGCCCGCTGGATGGTCCCTTGCCGGTGGCCTGCGGTCGGGCCGGGGCGGGCAGCGCCGGGGCCGGGGTTGAGGCCACCTCTGGCGGGTGGCCTGGGGAGCGCGACGGAGTAGTCTGGCAACAGAAGGAGTATTCACACATGCGCATCGGAGTTGGCTTGCCGAACGGCGTGCCGGGAACGAGCGGACAGTTACTGATCGAGTGGGCGAAGCGGGCCGACGAGGGGCCGTTTTCGAGTCTGGGCGTCGTTGATCGGCTCGCCTACGACAGCTATGACCCGCTGAGCGCACTGGCCGTTGCCGCCGCCGTCACCAGCCGCGTGCGGCTTGCCACTACCATTGTGATCAGTTTGCTGCGCCCTACCGGCACGCTGGCAAAGGCAGCCGCCTCCCTCGATGCGCTTTCCGGCGGACGGCTGGTGCTGGGCCTGGCAGTGGGCGCTCGCCGGGAAGACTTTGAAGCCGCCGGGGTCGACTACCATGAACGCGGAAAACGGCTTACCGAGCAATTGATCGCCTTGCGCACACTATGGGAGGAAGGCGCACTCAGTCCACGGACGGAGTATCCCTCTGGCCCACCTCTGCTGGTTGGCGGGCTGAGCGATGCCGGTTTCGCGCGCATGGCCCGCTACGCCGATGGCTACGTGCATGGCGGCGGCCCCCCACGCGCCTTTGCTCGCGCCGCCGACAAAGCCCGCGCTGCCTGGCGCGACTTCAGGCGACCGGGCCAGCCACAGATCTGGGCGCAGGGCTATTTCGCCTTCGGCGATACCGCCATCGCGACTGGCAAAGCCTACTTACGCGATTACTACGCCTTCACCGGCCCCTTCGCCGGGCGCATCGCCGCAGAATTGCTTACCACGCCGCAGGCCATCGCGCAATTCGCTCGCGGCTACGAAGAGGCTGGCTGTGACGAACTCGTGCTTTTCCCCACCGTGCCTGATCTCGACCAGCTAGCGCAACTGGCGAATGTTCTTAACGGTCTGGGCAGGGGTGCATTATGAAAATCGTCATTCTCGGCGGCGGCCCGGCTGGCCTGTACGCGGGCCTGCTGATTAAAAAGATCAATCCGGCCCATGATATCACCGTTCTGGAACGCAACGCTGCCGATGTCACCTATGGCTGGGGAGTCGTATTCTCAGACCGCACGCTGGCCTCGTTCCAACGCGCCGACGCCAGAAGCTACGAGCAGATCACCAACCATTTCGTGATCTGGGACGCCATCGATACCTGGTATCGGAATGAACGCATTCGCTGCGGCGGCCATGTCATCGCCAGCATCTCGCGCAAACGCCTGCTCAACATCCTGCAAGAACGCTGCTGCGAACTGGGCGTAACCATGCATTTCGGCTGCGATATTGCTGATCTCTCACAACTCGGCACGCACGGCGATTACGGCAATTATGATCTGCTGATCGCCGCCGACGGCATCAACAGCATCGTCCGCCGGGCCTATGCCGATCACTTTCAGCCGGGCATCTCGCAGGGCAAGGCGCGTTACATCTGGCTCGGCACGAACAAGGTGCTTGATTCCTTCACCTTTATTTTCCGCGAGAACGAACACGGCTTCTTTCAGGTGCATGCCTACCCCTTCGGCGGCGACGCCAGCACCTTCATCGTCGAATGCGACGAAGAGACGTGGCTGAGGGCCGGGCTGGACAAAGCGGGCGAGGCAGAGAGTATTGCCTATTGCGAGCAGTTGTTCGCCCGCGATCTGCAGGGCGCATCGCTGTTCTCGAATAACTCGAAGTGGATCAGCTTCCCCACGCTCAAAACGAAAAACTGGCATTATGGGCGCATCGTATTGCTGGGAGACGCCGTACATACGGCGCACTTTTCCATTGGCTCCGGCACGAAGCTGGCAATGGAGGATGCCATCGCGCTGGCGGCGGCGCTGGAGCAGCACGAACGTCTGGAAGCCGCGCTCAACGCCTACGAACTGGAGCGCAAGCCCGTCGTCGAAACGCTCCAGCGCGCAGCCCGCGAGAGCCAGAGCTATTTTGAGACGCTCAAACGCCATGCCAGCCTTGAGCCGGTGCCGTTCACCTTCCACCTGCTCACACGCAGCGGGCGCATCACCTATGACGACCTCAAGCTGCGCGACGTGCGCTTCGGCGACATGGTCGATCGCTGGTATGGGCAGCAGGCCGCGCCCTACGCTACAAAGTGGGGCAACCTTGATATGCCCTTCCAGACAAGATTCGCGCCCCCGCCCATGTTCAGCCCATTCATGCTGCGCTCCCTGCTCTTGCTCAATCGCGTTGTGCAATCAACAATAATCGAAGGCATGCCGCCGGCAGTCCATGTCCCCGGCATAACGTTGCAGGAATTCAAAGCGCGGCGTACCGGCTTCGGACGCTTCGCCTGGCCTTTCTGTGCGGGCGCGGGTCTCGTGATCTTTGAACATGTCGCCATCGCTGATGATGGCCGCATCACGCCCAACGACGCCACGCTCTCAACCGAAGAGCAGGCAGAGGCATGGAGATGGGCCGTGCAATCGCTCGCGCCCATCTCGTCCGCTAAAATTGGCATCGAACTCAATCACGCGGGCAGGCGCGGAGCAACGCGGCCCCGGTCGGAAGGCGTGGACAGGCCGCTGCGCGCGGGCGCATGGCCGTTGCTCTCGGCCTCAGCCCTGCCCTATCTGCCATACAGCCAGGTGCCGAAAGCGATGGAGCGCGCGGATATGGAGCGCGTGCGCGACGAGTTTGTACGTGCCGCCCATTATGCAGAACTGGCAGGTTTCGATCTGCTACAACTCAACTGCGCGCACGGCTACTTGCTGGCAAGCTTTCTTTCGCCGCTCACCAATCAACGTTCTGATGAATACGGCGGCTCGCTGGAGAACCGCCTGCGCTTCCCACTGGAGGTATTTGAGGCCGTGCGCGCCGCGTGGCCGGAGGCAAAGCCGCTCTCCGTCGCCCTCTCTACGAGCGATTGCGTGAAAGGCGGCTTCACCGTCGAGGAGGCCATTCTAGCAGCCAGAGCGTTAAAGGAACACGGTTGTGATCTCATCACTGTGCAGGTAGGCCAGACCACGCCCGAAGGCGAGCCTGCCTATGGTCGGGGCTTCCTGACCGCGTTCAGTGATCGCATCCGCAACGAGGCAGGCATTCCCACCCTGGTCGGCGGCTATCTCACCAGCAGCGACGAAGCAAACACCATCCTCGCTGCCGGACGCGCCGACCTGTGCATGATGGAACACGTATGAATATTGCCATACCGGGTACGAACGTTCCCATAGGAGGACAACACAAAGCAAGATGAAAGAAACTGACATACACATGCAAGATGCAATAGACAACCTGCTCGGCCAGATGACCTTGCAGGAGAAAGTCTCTTTACTGGCCGGGGCGAATATGTGGGAGACGGTGCCTGTCGCGCGACTGGGCATCCCGGCGATGAAGGTGACGGATGGCCCGAATGGCGCTCGCGGCAGCGGCAGGGATATGAATACGATTACCTCAGCGGCGTTTCCGGTAGGCATTGCGCTGGCCTCCACGTGGAATACCGAACTGGTCGAGCGCATCGGGCAGGCGCTGGCGCAGGAGGCGCAGGCAAAGGGAGCGCAGGTGCTGCTGGCCCCCACCGTCAACATCCAGCGCACACCGCTGGGCGGGCGCAACTTCGAGTGTTTCTCCGAAGACCCCTACCTCACGAGCCGCCTGGCCGTCGCCTATATTCGCGGCGTGCAGAGCCAGGGCGTCAGCGCAACGGTCAAGCACTATATTTGCAACGATAGCGAGTTCGAGCGCAACACCATCAGTTCCGATGTAGATGAACGGACGTTGCGCGAAATCTACCTCCCTCCCTTCAAGGCCGCCGTGCAGGAAGCCGGCACGTGGGCCATCATGGCTTCGTATAACAAACTCAACGGCATCTATGCCAGTGAAAATCCCTATACGCTGACGGAGATCCTGCGCAAAGAGTGGGGCTTCGATGGGCTTGCCATGTCCGACTGGTTCGGCACAAAGAGTACCGTTGCCTCGATCAATGCCGGACTCGATCTGGAAATGCCCGGCCCGGCGGCATGGCGCGGTGAAAAATTGTTGCAGGCCGTCGAGCGCGGCGAGGTGACGGTTGGCACCATCGATGAGAGCGTGCGCCGCCTGCTGCGCCTGTTTGAGCGCGTTGGCATTCTGCAAGAAGGCTACGTCAGCCAGCCGGAGCAGGCCATTGACCGGCCCGAACACCGCGCCCTGATCCGCGAGGCAGCAGGCGAAGGCATCGTCCTGCTCAAAAATGAGGGTGAGGTTCTTCCCTTACGGCGCGAGCAACTGAAATCGATAGCGATTATCGGCCCGAACGCGAAGACGGCGCGTATCATGGGCGGCGGCAGCGCCAGCATCAACGCCCATTACGCCGTGACCCCCTACGACGGCATCATGGCAAAGGTAGGCGACAGCATCACTGTTGGCTACGAACTCGGCTGCATCAACTATAAGCTGCTGCCCCCGCTTGATAGCGGCCTGCTCAGACCCGATGCGACTGGCACAGAACACGGCATGCACATCGCATACTTCAACAGCGCCGACCTTTCCGGCGAACCGGTTTATACAACGGTGACGCCGCGCAGCATGTTGAACTGGTTCGGCCAGGCCCCTCAAGGCGTCAACCCGCAGCAGTTCTCCGTGCGCGAAAGCGGCTATTTCACGCCAGAGGAGACGGGAACCTACACCTTCGGACTGGTCAGCGCCGGTCTGAGTCGCCTGTATATCGATGGTCAGCAGGTCATTGACAACTGGACGCAGCAGAAGCCCGGCGAGGCATTCTTCGGCTTTGGCAGCGCCGAGGTCACAGCGCAGGTGGCTCTGAACGCGGGCCAGAGCTACCAGATTGTCATTGAATACAGCAAGGAAAAGGCCGGCGTTGGGGCGCTCTACGTCGGCTGCCAGCCGCCCATGCCTGCCGACCTGATTGAACGGGCAGTACAGCTGGCGGCGCAATCAGATGTAGCCCTCATCTTCGTCGGTCTCAGCAGCGAATGGGAGAGCGAAGGCTTCGACCGCAGCGACATGCACCTGGTTGGACAGCAAAATGCCCTGATCGAGCGCGTGGCGGCGGCAAATAAGCAGACCGTCGTCGTCCTCAACACCGGCTCACCCGTCAGCATGCCCTGGCTGGAGAAAGTAGCTGCCGTAGTCGAGGCATGGTATCCCGGTCAGGAGAACGGGAACGCCATCGCCGATGTCCTCTTCGGCGAGGTGACGCCCTCCGGCAAGCTCTCCCAGACCTTCCCCGTGCGCATAGAAGACACGCCCGCCTACATCAACTATCCCGGCGAAAACGGTCACGTCCTCTACGGCGAAAGAGTTTTCGTCGGCTATCGCTACTACGACACAAAGAAAATCAGGCCGCTCTTCCCCTTCGGCTTCGGCCTCTCCTACACCACCTTCAGCTACAGTCCCCTGCGACTGAGCGCGCAGGAGATCGGCCCGAACGATACCCTGCTGGTCGAACTTGATGTCACCAACACAGGCCAGCGGGCGGGAAAAGAGATCGTGCAACTCTATCTGCACGATGTCAAGGCCAGCGTGCAGCGGCCCGAAAAGGAACTCAAAGCCTTCGCGAAGGTGCAGCTTAACGTCGGCGAAAGCAGAACGGTCACGCTGACCATAGACCGTGAAGCTCTGGCCTACTACGATGACATCGCCCGCGAGTGGGTGGCCGAAGCCGGAACATTCGAGGTGCTGGTCGGCTCCTCCTCACAGGACATCCGCTCCACAGCCACCTTCACGCTCACCGCCACCGGTCGCTTCGGCGGCTCATCCAGCCAGGGAAGAGCAAAGCTCAATCTGAGCAGCACCCTCGGTCAGCTTCTTGCCAACGAGGGCGCGCGCGCCCTCCTCAACAACCACCTCCCCGGCATGCTCGACACGCCGCAGGTGGAGATGGCAAAAAACCTGACCCTCGAGCAGATCGCCAGTTTCGTCCCCGACATCCTGACCGCGGAGGTGATCCAGCGCATCGGGAGAGACCTGGAACAGTTGGGGAATTGATTGTAACTCGGATTGATTTCCTCAGGCCGACCGCCAGGGTCGGCCCTACTTTATACATCTGCTTCCGGCACGCTACCGGTCGCGTTTGGAATAGGGGAGGCAAATGGTATTGTAGCCCTGATTCTTGATCTGGTACGGCGTCACAGCGACCTCTTTTCTTTAAATTTTTTGCATACGTTTTCCTTTCATGTAAGAATAACTTGATATATCTGTATCAGCGTACCATCATTTTTAGAGCCATATGCTGCCCTCAAAACGCCATGGTGATAGGCCTCATTCAATAAGGCATATTGCTCGCCGGAGGTGATGTCTTTGAGCATCGCGGCGTCGACGATAAGGTAGTGAATACGCTGCCAGTTTCCTTTCAGTTGACCGTAGGCTATCTGTGAATCGGAGGTAACATCGGTGTAGATGTAGACATGCGAAAATGGCTGCCCGGTTCCCACACCCATACTCCCCGGTTGGCGCAGGTCGCTGTAGAGGTAGCTGGGAGTAATCACCACCGCGTTGCGAGGGGCATTATCGCGCATCCACAACAGAGCCTGCTGTTGAGGCAGCGCTGCATCCGGCGCGAGCAGCGGAAGTGCCTGCTGTATGCTTGCTGGAACCAATGCTCCGATCAAGATGAAGCAGAGTAACGCACGGGCGAGGTCGAAGCCTATTTTCCTGGTCAACCAGCGTAGTGGCGTATTGAGCGCCAGCGCAATATTGAGCGCCATAAATGGCAAGAGCGGTACTATAGAGAAAGGATAGACAACATGACTGACCAGCAGGATGATACTATAGGTAGCAGCCAGCAACACGGCCAGCAATTGGAAGCGGTTGACCGTTCCCCCCAGCACATTGATTCCCATAGCAACGAGTCCGGCTAACAGGAAGAGACCGCCAGTTTGTATCCATGTACTCCAGGTCGCGGCAAACTGTTCAGGCGCTACTGAAGTCTGCCACTTCTGGATGAGAGCGCCAATGAGGCTCATATGTGGCTTCGTATCGCCCGGAAGCACACCCGGTGGGAATAACTCCCCTCGCAACAGCGCGAGCAGGACGTAGGCTGAAAAGACCACCAGGACAATATAGAGAAAGGTGAGCAGCGAGAACTTGCGCTGAAATGGCGTCGCGTAAAGCCAGACCGCGTAGAGCATAGCTGGAAGGAACAGCAGGAAGTTATCCAGGGTCAGGCTTGCGATTCCCAGCGCAGCCGCTGCCATAACAAAAGTCGACGACTTACTCTTTCCGGTTGTGATCAGACAGAGGGAGAGCAGTAACCAGAAGGTGCCGATATTGTCGACCAGCACTTCGCGCCGGTAGACCAGGCTCAGCGGCGTGAGCGCGTAGATGATCATTGCCAGCAGGGCCGCACTCCTGCTCCCGCTCAACCGACTCGTAATCAGGTAGAGCAAGAGAGAACTGGCGGCAGCCAGCACCAGCATGAACACTCGCCCACTGTTGATAGCGTTGCCAAAGCTGGCTATCCCACCCGTCAACTGCACCCATGCCGCGATCTGTATCCAGCCGAGTGGAGGCTGATTATAGGTATAAACGGATGGCGTAATCTGTCCATGCAGTAGCGCCCAGGCGGAGGCCATGGGATCCCCTTCGGCTGCCGTATAGGCCGGGTAGTTGAATATATTGATCGCCTGGACAACAAGAGTGATGAAGATGGCAAGTGCGACGACGAGCGATTCCAGAGCGAGCGGAATGGTAATTTCCTGCCTCAGCGCCGCATTAGCGGTTTCGAGCTGCGGCAGCAAACGCGTCTGTGCCGCAACCAGCCGTCGTTTCTCGGCAGAAGTCCAGCGGATACGCTCCAGGATGGTCGTGCTCCCGCCCGTCCTCTGAAGTGACCCCGTTTTTACCTGCGGTGCAAAGGCATGGACGAAAAAGTTGCCTGTGCGGAACAGGGTCACATTGCCAGGGTCTTTCTCGACTTTATCCTCTATTTTTTGACTCATCTCGTTAGCTCTTTCTCGCTACAGACCCTCTCTACATTAATGAGCCGCCCGATGTTGCCCAATATGAGCAGTTTTTTCCCAGTTCGCCGCCCCTCGCATCTGCCGCCAGACAGCACGCACCGCGCCGATGCCTAATAACAACTGGTAAGGGGCGAAGGCAAACAGAAGGATGAACGCCTCCCTCCACTTCCATTGTCGGTGGTGAACCTTCACGAACTCATGAAGACCTGCCAGGCTGACAAACAGCGAGAAAATCAGGCAGTAGAGCGGCATAAAGGTGAGTATCGCTAACCACACCGGGAGTTTGACAAAGAAGAACAGCAGAACTGAGACGGGTATCATGATGGTAAAGAGGGCCTGTAATTCGGGCAGAATCAGCACGTAGAGGGCCAGCATCTTCTGTGACAGTTTCTGTAGCTTCATCCAGCGACCGGAAAAGAGAATCTGGATGAAGCCCTGATTCCAGCGCGTGCGCTGCTTGATAAACTGCTCAATCGTATGCGGCGTCTCTTCTTTCGTTACAAACTCATCATCATAGAGAATGCGCACCCTGGCTTTCGCAATGCAAAGGCGGATACCCAGATCAGCGTCCTCGGTGAGCGTCGTGTGATCCCAGCCGCCCAGTCGCTGCATCAGGTCGCGGCGCACGAACACGGTATTGCCACCCAGCGGAGTCATGCCACAGCTCGCGAAGAAGTGCAGGGCCGACTTGAACCAGAAGAAGTATTCCAGGACGTTCAGGAAGCAAAACCATCTGGTATTGTAATTCATCAACTGCACGCCGCTCTGTACAACATCCACCGGCTCATTCAGAAACGTGGTGTTGATCACTTGCAGGATGTCAGGATGAGGTTCGTCCTCGGCATCAAAGATAGTGACGATATCCCCCTTTGCCATCCTCAAGCCCAGATTCAACTGGTGGGGCTTACCGCCAAACGTATCGCTGGTAACCAGCAGTTGCACATTGGGCGCTCGTAACTGGGCGAGTTTTTCCTGAGCGACCTTGATCGTCCCGGGGTCATGTTCTCGCAGCAGGGCGATGACCTGGACCAGTTTCTTCGGATAGTTCAGGTCATAGACCTTTTGCAGCGTATATGCATAAACATCTTCTTCGTGATAGGCAGGGAGCAGAATCGTAAAGGAGAGGCGCGGCTCCCGGTAGATGGTAGGCGCGCTATTAAGCCAGGCTTGTTGCGGCTCCTCCCAGATGTAGAGCAGCAGGCGAATATTAAAGATGGCTTGAATAGTCATGAGAACAATGATTGCCAGGTAGAGATATTCCAGTATAGAGCCGATCATACTCTCCTCCTAACATACTGATGTACTATTTATATTGCCACAGACGAGATGGTTTATATCAGGTACTATCTGTTGTGTATTTTCTTGATTGCTAAAGCTGTAGACTTCATCGCCGCCGTTGCGGTGGAGCGTTAAGACGGCCATGCCATACGGCGGAATAGTGAGTTCAGCCTGTTGCCACAGACTAATCGGGAGCATGCTGCTGTCAGCCACATGCACCTGCTGGCTTTCAGCCGTCTTGTTGATAAAAAGAATGCTGACGGTGGTATGCCCTTGATTCTGAGTTGCATACAGACTAACCGGCCCTTGAGCGCCTTGAACGAAATTTTGCTGGAGTCCGGCAAACAACTGCATCACGCGCAGCATAGCTGTCTGCTGAAGTCCCTTCTGCGTGAAGAGCGGATAGGGAGCATCGACCCCCTCCGCCGAGAAGAAGGCGACATACTCGACCTGATTGCTCATAAGCGTTCCAAGCGTATCAGCCCACCATGCGGCAGCCAGTCGCTGCGACGGTAACACTGTTCCCGAATTGGTGTTAATCTCAGTTATGGCTACAGGCAGATCTTCTCCAAATTGCTGCCTGACATATTGTCGTAATTGCAGCAGGAGGTTGTTCAACCGGGCCGGGTTGTTCAGTAGTGCGCTGGCACTTTCCCCCGTATTGCCAAACGGGTAGTAATGGAAGGAAACGCCATCAAGCAAATGAAACGGCAAGGAGTGTGTGCGCTCGTATGCGCTGATCTCGCGTAAGAATTCCTCCATCCAGGGCTTGCCATTGGCATCCTTTGCGAAGTAATTGCTGATCTCTGGCCCAAAGACTTTGATGGAAGGGTCCTGCTCATGCATGGCCAGGGAATAGGCAATGAAAGCGCTGGTATATTGCTCTACGGTATACGTTTCCTGCGTATCTGGATTGATGAGCAGGTCTGGCTCGTTGCCAATAGTCCAGCAGGCAATCGGGTGAAATGGAGCATTGGCATTCATGCGCTGGATGCTCTTGCTGTGATTCAGGTAGTCTACCAGGAGAGCAGCCCTGGTCGCCCTGGTTTGCAGTGGAACCGGCGTCACATCCAGCGGATCTGAAAGCGGAACCTGCACGATTCCCTGCGCCCCTAGCCGGTTCAGCAGCCCACTAAAATCGTCTAATTGCTGTGTTGAGAGCGTATGCTGTTCTCCCCAGTCTCCACCCGGAAAGCGCAGTAGCTTGATCCCGGCAGAGCGTAACCCAAGCACTATCGACTGGTTATAGCTCATAAACCCTTTTCCGCTCTGATCCTTAGAAATTGTTCCTGTCGCGGGAAAGACGTTGCTGCCCAACAGATACGGGCTAACCGAAACACTCTGGTTGAGATCTATCTGCGTCTGCTGACCGCCAACCCGCACAACAAGGGTCGTGACAGAGCGATACAGGTCGGCAGCGACGAGTACAGACGCGATCAGCAGCACGGCCACAAGCAAAATCAAAAGGAGCTTCCAGCGCGTCTTTCGCCGCCTGGTTTGCCACTTTGGCGGCGCGGTTGGCGCATTCGTCCATCTCTGCCGGACAGAGAGCGGCGTTTGTGCCGTTCCCACGTTTGCGTTATTTACACTGGACCATCTAGCATCATAAGCAGGCATAGGAGGTACCTCTTTTTTATTGTGTCAGTCCGGGCTGCCATACCTGGACGGTCGTATCCGCGCTTGCCGAGGCGATCCTTTTTCCATCGGGCGACCACGAGAGCGCGTTTACCGCTCCCTTGTGCCCGCGATAGGTAAAGACGATCTTTCTTCCGGCGACCCTCCACACATAGATGACGCCATCACTATCGCCGGAGGCGATGTAGTTGCCATCCGGTGACCAGGCAACGGCACGGACCGGGTTGACATGCTGCGTGCTGCGATGGGCGGTGAAAAATGGAAGACGGGGCGTGCCATCAACTCCGCTAGAGATCTGCACCGTCTGGTCAGCGCCAGCCGAGGCGATGAAGTTGCCGTCTGGCGACCACGACAGCGCATACACTTCATTTGTCCCGTGACCATCATAGCTGAAAATCTGGTCGCCAGCATTAAAGTGATCGCCGTGCTGCACTGTTGCCCAGTCGCGCAAGGTACCATCCCAGGAACCGGATGCAACGCTACTATTATCTGGCTGCCAGCCGACGCACAGCACTCCGGCAGTGTCCCCCTGGAAATCGAAATCCACTGTCCCGTTGAAGGCATCCCACACCTGCACCGTCCTGTCATCGCTGCCGGAAGCGAGCAGCCGACTGTCGCTTGACCAGGAGACGCTGTTCACGCGGTCTGCATGTTGTCTGTAAACGAGAATTCTTGCTTTGCTGACCGCGTTCCATACCTGTGCCGTCGCATCCTGACTACCTGAAGCGATGTACCTGCCATCAGGCGACCATGCAACTGCTGCAACTTCTTCTGTATGTCCTGTGTAGATGAGTTTGCGCTTCCCACTGACCGCGTCAAAGACCTGGACATAGGTGTCATCGCTGCCCGATGCTATCAGCTTACCATCCGGTGACCATGTAACTGCGTTGACGCTTGCCAGATGGCCTGTGAAAATCAGGACATTCGTGTTATTGATAGTTGTTCGCGTAGCCGGTGGTGGGCTATCCTGCGAAACAGGAGGGGGCGCTGCTTTCGCCAGTCTCTCCGAAAGGACATACCATCCTCCCGCCCCTCCCGCTACTGCCAGCCCTATGAGGCCAAAGGCGAAAGCCCGGCGCGTAATCGTATTCTTGTTTTCACGGCGTTGCGCCGGTGGGCTGTCCTGAATCACCGGCGCTGGAGGGACAGGGGAAGGCTGCGGCGAGGGAGGGGCCGGAGCGCGAAACTCCACAGCAACCGGAGACACCGGCGGAAACACAGCGGAGGGAGATGGCACAGGCGCGGACACCACTGGCGACGGCCTTACCGGTTGGGGCTGCACGGGAGGAGCAGCCACGCTATAACTTGTCGCGGCGGGAGATTGCGCGTACTGCGCCTGTTCCAGCGCATTTACAAACGCCTGAACATTGTTGAAACGCCGCGCCGGGTCCTTCGCCAGAGCCGTCATGACGATTCTATCGATTCTGGACGAGATGTCCGGCACCTTCGCCCGCAATGACGGGGGAGGGGCGTTTAAATGCTCTTGAGCGGTTGCAAAGTAGGATTTTGAGAACGGTACTTCACCGGCAAGCAGTTCATAGACAATAACTGCCAGGGAGTACTGGTCGCTGGCAGGCTGCATTTTACCTTGCAGACTTTCCGGCGCGGTATACGCAATCGACTCTCTTTTCATGTAGTTGAACTGCTCCTGATTGCGTGTAATTGCCTCAATAGTGAAGCCTGAGAGCAATATCTGATTTTCCCTGTTCAGCAGAATGGTCTCTGGCCGGATATCGCCATGCAGGATATTTCTGCCGTGCGCGTACTGGAGCGCGGATGCAATCTGTTTGAGATAGGGTAAAAAATTTGCCAGCGGCTGTATGCTTCCCGGAGGAAATGCCTGCCTCAGCGTCAGATATGCTACATAGTCGGTAATCACGAATGGATAGTGGTTATCTACTCCTGCGTCTCGTAGTGGCAGGATAGCGGGATGCCTCAGCGCCATAATCGCCTGCGCCTCGGCCAGAAAATCTTTTTGTAGCTCACTGAGAAGAGGAGGGCGCAGCACTTTAATCACCAGTGGCGTTCTGTCATGGACCGATGTTCCCAGATAACTGGCGGTGAAACGCTCCAGCCCTAGCTCTTGAACGATCCGGTACTGCCCGATGAACTGCCCACTTTGATAGGCCCAATCGATATCCCTGCTTTTATGATCCATAGCTATTACTCCCGTCACTTCCGGTTGCCAGGCATCTAAGAGATACCATCCGATTTCATCTATTTATTGTAAAGTGAGATCAATGTTTAATTAGAAGGAGACTGAACATTCAGGTTGCAGTTCAGCAGAATCTTTTTTATTCACCTCATAAACGCAGTTTAAAGCTTTTTTTTGTGAAAGACAGCTTTGTACATCACTAAACTGGTGTGGTTATGATCACATTGCAATACTATGAAAAAAGGACCTGGTCACGCTTTGCGACTACGAAGCACGACCAGGGCCTTTTTACTGGTAGAGGATGAACGGTGGAAGGCTAGGATCTCTTCTTACCTTTTTTCTTCGCTATGCCAATAAGAGGGCGCGCCGGAGAGGCACCGCTGCCCGTGCCTGTGATCCGACCGTCTGATATTTCTATGCGCACATCGGCCTCTCTGGCAATGCTGCGGTCGTGGGTTGCCACAATCACGGTTTTGCCCTGCTCCGAGAGCTTTTTGAGCAGTTCGACGATCTTCTTGCCGCTGTTGTAGTCCAGATTGCCCGTCGGCTCGTCCGCCAGGATGACTTTCGGGTCATTCGCCAGCGCGCGGGCAATGGCGATACGCTGCTGCTGGCCGCCCGATAGCTTGTATGGTCTGTCACCATGCCGGTTTTCGGGGATGCCGACCTGGAAAAGCAGGAGCCGCGCCCGCTCACGCATCTCCTGCTGGGAGACGCCACCGAGTAGTTGCATGGGCAACATCACGTTCTCCAGCACCGTCAGATTGGAGATCAGATGGTATGACTGGAAGACAAAGCCGACCTTCTGCCGCCTGAAACGATTCTCCCTGCTCCCTGAGAGCTGGTTGACATCCACCCCATCGACCAGCAATTCGCCCGTCGTGGCCTTATCCAGCCCGCTCAGGACGTAGAGCAGGGTCGATTTTCCCGAGCCGCTGGGGCCGCTGATAGTGACAAATTGCTGCTCTTTAAAGCTAAAATTCACCTTGTCCACTGCTTTGATCACCCGCCCCCCAAGCCTGAAGTACCGACTCAGGCCCTGGGCCATAACCGTGACAGGTTTATCTTCCCACGACTTCGCGGCAGCCACAGCCTTTGTGCTCAGATCGGTCGGGGCGACATATTTCGGCATGGGCCTGAGCTTGCCATCTTCCATCTCCAGGCGCACATCAGCCACGCGGGCAATGCCCCGGTCATGCGTGACCACAATCACGGTCTTGCCCTGCCGCGAGAGCTTTTTGAGTAGTTCGACAATCTTCTTGCTGCTATTGTAGTCCAGATTGCCCGTCGGCTCGTCCGCCAGGATCACTTTCGGGTCATTCGCCAGCGCGCGAGCGATTGCCACGCGCTGTTGCTGCCCGCCCGACAGTTTATGCGGTCGGTCATGATGTCGGTCCTCGGTGATGCCAACTTCCAGCAGCAGCGCCCGCGCCCGCTCGCGCATCTGCGCCGCGGAACGCCCCCCCGCCAGTTGCATGGGCAGCGTCACGTTCTCCAGTATTGTTATTGCAGGCAGCAAATAGAACGACTGGAAGACAAAACCCACCTTTTTGCGCCGGAATTGATGTTCCTGCTGCTCAGAGAGGTTGCGCACGTCCACCCCATCGACCAGCAGTTTTCCCTCCGTTGCGCGGTCCATGCCGCCCAGCAGATAGAGCAGCGTCGACTTGCCCGAACCGCTGGGACCCACGATGGTCACAAACTGGCCCTCGCTGAAGGTAAAGCTCACGCCATCCACCGCCTTGATGACCCCGCTAGCATGCTCAAAATGTTTGGTTAGCCCCTCAGCGATAATGGTTGCAGCCCCACCATCGTGCGTCATCTCGGGCTGCTCCTCCTCTAGAAGCTCCTCGTATTCCTTGTCTTCGCTCTCATCTACCGGCGTGAGATCCATATCCATATTCATGCTCATCTTCTCAACCCTCTGCTTTCCCTGGCTGACTAGCCTCTGCGCAGCACTTCAGCCGGTTTAATCTGCGCTACATACCAGGCGGGAATGACGCTTGATAGCAACGCCAGACCCATCCCCAGTGCCACGATGATGAGCAAAGCCTGGGCATTGAGTGTTGCAGAGGAGAGATGCACGTTCAGATTCTGGGTGGGAGCCTGAGATATAAACAAAGCGCGTCCACCTCCAAAAGCACCTCGCACTCTGGATGGTGCTGTGGTCGCAGTCGGTATGGTCACATTGAAGGCGTCGGCAATCAGCGGCCCAGCCGTTGCGAGCAGTGCCACCGCGAGCAGTGCGGCCACAACGCTTAACGCCAGTACTTCGCCCCAGAACTGGCGAATCACCTGCCAGTGCGAGGCTCCGATGGCTTTGAGCGTGCCAATTTCCAGCGTTCTCTCACGCACTGTGATGAAGACGGTGAAGACAATTACCAGCGTCGCGGTAATGATGGCGACGATCAGGGCCAGTTTGATGCTGTTCTGGGCCGCATTGAGGGCGCTAATCGTGTTGGTATAGTTCGAAGCCTCAGTCACCACATCATAGGCACTGCCCAGCATGCCGCGCAGCCTGCTTGCCACTGTATTGACCTGCTCGTAGCTCTGCGCGTAGGCGGTAATCGAATCCACGCCATCGACCCCGTAAACGCTCTGCATCGTCGCCAGCGGGATGACCAGCGAGTTATCGGCGAAGGTCTGGCCGGTAGTATAGAGCCCGATGATGGTAAAGGTTTTCCCCTTCAAGGTGAAAGTAGAGCCTACGGTCAGGCCATTGTTATCGGCCAGCGTCTGGCTCATCATAGCGACATAGGCGTTGGCATCGCTGGCCTGAAATGCTCGTCCGGCCACAAGTGTGGGGGTGCTTCCACCCGATAGGGTGAAATTCGTCGCGTCTGTTGAAATACCGTTGACGGTGGGTGGAATAGAGAATGACCGACCATTGGGGGCCTGAATACTACTGGTCTTGAGGATACCATCTGTGTCTGTGCGCCTCAAGCTCTCTTCAATGCTGGCAACCCCCGGCACACTTTTCACCTTCGCAACCGCACTGTTGGGTATAGGAGTAATGCTATCCTGGAAAGAGAAGCCTTTCCCACCATTGCCGGGTTGTCCCGGAAGGCCAGTTTGTGTGTTCTGTGTACCTGGTGTGCTCTGACTATCGTTGA
The DNA here is from genome assembly GCA_035294125.1 of Ktedonobacteraceae bacterium. Classification (GTDB taxonomy): domain Bacteria; phylum Chloroflexota; class Ktedonobacteria; order Ktedonobacterales; family Ktedonobacteraceae; genus CADDYT01. Next base: position 32,701 of record DATGLM010000042.1, on the reverse strand, counting down.
CCGCGTAGGTAATGGTGATAGTTGTTCCCACCTCTTTATGCACGTTCGCCAGTTGTTGTTGCGCACTGTTATTCAGACTGACCATAGCAGCGACAAGCATTAAACTCGCTCCAAGCAACAAAACCACGAAGAGCAGGCGCAACGGATTGCGCAGCACATTCCTCATACCGCGTATCACGATGTCCATTTACTCCAACTCCTTCTCTCTCAGTTAGTGAGGTATTATGATGAGCTTACATAGGCAAAAAAATCAAAGAAAGCCCTTTCAGTTCCCTAGTGTAGAGGGCTTCTATCAGGAATTTTTAAGCAAGTTGTAAAAGAATTGTAAAAAGTTTGTGTGTTTGCCGCCCCGGCAAATTTGGTGGTAAGATAGGTCAAACACAATAGTTCTGTTCTATTTCGGCCTGGAAGGGGTTCAGGTATGGCAAATGGAGATTCTCTCTCGCTCGCGGGGAAGCGGGCGGTAGTCACCGGAGCAGGTCGCGGCATCGGGCGCAGCATCGCGCTGGCGCTGGCAGAGGCAGGAGCAAACGTGGCTGTTTCCGCGCGCACAGGCAGCGAAATTGAGGCGCTGGCAGCCGAGATTGAGAGCATGGGGCGCAGAGGCCGGGCGCTTCCCTGCGACGTGACCGACGCGGAGCAGGTGCGGCAGATGGCCGAGAAAGCTGTCGAGTCCCTGGGCGGCATCGATATTTTAGTAAATAACGCGGGCAACGCGGGCAGCCACAAATTCGTCAACCACCCTGACGAACTCTGGCATCGCATGCTGGCCGTCAACCTGACCAGCATCTATTACGTGAGCAAAGCTTTTGTGCCGAAGATGATCGAGCAGCGTTGGGGTCGTATCATCAACATTGCCTCGATAGCCTCGCGTGTGGGCGGACGCTATATCGCCGCCTACACTGCCGCCAAACACGGCGCACTGGGCCTGACGCGCGCCCTTGCCGTCGAACTGCTGCCCTATAACATCACTGTCAACGCCATCTGCCCCGGCTATGTGAATACGCCGATGACCGATGCCAGCGTGGCCAATATCGCGGCCCTCACCGGCATGGGTGAGGCGAAGGCGCGCGAACACCTGGAAAAGAGCAGCCCGCAGAATCGCCTGATGGAGCCGGAAGAGATCGCAGCAGTCGCCGTCTTTCTGGCGCAGGAGATCAACCGGGGAATCACCGGCCAGGCCATCAACATCGACGGCGGCGGCGTCATGTCCTAGCGCCTTTTTAGCAAACACAGCGAACCGAAACGGAGTCTACAATGCAGTACGATTTCCTTTTTGAAGTAAACGATGGCGTTGCCACCCTCACCTTCAACCGGCCAGAGGTCATGAACGCGCTCACCTTCGAGGTCTACGCTCAACTGCGCGACCTCTTCGAGTCCCTGCGCTACGACGACAACGTGCGCGTCGTCGTGCTGACGGGAGCGGGCGACAACTTCTGTTCCGGCGGCGATGTGTATGAGATTATCGGCGAACTGCTCAAACGCGACGTGAAGGGCCACCTGGAATTTACGCGCATGACCGGGGCAGTGGTCAAAAACATGCGGGCGCTGGACAAGCCGATTATTGCCGCGCTCAACGGCATGACCGCCGGGGCCGGGGCCGTCATCGCGCTGGCCTCAGACCTGCGCATCGCCTCGGAAAAGGCGCGCATCGCCTTCCTCTTCACGAAAGTCGGCCTGACCGGCGCGGATATGGGCGCGGCCTACCTGCTGCCGAAGGTTGTTGGCACAGGACGCGCCTTTGAACTGCTGCTCTTCGGCGATACCATCGATGCCGCCACCGCCGAACGCTACGGGCTGGTCAATCGCGTCGTCCCCCACGACGACCTGTTGCCCACCGCCCAGAGATGGGCAAAGCGGCTGGCCGACGGCCCCACGCTGGCTATCTCCATGACCAAATACATGGTCAATTCCGAGCAAAATATGGATTTCGCCGCCGCTATCGAGGCCGAGGCGCAGGCGCAGGCCCTCATGCTCATGGGAGAAGACCACCGCCGCTTCTATGAGGCATTCAAAGCAAAAGAGAAGCCGAAGTTTACAAAAGAGAAGCCGAAGTTTACAGGAAGGTAGGAGAGCCTATGGCTATAAGAAAAATCATCAATCCGCCATCGCTGCCCCGGCCCAGAGGCTTCAGCCATGGCGTTCTGACTACCGGCGGCAGCCTGCTCTTCCTGGCCGGGCAGACGGGCAGTGACGCGGAGGGCAATATCGTCGCCGGTGACCTGGTGTCGCAGTACGAGCAGGTGTTGCGCAACCTTCAGGCGGTCGTTGAAGCGGCAGGTGGCAAGATGCGGGATATCGTGAAAATCACCATCTTCGTCCGCGACCGCCACGACTACGAGGCGCACCTGAAGCAGCTTGGGGTGGTGCATCGCGCCTACTTCGGCGACTATTACCCGGCAACAGCCCTCTTCGAGATCTCCGGCTTCTTCCAGGAGGAGGCGCTGGTGGAGATCGAGGGAATAGCGGTGATATTTCAATCCCAAACGGGAAAGGAGCCAATTCCTGCCCCCTCCTGAGAGGATTACACCATTAAACCCGAAAAGGTCAGCTACAAAAAGACACTGGACGGAAAGGATTGGCATGGATTTTGCACTGAGCGAGGAACAGAAACGTATTCAGGAGCAGGCGCGCCGCTTCGCTGAGCAGGAGGTTGCCCCAATCTCGCGTGAGGCCGATGAGAAGGGCGAGTTTCCCATGCACCTCGTCGGGCGCATGGGCGAACTTGGCTTTCTGGCCGCGCCGATTGACCGCGCTTATGGCGGCTCCGGCATGGACTACGTGAGCTATGCCCTGCTCTGCGAGGAACTGGGGCGCGTCGATTCGTCCGTGCGCGGCTTCCTGACCGTCCATGCCAGCCTGGTCGCGCTCTGCATTCAGGATTGGGGAACGGAGGAGCAGAAACGCCACTACCTGCCGCGCCTGGCGACGGGCGAGTACATCGGCTGCTATGCCCTGACCGAACCCAATGCCGGTTCCGATGTCGCCAGCATAGAGACAACGGCCAGAGAGGAGGGTGAGAGCTACATTCTGAACGGTGAGAAAATCTGGATTACCAACGGCCCCGGCGCCCACGTTGCCATCGTCTTCGCCACGCGGGATAAGGCGGCACGTCACCGGGGCATCTGCGCCTTCCTCGTGGAGACAGACACGCCCGGTTTCCGGCGCGAACCAATGCCCGGCAAAGAGTTGGGACACCGCGCCTCGGAACACGCCCACATCGTCTTTGAGGAGTGCCGCGTGCCGAAAAGCGCGCTGCTCGGCGCGCCCGGCGCAGGCTTCAAAGTCGCTATGTCCGCCCTTGATCGTGGTCGTTTAGGCGTCGCCGCCGGGGCCGTCGGCATCGCGCAGGCCTGCCTGGATGCCTGCGTCGCCTTCACGAAGCAGCGGCGGCAGTTCGGCCAGCGCATCGCCGATTTTGAGATGATTCAGGCATCCCTGGCCGATATGGCCGCGGATGTCGAGGCGGCGCGGTTGCTCACCTACCAGGCGGCGTGGCTGAAAGACCAGGGCCTGCCAGCCACGAAAGCCACCTCTATCGCCAAGCTGTTCGCCACCGAGGCAGCAATGCGGGCAGCCTCTGAGGCGGTGCTGATACACGGCAACCGGGGCTATTCCAACGAGTATCCCGTCGAACGCTACTACCGCGACATTAAGGGGCTGCAAATCTACGAAGGCACCAGCCACATCCAGCGCGTCATCATCGCCCGCGAGCTGGTCGGGCGCGACCGGTAAAGCATTTACCGGCGTAAGTGATTTTTATATAAACTCAAGGAGGCGGCCATATGGAACGAGCGGGCGCTGATCCTTTATTAGAAGCTTTCGAGAAATACAGGCTGGCACGGCTAACCTTGCTGAACGAACTCAATTGCCCACACTCAAATCGTGATTCGCTCGCTGAGTTCAGTGAGAGGCTGGTAGCTGAGCTGGTAAATGGCCATCTCACTGAGAGCCGTGTGCAACCAGATTACGATATCATCGGCCCGGCAGGAGAAAAAATCCAGGTGAAGTATCTGGCAAACCCTGGCAACAAATGGATTAATGAACACGAGATTAAGTTTAGCCCGAATATGGATTTCTATGCGCTGGTCTTTTTTGAGAACCTGCAACTGGTTGCTATTCTGATGTTCTCACCAACAGGAATAGAAGCCGTTTGTCGAACACTCAAAAAACGTCATGGCAATCAGCATAATTCTCTTCAGCTAACACAACGTAACTTTCGCCAGCTTCTGAGTGATACTGAAAACTTTCAGAAACATGGCGTGCGTGTGTTATACCGTCAGACAGCAACAAATTTGTGAGAATACCTGTTGCTCTAGTTCGAGGAGGAACCTGACATGGCCTATTCTGAGTACTGGAACCCGAAAAACGAGACGATGCCTCGTGAGGACTTGCAGAGGCTGCAACTGTACAAGCTGCAGCGTATGTGCGAGTGGGCGTACAACACGACGCCGTTTCACCGCCGCCGTTTTGACGAGGCCGGTTTCAAGCCGGAGCAGATCAAGACGCTGGATGACATCCGCCGCATCCCTTTCATGACACGAGAGGCGTGGATGGATTCGCAGGTCGAACAGCCCATGTTCGGCGATATGCTCGCCACCGACCGCAACCACGCCATTCGCTACCATCTCACCTCTGGCACGTCGGGCCGCACGCCCATTCGTGTGCTGGATAGCACAAAGGACTGGGACTGGATCGCAGAGATGTGGGCCTACGGGCTGTGGGGCTTCGGCATCCGACCGGAGGACATCGCCTATTTCGCCTTCGGCTACGGCAGCTTCATCGGCTTCTGGGGCGCGCACTATGGCTGCGAGAAGATGGGAACGCTGGTCATCCCCGGCGGCGCGCAGACATCCGAGGGACGCATCAAGCAGATCATCGAGATGGGCGTCACCGCCGTTTTCTCGACGCCGACCTACGCGCTGACACTCTGGCAGAAGGCGCGGGAAATGGGCATCGATCTGGCGAAGGAGAGCAATGTCAGAATCGTGATCAGTTCCGGCGAGCCTGCCGGGTCGATTCCCGCCGTCAAGCGGTTGATCGAAGAGGCATGGGGCGCGAAGTGCGGCGATACCGCCGGCATGACCGAACTGGGAACCATCATGATCTTCGAGTGCTCGCACCAGCCCGGCGGCACGCACATCATTGAAGACCACTTCATTGAAGAGGTGCTTAACCCGGAGACGGGCGAGCCGGTGGGCTATGGCGAACTGGGCGAGCGCGTCGTCACCTCGTTCGGGCGCGGCTTCATCCCCGTCATTCGCTACCGTACAAAGGACATGGTGATGAAGGTTCCCGCCAGCACCTGCACCTGCGGGCGCACCTGGGACCTCTACGATGGCGGCATTCGCGGTCGCTGGGACGATATGAAGCTCATTCGCGGCACCAATGTCTATCCTCGCGCGGTAGAGTCCATTGTGCGCGAGTACCCGGCCATCGACGAATTCCAGATCTACATCTGGCGCAAGGACGATCTCACCGACGAGATCACCATCAAACTGGAGATCAAACCCGGCTTCGAGGAGCAGTGGCCCGAACTGGGTCAGAAGCTGGCGAAAGACCTGGCGAGCGCGCACGAAGGGCTGCGCTTCAACATCGAGCGCGTCGAATACGGCACGCTGCCGCACTTTGAACTCAAGGCCAAACGCCTGGTGGATGCCCGCCCGGTCGCGCAGTACCAGCACTAAGCAAGCAAAGGAGTGAAAGTATGACCACAGCCACGAATGAGACCGACCTGCTGGGCAGGCCACTGAGCGAGGTGGAACGCGAATTGCTGGACGCTTACCAGGCGCTCAAGAAGCTGGCGGCACGCTCTGACCTGCCGCCCTGCGCCAGCCGCAATGCCATCCAGGCGCTCTCCGCCCTCTGGCAGGCCACCAACGACCTGGACCTCCAGTTCGAGCAGTTATACGATCTGGGCGTATAATGGCAAGATAATCTTGTAGTATCTTTTATTCCTGTTTGAGAGGAGCACAACATGCCCGACAACACGCACATCAAGTTCTTGCTGAACGAAGACGAGATGCCAAAATCCTGGTACAACATCATGGCCGACCTGCCACATCCGCCCGCGCCGGTGCTGCATCCCGGCACGCACCAGCCTGTCGGCCCGGCAGACCTTGCCCCGCTCTTCCCGATGGAACTGATCTTGCAGGAAGTAAGCACTGAACGCTACATCGACATCCCGGAGCCGGTGCGCCAGGTCTATTTGCAGTGGCGACCCAGCCCGCTCTTCCGGGCACGCCGTCTGGAAAAGGCGCTGGACACGCCCGCCCGCATCTACTACAAGTACGAGGGCGTCAGCCCGGTCGGCAGCCACAAGCCCAATACGGCGGTGGCGCAGGTCTTTTACAACAAGGAAGCGGGCGTCAAGAAGCTCTCCACCGAGACGGGCGCCGGGCAGTGGGGTTCGGCGCTGGCAATGGCCGGGGCCTTCTTCGACATGGAGATCGAAGTCTTCATGGTCAAGGTCAGCTACCAGCAGAAGCCCTATCGCCGCAATCTCATGCAAGCGTTTGGCGCGACGGTACACGCCAGCCCGACCAACCTGACGGATGCCGGGCGCAGCATTCTGGAGAAGGACCCGGACAATCCTGGCAGCCTGGGCATCGCCATCAGCGAGGCGGTCGAGGTCGCGGCCAAAAGCGGCGGCACGGTGAAGTATTCGCTCGGCAGCGTGCTGAACCACGTGCTGATGCACCAGACCGTCGTGGGGCAGGAGGCGATGCTGCAAATGGAGCGGGCCGGTGACTACCCGGATGTGGTTATTGGCTGCGTCGGCGGTGGCAGCAATTACGCCGGGCTGGCCTTCCCCTTCATCGGTGAGACCCTGCGCACCGGCAGGAAGACGCGCTTCCTGGCCGCCGAGCCGATGGCCTGCCCCAGCATGACAAAGGGCGTCTACGCCTATGACTTCGGCGACACGGTCGGCATGACCCCGCTGGTCAAGATGCACACCCTCGGCCACGACTTCATCCCGCCGGGCATTCACGCCGGCGGCCTGCGCTATCACGGCATGGCCCCGATTGTCTCGCAGTTGCACGAAGAGGGCATCATTGAGGCCGAAGCCTATCATCAGGTGGCCGTCTTCGATGCCGCCGTGCAGTTCGCCCGCAGCGAGGGCATCATCCCTGCCCCGGAATCGGCCCACGCCGTGCGCGCCGCCTTCAACGAGGCGCTGCAGGCGAAAGAGGCCGGTGAAGAGCGCGTCATCCTCTTCAACCTCTCCGGTCACGGCCACTTCGACATGGGCGCCTACGACTCCTACTTCGCTGGCAAGCTCCAGGACTACGAGTACCCGGCAGAGGCCGTCGCGGCGGCGCAGCAAAGGATGCCGCAGGTCGTCTAATTGACTGGCGCACTTTAACAGGACAGAGTTGAGGTCCATCACGAAATGGTCCGCGATAAACCTCAACTCTGTCCTGTTATCTACGCCTATGATGAAGTCCTTGCCCTGTCGTAGCTAGCAGCGCCGGGTCACACAATGACAGGCAGCCTCAGGATCGGGCAACTCTGGGTGACCAGCGCGGAACTTCGATACCAAATTGCCGGGCGTACTCCGAATTGAGCCGAGACCAACCGAACTTCATCGCCTCCCTACCAACGATGCGACCAACAGGAGTTCCGCTGAGAAGGTGATCCAGAACATCAAGACAAATGTGCCACCCGGCAGCACCCATTGAGATGAAGCGGCGATCGATGTCGTGCCACAGCGTCAGGCGCGTGCCGCCATCAGAAGCTTCGAGTTCCCACCGGATATTGTTGCCACCCCAGTTGTACTCAAGCACCCTGGGAACATCGGCTCGCGTCACTTTTGTTTCGGAAACCTGCGGCGTGGGTGCTCCTATCGTAGTAAGCTTCACCGTGGTTCCAGCCGTACCCAGGTTCCCATCGGCTTCAAAGGGAGCCCACTCGCGCAGATGCGCCGGGTCGGTCAGCGCCTGCCAGACTTTTTCCGGCGAGTGGCGCAGTTCTCTGACGAGAATGAGCGTCCACTTCTCTCCGTCCTTTCGTATCTGCGCCCCACTGGCCAGACCCGGTGTGTACTGCTCGTGATCGGTCATCTTCTTCTCCCTGTCCTCCTTTACGTTGCTGATGATTGATCCATGCGGTCGAGGTGGCGTTCGAGCGCATCCACGTGAGCGGACCAGAACTGACGGAACGGAGCCAGCCAGGCATCCACCTCCTGAAGTGGTTCAGGTTTCAGCCGGTAGAGACGGCGCTGGGCGTTCACTGTGGATTCCACAAAACCGGCTTCACGCAGCACGCGCAGGTGCTTTGACACGGTCGGCTGTGGCATATGAAGTTGACGCGCGATCTCTCCCACCGATTGTTGTGACGAGACCAGCAGGCTCAATATGGCGCGGCGGTTCGGCTCCGCAATGACTTCGAACACGGATTCCACTTGAACAGATGCCCTTAATGGTGTGCCAACTGCGCGAGCTGAATGAGGTTGCCGCAGGTGTCGTTCAGCATCGCAATGGTCGAGGCGGTCACATCGGTGGGCGGCATCGTGAACTCGGCGCCACGGGCCTTGATCCGCTCGTAGTCGCCCTTGACGTCGTCAGTGTAGAACATGACAGCGGGCTGGCCCTGTTGAAATAGCGACTGCTGATACGCTTTGGCCGCGGGGTTGTTGTTCAGCGCCAGTTGCAGTTCAGTGCCATCCGGCTCCTCGGGCGAGACCACAGTCAGCCAGCGATATGGACCCTGACGGACATCGGTCTTCTTAGCAAAGCCCAGTACCTCCGTATAGAAGCGCAAGGCCTTGTCCTGGTCGTCCACGTACACAGAGGTCAGTTTGATTTTCATCTCGTTTCTCCTTTGTCATATTCGCGGTTTTCGAACACAGATTCCACTTCCTTAATATACTCTATAGGGTATATACCTGTCAAGGTATATACCCTGTTATCCTACCACAATCTCCATAATTTTCTTGTATAGAAAAAAGATGAGATATAATGAGCCAGGAAGCAGCCAGAAAACGAAGTTTCTATCTGATCTCACCTGAAAGGAGATTCTTGATACGTATATGACCCATCTCTATATGATTCGTCACGGCGATTATGTGAGTCTTACGAGCGAGCCATTTGACGGGGGCCTGTCCCCGAAAGGTATTCAGCAGGTCGGTTTGCTGCGTGACCGCCTGCTGCGAGAGGGCCTGAAGGCCGATGTGTTGATGGCAAGCACGCTGCCCCGCGCTATGCACACAGCCGAGATACTGGCGTCCGCGCTCCAATTGACTCCACTGTTTGAGGCAGGCTTTGAAGAGTGGCATAATCAGGACGGCTCGCTAACACCTGATGAGTTCCTGCGTATATGGCTTGAACTTTCACACGAGCAACTGCCGTTCCATCGCTTTACACCAACAAGCGAGACCTGGCTGGAATTCAAGTTGCGCAGCCTGTCTGCGCTGCGGCTGCTGCTTGAGGAGCACCAGGGCAAAACGATTGTGCTGGTCTGTCATGGTGGGATCATCGAGACGGCCTTTACATATTTTCTTGAGACGAGCGGCTTTGGCTTTCCCAAAGCGCTGGTAGAGGCACGGCACACAGCTATTACGCACTGGGAACAGAGAGACTATCCCGGCTTTCCCGGCCTCTGGGCGCTGCGTTGCTTCAACGATGATCGCCACCTTGAAAGTCTCACAGCAGCAGTTTGAGCCGCCAGAGGCTACCGGTCTTTGCCTCAGCTACCACGCCGCGTGCGTCATCCATCTCGAAGGAGCCAAAATCAAGGATGAAGAGGTATTCGCCAGCCGGGTCAAAGCGCACGTCAATTGGCCTGAGCAGGGGACGGGCAATGAGGGGGTGCAGGCTCCAGTCCGACGGGTCGACGACAGCTACCGAACGCCCTTCTCGCGGGCCGAAGGGTGCAGTCATAGGCACCTCATCACCAAAGAGAGCCACAAACAACTTGCCCGCCCAGCCTGGCAGCGACGAGGGCGCAACGTCGAATCTCACTGCCGCCGCGTGCGGCGGGAAGCGCAGCAGCGCCGGTTCGGGCGGTGGCAACTCGTGATGATTTGCCAGCACAAAAGTGGGACCTTCGCCACGCAGCGGACGATATGCGGGATTAGTGATGGGATCATCACCAATGAAGTCGGGCCAGCCATACCACGCACCCTGCCGCACTTCAAAGAGCAGGTCAGGGATGTTGCCAACCGGACGACTTCCGCGATCATCCGCTCCCTGATCAATCGCGAGCAGGCGGCCATCGGGTAGGAAGCCGAGACCAAAGGCGTTGCGAACACCCCATGCGACCAGTTCCAGTTCACTGCCATCGGGATTGCAGCGCATCACCGCCGCCGTGCAGGGGAGCCGGGCGGGAATACGCTGACCCGGCTCGGTAGGCACCCCAAAGGGAACAAATGCTCCCGTGTGCGCTTTCGCCCCCGGCTCGTTGCTGAGGGGGTCAGGCGTCTCAGCATTGAAGCCGCTCAACTCGATCTCATAGCCAGGGATGTCGTGCGCGTGGGGCAGCAGGCGCAGCCAGCCCAGCTCATAGGCGTCCAGACCAACAATGCCAGTGTTGGTCATTGACCCCTGACTGAAATAGAGTTTGCCATCAGGACCAAAAACCACCATATTGGTATGATAGTTGCCGGGGCCGGGCAAGTTGTCCAGAATCACCGTCTGCCGCCCATCCATCTCAAGTCGACTGATGCGTGCCGGATGACCTCCTTCTGAGATATAGAGGCCGCCTTGATAAAAAGTCAGGCCGTTCACCGGTGAGTGCAGCCCTTCGGCAAGCAGCGTGCGCGAGTTATCGCGCTCAAGCCGCCAGATGCGCCCACCCGGTCTCGCGCCGCCAAAGGGCAGCCCCGATTCGGCGACATAGGCCATGCCAGCTTCATCAAACGCGAGACTGGTCGGAAACGAAAACTCCCCCGCCACAAGTTCAAGTTGATTGTTGCTCTCCATCACACTGTCTCTTTCCTTACTCTCTACCTGAACAGGCAGAGTAATACAAAATATATCCTGATCTTACCAAAAGTAGATTATGAACAGGTGATAATCTGGTTGAGAAATGGTATTTCATAAAAACTGCGGATTATATCTTCCTCACTCTCGAATCTTCCTGCCAAAATATCTCCAAGCAGGTCTCCTTGAAGCCGACGCTCTGTCTCCAGGATGGCTCGTTCCCTCATCAAGACCAGAGCTGCAACTGTGGCCGCTCCCTGTACTGCAAGCACGTCCAGGTCGCCCAGGACACGGAGCACTTGTGGCACCGAGAGGACTGCCAAAGCCTCATTCCCCACGATCACTGGCACCACCAGGCGCACCCGGTCTTCACCTGGAATCGTGAGCAAGCGAGCACGATGGTCGAGCCGGAACAACTCGCCAATCAGCCGGGCGGAATCCCGGCCTCGTTGGGCCAGCTGGGCGAGGGTCACCGGTTCAGGACCCGGCGAGCCACGCGGTCTTGCGGAACTCAAGATAGTACCATGTCAATCCTCTAGAGCACCGGTCAAGTAATCAAGCAACAGCCTGAAGCTCAGCAGAAAGTGCTTGAGAACGAGCCAGGACGTGCAGATTGTGGACAACGGCACACCGGCGCAGATCGAAGAGATTTTTGCGCAGCCCGCGATAGCGTGCGCGTCGTCCTTGCCATTGACCCACATGGGCCAGAGTATGCTCAACGGTCACCCGCTCACGCAGTTTGGCCCGTCCCTGTGGGGTCTGTTGACGTTGGCGTAACTCGATGAGCAAGGCTTCATCAGGATGGATGCTCACACTCCGTCCTTTCGCACTGGTAGTGCATTGGGTTTGCAAGGGGCACTGGGCGCAGGTTTCTCTGGGAAAGTGGACGATCCCACCAGGCACAAAGGGCATTTCTTGCTCAGCCGGACAGCGAATGATCTGCCGTTCCCAATCAAGGGCAAACGCCTGCTTGTGAAAGCGTTTGCTGATCCGAACTGGCCAGGCTTTGCAATACACCTCCAGATCATCGCCGCGCTCTCGCACCAAATGGCTGCTCAAATACGCCCGATCAATGTGCAGTTCTTTCAAAGCCACGTGTTGTCGATCCAGATCTGCACTAATCGCTTCAGTCACACTGGCTTCAGGAACATTGGCTGGGTGATTCCCACCGCGCGGATCAGACCGCTATCCAGATCGTGAAGCACATGTCGCTTGTATCCATCCACCCACCCGCTCCGACTTTTGCGACCATAGCGCATTTGTCCGTCTTCGACGCTGATACGCCGGTCCCTGGCAACCCCCTTGACGAGGCTCGCCTTTCCCTTTTCGCTGATCTGCACATCTTGCTCCTCGACCTGTTTTGCAATCGCTAAGACGGGATCGGCCACAGCTTTGTCCTCTGGATCGCCCAACTGTTGGACCCAGGCATCAACTGTGTGCAACACCTGCAAAACCAGTGTCAGCGCCTCGTCTTTCTGGAGTTGTTGATCCCAGTCCCGATCCAGCGCTGCCTTCAAGCTTGTGCCACAGACCAGTTCTGTCCTCGCTTCCTGGGCGACTTCGCCCAGCCCCCGCCCCTGCTGGTCAGCCACCACTCTCATCACCTTTTTGAGCGCATGTCCTAACAAATTGTACGTATCTTCGACTCGCCCTGCCCCCACAAGGGACTGCTATCGAGTGCAGCGCGCAACGCCCGTGGCCTAAACGCCTGCCTCTGGCTGGCCACTTCGATGGTTTGCTCAATGAGTCGTCGGTCCATTTGCGCGTCGATCAGCCGCTGGCGGAAGGCCACCAACGTTCCTTTGCTGAAGGGAGCCTGGTCGGTATCCAGACAATCCAGCACCAACTGCCATCGGCGACCCATGAGCGTCGCTTCAATGACCTCATCATCTGAGACACCCGTGTAGGCTTGTACAATGGTTGCCAGGGCCAGTTGCGCCGGAGCAATGGGTGGCTGACCTCGCTTACTTGTTCGGTACAAGCCTGCCAATTCCTGCTGAAACGCCGCATCGAACAGCTCGTGCCGATGGTGGCGCAGAAATACAAACAATTTGGCTCTCCGTATCCGCTTCACGACCCACTCCTCTTGCTCGGAGAGCTCTACTGGGGGTTGCCAAAGTGAGGGTTGCATGGGTCTTCTAGCTCCTTTGGTCTTCTCCTGTTGTTACTTCTGCCACCAGCGCCTCCAGTTTGTGCTCAATGAGCCGCGCAACACGGGTGATCTCCTCGTGTTGATACTGCATGAGCAGAGAGATGAAGCTATCATAGGCCACGAAGGTTCTCCCCTGCTCATCCTCGTACACAACGAGCCGCAGAGGAGCGTACAGGCCAGCTTCTGGCTGGTGGCAGGTCATTTGAACTGCCAGGAGTGGGTTGCCAATCGTGTACTGAGTTGCACGACTGGTTTTTCCTTGCAGAGAGAGCAGAAGGCCATGATCCGTCTTGGAGAAGAGGGCGAAGCCGCTTGTCCCAAGAGACTCTTCTATCGCCTGTACAATATGCTCCCAGGATGCGTTGGCGACCAGCAATTGTTGTCTCATCGCTTCCCAGTTTCGTGCCAGACCCAGGCGAGCTTCAAGTGCGTCAAGCACCTGTTCATACGGCTGGTTCGACGCGACGACGGTGTGCTGGGTGATGATGGGCGTGGTTATCTGTCTCATAGGTGTGCCTTCCTGACAAAAGGTGTGTCTGTGTGAATCGTGCTGGGACAACAGGTAACGGTTAGCGTTTTGCTGGATGTTTGAGCCCTGGCAGTTCTTGCTGAATCGCTTCACCTAGCTGTTGGAGCCGGATGTGCCTGCGATACGCCCGCCGGTCAATTCCTTCTCCCCGTTTCCAGACACCAGTGATCGCGCGCGTCGCTCGGATATCACTGGTAGGATCGCCTTCCACCAGCAGCAAGTCGGCGCGTAGCCCTGCGGCGATACGACCTCGATCGGCCAGATCAAAGATGCGTGCCGGGACCGAAGTCGCGGCAGCGAGCGCATCTTTCGGGGTGAGTCCCGCCCTGACCAGCAGTTCTAACTCATGATGTACGCTTACTCCGTGAACACTTCCAAATGGCGCATCGGTTCCCGCCAGGATAGGCACGCCCACCGCCTTCAATTGTCGTACCGCTTCCTGTGCCACGCTGTGACTGCCAAAGCGGTACGAGCGGCGGCTTCGCAACTGCGTCCTGTCGGCAGAAGAAAGGTAGGGAGAAAGGTGAGGGTCGTTGATCAGAGACTCGCTCGAAGCCTCGCCACACAGGTATTCCAGCACGGAGAGCGTCGGAATCGCAAAGATATGGGAGGAAGCGGCCAATTGAGCAAAAGAGGCATCAGGAACCTGATCCACGAACAAGTGTGCCAGGCCATCGACCCCTGCCTCGATAGCATCACGAGTATCCTGCAATTTGAGCACATGCACCACCGTTCGCTTTCCTCGCCGATGGGCTGCCTCGATCACAGCAGCCATGGTCTCCTTCGAGAGCGTCGGTTCCGGTTGGCCCGTCTTGTGGGCACGATCATCATAAACGATCTTGATATAGTCCGAGCCCTCTGCAATCCGCGCATCGACAAAGGCTTGCGCTTCCTCTGGTTCGGTCAGCGTGGGAATGGGCATTCCAAACTCGGTCCCGTGTCCACCGGGAGCGGTGACCATGGTGCCAGCAGAGCGCAGATCGGCCAGGTCTTGCCCCTCATCCGTCTCTTGGAGGGCTTTAATCTGTTGTGCCACACGCCAAGAGGTTCCCATATCTAGTTCCGTCGTCACGCCAAAGATCGGTGCCTGTCGGAGGCCGGAGAAATCAAAGGTATGCGCATGAGCATCAATCAGACCGGGCAAGAGCGTGAAGCCCGTTCCCTCAATGACCAGGGCCGAAGGTGGGAACACGAGATGGCTCCCCACAGCAGTAATCATGCCATCTTGAACGATGATGGTGTCATCGTCCAGCACGCGCTCTCCATCAAAAATGCGCACCTGGTGAAAAACAGTCGCCTGTCCCATCGATTTTTTTCTCCTCTTCAATTGTTACTTTCTTTGCTTCATGAAGCAAGGCTGAGACGGTAGCCTTTGCGCTAAGGATAGCTATCGTAAACTAACCTGAAAGCGAATTTTTTTAGCGCTCCTGAGTGCGCAGGCCACGCAGCCAGATGCGACTCATCTCTGCCTGAACCTGGGTAACCGAAGCCGTGAGATGGAGCATCAAACCGTACTGGATCGCGAGAATCATGCTCATATAGCCCCAGGTGGCCGCATCCAGAGTGGTTGCTGGGTCCAGGAAACCGCGCTCCTGGGCACGTTCGACCAGTTGGCGGATCAGCTCATAAAGCGCCCGGTTATGCTTGCTAATGCAGCGAGCAATCTCGGGATCACCGGCTTGTGTGACTGCCTGAAAGAGAATGCGCTGCGTCTCAGGATCGGCGGTAATCACCGCACAATACTCGTCCACAATGTGTGCGAGCGCATCAAGGAGATCTTCCTCAGCCCGGTGCCAGAGGCGTTCTCGCAGTGTTGCCAGAAACTGCGTGCTTCCCTCACCAAGGACAGCCAGGAAGAGACCTTTCTTGCTGCCAAAGTGCTTGTAGAGCATGGGCTCGGTGACCTCACTCTCGCGTGCCAGTTCGCCCACGCTCGCCTCTGCATAGGTGGAGCGTGCGAAGACCCGTTTGGCGCTCTGGAGGAGCAACGCGCGCCGCTCTTTCCCGCGCAGCCGTACCCGTTTTTCTGGCTGAGGTAGCTGCTCATGCGTCATGGGATCATCTTCCTTCACAGTCATTAGTTAACGTTCATTAACCTATGAGGTGAGTATATCTTGTGCAGAGTGACTTGTCAAGGGGAAAACTGGTTCCTGATTTCCTTTTGGTCAAAGGTGTGGATGGCATACATCCTTTGTGCGTCCTGGCCCGCTGCCTGTTGTTTCAAGCTGATCTTCAAGATGCTGCTTGATTTCTCGATCGGCGCTCTAGCAGAAACTGTCGTCCTGATCTAGATGGGCAAGTTAGACTTTGCCTGACATCCCGATCACGCGCCCGAATACCAGTTTGGGAAGAGGCCATCGTTTAGCCCACACTGCCCGACATCTCCAACTGGATCAGGCGGTTGAGTTCAACCGCGTATTCCATCGGGAGTTCCCGCGTGATTGGCTCGATGAAGCCGTTGACGATGAGCGAGTAGGCCTCGGACTCATTGAGGCCACGGCTCATCAGGTAGAAGAGCTGGTCGTCACCAACTTTCGAGACGGTGGCCTCGTGGCCAATCTCGGTCTGGTTCTCTTCGACACGAATGGTGGGATAGGTATCAGTCCGCGCATGCTCATCAAGCAAAAGCGCATCGCAACGGACACTGGACTTCGTGTGGTGCGCACCCCGGTTGACGCGCACGAGACCGCGATAGGAGGCGCGACCAGTCCCCTTGGAGACCGACTTCGAGAGAATCTGGGACGTGGTGTACGGAGCAAGGTGCGTCATCTTGGCTCCCGCATCCAGGTGCATCCCTTCGCTGGCGAATGCCACGGAAAGAACATCACCACGAGCACCTGGCTCCATCAACAGAACCGCCGGATACTTCATGGTAACCTTCGAGCCCAGGTTGCCATCAACCCATTCCATCGTTGCATCCCGGTATGCTGCTGCACGCTTGGTCACCAGGTTGTACACATTCTTCGACCAGTTCTGAATGGTCGTATAGCGCACACGGGCACCCTCCATCACCTTGATCTCGACAACAGCACTGTGCAGGCTGTCGCTGGCATAGGTTGGGGCAGTACATCCCTCAACATAATGCACATAGGAGCCTGGAGCAGCGATAATCAACGTGCGCTCGAATTGTCCCATGTTTTGAGCGTTGATACGGAAGTAGGCCTGCAAAGGAATTTCAACACGCACCCCCTCCGGCACATAGACGAAGCTGCCACCACTCCAGACCGCGCTGTTGAGCGATGCAAACTTGTTATCGGATGGCGGAATCACCGTGCCAATATGCTCTTTGATAATGTCAGGATACAGGCGCAGAGCGGTATCCATGTCAGTGAAGATGACACCCAGCTTCTCCAGGTCTTCGCGTACCTTGTGGTACACCGCTTCACTCTCGTACTGTGCGGTTACGCCCGCCAGGTACTGCTGCTCAGCCTGCGGAATACCCAGTCGATCAAAGGTATCTTTGATGTCTGAGGGAATATCGTCCCAGGTTTTCCCTTGCTGGGCGACTGGCTTGATATAGTAGTAGATATTGTCGAAGTCAATCCCCGCGAGATCCGCACCCCATGTGGGCATTGGCCGTTTCTCGAAGAGAGCCAGGCTCTTGAGACGGAACTTGCGCATCCACTCAGGCTCGCCTTTCATTTCGGAGATCTGCTCCACGACCTTCGTACTCAGTCCTCGCTCGGACTTGAATACGTAATTTTCTGCCGTATGGAATCCAGCAGAATACACCTGCTGTTGCGCATCATAGGTCTGAGTACTCATCAAAATTTCCTCCGTCCGCTCATCTATTCATTTTTCTTACTTATACTGTAGCTACTGTAACACAATTTTTAATATTTGTCAAATAGGCAAAGCCGAACTTCAAGGCATAAAAATTTCATTTTCCCTTCTTTTTATTTGATTAAGTATTGCGAAGCAACAAAAAATAGTGTATACTTAGAGTGTCTTATAAGATTTCTTATGAGCAGTATCTCTTGAGCATGTTCTTCCTGGAAGCAGCTTGCAGCATCGGGTGCGTCATCTCTTCCTCTCGACAGATTATACACGCCCTGTCATCAAGCAGTGTCTCTCATAGCACAGCAAAGGATACCATTATGTCAGCGTTCATTCTCCCGTTACTGCTCCTCGTGTTTCTGCTTGGCGGCATCTGACGACACGATGCATTGTATCAACGTCAGGAGGCAAGAGCGAGCAAGGCAGCCAGTAGCATGAGGGAACCAGGAAAAGCGGCTCTCCATTAGTTGTTCTCATGGCTCTGTACAAACAACAACGAGCAGGAAAGTGAAAGCATATGGCAAATCAGAAGCATCTTGATCTTCTTTCATCAGGGAAAACGCTTTGGAATGCGTGGCGACGAGACTTTTCTGAGGTCCAGGCTTTAGAGCCGGACCTCCACGGAGCCAATCTCCGTGGAGTAGACCTCCACGGCATGAATCTGCACGGAGCCGACCTGAGTGAGGCCAACCTTCAGGGAGTAGACCTGCAAGGAGCAGATCTGCGAGAAGCGGACCTCCGCCACGCCAATCTGAGCCATGCCAATCTGAGTGAGGCCGATCTGCTGAAGGCACACCTCCACAGGGCGGACTTACGTGGCACTGTCCTCTGCCGCACGAACTTACAGGGAGCAGACCTCAGCGGCGCAGACCTGCGGGGGGCAGACCTGGATGGAGCAATGCTGGGCAAAGCGCATTTTGAGGAAGCGAACCTGTCCGGGGTAGACCTCAGTCGAGCAGACCTCACGAAGGCCGATCTCCGTGGCTCTGTCCGGACAGAGCCAGCGAACGCCGCGAGCAGTGCAACCTCTGCTGTTGCTTCCAGGTCGGGCGATCATGCTGCCTGATTCTCTCACCTCATACCAGGCCCCTTTTCTCTGCCACCCCTTCAGTGAAAACCATCAGTACACTTCGTAGTACAGAAAGTGAGCAAGCAACGAATGAGCAAGAAAACAAGAACGACTTCAGCACCCAGGCCGGGTGGAGACGGAGGTATTACCATATTGAGAAACCACTACTATGTCCAGCACCTCGCCGATCACGTTTTTGTGATCCGGGAGCGCATAACTGAAGACGGAGAGCCAGGACCCAATGATCGTCTTGTCCGGTCGTTCGCTGTCCGTGATGATGCCTACAGGGTTGTGAGCGAGATGAACGAGACACGAAGGAAGCTCGATGAACACCTTGAGGGTGAGAATGACGCGGACGTTTTTGTGGGCGATAGTCATAGCGATCTGTTCCATGAATTGGGACAGCAGGAAAGAGGCAAATAATGAGCAATCAGGAACAGATTGCCCTGCTCCAGCAGGGCATTGTGAAGAGGTGGAATACATGGAGACAGGCTCACCCTGACCTTCCCCTTGATCTGGATGAGGCAGATTTGAGCGGATTTTATCTCGGTGGCTTCAATCTCTCCCATGCACATCTGCGTGGTGCCAACCTCAGTGAGACCGATGTGAACAACGCGGATCTCAGTTATGCTATCTTAAGCGGGGCCAATCTGGAGAGAGCCAACCTTGCCAGCGCCGACTTGAGGAATGCGGATTTCCGCGGTGCTAACCTGAGCGAAACTTTTCTGAGGGGGGCCAATCTGTGGGAAGCCATCATCACGTCTGACCAATTGAAGCAGGCCAGAGCCAGAAGATAGAGGGGAAGTGAGAACATGCAACAGGTCAGGATTTATAGGTCAGGTCTGTTTAAGGGAGAAGCGCGGTATCAGTTTTTGAGAGATGTCAAGAAAATGGCAAGGAAGGGCTGGCATCTTCATACCCCCTCAGATGAAGGAGTGGGGAAGGGGCAGGCACATACCGGTCGATACAAAGCGATCTATGAGAAGAAGGACAGTGATCATTTGCCAGTTCAGGGAGGAAGCAGCTATGCCAACCTGGGAAGACGTTGATAGGAGACAACAGGCCCGCAAAGAGCGCGAACAACGCGCCACTGAGTCCATTTTCAATGCCATCGGCCTCAATCCAACAGAGCAGCAGCGCGAGCGGGTGATGATCAGTCTCAACCACTTTGCCGCTGATGTGGTCAATGCAGATCGTCAGCGGCTGGCAAACGATTTCAGCGACGCACTGACTGAACATGGCGTTGAGGTGAACGTGGCGCATTTCACCGGCGATGCAAGCTCTCCTACTGAATACTGGCTTATCTATGGCGACATCCACTCGCCAGGCCCAACCTTTGATCTGGCGTTGCTTGAGTTCGTTTTGAAGCTCTTGCGAAAAGGAGGGAAGGAGTAACGCAACGAGGGAGAACTCCTCTGAAGGGATCAAGCATTGAGCGAAACGTTCTTCGTGTTTCACTCTTCCCCACGTGCGCACCCATCCGGCTGCAATTTCCTGCCTGACACTTTTTTTGCTTCTGGTCACTCTAAAGAAGAAAGAGACGGAAGCGTAAAACAAGAATGGAGTCAGCTATGGCAAAATGGTCTCGGGGGGTCATTGCTTCAGCAAGCAGTATCGGGCTAGTAGCTGTGATGGTCAGCAGTGGTATCGTGTTATTGGCGCATCGCTTTGTCAATGAATTTACCCATTCGCATGTCTTATTAGACGACAACCAATTTACATGGGATATGCCAGTCGCAGAGTCAGAACCTTCAGCAATGGTGCGCCGGCAACTGAGAATCGACACCTGTGACGGCCAACGTCTCTGCGGCGAGTTCTGGGCGCAACCTCGTCCGGCCCCGACGATCATCCTCTGTCATGGCTATCGCGTTCCCCAGGTTCATTTGCGTCCGGTCGCAGCCCTGGAGTACCGCGCTGGCTACAATGTCCTGCTCTTCGATTTTCGCGGACATGGCAAGAGTACACAGGCCGTTGTCAGTGGAGGCATCGCCGAAGTGCGCGATCTGCAAGCGGCCGTGCAGGCAGCACGGCAGCAGCCAGAGACGCTGCCAGGCAAATTGGCGCTGCATGGCTTTTCGATGGGAGCCGCTGTCAGCCTGCTGATGCCGCTCCATCCCGAGGTGGTCGGCATCATTGCGGATAGCGCCTATGCTCGCCTGGATGCCATCTTGCAACGGCTCGCCCACTACCGTCTCACAGAAGAAAGCACTTCCTGGCCTGCCCTCTTCCACAAGCTCCAGGTTCTCTTGCCTGCTCTTTGCTGGGCGGCAGTCGTGACGAGCCGACTGCTCTTCCGTCTGCGCTTTGGTCACCCCTTAATAGCGCGCCCTGATCGCAGCTTCAAGCATTGGGTTGCCTCGGCAAAGATAACGCATCAGCCTTATCCCGCCATCCTGTTAATCCATAGCAGAGACGATGAGTTGATCCCTTTCTCTCATGCCCGGCAGATTGCAGCACAGGCACAGGCATGTCATATCCCCATCGAAACCTACTTTGTCCACCACGCTCCCCACGGCGGAGCCTACGGAAGCGATCCAGAGCAATATGTCATACGCCTGAAGCACTTCCTGGCGCAACAGACGGGGACACCGGCAAGCGAGAGAGAGGTGCTTCAAACGGGAGTTCATTTCAGAGACGATCTTCTCCAGGTATGAACACTTCACCTTGCAACGGGCGAGCCTGTCCTCGATACAGCAGCCTTCTCCTGCGTCTTGCGGCGCATCCTCAGAGTCGGTGGGATGCGATATACATCATGGGCAAGGCCGAGCCGTTCGAGCGTCCAGATGAGATAGCCGGAGAGGTCGAACTGCCACCAGTGCAGCCCATGAAACGCGGAGCGTGGGAAGGCATGGTGATTGTTATGCCAGCCCTCTCCGAACGCTAGCAGCCCAACCACCCACTCATTACGGCTGCGATCGTTCGTCTCGAACTCCCGCTTGCCAAAGGTGTGGCAGACCGAATTGACGCTCCAGGTCACGTGGTGGGTGAGGAACATGCGTACCAGTCCTCCCCACAGCAGCCCCGTCCAGCCGCCAAGCGCAAACGGGATGAGCAAGGAGAGCAGCGACCAGAAGAGGAAGGTACGGCTGACAAAGACGACCATCCGGTCTTTCTGCAGGTAGCTACAGTACACATTGGGATCGACCTTCTCACCAAACATCCAGCCAATGTGCGCATGAAAGAAGCCTTCGACAGGGCTATGCGGGTCGCCTTCACGGTCGGCCTGCGCATGGTGCTTGATGTGTGTGGCCGCCCATTCGATGGCCGGTCCCTCAAAGGACATCGAGCCCAGGATCAGCAAAAGGCATTTGACAATGGGATGGGGCCGAAAGCTGCGATGCGTTAGCATGCGATGGAACCCGACGGTCACACCCAGGGCCACAAGAGCGTACAGAGTTGCTAGCAGCGCGAGATCGGACCAATGAACGGCGCGCTGCCAGAGCAGCACAATAGCCAGCACTGTAGCCAGTAAGGGAACAATCACTACGACAAGGACAACGCCTTTATAGACAGAAAAGGGTTTCATAAAACCTCCACCTGATAGATGCTCCACTGCAAATGCGGAACAACTATTGGAGAGAGGTATGCGGGCTTTTGTTTCAAAACATTTCCCTTGAGAAGGTGATATATGGCATTACTGTAAGAGAGGAAAATGAGAAGTTTTCCCAGAAGCATGCGTTACATCCTGAATAGGGTGATGGGTCGACCTTCAATGCCCATCTGCCAATTATCTGCGCCAGAGGAGCACGCCTTCTCCCCAGCGAAGCGATGAGTTGAGGACAAAGACGATTCCCCGCACATGATCCCGATATTCAACACTTTTGGGAAAGCCCTCTACTCGGCGCATGACCAGGAACTGAGCGAACAGAGCAGCAGGGAAGTTCTTTCAACCATCCAGCGCATCGATGCGAGGATCGATCAAGAATAAGGCAGCGATACCCGGTTGATCGATGAGCCAACGGGGTATCGCTGAAATGAACAGGATTAATGAGAGCGACGACGCCTGCGACGCTGTGCCTCAGCTTTCCGCTTGCGGCGCACCTGCGGACTTTCATAGTGTCGTCGACGTCGGGACTCGGCCAGGATTCCGGCGTCCTGTACCTTGCGGTTGAAACGTTTGAGTGCTACTTCAAAGGAATCGCCCGGATTGATGTGAATGTGACTCATGACGATTACCAGCGCTTACCCTGGTCATGAGAACGGCCAGAACCTTGCTGCTGATAACAATCACTACAATAAACGGGCCGGTCATCGCGTGGCTGAAAAGGGACCTCGGCCTGATTGCCACAACTGGCACAGGTGATGGTATACATGGTGCGTGGTTCGCGCTGGCGATGCCCTGTCCCCTGGCCTCTGTTTGAATACCCACCACCTGCCTGTTTATGTGCAGCACGGCACGAGGGGCAACGACTCGGCGCATTGGTGAGGCCACGGCTCTCGAAAAATTCCTGTTCGCCAGCCGTGAAGGTGAATTCCTGATTACAGTCGCGGCAATACAAGATACGATCGGTAAATTCCATTCTGCTTTCTCTATTCCCAGGCTTGAAGCCTGGTGTATACTCCTGTATTGCGCAGCTTCCAATAGACATCCTACTCGTAGCAACGATACACTATACAGTATTGCCAATTATAGCACATTTCGCCTGCCAAAAGCATATGTTCTCCTGTCAGAAGCCGATTTTTCCCATGCCGGGCTGTTGAAATCGCCGTCTGAGCCAGCTTCCAGAGGTTCCTCCTGCTTTGAAATAACCAGGCGATCTGGTTTTCAGCCACCGTTCATCTGCTTTTTATGGTATACTATCTTTGTATTAAGGACGGTGTCGTGACGAGGCAGGGAGAAGTTCCAGGAAAGGTGAGCGAAACAGGCAATCTCATTGTCGAAGCAGTGGGCCAGCTTCCAGCGTTGCCTCCATTTTCTTCTCGTAAATCTCTCATGAAACACACCACACGGTGATGTATCGCTCTTTCTCGTCATACTACCCACGTTGAGGCAGACTTATGGCTGGATTATACAGAAAGGGTTCGTGTTATGCCATCTTTCATCCTCTTGCTTCTTATCCTGCTGGTCTTTGCCTCTGCATTCGGACTCATGATCTATAGTGACTTCAAGAGGCGAGCCAGGGAAAAGAAACGCAACCAGTATCATGATCGCGTCTGAGATGGGTTTCTCTCAGGAGAACTGATGTTCGACACAGCAAGTGTATTCATCAATCAGATGTGTGCGACCTGCCGACAAGAGGAGGGGGTATGAGACATTCAGAACAGAGAGGCCTTGCCACAGAAAAGGAGGAAGCGATGAGACGGATACCGAGTGGAGTCATTATCTGGAGTTTGAGTCGATATACCAGAAACCAGAACTTATGGGATCGTAGCTGCCAGAGATGTAAGCAGAAAACACCGGTCTTTGAGTACGAACACCGTGATGAACAGGAACGGCCTGTCTTTAGCTATCTGTGTGAGGAGTGTGGGCAGAAGAAACTGGCGGAGTGGCTGCAATGCGCTGAAAGTCCCGATTATGTGCATCTTGGCTATCAGACGGACTTTGATATCGCGACCGTTTACTACGAACAAAAAAATGATGGCGAGACCTTGTTACTGACACGCTGGAGCCCAGAACAACGCCGACGTAGGCTCCAAGGCGAGCAATAGAAAACGGGAAGCGTGAAGGGAGAAGAAGAAGCCCTTCTCTTCTCCAACACACAAACTGTCAAATAAACTGTCTCAAGAGAAAACAGGAGTAAGGAAGACGAATGAAAGCTGATAAGAAGCCACTTGAGGGCAGAGGACGGTGAAACACTAGAGAGTCCCCCTCGGCATTTTCAAAGCGCCTTAAGGTAGGTAAGAAGCCGCTTGAGGCGTTTTTTGTCAGGCAAAGACAGCAAAGTTGACGCAAAACCGTTATAACATCCTGACTAGCCCGATGTGCAGGTTTTTTAAGCAACCAGCCGATCCAGTTGGAGCGGAGGAGCCTGATCTTGCAAATTGAACAAGACACACAACGTATGCATGAGGACCATGCGCGAGCCTCCGATTGCGCAGGTGCGCCGGAGCCAGGTACATCTGGGTCATCCCCCGGCCAAGACAGTCTCATGTGCAGGCGAAAGCCATAGAAGGTCTGGCGCGTATTATGATCTTTGCTAAAGCTGGCGCTATCGAGGATCGTCCACTTGAGCAAAAAACGTTTCCAGGTCTCGCAGTTCTCTTTCTTCCATCGCATCGTCTCCCCCTTTCTGCTCATATTCTCTCACCTCCTCCAAATTGAGATGCGATTGCCCTGCTCTGGTAGCTGTTTTCATGGCTCCTCAGGAAGATAAGGATGAACCTGCCTCCACCTATTCCACCTTCTCCAATGCTTTCCGAACAGTATCAACAAGTTCCGGCGTAAGCGTATTCTGTCTGCGAGCAACGTCAGCTACTTGCCATACCTTATCCCACTCCGCTTTGTAAAGTGCATCTCTTTTGACGTTCTTACCTGTATATTCCCTTAGATAGGCATCTAAGCGCATAGAAAGCCGCATTTGCGTTATGTTATCGCTCATTTTACTCCGACCTCGTCTTTCTGGTTGGATCTACGGTGGTATCGAGATTCATTTGTGCCATGGGCTGGACTATCATCGTATAATCTCCTTTCCTCATTCATGACAAAGGGTATGCCGAGTCGCACTATATGGCGTCCGAGTTCCTCCGGATCGATGGGAGTGCCCAGAAGTACGGGCCGCCGCGTCTGGATGACAGCAAGAGCCTGTTTTGGCAATGGGATACCCAGGAATGCTTGTGCTTCACTTGTTCTTGCGCTCTGTTTTCCCTCTCCAATGCTTTTTCCCTCTCGATGAGGTTTCCTCAATGCCTTCTGCTCTCAAGATGAGCTACGAAGCGTTAGAAAAAGCGTTATCCAGGCGTTCCTTGAGGAGATGCCTGGCCCGAAAGAGATGGGTCTTGATCGTGCCAACAGGTATAGAGAGGATGTCAGCCATCTCTTCATACGTCTTCTCCTGGATGTGGCGCAGGATCAACACCATGCGATACTTGTTCGGCAGCTTCTCAATCTGCTCACGCACCACGACCTGCAGGGCACGTAGCTCTAGCATATCTTCCGTCCCCTTCTGCTTGTTTAGCCCTTCCAGCATCTGTTCCGCTGCCATGGCCGCCTGCAAGGATCGCTCGCGCTTGCGCCGTTCAAGCTGTTTCAGGGCGCAATTGTAGGCGATGCGATAGAGCCAGGTAGCAAAGCGCGCCTCGCCACGGAATGCTGGCAGCCCCTGCCATGCAGCAATAAAAGCCTCCTGGGTAATCTCACTGGCATCATCATGGTCTTGCAGCATATGCAAAACCATATTGAAGACGCGGCGCTGGTGACTTTGTACGAGGAGCGCATAGGCTCCCTGGTCTCCTTGTTGGCTGGCTTTCACCAGTTGCGCCTCGTTCTGCTCAGCTTGTGAAGAGGCGATGTCTGGAAGAGATATCTCCACGGGAATTTGTATCACTTCACGAACGTCCCCCATGTGTCCTCAGACTTCCATTACTGCTCATACGTCACCTGCTCTTCACGGACTTCAAGCTGCTTCAAGCTGGAACCTGGCTTCATCAAGAACCTTTCTCTGTTTGCCGCTATACGATCTGACAACCAGTACTAAAAGTATCCTAACCGCGCAGCGTTAAATAAAGCGTTTAAAAAATGTTAATAAGGAACAGAGGTTGGTCACTGACAGAGAATGGGAGGAATGGCAAGAACCTGTGCAGCGAGTTCTTATCAGGAGCAACAAGTCAGCGCTCGCTTCGGCAACCAGTTACGCCGCGATGAGCCCTTGTGTATCGTCTCGTCAGATCGAAGGACTACGGCGCGGCCAGGGTACTCAGGCGGTTGAGGGCAGTGCTCTCCAGCGCAGGCTGGCATGCATCCCGCGCGTACGCGAACAGCGAGGTATAGGCTGTCCGAGCCTTCTCCCACTCAGCGTTCAGTTCATATGCCCGGCCCAGGTGGGTGTACAGATGCTCGATCTCCGGCGCAGGAAGCCTGGCTTCCAGGCCGTGCGATGGCACAGACCCGGTCAGCAGATGCCACGCCTGCTCGTAGAAGGTGATGGCATCGCGCACGGCTACCAGGTGCATGGCCTCATCGCCTGCGGCGAGACTCCAGCGGAAGGCCGGTTCCGCTAGCCCCGCAGCCAGCGCATGGTATGCCAGTACAGCAGCAGGTGCAGCCGCCGCTTGCAACACTTCCAGCGCACGGCGGTGAAAGATGGAGCGCCTCGCCTCACCTGCCTCGCCATAGACCACCGCACGGATCTTCGCGTGCGCGAACACGTAGCGCCCGGCAGTTCCGCGCCCGCCCTGGCGCTCCGACTCATGCAGCAGGTGGCTATGCAGCACCTCGTCCAGGGCAGAGAGTCCGTCCTGTTCTGTGAGATCGGCCACCTGGCACAGGCGCTCAAAGGTGATTCCCTGACCGAGGACGGCTCCTGCCACCAGCAGCGCAAAGGCGTTCGGCGCAAGTCGATCCAGGCGGGTGCAGATAACTTCGCGCACGCTGGGCGGGAAGAATCCACGCACCACCATCTCATGCTGCATGGCAGCGGTAAAGTCAATCGTCCATCCACCATTTTCGTTCGGACGGGAGGTGAGTGCGCCACGATCGAGCAAGACCTTGAGCGTTTCCATGAGATAGAAGGGGTGCCCCTCTGTTTCCGCAAAGAGCCACTGGCCAAAGCGTTCCAGATCCGGCGACTGCCCACCGTCTTTGCCCCCTTTGCCACTGAATGCCTGAAGCAGGCTCAGGATGTCTTCGGCGCTGAGAGGACCAAGCGGGAGATGGGTGAGCGGGACGGCGCGCTCCATACCAGTTCGCCACTCGGGAAGCGCGGGCCTCATAGCTCTCTCCTCCAGACGCAGCGTCAGCAGCAGGAGCGCAGGAGCCTCACTCTCCGAGAGGCGCCGGGCCAGATAATGCACCACGTCGAGCGAAGCGGCATCGGCCCACTGCACATCATCGATGAACAAGACGAGCGGTGCCCGTGCCGCCAGGGACTGGCCCAGGCGCGCCACCGCCTCGAACAACCGATTGCGCGCTCCCGACCTGTCCCCGCCAGGGTCAGGCAGGTCAGGATAGCGATCGCGCAGTTCGGGGAGCAGGCGCGAGAGTTCCGCCAGCCACAGGTCCGAAAGCAAGTCGTCCGGGGCATTCTCCCGCTCGATGCGCGGGCGTAAGGCCTCGATCACAGGCAGGTAGGGCAGTTGACCACCGGTTTCAAACGCCTGTCCCCGCAGCACGTCCGCCCCCTCTACCTCTGCCCAGGCCAGAAATTCGCTCGCCAGCCGCGTCTTGCCAATGCCGACCTCTCCCTCCAGAAGCACAACCTGCGTCTGGCCTCGCCGGGCAGTATGGTAGGCCTTGATCAAGGTACTCAACTCCGTCGTTCTCCCCAGGAGCGGGCCTTCGAGGAACGCCGCCGGGGAAAGCGCAAGCGCGGGCGTAGGTGACTCCTTGCGACGTGGAGGAGCAACAGCGCGCATCCGGCTGGCCAGCGCCACGGTTTCCAGAGTTGGCTCAGTCTGCATGCCCGTTGCCAGTATAGCCCGGCAATTGTCATAGGCGTGCAGGGCAGCGACCCGATCACCAGCCGCGAAGTGCAAACGCATCAGACGCCGGTAGGCGTCCTCATGCAGCGGGGCAAAGACGAGCCAGCGGTTGACCGTTTCAATGGCGGCCTCAAGCTCTCCAGCTTCGAATTGCATCTGAGAGAGGCGGTCAAAAACTTCACCTGTGCGCAGGTGCCAGTACTCGCGTTGGAACCGCACCCAATCGTCGAAGGCCGGAGCATCACGCAGCGCGAAGCCCTCCAGGAACTCACCACGCGGGAGGCTGATCGCGTGTTGAAGCCTGGCAAGCAGGGTGCGCCGTTCCTCTTCTGGCATGGTCAGCGTCGTGTGGGTCGAGGCATGTGCCGCCGCCCAGGCTTCCTGGAGGGTATGGAGGTCGAGTTTGAGATTGGAAGTGAGATCAAGTCCGAGCGTGTCACGTTTGATGAGGAAGTGAGACACCGGTTCAACAGAGGTATCCTCACACAGCAGATGACGCAGATGGAGCAGGCTAATGCGCAGGGCTGCCCGGCCATGCTTCGCGTCCCCTTCTGGCCAGAACAGCTCAGAGAGTTTCTTACGCTCATAGATGCCGCCTTCCACCGCCAGATAGATGAGCAGCGCAAGTTCCTTGCGCGTGGAGAACAGCAGCACTTGATTCGCATGGCGCGCTTCTGGCGGACCCAGTAATGTCAGGTATAAGTCACCCATTTAACGTTCCTCATAACGCTCTGCTGCTATGATGAGATCAGAAATGCGACAGGCAAGAGGACTGCTCCACATAAAGAACAAAAGGATGTCAGAGAGTTTCAAGCCAACGACTAGATAGAACCTATTTATTATCGCACAAAACAGACAGAAGTGAAAGGAGAGCCTCCCATGCTCCCATGCCCCAGGAAAAAGAATCCTCTGCCCGCAGAGCAGCAGGCCAAACTGATCGAACTGTTGAACCGCCGCTTAGCCGACGCCATCGATCTGCAGTTGCGAAGCAGACAGACGTACTGGAATGTCAAAGGGCCTCATTTCATGGCCCTGCGTGAGCTGTTCGACAAGGTTACCGAGGGAGTGGAGGAGTATGCGAACCTGATCGCTGAACGTATTGTGCAGCTCGGCGGCAAGGCCGAGGGAACAGCCCCTACAGTCGTCGAGCGGTCTTCGCTCAACGGATATCGGCTTTCGAGTACAGATGAGAACGACCACATCGATACGCTCTCGACAACACTCACCGACTTTGCAAGACATACACGTTACGCCAGCGCACAGGCGACCGAGCTGAAGGACGCCGATACCGCCGATATCTTCACAGAGATCGCACGAGGCATCGACAAATGGCTCTGGTTCGTCGAGACGAGCCAGCAACCAGACAGTTGAGCGGAAAGAATTTCATTTAACGCCGACATAACGCTCGCTATAACGCTCTCGCGGTACACTTAAAAGCAGAGAAGGACCTGTCCAGCCGTCATAGCTTCCTCATAGTGAGCAAGAAGGACGTCTGGAATAGAACAGTAAAGGACAACATTATGCCAATCTTTCTCCCCCTGCTTCTGATCTTCGTACTCCTTGCGTGTGCCCTGTGGTACCATGACGTCTGGTTTCCACCTGAGGGGCGAGCGTACAAAAAGAAGTGGAAGCTCGACCATAAGCGAAACTAAAGGCGGTCTTTCCTTCCTTCAGTTTCTCAGGCCGTAAGGAGGCTTGCTATGAATATATTGATTCCGTTTGTGATTGGCGTTCTCGTGCTGATCCTGGTGATCGTCGCGCTCTCCGCCATTCGCGTGGTGCAACAGTATGAGCGCGGTGTCATCTTCGTACTGGGACGTTTGATCGGGGCAAAAGGCCCCGGGCTGTTCCTGGTACCCCCCTTCATCTCCCGCATGATGAAAGTAGACTTACGTATCGTCACGCTCACGGTTCCACCGCAGGAGGTGATCACCCGCGATAACGTGACGATCAAGGTGACGGCGGTACTCTACTTCTACGTCACCGATCCGATTGCAGCGGTGGTCAACGTCGTGAACTTCAACCAGGCGACCACCCAGATTGGCCAGACGACCTTGCGCAATGTCCTGGGCCAATCGGAACTGGATGAACTGCTGGCTGAGCGCAAAAAGATCAACAGCGACCTGCAGGTGATCATCGACGAGCAGACGGAGCGTTGGGGTGTGAAAGTGACGGCGGTCGAGATCAAGGATGTGGAGTTGCCGACAACCATGCAGCGCGCCATGGCCAAACAGGCGGAGGCCGAGCGGGAGAAGCGGGCCAAAGTGATCCACGCTGAGGGAGAATTGCTCGCCTCGACCCAGCTCGCTCGGGCCGCCGCAGTGATCGGCT
The DNA here is from genome assembly GCA_035294125.1 of Ktedonobacteraceae bacterium. Classification (GTDB taxonomy): domain Bacteria; phylum Chloroflexota; class Ktedonobacteria; order Ktedonobacterales; family Ktedonobacteraceae; genus CADDYT01. The sequence goes on along the minus strand of DATGLM010000042.1, from coordinate 2,345 downwards.
CGCAGCCCTCCACGCTGCAACTACGCTACTTACAAACGCTAACCGAGATCGCAGTTGAGAAGAATTCGACCATCATCTTCCCTCTGCCCCTCGACCTGGTAGCGCCGCTGATGCAGATCATGCAGCGCCAGGCAAGCGAGCCAGCCCATGAGCCACTGAACGGCTCTCACACAAATGAGCCATCCCTGACCTACCCAACGTAAACGCGGGCTGGAGGAACAGGGTTCAGCAGCAAGGGAGCCATGAATGCTGTTGATTGTTCCTCCAGCTTTACCCGGAAAGGCGACATCTATGACAACCTCACCACAGACGGCGATACCGCCGATGACCATCTCATTTTCTGAACGTCTCAGTGAGACATGGCTGCTTGAAAGAACGTATCACGCACAACTGCGCAATGGGCAGGAACTCTCGGTTTCCAACCTTACTTGCGCGATGAAGCAGCTCACCGATTTCGATGTGCCGCTTTCATCGCAGTCAGCGAAATCAAAATTGGCAGAGAGGTTGCCTCTGAAGAAAAGCGCAAACTTCTCCGTGCCTGTCTCCACCTGGAGGGAGATCTCGCAAGAAGAAGCCTCTGCGACCTCTCAACAAGGCATATCTGTCCTGCTCTACGCAGAGCATGCGTGGGGGCATGTGAAAGGAGCCGAAGGCGCGTGGAAGTGGAGTCCGAATAAAAACATGCGGTTCATCATCTCTGGCAATGCCGGGCTGCAACCAGAGGCGGTCTCTGGAACCGACTACGCCGTGTGCTATATTGACCCACAACGAGGGACGTTCTCCAATGCCGTTTGGAAAGCCTGGTTCGCTTCTGACCCTGCAACGATGCTCGAAGGCGACGACCACAGCACCATCACCTTCTTTGGTCCCTGTGTTCAGTTTCCCTATACCACCCACTACACAGTGATTGCCGCCGATGGACAGGTCTATGAGTATGCGGATCGTGCCGGAGCAGTACAGGGATTCCAGACTTTGCCTTCACGAGAGGTGAGCAGCGGAAGCCAGGTCCAAACCGTCTTCCCACAGTTCTGTTACTACCATGAGGTCACCTGTCCGAGTGGCGTCTGCCGCATCGAATTTTTCGGACTTCGCATGGATGAGCGGGGATATCCGGTCAAGGAGGCAGCATGACCGGGGTCTTACCTGCTAGCCAGGGCGATGTAAGCAGTGCGGAGAGCAAGCAGCGCCGGGTCGCGGTGGCGACCCAGCCGGCCTCTGACAAGCCACCTGCAGTTGGAGTAGAACGGCAAGGAGTCGTCTCCGAACTTTTTCTGACGAACCTACCGCAGGCAGCTTTCACGGCGGCGTATGTGGTCGGCTTGCCCTGGAAAACTGGCCGCTTCTCAGGACAAGCTTTTGCCCTCCAACCTGATGGCACGCTGCGCTGCCCAGCCAGGCAGTCGCTGCTTGCCCATCAACGGCGCCGAGAGGCCAATGGAAGCTTGCGCGTGGTCTATGCCGCCAGTATCCGCAGCTGCCATCCCTGTCCTGTACGCCAGCAGTGCCAATGGCAGGGCAATGTCACCAGGAAGCCGCGCCAGGTGAGCATCCTGCTGCATCCACTTATTGTCGGGTCTCAACCTCTCCTCTGGAGGGACTGGAGTCGTCGGCGCCAGCGACGAGCCTGCTTGTCGCAGCGCAGCCAACACCTCCAGTTACCGATAGGACAGGCTCTCTGCGTGAGCCAGGATACTTCCCTCCACTTCTTTCCCGTGCGCAACGGGCGCATTATCGTCTGGAATGCTCTGAGCGAGCGGCTGGCTTGCAATGCCCGGGCGGTCGGATACCAGCGTCTGCTGGGTGTCTGCCCGCACCCAGCAGACGGCCTGAGACTCGCTGCGATAGCGATAAGCGTATTCCAGGGCCGTCTGGGTCTTGCCGATGCCGCCCGGGCCGGTAATGGCCTGCGCTTGCGTCAGGGCTGCGGTCTTGCCCACCGTTAAGGTCTGGTGCAGGCGCTCAAGCACCTCCTCGCGCCCGGTGAAGAAGGGGTTGCGGCGGTATGGAACGTTCCATAAGCATGATAAGCAGTTGATATGTCCTACGCTCCAAAATGATAACACTTGATATTATAGCAGGTTAGCCTGTTCAGGCATACTAAATAATATGTGAGTGGAACGAAACTCTCACCTTCGGCCCTTTACATCGGTGAAAGAGGAAAGGCTAGCGCAGTGGTTCTCATCCTGCCGATGATAGGATTCGCGGGTCCCTGTCCCCAAAGAGGAAACCACTTAAGGGCCTTCATGTGTGAGATGGTCGACGTAGTGTTGGGTAAACTGAGCGGGTGTTTGACACCCAATACTCGTATGATACCTTTCCGTGTTGTAATAGGCAATCGCCCGGCT